>LGYU01000002.1 GCA_001302245.1 Chitinophagaceae bacterium PMP191F
ATTGGATTCGAACCAATGGCCTGCTGCTTAGAAGGCAGCTGCTCTATCCAGCTGAGCTACCGGTCCGGTAATTCTGAAGGACGGCAAAGGTAATGAATCTTCCGTTTGAACACAAGTGATTTTTTGATTATCCCGAAAAAGATTGCCTTATTATCTCCTCAATATCATTTACATGTACATTTTTTACCGTTTCATCAGTTCAGCGAGATCGTGAACGTAGCCCCTTTCCCTGCTCCTTTACTATGCGCATATAAGCTGCCCCGCTGGTGCTGTATGATCTTCCGCGAAAGATACAGTCCTATGCCCACCGTAGGTTCTCCCGCTGTTCCCTTACGTCCTGATGGTGTAAAACGGTCAAACAACGTTTCAGCCAGCGCTGCGTCAAAGCCAATCCCCTCATCTGTCACATCTATGTGGGTCCTTCCCTCTAACCGGTATACCGATACCTGTATAGCCGATCCCTGGTGTGAGAACTTAATAGCATTGCTCAGCAGGTTACGCAATACCTGTTTAAACAATTCCGGTTCTACCTCCACTGCCCCGCTGTATTGCAGCATGGTGGTGATCCTGATATTTTTGGCTTCCGCCGCCGGTGCAATACTCAGCAAACTATCACTGATAAGGTCCAGCACAGAGAACGACTGACGCTCCAACCCGCTTTTGAACAGGTAATCCATCTGCAGAATCTCCAGAACATTGCCCAGCAATTGTTGCTGTTCTCTGGTTGAATCCATAATAATCCCTGCCATTTGCCGCACCTCTTCTTCGCTGAGCCGCTGTTGTTGCATGATCTCCGCAAAGGTCTGCACATTGCGTAAGGGTATCCGCAGGTCGTGCGAGAGCAATGCTGTAAGATCTTTCTTTTCTTCCAGCAGACTATTCAGGTCTGTAAGTGTAAGCTGTATATGCTGCATCAGTTGCCCCGCCTCATCTGTATAGTGAACAGGCAATTCCGGTAAACTTCCCTGGGAAAGATAATCATCCAATGCCTGCCTGCTCTGCCGCAAAGGCGCCAGCAGTGCATTCAATACAAATAATGTAATGGAAGTGGCAGCAAGTGTCAGTAGTAAAGTCAGTAGCAGCACCACTCCTGTGCTGATTGTACCGGGATGAAACAGTATAAAAATGATCAATCCTATCAGGGGAATGTGAATACCCAAAAATGCTACAAAGAGGAATTTAAACGTATAACTGCGCGACAGGAAACCAATCCGCGAGAGCCGATCATAGATGGGGTGCATACTTTGAGCCTTTAACCTTTAAAATTCTTTAACGATACAATGTTGTGCATATTACAATACGATAAGTGTTTTTATTTAGATTTCATTTAATCGAAATTTAATATATGATCAACAGTATGACATTTTGCTACACATAAATAACACGCCAAAACCTTCATCCAGGTATGTCTGAATGGGGCAATATCCATAGAAGTGTTACTGAACAGGGGCCGCAGCAAGGTCTGTCGTAGTGTTTGCTACTAAGCGTTAGCTGCCGGTTGTACGGCGTTCGGATCTCTCCCTTCGGTCGAGATGACTGCCCGCGGAGTAAATAATCGAAGCACTACTACCCTTACACAACAATCAGTTGCAAACAGTTCTGTATACTACACCCATAGCGACCGGGTCATTTCGAACGAGCGGTTGTAACCACCATCGCCAACACTGCTGCTGCGAAGTGAGAAATCTCAAAGCAGCACTTGCTGCAAACCGTATTGCATGCAACGGTCTTGGCTACGCGGGCTTCCGGATTTCTCCCTGCGCCACTATTTCCTGACAATGTAGCTTCTTGCCGGCTCCGGTCGAAATGACCGCCTGCGGAGTAAATGCCACTTTCATTCAATGCCTAGCCATACCGAAACTCTCTATCGGCTCCCGTCGAAATGACTGCCCGCGGAGTAAATAATCGAAGCACCACTACGCTTACACAACAATCAGTTGCAAACAGTTATGTATACTACACCCATAGCGACCGGGTCATTTCGAACAAGCAGTTGTAACCACCATCGCCAACACTGCTGCTGCAAAGTGAGAAATCTCAAAGCAGCACTTGCTGCAAACCGTATTGCATGCAACGGTCTTGGCTACTCGGGCTTCCGGATTTCTCCCTGCGCCACTATTTCCTGACAATGTAGCTTCTTGCCGGCTTCGGTCGAAATGACTGCCCGCGGAGTAAATGTCACTTCATTCAATGCCCAGCCATACCGAAACTCTCTATCGGCTCCGGTCGAAATGACTGCCTGCGGAGTAAATGCAGGGGCCCTGTAATCGAAGCGCCACTACCCTTACACAACAATCAGTTGCAAACAGTTCTGTATACTACACCCATAACGACCGGGTCATTTCGAACGAGCGGTTGTAACCACCATCGCCAACACTGCTGCTGCGAAGTGAGAAATCTCAAAGCAGCACTTGCTGCAAACCGTATTGTATGTAACGATCTTAGTTATGCGGGCTTCCGGATTTCTCCCTACGCCATTATTTCCTGACAATGTAGCTTGTTGCCGGCTCCGGTCGAAATGACCGCCCGCGGAGTAAATGCCACTTCATTCAATGCCTAGTCATACCGAAACTCTACATCGGCTCCCGTCGAAATGACCGCCTGCGGAGTAAATGCCACTTTCATTCAATGCCTAGTCATACCGAAACTCTCTATCGGCTCCGGTCGAAATGACTGCCTGCGGAGTAAATGCAGGGATTCTGTAATCGAAGCACCACTACGCTTACACAACAATCAGTTGCAAACAGTTCTGTATACTACACCCATAGCGACCGGGTCATTTCGAACGAGCAGTTGTAACCACCATCGCCAACACTGCTGCTGCGAAGTGAGAAATCTCAAAGCAGCACTTGCTGCAAACCGTATTGTATGCAACGATCTTAGTTATGCGGGCTTCCGGATTTCTCCCTGCGCCACTATTTCCTGACAATGTAGCTTGTTGCCGGCTCCGGTCGAAATGACCGCCCGCGGAGTAAATGCCACTTCATTCAATGCCTAGTCATACCGAAACTCTACATCGGCTCCCGTCGAAATGACTGCCTGCGGAGTAAATGCCACTTCATTCAATGCCTAGTCATATCGAAACTCTCTATCGGCTCCGGTCGAAATGATCAACTCCCCGGAATAATACCATACAGGCAGCACTCTTCTCTTATCCTTCTTTACCCTTTCTTTTATCACCCAGAGACCGAAACCCTTAGTTTGTACGCTTTAAACCGCAGGAAAGATGCAGGAAGGTGGGGAAAAGGTATAAGGTAAAGGGGCAAGATTTAAGGCACAAGGAGACAAAAACGGCATTTCCGGCATAAACGGCAGGGAATTTGAAAATGGATTTACCAATGGCTGGATGGTTTGATTGTTTAATGGTTGGGGGAAAAGTCCGAAAGAAAGATGCACGCAAAGAATACGCTAAGACGCAACCTGTATTTCGCTGAAAGCTAACTCCTAATTTGCTTATACCTGTTTTGCCCGCCACTCGAAGCTCATGATCCTAGCATAATGGAAGACAACCTTTTGCAGGTTGTTAAACATGGTTCAGCCATCCGGAAGGTTGTCTTCCTTTTCATGATGTATTCTGCTCGAAACTCCTGACTACCTATTACCTATAACTTAAAATTTATAACTTAAAAGCTTACAAGTGCAGCTTCAAAACGTGGTGTACGCATCTGGGCTACAGCTTCATTCAGTAAGGCCTTGCCATACATAAACTGTCCTTCGTAACTATCCAGTACCAGCTTACCTGAACCCATTAATGCAATGAATTGCTGCAGGGTCACTCCTTCCAACTGCTGATCATGGGCATAAGCTGCAGGCCTTCTGCCGGCAGCCATCCGGAACATCAGCATAGCATATATAATTCTGCAGACCTGTTGCATGATATAAAAACGCGCTTTCTGATGATCACTGGTTGTTTGTCCAAAATAAGTATCCAGGAACAATTGCTCCTGCGCCGTTGTATGTACAAAGAAATTAGCGGTATTGGCAAGGTCTATATACCGGTCGTTTAAATAAGCTGCATCCCAGTCAATGATCCAGATCTTTTTTCCATCGCATAAAATGTTGTTGGGATTAAGATCATTGTGACTGAATACCCTGTCACTATCCTGCCAGGGATATTTATTACGCACCTGTTCATAATACGCAAAACATTCATCCACTACCGGGCCTGAAAGAATATTGCATTGTTTAAACCCGGCTATCAATCCATCAATAGTTTCCTTCAGATCCGCTCCTGCTTTGTTGCCGGGTATTGCATGAATGGCCTGTATGGTCTTTGCCAGTTCTGTTACCAATACATCCGGAACAAATGTTGTACGTACAGGTTGCGGTACAATAAATCCGCTGACAGACACACCTGTTGCTGCGTTGTGATAAAATAACGGCGGTGCAATACCCGCTGCGGCTGCCAGTGTAAGGTTTTCTGATAGCGTTGCTGTTTCCGAAGGCGTATCTGTTTTCAGTACATACGCCTGGTTATGTACAACAATCTTATATACCGATGCAGCGGAAAGTCCACCGGAAAGTGGTGTTATTTCAGTTACGTCAGTAGTACCACAAACCTGTTGAAGTGCTGTTTCCACAGCCGCCATGCCGGCAGCCGATATATATGTTGAAAGCAAGGATGACATAAGGTAATTTATTAAGCAATATTGCCACCCAGCAGTTTTAACAGTGCTGTCAGGGGCTGGTTATTTTTAATATAATCCGTTGGAACGATCTCTTTGGCAACGGCATTGGCGGTTTCCCGCGCATCTTCATACAATGTACGGCCTGCAGCAGTAAGTACTACATAACTCACACGCGCATCACGTTCATTGGCCTCACGTCCTACCAAACCTGTTTTTTCCATAGGCAACAGCATACGCGTAATGCCCGATGCAGTAAGTCCTGTTTTTTCTGCCAGGTCTATACGACGCAATTTGCGGTCCGGGGCCTGTTGCAACAGGTAAAGAATGGCAAAATCACTAAAGCTGATACCATGTATACTCAGCCTGTCGAACCGGCGGGCTACCTGCGTTTGCACTTTCAGCAGGTTCATCAGGAATTTCAAAGAAGGGTTTATTGTTGACATATACTTGACTTATCAATGATTTTGCAAAAATAAAAACCTTCCGGGTTCCCGCAAAACTTTTATCGCCAGCAGGGGGTATTTATGAACAAAACAGGATCCTTTCTGTGTTATGACTGTTTCTTTCCGCCTCCATACATGGCTCCTCCCCTTACCAGTATCCCTTCCCCGAACTGCTTTTTAACGCTATCAATGGCTTTGAACAGGCTGATCATTTCCTGTGTATCCTCGTACAACTTTACCTGGTAATTACCCGGCACCAGGTTGGTGAAACGGACGCCGATCAGCCGTACCAGCAAACGTTTGTCGTACAGTTTTGCAAACAGTTCCTTTACCACTTTCAACAAAACATGATCAGCACCCGTGTATGGTATGCTGCTCTGTTTGGTATAGGTTTCAAAATTGGAATACCGGAGTTTTACCGTTACACAGCCCGTGAGTTTATTCTGCGACCGCAGTTCAAAGGCAATCTTTTCTGTCATACGCACCAACTGGCTTTGCAACAACTCCACATCAATAGTATCCTGCTGCAATGTGTTTTCCGTGGAAATACTTTTCTGTTCGTGATACGGTATTACAGGTGTTTCGTCAATACCATTGGCCTTACGCCACAGATCAATACCTGGTTTCCCCATCATATTCTGCAGCAACTGCATAGGTATTTCACTCAACACCTTTACTGTTTCCACGCCCATCTTCAACAGCTTATAGCCTGTTTCTTTTCCTACTCCCGGTATCTTCATTACACTCAGCGGTGCCAGGAATTTTTTTTCACTTCCAAACGGTATTTCCACCTGGCCGTTGGGCTTTACTTCGTTGGTAGCTACCTTGCTGATCAGTTTGTTGGAAGCCAATCCATAGCTTACCGGCAACCCGCTTTCCTTTAACACCTTCCCTTTAAGTTCTTCAGTAAACTTTCTGCATCCGAAAAACTTATCCATTCCCGTCAGATCAATATAAAACTCGTCAATGGATGCTTTTTCAAAAACCGGTACTGCATCGCCAATGATATCCGTTACCAGGTGCGAGTATTTACTATATGCTTCAAAATCGCTTTTGATCACAATCGCTTCTTTGCACAAACGCAGGGCAGTCCGCATGGGCATGGCACTGTGTATACCAAATTTTCGCGCCTCATAGCTACAGGCTGCCACTACGCCCCTGTCGCAGCTACCTCCTATCAGCAAAGGTTTACCTGCCAGTTTCGGGTTCCGCAACTGTTCTACCGACACAAAAAATGCGTCGAGATCCATGTGTGCAATATGCCTGTCATTGCTCAGAAACATCATCCTAAGTTTTTGTATGTTCTTTGTTTATATCCTACCCTTATCAGCGATTGTGTTTCTATGCTGTATACCCCAAAGTCTTCCGTTACCTTACCGGTGATCCTGTAAAAACCACTGGTATGCAAAGGATATCTTTTCGCTACTTCCGGAAAATGAACCGTATCAATCCAGTCGAGCGACGCATCTATAAATGATCCGAAAAACATCTGGTCATCGTTTTTGGTCACCACATGTTTACGTGCAATAAAATACACCAGTACTGTAATGGTTTTGCCTTTATGCCGGGCAACATCTCGTGCTGCCACATATTTCCGCGGATCATCATCTACCAGGTCAAAGGGATTGCGGAGTGTAAATCCCAGTATTTCCATTTCATCATACAGGTCATCCAGCGGCGTGTCTGTAAGTTCGGGCAATTCAAATTTCACCGGTTCATCTTTGAACAAGGCAGGTGCAGCATGCAATACAGGCTGATGATTTTTTTGCAGAAATCCCGCTTCCCACAATAAACGCTTTTTACTTTTACCTGTAAACCGGAAAGCCCCTACACTGATTAACAGGCTAAGCTGTTCAAGCCCTGCACCGGTACGTTCAATAAAATCCTGTAAATGCAGGTATGGTCCGTATTGCTTTCTTTCTTCCAGTAACTTTTCCGCCAACTGATCCTGCATGCCGCGTATATGCACAAAACCGGTGTATACTATATCACCTTCAATACTGGTATAATAATCACTGTTGTTTACACAAGGCGGTTGAATATCTGCACCACATTTCAGCAGCTCAAGAAAATACAGTTCACGTGAATAGTAGCCGCCAAAATTGTTGATCACTGCTACCATGAACTCTTTGGGATAGTAGGTTTTCAGATACAGGCTCATATAACTTTCTACGGCAAAACTGGCCGAATGTGCTTTATTAAAACTATACCCTGCAAAGCTTTCCATTTGCCGCCATACTTCTGCAGCCAGTTGTTCTGTATGCCCTTTTTGTTTACAGCCGTCAAAAAAGCGTTCGCGTATCAATTGAAACTGGTTGCCCGAACGGTATTTGCCACTCATGGCCCGTCGCAGTATATCCGCTTCTCCCAGATCAAGACCGGCAAAGTAGTGCG
This sequence comes from Chitinophagaceae bacterium PMP191F, assembly GCA_001302245.1. Classification (GTDB taxonomy): domain Bacteria; phylum Bacteroidota; class Bacteroidia; order Chitinophagales; family Chitinophagaceae; genus PMP191F. The sequence continues at coordinate 7,466 of LGYU01000002.1, forward strand.
CTATCTTGATCACATCTTCCTGGAATACCATTACTCCAAACGTTTCAGAAAGATGTTCCTCAAACAACGGATGCAGGTATACAATTTTATCGCGGTTATGATAACGGTAAATATATTCACGCATCATGCCGGATTGGGTAACTCCCGGACGAATGATGGAACTGGCTGCTACCATTGTTACATAATCGTCACAACGAAGCTTTTTCAGCAACTGCCGCATTGAAGGACTTTCAATATAAAAACAGCCGATGGTGTTTCCCGTACGCACCTGCTGTTTGATCGCATCATCTTCGCGGAACTTCTTAAACTCATGGATATTGACTGTAATGCCTTTGTTCTGTTTGATGAGCCGTTGCGCTTCGCGTATATGTCCCAGTCCACGCTGACTGAGAATATCAAACTTGTTCAGACTGATATTCTCCGCTACAAACATGTCTATCTGCGCCGTGGCAAAACCTTTGGGTGGCATAAATAAAGTAGCATACTGTTGTATAGGCGCTTCAGCAATCAGTACCCCACAGGGATGCAGGGAAAGATTGCTTGGAAAGTTTTTCATCAGCCTTCCGTACTGTAATATCATACGCTGGATATTATCCTGCGGCTGCATGCTGCGTTGCAGATTTTTAATTTCATCAGGCGGCAGACCAAACACTTTTCCCAATTGAAATACAATAGCATCGCGTTGAAAGGTGGGATACGCTCCCAGCAAGGCAACATGTTTTTTTCCGTAACGTGAAAAGATATAATCAATGATCTGGTCCCTGTCCGTCCACGAAAAATCAATATCAAAATCGGGCGGCGAAGTGCGGTGCGGGTTGAGAAAACGTTCAAAATACAGGTTCAATTCCACAGGATCTACTTCCGTTATTCCCAGGCAATAAGCCACTATTGAGTTGGCACCACTGCCCCGTCCTACATGATAAAAACCATTAAACTGTGCGTAGCGTATTATATCCCAACTGATCAGGAAATAAGCATTGAAACCCAGTGCATCTATAATAGCCAGCTCCTTTTCAAGCCGTGCAGCAGCCGCATTGTTCTTTCTGCCATAACGTTTTATAAAACCATCCCGTGCCAGTTTTGATAACAGGATTTTATCATCTTCCGGGGAAGCACTGAAATGCCGTTTGTTCTTATCTGCTTTAAAATCAAAAGAGACATTACAACTATCCAGCAGCTTGTAGGTATTCACAACAAAGTCAGGATATTGCCGAAATCTTTCCAGCAGCTCCGCAGGACTGATAAATGTTTCATCTGGTGAAGCCTGTGCTTCTGCGGGCAATTTTGACAACAACGTATTTTTATTGACAGCGCGTAATAAACGATGCAGCGAGTGATAAATTTTATTCTGTATTGTTACCGGGTGACGTATAATGAATTTATCTGCATGTGCTTTCCATCCTGATCCCGGCAACTTTGTCAGTTCTGCATACAGGATGCCTATACGCTCATTAGCACGTAGTTGATCCGGTGGTTTTGTACCCAAAGGGTAGACGACAAATCCATCATTCTCATTACTGAATGGTGTAACAATAGCTGCCGGCGGAAAATCTTTTTTAGCTGATAAATACTGTGATAGAAAAGTATGAATAGCCGTAACACCCTGCAGGTTGGCTGCCAGTAAAATATACATCAACTGATCACCATTGCGTATTTCAGCACCTACTACCGGTTTGATGCCGGCTTCTGTACAATATTGTATAAAATCCCATGCATCACAGGTACTGTTGATATTGGTCAGTGCAAGTGCGGTTACTCCTTTATCAACGGCTGTTGCTACTAATTCTTTGGTAGAAAAAGTGCCATATAATAAACTGAAATATGACTTACAATTGATATACATACATAGTACACCCGGCCCGGTATGTGCCAGGAATTCTCAGCTATTGTAACAGAATATAATTATGGTATTGATCTATAGTTGCTCAACCCGGGTGTAAGAGGATTCACCCAAGTGTTTATAATTCGCAGCAACACGTGGAACAATTTCTCCTTCAAAATTACTAAAATATTTAGTATTTTTGTTCCGGCGCTTTCCCCCTCTCAATTCTCCCCATTGAAAGAAACGCATCATCATAAACTATAATCATTCGTGGAAACACTGTACAGCAAAGGGTTTTAAAGAATTAAAAAAATGCCGGCTGCTGTTTGCAGTAATTAATAAAAAGAGGTTTTGTAGTTTAAAAAGGACACATGGTAATGCTTAAAAAACAAGATCGCAGTAAGGTTTGTTGTTGCAGAAATTACAATTGTATTGATGGAGATACTGGTTGTAGTTTTAAAAATTCTATTTGTAGTGTATACATAAATGTTAGTTCAATAACACATTCATTTTTTTGTAGTTTACAAAGCTACAATCGTATTGCAGAAAGGTGGAACCGTCGTTCTTTTGAATACTATAAATATTATATTTTGCAACCTGTAATGACTTCATGTATGTATCCTGGTAATGTGTAATTGCATTTAACTTTTTCATAAAATCATTTACTCATTATCGTTACAACTACAAAAAACACCTGCACAACATACAGGTCGGGATACAGCAAAAACAACCAGTACCAACACGATATTTTAAGCTATCTATTTTTCAATGTCATGACGAAGGATCCGCGATACGATAAAGTAAGAAAAATGATTGAAGCCAATATGATTGGTGAGTTCAGGGATATTTTTGAGTATATTCCTAAAACTGTCCTTGCGCGCGATCTTGTGAAAAACACTGGTCGTATGACTGACCTGATCAATAAGGCCGAAAAGTTCAGTTTTGAAGAGATCGTTCAGATCAGTTCGCTGATCGGGGTTGAGTATAATATTATTGTACGCCTTATTGCCAGGCAATACCTGAAACAAGTATAATAAAATAAGTGGCGTTGGTATTACTATAATAATATAAACGCTATTTGGTTAAGCACTCGGCTATAATAACCGCAGTATACTACAGGTCTTCCAGGCATGTTGTGCCGGCAAGATGCTGCGGACAGTGTGTAAAATATGCTGTTGTTGTGATGCCCGGGGAAAAGCGTACCATAAACCTTTCCTATGTATAGCATTTTTCCTGGGAACACGGGGAGTTGAAATACCAGGACTCCTGCCATCCGCCCATGGGATGGCTTTTTTGATCAGGCCAACCTTCCTCCTTCCCTGCGTAGTTTCCATACAAAGTGGCTGGATATCAATAGCTTTCAGCCATCATTTGCATACCACCTCAAAGCTCCCGCTACACTGCCGGTTGTTAGTAACCTGGTATAACTTCATAATTATCATGTAAATGCTCATGATAAAATTCCCTACATTTGCGGCCGTTATCGGTTCTGTTAGCAAATCATTTGCTCAACAGATTAAAAGGGAATCCGGTAAAGTCCGGAGCTGTCCCGCAGCTGTAAGAAGCCTCACAACGGTGAAACAACTTATTTCTCACGCCACTGTATTCATGTATAAATGATATGGGAAGGCCGGTAAGTTGGGCTTCAAGCCAGAAGACCTGCCATAACAATTACCCTTCACAGCTTTCGTGGAAAAAAGCTGGGGAAACAAATGCCGTAACTGGCATTCTCCTGCTTTTGTTTTCAGTTTCAATTCCACGATGGCAATGTGAATGGTTGCTAACTGAACTGTAACCAGATACCATGCGTGTGCCGAAACGATATTATTTCCTGTTTACCTGTTTACTGTTGCAATGCACCAGCTCTGTACTGGCGCAGCAAAAAGACACCAGCCGTGTGCTGGAGCATGTTATAGTGATTGGTGCTAAAAAACAAAATACGTTTACCTCCGTTACACCGGCACAGTCGCTCAGCATTGAGAGCCTGCAACAGATCAATGCCCCTACTGTGGGTGATGCCGTGCGTTTTTTTTCCGGGGTGCTGGTAAAAGATTATGGTGGTGTTGGCGGATTGAAAACGATCTCCGTACGTAGTCTTGGAGCTTCCCAAACCGGCATTGTGTACGATGGCGTTCCGGTATCTGATGCACAAACAGGCCAGATTGATCTCAGCAGGTATTCGTCCACTTTTATACAATCACTACAGCTATACCAGGCAAGCATGCCGCAGTTGCCCCTGCCGGCCAGGAGTTATAGTTCAACAGCTATATTAGCTATCAACACGGAAGCATTCCGCATCAGCAATATGGCCCGCCCGCACTGGCAGGCAGGTTTACGTGCAGGTTCGTTTGGGCTGTGGCAGCCTTCTGCCGGTATCAGCACCCGGCTATCACACAGAACTTTTTTTAACCTGAATACCGAAGGCATATTATCCGAAGGTGATTATCCTGTTTTTATCAACAACGGCAGCTCTTCTGAAAACACCAGGCGCAGCAATTCAAAAGTAAGATCATTCCAGGGCGAATCTAATATACTGCACTTGTTCTCCGACAGCGCTACCCTACAGGTTAAGCTGGGCGGTTATGTATCTAAGAGAGGCTTGCCAGGCGCTATCGTTTTTTTTAATGACAGGTCTGTACAGCAGTTGTGGAACAATGATTATTATGCACAGGCACGTTATCTCAAAAACTGGCGCAGCAATACTTCGCTATTGGTAAATGCAAAGTATACGCACAATTATACACGCTATACCGATCCCGACTACCTGAATAACCAGGGTGGACTTGATAATCAGTACCGTCAGCAGGAATGGTATGGCAGCGCAGCTATCAGTCACAGTATCCGCGAGCACTTTGAAATAGCTGTTGCATCAGATATTGCAGCATCAAGCCTGCGGGCCGACCTTCAGAACTTTGCCGATCCTTCACGCATATCATTGTGGAATAATATTGCATTGAATTATGTACGTAACAACTGGCAACTGAATGGCTCATTGTTATATACCGGTATTTTTGACTATACCAGGAAAAACGGGCATGTAGACAGGAGTAAATTCACTCCATCATTGGCATTCAGCATTAAACCTGCTGCAGAAAGTCCTTTTATGTTCCGGGCTTTTTACAAACACGTGTTCCGGATGCCTACGTTCAATGATCTGTATTACAACTTTATCGGCAATTCATCCTTACGTCCTGAATATGCACAGCAATACAATGCAGGCATAGTATTTACGAGATCGTTCTCCAACACTGTCAAAGAAGTAAATCTCAGCGTGGATGGTTATTATAATACCATCAAAGACAAGATCGTGGCAGTGCCCAATAAAAATCTTTTTGTGTGGACCATGCTCAACCTGGGTAAAGTACATATCACCGGCATAGATCTTACTACAGAGCTGCATGGCAATATTTCGCATTCATTAAGATGGTTTACACGCATTGCCTATACCTGGCAACGCGCCATTGATGTAACCGATCCTGCTGAGCAGGGATATAAGGACAGGATACCTTACACACCCGATCATTCAGGTTCGGGCATCCTTACCCTGGCCTATAGATCCTGGAGCGCAGGATACAGTGCCCTTTTTTCCGGCAACCGGTATACTATGGGTGGCAATAATCCTTACAATCAATTGCAGGGCTGGGCTACACAGGATGTGTTTGTATCACGCAGTCTGACATTGCACAATGTAAAAGCCCATATCAAAGCCGAGCTGAATAACCTGGCCGATAAACGCTATGATGTTGTTCGGTATTTTCCTATGCCCGGTCGTTCCTTTAAAATCAGTTTACTATTAAACAGCTTATAATTTTACACAATGAAAACAAACAAACTGCTCTTATTTGCGCTTATCGTGGCAACGTCAGTTACATCCTGTCAGAAAGATGATACGCCAACCGACATTCCCAGGGTAACCACAGGGCTGTATGTATTGAATGAGGGATTGTACAACAGCAACAATACCACGCTTACTTATTATGCACTCAGTAACAACAATGCCACTACCGACTTTTATGCAGCTGCAAACGGCGGCACGGGTTTGGGAGATACAGGTAATGATATGATCCTGTATGGTGGTAAACTGTACATTGTAATGAATGTATCCAGCTACCTGGAAGTTGCGAATGCTGCTACTGCAAAAAGTATTAAAAAAATTGACTTTAAAACAGGTTCCGGTGCTGCCCGGCAGCCACGTTATGTAGTTGCTTACAAAGACAAGGTATTTGTTTCTTCATACGACGGTACAGTGGCTGTAATTGATACCGCAACCCTGTCCATTGACAAATTCATTACTGTAGGTCCTAATCCTGAGCAGATGGCAGTTTCCGGTGATAAACTGTATGTTGCCAACTCCGGTGGCTTAAATCCTGTAATGGATTCTACCGTGTCTGTGATCAATCTTACGTCCTTAACAGAAGTGCAGAAAATAAAAGTAGGTGTTAATCCCGGCTCAGTAGCTGCTGACAATGCCGGGAATATTTATGTAGGTTGTACCGGCGATTATGGTGCTGCAGGTCCTAAACTGGTAAAAATAAATACAGCTACCAATGCTGTTGTTAAATCTGCCGATACGGCTGTTGGTAAGATCCGTTTCTACAATGGTATGTTGTACACTACCGGCGGATATCTTGGTGTACGCTATATAAGAACGCTGAACACCACAGACTTTGCACAAACCAGTCCCAATTTCATTACAGATGGTACAACCATACAACTGGCCTATGGTCTGAATATAGACGAAACCACCGGTGATGTATTTGTGGGTGATGCAAAGAATTATACTACTGCAGGTGTGGTATACTGTTTTGATAAGAACGGTAAAAAGAAATATTCCTTTTCCGTTTCACCTGGTCTCAATCCCAATACCATCCTCACGATCAAACAATAAAATCCAGTTATACAATCTTTACCGGCTGCCCGTTGAATAACGGGCAGCCGTTTTTGTTTACAGAAAGTCAATCAGGCCAGTATCTCTACTATCTTCTGCTGGATGGCGGCCAGCAATTGTTTGTCCAGCTTTTCCAGTTGCCGCTCATCCTGTCCCGGCATTTTCACCACCCTGTAGCTTCCTTCCTCATCGGGTTCAAAATACACTTCGGTATCGTCTACCAATACCAGGAATTTATGGGTATATCCCTGCAACAGTAACCTTGCGGTGAACTGGTATTGCTGGTGCCGATGTGTTACTTCGAGTATAAAATCGTCGGTCATGATAATTTTGGATTTTGAATTTCGAGATCGTGAATCATGAATCGGCAGTCGTGAGCAATATAAGGTGTTAACTATTAGGTTTTAAATTCCAGGGAAATACAAATACGTCTAGCGGCTTTGCGTGCATCTTTCTTTCCGACTTCCCGTCTTCCAGGCTTTTTCAACCATCGAACAATATAGCCATCAAGCCATCCTTCTATTTCACGCAAAGACAGCGAAGTATCGCAAAGATGCAATAAAGCAACGCCGTATTTCGTACTCATATTTCAGACTTCCGACTTCAGTTTTCTTTCTTCCAGACTTTCCGACTTCCCGTCTTACGCACTTTTCTCCCATCCAGCAATTCCTCGTTTTCAAATAGCTTCCCGATCCCAAAATTGGCAATTCATTGGGAGTTCTGCAAAAAACGATATACTATTTTTAAGACGGCATTTTACTTCTGCTATATCCAAACACTTCCTTCATGATCAAAAACTACCTGAAAATTGCCTTCCGACACCTGTGGCGGCATAAAGTATTTTCTGTTATACAGATCTGTGGTTTTGCCATCGGACTGGCTACCTGTTTACTGATCGCCTTGTTTGTAACCGACGAACAAAGCTATGACAGGTACAACGAAAAAGCCGATCGTATTTATCGTGTGAACGCCAATTTCAAACTGAATGGCGAAGTACTGAACGAGCGGTTAAGTCCTGCGCCACTGGGTCCCGCGCTGACAAGTACCTATCCGCGTGTGGAAAATATGTTGCGGCTTACACGTGAAGAACCTATCCTGGTCAATCACGGACAACAGAACATACCGGAACCGAATAGCTGTTTTGCCGATTCCACCTTATTTGATGTATTTACCCTGCCGATGGTAGTGGGCGATCCAGCTTCTGCCTTGAAAGATCCGCAATCGATAGTGATCTCTGCAACCATGGCGCAGAAATACTTTACCGGTGTACCGGCGGCCGATGTGATCGGTAAAACATTGCTGGTAAACAATACCACCACCTATACCATTACCGGTATAATAAAGGATATGCCGGCACAGTCGCACCTCCATCTGCATTTTATCAGGGCCATGGCAGGACTGCGCAACAGCCGTAATAACAACTGGCTCGACAATGGTTATGTAACCTATGTGCTGGCACGTGCAGGCACCAGTCAGCAGGATATTGACGGCTACATCAAACAGGTAACAGCAAAATATGCTGAACCGCAGATGAAAGAGGCCATGAACAGCTCATTTGATGATCTTGCCAAAAAGGGCGATTACTACAGGTTCAATACCATACCGCTTACACACATCCACCTGCATTCCACGCTGGCACGTGAGGCAGAGCCGTCCGGCAATATCCAGTATGTATACATTTTTGTGATAGCAGCAGTTTTCATTCTGCTGCTGGCCTGTATCAATTTTATGAATCTCTCTACGGCCCGTTCTGCCGACCGCAGCAGAGAGGTAGGCGTACGCAAAGTACTGGGTTCACAACGCCTGGCGCTGGTAGCACAATTTTTAACAGAATCAGTAGTCATCAGTCTTACAGCAGCAGTCCTTGCATTATTGCTCTGCATGGTATTGCTGCCGTATTTTAATAACCTCTCCGGAAAACATCTGTCTGCAGGCATCTTCTTTTCAGGGCCCTTGTTATCAGCACTATTGCTGGCAGCATTGACAACCGGTGTACTGGCAGGCTGCTACCCTGCCTTGTTCCTGTCTTCCTTCAAACCGGTACAGGTATTAAAAGGCAAGCTGGCAAGCGGTTTTAAAGGTAGCTGGCTGCGCAATAGCATGGTAGTATTCCAGTTTACAACAGCTATTATTTTAATAACAGGTACCATGGTTATATACAGCCAGCTAAACTATATCAGCAATAAAAAACTGGGGTATAACCGTGAACAGGTATTGCTGGTGCAGAACACCGCATTGCTGGGCAAACATGCACGTACGTTCAAAGACCAGGCATTGAAACTTCCGGGCGTACAGAGCGCTACCATGGCCGATGTATTACCATCTGCCAACGAAACACATACAGATATCTTTTTTAAAGATGCCTCTCTGAATGCAGACAAGTCCGTTGCGCTGGAAGCCTGGTATGTGGATGCTGATTATATTCCTACGTTGCAGATGCAGATGGCTGCAGGACGGAATTTTTCACCCGATATGCCTACCGATTCATCGAAGATACTGATCAATGAAACGGCTGCCCGTATGCTGGGCTATACAGATGCACTGAACAAGAACATTTACAGCCAGAGCGAGGAAGAAGAAGGCAAGCTGGTAGCCCGTTCTGTAATTGGCGTAGTGAAAGATTTCAATACCGGCTCTTTGCGTAATAAGATACCTCCCATTGTATTTGTACTGTCTGATGAAAGAAGCAATATAGCCTTTCGCATTGACGGTCGTAATACTGCACAGGTAATTGACCGGCTGGAAAAACAATATCATGCCACGCCGAAGATGGCGGGTCAGCCGTTCTCCTTCACTTTTATGGACGAAGACTACAACAGGCTCTACCAATCAGAACAACAAACAGGTAAGATATTTATTGGGTTTGCAGCGCTGGCCATTGCCATTGCCTGCCTGGGACTTTTTGGCCTGGTAACCTATGCAGCGGAACGCCGTACCAAAGAGATTGGCATACGTAAAGTACTGGGTGCCGGTACCCGCAGCATTGTACAGATGTTGTCGGCAGACTTCCTGCAACTGGTAGGTCTTTCTGCTATTATTGCCTTCCCTGTTGCCTGGTGGGGCATGCACCAATGGTTACAGCATTTTGCTTACCGCACCAGTATCAGTGTATGGATCTTTATAATGGCCGGTATCACTGCATTGTTGTTAACATTGCTTACGGTCAGTGTACGTGCGTTTAAAGCAGCCTGGGCTAATCCTGTAAATAGTCTACGGAACGAGTAGTATGTATATTCATACAGGATCATGTACATTCAGACAGCAGGCTTTTTACAGCCTGCTGTTTTTTTATATACCTCTACCCAACGCTCAAAAAATGCTGGTCGTATATTGGCATACATGAGAATCACAAACATTCATCTTACTTATCTTCCATGGGTGGCATGCTTCCTGTTATTGGCAGGCTGGGGGTATCATCTCCACAGGAACCAGTGTGGTCCCGGTCGTTTCCGTTTTCATAACCGCAGTGTCAATGCAGCAGAACTGTACAGGTATTTTCTTGCAGACAGGCAATCGGCCAGTCTCCGTTATCTTGACAGACTGGTAGATGTGGATGGTATTGTAACTGCCGTGTCATTGTCAGACACCTGTGCTACCATTCAACTGAAAGGCGATACCAGTAATCCCGGAAAAGTACATTGTACCTTGATGAGCAGGAATATTCCCTGTATTCCCAGAACGGGTTATAAAGTACGTATGCGTGGTTATTGTGCAGGTTTTGGAGAAACGGTATGTGTTACCAATGCTATTCTGATACCCTGATATACATTGCAGGCAACACTATCCTTTCAGGTTCGTTTTATAACTTTCACCCACCGGAATAGATGTTTTACCTACAGTAACGGTATCCCTGCCTATTACATCCAGGTGCTGCATATTGATAATGTAAGACCGGTGAATTCTGCGGAATTGTTCAGCGGGCAATAGTTGTTCCAGCGATTTCATGGTGAGATAGGTAAGATAATTACCAGCCGGTGTTACTATTTTTATATAATCCTTTAATGATTGGGCATACAGTATATCACGGTAAAATATTCTTACCAGGTTGCCGTCTGTTTTGATGTAGAGGTAATCTTTCTGCTGAGAAGGTGTGGCTGGATATTGCTGTTGCAGAAAACGGGCTATGCTTTTTCTGAAACGCTCGTATGTAATAGGTTTTAACAGGTAATCCACTGCCTGTAATTCATACCCCTGTAATGCAAACTCTTCATAAGCTGTAGTGAAAATAAAAGCAGGCGGATTTTTCAGTGACTGTATAAACTCCGTACCACTGATCATTGGCATCTTTATATCCAGGAACAACAGGTCAACCGGGTGGCTGTGCAACACCGAAAAAGCCTCTGTTGCATTAAAACATTTTGTTACCAATGTTAACCCTTCTGTTTGCCGGATATAGCGTTCCAATACCTGTTGTGCCAGCGGCTCATCATCTACTATCATGCATTGCACCATATCAGTTCAGAATGATCGTTAAAAATACGGAATAAGTATGTCTTGTTTCTTTTACCGTAAGCGTATGTTTATCCGGGTATAACAGCGCCAGTCTTTTTGCGGCATTTTCCATACCGATACCGGTATGTGTTGCGTTACCTGCTTTTTTGGCAATACTGTTGTTTACAGACAATGTCAATTCTTTTCCCTGCAAACAAATAATACATTCCACAAATCCTTCGCCTGTTTCATCTGCCACACCGTGCTTAAAGGCGTTCTCAACAAAAGGCAACAGCAGCAACGGTTCTATTACAGTGGTTTCATCAATGCCCTGTGTATCGAACAGTATCCTGATCCTGTTGTTATAACGGACCGATTCAATAGCTACATAATCTTCGAGGAAACGGACCTCGTTTTTTAACAATTGGCCCGGTCTGCGGGTATCGTACAACACATAACGCATCAGTTCAGATAAACGCGCTACCAGCGGAGCCGTTAACTGCGATTGTTCCTGAGCCAGTGAATAAATATTGTTCAGGGTATTAAAGAAAAAATGCGGCTGCAATTGCATTTTCAGTTGCTGCATTTCACTTTCCCACTGTGCCTGTTTGATGGCCTGTAGCTGTTTCTGTTGTTTATCGTAATCTATAAAATAAGCCAGTGCTGCCATTTGCAGTATCTGCAGAAAAAGATAATGAATGGTAAATAAGATCCACCGCCTGGATGCCAGGCTCTTTTTGGCTTCTTTTACCAATACTTCCGGTAGAAAATCCATGTGCGCAATAGCAGGCCATTCAACATAGCGCATATACAGGCTCAGCAGTACAATATACAATAACACAGACAACAGGAAATGCAGATACCTTTTCCTGATCAGTAATTGCTGTACAGCCAGCTTGTAAAACAGATAGTAGTGTATTACACTAAAAAATCCCCACACAATACGCCTGGTGACGTTTATACTGTATTGCTGGCGCGTCAGTTCCCGGGCATCTTCATACAGACCATACTCCAGGTCCGACATCATCGGGATAATAAAACACAGGCATACAAAAAATACCAGTTCAATCTTTGCATACTTATCCCATGTAAAAAAACGGTTGCTTAATGCCATCATTTAAAGGTAAAATAAATATGAACTTTAAAAATTAAGCTATTGCCCATAAACGCTGTTTTCGATAAAGCACCTTTTTCTTTCGACTAAACTTTTTCATAATGGGCTTACTCTGTTTATTCAGTTCATTAATCGAATAAACAAGTGCTTCCATTGACCGCATGCTACTTTTATCACACAAACATATAGCATGAAACAAACAACACTCCTGTTAACGACCCTCCTGGCAATCAGCATCTGCTATGCACAAACAACCGGCAATAACAAAGTAGTTACGATATTGCAACAGGTCAGTACCAACCTGAACAATATATCAAAGATCAGTTATAACTATACACACGAAACCAGGTACTTCGGAGACAATTATCATTACATACGCAATGCCACACTGTATATTGAATACGGGCAAAACAACCCTGCAGGACTTCGTTTCCAGGCCGCAGATCAGAAAAGAATACAGGTATTCAACGGGACATTGATCATGGATATTGATGGCGATAAAATGACCATTGATACTACGCCCGTAAAAAATATTTCCAGGCTGGATAACAATTCTTTCCTGTACCATTCACTGGCTATGCTGCGCAATGTGTTACCGGAGGTGATCAGCAATGACAGTTTTGCCAGATCATTATCCGACACTGTTGTTAACAATAAAAAACTCTATTGTATACGAATAGAGAAAACCGCTGCCTATTTTGGTACCTTCAGAGGTACCGGCACAGTTACAGTAGCTGATCTTAAAAGACCGTATTACCTGCTGGTAGACAAAAAAACCTTTTTACCCTACCAGTTCATTGCAAAATACATCAGGGGTACAGATGACCGGGATTTTGTTACCGTTACCTACAACGATATCCGTACCAACCCAACGACACCGGGCGGCAACACGTGGGCATACAGCAACTATACTGGCAAATATCAACCGCTTAAACCAGTACCCAAAAAGCCATTGGTAAAAACGGGCACCATCGTTGCCGATTTTACCCTGCCATCCTATACACCGGCAACCACCAGTGATGTATCATTACACCAATTTGCCGGTAAAGTATTACTGATCGATTTCTGGTTCAAAAGCTGTGGTTACTGTATGCAGGCAATGCCGCATTACAATGCCCTGCAGGCAAAATTCAGCAACGAACAGTTCCAGCTTATCACTATCAATATTGAAGATGGTATTGATGACATGAAATTCTTTTACAACAAATTCCAGCCCTCCTATCCTATGCTTTTTAAAGGAAACAAACTTTTTGAAAGTCTTGGATTTACGGGGTGCCCCTCTTCCGTGTTACTGGACAAAAATGGCAAGGTGATACAGACCTTTGCAGGTTTTGATCCTGTGGCCATTGAAAAACAGGTTAACGAGGTGCTGACACAAAAATGATGCAGTATAGTTTGAGTATATTAGCACCATGACTAAGACCATTGCCCCTGCACCCATATTGCGCCCGTTTGTACTATCAGGCGGTGGCGCACGCGGATATGCACACCTGGGTGTACTGAAAGCTTTTTCCGAAAAGAATATTTTTCCGGAGGCCATTGCAGCCACCAGTGCCGGTTCTATTGCTGCTGCATTCATTTGCGATGGTTTCAGTACCGAAGAGGTTAGAGAGATATTCGGCCATAGTAAACTGGCACTTTCCATGCACTGGAAAAACTGGCGTTCCGGTTTGTTCTCACTCAAAACAGTGGAAGATGTGCTTAAAAAGACCTTGCGTCATACTACGTTTGAAACGCTGACACTGCCCTTATACATTACTGCCACCAATTTCATTAATGGCAACCAGGCTGTTTTCCATAAAGGACCACTTATACAGGCAGTGCTGGCAGCTTCTTCAGTGCCCATGGTATTTCCGCCGGTTGAAATTGATCATATTCCTTATGTAGACGGCGGTTTGTCCGGCAACCTGCCGGTAGAGCCCTTGCTGGAACACTATAAAAATATTATCGGGGTGCATGTAAACCCGCTTACACCTTACAACCCCGGCGGTGGATTTCTTGCCAACCTGGAACGCACGCTGCACATGGCCATCCGTGAACAGGTACTTAAAAGCCAGTTGCTGTGCAGCCAGTTCATTGAACCGGAGGGATTGGGTAAATTCGGTATGTTCGATTTCAGGAACTTTGACGCTATTTATAACACAGCGTTAGAATATACCCGGAAGAAGCTGGAGGAAAACAAAGTGGCTTAATAAAAAAAGTCCGGTCTGACAGACAGGACTTTTTTTATTAAGCAATTTACATTGATGGAAACTTAGGATCAGCCTTTACTTCTTTGATCTGTTGTATGTGCCTGTTGGTATGTGAGCTCAGCAACAATACCAGTTGATAGGCATCCAGCGCACCCATAGGCGTTTGCAATGCCACATGATTACGCATATCGCCGGAAGTATTTTTAATATAATCGATCAGGTTATCCCTGTTGGTTTCAAAAGCCTGCAACGCTTCACTTACAGTGCCCCATTTTGCACTTTTATCCGGGTCGATCTGATCCGGTGCTTTGGCTTTATGATTTCTGTCAGATACACCATTAATTACCTGTTCATCGGTCATTTTAATATCGGCCCTTTTATCAGGGTTGGCAGGCGCATTCATGGTAGCATCTACGTACTGCCGCAAAGAAGTTTCGGCCAGTGCAATGTGAAATACACATTCTTTTACCGACCACCTGTCCGGGGCAGGTTTAAAGTTCAATTGCGCTTCCGACAGGCCTGCTATAGTTTTTGCCAGGTCATTACGGGTGTCTTTCAGATAGGAGACGGCAAATTTCCTTTCTTTTTTGGACAGTGTTCCCGAAGGAGCAGCAAACGAAGCCAGCATTGCAATACCGGCCAGTAACAATAGCTTTTTCATAACTGCATTTTTTTAAAATTCAATAATGGAACATTTACAGGGATGACAGACCAGGAAGAATTTCAAAAGCTTTGCAAGGGTAAGCGGGGGAATGAAATGGTGCTGCTAACCAGGGCGAATAACATAAAGTTAGTATAGTCCGGCAGTGCCCTCGTAGGGTTATTAAACCAGCATCTGTTATGCCCGGATAATGTGCAGATACTGCTTGTACATTACGTTTTCCGGCGCTCAATTGTTATTTTACAGCCATAATACATCAGTCAGTTCAGCATGCAGCAGATCCGGCAATATTTTGAAAAAATGGTGCCTTTTAGCAATAAGGACCGGGAAGTATTTTCTTCCCGGCTGGTACAACAATCCTTTTCCCCGAAAACAGTGTTACTGAAAACAGGACAGACAGAAAAATACCTGTCGTTCATTGAGCAGGGCGTGGTACGCTTCTTTATTCCCAAAGAAGAAAATGATGTCACCTTTTCGTTTGCCTTCAGCAATAGCTTTGTAAGCGCGTATGATTCTTTTTTAACACAAAGTCCCTGCACTTACGAGGTGGAGACCATTAGTGAAACCATTCTTTGGCGTGTAACCTGGTATGATCTGCAACAGATCTACCAGGAGTCTGATATGGGACATATCATCGGCCGCTATGCAGCAGAAGACCTGTTTCTGAAAAAATCAAAACGCGAATTGCAATTACTGACACAAAGCGCAGAAGAACTGTATATCAACCTGTTGAACGAGCAACCGCACCTGGTACAACAAATTCCGTTAAAATACCTGGCTTCTTATATCGGCATTACCCCGCAGGCGCTCAGCCGCATCCGCAAACGCATTTCTTAACCCGGGTTCATTTTCCGGATGATGCCTGTACCGGAAATTTGTGACAAATAAGATCATTATGAAAGTAGTCTGGGTATTGGTCATCAGTTTTATGATCGCATTGTTCTCCATCCGTTTGTTACAGCACCGGTACGACTGGAAACTGGCAGGCTGCATTGCGATGGCGGCAATGCTGGTATTTACATCAATAGGTCATTTTGTTTTTGTAAAAGGTATGACCATGATGCTGCCACCTTTTGTTCCATTCAGAAAAGAACTGATATACCTTACCGGCATTATTGAAATTGTGGCAGCCATTGGTCTGCTTATCCCTTCCCTGCGCGTTGTAACAGGCTGCTGGCTGATCATCTTTTTTATCATGTTGCTGCCTGCAAATATTTATGCAGCCATCAAACACATAGACCTTGAAAAAGCTACCTTTGATGGCAGCGGACTCTCCTATCTCTGGTTCAGGGTACCCCTGCAGTTGTTTTTTATTATATGGACCTATTGCTGTACCATACGATATTAAAAGTGTTGCAAAACGATCTTTAAAAAACCACACATGTCTATACCAGCAGATGATCTGTCCAGGCAGATCGCTTTTATTAAAGAGATTGATAAACTTAAATACATCCAGCGCAGAACAAAGCTATTTGCCGGCGACCGCCATGAAAACGATGCGGAACATAGCTGGCACCTGGCGATGATGACCATTGTACTGTCGGCACATGCAGATACGCCGGTAGATGTTTTGAAGGTGATAAAAATGGTACTGATACACGATATTGTTGAAATTGACGCCGGGGATGTTTTTTTGTACGATGCACAGCAAAGTCATACGAATACAGATAACGAACGATTGGCCGCTGAACGTATTTTTGGATTACTGCCACCCCGGCAGGCAGAAGAGCTGATAGCGATATGGGAAGAATTTGAAGCCGGCCTAACGGCGGAAGCAAAGTTTGCCAGGTCTATGGACAGACTGGAGCCTTTGTTGCAAAATACGGCCAACAATGGCGGCACCTGGAAAGAATTTGATGTGGATTATGAAAAAGTGTACAACAAAAAGAAAGCCATTCAGCATGGTTCTGCCTTACTCTGGCAATTCGCCGAAAACCTGATAGACGAAAGTGTAGAGAAAGGGATATTGAAAAAGCAATAAAGTCCAGACTTCAATGGCCCGATTGCTCTATGGTTTGATGGTTAGCTTTCAGACATCCGCCAATACCTTTATCTGAAATTTCAGATTTCATCCTATTGCCCTTTGCGTGCATTTTCCATCTGCACAGAAGCTGTTTTGCATATCGCTTTCTTCCGCTTCGTTGACCTGCATTGCTGTTTCTTACTGAAATCATTCAGAAATGTAGAACATTAACAGTATCTTACCCTCGTATATTCTATCATTGCCGGGCAATTTTTCTCAAAAGGAGTATATGCGAAAGAGTACCTTTTTGCTGTTGTTTCTGCTGCTGACAACAATTACGACAACCAGTGCCCAGACTGGTTTTTCCTC
Organism: Chitinophagaceae bacterium PMP191F; assembly: GCA_001302245.1. GTDB lineage: Bacteria > Bacteroidota > Bacteroidia > Chitinophagales > Chitinophagaceae > PMP191F. Next base: position 24,906 of record LGYU01000002.1, read on the forward strand.
GCTGGAAGATATCTGGCATTATGCTGATACCCACAATATCCAGATACAGGCCGCCAACGCCGAAAAATCAAAAGCCACTACGAATGTAAAACAGGCATACGGCGCATTATTGCCTTCTGTTACCGCCAACGGCGCCTATACCGACAATATCAGAATCCAGTCCACCCTGATACCCACAGCCATTTTTAACCCTGCCGCTCCACCCGGCAGTTTAACGGAAGTCACTTTTGGCAGGCGATATATTTATAGTGGCAACGTGGTTGCACAAGTCGATCTGCTGAATACGGAAGAATGGTTCTCTGTAAAACTTGCGCGACTGAATGATGAACTGGCCTCACTGAATATTTCCAAAGCCCGGCAGGACCTGTACAATCAACTGGCCAATGCCTACTTTTCCTGTTTACTACTCACAGAAGCTGAAAAAATATCACAGGAAAACGTTGCCGCCTGCAACTCCATTTACGAGATAGCCAAAAACAAATTTAATGATGGTGTGGTAAGCGAAATTAGCGTGAACACTGCGCTGATCAATAAACAACGGGCTGAAAAAAGCCTGGATGTTTCTGTACAGAACAAATTAATACAACTGAACAATCTCCGTTCTTTACTGAACATGCCGGACAGCATTACACTTACCAATACAACTGAGGAAAAGAGTACAGCAACAATGGAAATCGCTTTTGCCAGTGATCCTTCTACACAACAGGCTTACCTGCAGATGCTGCTGGCTAAGAACAAATGGTTGTCATCCAAAGCTGCTTTTGCACCTACCCTTTCTGCCATCTACCAGTACAATACACAGGTGGTATCCAATGATTTTCTGAAATTCTCTAGCAGCAACACGCTTCCACAGCAATACTGGGGACTGCGGATGTCGCTGCCGGTGTTTATGGGCAATTACAGAAAATACCAGTTACTGAATGCAAAGGCCGATTATACATTAAAACAGCAGCAATACGAAAGCATCCGGTTACAGACCGGCATCAACGATCAAAACCTGCTGATAGCCTATAACAGTGCTAAGAATGCTTTTGAAAAATCAAAAAGTATCATGGACCTGTACAGGCGTAATGATATGCATGCTGAAAAAAGACTGCAGGAAGGTATGATATCACTGGACGACCGGCTGAGATCCTATACCGATCTTATCACCAGCCAGAATGAGTACCTGCAGAGTATGAGCGATTATTTTATCCGGCAATACAGCCTGAAGATCAGGCAGACAAATTTAATCCAATGAACAGGATCTTTACCGTATGTATACTGCTGGCATATTGCACTGCCTGCAAACAGAAAAAAGTGATCACTGCTTCGCCGGTAGTAGCCCCTATTACCGAAGCAGTGTTTGCTCCCGGACATATTGAAGCTACCGACCAGTTTACCCTGACCGCGCTGAATGACGGGTATATCAGATCTGTACCGGTACAGGAAGGTGACAATGTTGGCAATGGGCAGGTATTGTTTGCACAGGATAATGCCAATGCATTGATACAACAGAAAGCTGCCAGCGAAAACCTGCAGATAGCAAAAGAACAGGCAGCCCCTGCTTCTGCCGTATTACAGCAGTTACAGGCCCAACTGGTTTCTGCCAAACAGAAACTGCAGAACGACAAAACACAGTGGGAAAGAATGCAACGATTGTTCAGCACCAGCTCTGTGGCAAAAGTGGATGTGGACAATGCCCGGCTGGCATACGACAATTCTGTAAACGCAGTAGCTGGTATTGAACAGAATATTGCAGCTACCAACCTCACCCTGCAACAATCTGTAGTGAACAGTCGCAGTCAGCAACAGACAGCCGCTGTAAATACCGGTTATTACAATATCAAGTCACCGGGTAGTTATAAAGTATATTCATTGCTGAAAAAGAACGGTGAACTGGTGCGTCGCGGAGAACCGGTGGCTGTATTGGGCAAAAATGATCTGCATATTGTACTGAATATTGACGAAGCCAGTATCAGTAAAGTACAGTTGCACCAGAAAGTGCTGATCGAGCTGAACACTGAAAAAGGAAAAACCTATACTGCCGCCATTTCCAAGATATATCCACAGTACGATGCATCATCACAGGCTTATACTGTAGAAGCTGCTTTTGACACCATACCTGCACGGCTTATCAACGGCACATTGCTGCAGGGAAACATCATCGTGGCACAAAAAGACAAAGCATTGCTGATTCCACGCAGTTGTTACAGTGCCGATGGCAAGGTGCTGGTACAAAAAGAAAAAAGCACCGATACCGTCAGCATACAGGCAGGGATCATCTCTACAGACTGGGTAGAAGTATTGAGTGGCATATCTGTACAGGACAAACTGGTAAAAGCCTTTTAACATGAAGATCGGCATCAATACAGAAATAGCTTTTACCTACCTGGTATCCAGGCGCAAACAAACTATGGTGGCTGCATTGGGGGTTACCTTCGGTATTGGCATGTTCATTTTTATGAACTCGCTGATAACAGGTACCAACAACTGGTCTGAAAAAATAATGCTGAGTTCTACACCACATATCCGCTTGTACAACGACAATAAAATAAGCGGTCATGAAATGCTGGACAGATACATAGGCCCCAATACTATTAACCTTATCAGCAATCCTCAATTGGTAGCGCAGGATAACAGGATCACCAACCCGGATGAAGTGATCAGGCTGTTGCAGCAACGTAAGGATATCACCTCACTCAGCAAACAGGTTACCACCAATGTTATTTACAGCAATGGCAATGTGCAGGAAAACGGCAAGGTACTGGGTGTAAACATCCTGGAGCAGGACAAAATGTTCGACATCAACTCTACATTAATAGCCGGTTCAGTAAATGCACTGGCCGGTAATCCCAATGCCATACTGGTAGGCACAGGACTGGCAGATAAACTGAACCTGAAAAAAGGCAGCTATGTTACCATTACCACATCCGGGTCTGTTACCAAAACACTGGAAGTGGTGGGGATTTTCAGAACCACCATCAAGGCTATTGACAACACACAGAGCTATGCCAACATACCGGTGGTGCAACAACTGCTGCATAAGGACAGAAGCTATATTACCGATATTTATATCAATATCAAAGATCACGTTACAGCACCGGAAACAGCCAAAAACATCCAGGCACAGACGGGTTACACCACTGAAGCATGGCAAACCAGCAATGAGCAATCACTGGCAGGAAAAAAGATACGGGATATCATTGCCAATTCTATTGTGATCACTATACTGGTGGTAGCAGGTTTTGGTATTTATAATATCCTCAACATGGTGATCTATGAAAAGATCAAAGAAATTGCCATTCTGAAAGCGACAGGTTTCCAGGGCATACACGTTATCGGTATTTTTATCAGGCAGGCATTGTTCATTGGTATTATTGGTGATATAGGCGGAATGATTTTTGGCTGGCTGCTTTCCGTGGCTGTTTCGCACATTTACATTGGAGTAGGTACAGTAGCCTACCTGCCTATTGAGTTCCTGTTGAAACATTATGTACAGGGAGCAGTGTTTGGCATTGCCACTGCATTTTTTGCCGGTTATATTCCGGCGGTTCGGGCATCAAAAGTAGACCCGGTACAGATCATCCGGGGATAAATCATTGAGTGGTTCATAAAGGTCAGCAAAACATGAGCATTGCACTGAAAGCAAACAATATCAATAAATATTTCACCACGCCTGAACGGTTTCATGCTTTAAAGAACATCAGCTTTGAAGTAAAACGGGGTGAGTTTGTTTCCATTACCGGTAAATCCGGTTGCGGCAAATCCACGCTGCTGTATATCCTGTCTACCATGGATACTGATTACGAAGGCAGTTTGCAGATACTGGATAATACGGTAACCGGCTCCGGGCAAAATTCACTGGCTATACTGCGTAACGAACATATTGGTTTTATTTTCCAGTTCCATTACCTGTTGCCCGATTTCAGTTGTCTTAAAAATGTAATGATCCCGGCACTTCGTTTGGGTAAAATGAGCCGTGCTGAAGTTGAGCACAATGCTTACGAAAAACTGCATTTACTGGGCGTGAGTGATCAGGCATTGAAATCAGCATCTAAAATTTCAGGGGGGCAACAACAACGTGTAGCTATTGCCCGCGCACTGATCAATGAACCTTCCATCATCATGGGCGACGAGCCTACCGGCAACCTGGATAGCAAAAACACTTCCGTGGTGTTTGATATGTTCCGAACGCTGTGTGATGAATTTAAAAAAACGATCATTACCGTAACACACGATACAGATTTTGCCCACAAAAGCGACCGCATTATTGAAATGATGGACGGAAAGATGATCTGATTGGTAAACGTATAAATGTGCGGATTTGAAATGCAGCACTCATTTAACTATCCGGATGACCTGATTGTGACAGCTAAACCCATCAGGTAAACAGATCATCCGGCAATAAATATTTTAGCGCACTTCGATAATTCTGAAATAATCCAGCATAGCCTGGTTCACTGTTTCATTCATGTTTTCGTTGGCTGGCAGGTATTGTAAAGACAACAGGTGCTTTCCTTTTGTAAGATACACTTTCAATGAATTGCTATATCCCCATACAGACCATTCATCTTTACCCCGTTGCGGAAAAACAAAAGTTCCCAGTGTAGCAGTACCATCTTTCAATGTTCTTACAGCACACTTGTTTTCAGTATTGACGGGGCCGTTGCCATTGGCATAGCGCCAATCCAGCAGGTAATAACCATCCTTTTTGATCTCTACAGGTATTTTCAGGGTAGTGTTTACTGTTGTGCTGATCTCTGTAAAACCATCGCCCGAAAATCCTTTATAATTAAACGCAGCTTTGTCTGCATTACGCTCTGCTTCATAGATCTGTTCACTGGCAGCACCGGCCACCATCACCGGTTCAGCTGCAAACGATTCGTATCCTGCTGCATCCACTGCTATTACAGTATATTCATTAACACCACCGGCAGCAACCTGTTCATTTAAGGCAGTAGTGGTTTTCCATACAGCACCATTGCGGATCAACTTATATTTTACAGCATTCTCCACCGGTTGCCATAACAAATGGCCATTGCTGTATTGCATTGCCGGGGTAGCAGGTGAAAAATGATTGTCAATTTTATTGATCTTCCCGGTTGTTGTAAAACCATTGTTCAATACAATACGAATGTTGTGTGCACCTTTTAATGTAGCAGGTACTGCTGCGCCTGCCATTCGTTTTCCATCCAGCTCAAACAACGCAATATTGTCTCCATATCCTTCCATATCGATATTAAGTACAGCATTGCGATACCTGAAGTTGTGCAGTGAGCGTTTACCCGCCCATACCTGCGGCACCAAGGGACTAAAGCGCAATCCTTTTTCTTCAAAATGAATTCCGAACAATACTTTATGTACAATGCTGATATTGCCGGATAGGCTCCACAGCATATTGCTGGAATTGATCACTGTACCGGCAAAGTCACCATTGCCTGCAACAAAGTTCTCTTTATTGGTAGCAAACAAAGCAGCAGGCCGGTAAATGGCATTGATACTTTCTGTTACAGATTGTTCATTGCGGGCTTTTGCACCTGCCCATAACCAGAATGATTGTACAAAGGGCCACACAGCATCGTTGTGGTAAGACTGTATACCGGTGATCTGCGGATAGATACAGGAGATACCATAAGCCGTTTGGGGCGTATGGTTTACTATTGCCTGGCTGCGCGCGCTATCCGCAATACCGAACAATATTGCCAGCGCCTCACCCAATGCCTCTGCCCTGGGTGATCTTATTTTATCCATGCGGCCATACAGGTATTGCGCATAATACTGTTGCTCTGCCTGCCACAGGTGTTTGTTGATACCTGTTTTGATCTTTTCCGCAACTGCCAGGTATTTTGCAGCTTCTGCTTTTTTGCCCAGCAATGCAGCCATACGGCTCAACACACGGTTTGCCTCATAATGGACAGCATTGGTGCCCAGGTTCTCTGAACTGTAAATATCTGCCGGCTGCATCCATTTGGGATAGGTCTGTTCACGCCAGTCCAGGAAAGAGGATTCACCTTTTACCAACCCGGTTGACGGATCGTATGCTACCTTGTAATCATCTTCCAGCGAGTTTTTTATAATGGTATATGCTTCCTGCAGCCATTCCTGATCGCCGGTTGCTTTGTACAGTTCCCATGCGGCTACAGCCCACACCATACGATCAGTAGAAACCGGCCATGCACCGCCTGTACCAGTATCCTGTATTACCTTTTTCTTTCTGTTGACCTTCCGCATCAGGCTGAATTTTGCCACGCGGGGTTGTAAATAAGCCATTGACAGAATGATGCTGTAACTGATATCACGGGTCCATACACCGGCCCACTCCTTTCCTGTTCTGAAAGTACTGTCGGGTTCCACCGCATTCAGCATTTCTTCCAGCGCCATATTGTACAACGCATCTGTCAGCGGGTATGCTGAAGCATATTGGGGATAAGGTGAAATATCTTTTGTCAGCATCCAGCGTGCAGCAGTTTCCTTATCGGCATCGTATACATTTAATGTCAGGGTGATCTCATAGATACCATCCCCATCATCATCCTGCATTTTCAATGCGGTATTGCGGCCAAGATTGTCAAAGTCCCAGTTCATGGGGGCTGACCCCCCGGCAATAAATACGCCTTTAAAATCTTCTTTATAGATCTTATCTCCGTTCACAGCAACATAGTAACCGGTATTTTTAAAATCGGCCAGTACTTTGCACATGTCCACCTTCACCTTAAAAACGGTATTGGGAGCCAGGAAACCAACCGGTTCTTTACCGTCATATTTCAACTGTTGTCCAAAAGTGATCAAGGGTGTTTCACAGGTACCGTTTTTAGATATACAGTTCCACTGATGATCCACACCGGAGGTCATTTCATTGTCTTTTCCATTGATGCTGAATTTGAAACCGATCAGTGAGCTTTTGGATAAGTTTACAGGACTCTGATAGTTCGACACCAACTCCTTCGGCGATTTTGCCCAGGCAGTATATTGCTGCTGCACCACGCTATCCCGGTACACTTTATACGCTGCCGATTGCCACAACGGTTTATCTGCCTGTTGCGCATAACCATTCAGAACCAGCAATAACATTGCAAACACTACCGGTTTACGATTCAGTTTCATCTCCACTGTTTATAGATGTAATAATGTAATTTTTTACAGAAAAACGGGCTACTTCATCACCTCCACATGAACGGCTTTTCCCATGTCAGGTATTTTTACTGAGCAGGTTTTAGTAGCCTCATCCCAGCTCCATGCAAAGGTTGCAAAATCTTTGTCAATCTTCTGCTGCAACAGGTTACCCTGTACCAAAGTAATATGCTGTTGTGCTGTTTTTACTACTGCAGGTTTACGCTCCAGGTGCAGCTTCAGTACATAATTTCTTTTTTCCGGTGTAAAACCATTCTCTTTCCTGGCTGCTATATCCAGGTTATAACGATCTTTTTTAGTAATACAAGTGATCAACGTTCTGCTGCCCTGGTTGGTTTGATAACCGTTGGTTTCTCCATCATCTTCGTACAACTCAAAAGAAGCTGGCTGGTTTTCATTGGCCGGGTATACCTGTAAAAACACCGGGTAATTTTTCTTCTCATGAATATACTGCATCACCGGCATCATGGGAATGATGGAACCTTTCTTTACAAATAACGGAATTACATTCAACGGTGCTTTGTATATAATTGTCTGCTCCCCATCATACACTGTTCTTCCATCATTAAAATCAATCCATTCGCCTTCCGGCAGGTATACTTTACGGGTAACGGCTCCTTTTTTCAATACAGGCGCCACCAGCAATTCTTTTCCAAACAGGAATTCGTTGTCTGCATGAAATACTTCAGGGTCATCGGGGTATTCCAGTAACAGTGCGCGCATCAGGGGAAGTCCTTTATCATACGCTTCCCGCGCATAGGTATAAATGTATGGAAATAGCTGGTATTTTAAACGGATGGCATCGCGGCTGATGTTTTCGGCCTGTGTACCAAACACCCACGGCTCTGCGGCATGATTACCTTCGTGATGTGCGCGGCTTAAAGGAGTAAATACACCAAACTGCATCCAGCGTATATACAATTCTGACATGGCTTCATGATCAGGGATATCGCCACAATAACCGGAAATATCGCAGGTCCAGAATGGTATCAGCCCCATACCGGCCGAAAGTCCCAGTGCTACCTGGTTGCCCAGTTGCGCCCATCCATCCAGCACATTGTAGCCATTACCCGAATCACCAGACCAGCCAAATGTATAGCGTTGCAGACCTGCATAGGCAGAGCGGGTCATCTGAAAAATACGTTTACCGGGATTACGTTTTTCAAATTGTTCTTTCACCACTTTATCCCATGTTAGCCCGTATACATTATGGATCTCATTGTGCATACCGGCATAATGTTTCATAAACAACCGGTCAGTAGCTTCCTCATTACTCCAGGCAGGTTCGCCCATGTCGGTCCAGAAACCGCGTACACCATCTGCCAGCGGTTTTTGCTGGTAGCTTCCCCACCAGTCGGCCACCTGTGGTTTGGTAAAATCCACTACACCACAATTACCACCCCAGGGCCAGGGCATATCATACGACTTGCCTGTACGGATATCGGTAGTAAAATAATGCAGGGAATCAGCCTCCTTCCATTGCAGAGAAGTTTTCTGTGAAATGACAGGATCCTGTGAAACAATCATTTTAAAACCCAGTGAATCCAGGTGCTGCAACATTCCTTTCGGATTGCTGTACCGTGAAGAGCTCCAGTCAAAATTCATCAGCCCGTCAGACCAGCCGATATCCTGGTAAATGATATCACAGGGAATATTGCGTTTGCGAAACTCTTCAGCCGTGCTTCTTGCCAGTGCTTCGTTGGTATACATGCCCCGGCATTGTGAAAAGCCCAATGCCCATTTGGGGGGCATAATGGGTTTACCCGTCAGTTGGGTATACTGCCCGATGATCTGTTTATAATCACGTCCGGCAATAAAGTAATAGAGCATATCACCGCCGGGCGCTTCAAAAGAATAATAGTCATTTGATTCGGTACCGAATTTAAAAACACTCTTATAGGTATTGTCGAAAAAGATACCATAACGGTAGCTGCTCACAAAAAAGGGAATGCTTTTGTACAGCGGATCTTCAGTTACACCATAACAGGGTTTATCACTATTCCACATGGTATACATTCTGCCACGCCTGTTCAGCGGACCCGATTTTTCACCCAGTCCAAAAAATTGCTCATCAAAACGCAGTGCTTTGCAGGAAAGCACTTTATTGGAATCCTTCACCAGTCCTTTGTCTTCAAAATCATTCATCAACAGTTTCTGGTACTTATCAAATATCTGCAACCGGAAAGGAGCTTTATTGATCCGTACCCTCAGCCAGTCGGTAAAGATCTCATACGCCTGCGCCTGTTCTTCCACATGGATATCATGTAAAGCACCCAGGTCTTCATTGATCACTGCAAAAGAATTATTACGCCGTTGGAATTTACCGTCTGCAGCATACCATATTTTCACTACACTGCCGCTGCAAAAAGAAAGGGACACTTTTGCATTGTTATCACAATTGAACACAACAGTATTGCCTGTTGTCTGGTACGATGAACAATTACCGGGTTTCTGAGCAAAACAGGTTCCGTACAGCAACAATACAAAAGCAATACATTGAACAATACGCTTCATACATTCTTTGTTTAAAATCCGAAAGCTGTGACATCCTGCCCCAGGGGCACGTTATTGGATCAAGTCATCCTGGTTCTGGCTGGTGAGATACCAGCCGGGGATGACAACATGTAAAACACTGGCCTGGCAGCCCTATTGACCATTCACTATTCACAACTCACCATTGACCACCCACTCCTACTGATATTCGACCACCACCATATTCCAATACTTCAATGAAGGCAAAGTAAATAAAACATCGTTACCCGTTTGCGTGAAAGCAAGATTGTTTGCCACCCCATAATTGATATCCGGAGACGCTACCCATACTTTCGATACTGTTTTCGTAGTTGTAAAACGGATGGCCATATCCTGTATGGTATTGGGCACGGTTTGTGAACCGTTGGTATCGCGCCAGTCGAATGAGGTGGCATTGGCAAAATTGAGCAGGTGTAATATCTGCCGTTTGGCAAACTCTTTTCCATTCACAGCTACTTTCCCGTTTTGCGGGGGCCAGTTTGCCAGGCTTGCTTTTCCATTGGTACAGCTAGCCTGTGGCGTATTAAATGTACCACCATCACGCAGCAGATTTTGATATGCTACCAAAAAATCATAATAACGGGTGATCGACAGTTTCAGGTCATCACGCATCTGCAGGTTGCTGTTGGGAAAATACTCTTTACCCAGCATATGCTCTCCCAGTTCAAGATGTGAACCGCCAAAAGAAAAGATCACAGCATCGGCCAGTAATACACCGGGTGTATTAAAATAGCCGGTGTTATCTGCCAGGTTATAATTCATATAGGCAGCCAACACTGTCTTTTTGGTATTGCTGCTATAGATGTCATTATTCTGAATTATCATTGCCAGGTCTTTGTATCCTTCATTGGGCGACCATACTTCAGTATATAAAAAGTCTACGGGAGAAGCGGTAATACCCTGCTGGCCATACTGGTTCACAGCATTCATCACCAGTTTTTTATCAGGCGATGCAGTTTTCATGGCTTGCAGTAAAGGCTGATAAGTAGCAGCAAGATTCACAGCATTGCCATTGTAATTGTACAACGATCCCCTGTCTCCCAACTGGTCTACATGAAATCCATCAAAATTGTATACAGCGTATACATCCTTATTGCGGTTGGTAATATATTGTTGCCAGGCTGTGTTGGATGGGTCCAGCAGATAGATATCACTTTTAAACGGAGGCTTGGGCAACACATGCACATCTTTTGTACTGTGAGCATTGTCTTTGTACACATACCATGGGTCCTGTACTCCGTCTGCAGCCGCGTCATTCAACGCACCAAAACCAAGATTGTAAAACATTGCCTTCATGTTGTACTTATGAATGCTGTCAATATATGCTTTGATGGTAGCAGCATAAGTATCTCTGTTGGCAATATCTTTCCAGGTGCTGAAAGGTGCAGAAGGTGTACCCGCCAGCGGCATGTGGTGCTTATAATGCCAGTCCTGGAACTGTACGCCATTGATGTGATAACGGTTCAACGAACTGATCACGCTACCAATATCCGCATTGGACAACTGTCCGAACTTTGACAGGAAACCATAACGCGGAAACTTTGCCCAGTCCGAAGAAACATCCACACCGGTACTACTGTACACTTTTTCTTTCCCATCTGTCATTTCATACAGATCTACCATATAGCCGGTAAAGTCGGTGGCAGGTGTTGTCCATTGCCAGGTATTTCCATTCAGCGTTTCTTCTTTCAGGGTTTCGCCCATATAGCGATAGCGAACGGTAATATTTCCTGTCAGGGTTTTATCAATGCTAAAGTGTACTGTTTCACCAGGTTTGTAGGCAGCTTTGTCTGTAACGATATTCAATGTATACGATGCACCAAATGTAATGGGATCATTTTTGGGTGCATACTTTTTACATGCCGTCATCAGCAACACTGCCGCTACCAATACCTGTTTGTATGTAATTTGTTTCATAAGGTTTTACACTGTTAAATCATTCGTTTGCGGCACTACTGCTTCACAATAGAAATAGTTTCGTATAGCTGATTGATCGTGATCTTATAATTTCCCGCCTGTGTTATTTTCCATTTATAATCCGGGTTACCGGCTGCTACAAATTTCATTTGTGTACTGCCAGGACCAGCACCATTCAGCACAGGCATAAAATAATCACATCCCCAGTTGCCGGTAGCGAGCGGAAATTTGAATTCACCTACGTTCATGGCGCCTGTATATGTGAATACATACGGATTGGCAGGATCAACGGTCATAGGTTGCGGGTTGTCTATATTCCAGCCCACAGGTGAGGCATCGCCTACCATCCATATTTTGGTGTAAGGTGTAAATGCTTTGATGCTGATGTTATTATTCTGAATATCCAGCCGGATCTTATAAGGTCCGGCATTGGTGATCTGCCATTTCAGATCAGGAGTACCACCCGGTACCAGTTGTGCACCTGTTTCTGTGATAGCCGGGTGATTGGTCAGCGGCATATAATAATCCGTACTGAAATTGCCGGTAGCAGTGGGTATTTTAAATTCACCCGCTTTCAGTATCTCGTTGTAAGTAAATACAAACAGGTTGGAAGAATCTACCCGCATTTCAGCAGGCGCCTGTATATCCCATCCTGTGGGGATGGCATCGCCCAGCATCCACAATCTTTTATAGGCCGGTGTGGTAGCCGCTTTGATGGTGATGGACAGATCCAGCAGGTTTAATGTAATAGCATATAGACCGGGGGTGGCAATAACAAATTTATTATCAGCCTGGCTATCTTCTGTACGATATACAAGATGCAGGTCATCAGCGCCTTTGTTGTAAGAAGGCAGGAATTGCCCCAGCGAAGTAATAAATTTCAGTTCACCGGATTTTAATTGTCCCTGCCAGCTAAAACCTCCGGGTGTGCCGGACACAGCCTGCAGAGCAATAGCATTATCGGCACTCCATCCGTTGGGTGCTGCATCACCGATCATATACAACGCAGCAGTAACAGGTTTGTACGATGTAATTTTAACAACAATGGTATTGGATGTATCCGCAGGCACTGTAGCATCCGATACCACAGCTACTATTTTTGCTTCCAGTATTGTTTCCGTACCGGGTTGCAGATTCCAGTGCGACAACAATAGATCATTCAGGTCTTTTACTGTATATTTTCTTGACAGGGCAGCTTTTCCAAGATCTTCTTTTACCGCACTGCTGAAATGATTGCCCTGTTTATCAATCATCAGGGTATAATCAATAGAAGCATTGGTGCCTTTGTTGGAACCACTGGTCCAGGTAAACAGTACCGCATCGGCTGCATCGTTCTGTTGTTGCAATACCAGTGTGGCTTTGTCTGCCGACAGGTTCAAAGGAGCATCGCCTTTGTACAGTTCCATTTCATTTTTCTTTTTGCAGGATGTTGCCGCCAGTAATACCAGCAATAGCAACCCGCAAACATTCTTTATATGGAAGGAGCAATCTATCTGTTTCATACATCTTTTTTACGGTTGTTGTTGAATGGGATCAATAACCAGTGTTTTGTGAAAGATTCGGATTCGCATCACGTTCTTTCTGCGGAATGGGTAACAGTAAATGTTTGGTAGTGGCGTTTACCTTACCAATAGAATGCAGGAAATCCAGTCCATACTGTCCGTTGTTCACACGTACCAGGTCAAACCAGCGATGTCCTTCAAAGGCTAGTTCCATTCTTCGTTCGTGTAAGATCTTTTCACGCAGTGCATCCTTACTCAGCCCCTGCACGTCTGTCAGACCTGCTCTTTTACGTACCCTGTTCAGCGGGCCGCCGGTATTGATATCGGTAGCTACCGCCTGTGCATCGGTCGTTTGTCCCAGTTCATTCATTGCTTCCGCCTGCATCAGTAATACATCTGCGTAACGCAATACCGGGAAATCAGCAGGATTGGTATCATAATCAGGAGAGATAGATTTCGGTACTAAAAACTTACGCAGGTTATAACCGGTGGTTGAATAAGCAGCCGAATATGCTTTACCATCAAAGTTGGGGCAACCAGCATACAATACAGTCTGGTCTTTACGCTTGTCACCGGATTCATATGCATTTACAAATTCCTGTGTTGGCTGATCCCATCCATAACCACCACCTACAAAATCAGCATTGCGCGGACCTGTAAAGGTGCTTACCCAAGAAGCCTGGTTTTCATTATCCCAGAAACTGTAATTGGTTTTACCATAGTACTGCACTTCAAACAGCGACTCGTTGGAGTTTTTGGTCTGTGGGTTAAAATTATCGCTGTAATTGGCATTCAGCGTATATCCCAGTGCAGTTACCTGTTTGCACAGGTCCACTGTTTGCTGGTAATTACCCAGCGTCAGATGTACTTTGGCCAGCATACCCATGGCAGCACCTTTGGAAGCACGCCCGATATCTGTACCTGTATAGGAAGTTTTGGGAGGCAGCAGGTTAATTGCATCTGTAAGATCTGCAATGATCAGGTCGTACACCTGCAATTTAGGCGTACGCACAGGACGCAGGTCGCCTTCCGGTGTTTGCGGTACAGTGATCAGCGGCACATCACCAAATAAACGCACCAGTATAAAATAGTAAGAAGCGCGCAGGAATTTTGCCTCACCCAATACCCTGTTCTTTAACGACTCGTCTATCTTCATGCCTGGCACATTCTGCAATACCAGGTTGCATCGTAAAATACCGGGAGCAGGCCCTCTCCAGATATCCAGTGCAGCCGCGTTGTCTGTAGCTGTAACAAAATTGGCTATATCCTGGGTTTCAATACCATCGGTACCACCACCTGCGCCTACAACACTGTTACCGGCCCATATATCAGTGGTCCACATGCGCAGGTTGTACAGTTTGGGCCATTGCATTGGCTGGTAAGCACCGTTAATGGCAGACACCGCATCATCGGCCGTGATCCAGAAATTAGAAGTATTCACCGAATCGAGCGGCGCTTTATCAAGAAACTTCTTGCACCCAAACAACAGGGTGAAAGAAAATATTGCGATTATATAGCTGGTTTTTCCCATTGCAAACAATTTGAAGGTTAGAAAGTAAGATTGATGCCGGCGCTCAGTGTTCTTGTTACCGGGTATACATTAAAGTCTATACCATTAGCAGGTACTTCAGGATCAAATCCCCTGTACTTTGTAAACGTCACCAGGTTCTGACAGGAAATATAGATCCTGACAGATGTCATTTTTGCTTTGGCTGCAATGTGCTTTGGCAAAGTATATCCTGCCGTTACGTTCTTGATACGCAGGTATGAACCATCTTCAATAAACCTGTTGGAAACCCTGGTATTTTTATTGGGATCATTGAATACAGCACGGGGCATATCATTGCTGGTACCGGCACCTCTCCACCTGTCTAATGTTGCAGTGGTCTGGTTTTGCGCTACTGCCATCCCTTCCTGGTAAATGCGGTTGGCATTGAAGATCTTATTGCCCGATACACCCTGCAAGAAGATACTGAGATCAATATTCTTATATGCAAACGAGTTGTTCATGGCAAAAATGAAAGAAGGATTGGGATCACCGATATAGGTTCTGTCGTTGTCGTCTATTTTACCATCATTGTTCAGATCGCGGAATTTTATATCACCGGGTGAAGTGCGGTTATAAGGATCGGCGCCCGGTACCTGTACAGCATAGTCATCTACCTCTTTCTGTGTCTGGAAAATACCATTGGCAACAAAGCCATAAAAGCTATTGACTGCATGACCGGCACTCTGAATAGCCAGGTTCTGGTTAAGACCAATACTACCGGTATACATCGGCACGCTGTCATTCAGACTTACCACTTTGTTGCGGTTGTATGCAATGTTAAAGCTGGTATTCCATTCAAAGCCACCACGGATATTCTGTGAGTTGATACCCAGCTCTATACCTTTATTCTGTACTTTTCCGGCATTGATACTGGGAACATAAATATCTGAGTAACCTGTAGAGATGGGTACAGACATCGGCACCAGCATATCGTTGGTATTTTTCAGGTAAGCATCCAGCGTGATGTTGATCCTGCTCTGGAACAAACTTGCGTCAATACCAATATTAGCCTGTTCCACCTGCTCCCAACGCACACCGGGATTGGGAATAGCCAGCGGAACAATGGCTGCCACTGTTTGACCGTTAAAATTGTATTGCACGGTCTGTAATACCGAAGCAAAAGAATAATTACCGATGTTCTGGTTGCCGGTAATACCATATCCTACACGCAGTTTCAGATCGTTGACAAACTGTACATTTTCAAAGAATTTCTCTTTGGATATTCTCCATGCCAATGAACCGGAAGGAAAAGTACCATAACGATTGTCTTTTCCAAAACGTGAAGAACCATCTCTTCTTACTGTTGCGGTCAGCAGGTATTTATTTTTATACGCATAATTCACCCTGCCCATGAACGACAATAATGCCCAATCACTACCGCTGCCGCCAACAGTAGGCTGCGCAGTACCATTGTTCAGTTGCTGTGTATTATCGCTGGCAAAATTCTGTATGGAGCCATTCATATAATCGTAGCGATTGTTCTGTGCGCTGGTTCCGGCAAGTACCGTTACATGATGATCTCCATCAAATGTTTTGTCGTAGGTAAAATAGTTATCCCAGAGGTAAGTAAAACTTTTATTGTATTGCTGGTACAGGTATGAATTGGGTTGCGGGATCGGCTGCCAGTTGTATTTGGGCGACCAACTGCGGCTGTCCCAGAACATAGCCTGGATACCACCTGTAGTACGGAATTTCAGATCACGGAACAATGTAATTTCAGCGTAAGCATTGCCCAATATATTATAACCTTTGGTGGTATTGCTGTTGATAGTTGCTTTTCCGATAGGATTGGCAATATCACCATACCAGGAAGGTTGACCGACCGGCCCGGCATAACTACCGTCTGCATTGTAGATCGGTTGTGTAGGCAGTGCAGCCATGGTGTTACGGATATCGTACGAACCATTTTTCTTTACATCACTGCTCAGCGTAAGATTATTACCAAATTTCAGCCAGTCGAATACTTTTGATTCACTGTTAAACTGTACATTGTAACGACGATAACTGGTGTTCAGCACAATACCTTTCTGATCCAGTACACCACCGGAAACATAGTAAGTTGATTTGGCATTACCACCTGAGTATGATAAAGTATATCCCTGTAAAGCAGCAGCGCCAAACAAAGCTCCCAGCCAGTCAGTACCACTGCCCAATGCCGTAGGATCAGCAAATGCTGGATTCTGAGACTGTCCATTATTGGCCATCATTTCATTGTGCAACGAAGCAAACTGCGTGGCATTGAGCATTTTTACCAAACTGGTAGCTTTCTGCACGCCGCCGAACGCTTTCAGTTCAAGACTATTCCTTCCGGAAGCACCTCTTTTAGTAGTGATCAGCAATACACCGTTTGCACCCCTGGAGCCGTAGATGGCTGCTGCAGAAGCGTCTTTCAGTATCTCTATTGAGGCTATATCATCTGTATTGATGGTGTTCAATGGTACATCGGTAGGTACTCCATCTATTACCAGCAAGGGATCGCTGTTGTTGATGGTACCTGTACCCCTGATGCGGATGGTGGCATTGCTGCCCGGTGCACCGGATGATACTACCTGTACACCTGCAGCGCGGCCCTGTATGGCATCACCAGCATTGGTTACTGGCAGAGATTTGATGTCTTTACTGTTTACGGAGCCCACAGAACCGGTTACATCGCCTTTGCGTTGTGTACCATAACCAATCACCACCACATCATTCAGCGCTTTGTTCACAGGCGTCAGCAACACCTGCAGGTTGTTAGTATTCCTTACCACCATTTCAGCAACTTCATAACCTACGTAGGAAAAAATGAGCGTGTCGTTTGCAACAGCAGTTACGGAAAAAACTCCGTTTTCATCGGTAACAGTACCTCCTGTCTTTCCTTTTACCTGTACAGACACATCGGGCAAAGGTTTATTGTCGTCGTGCGACAATACTTTACCACTGATCTTACCATTTTGTGCAGCAAGGGAAAAGGGGAGCAGAAAAACAAGCAGTAAGAAATTCAGGTACTTTACATAGCAGCTTCTACTACATGGCATAGTACAATCGTTTTGGAGAGTTGATAAATACAATCACAGGTTAATATGGATCATTTACGGATTTATAATTGCTCCGCAACAATCTTCGCTCAAAGGAAACCAATATTTTTCCCGGGGTATAATCTGTGCGTTTCAATTTGTTTTCAATCTGTATCATTTTGTACGGCATAGTTGCAATTTAATACATAATACAATGACTATCTGCACGCTACAACAATCTATACTTATCAGGTATTTCACCAAACCTTCGTTACATTTGAAGCAGATGGTGTATTATGAATAGTCCGTGGACCAAACATTTGTTGTTATTGCTTACAGGAATATTGCTTGCCTGCTGTACCAGGGCACAGCTCTATTATTTCAGAAATTACCAGGTAAGCAATGGTGTATCCAGCAACACCATCACCAGCATTACACAGGATAAAAAAGGATTTATCTGGTTTGGCACACGCAACGGCCTGAACCGTTTTGATGGCAACACTTTCAGAATATTCCGCAATAATATTACCGACGCCACCAGCATAGGCAGCAACTCCATTCTTAGTTTGTATGAAGATGAGCAGGAACAATTGTGGGTGGGAACCTATAAAGGTATTTACCTGTACAATCCGTTGACAGAACAGTTCAGCCCTTTTAATAAAGTACCGGCCGGAGAGATCAGGTTCATTAAAGGCGATGGCAAGCACACCATCTGGATTGTTGCAGATTTTGTACTGTATAAATATGATGTAAGAACTGCACAGGTAAAACAATACCCGTTTGCCAATACACAAACCGTCTGTATTCATTTGTCAGACAATGGAACGCTATGGCTGGCCACCAGCAATGGTGTGATCCGTAAATACAACAGCAGCAACGATCAATTTGCCTCATGGGATATTGCCGCTACACACAAAGAACAACAGCTTACACAGGTACAGGATATTTTCCCGGTAAACGACACCACCCTGCTGCTGGGTACCATGAACCACGCATTATCCTTCAATACTGTTACCAATACCATCACCAACATTTTTAATGATTATCCATGGATGCATGATGTGCAGATCCATAAAATACTGCGCCAGTCGCCAGATGAATACTGGTTTGGTACCGAAACCGGTTTGTATATCTATAATCATGTAACCGGCCAGGCAACAGCCATTCAGAAACAATATGGCAACCCCTACTCTATTACCGACAATGTGATCTATGCTTTTTATAAAGACCGGGAAGGCGGCACCTGGATCGGTACTTTTTTCGGAGGCATCAATTATCATTCCGGACAGTATAACAGGTTCCGTAAATATTTTCCACTGGCAGAAAGCAATAGTCTCAGCGGCAACCTGGTGCATGAAATATGCAGCGATCGCAACGGGCATATCTGGATCGGAACAGAAGATGCCGGCATCAATAAGCTTGATTTTTCTACAGGCTATATCACCCACTATCTTCCGGGCAAAACAAAAGGCAGTTTAAGTTATCGCAATATTCATGGTTTACTGGCCGATGGTAATGAGCTTTGGATAGGTACTTATGAGCATGGATTGGATGTAATGAATATGCAGACCGGTAAAGTGCTCCGTCATTACAATGCAGGCAATGGTCCGAATGATCTGAAAAGCAATTTCATCGTAACACTGTACCAAACCAAAACAGGTGACATACTGGTGGGCACCTGGAACGGCCTTTTCCGGTATAACAGGCAGACCGATAATTTTTCTCCCGTTCCTTTTTTCAATACACAGGTGCAGGCCATTCATGAAGATGAACAAGGCACTATATGGGTTAGTACCTATGGCAATGGCGTGTATTATCACAATCCTGTTACGGGCAAAAGCGGCACATTCAAATACCAGCCACACGCCGGCAATACCATCATCAACAACTATGTCAACAATCTTTTTGAAGACCGCAATAAAAACTTCTGGTTCTGTACCGAAGGCGGATTGAGCAAATATGAACCGGCTACCGGCAAATTTACCAGCTATACCATCCAGAATGGTTTACCGGACAACCAGTTGTTCCGCATGCAGGAAGACAACAATGGCATATTGTGGATCTCAACCGCCAAAGGATTGGTTTCTTTCAATCCGCAAACAGCACATATACAAGTGTACACCACTGCTGATGGATTGCTGACAGAACAATTTAATTATAACTCTGCCTATAAAGCTGCTGATGGTACTTTGTATTTCGGTACTGTAAAAGGATTGATCAGTTTTAATCCTGCCACCTTTACCAGCAGCACCTTTGTACCGCCGGTCTACATTACCGGTTTGCAGGTGAACAATAAAGACGCAGCGATCGGCAAAACAGGGTCACCCCTGCAACAATCCATTACCTATACCAGTCGTATTACCCTTCCTTATGATCGTTCCAACATCAGTCTCGACGTAGCGGCATTAAGCTACACCATTCCTGAAACCAATGCCTACATGTACAAAATGGATGGCCTGGAAAAAGAATGGACCTCTATGAAAAACAACCGCAAGATTTACTATACCAAACTACCACCGGGACATTATACCTTCCACCTGAAAGGTGCTGGCGGCGGTGAGGCCTGGAACAATACTGAAACAACACTTTCCATACGTGTACTGCCTCCCTGGTGGGCATCAGCCTGGGCATGGTGCGGATACATCATTATCGGAGCCGCTATTGCTTTCACCATTTTCCGATATTATCACATAGCCGTGGCGGAAAAGAACAAACGGAAAATTGAAGTGCTGGAAATTGAAAAAGAAAGAGAGATCTACAATGCCAAGATCGAATTTTTTACCAACATTGCCCACGAAATAAGAACCCCGCTGACGCTGATAAAAATGCCATTGGATAAACTGATCCGGCAGCAATCAGATAATTTTGAAATCAGTGAAAATCTGAACATGATGAAAAAGAACACCAACAGGCTTATTGACCTTACCAATCAATTGCTCGATTTCCGCAAAGCGGAGGCCAATAAATTCAGTCTGAATTTTATCAAAACAGATATCAACGAATTCATTGAAGAAACAGCAGCCAGTTTTAAACCGGCTGCAGAACAAAAACAACTGGTGTTCAAAACTGCTTTGCCACGCCTCACCCTGCATGCATGGGTAGACTCGGAAGCATTGAAAAAAATACTGAGCAACCTGGTGAACAACGCTATCAAATACGCAGATACCAGTGTTAGCATACGTATGTTGCCTTTCAGTAGTGAAGACAGCACGTTTACCATTGAAATACAAAATGACGGCAACCTGATACCCGCAGAGCTGAAAGAAAAGATCTTTGAACCGTTCTACCGTGTGAAGGAGACAGAGAAACAACCGGGCACCGGTATCGGGCTTGCGCTCTCCCGCTCACTAACAGAACTACACAAAGGCACACTGGAATTAAAACAGGATGGCCAGGGCTTCAACACATTTGTACTTACACTGCCCATACACCAGGAAAAAGAGATCAGCCTGCATGATGACGAACTGGTGGAAACCACCATTACCACTTCATCAGTAGCAGACGACGTAGCCTCCATCAAACCAGACAAGCCTTTTATATTGCTGGTGGAAGACAACAAGGAAATATCTGTTTTTATACAGAAAGAACTCAACACCTCTTACAATGTACTGAAAGCCTATAACGGCCTGGAAGCACTGGACATATTGCAGAAGGAAAATATCCAGCTGGTCATCAGTGATATTATGATGCCGGTAATGGATGGTATTGAACTTTGTAAAAAAATGAAAAATGATCTGCAATACAGCCATATTCCCATCATACTGCTTACAGCCAAAAACACGCTGCATGCAAAAATTGAAGGACTGGAAGTAGGTGCAGATGCGTACATTGAAAAACCATTTTCGTTTGAACACCTGCTGGCACAGATCACCAACCTGCTGACCAACAGAACTATCATCAAAGAATATTTTGCGCGTTCACCGCTTACACATCTCAAAGGCATCGCCTGTTCTGCTGCCGATAAAAATTTCCTGGAGCAACTGAACAACATCATCAACGAACACATTGCCGATTCAGGGTTGGATGTAGACCAGCTATCACGACTGATGAACATCAGCAGACCAACCCTGTACCGGAAGATCAACGCATTGTCGAACCTCAGTCCCAATGAACTGATCAATCTTTCCAGGTTGAAAAAAGCAGCCGAACTGTTGGCAGAAGGCACCTACAAGATCAACGAAGTTGCCAATATGGTTGGCTATAGCCTGCAGACCAATTTTTCACGCGATTTTCATAAACAATTTGGTGTTACTCCTTCCGCGTATGTGAACGGGTTGAAAAAAACTATTTAACAGGTTGCCGGAATACAGTTAGTTAACGATTCTGCACACAGGCTGAAATTTGCACATCCGCAAATCTGCACTTTACACCATTTACTTATATTGCAGTCCGGATGTCATTATTCATTGCGTCATTAAATTCGGGTAGTAACGGCAATTGCTATTATATCGGTACAGAACAGGAAGCAGTACTGATCGATGCCGGTATTTCCGGAAGGGAAATTTCAAGACGTATGCAGCGCCTGGGGCTTTCCATGGAACATGTGAAAGCCATCTTCGTATCGCACGAACATTCCGATCATATCGCCGGTATTCCTTCACTGGTAAAAAAATACGGTCTGCCTGTTTTTATTACCGGCAATACGCGGCAACATTGTGGTTTTACGCTGGATGATACCTGTGTACAATCTTTTGAAGCTTTTCAGGCGGTACAGGTGGGTGAGTTATCTGTCACTGCTTTTCCAAAATATCACGATGCCATCGATCCGCACAGTTTTATCATTACCCATGGCGAAACAACTGTAGGTGTTTTTACAGACATTGGGCAGCCCTGCGACCGGCTGATCCATTATTTTACCCGTTGTCATGCCGCTTTCCTGGAAACCAACTATGACGATGAGTTGCTGACCAAAGGCAGGTATCCCATCTTTTTAAAGAACCGTATCCGTGGCGGACAGGGTCACCTGTCTAATAAACAGGCATTTGAGCTGTTCACCCGGTACAGAACACCGCAGATGAGCCACCTGTTGCTGTCACATCTTTCCAAAGACAATAACTCGCCGGAACTGGCACTGAAATTATTCAACCAGGATAATGGCAGTACACAAATCACCGTGGCCTCCAGGTATGAAGCTTCACCGGTTTTCCGGGTCACCGGCTCCAAAATTCCTGCATCCTTTCCTTTACTGGCTCCCAAACAGCCTCCATTGAATTACCAGTTATCATTGTTCTGACCATTGGCGGAGAACCCGTTTTTTCTGCAACTTTTATTACATTGACCTGTCTAATTACGCAGTGAACAACAAAACCGGCTATACAGATACAGATAAACAACTGGTTGACAGGGTATTGCATGGAGACAGGCAGGCCTTTGCCATTATTGTAAAAAATACCGAAAGACTGGTCGCCCAGATCGTTTGTAAAATGATCATACACTCTGAAGACCGTCGTGATCTTGCACAGGATGTTTACACCAAAGCATTTCAGAAACTGTCCGGGTTTAAATTCCAGGCAAAATTATCTACCTGGATCGGCCAGATCGCTTACAATACCTGTCTGAATCACCTGGAAAAGAAAAGACCTGTTCTTACCGGCGATCTGTATGATGACGGTGATAATGATGATGATGAGCGCCTGTTTGCCACAACTGCCCAACAGCAATACCACAATGCCGAACAACCGTTGTGGCAAAAAGAACGCACTACCATTCTGCAGGCTGCCATTGAAAAATTACCACCTGTTTACAAAACACTGATCACATTATACCACCAGGAAGATATGAGCTATGATGAGATCTGCCAGGTAACAGCATTACCCGTGGGAACCGTAAAAAGCTATTTATCAAGAGCCAGGAAAACATTGAAAAATGATTTACTGCTCAGTTATAAAAGAGAAGAGTTATGAGCAAGGAACATCTGACCGAAGAAGCTATTCAGCAATATGTGCTGGATAAACAGCAAAGCGATGCTGTAAGCATTGAACACATGCAGCAATGCCCGCAATGCCAGGCAGCAGCAACGATGTACCAGGCAATGTTTAACAATATCCGGCAACTGCCTGTTGAAACATTCGATTTTGACCTGAGCGTGGTAGTGATGTCACAATTACCGGCTGCGCGACCCGGTTTTTCGTGGGGTATGTTTTGTATTTACCTGCTTGTAACAGCATTCCTGTTGTCAACAGGGATACTGCTTTATCATTTTCATGAATACCTGCAGGCATTCATGAGTGGTATCACTTCCATACTGACCAGCCTGGGTATTATTACCATTGTTACATTGCTGATATGCCAGGTAATTGATATGTACCGGAAGTACAGAAAAAAAATAGATGCACTGGATTTTCAATAAAAACTGCAACAAAATTGCTGCAGTCCGGTCTGATAAACTATAACAACATTAAAAAATATAAAATGAAAAGAACCGCATTCATCATTATTACATTGCTGGCAGGCACTGTTACAATGGCACAGGAAAACGAAGCTCCTTTAATGGACAGAAGTGGCGTTATGGAATTAAGCCGCATTATAGCTGTATTACTGGTTGTACTTTTTATAGCTGCTTTTATTATTACACTCATCCGCCAGTTTCTTGAATACCGGGTCAAGAATAAAATGATTGAAAGAGGGGTTCCGGAAAGCGTGGTGACCCAGTTTTTAAAACCATCTGCGCAGAACGACAGCAAGTACGCCCCTATCAAATGGTTTACCACACTGGCTGGTATTGGTGTTGGCTTGTCACTGGTAAATATGACCCGTCCCATTGGCATTCACTCACTGGCCATTATGTCGTTTAGTATTGCTGCAAGCTTTCTTGCCTATTTCCTTTTTGTAAGGAGAGCAGAAAAGTCAGAAAAATAACCCTTGCCATTATTCCTGTACTTTTAAAACAACAGCCATGAAGCCTGAAACCTTTGTAATACTGTTCTGCCTGCTTTTTGCAGGTACGTATGTAGCCTGGACACAACGCACCCGTTTTTCATCCAATACCGTTTCCATGACCATCAGCAGCGGAGACTATTATGAAGAGATCAGATATGCAGGCAAGATTGTACTCAATGAAGAGGAAACCGGTATCGCAACCATGTCGCAGGGCAGTTATCTGAAATATACTATCAATGACAATACATTGCTGGTTGAACAAAACGATCAGCAGCAACTTGTTTACCAGGTAAATGATGATCGCCCCACCGCTTCACTTTCCATCAACGACAATAAACTGGTAACAGAAGCCATTCATGAAATGATTGCATGGGGTTTTGATGCCAGACCACGTATGGAACGTCTGTATGCCAAAGGCGGCAGTAATATCTTACTGAACGAATTCAGGAAGCTGAAAGCCATGCATGTTAAAGTAATGTACCTGAACAAAGCATTACAGGATTCACTCATGACAGATTCTGTAGCCAGCATCCTGCAACTGACAGCCAGCCTGGAATCAGATCATGACAAAGGAGTAATCTTGAAACAGATCACAGCACCACAGTTGACACATTCTTCCGCCCGTGATGCCTTTTTTGCAACACTCAATGGTATGGCTTCAGACGGTGACAGGCTCTCTGTATTCACACATCTTGTACAACAGGGCATGCTAACCGCCAATATGTTCGATGCAGCCATGGGCACCGCTGCCAGAACAGGATCAGACCAAGATAAAATGTTCTTCTATAAAACACTGCTCACCCTTGATAACATTACCAATGATCAATGGATGGCTTTTTTACATGCAGTTGATGGTCTCCACTCCAATACCGATAAAAGCGAACTGTTGATTGCCATAGCAGATAAAATGCCGGCCAATGAGGCCCTCAGAAAAGCCTATATGGATGTTGTCAGCACCATTAAAGATGATGCGGAATATGCCAGGGTAATGAGACAGGTGAAATAGTCTGGGCAATTTAAAAATGGATTGCCTGATGGTTGGATGGTTTGATTATTGGGATTGCTTCGTATTTTGCTCGCAACTCAAAGCTCATGGCCCGTAGTTTTTCGATTGTTTGATGGATCTATTGTTTGATTGTTATGAAAAGTAACGCTCATTCACGTTTTACTTTCGACCCTTCACCAAAAGCAGCCATAGCAGTGATCTTCTCACGATTCACGCCTCACGATCCCAAACTCACCAACCTATCCACCGCATACCCGTTATACTGAATAAAATGCAGCAATACCGCAAAGAAAGCAACATGTATCAGTTGCGAAGGAATGGCGTCCCAGTTTTCGATCATAGCGGAACCGAAGACCAGGAGTATCATTACAAAGCCACCTGTTATCAACGAAACCCTGGTGAATAATCCCAGTAATAAAAATGCTCCGATGATCAGTTCAGCGAAAGGAAGCATGTAACTGAAAGGTACTACCATCGCTTTGGGTAGCATCGATTTTTCAAAACTACCGGTCATCCAGGCACTAAACCCGTTCAGTTTGGGCATACGTACCAATCCATGACCAAACATGCTTGCAGCAACTGCAAGTCTGAGTAACACATAACTGATTGTATTCATGTGAGTGATTTGATATTGATAACACAAAAATGGGCATTCGGCTGATTCCATACCTGTACAATCCTTGGATTAATCTGTACTTTTGAAGGAATGGAAACCAGGAACCTGTATCAGCATGTTGAATTTGAGGTGCTGGATGTAAAAGAATATATAGCCCAGCCATACCGGAATACATTTTTTGAAATGGTATTCATTCTCTCGGGCGAAGGGATACAATATATCAACGATCACAGGTTGCCATATTCACCCGATAAACTATTCCTGATCTTTCCCGGGGCCAGTGTAGTATACCCCTTGCTTTCAAAATAAGTTTGCCAGGGCGCCCATGAACTATTGCTGACAAATGCCCCGGTAATGAATATAACGGTTTTAGACTGGATGCTCATAATGTAATGATTAATATTGATAGACAAAGTGATCTTTATCCGGCAACAACCATTATCCGGCAAAATGAATAATATCACAAAAACACAGTGTTCTGAAGCAAGGATTGCTGATGTGGGTAAGCAAATTTATCATGCACAGCAATGTTTATTATTATTTCACCAGTTCAATACCAGTATCAGTAAAAGCGATCTTTCGTTGTTTGTACAACGCCCCCAGGGTCATTTTAAATACCTTTTTGCTCATGCCAAACACTTCATAGATATCATCCGGAGAGGATTTGTCATTATAGGGAAGCGAACCTTTATTGGCCTGTAGCAAACGCAGAATTTTAGTCTGCTCATCTTCTACCCGCTGGTAACCGGGTTTACCAATTACCACATCTATCTTATTATCCGGGTAAATATGTTTGATATAGCCTTCCGCACGATCGCCTGCAGTAATATTTCGATAGATTTCATTAAAATGCAATACACCGGTGTGCTGGTTATTAATAATAACAAGGTAACCGATATCTGTACGGCGGTAAATAACCAGGTTTACAATGTCCATCTCTTTGACAGACAATATCTCGTTGCTGAGAAAATGTTCTATTTTTTCAGAGGCTGCTACCCTGCCGGTCTGTTCGTCCAGGTAAATTTTTACCAGGTACCTGCCACCGGGACGCATTCCCGTCAACTGTTTTGATTTGGGTACAAACAGATCTTTCATCAGTCCCCAGTTCATAAAAGCGCCCTGCGGAGTTACAGACACCACTTCCAGCGGTACAATATCGCCCACTACCCCGAACGGTTTTTCGGTGGTGGCAATAATACGCGATTCAGAGTCGTGGTATACAAACACTTTCAGCATATCGCCTGTTTTTGTACCTGCCGGTACCCAGCGTTTGGGCAACAGGATATCTTCCCGCCCGTCCTGCAGGTATACTCCAAAATCAAACATGCGACTTACTTTCAGCGTATTATAATTTCCCACTTCAATCATGCCGCAAAGGTATGATTTAAGCAGTAAGCCAGAAAGTTTAAGGTAAAAGCCCCCAACAGGCCGCCCTGTATCAGACATATCTGGTAATGGTTGTTTACATTTGCTGCAATTTGCGATTGTTATGACCTTCGATTTCCGTTTACAGGTATTCCATACAGTAGCCAAACGGTTGAATTTTACCCGTGCCGCGTCCGAACTGTTCATTACGCAACCGGCAGTTACCAAACACATTCACGAACTGGAACATGCCTTTCAAACCAAACTGTTTGAACGCAACGGAACAAAGATCAGGCTTACGCCTGCCGGCGAAGTATTGCTGCAATACACCGAACAATTGTTCACAGTATACCGCAACCTGGAGTTTGAAATGAACAATCTTACTCACCGCCGTGGTGGCAAACTGCGCATAGGTGCCAGTACCACCGTTGCACAATATGTATTACCACCGGTGCTGGCGGCGTTTCATAAAAAATTTCCGGAAGTACAGGTTACACTTACTACCCGCAATACTGAAGAAACAGAACAGGCGCTGCAACAAAAAGATATTGACCTGGGCATTATTGAAGGACGTTCCAGGAACGCCGCACTGAAATATGTTGAATTTATTAAAGATGAACTGGTGCTGGTAGCCGGCAGTCATCACCCGCTGGTTTCAAAAGGCAGTATAAAACCTGAAATGCTTAAAAACATTCCTTTATTACTGCGCGAACCCGGTTCGGGCACACTGGAAGTGATTGCCCATGCATTAAAACCATTAGGTATTAAAATCGGCCAGTTGCAGAATGAAATGCAGCTCAGCAGTACAGAAAGTATGAAATTATACCTGCAACATTCCGAAAGCATGGCCTTTCTGTCACGTCACGCCATAACACAGGAACTGCAGCATAATCAATGTCGTATTATAGATGTAAAAGGACTGAAGGTAGAACGGTATTTTTATTTTATACTTCCGCATGGTCAGGCCGAATCACTGCCTGCGCTGTTTATGAAATTTGCCCTGCATTATAACTTCAGGTAATGGACAATTACCAATAGCAATTTCTTCTCCATAGTATACATGATGACCTTTGCAGTAACAAAGATCCGTCATGAAAGAAACTACACAGGCAGGCATTGCTCCTCACAAAGAAACATTACTGGCGCCGGGTACAACAGTACAGAAATTTATCTTCCTGACAACCGCACTGGTATGTTTTAACTCACTGGTTTCTCCACCGGTAGCCTTATTACTGGGCATTGGCATTGCGCAGATCATTGGCCATCCCTACGCACAATACAATCACAAGGCAACGCATATACTGCTGCAGGCATCTGTGGTAGGACTGGGTTTTGGCATGAATGCAACAGCAGCCCTGCACGCCGGTAAAGAAGGCTTTTTATTTACCGTTGTATCTATAACAGGCACTATGCTGCTGGGTGTTGCAGCAGGCAGGTTCCTGAAAATAGAAAAGAAAACAGCATATCTCATTGCTGCCGGTACTGCTATTTGCGGTGGCAGTGCCATTGCCGCTATCACACCGGTTATTCAACCCAAAGAAAAACAGGTATCGGTTGCGCTGGGCACTGTTTTTATATTAAACGCGCTTGCATTGTTCATATTCCCGGCTATTGGTCACGTATTACAACTGTCGCCCACACAATTCGGATTGTGGTGTGCTATTGCCATTCATGACACCAGTTCTGTTACCGGTGCAGCAGCGCGGTTTAGTCAGCAGGCGCTGGAAGTGGCCACTACAGTAAAACTGGCCCGCGCCTTATGGATCATCCCGGTAGCACTGGTATCTGGTTACCTGTTCAAAACCGGTTCTGGCAAGGTCAAAATTCCATGGTTCATCGGGCTGTTTGTTATTGCTATGTTGTTCAATACCTATGTACCGGGCGTTACATCATTCAATCATTATATAACGGTCATTGCCAAAGCAGGATTAACACTTACGCTTTTTCTTATCGGCAGCGGACTTTCCCGCTCTGCGCTTTTATCAGTAGGTTGGAAACCCTTGCTGCAAGGTGTTGTATTGTGGATAGCCATTGCCGGAACAGCGTTGTGGGCAGTGATGCGTTTCGGGGGATGAAAATTGTAAGGTGTGAATCGTCAATTGTGAGTGATGGCTGCTATTGTTGCTTGCTGCTTTTCGTGAAAGGTTAAAAGTAAAACGTGAATTGAGTGTTGTTGTTCATAGCAATCCAACAATTTAACCATCAAGCTATCCTGCTATTGCTCGCTTATTTCACGCAAAAACGGCAAAGCCGCAATGAAACGAAGCCGTATTTCGTACTTCGTATTTCAGACTTCCGGCTTCAGTTTTCTATTTTTTTGTCTTTCGGACCTTCTCTCAACCATCACACAATCAAACCATCCAGCAATCAGCTCACCCCATTTTTCAAACTAACCTCTCTTCCTTCTACTCCACCAACCCACGTGCTTCCTTCAGCGGCAGTTCTTTACCAAACAAAATGCCATCCACGCCCTGCAGTCTGCTGCCGGTTTGTAAAGAGCCCGTATCAAGTGCTCCAAAACCAATGTCTTCGATCAATGAGCTGACTACTTTTTTAGCATCAGCATCATCACCAGCTAAGGGAATTACACGTCTTTCTTCAGGAGGTATGCTGGTATTACCCAGTTCGGCCAAGTGTTTATACCAGATGGCGTTAAAGGCTTTCACCAGTTTACCGCCATGAAAGTGTTCCAATACTTTGGTACTGGGAATATCTCCCTGCAGATCAAAAAAGGTTCCGTCTGCTTTATAAGGATTGGTGGTATCAATTACAATTTTGCCTGTAGTATCATATATAGGCATGTGATCCAGGTTACGCCAGTGGAATGCCACAATCACCACCTCTCCGAAAACAATCGCATCCTTCGCTTCCATGGGATGCAGGTTTTCACCCAATTCATCAGCAAAATGCTGCAGGGAAGCCGGTCCACGCGAATTGGCCAGCGCCACTTCATGTCGTGCCTTTACAAACAATTTTGCCAGGTTGCCACCGATGTACCCGGCGCCTATTATGCCTATTTTCATTGTACAGCTTACTTTATATGTGCAGGTAACACATTTGCGGGTATTTCACCGCCACACACCTGCTTATATACAAATATTCAGCCTTTTTGTTTACAATTCAAAGCCGGATAAGGAGAAATACCCAATTTGGAGTGCTGACAGGAATATACATTGCTAAAAAATCTGGCGGTACAAAAAGTCGGCAATGAACTGTCCTGATTCCAGCCATCGCTTCTTTGTTTTATGGCCAACCCAGAAGGGAATAAAATGTTTGTGCAGTTCATGCCCGTAGCCGGGGTAGCTTTTGAGTTGATTGGGAATATGCAGTGAATCAGCCTGCCGGTGAATGGCCAGACTACCATACAATGGTACCAGCGTACGATCGTAAGGAACGATCTTATCTTTTTCGCCATGTATACTTACAATGGGAATACGTGTATGCTGCAGCCAGGTAGTATCAAATATAGCACCCCAGCAATTCACCACTGCCTTAACACCGGCAACATTACAACGCTGACTGGCTGTAAGTGTATCAGATAGTTTTGCCAGGTGCGCCAGATCATAGCAACTGCTGTATACCGATTGAATAGCGACCATGGCACCAGCAGAGTTACCTGCCAGTATAATGCGGTTGGTATCAATGCGATATTGCTGACTATGCTGTTTAAAAAAAGCAATGGCCTGTTGTACATCTTCAACAGCATCATAACAACCTGCCAGCAGATCAGAAAATCTTGCCAGCGGATGTTTTTTGCTCAAACGGTAATTCACAGCGGCACACACGTACCCACGCTGTGCAAATGTTTTGCTCCACAAGGGTGTGCCGGCAGATCGTTTGGTACCGAATTTGAATCCGCCACCATGGATCCATATAATGAGTGGTCTTTTGGGGATTGTATCACCCAATGGCTGATACAGATCCAGTTTGTAATACCGTTCTTTTCTTCCATTGGTAATGTGCGGCTGATAAACAATATTCCTTTGAATAAACAGGGAAGGAAAAACCTGGTCCCTGTATCGCACAGCAGTTGTGTGCTGAGCATTGGCCGGCAAGACCATGCAGATAATGATACAACAGTTTACTATCAGTTTGAGCATAGGGAAATTACCTTAATATACGCAGAAACAGGTAAACTCCGATGTATCAATTTCTATACCACCCCATTAATTCTGTAACCGCCAATGCAACAGTAGTTAAAATGTTCATTCAAGGCATTTGCGCGTACAACGACTGAAGAGCCTTTGTTTTCTTCCGCATCAGGTCCAGTGCTGCATTCAACAAAGCCTCCCTGTCAAGCCCGAAACCCATAAACTTTTTCAACAGCGTTGCCGCCGGCGCATCAAAACCATTTTTCAGCAAAGCAGTATACCGTACAGCAAAATCAGCCGGATCAGCATGTACCATGTCATACAGTTTACAGGCAACCAGCACAGCATACAGGTAGGTGATATTGTATACGGGATCATCAAACAGTAGACGTTTATTGATCCACTCAGCATGTCTTACTGGTTCATCGGCAAAAAAATAATCATACTGCTTCATTACCTGTCCGTAAACACGGTCCACATCCTGCCAGGTATATATGGTTCCGTTGGCTACACCATCATACACCGCCTGCTCGAAAGTACCCTCCTCTGCCGAAGTAAAAATTTCAGTAGCAAGGTAGCTGGCAAATGACTGCGTATAAAACGCTTTGGCTGCAACGTTTTCACTGCTTTTTGTCCACTCATCCAGCAACAGCAGTTCGTTGAACATAGCAAACGCTTCGTTCAGAAATGCAGGTCCGGCGGAGTAAGAAGGTACAGTGGTTCCTTCTGTCATCAATTGCTGGTGAATTGCATGTCCGCCTTCATGTATCAATATCAATGTACTGCGGGTTTCGCCATTATATCCCGTCATATACAAACTAACAGGTACACCGGGAAAACCAACAGATGTATTTTCTGTTAACCTGTTCTTGCCACCTGCTATTTCCAGCCCACCGTTCCCAGGATCCATTAACCATGCAAAATGTGAAGTATAGGTTTCTCCCAATGGTGCCAGTGCGCGCAACATGGTTTGCCGGGCTTCTTCAAAAGTTTGTACCGGAGCTGTATAACCTGATGGTACGGAAAGGTCCCAGCTATGTACTTTCTCCACACCGGTTATCTTCTGTGCATTGGCAGCCTGTACCTGCTGAAAATTTTTCAATACATCCGCATATTGTGTCATTCCCTGCAACATCTCTTTTACACTTTCTTCCGGCAATTGCAAACGTTTTGCATACATGCGTTCGGTGGCACTTTTATAACCATACTGTTTAGCCAGCGCAGTGCCCTGTACAGCAATATTCACCAATGTAGCGGCAATCACTTCCTGGTGTTGTTCATAAGCCTTGTAATAAGCGGCAGCCCCGGCAGCTCGAACTGTAGCATCCTTATGCCTGTATATGGCTGAACGATTTTTTATGGCTCCAGCAGTTTGCCTTCCGGAGTGGTGACAGGCTCAGCTTTTACTTCGTCCATCAGCCTGTCATACCGGTCAATAAAGGAGTTGTATATTGGATTACCAATGCGGTTAACGATCTCCTGGTCGTGTACAGATGGCAGATGAGCTGCCAGCTCCCTGGCCTGTTGCAGCAGCCAGGCAAATTTTGTAAGCCGTAATTTTTCCCAATCGGCAGGATTTATAGCTGTAATGACCGGTTGTTGCAATGCACTGTTTACAAAAGATTGTAACAGGCTTACTTTATCAGACACAACTGATACATGTGCCTGCTCTGAAGTATCTTTTGTATTGCGCATAGCACAAAGTCTGCGGTATACATAATGCCATTTCAGTGAAACCAGCAGCCGTTGGTATTGTTCCAGTCGCCCGGCCAGGTTTTCCCTGCTCCATTGGCTATCAGCATGAAATTTAGCCACCGTATCCAATAGCCTGGTCAACATTTCCTGCTCCTGTTGGGCAGATGAAAAATAACGCGACAATGAAGCGTGAAATTTTTCAGCATCATTTCCCAATACGGGTTTGTTCTGGGCCATTGTTTGTGCACCACAAAAAAATACCACCAGCAACGCCTGCAAACAGCCTGTTCTCAGCAAATACAGCATAATAAGAATATTAAACAGTGCAAAACTACCTGCAGTGCTCCAAACTAAATTGAATGATATTAACCTTATAGTTTTCTGAATTCTTTGGGCAGAAAACCGGTTACAGACTTAAATATCCTGGTAAAATGTGCCTGGTCGGCAAATCCGCAGTCGTAGGCGATCTGCGTAAGGGAAAGCGGTGTAGAACGGATCATCACCAGTGCCTTATCCACTTTGATCATCCGCATATAATCGCCCAGGGAGGAAGAAAAATACCGGGGAAAATATCTTGAAATAGTTACAGGATGCACCCCTGTTGCTGCTGCCATTTGTTGCAGGCTGAGATTATTGTTCCATTCATCGTGCAACAGTTCTTTTAACACCGGCACCCACGCGGGTTGTGTTTTACCGGTCATATTTTCACCATCAGCATTGAATAGCAAACCATATAGCAATTGCTGGGCTGCAGCATTGATGTTCTTCCTGTTTTCAGACAGTTCACGAAACAATTGTAACAATATATGCCTGGTATGTAACGAGGCGGGCAGAATTTCCGTTAATTGTTCTTCTGTTACGGAAAGCGCCTGTAATAACGCAGTATTGAATTCGAGATTGATCTTGCGTGTGCTGCTGGTATAACCGCGACAATGGTGTAATTCGCCGGCGGCAATAAACTTTACATTGCCGGCTGTTCTTGTGTATTGTTTGCGATGTAATTCTTCTTCATAAGTACCATCCAGCAGAAAACTGATGCTGGATTTATCATGTGTATGCCATTCCTCGTATACAGGATCACCGGTATACGTGGTCAGTGCAAGGGTACAGTTCTCTACTGAACC
The DNA here is from genome assembly GCA_001302245.1 of Chitinophagaceae bacterium PMP191F. Lineage (GTDB taxonomy): Bacteria > Bacteroidota > Bacteroidia > Chitinophagales > Chitinophagaceae > PMP191F. The sequence continues at coordinate 59,291 of LGYU01000002.1, forward strand.
CGCAAAACCATTTCTGCCCAGGAATGTATTTACTTCCATACTCACGCACAACGAACATACATCAAATTTGTATGTCTGCACTTTATCCGGTTGTTAAAATATGCTGCATAGCATCTCAATATAAATCATGGTAAGATAACAGACAGACGATGACCGGTTCCGTCACAGCAATGTCAATTTTCCTTTTGCGTAAACTATTTTCCTGATACAGCACCTTAATAATAAAGATTACCAGGTTGGCTGGCAACAAGCAACCTGTTGTTTTTAATACAGTTTTTACATCACCGATCTCAATATCGAAAAGGCTTCCTCCATTTCTTTTTCATTGAGCGATGCAAAACCCATGCGTAGCGCGTTCTGAGAATCAGTTTGGTAATTGTATGAGGCGCCATCGCTGATGTACAATCCTTTTGCCGCAGCCTTTGCAGCAATGGCAGGCAAAGGATTTCTTTTATGAAATCTTGCCCATACAGCCATACCACCGGCCGGTTTTCTGAAACTCACCAGTTCACCCAGTTCTTTTTCCATCAGGTTGCAGAACAGATCTCTCCGTTCATGATACAGCTTTACTGATTTTTTAAGATGCCGTACCATATCACCATTCTTAAACAACACAGCCAATGCTTCTTCCATCAGGTTATCACCACGTGTATCCACCATTCTTCTGAACATCGCTGCTTCCTGGATAAAATCTGCTGTACCCACCAGGTAGCCAATACGAATAGAGGTTGACAATGATTTGGTAAGCGAACCGATGTATACTACCAGTCCGCCATGATCGGCGCTGGCCAGTGGTAATACCGGGCTGCTGTTGTAATGAAAATCAAAATCATAATCGTCCTCAATAGCAGGCAGCTTATATTCCCTGATCAGTTGCAGCAGTTTCATCCGTCTTTCAGAGCTCATGGTAACCGTAGTAGGATGATGGTGATGCGGGATTACATACAACAGATCCGGTTTTTTCTTTTTGCAGATACGTGCAATCTCGTCCACGTCCAGCCCATTCTCATCTACCGGCACACGGATCAATTTAGCACCCAATTGCTGGAAAATAATATTTGCCATAAAGTAGTTCGACTCTCCTACCAGCACGGTTGACCCCGGTTGCAGTATCATACGCGCTGCTATAAAAATAGCCATCTGTGCCCCGTGGGTCATCATGATATTGCCCACATTGATATTCAAACCACGTGTATCGGAAAGAAAACGGCCCAGTTCTGCTCTTAAATTGGGCGATCCTGCAGTACTGCCATACATCAGCACCTGCTTCATGGAAGGCTTATTGAAAAGACTTTTGTATTCGCGCATCAGCAACTCTACCGGCGCGATCCGTGAATCGGGAAAACCATCATTGATCAATAACCGATATTCGCCCATCCGGATTGGCGATACCGCTGCTGGCATTTTATGAAATGAAAAACCGGCATTCATTGCATAAGCAGGAATACCGGGTGTCTTTTTTAATGTTCTTGCTTTTATATCCGGCAGATGCTGTGCCACCATCACTCCTTTCCGGGGAACAGTTTCTACCCAATCCTGTGCAAACAGTTCTTCATACGCTGCTACTACTGTCTGCCGGTGTACTTCCAGCAGTTTAGCCATTTCGCGACTGCCGGGCAATGCTGTACCTGGTTTGATAATACCCTCACGTATCAGGTTCACCAGGCCATTGGCTATCTGCAGGTATACCGGTGTACCACTGTTTTTACTGATCGCTATCAGTGTTCTGAATGGAAGCATCTGGACTATTATATTTCTTGTATCTGGACCATAAAGATAGGCCAGACGCAGTATACTTTTGAGGTATCAAAATAACCCGTACAAACATTAACGTATCACAATAAAATACCCGAACAATGAGCACCAGACTGAATATGTTTAAAACACAGCCCGATGCATACAAAGCTATGCTGGCTCTGGAAAAGTATACACAGGGAACAGGTCTTGATCCGCTACAAAAAGAACTGATCAAGATCAGGGCTTCACAGATCAATGGCTGCGCATATTGCATTAACATGCACACCAAAGACGCCCGTAAACTGGGTGAAACGGAACAACGTATTTACCTGATCAGTGCGTGGAGAGAAGCTCCCAATGTTTTTAATGAAGCCGACAGGGTATTACTGGAAATGACCGAAGCCGTTACCCTGATACATCAGCATGGAGTTGGTGATGAACTGTACGAAAAAGCCATCAACCTGTTTGGTGAAGAAAAAACCGCACAGATCATTATGGCCATCGTTACCATCAACGGTTGGAACCGTATCGCTGTATCACTGCACATGCAGCCTGAACTGTAATTACATTTCACAGGCTGTACAAGGGAAAGTATAGCATGCATTATTCAATGCTGTGACCGCTTAGCAAACGGTCACAGCATCTGATATGCTTCATAGCAGTTCGCTGCAAATAATAAAATACCATATGCAACAGATCAGATATGTTCAGCATGATAAAGACATTGATACATGCTGGCAGGTAGTACAGGCTTTGCGTCCGCATCTGCAATACGCCACCTACGTTCAGCAGGTAAAAGAGATGCAACAGGAAGGATACCAGATGCTGTTCATTACCGGTGAGATAGATGGACAGGAAACAGCCGTTGCGTTTGCCGGTTTTCGTAATATGCAGATGCTGTATTGCGGCAAGATCATTTACATTGATGATCTCAGTACACTACCCGCTTTCCGTGGTAAAGGTTATGCAGGCATATTGCTGGATTATATTCATCAGTTGGCAAAAGAAACCGTTAAAGAGGCTGTACATCTCGACAGCGGCTATCAGCGCAACGATGCCCATCGTTTATACCTGAACAAAGGATACAAAGTGGCCTGTCATCATTTTTCGAGAGAAGTCTGAGGACGATTTGAAAATTTGAGAATGGGTTAATTTGAAAACGGATTGCTGCGATTGCTTAATGGTTCGATTGTTTCATCGACTACTAACTACTCACCACTCACTATTGGCCATTCACCACTCATTCAAAAAACGAAGCATATTATTAATCTGCAACACCCGATCATCAGCACCATAAACTTAAAACAAGAAACCAGCAATCTACTGCACAATCTCCCTTACCAATCCTCTTATTTTCAAACAGGTGAACATGGTGGAGATATAACCATTTACAGGAATATAGGTGAAGACAAAACCGGTTACTTTTTTACTGCGGTTGATCCAGGGATGACTGCCAAACGCACCAGGACTGCTGTTCTCTACCAGTACATCACCGGTAGTGGTCAGATCACGCCAGTTGCCAATGCCATAAATACCGGTTGTATTGATCAGCGCCGGAGGATATGGGGAATATTCCACGGTAGCTGTACCCAGTTGATTCTGCTCCATGGCCGTTACGGCTGCTTCACTCAACACACGTGTACCACTGGTGGTAACACCTTTATTCATAAGCATGATGAGTAGCTTGGTATAATCATACGGTGTGCTGCGTGCACCGCCAGCGATCAGTGGATTTTGTGAAAGACCAAAATCTGTATTTGGCATCCCGCAGGGCGTGGTGATCTTTTCGCTTAACAACGTACTCCAGCTTTTACCACTCACCACTTCGCAGATACGGCCGGCCACCTGCATACTGACACCGCCATAATAGAATTTAGTACCCGGAGCATTGATCAGCGCTACGTTCTTCGCAATCAGGTTAACTGCATCTTCCAGTGTAGAGAGAACATCGTTTTCATATCCCTGTGTAGAATTGGCAGGAAATCCTGAGGTATGGGAGAAGAGTTGGGCAATGGTGATATTCCCCTTACCATAGGCAGTAAAAACGGGCAGAAATTTACCCACCGTGTCACTCAGTTTCAATTTACCCTCATCCACCAGGCTCATCAATACAGCACCCGACAGCCATTTTGAACAGGATGCGATCCATTGCCGCGTATTGCCATCATAACCACCATAGCCTTTTTCGTAAGCAATCTTCCCGTTGACAGTAATGACAGTATAACATTTCCCGCTGAACTTACCCGGAACAGAATCATTCAGTACTTTTTCCACAGCACTAAAATTGTACACATCAGGGTCTTTAGGAATATCAGTTCCCTTTTTACAGGCTGTCAGTAAGCCAATAATTATCAGCAGGGTGAACACAATACTTTTCATACACTGTAATTGAGGTAATGCAATAAACGCCGGAACAGTTGAAGATAGTATGATGTGGTAAAAAGCAGGTGATCAGCACACAATTTCGCTAATAAACAAACGCAAAAATGCCCGGAAAGTATACCTATCCGGGCATTTTAACAATCATATTCCGGTACCGAAGCTACCTTTCAATGTTCCTTACTGCGTAATCTGCAGGCTCCGGCGCACCGGCTGCCCCATCTTTTGATGATACAGTATCATTTTTCATGTCTGCGGCAACAGCCAGTTTTCTTTTTACCATTTTATCTACCCTGGACAACATGATGATACTGATGATCGAAATGACCACAATGATATACCCCAGCGTATTGTAATGTTCCAGCGGACTGCCTTTTGATTTTTGCACCACAATGGTACCGGCAAAAACTGCAGCTACACCACCTGCCATCTGCTGGATAGATGAGTTGATGCTCATAAATGCGCCCCTGTCCTGCATTTTGGGAACGGCTGTTGTTAATGCCGAAGCCGGGATCATCCTGTTGAGAATTCCCATCATCAGCAATACATTCAGTCCAATAATGATCCAGAGCGGTTGAGCTGTCATATTGGTATAGATCACTACCATGATCATCAACCATACAGATGCAATGGTATACAGTTTAAACTTATCAATTTTATCACTAAGCCTTCCTACCAGCGGCATGATCACCAGCGAACTGAGGCCTGACACCATAAACAGCAATGGCAATTGTTCATTGGTTACATGCAGGTTGTTAATGGCAAATGCACTGCCAAAAGGCATCATCATAAAACCACCGATCATCAGCAAGGCACTGGCTGTAAAACCTATCCGGTAATCTTTTTGCATTAAGGTATGCCACAGGTGCAGCACAGCACTTTTATCATTTTGTAAAGCAAGATGTTTGGTAAGCGGCTGCAACCTGGTAATGATCAGGATGGTTACAACTACAGCAAGACCCACCACCATCAGGAAAGGAGATTGCCATCCCCGTACATTGGCCATGTACAGGCTGATGGGTACACCCAATACCTGGCTGGCACCAAATCCCATCTGGATAAAGCCCATTACACGACCGCGTTGTTCAATCGCAAACAGGTCGGTAATAATGGCCATGGAAATAGAACCGATCACACCGCCAAATAAGCCGGTAATAATACGTGCTGCCACCAGCATATGATATGAATGAGACAATCCGCAGGCCAGTGTGCCCAGTATAAAACCAGCGTAAAAAAATAACAGCAGTTTTTTACGGTCAAACTTATCAGCAAATCCTGCAGTAAGAAAACCTGAAATACCAGCACTGAACGCATAAGCAGAAACCGCCAGCCCAAACTGGGATGGTTTTATATCCATAGATTTCATCAGCATGTCGCCCAATGGAGACATTACCATAAAATCAAGAATAACCGTAAACTGAGTAATGGCCAGAATGAAAATGACAAATTTCTGGTAAGACGAAAGTGAAGCTGGCTGTTGCATGAAAAAGCATTGTTTGTTAGTATGGCTTGTCAAATTGTTTCCGGCAGTAATATCGTGACATTCAATTGATGGTTGAACATCGCTGTAACCCACGCCGGAAGCGTTATTTTTTTGTCAAGGTACAACAACAAAGCTCGCGCAGAAAGGTTTCACAAACTTCTGCTTTTATTTTTTTGTTACTTCTGCCCTTTTACTATCCTGAAAGTAATATTGATCCTGGGTCCGATGGATTGTGTCGTTTTGGGAATACTGTGCTCCCAGTAATGCTGGGTTTCGCCCTGCATCAGTAAAAAACTGCCGTGTGTCAGTTCAACCGCTACCTGGCTCTTTTTGGAAACATAATGACGCAAACGGAATACGCGCCCGGCACCAAAACTTACCGACCCAATTACGGGGTTGGCACCCAGTTCCGGTTCGTTATCACGATGCCATCCCATGCTGTCTTTCCCATCACGATAAAGGTTCAGCAATGCACTGTTGAACTGTACACCTGCTGTTGCTTCTATCTTTTGTTTGATTTTTAATAATACACCTGTCCAGGGCAACGGATGCATGGTAATACCGGAATAACTATACACCTTATCCGCATTACCGTACCATGCTGTTAAACGTGGCTGCATTACTGCTTTTCCGAATATTTTTATAGGCTCCTGTTTCCAGGCAATTTCATGTTGTAAACGATTCAAATGATCATCGCTTTCTGCTTTTGAAAAAAAATGCGGGAACAGCCGCACATCGCCCTGTTGTGGTAATATATTTCCGTTCTGGTTGAAAATATCAAACTGCATTGTTCAATCATTAAACTGATCGCGCATTATAATGCACGTTTCGCCTGTTTCCATGCACGGTATTGTGCGTACATACAATGTGCACAGGGCCTGTATCCCATCATTATCGCTGCTGCTTCTGATGCAAAGAATACCCTGTTTTCCGGTTTCATTCTTTTGCCGGAAGCGCATTGCAATGTACCATATATTGCCAGTCGCCGGTTGCCGGCAAAAGCAACCTGTCTTTCTTGCAGCATACGCACCAATTGCCGCATGCCTGCAAATGTACCGGTATTGATCTTTATCATAATATTCATCAGCTTACGGCATCATGAAAGATAATACCCAGCGTGTGTCTTGTTCCATGATGTACCTCGCTTACACCATGTTTCATATTCACGCGGTAATATCCCTTGCTTCCGCGCACCGGCCGGAAACTGGTTGTAAACAACAGCATATCGCCCTTTTGCGGTTGTAATACAATGGCCTTCGATTGTGCCCTGGGTACCTGTTGCAGTAGTACAAACTCACCTCCGGTATAATCAATGCCTGGTTCATTCAGAAAAAATACAGCCTGTGTCGGAAAGAACACATCACCATACAGATCCTGGTGCAATGTATTATAGCCGCTTTTACCATACTTCAAGATCAATACCGTCGGTTTATCCTGCCCGCTTGCATGACACTGTTGCTGCAAACCAATGAGTGTTGAGGGAAAACGTTTTTCCTGATGCAATACTTTCATCCAGCCATCAGCTACAGGTACCAGTTGTGGGTAGATCGTTTCCCGCAATTGCTGTATTGGTTCCGGTAAAGGATATTGAAAATATTTGTACTCTCCCAGCCCGAAACGATACCGCTCCATCACCACTGTTTTCCGATATCGCAACGGGGCATCATATTGCTGTATCAGTTCTTCACACAAGGCAGCATCCAGCACATTTGGCACAATGGCATAACCAGTATTATTCAGTTGTTCCCGCACGGCCATCCAGTCTGCCGTTTGCACAGACGTTGTTACATCCATAAAAATGATTTTAAATGATAACAGCCAGGTGATATGCCTGTTATTCCATAGTAAGATCAGTTGCAGCGGCTTCCCAGCCGATCATAGCAGCTTTGCGGGTACTGCCCCAGTGGTATTGTCCAAATTCACCGGTAGCCCTGATCACCCTGTGACAGGGAATGAGAAATGCTACCGGATTATCACCTACGGCAGAACCCACTGCCCGTGAAGCTGTAGGCTGTTGTAAAGATGCAGCAATGGAAGAATAGGTAGCCAGGTTGCCTGTTGGTATTTTCAGCAGCGCTTCCCATACCTTTAACTGGAAAGATGTGCCTTTCACATGCAGCTTTACTTCGCTCAGTTTACTCCAGTCCTGCGTAAACACATACAGCGCCTGTTGCTGTATCATATCTACCACCTGGTGGTATTTTGCGTTGGGAAATTGCTGCTGCAGGTTGGCAAAGCCTTCCTGTTCATCTTCTGCAAAGGCCATATAACAGATCCCTTTTACAGTAGATGCTACGATCACCGCTCCGAAAGGAGTTTCTGCAAAACTGTAATTGATATGCAACTGTTCACCGCCATTCTTAAATTCACCGGGTGTCATTCCCTCTATCGAAATGAACAGATCATGTAAGCGACTGGTACCTGAAAGTCCTATTTGAAAAGCAGTATCCGATAAAGATGCCTGTTGTTGTTTCAGAATGTTTTTAGCATGTTCTACCGTCAGGTATTGCAGAAATTTCTTGGGACTCACTCCCGCCCATTCCTTAAACATGCGTTGAAAATGAAAAGGACTCAGATGTACCTGCTCCGCTACCTGTTCCAGCGCAGGCTGTTGTCTAAAATTGTTATTAATATAATCAATGGCTGCCGCTATCCTGTCGTAATTACTGAAATATTGTATTTCCATGATCTTCACATTTAATACTGTAAAATTACCCCGCCACGGAAAGGTGTACAACCCGTTTCTTGCGGAAAAGCAGGAAGTCGGAAGTCTGAGGTCTGAAAAGGCACAAGCGACAAGGGTCCAGGAATAAATGGTTGGATTGTTATGAACAGCAACGCTCAATTCACATTTTACTTTTCACCTTTCACAAAAAGCTGCAAGCAACAATAGCCGCGATCATTCACAACTGCCACTTCACGCCCCCGAAACATTCCTATTCCCAGTTTCCCTTATTTTTACGCAAATTTGCTATATGGACGTTAAAATACATGATAGCTGGAAGGAAGTGCTGAAAAATGAATTTACTCAACCCTATTTTCCACAGATCGTTACATTTCTGCGTACAGAAAAAGAAGCCGGTAAAGTGATCTATCCTCCCGGCAGCCTTATTTTCAACGCTTTTAATACCACTCATTTTGACAACGTAAAAGTTGTGCTGCTGGGCCAGGATCCCTATCATGGTCCCGGACAGGCGCATGGTCTTTGTTTTTCCGTGCAGGACGGAATCACACCGCCGCCATCGCTGGTCAATATTTATAAAGAACTGAATACAGATGTGGGTGTTCCCATTCCCAAAAGTGGCAACCTCATCAAATGGGCACAACAGGGTGTGCTGATGCTCAATGCATCGCTTACTGTTCGCGCCAATGAACCCATGAGTCATTCAAAAATAGGCTGGGCAACATTTACCGATGCTGTGATCAGGACTGTATCAGAAAAGAAAGAACACGTAGTGTTTCTGTTATGGGGTAAATTTGCACAGGAAAAGGCTTCTATGGTAGATGCGTCCAAACACCTGGTGCTGAGGGCGGCACATCCATCACCTTATTCTGCATCGAATGGCTTTTTTGGCTGTCATCATTTTTCAAAAACGAATGAATACCTGGTTAAAAACGGCATTGAACCTATAGACTGGTCATTATAATATCCTGATTGAATATGCGTGTATTTAAAGCAATAGCTGGTCGCATCTGGGCTGTATGGGGATTGATCCTGTTTGTAAGCACCATGCTGCTGTTCATGATCCCTTTTTTATTGTATAGTTATACTGCAACAGATCCTAAAAGAACGCTGCGTTTCATCAGGCTGTCGCGCATCTGGATGGGCGTATTTCTGCCACTGGCAGGTTGTCCATTGCGTGTACGCGGCCGCGAACATTTTGCACCAGGTGAAAATTACATTGTGGTGTGTAATCACAACTCTCTGATGGATATTCCCATCTCTTCTCCGGCCATTCCCGGCGGTAATAAAACCATTGCCAAGATCGAAATGGCGCGCATTCCCCTATTCGGCCTCATGTATCGTACCGGTAGCGTATTGGTGAACAGAAAAAGTGAAGCCAGTCGCAAGGAAAGCTATATACAGATGCGTAAAGTATTGGAAATGGGGCTGCACATGTGTATCTATCCTGAAGGAACACGCAATAAAACCGATCAGCCACTTAAGTCCTTTCACAATGGAGCCTTCAAACTGGCTATGGAAAGCGGCAAAGCCATTGTACCGGGAATTATTTTCAACACACGCAAAGCAGTCCCCTCTGATCAATTCTTTTTCCTGTGGCCTCAAAAACTGGAAATGCATTTCCTCGCTCCCATTCCCATTCAACCCGGCGATACTACCGAATCACTGAAGGAAAGAACCTTTCAGGTAATGGAAACGTACTACAAGGCCCATGCGAAGTAGTCCGGGGGAATTTAAAATGGGTTGAGCAGATTGCGGGATTGTTGGATTGTTATGAATAAGCTGCGAGCCGTGAGCAAATACAGTCCGGAAGGATTGAAAAGTTGACAGGTTAACCAGGAATCGGGAAACAAAGCTTCTTTTAATCAGGAGTTTGGGAATTTCAGCACCAGAAACACGTAACCCAAACTGTTTTCATTGACGTCTCATGATTCACGATTGACCACTTACACTCCCCAACTCTAAACAACAAACCCGCAACCCAGACTCCCTACATTCCATAAAAATACCTGGTGCGGTTAATACGCAGATCACGCAAAACACCCGATTTTGGATTCAGGGTAATGTTGAATGTGCGAAACAAACCCACCGGGGTAACGTTGATGGACATCTGCCAGCAGTGCATTTCACGGGAAATAAACATGGTGAGTGATTGCAGTGACCGGTTGGTAATATCGTAATACCCGTTCAAGCCTACTTTCCAGCGTGGCGTAAGGTTAAAGTCGCCATTCCAGTTGTAGTTGGCATTGGTAGTAGTATAATATCCGCTGTAATCACTTCTGATGGTGCGGGAAAAGTTCAGTGAGAATGACATGCTCAACGACCACTCCACATTAAAGTCAGCAAACTCTGCCGGGTTGGAACGTACATAAGAAAGCTGCGCCAGTTGCTCTTCCGGTGTTAAAACAGGGTTGTTGTTCAACGCATCCCGTTCTTTTTTCGATTTCTCTGCATCTTTTGGCTTACTCTGGAACGATGTGGAGATGGCTACGTTTCCACTGGTAATAGCACCCAGTGAAAATTTACCTTTCTGCCATGCGTATTTATTAATGGAGAACCCAAGCGAATCTTTCTGGTAAGGGTCCAGTACAGCACCTGCTGTAATATTGATCTTATCAAACAATGTACTGCGCAGGTAAATGCTCATTGGCGACAGTTTGAAAGAATCTGCCAGGAAGTTGTACGAACCGGTAATACCAAAACCGTCAATCAGCTTGATCTTTTTTTCACCGGTACTGTCTTTTTTAGAACGCACTTTGGCTTCCAGGTTATTGTCAAGACCAAAGCTCATGCCTGCAAACCTGCCTTCGGAAAAGGCACCGTAAATACTTCCGTTATAGTACGAATAGCGTTGAGTATATCCTTTGGTATTGATCTGCGTAGTGTTGTAAGAAGCCTTCGCCAGGTCGGGTTTGAACGAAAAGGAAGCTGTAGGACGTATTACGTGACGGATAGCCTTCATAAAACTTTTCTTTCCAAACCTGTCGAACTTACCATACAATGCAGTACTGAGACTAAGACTGAAAGAGATGTCACGCGCTGTATAGAAACCTTTCTGTGTAGAAGTATCTACTTTTTCTGTTACAGGGTTCCAGGTAAGGAATTGTTTGCGTGAGTACCATTTTTCCTGGTAACTGATACCGGGCGATACCTGCAGCGGTCCCAGTGGCGGCAATGCCAACTGGATGGGAATACTGTGCTGAATACCATACTGCATAGTGTCCAGCAGTTTGCTCAGTTTAAAATCTTTTTCATACACACTCACCTGGTTGGCCAGGTTGGTGTTTAAACCAATGCCCAGTTTCTCGTACCACTTGCCGGTACCTACAGATTCTTTGGATTGGAAAGGATACAGTGTATTTACAGTAAATGCAACGGTAGGCAGGTTCAGGCTGATAACGCCATTCAGGTTATTCTGGTTGTGGTTGGCACTAGCGGTTAAATTGTATTTAGTGCCCCACGTTTTGGAATAAGCAATGGACGAGTTCAACTGGTTGCTGTAGTTGCGATAGGTATTATTGGTAACGTATTGATTGTACTTGGTAGAACCGGCATTTACGTTGGCAGAAAAAGAAGTACCGGGCCTGGCGCGGCTGTCTACCGTGTGCGACCAGGTAACGTTAAAGGTTCTTGCTGTTGTAAAATCCTGCTTGGCATCACTGCTCAGGATGCGCGAGTTCTGCAGCGAAAAATTAAAGGTACCATTATACCGGTATCGCTTCCGGTAAGTGGGCGTTACAAACAATGCCCATCCGCCATAAGAATAAATATTCGATCGGAGTGTTACGTCAAAATAATCATTGATCACTTTATAATACCCCAATCCTTCAAGACCAAGACCAAACTGATCACTGGCGCTGAACTGCGGTGGCAGCAAACCCGAGTGTCTTCCCTGCGACAAGGGGAAGAAACCGAAAGGCAGGTAAATAGGCACAGGCACATTTTCAAATTCAGGATGTATAGGTCCTGAAATGGCCAGTTTCTGATTTACCAGTTTCATTTTGCGGGTGCGGAATGCAAAGTGCGGTGTATCCAGGTTACACGTGGTGATCTGTCCGCGAAAGGCGAAAAAAACGCTGGGCGATGCCCGTTTTACCTTTTCTCCCTGCACATACATCTCTCCCTGCTGCGTAATGGCATCCCTGCTGATCCCTTTTTGTGTTTTGGTATTATATATAATAAGGTTCGATATGGTTTTGGTACCAGCCTGTTCCATTACCGGCTGACCAACCATATTACCGGCAGTATCCCTGCGGAAGGTAGCAGTTACCTGGTTGGTCTTCTGGTCCATCAGTATGCTGTCTGCCGTCAGGGTCATATCTTTATACGACACTTTGCCTTTACTGTAAAGGATCATCCGCTGGTTGGGAATATCCAGCACCATAGAGTCGGAAGCCTCATAATCCACCTTATCGTCCAGCGAGTCTTTCGAAATCTGTACGTGCAATGTATCGGTAGTATGTATGGTGGTATCTTTTTTGCCGTCCACTACAGGAACGGTATCATTTTTCAATAACCGGGGGCGAACAGTAGTGTCCCGATAAGCCGTTAAGAATTTGCCAAAAAAAGTTGAACGGGAATAATTGGCAGCAAGGTCTTGCGTTAATAGCAAAAGTGTACACAATAAAAACCACGCTGAACCCTGTTTTAAACTATTTTTGCGTTTCTTGATCATATGCAGTAAGGGGCAAAAATAGCTATTAATGCATTAAGAATATGTGAAGAAAGCAGGCAGGAAAATAAATTACTGAAACGTGCTATGACTAAACGATTTTTAACAGGAATATTCTTTGGTGTTTCGGTTATTGTATTACTGGCATTCGGTGTTAAGAATACAGGTATGCCGCCGCAAAAACCGGTATTGGGCACCATCATCATCGATCCCGGACACGGCGGTGCAGATCCCGGTGCCTCAGGCCAGATCTCTACCGAAGCTGATGTAGCGCTTGCTATTTCGCTGAAGCTGGGCAAAGCCATTGAAAAAGAATTTCCGCAGATAAAACTGGTATATACCCGCACTACCGACGTATTGCCGGGTGGTGGTACTGATGTAAAAGCTGCCCTGCGCTACCGTGCGCAACTGGCCAACCAGTCAAAGGGCGATCTGTACATCAGCATACACTGTAATGCAGCCGGTGTAAAAGCCGGTGGCTGGAATGCCCGCCGCATTGTGAGTTATCATACAAAAACAGTATATGTAGGCAAAGGCGCCAAAAGGAAGAAAAAAACTGTTAAAGAACCGGTGTACGAAACCTACTATGTAAAAAATACCCGGCGTGGTACTGAAACTTATATATGGGCCGCAGACCGTGTTGGTCTTAAAGGCGAATCCATTAACCAGACACAGGAAGAGGGTGGAGAATCCATTGAGGACAGCAGCAACGTACTGGACCTGAATTCGCCCGAAGCCCGGATACGCGCCCAGTTATATGAGAAAAAATATTTCTCCAAAAGTCTTCAACTGGCCACTTTTATTGAAGATGAATTTGCCACCGAAGGTCGCAATAGCGCCGGCGTTAAACAACGCAATGAAAAAGGTATATGGGTGTTGCAGGCTACCGGCATGCCCAGTGTGCTGGTTGAAACCGGCTTCATCACCAATACTGAAGAAGAACAATACCTGAACAGTGAAGAAGGTCAGGATGCTATTGTTCGCAACATACTGGACGGGCTTAAGAAATACAAAGCCTTGCTGGAAGAATCCAAAAACGGCAGCACTGCTGAACCGGCTAAAAAAGCTTTTTAGTATTTTAACCGCATCATTAAACAAATTACCACCACTCTACCTGCTACCACTGACCTGTAAAAGAATTCACCATATTACATTATAAACCTATTTGCTGATAAAACACCCGGTCATTATGGTATTAAGATCCTGTAGTAAACTTCCCGGTATCCTTTTTTGTGCTATCATCTGTTTCTTTATTTCCGCAACAGCCACCGCGCAGGGAAAAAATACCGTCAGAACCATTATACTGGATGCAGGACACGGAGGTATTAAAACCGGTACAAAAGGCACTTTTTCACTGGAAAAAAATGTATGCCTCGGCATTACACTGAAGCTGGGTAAAATGCTGCAAAAAGAAATGCCCGATGTAAAGTTGGTTTATATCCGCACTACCGATGTGCATGTTGACAACCGCGCCCGGGCCGAACTGGCCAATGCCAGCAAGGGCGATCTGTATGTGGCTATCCACGCCAATGCCATGCCTAAACTGGAACAGAAAAAATTTGCCGGCTACAAAACGGAAGTATATTATACCGGCACCGGTAAAAACAAAAAGAAACACACCCGCAAGGTTAAACAATACAAAATCCATTATATAAACAATGTTACTGCAAAAGGTACCGAAACCTATATATGGGCTGCCGACCGCACCGAAGCAAAAGGTGATTTTGTAGAAGAACGGCTTTCAGAAGATACAGATTCCACCGACTATAAACCCGATATCAACGATCCAACCTTTAAGGCCAAATCATTATTGTGGACCAAACGTTATTTTGATAAAAGCCTGTTGCTGGCATCAATTGTAGAAGAGGAATTGAAAAAAGGAGGCCGCCTGAGCAGAGGTGTAAAACAACGCAATGAAGAAGGCATCTGGATCTTACAGGCCACAGCCATGCCCAGCATACTGGTAGAAAGTGGTTTTCTGTCCAACCCCCAGGAAGAAAAATATCTTAACAGCCAGAACGGGCAGACAGAAGTGGCCAGGGCAGTTTTTAATGCTATCAAACGGTACCGCACAGCCACCGAGCCACGGTCTGCAGCCGTTTCGCACCCCACTAACCCGCACAAGACAAAATGATCTGAGTCGTTTCCGGTTTAGGGCATATATGTATGCAATCTGCATACCAGCAGAATTTTATCTTCTTTGCTGCTGAGGCCATATATTAATATCTGTTGGCCTAATTTTCATACTTTTGTTAATAATCTGCCTTTCTGATAAACGGGTTCAGGCAGATTATTATAGAAGGGAGATACAGCCCTTACAAAACTCTGAGGCATGAAAATTTCTAATGAAACCAAGGTAGGAGCATTAACAGCCGTAGCCATTACCGTTCTTATATTAGGATTTAATTATCTGAAAGGAAAAAATCTCAATGCCCGCAGCAGCACCATTTATGCTGTATTCCCCTCGGTAGAGGGTTTGGTTTCTTCCAATCCTGTTACCATTAATGGTCTGCAGGTAGGAAAAGTAGCCGAACTGGCCGAAAAGGATAAAAACCTTTCCGGTATTATTGTATCCATCACACTCAGCAAGAATATCAATATTCCCAATAATTCTGTAGCTTCTATCAGCAGCGACCTGTTGGGTAATTCTTCTGTAAAGATAGCAATGGGTGCCAACCCTACTGCCTTTATCAAAGACGGAGATACTATACAAACCAATAAGGCTCCGGGACTGGTTGATCGCCTGCAAAGCAGCCTCGACCCTACCCTCAACAGTTTAAATAAAACGCTGGCATCACTGGACGAGCTGATCCAGAAAGTGAGCGGTATTTTTGATCCAACGGCCAAGAATAACCTTCAGACACTGATTGCCAACCTGTCTGCATCCAGTAAATCACTGGAACAACTGCTCAATACGCAAAGCGGCATGTTGTCCAAGTCACTCACCAATGTAGAGTCATTTACAGGCAACCTGGCAAAAAACAACGAAAAGATCACTGCTACACTGGATAACCTGCAAAAAACTTCCAGCAACCTGGCCAGTGCCAAAATTCCGGAAGCCATTGAATCATTACAACAGACCATGCACCAACTGCAGGGTGCTATTAACAAAATGAATAGCAAAGATGGTTCACTGGGTCTGCTGTTAAATGATCGCCAATTATACGACCAGCTTAACAATACCGCACGCAGCCTTACTATCTTGCTCGACGATCTGCGGGTACATCCCAAACGCTATGTAAATATTTCTGTGTTTGGCAAAAAAGACAAAAGCGGTCCGTTGATGACCCCGCTGACTGACTCCACGCCAATCCAGAGAAAGTAAAACGATGAAACAACTGGTATTCTTACTGTTGCTGACAGCTGGTTTATTCTGCAATGCATTTGCACAGAACACTCCAATGCAGGCTACAGATTCCCTGAAAGAGATACAGCACAGCTCAGACAGGTTTCGCAGTGAAATGAAAGATTCTGTTACCAGGCTCACTATCCTCATCGGGCATGTGGTGCTTATACAGGATAACACCATTTTCTATTGCGATAGCGCTATCATGAATTCCAATACGCATGTTATTGAGGCGTTCGGTAATATTCATATCAATGATCACGACAGCGTACACACCTATTCACAATACCTCATCTATCATACCGATACCCGTATTGCCAACCTGCGTAAACAGGTACGGCTTACCAATGGCAAAACCGTATTGTATACTGAAGAACTGCAATACAATGTGAACGATAAGATCGGCGAATACCATACAGGGGGCCGCATTGTAAACGAGCAATCTGTACTAACCAGCAAAGAAGGATTGTATTATACCGAACTGAAAGACGCCTATTTCTACGGCAACGTTTCACTTAAAGATCCCAAATACAGTCTCAAAACCGATTCACTGTTATACAATACCGGCACACAGGTGTCTACATTCATTGCCCTGACCAATATTAAAGACAGTGCCAATCGCAATATCACCACCCGCGACGGATTTTATGATCTGAAAAACAGGACGGCATTCTTTGGACAGCGCCCCATTATCCAGGACGGCGCAGTAACCATTATTGCCAATACGGTGGAAACAGACGATAGTACAGGTATCAACAAATTAAAAGGTAACGCCATTTATAAAGACACTGCACAGGGTGTTGCTGTAATGGGTAACTATATTGAGGCCAATAAGAAAGAAGGTTCATTTTTTGCTACCCGGCATCCGCTGATGATCATTAAACAGGACCAGGATTCTTTGTACATTACCGCAGATACACTTATTTCAGGCAGACTGAGCAAACTGCGCACAGCAGTGTCTGCACCCGTACTGCAAAACGATTCCATCACCACCACCGCTGCTGTCAGTAAAGAGCCTAAAGACTCTCTGCAAGCTGTTGTTGGCGCCCCTCCGAAAACAACAGCAACTAACGATACACTGAAAAATACAGTGGTGATCAATACGGACTCCGTTAAAACCACGGCTTCCAACGACAGTACTGATCGCTATTTTATGGCGTATTCGCATGTACGCATTTTTTCAGATTCGTTACAGGCCATTTCCGATAGCTTATTCTATTCCGGTAAGGACTCTATTTTCAGACTGTTCAAAGAACCTATTTTATGGGCCAGCAATAGCCAGGTTACCGGCGATACCATTTACCTGTACACCAAAAATAAAAAAGCAGACAGGCTCTCTGTTTTTGAAAATGGCATGGCTATTAATAAAAGCGACAGCATGGCCACCATGTTCAACCAGTTGAAAGGCAACCGGCTGAACGGCTATTTTATTGATGGCTCTATTGATTACATGCGTGCAAAAGGATCGGCAGAAAGCATCTACTTCGTGAAAGATGAAAAGAATTACCTCGTTGGCATTAATAAAGCAGTGGCAGACATTATAGATCTCCGTTTCAAAAACAAGGAACTGGATCAGGTGGTATTTATCAGTGAACCCAAAGCTACCATGTATCCTGTATCCAAACTGGCAGCAGAAGACCGCCGCCTCCGCAACTTTCACTGGCTGGATTCCAAACGTCCCAAAACCAAAGCAGAGCTGTTCGGGAATTGATGAAGTCTGGGAGATACCCTGATTGTTTGACGACCCGATATTTTGATTGTTGTTGACCGCCGGCTTTGCACTACAAGCAGGTACAGCAGCAACTACCCACAACTCACCCTTCACCACTGATGATTCACGCTTAGATTGAACAATATACAATTACACCTTAGCGTGCAAAAAACTACGAGCCATCAGCTTTGAGCCGCGGGCAAGTACAAAGCAATCCCGGCCAAACCATCCAACCATCAGTCAACCCGGCGTTTTCAAATTTCCCTGCCGTTTATGCCGTATTTGCCGCTTCTGCCGGAATATGGCCTGATGTTTTGTGCCTTGAATCCTTTTGCCTTGTACCTTCTTCCCCACCTTCCTGCATCTTTCCTGCGGTTTAAAGCGTACAAACTAAGGGTTTCAATGTTTGGGCTGTAAAAAAAAGGGTAGAGAAGACCGGGAGAAATATTGAGCAAGGTGGCTTTCAGCCATAGCATAAGGCTTCGCAATTACAGGCCGGGAAGAGCAAAAAAACAACGAGCCATGAGCTTTGAGCCGCGAGCAAAACAGGTATTAACAATTAGCTGTTAGCGGTAAGCTTGCATTTCAACTTATCAAACTCCTTACATCTCCGCAACTTTGCGAGCCTTATTCTTCCGGCCTTTCTGACTTCCGGCCTTTCAGACTTTTTTCAACAATCAAACAATCTAATCATTCAGCCATCCTGCAACCCATTTTCAAATTCCACCATCCTTTCAGACAACTTTAACACCCTGGTTTCAATAGGCCCGGCATGGTATTCGTTTTTACAGGTAAAGCGGTTAACTATGAACAGGACATTGGGGATTCTTTTCATTATCATAGCGCTTGCCACTTTTAACAAAGTACATGCGCAGGATTACCGGCTGGGATTGGGCATACGACTTAGTAATGCCTCTCCTACGCTCAGCAACTCATTCACAGCAAAATATTTTGTAACAGACCGCAGCGCCGTGGAAGGGCTGGTATCATTCGGTACCCGGTTTGGTGTAGGTGGTTTAATTGAATTGTACAAACCATTTGCCAGTGCACCCGGCCTGTCGTGGTTTTATGGTTGCGGAGCCTACGTAGGTTTCCAGGATCATGATACTTACCTGGGGCCAACAGGCATCATCGGGCTTGATTACAAATTCAACAACATTCCGCTGAACCTGTCGGTTGACTGGAAACCGGAGCTGGATATTTTACCAGCCATCAACTTTATACCGGATGCTTTTGCGGTATCCGTACGATTCACGCTACGCTGATTTCATTTATATACACATAGCATTACCTGCAATATTCTGCTGACTGCAGTTTCAGTGCCGGTACATTACGGATTATATACCGGGCAGTGTGCTGCCCGTTTTTTTTGCTATACTTTCCCCGTTTATCAGGTTTTATCCCTGTAATTATAGTAAACCAGTAGCCTTTCCGTTTCTCACTTATTATCATTTTTTTTATCCTTCAACAGATTATTTTACAAGGAACAAAGCTGGCTAAAACCTGCAAAAGATAACAGAATAGGCTTATAAACCCGCGCCATTCCTGCGTTTTTCATCTTTTTTTTTCAGCTTACTGCGTTTTTATGCAGGATTTTCCTTTATTTTGGATACAACCCAAAGCTAACGTATGCTAAAAAAGGAACGACAGGCGTATATTCTGCACCAGGTCAACCTGCACAACAAAGTGCTGTCGTCCAGCCTGAGCCAGGAGATCAACGTTTCAGAAGATACTATACGCCGCGATCTGCAGGAACTTGCCGATGAAGGAAAAGTTATTAAAGTACACGGTGGCGCGCTTTCCCACTCTTTCAGCCAGGTGTACTATCATCCTACACACAATATCTATTCACACGAGCAGAAAAAAACCATTGCACAAAAAGCTGCAGCCCTAATTCAGGATGGCATGTTTGTTCTGACCACCGGTGGTACTACCATTCTGGAAATGGCGCGCACCCTTTCGCCGCATCTGCGTGCTACATTTATTTCGGGCAGTATTCCGGCAGTACTGGAATATATGAACCACCCCAATATAGATGTGATCCTGATCGGCGATCGTGTATCAAAAAACTCCAAGATCACAGTTGGTGGCGAAGCTATTGCAAAAATAAAGCAGATACGTGCCGACCTGTGTTTTATGGGAATGAATGCCATTGATATTCAACATGGCATTACTGACAACGACTGGGATATTGTGCAACTGAAAAAAGCGATGATCGAATCATCGCAGAAAGTGGTTTGTCTCACCATTGCCGAAAAGATCAACACATTACAACCGATCCATATTTGCAACGTCAGTGATATTGATATTCTGATTACTGAGCTGCCGCCAGATGATCCTCTCCTGAAACCTTACCGTGACGCAGGCATTGAAATATTGTAGTTCAATTGCAGCCGGCAGGCTGTAACAAAATAATTGTGGCGATGGCAACTTGAACGAATGCAATACTGATGAAAGACCAACTTCTGTACCAGTACGCACCAATTACCCTGTAACAGGGAGATGTTTTTTCTATACGACTGTTAACGATTAATTCAAAAATGTTAGCTATGAGAAGATTTACCAAGCTACTACTGCTCTGCATTTTACTGCTGCCCTGTGCGCTTTCCTATGCACAGGACAAAACTGTAAAGGGTGTTGTTGTTGATGAAGATGACAACAAACCTGTTATAGGCGCAACTGTTACTGTAAAAGGTACTACCCGCGCCTCACAAACCGATCCTTCCGGCGCATTTTCTATCCAGGCCAGGAAGGGCGATGTACTACAATTCTCCTACGTAGGTTACCAGCGAAAAGATGTTACCGTTGGAGACGCTGCAACAATTTCTGTGAGAATGCGCAATTCTGACAAACAATTGGGAGAAGTGGTGGTTACCGCGATGGATATTAAAAGAAACCCAAGAGAACTGGGCTACTCTGTACAGAAAGTAGATGGTAAAGAAATAGCGCAGACACAGCGCGAAAACTTTATCAACGGTTTGCAGGGTCGCGTTGCGGGTTTAACAATCACCCCTTCATCAGGGCTTGCAGGTTCTTCTTCCAGTATAGTTTTAAGAGGTTTCAACTCGCTTTCAATGAGTAACCAACCCCTGTTTATAGTAGATGGGGTGATCATGGATAACAGCACCATTGATGAAAACTCTGATGGTGGCAAAGGAGTTGGTATGGTTGACCGTACAGGTTTAACCAATACCAGCAACAGGAATACTGATTACACAAACAGGATGGCCGATCTGAACCCTAATGATATTGAAAGCATCACTGTATTGAAAGGCCCCGAAGCTACTGCGCTGTATGGCAGCCAGGCCAGTTCCGGAGCTATTGTTATTTCTACCCGCAAAGCCAAATCTAACAAACTGGCTCTCCAGTACGACAACAGTTTCCGGTACCAGAAAATAACACGTTTCCCTGAAACGTATGATCAATACCAGAACGGAAGCAATGGGGTTGCTTCTAATATCTTCAGATATTTTGGACCTGCTTATGATCAAGGAACCACCTTGTACGACAACAAGAAATATTTTTTCAAAACAGGTTTTACACAAAGTCATAACCTGGGTGCAGACTTTGGTTTTAAAAAATCAATTTTCAGGGTATCTGGTTCTACCTTCAACCAGGACGGCGTAGTACCCAACAATACTGCCAACAGGTATACAATAAGGATATCCAATACAACCAAGTTTGGCAAATACGTAGATATTACTCCCTCATTCAGCTATATCAGCACCCAGAACCATAAAGTGCTGAACAGTGCGGGAGGCTTCTTGCTAGGCTTATTATTATGGCCCAGTACCAACGACATCAGGAACTATGCTGATGACAATGGCACCAAACTTCCTTTATTCAGCTCCAACCCCAACAGCGATTACGACAACCCGCTTTTCAACGTAAACTATAACAAGAATTACGACGAAACCAAGCGCTACACAGGAACGCTGGGTATCAATATCAATCCGTTTGACTGGTTAACAGTATCTGGAAGATTTGGATATGAACGATATAACACTTACGGATACCTGCAATACCATCCCAACTCCTATTATATTTCTGCTGGTATCAAAGGACAACAGGATAATTTCTGGAGAAGATATTCAGGTTACAACCATACCATAACTGCAACTGCCAGGAAAACCTTTGGCAAAAACTTTTCAAGCCGTTTAATGGTAGGTACTATGTGGCAGGATTATAACACTGAAATGTTTGCAGTAACAGGTAATACGCTGGTAGATCCTAAGCGTACTGACAGTAACAATACAGCGGCTACAAGCCGCACCAGGTTACTCCGTAATAATTATGGCCAATACAACCAGCAATTATTGCGTCAGCAGGCATATTTTGGCGAATTAGCGCTCAGCTACAAAAACATGATATTCCTGAACTATACGCACCGCTTTGAGGCAGCATCAACGCTTCCCAAAAAGAACAGGAACTATAATTACCCGGGAGCCAGCTTAAGTTTGATTGTGAGTGATATGATACCGCAGTTGCGTCAGAGTTCAATACTCAATTACCTGAAAGTAAGAGGTTCAATAGCGTCTACTGCGCGTCTGAACAGTCCCTACTCTACCCAATCAGTATTCGTAAACTCATTGGCAAGCGGTGGCGGTTTTTCTTATGGCTTTA
The DNA here is from genome assembly GCA_001302245.1 of Chitinophagaceae bacterium PMP191F. Lineage (GTDB taxonomy): Bacteria > Bacteroidota > Bacteroidia > Chitinophagales > Chitinophagaceae > PMP191F. The sequence goes on from LGYU01000002.1 coordinate 81,925, forward strand.
CCAATGCCAATCCTGACCTGGGACCAGAAAAACAAAAAACATTTGAGATCGGTACGGAAATGCGCTTTTTCAACAGCAGGATTAACCTGGATGTAGCGTATTACAATACACTCAACCAGGACCAGATCGTTGAAAACTTCCGTCTGAGCTATGGTACAGGTTTCGTTCTGAACACGCAGAACGCAGGCAGTACACGTAATAAAGGAGTTGAGATTGTACTGAATGCCTCTGTGGTGAAAACAGCTTCTTTTGGTTGGGATATGACCTTCAACTTCAACAAAATGTGGAACAAGGTAGTAAAACTGCCTGCCAACGTTTCAGAATACTATATTGCTGATACCTGGGTATACGCCAATGCAAGAGGTGGTTTAATGCTGGGAGCACCTACCACTACCATCACTTCTTACGGTTATGCAAGGAATAACAATGGCGATATCCTGATCAGCCCTACCACAGGCTTGCCGGTAGTAGAACAGATCTTTAAAGTACGGGGCGACAGAAACCCCAATTTTGCACTGGGCTGGAACAACTCTTTGAGATATAAGAACTGGAGACTTAACTTCCTGTGGGATCTGAAAGTAGGTGGCGATGTGTTTAACGGAACTAAAATGTTCATGACCAGCATCGGCAAAAGCACACTCACTGCCGATCGTATGACCCCCAGGGTAATCAAAGGCGTATTGAATGATGGCAACCAGAATACAGCCAATCCTACCCGTAACAATATCGTGATCATCCCCGGCATGAATGATGAGTTTTATACAGCCTCTTACATGCCTGAAGAAGCATTCATCGAGAAAAATATAAACTGGTTCCGCTTACGCGATGTTACGTTGAGTTACACCTTCCCCGAGGCAACCACCAGAAAATTAAAATTTGTTAAGAACCTGGGAGTTTTTGCTACAGGTAATGACCTGGTACTGATTACCAACTATTCAGGAGCTGATCCTTCTTCTAATGGTAATACAGCCGGTGTACGTGGTGTGGGAGCCTTTGGTTTTGATTATGGCAAACTGCCTACTCCCATCAGTGTGAACGTTGGTCTGAGGGCTACATTCTAACATTCTAAATTATTGAACGATGAAAAAGATTTTAAATTCCTTTACATATATAACGCTGACCACGTCGCTGCTGCTGGGGTCATGTGCAAAGAAAATTGACGATGCATTTACCAATCCCAATGCCGATGTAAAGCAGCCGGTTGAAACACTTTTGCCAAACATCATTGCCAATATGACCATCAGCTATGCTGCAGCAGGTACCAACTATGGTCTGCAGAACGATGGTCTTTATATAGGGCGTTATGTACAATACTGGGCCACCAATACCACTGCCAACCAGTACGACCGTATGGGTGGCGCTACCGGCACCAGCGATATCCTGGGTTCAATATGGGCCATGCACTATTTTGGGCAAGGCCAAAACCTTAATCGCATGGTTGAGTGGGGCATTGAAGACAAAAAATGGGATTATGTAGGCGTTGGATATGCCATCAGGGCCTGGAGCTGGTTAACATTAACCGATACATACGGCGATGTGATTCTGAAAGAAGCCTTCAATACAAGCCAGTTGGTTTTTCATTACAATGAGCAGAAAGATGTGTATGAAGAAGTACGCAGGCTTTGCAGGGTAGCTCTTTCTTATCTCAACCAGACAGGCGATAATGCCAGCCAGGCCAATCTTGCCAAAGGCGATCAGTATATGAACGGCGGCGATGTGAACAAATGGAAAAAGTTTGTATATGGTGTATATGCACGCTCATTTGCACATCTCACCAATAAAGGAGCAGACTACTATCCTGACTCTGCCATCTATTATTCAAACCTGGCCATGAAAACCAATGCAGACAATACAATTGCTAAGTTTTCAAACGTTGGCGGCACCGGAACATTCAGCTATTTTGCTCCCTACCGCGGTAACATTGGCACACTGCGCCAGACAAGGTTTATTGCAGATCTGATGTCGGGTGTAAACAATGCATTTCTTGGTGTAAGCGATCCACGCGCCTGGTACATTATACGTGAAAATCCCAACGGTACTTTTAAAGGCATCAGACCCAATAAAGGAACAGATGCCCTTACCACCAATGACCAGCCACAGAATTTCTGGGGTGGCGCATTCAGCAGTACTGCAGCCCCTGCCACTGACGTAGATTCCCGGTATATTTTTAAAAATGCTCCGTTGTGGCCTATTATGACTGCCAGCGAAATGGCGTTTATACGCGCAGAATCTTATTTTAAAAAGGGAGATAAAACCAACGCGCTTGCTGCATACAAAGAAGGCATTGGTCTGAACTTTGATCAGTTAATAGCTGATTACAGTGTATCTGTACCAGCGGCACATATCATGGACGCTTCTACTAAAAACAGCTTCCTGGCCAATCCGCTTGTAGTACCCACAGAAGCCAATCTTACACTTTCACACATCATGTTGCAAAAATATATAGCCATGTATGGCTGGGGACTTGTAGAAACATGGGTTGATATGAGAAGATATCATTACAACCAGGATACCGATGGCGGATTACAGGTATACAGAGACTTTACTCCTCCGGCAGGCTCTGATCTTTTCCCGGACAACAATCTGAAGGTAGTGCAAAGAGCCCGTCCACGTTATAACTCAGAATACCTGTATAATGTTGACGAGTTGAAAAGACTGGGAGCACTTGACCTGGACTACCATACCAAGGAACAATGGTTTTCGATTAAATAGTTACAACAGAAACGATATAACACGCTCACTTCTGTAAGCAGAAGTATTACTGAACGGCTGAAAGATGTTATACAAATATTCTGATCAATTAATAACTTATTATATGCATTTAAATAACAGGTATAAAAAAATTTCCGCAGCTATACTGCTAGGATCTGTTATGTTAACAGCTTCATGCAAAAAGGACACTCATACCAATGATGCACCTTTCGATACCAATCTGGGTGATAAAGCGGTATTAAAAGTGGTTAATGCTGCTATTAACACATCACGCAATTATGTTTATATTGATAACACTCCTATCAGTTATACAACACTGGCCTATGCATCCTCTTTTCCATCCGTATACGGAGTTACCGTAAACTCAGGAAGCCGGACTGTGCTGGTGAAAGACACCCTGTCTACATCTACACAAAACCCGCTCAACTTTTCAGCTAATTTTGAAGCAGGTAAACACTATACACTGTTTACTTACGACACCAGTAACGCTGTAAAGTATAAGCTGGTGAAAGATGCCATTGAAATTCCGGCAGATACTACGGCAAGGGTACGATTTGCCAATTTGATCTACTCATCTACCCCCATTCCCAATGTAGACGTGTTTTCAGCCAGGAAGAATGCCAATATTTTTACAAACGTAGCTCCGGCAGATATAACAGATTTTATAGCATATCCGTCTACACCGGCAATAGATACTTTATACGTAAGAGTAGCCGGCACCACTACTACCATTTTGCAGGCAAACAGTTTCAGCCCCACCAAAAAACGCAGCTATACACTGGTTTTCCGTGGACGTTATGCAGAAACTACTTCCACCAATACACTGGTAAGAACACTGGCTTCGTATATCACGTATTAGTTTAAGATCAGGCACATTAATAATAAAGAGGCTGTCTCAAAGTAATGAGCAGCCTCTTCTTATTCGGATACCTGATGGAATCAATTTTTGTTTACGCACTCTCAAGGCCTTCATTTTACTTTTCAGAAAGCCTCTTTTTCTTTTACTAAAAACATTTATGTATACCTAAACCGTCAATCGTTCTTTGTAAATGCTATGCTTTCCACACAACGTTGACAGGTTAGAAGCATTTCTTGTTTGCAGGCTGCTAGCTCCAGGGCCAGTTATAAGTAACAATAATAGCTGTAATGATACCGGCCAGGTCGGCCAGCAGTGCAGCAGGCACCGCATAGCGGGTGTTTTTGATACCTACAGAACCGAAATACACTGCCACTATATAGAAAGTAGTATCTGCAGAACCCTGTATTACGCATACCAGGCGGCCTACAAAAGAATCAGGTCCGTATTGATTCATGGCCTCTACCATTAAACCTCTGGCCCCGTTGCCACTGAAAGGTTTCATCAGCGCAGTAGGGATGGCAGGCACAAAATCAGTATTCATGCCCAGCATGGTAAAAAACCAGCGCAATCCATTCATGGCATAATCAAAAGCACCACTGTTGCGCAGCAAACCAATGGCTACCAGCATACCTACCAGGTAAGGAATGATGCGAACCGCTACTTCAAAGCCCTGTTTGGCGCCTTCTACAAAAGCTTCAAAAATATTAATGCGTTTATACAAACCGCCAAGAATAAATACAACAAATATCAGGAAGATAAGCCCGTTGCTTACCACATTGGAAAATGTCACTGCACCGCTGCTACTGAGCATATGACGCATAAACCAGGCAAAAAAGCCCAGTAATATAGAAATGCTTCCTCCAAACAATGCAATGGTGGCCCACTGGCTGCGGGAAAATTTTTGCTTCAGGGCCGTTATACTCATAGCCACCATAGTAGCTGCAAAAGTGCCGATAACACAGGGAATAAATACTTCAGTGGCATTTTTTGAATGTACGCTTACGCGCATGGCAATAATGCTCACAGGAATAATTACTAATCCTGAAGCATGCAGCACCATAAACATGATCTGCGCATTAGAGGCCGTATCTTTTTTTTCATTCAGTTCCTGCAGACTTTGCATTGCTTTCAAACCAAAAGGTGTGGCGGCATTATCCAGTCCCAGCAGGTTAGCCGAAAAATTCATCATCATGTGGCCCATGGCCGGGTGGTTACGCGGTACTTCGGGAAACAGTTTCTGTAAAAAAGGACCTACAATACGCGAAAGGAAATTGATAGCCCCTGCCCTTTCACCCACGCTCATAAACCCCAGGAACAGGCTCATGATCCCTATCAGGCCCAGGGAAAGCTCTACCCCCGTTTTGGCAGATTCAAATACCCCGTCTATCAGTACTTTAAAGATCATTGCATCACCCATGATCAGGCGTGAACAGGCAATTACAAAGGTGATGAGGAAAAAACCGATCCACAGGTAACTCAGAACCATAGCAGGAGTATAATGTTTTGGGATTTGAAGATAGTTGAAAGTCAACGATTATTGTCCATTTCACGAAAAATATCCCCGGTAGCAGGCCGTAATAGTACAAACCCTTCAACTGGGAAATCAGGATGCTTTAGCCTATATTTGCGGCCCGAAACCGTGCAAGGTGCAAGCGTTAAACGTTCAGCATATCGCATTAAGCGTTCAAAACAACATATTATTATACAATGGCTTTACAAGCAGGCGTGGTAGGATTACCCAATGTAGGAAAATCAACTTTATTCAATGCGGTGAGCAATAGTGCCAAAGCACAGGCCAGCAATTACCGTTTCTGTACCATTGAACCCAACGTTGGCCTGGTAGATGTACCGGACGAACGTTTGAATAAACTGGCAGAACTGGTAAAACCTGATCGCGTTGTACCCACCCAGATTGAAATTGTAGACATTGCCGGACTGGTAAAAGGCGCCAGTAAAGGTGAAGGACTTGGTAATAAATTCCTGGCCAACATCCGCGAGGTTGATGCCATCATTCACGTGATCCGCTGTTTTGAAGACGAGAACATTCTGCGTGATGAAGGCCCCATCAATCCTGTAGGTGATAAAGAGATCATTGATACCGAACTGCAGTTGAAAGACCTGGATAGTGTTGAGAAAAAGATCAGCCGCATTGAAAAACAGGCCCGCAACGACCAGAAGCTGAAAGCAGAATATGATGTACTGGTTCGCTGCAAAGCACACCTGGAGCAAGGTAAAAGCATCCGTACTTTAGAAATCACCAAAGAAGAAAGACCCGCTATTGCCGACCTGTTCCTGCTTACAGAAAAACCCGTGTTGTATGTAGCCAACGTAGATGAACCTTCCATGCATACGGGTAACAAATTCTCTGCCCTGCTGCAGGAATCTGTAAAAAACGAAAATGCAGAAGTGATCATCATGAGCAATTCTATTGAAGCACAGATTTCCGAAATGGAAGATCCTGCAGACAAACAGATGTTCATGGAGGAATATAAAATGACGGAACCCGCATTGAACCGCCTGATCCGTTCTACCTATAAACTGCTGAAACTGTATACTTACTTTACTGCGGGTGTACAGGAAGTACGTGCCTGGACCATCCAGGAAGGCTGGAAAGCTCCACAGGCTGCCAGTGTTATCCATACCGACTTTGAAAAAGGCTTTATCAAAGCCGAGGTGATCAGTTATAGTGATTATGTGCAATATGGTTCAGAAGCTGCCTGTCGCGATGCCGGCAGACTGCGTATTGAAGGAAAAGAATACATCGTAAAAGATGGCGATGTAATGCATTTCCGCTTTAACGTATAAAATGTCAGGCTATAAAATCAGTGAATGCCTCCGCCATGCGGGGGCATTTTTTATGTAGAATAACCTTCTTTCCGTATCCGCTTTCCGGTTCCCATTTATGTATCCGGTAGAATAAAAATCCCATATCGGGAATATTAGAGCTTTTCAGAATTTTGCAATCTATTGATATAAAACAATTTATCTTATTGGCATGTAGCTTGGCTATTCATTCGCATCACTCAAATCCGTGCGTATGAAAAGAATGTTACTTACCCTGATCGTGCTTTTTATGATGTTGACTGGTTATAGCCAGGTTATCAGCAATTTTACATGGGACAGCAACCCGGTTACACAGGCTACTGTAGGTCCCAATGCTACTTCTGTAAGCAGTGTAGCTACATCTTCTCCTGGCGGAGTTACCAATAATGGTTTGAACGCAGGTAAACCTACTACCGATATTAACCTTATCATTCCGGGCTCACCTTACTTTGATGTACCGGGTATTGATATTTCTGTTGATTTTCGTCGTGAAGAAGCTGTTGCCAGTTTTTTCAAACGCGGCAGCAATTTCGATTTCGGTATGAACAATGGCAATCTTACTGCAAAATTTACCATCAGCAACGGCAGCAATGGCACCACCGTGGTAAACTCCGGTAATGTGTATGCCATTCCAAACGATCATAAATTTCACCGCTACCGTTTCCTGTACAACAGCTCTACCGGAAAAGCATACATTACTGTAGATGGTCAGAACGTATATACTTACACTGGTACTGCAGGACGTGTTTTAAGCTGGAACAACACCGGTGACATTACAATAGGTTACCAGATGGATGGTACCGGTAATAACGTGGCTATCCTTGACAACCTGCTGGTACAGAACGTACCCGTAAATGCAGCACTGCCGGTAAAACTGACCTCTTTCACTGCACAGGCACAAAATAATATGGTTGTTACCAGATGGACCACCACACAGGAAGAAAATATGAGCGGTTATGTAGTAGAGCGTTCTGCTGACGGTATCAGCTTTACCACACTGAAAACAATTGGTGCTTCCGGAAATTATAACACTTCTACGCAGTATGCCAGCATTGATAGCACCCCACTGTCTCCCATTGGCTACTACCGCCTGAAAATGGTAGATATTGATGGCAGCTTTACTTATTCAGACATACGTACTGTAAACATGTCATCAAACACAGCCAATGTAAAAGTTAGCTGCTACCCCAACCCCGCTATTGATCATGTGGTAATGACCATCAGCAATAATGAGGCTGCACAATACCGCTACTCAGTAGTTTCTATGGATGGTAAAATACAGCAAACTAAAACAGTGCTGTTGCAACGTGGTGCACAACAGGTAACTGTTAACTTAAACAATGCAGCACAGGGTATCCTGTTCATTAAACTGGAAAATACCAACAACAATACTGTTCAGTCATTTAAGGTTATTAAGAATTAAGCAGGTACTGCTTTACCCAAACATACCAGAGGACGATGATAGCAATTGTGGTTTCAGAAAAAGACCATCTCGCAAGAGGTGGTCTTTTGTTATATAACGATGTCATTTACCAATCACTGTTCTATTGGTTCTTACGCACAAACTGCACCTTACGTGCACGCGAAACACTGACATAAAAAGCATTGATATTTCCTTTGCTATCTCTTTCAAAATAAAGATCGCCACCAGGAAATACAAACCCGTCTTTATACCTGGGCACCAACCCTTCATCCATACCCATCCTGGGAGATATCTGCAGCTTGCCATTTTTTAGTGTCACAACGGTCTCAGCTTCTGCCTCTGTTGAATAATAAGTGCCGGTATATTCTTTTAATAACGGTTCATTGTATTGCACCGTATCAACGCCGGTCAGTAACAAAGTATCACCGGCTCCATTGATCAATGCAGCGCTTCGAGGTTGAACATTGGTAAATACAATACGTGCGCGACCTGCCTGCAGAGTATGATCATTGATTGCAGGTAATGGTCCGCCATTGTTCTCACTGTAAATACCATTTTCTTTCATGTAGAACTTATAACAGGCACCGGTTACATTATCCTTATATGCCCCCATGTATGGAAACATTTTTTTGATATCTGCATTACTTTTTACTGCCGGTTCAGCAACACGGTGCGCTTTATTTTTTACCAGCAGGTTACGCACCGCAGCAGGTGTACTGCCAAGATCAGGTTGTGAGTTATTACTAAGCCATGCAATGGAAAGACCCAACTGCGGAAAATGATCCAGGTTGGCGCGATACCCTGCTGTAGCACCACTGTGTGCAATAGAGAACCAGCCATTGACCGAATCCACAAACAAACCGGCTGCATAAACATTGCGTTTTCCATTGTTCAATGGTACAGAAGTTATCTGGCGCGACAATAAAGATGGATTGCCCAGTTTGCCATTGAGATAATAATTATTCCAGGCCAACAGATCTTCGGCAGTAGTCAGTAATCCGCCATTGCCATATACATCTTCATTGGGCATATTGGTAAGGTATCCATTGCTGCCTTTGCTGTAAGCAATAGCTCTATGTTGTACTACCCTTCTGTAATTGTCTCTCCATTCGGTATGCATCATACCGGCCGGGGTAAAAATATATTGTTTTGAAAATGCCGCCAGGCTCATGCCACTTACCCGTTGTACAATAATGGCCATGAGATTGTAATTGGAATTGCTGTATATAAACTCATCGCCGGGCTTGTTGTTCAGTGTTTTTTGCAATGATATAATGTGCAATGCATCATCATTGTTATACGCTTTGGAACCTCTTGGCCAGCCCGCAATATCCGCTATGCTTCCCCAGTCTTTCAATCCACTGGTATGACTCATCAGGTGCCGGATGGTAATGGTATATCCATAGTTGGGTACTTCGGGTACATATTTCCTGACATCATCATTCAGTGATAATTTTCCCTGTTGTTCCAGCAGCAATATGCTGGCTGCCGTAAATTGTTTGGAAATAGAACCTGCTTCAATTTTTGATTCTTTTGTCAGCGCTGTACCATCTTCCAGGTTGGCCATTCCCCTGACTGAAGAATAAATTAATTGCCCGTTGCGGCTGATGGCCAGTTGCGCACCGGGATTTTCAGGAGCATACCGGCTGAATATTTTATCGATCAGTACTACAGTATCCTGCCAGGTCTGGGCAGACGCCATCAAACCAGTTGAAAGGCAGATCAGTAACAGCAATAGTTTCATACAATGTAAATTAAGCGGAGATTTCAAGTTTATAGCCTCTGCCATGGATGTTCACCAACCGGATAGCCGGATCATCCTGCAGTCTTTTGCGTAGTTTAGAAACAAACATATCCAGGCTTCTGCCAGTGATCACACCTTCATCTTCCCATACTTCTTTCTGTAAACGGTCGCGATCCACAATTTCATTAATGTGCCGGGCAAAGATGTTCAGCAAGTTGCATTCTTTTGCAGTAAGCTGTACTTTGTGCTGCTGCAATTCCAGTAACTGCAATGCAGGATGAAAAGTATATTGTCCCAGCCGGAACACCCCGGCTTCAACCGGAGCAGTGTTTACAGGTTGTTGTTGTGGTATTGTACGGCGAAAATACCATAATCCAATACCGGTCAACAACATTAATGTTAATGCCCCTGCCGTTATATAATAACCACCGGATGTTTCCTGCTGAAACAGGATCCGGATCTCATAACATCTTACAGGTTGTACTCTTCCCAGGCAGGCTATTGGTTGTTGTTCCCTGTTGAACGTAAAACCATAGGCAACATCCGTACGTCCACATTCCAATACCTCTACAACATAATTTTTGGGTAATGTGCTGGTGGCAATACGTGCTGTTACCACTTTTACCAGCGAATCAGGGCTAAAACCAAAAGGATTTTCAAAACGCAGCAGGTATTCATGCTCACCTGTTTTTTGCACAGGCATTACCCTGGAAACAGAATCGCCCGATGCCAGCAATACCTGGTGGCCAATGGTGCGCATTACCACCATATCGGCCGCATCTTCAAATGCAGCATCACTCTTATGACCTGTACCGATAGTCCAGGAAAGGGCTATCAGCATCACAACAATGGTTAATGGTAGCTTCCACTTCATAGTTTAAAAGTAATACAATACATCAACCCGATCGGCTGTACAATGCTGATTTACATAGATTTTACACCCTGTTTACACTTCTTTACCTCCATTTTGCATAACACACTCAAAGGCAGGCGTAGGTTTGATGAGAACATTTCATCATTAAAAAATACAGATAAAAAATGACATCACTCATTATCAAAATTACAGGCGCGGGCTGTATAGCCGTTCTTGTCTACTGCCTGGTTATACCCCACCGTTCTGCAGCTACCGCCTCTGTACTAACACCTGCCGTTAATACACCATCAGACACTAATAGTACCTGGCATCTGTCAATGGCAGCAAGCCGTCTGCAATGGAAGGCTGGTTATACCAAAGGAGGTGGCCATGAAGGAACCATTCTGATTACAGAAGGCACTTTACTGGTATCAGACGATCATCTTATCAAAGGCGGAAATTTTACCGTTGACATGAACAGCATTTTTACTACAGATCAGAAAGACGGCAAAGGCAATAAAGACCTGGAAGATCACCTGAAATCAAACGATTTCTTTTCAATAATCAGGTTTCCCAAAAGCTTTTTTACTATTTCAGCAGCAAGTATTTCAGCATCCCATATAGAGGGTAAACTTACCATCAAAGGGATCTCTATACCCATCAGTTTTCCGGCCGATATACAGTTCTATAAAGACAGTATCCGGGCAAAAGCTGTATTTCCGATTGATGGAAGCCAATGGAATATTATCCAGCAATCACCCAACCCGGTTATTGGCGCAGATGACAATAGTATTTCCAAATACATCCAGCTTTCTGTTAACCTGTTGTTCAAAAGGCAGAAAGAGGGATGCTGATGATAAAATCAAAGGCCATCCCTGCGGGATGGCCTTTGATTTATTGTGGACAAACTATCTTTAATACACCTGTTTTTTACAGCACATTAAAAGCAAAGCTCACATAGTATACGCCACCCATAGCAGGGTTACCGTACTGTGTTATATAATAATGATTCAGCAGATTGGTTCCACCCAATTTGATCATTGATTTTGCTTTGAACAGCTTGTAGTTGATCTGTGCATCCAGCACCATGAATGAACCTACAGGACCACTTCTGAAATCACTTTCAGTATAGTAGCTATCCTGGTAGCGGAACTGTGTATTGAAACCCCAGTGTTTGCCTTTACCAAAACCGGAATTAGACACACCTATGTTGGTACGCAGTTTGGGCGTATTGTAATAGGTTTTAAAACCGGCAGGAGGTGTAGTATTCAGCTTATCAATAGCAGTGTTGGCAGTAACACTGAAGTTAGAAGGCAACAAGTATTCAATACCTGCACCATAACCATAGGTTTCCAGGTCTACTGTACTGTTTACAGATACGGAATAGAACAACCTGGTAGCGCTGTTGGTATACAGATCAGTCGGGTTGCCTGTAGAAGATTGTACTACAGTAGTACGACCGATGAAGTTTTTGTATTTGGCAAAGTAGCCATACACATCGATCAGCAATCTTTTTTCAATAATACCTTTATAACCCAGTTCGTACGTATTAACCGTTTCGGGTTTATACTCGCCAAACACCGCTTCCTTTAAAGCAGTAGGTCCCTGCAGGAAGCTTTCATAAGTATAGGCCTTATTGGTATTGAATTTATAGAAATCACGCAGTGCAGGCAATCCGCCTATCAGCGTGGTTCTGGGCGAAGTACCGATCACAAGGTTGATCCACTGGTTCTGTGTAGTGGGGAAACGATACGCTGTCTGGAAAGATGCACGGATATTGTGGTCCTTTGCAACTTTGAATACAGCGGTTACCCTGGGGGTAAAACGTCCTTTAAAATTCTCGTTCTTATCATAACGACCGGAAGCAGTCAGTTTTACCACATCGTTGAAAAATGCGCGGGCCAGTTGTATATAACCGCCATATTCGTTGATACGGATACGGCCTGCGGTATCAGCAAACAAAGTACCTTCCGAGTTCAATACATATTGTTTCCAGTTACCACCCACCAATACATCGGCAAATTTCAGTTTGTTGCCAAAGTTATACTGTCCTTCAGCCATGTACAGGTTGGTTCTGTCCAGGAACAGACCACCACCTTTTGAAATGGGTGTGGAACGTACTTTGTCAAAATACTGGTTGAACTGATCTGAGCCTGCTACGGGTCTGCCATTATCAGCCGCCTGTCTGGCAGCCAGGTGAGCAGCAGTATTGTTAGCTCCGCCTGCCAGTGAACTCAGATATTTGTTTAAGTAATCGCTGTACCAGGTAGTGCTGGGTTTCCAGGCCTCGTTGAAATATTGGGTAGTAACGGTGGCGTTGTATGAATCACCGGCGTTTTCCTGGGTAGTATACAGGCGCAAAAACCAGTTATCATGTTTCAGTTCCGCTTTATATTGTCCCATTTTCAGGTTGCGCAGTGAATAACGGTCACTTCCGGTATAGACTGTATTACCGGTGGCCCAGTAACCTATCAGTGAAGCTTCCAGGCGTTCTGTGATCTTGTAATACAAACCACCGGATACCTTAAAGTTCACAGTATTATGATTAATCACATCCTGTTCATTGTAGCCCGTACGGGATACGTTAAGGGAAGTAGTGCCGGCAGGCAGCAATGGACGATATGCAACCGGTACCGAAGGATAAAGATCTGTAGTTGTTTCATCACCATATACATTCACACCGTTGTAATTGGGATCAGTTGCGCGCGTGCCGCTGATAGGCATACCGGTGGTAACAGAATAGTTGGTACTGTCTGTAGCCAGCCAGTCTTTGGCCTGTACAAACTGACCACCTATTTTGAACGCAAATTTTTCGCTGATCTTTTTACCCCAACGGAAACTCCAGTCGTAATAAGGAGCCGGGTTCATGATATCTTTACCCTTATCAATATGCATTATACCCTGTTTTACCTGGAAGGAAAAACCCTGGTATTTGAAAGGGTTTTTGCTGTTGATCAATAATGTGCCGTTCATACCACCGGGACCATACAATGCCGAAGAGGCACCCGGCAGTAATTCCATATTGTCCACATCCAGCTCTGTAAGACCGATCACCGAACCTACTGAGAAATTGAGACCGGGCGCCTGATTGTCCATGCCATCCACAATCTGGTTCAGGCGGGTATTGCCGCTGCCACTGAAACCGCGGGTGGTAACCGTTTTGAAGGTAAGACTGGAGGCAACCATATCCACACCTTTCAGACTGCCCAACAGGTCGTAATAGTTCGTGGCAGGCGTATTGCGCACAGCCGCTGAATTTACGCGCTCAATAGATACAGGCGATTCCAGTATCCTTTCCGGAACACGACTGGCAGATACCACTACTTCCACCCCCAGTGTGGAGGCAGGAACAAAGTCAACATTAACGGGAGTAGCAGCGTCAGTTACATTTACTTCCCTGGCTTCAAAACCAATAGAAGTAAATACCAGTACCAATGGCAGTTTCTGGGTAGTGGTTAACCTGAAACTACCTTTGTCGTCTGTAAAAGTGCCACCTCCGTATCCTTTGATGGTTACAGAAACCGAGGGAACCCCTTCCCTGGTTAAACTGTTTTTTACATTACCTGTAATGGTGGTTTGGGCTTGGGCAACAATCGTTGTTAACATCATAACCATGAGAGCTGCCAGAATGCTGAAGCGTTTTCTCATATGGACATTTTTGGTTAGCAGATGATTAAATAGCAAAATACATATAGTAAATTTCAAATGGAAATTTTATTTGTAACAACATGATTACACAGTGTGAATATTTTCAATATTTGTTTTCCGCGTTATTTCATGCCCCAACAGTATCTTCGGGTCATGAATTCGTATCAATTTCCCCGCCAGACCAACTTCTACAGAGGTAAAGTACGTGATGTATACACGATCGATGATCAATGGCTGGTAATGATAGCCTCCAACAGGATCTCTGCATTCGATGTAATTTTGCCACGCCCCATTCCTTATAAAGGACAAGTATTAAATCAAATAGCTGCTTACATGCTCAATGCCACGAAAGACATTTGTCCCAACTGGCTGCTGGAAGTACCCGCACCGAATGTGTCCATCGGCCGCAAATGTGTTCCGTTCAAAATAGAAATGGTGGTTCGTGGTAACGTTACCGGACATGCGTGGAGGACCTATTCTTCCGGAAAACGTGAACTGTGCGGTGTTACGATGCCCGAGGGCATGAAGGAAAACGATTTTTTCCCCACTCCCGTTATCACTCCTTCCACAAAAGCTGCGGAAGGGCATGATGAAGATATTTCCAGGGAAGAGATCATTGCACAGGGACTGGCCACTGCCGAAGAATGGGCCGTTCTTGAAAAGTATACGCTGCAGTTGTTTGAACGCGGTAAAGAAATTGCTGCCCGGCAGGGATTGATCCTGGTAGATACCAAATACGAATTTGGCAAAATTGGCGATGAAATTTTCCTGATGGACGAAATCCATACTCCCGATTCCTCCCGCTATTTCTACGCTGATGGTTTTGAAGAAAGACAAGCCGCCGGTGAACGCCAGAAACAGCTCAGCAAGGAATTTGTACGCGAATGGCTTATTGCCAATAATTTTATGGGCAAAGAAGGACAGGTAATGCCCCAGATGGATAACGAATGGGTAAATACCATTTCAAAAAGATACATTGAGCTGTACGAAAAAGTGATAGGCGAACCTTTTACACCGCAGGATCTGGACGAAGCCGAAACCACCGGCCGCATTCTGCATGCATTGGAAAAGTTGTAAACAATTCGGTTTTTATATTCCCTTTCCCCTCAACAATATAAAAACGGATAATGCTAAAATGATTGTCCATGAATATTGTTGTTATTGGTGCAACATGAATGATAGGCAAACCGGTTACCCGCGAACTTATCAGCGCCGGTTTTAATATTACCCTGCTTGTACGGAATGCACAAAAAGCACGGCAGCTTTTTACCGGTGTAAATATATTGCAGGGTGATGTGTTTAACACCGACAGTCTTATTGCCGCCTTTAAAGGACAGGATGCCGTATACATCAGTCTTGCCCCTCCGCACAATGGACGTCCGGACCATATCCTGCCCGAAAGGGAAGGTATTGACAATATCATTGCCGCGGCACAGCAAACCGGCATCCGCCGGATCGTATTGTTATCATCACTGATACAGCAATACAACAATACCAACGGCTTTCACTGGTGGGTGTTTGATATAAAACAGGCTGCCGTGGAAAAGATCAAAGCGAGCGGTATACCCTACACCATCTTCTACCCTTCCACTTTTATGGAAAGCATTGACCAGTTAATGCTGCGGGGCAACCGCATTATGCTGGCAAGACGTTCCCTTGCACCCATGCATTTTATTGCCGGCAGTGATTATGGCAAACAGGTAGCATGGTCGTTCAGAAAACTGACCACAGAAAACCGGGAATACAATATACAGGGGCCCGCTGCCTGGAACTGGGATGAAGCAAGTCAGCGTTTTATCCGTTGTTATACTGTACGCAAACTGAAAATAATGAAGGTGCCTGCTGCTATGCTCCGGTGGATGGGTGCACTGAACACTACCATCGGGTATGGCGCAAAAATTTCTGAAGCGCTGAATAACTTTTCCGAACAGTTCGTTTCTGAAACTACCTGGAACGAACTGGGCAAGCCGCTTATCATCATAGAAACATATGCAGAAAAGCTTACCCGGATACAGTAAAATACCGGCACTGTTACCACCCGGCCGGATTCCTGTTGTCAAATAAATTAAGTTCTGTAAGTTCGTAACTCAACCAAACACAATCCACGGTCATATGAAGAGAATTCTGTTATTGCTTGCTGTTGCCTTTTTGCTGCAACAGGTATCTGCACAGGTTAACAAAAGCTATTATATGCTGGCCGGCACCTATACATCCGGTAAAAGCAAAGGCATTTACGTGTACAAATTCAACACGGCAGACGGCAGTGTGCAGGAAGTCAGCACAGCGGCAGCTTCCAATCCTTCTTTCCTGGCAGTTTCACCCGATGAGAAGTATGTTTATTCAGTATATGAAGACGCCAATAAAGGCAAAGGTGGAGATGTAGCCGCCTATTCATTCAATAAACAAACCGGGCAGCTCACTTTTATTAACCGTGAACCTTCCGGCGGTGATCATCCTTGTTTTGTAGCAGTAGACAAAACCGGCAAATGGGTTACAGCCGGTAACTACAGCAGCGGTAGCCTGTCCTTGTTACCTGTTCAGCCCGATGGAGCCATTGGTGCCATGAAACAACATATTGAACATACCGGCTCCGGTACCGACAGATCAAGACAGGAAAAACCACACGTGCACAGCACCTTTTTTACCCCGGATAATAAGTGGTTACTTGTTCCAGACCTGGGCATTGACAAAGTAATGATCTATTCATTTGATGCAGAGAAAGGTTCACTGGTACCCGGTCCGCAGGGTTTTGCCAAAACCACCGACGGTGCAGGACCAAGACATCTTGATTTTCATCCCAATCATAAATATGTATACCTGCTGGAAGAAATGGGCGGTCATGTAGTAGTATACAAATACAACAACGGAAAGCTGGATCCCATTCAGCGTGTGAATGCATTGCCTGAAGGTTTTAAAGGCACCGTTGGCAGTGCTGATATTCATGTATCTGCCGATGGCAGGTTTGTATATGCTTCCAACCGTGGTTCTGCCAACAATATTGCCGTATTCCAGGTAAATCCTAAAAACGGCAAGCTGTCTATGATCAGCCTGACACCTACACAGGGTACTGTACCCCGCAACTTCAGCATTGACCCTTCCGGAAACTTTTTACTGGTAGCTAACCAGACATCTGACAACATTGTGATCTTTAAACGCGACCAGGAAACAGGCAGGCTCACTCCTACCGGTAAAGAGATCAGTATTCCCAACCCGGTTTGTATTAAGTGGATCAGTGAGTAAGGTGCGAATTAATCAATGTGCGAATTTGAAAATGAAAAATAGTAAACAGATTTTTATTCATTTTCAAATTCGTACATTCTCAAATTATATCTCATTCAACCGCGGGCGCAATCTTGATTTTGATTTATTAAATACATGACGCCCTTTGTCTATTCCGGCGCGGATCTTTTGCTGTTCTTCTTCCGGCAGGTGTATCACCTCCTGGCATTCGGCACTGCAGCAACCTTCATATTTTGCAGCACACTCTTCACACTGGATAAACAACAGGTGACAGCCATCATTTACGCAGTTGGTATGTGTATCGGCCGGTTTGCCACACTGGTGACAATGTGCAATGATATCATCTGTAATACGCTCTCCCAGCCTGTCGTCAAACACAAAGTTCTTACCAATAAATTTACTTTCCAGTCCCTGTTCTTTTACCTGTTTGGCATAGTTGATAATGCCGCCTTCCAGGTGAAACACATTCCGAAAACCATTATGCATCATAAAAGCGCTGGCTTTTTCACAACGGATGCCACCGGTGCAGTACATGATGATATTCTTTTCCTTCTGGTCTTTCAGCATATCTACCGCCATGGGCAATTGCTCACGGAAAGTATCACTCGGCACTTCCAGCGCATTTTCAAAATGCCCTACTTCATATTCGTAATGATTGCGCATATCAACCATTACAGTATTGTTATCCTGCAACAGTTCATTCAGTTGCTCAGCATTTACGTACCGGCCTCTTTTATTCATGTCAAATGATGGATCGCTGATGCCATCTGCTACAATCTTGTCACGCACCTTGATCTTCAGTACCCAGAATGATTTACCATCATCATCTACCGCAATATTGAGTCGCAATTCATTCAGGGGCTCAATAGAGTACAGGTATTTTTTTAATGCCTCAAAATTGCTTTGCGGCACACTGATCTGTGCATTGATGCCTTCATTGGCCACATAGATACGGCCAAATACCTTCAGGCTGTTCAATGCTTTGTACAGTTCATCGCGAAACTGTTGCGGCTGTTCAATACGAAAATACTGGTAAAAGGAAATGGTGGTGCGAGGTTCTGTTTCCTGGTATAAAAGCTCTTTCAGCTCCTTCTGGGAGACGCGGTTGTGTAATACTGCCATAAATTGAAATTTTAAGGACGTATGCCTGACGAACAAAATTTCTGAACGGCGCAAAGGTACTGAAATATGGCTTATAAAAACAGGTTTTCCTGCTAAAACAACCGCCATTCAGCCTTGTTTTTTGTAAATTTGATTGAACACCATGTTCCCCAAACACTATGATATTCAAAGCGTCATTAGATACTGTGGCTAAAATCCTTACCATTGGTATCACTCTTTTGTTCGGAGCCTCCGTATTGTTGCAGGTTTCCATTATCAAATCAGGACAAGGCGCAGGCGTTGCCTTTGGCATCAGCACACTGCTGGTCATTATCTATGCAGTTTGTTACCTGCTGCACCCTGTACAGTATACTGTTACCACTACAGCTATTGTCATTCACCGGCCACTGGGCAAAATATCCATTCCAAAAAGTGAAGTACTTACTATTACTCCCCTTACCAGCGAGCAGATGAAATGGACCATCCGCACCTTTGGTGTAGGTGGTTTGTTTGGCTATTTTGGCAAGTTTGCCAATAGTAAAATTGGCAACATGACCTGGTATGCCAGCCGCCGCAACAATATGTTACTGATCACTACCACCAGCCATAAAAAGATTATTATTACCCCCGACAACCCGGACTTGTTTATTCAACATGTAAATACCTGAATACAATGATTGAATGGTATGAGCGCTATGTAAAAGAAATTTCGTGGAACAATGACCGCTGATTATTTTGCAGTCACCCTACATGACCACCGGATCTACAGCACAATACATAGCTGCCATACGCAAAAGCAAAGGCATGACGCAGGAAGAACTGGCTGACAAAGCTGCTGTTACTGTGCGCACCATCCAGCGTATTGAAAGTGGAGAAAGCGCCCCCCGCGACTATACATTAAAGGCCATTGCTGCCGCACTGGACATTGATCCGGCAATATTTTTTCCACGTGCTCCCGTATTAACACCGGCAACTACAGAAACACCGGATGAGAACACGCATCATTTTCTGCAAATGCTGAACCTCTCCTGTTTTTCTTTTATAGCAATTCCCTACATCCATTTCCTGGTGCCATCGCTTTTGCTGAAAAACCACCGCGACAATAAATTTGTGATGCGTACCGGACGGCGTATGGTCCGTTACCAGGTATGGTGGACGATTGTGCTCAACGTATGCATGCTTTGTGTTGTGGCCATTAACCTGGCAGCGAAAAAACTATTCCATTCCTCTTTTTATATCAGCTACCTGTGGACTGCATTGTTCATTTATCTGCTCAATGCCATTGTAGTAGCTGCCGCTGCATGGCAGTTGCATAAAGAAAATTACAATGTGTACACCCGCACTTTTTTTAAAAAGCTGTTAGGCCTTCGCTCCACATGAAGCATTGATTATCAATAATTGTCGCCTGAATGTCGGGGTATTTACACGCGTTTGGCAAGTCTGTACCTGCTACTTTGCAGACTGTTCTAAACCGTAAAATATGCTAGTTATGAAATTCATCAGGCTATCTTGTTTGTTATTGTTATGCGCAATTCATGTAAGCGGTCAACAGACCAAAAAGCCATTGACAGTCCCTAATGGAAAGATCAGTTTTACCTGGCAGGGCGATAGCCTGCACCAGGAATGGGAACCTCACGCTGCTATTCTGATACCGGTGCGCTTGCCGGGCTGTTCCGTTACCTGGTACATGCAATTTGATCTTGGTGCACCCCGCTCTGTTTTCTATAGTCGCACGCTGGAAGCTATCCGCAATCAATACCCCGGTTGTGCTATCCGTACGGATACCACCACACAAACCTTTAGCGGACGTTTCAAAGCAGGCAATATTGACATCCAGGCCACGGCAATACCGGTGCAGACATTTGGCAATAACATACTCAATACCGCCCGCAACAGCATCAACATCATTGGTACCATCGGTGCCGATCTGATCGACAATAAAGTGGTAATGATCGATTATCCCCGAACTACTATTACCCTTGCAGACACTGTATCTCCTGCTATTGCCATTACCGGTTTTTCATTTATACAAGGTCGTGTATTACTTCCTGTAGTACTCCAGGGCAAAAGATCTGTGTTGTATTTTGATACCGGTTCCAGCTCTTTTGAACTGCTGATTGACAAAGCCACCTGGAGTCAACTGGCCGACAGTACAGCAGCGCCCGTTCGTTATCCTGTAAAATCATGGAACAATACCATGTATGCCAATACTATTGCCACTTCACAGCATATAGAAGTTGCCGGGGTCACATTACCTCTTAATCATGTAACTTATATGGAAGGAGCCAACAGCACGCAGATCAAACAGATGATGCAACTGGGCATCAATGGTATGACGGGTAATAAACTCTTTCTGCAACATACCCTTGTGCTGGATACCAGGAACAGGAAATTTGGCTTGATCGGTAAATAGTAATGTATTGCTTTCAATGGCCGGTACTATTGCCGACCATTATTGTTGTTTACCTGTACGAACCAGTGAAAGTGCATATTCGTATACCACGTCCCTGCCCTGCAACAGATTTTCAATAGCAGGCACTGCCGGGTAATCTGGTATAACACCCCTGTTGGCAGGTTTTACTTTTTTAACAGCCATATTGTACTGCACTGTACCAAAACTGATGCTGATACCTGTTTTGGGCAACAATGTGTCGATCTGCACACCAGATGTATTTCCGTTGTATGCACCGCCGGTTTCAGTACCAATAAATTTACCACGTTTATGACTACGTGCTATAGCACAGAATTCTGCCGTGGTAGAAAAACTCATTCCATCTGTCAGGAACCATACGCGGCCGTTATATTGATTAGCATCGGGCTGAAAATATTGTAACCCGGCATGCGCATTGGCTGTCATGGCATATTGATGACCGGATGTTTTTGTAAGCATGGCGGGCGTAAGATCGCTATAGGAAGAAGTGGTACTACTAAATTCAGCAAATGGAAGACCAGTAGTGGCTGTGACCAGGCTTTTATACCAGGCAAATTTTTTATTGGCCAGGTACGTATACAACAGGCTTCCATACAGGTCGCGACCACCGCCATTTCCCCGCAGATCAATGATCAGCCGGTTCACATTGCGCCGCGTAATATCACTAAAAGCTGTATGCAGAAAAGCAGGCAGATCCTCACCTGCATTGCTGTTCTCCGTTTTACTGAAAGTTTTAATGGTCAGCACCGCTATGCTATCCCGGGTATATTGCAGATCCAGTAATTTTTTTGCCGGCGCTGTATCCGTTTGTTGTACTGCCAGGTCTTTTTCCGGTAAACCATGTATTTTCCTGGTAATGGTTTCACCCGCAGCGGTTCTGAAAACGATACTGAAAGTATTTTGTCCGCCGTATACAAAAGCATAATAGAACCTGAACACATTATTGAGGATAACATACTTTTTTGTTTCAATGGCACCATCTGCCGCCATATAGCGGAACAGTTGCTGCCTGATACGATCTACCGGTTCATTATTGATAGAAATGATCTCTGTACCTGCAGTGATGCCATTTCCCAGCTCATGCAGCATATAAGCTTCATGCCCTGTAAAATGAATGGACAGGGGAAATAAGGCTGCCTCTTCTTCCAGGTATTGTTTTATGGCTGCTGAAGGCCTGCAGGATAAATGCCCATCGCCCACAGCGCTTAACAGGTATTTGATCGTGCGGTAAAAATCAAGGGAGGTGGTTTCGTCATTCAGCGAAGCATAGCAGCTATCCAGTAAAGCATTCATTTTCTTTTTACGCACATACCGGTATAATGACGGGTAACTGGTTTGTAAGGAATTTCTGAAAACAATAAAATCCTGCCGGTAATCTTCCTTACTCAAAGATTGTTCCTGCAACTCCTGGCCGGTCACTGTTGTAACCACCATTAAAGTATGCAGGAACAAAATCAATATTTTCATGCATCGTTTTTGATACAAACGAAAGAACAGGTCATTTTATTGGTTACTGATCTGTATACTGCCACCCAGTAATCCACCCAGGCCAATACGTACTGCCACAGTACCTTTATTGCCATTGAGGTAAGAGCCTACCACATCTACACGCAGTACTTTAAAGATATTTTCCAGACCTGCAAACACCTCTACATAGTTGTTATTCCTGTTTACATAGAAGGCATTGCTACCACCTACCAGGTGCCAGTTAAGACGTTTAAACAGCGGTATTTTATTGGTCAGCATGCCGTTGAAATGGTGCTCCAGGTGACCTACAGCATAAAAAGAGGCTGTGGTGCTGTTTGCGTAATATGGTG
Organism: Chitinophagaceae bacterium PMP191F; assembly: GCA_001302245.1. Classification (GTDB taxonomy): domain Bacteria; phylum Bacteroidota; class Bacteroidia; order Chitinophagales; family Chitinophagaceae; genus PMP191F. The sequence goes on from LGYU01000002.1 coordinate 104,576, forward strand.
CTACCTGGAAACTATTGAGGTAGGTAGATGCCAGCACTAACTGGTTACCATTGAAATGCTGGTAATCCTGTATGTAAACGGATTTATCGTTCAGGAACCCGCCCACACTAAACCGGTATTTCAGCATACCACGCAGTTTCAGGTTCACATCATCCCATACCGATACTTTCCATTTATCAAAGTTCACATCACTACCCAGCAGCCCTTCTATGCCTTTCTGGTATTGGGCAGAGAATGTAGGATATTTTGAACCTACCGGTACTTTATTGTTCGGGAATTGAACATACTGTTGTCCCGGTGTGAACTGTGCATACACCGACGCTGTTACCGCTTTATGGCGTGGAAATTGTGCTCCTATTTTTTCATACGGATAGTTCGGTGTGAAAACCCTGTCTTTGTAGAAGAAAGAATAATCCGTAGTGTTCTCTATTGGCAAACGGTCCTCATACAACAAGTTGCCGCTAATGGTAAGACTATTATCAAAACGCTTTCTGTAATTCAGTTCTGCGAAATAGTTTTCGTAGATCTTCATGTAATTACGATGGAAGAACAGCGTGGTAACACTATTGAACAAAGGTGTAATGGGATTGTCCTTGTTGAACTGGCTTACCCGCTTACCACCGGAAAATGTCCAGGTATCGACACTAGAGGTGCTTTCACCATCATTGTACGTTCGTTTTATTTTAGATAGTGATATGGTTCCCCACGGGTTCAGGTGACCATTGTTTATACCATAACGTACCTGCGGCGAAAAGCTGATGGGCATTTTAGTCTTACCAATACGTGTGGCATAAGTAAGCCCGGCAGTGGCAACAATTCCTTCCACGGTATTATATCGCACATTCTGTAACAGCGGATGCCAACTGAGCGATGAAGAGGCACGTCTCTCTTTTCCGTTAAACCAGTAATAGGTATATCCAGACCACACCAGTTTACCCAACGTAGGTTTATTCCATTTTCTTCTTATTGAATCTACATCGCGTTTGCTCCATACAGAATCGCGGCGGTATTCGTAGGCGCTGTCCTTGATCTTATAATCCCTGGCCTCTTCTGGTTCCAACTGAACAGGACGTATCGAATCCCAATATGATTTTGATTTCTTATTTACAGCAGTATCGTATTTCGCAACAATATTGTTGAAATACCTGCGGGAGAATTTCGGTGCTACTTCATACTTGTTGTATACATTGAGGAAATTGCCCGTGGCATCAATACCGAATTTATTGAATGTGAAATATATAGTCTGGTCTTTTACCTGCCATACATCACGGGTTACCGGTACATGGATCTGCTTGATGCGCAGTGAATCCATCAGTTCCAGTTGTGATGTTTTGGTCAGCAACAGTTCAAGACTGTGAATACGCCAGTCGCCTTCTGTAATATTAATGGTACCGGAAAACAACGGCTCATATTCGCGGCGGGGAATAACCTGGATCTGGTTGATCTCTTTGCCATCTTCCCAGAAAGAACCCAGGTATTTGTAACGATAGTAATTCAATGCACCCTCTGCTATTGGAGATACAAAACCGCGCGGGTTCATCTGGGTGAGAAATACGTTTACATTATTGTTGTAAAAATTAATGAATGTAGGGAAATTGAATCCATATCCACCACTCCCACTCTCTCTGCCCGAAAGCACTTCCAGTTTTATTTTACCCGGCTTTTTGGAAGCAATTTTCGTCAATGACTCCGACAGGAAGATGATACCTTTTCCTGCAGAATCCACGCCCATATCTTTCCTGTCTGCCTCATCTATTTTTTGTCCCAGCACGCGTTTGGGTAGTTTGCGTGTCTTTACCAGTGTTTTAATATATGCCTCACAGGTAAATGAATCCAGCGGTTCCTGGTAATCCTTTCTTTTTTTGATGGCATTGCGGATGATCTCATACGCCGGGTCTTCACGGTTGGCATTGATCACCACCTCCTTCATGGTAGTTTGCTGTTGCAACAATTTAAAATCTACTGTAAGGGTACCACTACCCACTTCTATTGCTTTTTCAGCCTTGCTGTAACCGATATACTGACAGATAATGGTGTATTTACCAGGCTCCAGGTCAATAAAGAATTTACCCTCTGCATTGGTAGTGGTACCGCGTGTGGTACCTTTTACAAGAATGGTGGCATAAGGTAAGGTGTTTCCGTTTTCGTCAGTTACAAGACCGGTTACACGACCGCCATAACATACAACGCTTGCAATCAGCAGCAGATTGGTGAGGAGTATATTTATTTTCATAAGTGTTGGAACGAAAATAGTCGCCAGAAAGTTACAAGCCTTACACAACATTCACATTTTAGGAACATTTAACAGGCTTGTTATCTTGTTGGTCCTATGCCTGCACAACAAACGTTTTGGCCACCAGGTCGCCTACACGTTGTTTTTTTGTGGTATTTGTTGCTACCAGTACGCCTGTAAGACCGAAAAAAGGCAGGTAGTCAATACAATCAAATAAACGGCGCAGTAATAAAATCCCAAAACCAGGTTTACTGAAATCGTCTTTTACTACTTTAATTTTCATAAATGCCTTGCCAATAGTTTGTCCTCCATTAATGGTTTCCAGCACCGGGAACAGTACGATCCACGGAATACATACTACCAGCAGCAACTTTGCATCTTCTACATGGTAACTTACACTTCCCCGTTCATTTGTAACAACATCCCCAAAAACATACATCAGCAGACTCATTACTATTACAAACAACAGGTAGTCTATAAAAGCAGCCGTCCACCGGGTACTTACACTTGCCGGATGTGCTTCAGGAACCAGGTTGTCCAACAGGTTAGCCATCATTACTGGTTTTATTGTTTACGCAGTCGCAGATAACAACCCGTCAGTGCAGCAAAACCAGCTACCATAGCGCCTACCAGTGCTGTTATCAGTATCAGCAGCCACGATGAACCATTCAATGGTAGTAGTAAAGCTATTTTATGCGAAAGCAGTCCCTGGTTCTTTACATCGATCCACCAGGCCAGGCCACCCCATAGCAAAAATAATCCCAGAAATCCGGACAGGTAAGCCAGTCCCGGTTTCTGTGGAATAGCAGCAGCTACTATAAATGCCGCCACCGCAATGCTCCACCAGCCCATAAATAGTCCTAACGCCATACTCAGTAGAAGGGTTAAAACGATGGAAATGATAAACTTCATTATAATATTTTGTATTGGATGTTACAGATCGTATTGTTATTACCGGTATGTAGCCATTTACCTGCTGAAACGCATTGTATATTTCACTTTCGCATCTTTTGTTTCTGCAGGTGTCATTACCCATAAAGTATTATACTTGCCCACAGCCCAGTCGTCTACAAAATTGTCATAATACCTGCTGCCGGGGTTACCGCTTTGTCCGCCGGGATAAATACCGTAGGCTTCGGTTTTATCTGTCAGGTGTACTACCATCCGCCAGCTTGGCCCATGAAATTTACTGGCAGCGTTGATAATATGTGCCCCGCCACCAATGGGCAGGTGAAAGCGGCTGAGTGCTTCCTGGCGTAACAGGTGCCTGATGCCACTGTCTTTCAATTTAGCCCAGGGCAAACGATGATCTGCATCAGCTTTCGACAGCATGGGGATGATCTTTTTGAATGCGGCAGTTACCACATCACTGACCGTTTCCTTTTGTGGTGTGTTGATATTATCAATAAACCGATTGGCAGTATCATGTTTCAGCAACTGTATGGTCAGTGGTTCGTCAGGCATCATTACCGGTTTGGGCATGGTAGCCATTTCATCGCCCCACACTTCCTCGGCAAGACTATCTACCCACAATACAAAAATACCAGGTGCTTTCTCTTCGGGATCATTGCGATAGTTCCAGTTGCGCAGTATTTCAAGATATCTTCTTTCTTCGTTGTTCAGTGCGGCCTTGTTTACATTGTCCAGCAACACAGGTACTGCTTTTTCTGCAAATACGTTGTAGTTATCGGTCTGCAGTTTTTCCATATCCCCAGGCGTAACATCATTCATATTACGCAGATAGCGGTTGATGATAAAACCACGATACACATCATAATGTCCGCTGAGATAATAAGGATAAGTACTGTCTGTAGGCACCTGGTTGGCACTGCATACAAAACCGGGTGAAGCCTTTTCGTCGCTGACACGTGTTTCATTTGCTGCTGACGATGACGAAGAGGCTGTCCAGCTGGCAGGTGCAATGGTATCATGCACATGCGGATTTTCCGGTTGCGGAATATCGTACTGCCACATATATGAACTGTCTGTGCCCGGCATAATAAAATCGCCCTGCCGTTTCCAGCGTGCAGGAAATTTACCCTGCTGCCAGATAGCTATTTCATTGTTTTTGCTGGCAAATACAAAATTCTGTCCGGGACAATCAAACTCTTTGATAGCCGTAACATATTCATTGTAATTATTGACACGGTTCAACAGGTAGAAAGCCTTCAGTTCGTTGGAGCCTTCATGTGCTTTCCATTTTACAGCCAGATTAGTGTAATTCTTGGCACGGCCATTGCCATTGAAAGAAGCATCATATTGCACAGGACCGAATACGGTATAGGCAACAGTATCTTTCACTATTGTACCGTTCTTCAGTTTAAAGGTCTCAATATGCATATCTGCTTTTTTCCATTCTCCATTGAACCAGTATTCCTGTCTGCTATCATCCTTAAAACGGATGGCATAATAGTCTTTTACATCACGGCTTGAATTGGTCATGCCCCATGCACAACTATCGTTAAAACCGATGATCACAGCAGGTGCGCCGGGAAAAGTTACGCCGTATGCATTGTAGCGCGGAGTGCTCAACTGCATTTCGTACCAAAGCGAAGGCAGGTTCAATCCCAGGTGCGGGTCACTACACAAAATAGGACGCCCGCTGCGGGTTTTGATGCCACTTACCGCCCAGTTATTGCTGCCATTGTTTTTATCAGGTTTTTCCAGCGGAACAATATTGGTGGCACCGCCATTGCCAAACTGCAGGTACAGCGAATCAACAGATGCAGGAGCCTGTGGTTTCACCGTTGCAGGAGGAAAAACCGTTCCTTTCCGTACAATGGGGAAAATGGAATCCTGTGTCAGCGGATATAGTTTGTCAAAATCTTCTTTGCTCAGTACCGATTTGGCATTGGTATTTTCAATATCTGTTTCATACGAGGTCAGCTCGTAACTCATGTATTTCAGGAAAAGTGCCGTTTTGAGATTGGTCCATTTTTCCGGTGTATAGTTCAGTAACCGGTATTCCAGCGGCAACTCTCGTTTGGGAAGATTGGAGATATAAGCATTGATCCCTTCAGTATAGGCATCCAGGCATGCTTTGGAAACCGGATCATTTTCAATAGCCTGCAGCGAGTTCATGGCGCTGTACACCATTCCTACCCTGCGCATGTTCCGATCGCTATTGAGATAGGCATTGTCGGGCCCGGCGCCCAGTATTTCTGTCAACCTGCCCGAAGCCAGGTAGGTCTGCATTTCCATTTGCCACAGGCGGAATTTGGCATGCAGGTATCCCTGTACAAAGTACAGATCATCGTCTTCCTTTGCAAATACATGCGGTACCAGGCGTTCATCTAGATAAACGGATACGCTGTCTTTTAACCAGGAAGACTGGATGTTTACCGAGTAGTTTTTGTCGGCGGGTTCTGCATTCTGCCAGAAACCGGTCTGGGGACTTAAAAGCTCACCCAATGGCGGTGCATCGCCCAGTGAGCGGCCTAATACTATCAGCAAACCGGTTGTAATAACACCGGAGAACAAAAAAGGAACAATTCTCATGGCAGTCTGATTCTTATAAGATCAATCAAAATCGTTTAAAAATAAAGCATTTTTCCAACATGCATTCCGGCACGTGGGCAAGATGTTTATAAGTGCACGTGGAACCCAGGCCCATATAGTTGAATGAAGATTTTTTTATTTAAGGGGATGTGATATCACCAGCGAACAGCAAGTGGTCCATTGTAGGAAAATATGCCATTCAATAATACCCGGACACCCTGGTTGACAATTATCATATACCACGAAGTGGTAATACCACAAAATTGTATTGTCTGGCATACTGATAAATGTCAAATTTGTACGGGGTATGAAATACTGCTGTTTACAACCGTACTAACAAAAAGGAAGATTACATGTACTTTGATGCTGAACATTTTTGCTGTTGTTTCCCCTGAATAGTTACTATCGGTAGTGGTTGTGAACAGCGCCCCAATTAGTAAGAGGTTGCTAATCCGTATTATGTGCCGGTTCTGTAAGGACCGGCATTTTTATGGATCCCGGTATGTATGATAACTACAAGGTGTACATCAAAATACCATGAAAGTGGTATTGACTATTTGTTTTAACAGCCAGACATTTGTAACATCATTCAGCGTGCAGTTGATCAGTCAATAGATGGGCAGGTACTGTAAAAGGTGCCTTTCATCATCAGGCCGGCTCTTAACAGAGCCGGTTTTGTTTATCTTAATGTGATATAGACAATCTGGGTATTTTTAATAAAAAAAGTGAAGTCTTTCATCCCAATAACATACAACGTTAACCAATTCAACAAATCTAACATTATGAAAAGTATGAAGCACTCTCCGTTAAAGTTAATGGTTACAGTAATCCTGTTCTGTACCAGTCTCTTTGCAGTATTTTCCTCCTGTAAAAAAGGAGATACAGGTCCGCAGGGAAAACCCGGCACTGCCAACGTCATTTATTCCAATTGGGCCAGTGCTGTTGCAACCTCCTTCAAAGACAGTATCATTGACAACTCCAATTTAAAGATAGCCCGAGTGAACGCTCCTGAACTGGTAGATAGTATTATAAACAAAGGGACACTACTGGTATATTGTATGTTTGGCTCTACTATTGAGCCATTGCCTTATACCAGCTTTGCAGGTGGAAAGATCAATACCATTGCTTTTTTACCTACTTCCAAAAGTATTGTAATTACACGTTTTACGCACGACAACACAAACAGCATCAATCTTTCATCATCACTGCAATACCGCTACATCATTATTCCCGGCGGTGTGGTTTCAGGTGGCAGAATGGCAAAACCTGACTATAAAAGCATGACCTACGAAGAGGTTTGCAAAGAGTTGGGCATTCCTCAGTAAAGATTTTTTTCAACATATGATAAAAGCCGGTTCATATACAGAACCGGCTTTTATGTGTTACAACAAAGATGTCAGTAGCTGTAACTCTTCGCTGGTGTTGAACGCATGTAATACGATCCGCAATCTTTCACTGTTCCTCGGTACTGTAGGATATAATATCGGGCGTACATCCAGCCCCGCATCCTGCAAGGTGGCTGCAAGCTGTTTCACCGCTTCATTACCGGGCACCACCACCCCTTGTATGGGCGTTTCGGAAAACAATTTTGCAAATCTCATCGTCGCTTGTTGAAACTGTGAGATCAGCTGTTGCAGCAGCCTGCGTTCCTCCTGTAGCTGCGGAAATATTTCATACGCCTTCCTGATCACAGCAATACTACTTTCCGGCAATGCTGTTGTATAAATAAAGGGCCGGGAAAAATTCACCAGGTAACTGCGTAACACCTCACTGCCCAGTACTACCGCACCGTGGCACCCAATGGCCTTGCCAAATGTATGTACACGTGCAAAGCATGCCTGTTCCAGATGCAGTTGCTGTACCAATCCTTCTCCTCTTTCACCCACCACGCCGGTAGCATGTGCTTCATCTATTACCAGGTGTGCTCCATACTGTGTACACAGCTGTGCTATGGTTTCCAGTGGCGCTGTATCACCATCCATAGAAAATACAGATTCTGTTACCACAAACACATTGCCCGTAGCGGTTTGCAATCTTCTTTCCAGATCAGCCACATCATTGTGCAGAAATGCAAAAGACTGCGCACCACTCAGCCGTATACCATCACGCAATGAGGCATGACTCAGAAAATCATAGATAATCGTATCACCTTTCCGTGCCACACAACTCATTAATCCTACATTGGCGTCGTATCCCGAATTATACAACAATGCCGCTTCTGCCACATGAAATGCTGCAATTAACCGTTCTGTTTCTTCTGCCAGGGCTGAATTGCCCGCCAGCAAACGTGAACCGGCCGATCCGTGTTTATAATGCTCACCATTCAGTGATAGCTTTGCTGCCAGTCCCAGGTAATCATTTGAACAAAAATCGATCTTCCCTGCCGGCAACTGCAGTTCACGCAAAGCATTCTGTTGTTTCCGTGCTTCCAGGTGCGACAGTAAAAAATTTGCATTGGCCATAGTGCCAAAACTACCACTTCTTTCAGGATATTTGCCCTTCAAACCGCTCGTGCGTATGGAACCTGTTCAGGAACAAAAAAACATACTCGGACTTCAATTGCCTACTGACCCGCGCTGGGTAGATCTCGCCAGCATGTCGCTGGAAGATATTCTTACCGACCACGCTTACTGCGAACAGAAAGCCGCTACCAGTTGTATTTCGCTGATACAACGATACAGCGAAAAAGAAAAACTGGTGAGTGAGCTGGCTCCCATCGTAACGGAAGAATGGGGACATTTTCGCCTGGTACTGGCCGAACTGCACAAACGCAACCTCAAACTGGGCAAACAACGCAAGGATGAATATGTAAATGAACTATTGAAATTTGAACAGAAAGGCGGTAGTGAAGGTGATCGTTTGCTGGATAAATTGCTGATTTGTGCTTTGATCGAAGCCCGTAGCTGCGAACGTTTTAAACGACTGAGCGAAGGACTGAATGACGAATATCTCTGCAGTTTCTATCGTCGTTTTATGGAAAGCGAGGCAGGTCATTACCGGTTATTCATTGAGCTGGCAGAAACCTATTTTGACAAACCCAAAGTACGCGCCCGCTGGCAACAGTGGCTTGACTACGAAGCAGACCTGATGAAAAGACTGGACGTACGCGGAGACAGGATGCATTAAAGATAGCTGAATTGTTTAATGTTTGTATGGTTTGATTGTTATAAGTAACTGTGAGCTTTGAGCGGCGAGCAAATAGAAATCCGAAAGGGCACAAGCAACAAGGTTCAGGGAGTAAATGGTTGAAAAGTTGATAAAGGCTTACTGCTAGCAGCTAAAACCTAGTTCCTAACACCTCTCTTTGTGCTCCTTTGTGTCTCGTGTGGTTCAAAAAAACCGAAAGTCATTGCGTTTTTGCGATACTTCGCTGTCTTTGCGTGAAACAAGCCACGAACAATAGCAAGATAGATTGATGGTTGAATTGTTATGAATCGCAGTGATCCTCTCACGATTGACGACTGCCGATTCACGCCCCATGATCCCAACCCGAAACGCAAAATCCTATCTGCTTCTGAGCCGCTCTACATATACCTGCACAAACTCATCGATCCGTTTGCGTCTGTACTGCATTACCCAACGCGGATGTGGCAAAGGAGTGATCTTTTTAAAAAAGCCATGTTTATCATTGAGCTTACTGAATATTTTATAATTGGTACCTTCTCCCAAACAGAAACAGGTATCATACACAGCCATGGTAGCCAGTTGCTCACGTATACACTCAATAACAAACGGTTCACTGTTTTTCAGTAATTCCTTATCGTCATAATAATTCAGGTTCACACCACCTTTGGTATAACCCAGCGGAGATAACGCTGTGATGAGAAAATCTTTATAAAATGTTTCCGGCCCGCCATACGCCTTTACCACCTCGTATACAAAAATGGACGACAATTCTGCTTTTTTCGCCAGGTCATTATCAATACCGCAAACCTCTTTCAAACGAATAGGATCGGTAAAAGGAACACCCGTTACACCACCACCAAAACGACCGGGATTGATACCAAAGATCAAGACACGCGGCTGACTGTCATTATAAAATTTATGGTAAAAAGCTTCCGCCAGCTTCAATGCTTCCGCGTCTTCAAAAGGATTCATCACCGCTACATCAGGCGGCAAAACGAACTGCGGATGCAGGTTTTTGTAAAAATTCAATATCGCATACGATTGCGTAAGTTTTGTACTCATGAGTTTATTATAAATTCAAATTCGGTACTTTGCTGCCTGCTATCTTCCAATCAAAACTACCAGCATGAATCGCAGAACATTTGTCAAAAATACCGGTTTAGCTGTTACCGGCTTTGCTATACAACCTGAAATGATCTTCAGTCGCGAATCAAAAGTAAAACTTGCATTGATAGGAACGGGATTGCGTGGCCAGAATCACCTGGACAATGCTTTACGCCGTAAGGATGTGGACGTAGTGGCTATTTGTGATATTGATGATCGTATGCTGCAAATGGCCACAGACCTGATCAAAAAGGCGGGCAAAACCATACCAAAGATCTTTACCGGCAGTACTGATGCCTGGAAAAAATTATTGGAATTAAAGGACCTGGACGGTGTTCTGATCGCTACGCCATGGGAGCTACATGCACCCATGATCATCGGAGCGCTGGAAGCGGGAATTAAATATGTAGGTACAGAAGTGATACTGGGCATTACTTTACAGGATCACTGGGATGTAGTAAAAGCTGCTGAAAAACACAATGCCCAGGTAATGATGCTGGAAAACGTATGCTATCGCCGTGATGTAATGGCCGTACTGAATATGGTACGACAGGGATTGTTTGGTGAGCTGATCCATTTACAGGGCGGTTACCAGCACGATCTGCGCAATGTGAAATTCAACGACGGGAAACAACCATATGGCGGCGGCGTGGAGTTTGGTGAAAAAGGGTTTTCCGAAGCACACTGGCGTACTGATCACTCCGTACACCGTAACGGTGACCTGTACCCCACACATGGTATCGGCCCCATTGCAACCATGATCGATATTAACCGTGGCAATCGTTTTGTTTCCCTGTCTTCATTTGCTACCAAATCGCGCGGACTGCATGATTACATTGTAAAAAATGGCGGAGCAAATCATCCCAATGCCAAAGTAGAATTTAAACTGGGGGATGTGGTTACAACCATGATCCGTTGTGTGAACGGTGAAACCATCCTGTTGCAGCATGATACCAACCTGCCGCGCCCCTACTCACTGGGATTCCGCGTGCAGGGAACCAAAGGTTTGTGGATGGATGTCAATAAGTCGTTGTACCTTGAAGGAGTAAGTCCCAAAGCACACCTGTGGGAAGAAGCCAAAACATACCTTGAAAAATACGATCATCCGTTGTGGCAGCGCTGGAGCAAAGAGACCGAAGGTGCCGGACATGGCGGCATGGATTTTTTTGTACTACATGCATTTATTGAGGCCATCAAACGTAAAGCCGCTACTCCGCTGGATGTATACGATGCCGCCGCATGGAGTGCCATTACGCCACTTAGTGAAATCAGCATCGAACTGGGCAACCAGACTGTTGACTTCCCGGATTTCACCAGTGGGAAATGGATGCACAGAAAAAATGATTTTGCCCTGAATGATCAGTTTTAAAATATTATAAATAATAGTTTATAAGTTGCAGCGGGTTTAAGACTTTGACGTTTTACGCAAGACTACCACTATTCTCAATATGCTACAGGAAGGAACTATTCAAAAAGCTGCTGCCCAGTTCGGGTACGGCGAACCGGTGATCAGCACCTTAACAGAAGGACTGATCCACCAAACATTCAGGGTAGGTTTTACGGGCAGCAATGCCAGTGCTCCCATTGTGTTACAGCGTATCAACCTGGCAACCTTCAAACAGCCGGAGAATATTATCGGCAACTACAGGCTTATCCACCAATGGATCGATCAGCATCACGATGTACGTATTGCACCGCTGATACCTACACATAGCGGCAAATGGTTCTGGACCGATGGGGAAGGCAATTTCTGGCGGGCCATTATGTTTGTCAGCAATGCATATACCAAATCATCTCCCGATAGTCCTGCTGAAGCGGGTAAGACAGCACATTGTTTTGCTGCCTTTACCCGTGCACTGGCAGGTATTGACGCCAATCAACTGGCGGTTATCATTCCCGGGTTTCATGATCTTGCTTTGCGGTATGAACAGTTTGAACAGGCTATCAGCAAGGCAACCATTCAGCGTTTGCTGAAATCCACCCACGTTATTGCAGAACTGCGTCAACGGAAAAACCTGGTTGATCTTTATCAATCATTCTGCAGTCAACCGGAGTTTGTTACACGCTTGATGCACCACGACTGTAAAATGTCTAATGTGCTGCTGGATATTACCACACAGGAAGTAGTTTGCCCGGTAGATCTTGATACCGTGATGCCCGGTCTGTTCTTTTCCGACCTGGGCGATATGATCAGAAGTATGGCCGGCACCACAGACGAGAACAGTACCCGCTGGGAAGACATTGCCATCCGTAAAGATTATTACGAAGCTATTGTGAATGGATATTTAGCCGGTATAGATAACAGTTTGACCAATGCAGAAAAAAAGCACATCCATTACTCCGGTATACTGATGCTGTTTATGCAGTGCCTGCGTTTTACAACAGACTTTCTGAATAACGATATCTATTACCAGACCTCCTATCCCGAACAGAATCTCAACCGCGCGCTCAATCAATTGATCATGCTGGAGAAACTGGAAGAGTTTGTATCGGAAGAATACAGTTATGAGTTATAGGGATAAGTTGTAGGTTAGTCAAGCTATTTATGCTTTCGTAATTATTTTTTATACAAAACTATCTTTTAGCATACTAAACACCGTCAGCATCCAACTTACAACTTGCTGCCTTGAAAATACTCAATCTCTTCCTGCAATGACAAGAACGGGTATTGTTCCTGTAGTTCACGGGCTTTTACCAGGTGAGCCTGTAAAAATTTTGCGTGGGCTTCTGTTGCCGGATGAAATGCTTTGTGTTTACGGGCAATAACAAGTTTCCTGATCTCTTCTGCCAATTCCCTGCTTGCAGGATGTACTCCATATTCCATAAACTTTTCCAGCACAAATTGCGTGGCCGGGTAATTGGGATGCACCAGGTCAACATCAAAAAAACGATAATCGCGTAATACGTCTATTACCAGTTCATACGCCGGGAAATAATACAACCTGTCGAATTTGTTCACCAGGTGATGTACTACTTCTATCAGTCTTGCCTTGCTGCGATTATTGTCCACTACTCCATCGCGTACATGTCTTACAGGACTTACTGTGAAAATGATCTTCAGTGAAGGGTTAAAATGGAATAACTGGTGAATACAATTGTCCAGCACACTGTTGATCTCTTCAATGGTCATCAGGTGTTTATTAAACCATCCGCCCGGTGCGCGATGACAGTTGGCAACGGCTACATTCCCTTTGCGTATTTCAGCAGGAGATTGTTCTGTAAGCCTGTATGAAAAAGATGTGCCCAGTGTGATCACCAGCCACTGTGCCTGTTTCAGGAACTGGTGCGCCCGTTGCTGAGATGCATTGATAGCAGCCAGGCATTCCTGCTGGTTAATATTGGAAAAGCGACTGTGGTGCTGCCAGCTTTGCCACACTTCATTCAATTGAAACAGATCATTGACTGTGTATTGCCTGTTCTGTACATACGATACCAATGCTGCAGCTACACTGGCCGGATCAAATAATATCCCATTGGGATTTTGCAATACATTAAACTTCAATTCCTGCAGTTTATCGCCGATGTGCTCGGTAAAACAGGAACCAGCCAGTAATAATTTATCGCGATAAGTAACAGGTTGTTGCAAAGGCTGTAACTGTATCGGCAGTTGAAAATCCATAAATTCAGTTCAATAAGTTAAGTTCATCATTTTGCCGGAAGATAATCCCGGCAATTGATGCAGTAATTGTTTAGTTAATTGTTTGCTGATGATGTACTGTTACATAAAAATTTCAGTAGCCAGTCTGCTGCTGTTAGTCAATGCTGCTTTATCAAGACCCGTTTGCAGACCATTGCGTTCAAAGTAATCTACCATCCATTCTGTATCCATATTACCTACCAGTTCATCATCGGCCATAGGGCAACCGCCAATACCTTTTAAAGCACCATCAAAACGTTTACAACCTGCACGCACAGCTGCAGCCGTTTTTTCTTCGCGATTCATTGCTGTGGAGTGCAGGTGTACACCTATTTCGCATTGGGGCAAATGCCGTATAGCATATTCGGTCATACGATATACCTGGTCGGCCGTAGCCAAACCTACTGTATCGGCCAGCGAAATAGTGCGCACGCCCAATGCAGCAATTTTATCCATCCACGCAAATACAATTTCTTCGGAAAAAGGATCTCCATACGGATTACCAAATCCCATGGAAATATAGACCACCAGTTCTTTTGTATATTTTACACAAAGTGATTGTATTCCTTCTACCCTACTCAGCGATTCCTGAATGGAACTATTGGTATTGCGTTGCTGAAAAGTTTCAGATACAGAGAAAGGAAACCCCAGGTATGAAACGTTATCAAAGGTCACGGCCTCTTCAGCACCCCGCTGGTTAGCAACGATCACCAATAGTTTACTGGTCAGTTCATCCGGGGGCAAGGCATTTAGTACCTGTGCTGTATCGGCCATTTGGGGAATGGCTTTGGGAGAAACAAAGCTGCCGCAATCCAGGGTATCAAACCCTGTTTTCAGTAATGCACGCAGGTACTCTACTTTTTTTTCAGTAGGAATAAAGTGTTTCCAGCCCTGCATGGCATCACGCGGACATTCGATCATTTTAACGGAAGAGGTAGCCATATAAGCAAATGTAAGAAGTATAGAATGAGAACAGCACACACCATTCCTGTACTGTACATACAGTATACAAACACCTGCAAAATGCACATTTACAGGGAAACTGTTTTTTTGCCTTTATTAACGGATTGTAAAAATTTGATCAACCCGCTCATGTACACCTGCTGATCGTCGTAAAAACACATGTGCCCGCCTTCGGAACAAAGCAGAAAACTACCGTTCTTTACTTCTTTCGCCATCCATTTCATGTGTTCAGGATCCATGGTGTCGTGCGATGCACCTATTACCAGGGTTGGTACAGCTATATTGTGCAGATCGGCCTTGCGGTCCCAGAACTCCAGTTTGCCCGAAGCACCAAACTCGCTGGGTCCCTGCATAGTAACATACAGCAAATTGTTCATTTTACTGAAAGAACGGTTTACCGGCTCCGGCCATTTATCAATTGGTAAACGCAGGATATGCTGTGCATAGAAATTGGGTAACAATAACTCCATATACTTCGGGTTATTGTAATCCTTTTTCGCTTCCAGCTTACGAATGGTATCCAGTACTTTCGGATCCATCTGCTTGGCCAGGACATCATTGGCATACTTTACATAATCGGGTATGCTGGACATCATATTGGAAATGATCAGTCCTTTCAGGTGTTGCTGGTATTTCAATGCATACTCCATAGCCAGTAAACCACCCCATGAATGTCCCAGCAGGTAAAAATTAGTACTGTCCAGCTCCAGTGCTTTGCGTACCTGTTCCACTTCTTCCACATATCGGGGAAGATCGAATAAAGAAGTGTCTTTGGGATTATCTGAATTACCGCAGGCCAGTTGATCATAATAGATGAATTCGATGCCTTCGGTTGGCAAAAAATTCTCAAAACATTCAAAATATTCGTGCGTGGCCCCGGGTCCGCCGTTCAGCAACAATACTTTTATAGAGGGGTGATTGCCAAAACGTTTGGTCCACACATTAAATGTCCCCTTGGGAGTATTGATAGGGATCATACGGACACCGCCCGTTTGTAAACCAGAATCAGTACGCTTAAAGTATTCTGAGGTCAGGCTGACTGACTCCTTCAATGGTTCCTGGTTACACGAAACGCCACACATCGCAGCCATACAGAGAAACAATATACAGGGAATAACATTTTTCATAATGGTCAATTTTGATATGAGCAAGCTGTATTTATAATAAATCTACAACGAATGTACAGATCATCAATATCATAACAACACCCAATACAAAAACCATGCTTGCCCGGACAGGGCACTTTTTTGGCTATACGTCGACTTTTTCAGAGGACACCTATCTCTACACATTATAAAATCATTTAAATTTATAGACATAACCTTTCTGTATGAAAATAATTCCTCCCCTGCCTTACCTGCTATCTGCAGTAATAACCATCAGCTGTCTGCACAGTACTGCACAACTACTGCCTCTTTCAATACCAGCCGGCGCCGACAGTGCATTGCTGCAACAAAAGCTGCAAATACTTGCGCAACAACTGATCCCGCTGTATACTGAAAAAGAACAGGAAACACGTTTAGACAACCTGTTCAGGCTGCAGATAGTAGCCGGTCAGTACAATGCTGCAGTGAACACGCTGGATTCATTACGCGAGCTGTTCAAAAAAAGTGATTCACTGATCATTAAAGGTATCGGTTTCCAGTTTGAATGGTATGCCAGAACCAGGCTGGTACAGCAAATGCGCAGCATCAGTTTTGAGGAAGCACTAAACCGCACTTTCACTTCACTATACAACCAACTGCCTGAAAAAGCAACCGCGAACATTGCCATGTATTTTGAAACAGAAATACCACCATTGAAAAAAAAGCTGGATGAGCTGGTAGCTGCACAAACCGGCAAAGACAGTATCAGTATTACAGATGCCCGTTTGCTATGCAGGACTTATAATTCATGGAATGTATACAACAAAATAGTACCACCCGGTAAACTATTGCTGACACAACAGGATAACAGTAAGTATATCATTGAAGACAGTGTAATGATCCCTACACGTGATGGCGCAACTGTTACAGCCGTGGTGGTACGCCCCAAAGAGGGGCCTGCAAAACTACCGGCCATTTTTATATTTAATATCTATACCGGTGGTGTTGACCGGGCACGCGCAAAAGATGCAGCCCTCAATGGCTATGCAGGCATTGTAGCCAATACACGCGGTAAAAAATTGAGTACGCAGGATATTGAGCCCTTTGAACATGATGCCGGTGATGCTTATGATATCATCAACTGGATCAGCCAGCAACCGTGGAGCAATGGCAAAGTAGGCATGTATGGCGGTAGCTATCTGGGGTTCAGTCAATGGGCTGCAGCTAAAAAAGTACATCCTGCCCTTAAAACAATTGTACCACAGGTAGCGGTTGGCATTGGTATAGACTACCCGATGCAGAACCATGTATTCATGAGCTATATGTTGCGATGGATCCATTTTGTTACCAATTCAAAACAAACAGATGAAACAGACTTCAACAACTCGCAGCACTGGGATTCTGTTTTTACAAAATGGTATATAAGCGGTCGTTCTTTCAGAGCCCTCGATACGATTGAAGGACGACCCAGTAAAATTTTTCAGCGATGGCTGCAACATCCCTCCTACGACAACTATTGGCAGAAGATGGTACCTTACAAACAGGAGTTTGCCGATATCAATATCCCCATTCTCACTACTACGGGTTATTATGATGATGACCAGTTGGGTGCCATGTACTATTTCAACGAACATCACCGCTATCATAAAAGCCCCAATCATTACTTGCTGATAGGTCCGTACAGTCATGCAGGCGGGCAAAGTATTGCTTCTGCTGTATTGCAGGGATATACCATTGACTCCGTAGCCAATATCAGCATTACAGATCTTACCTATAAATGGTTCAACTATATCTTAAAAGACAGTGCCAGACCTGCTTTATTGAAAGACAAGATCAATTACCAGGTAATGGGTGGTAATGAGTGGAAACACCGCCCCTCCCTGTCAAAGATGAACAATGATACATTGACCTTTTATTTAGGAGACATTCGTACAGGACAGCACTACAAACTGGAAACAAAACCACCGGCCACCAGTGAATACATACGGCAGGAAGTAGACTTCCGCGATCGCAGCGATACGGCTGCTTCCAACTCTTATAAACTGCTGGACAGTGTTATTAATACCAAAGGTAAACTCACTTTTATTACTGCTCCGTTTGAGAAACCTATAGAGTTCAACGGTTCTTTTTTTGGCAGCCTGCGTACTATGATCAATAAGAAAGATATGGACGTAAGCATTGATGTATACGAACAGATGGCCGATGGAAAATATCTTTTTCTCAGCACATACCTGGCAAGAGCCAGCTATACAAAAGATCGCAGTAAACGGCAATTACTGGTGCCCGGTAAGACTGCAGATATTCCTGTTCATACCACCTTTTTTACCAGCAGAAAATTACAACCCGGCAGTCGCCTGCTGGTAGTATTGGGTATTAATAAAAACAATGGCTGGCAGATCAATTATGGTACAGGTAAAGATGTAAGTACAGAAACCATACAGGATGCCGGCGAGCCACTCCAGATCAGGTGGTTTAACAACAGCTATATTAAAATACCGGTTTGGCGTTAAATACAATATTGCCATAAATAAAAAGGGGGAGCCAAATGGCCCCCACCTTTTCTATGGCTCTCTCTATTCCCTCTATTGCTTAATGAAGCGTGCAGACAAACGGGTTTTGTTGTCAATATTCACGTCTACATTATACACACCTTGCGTTAATTTACTGATGTCGACCGGCAACTGTGTTACCGTACTGTTTTTGGTAAACACATGTTTCCAGGTTGCTTTACCGGCCATGTCATAAAAAGTTACCCGTGTACGTCCTGTAGCTATACTGTTGCATACCAGCTGAATAGTATTAGTAGCAGGATTAGGATATACCTGTACACTGCCAGTACCTACAGTAACCTGTTCAGTGGCCGTTGCCTTCGCCTTTACCTCAACAGCATCTTTGGCATCGACAGTTACAGCAGGTACAGTGTTGATGGTATCAGTAACTTTTGCTGCAGCATTGGTAGCAGCATTTACAGTTACCACCACAGTATCGCCGGTAGGATACCATTCATTATCCCATACGGTTAAGCTGAATACATACCTGCCCTGCACAAGACCGGTTACAGTAGTAGTAGCTGCACGCGAGCTGGTAATATTGTACTGTGCAGGCCCGCTGAGCCTGATCCACTCATACGCACTGATCTTTCCATCAGGATCATAAGAAGCACTTCCATCCAGTGTAACACTGTTTACCGGTAATGTAATGGTTACATTAGGACCAGGTTTTACCACTGCATACTGATTTGCCGGAGCGTTTACAACTACAGTAGTAGTGTCAGCCGCAGTAGCACCTTTACTATCAGTAACCAGCAGACTGAATTTGTAGGTTCCCTGTACCAGATTGCTGACACTGGTTGCAGCAACAGCACTATTGGTAATGGTATACTGTGAAGGACCTGATATTTTGGTCCACTTATAGCTGCTGATGGTAGCACCGGTAGCAGGCGTAGCTACCCCACTCAGCATAGTAGTACTTGTGGGCAATGTAATGGTTACATCAGAACCTGTGGTTACCGTGGTTACAGATACAGCAGCCCCTTTTACAGTAACAGTTACAGTATCGTTGGTAGGATACCATTTGCTGTCCCACATACCTAACTGGAATTTATACACACCTGCCACAAGCCTGCTTACCTTGGTAATGGCTGCTGTAGGCGTTTCAATGGTATACTGATCAGGACCTGATATTTTGGTCCATTTAAAAGCATTGATCTTACCATTGGGATCGTAAGAAGAAGATCCGTCCAGTGTAACACTGTTCGCCGGCAATGTAATGGTTACATTGTCACCGGCATGTACACCAGGTGTTTTAGTTACAGTGGCAGGATTTACCACCAGTATCATGCTATCAGCAGCGGTCAGTCCTTTACTGTCTGTAACCTGTAAACGGAAATTATAAGTACCCTGCACCAGGTTACTTACACTGGTTAATGCGGCATTGGTATTGGCAATGGTATATTGCGCAGGGCCTGACACTTTTGTCCAGCTATAGCTGGCAATACTATTGGTACCCGCAGTGGCACTACCGTTCAGTGTGGCACTGTTGGCAGGTAAAGTGATCAGGATGGCACCACCCGCATTGGCAACAGGTGGTACAGTGACCGGTGCTGCATTTACCACAATAGTAGTAGTATCAGTAGCAAACAAGCCAGCATTGTCGGTTACTTTTAAACAGAACCTGTAGGTACCCTGTACCAGGTTGCTCACGCTCGTTGCGGCAACATTGGCATTGGCAATGGTATATTGTGTTGGACCAGCTACTTTACTCCAGTTGTAAGTACTTATAGCATTGGTACCTGCAGCAGCAATTCCGTTCAGTGATGCGGTATTGGCAGGCAATGTAATGGTACTACCAGCTCCGGCACTTACTGTGGGCGCGACAGGCGCTGCATTTACTATAATGGTAGTAGTATCGGTAGCAGACAGCCCTGTATTATCAGTTACCTTCAGACAAAACCTGTAGGTACCCTGCACCAGATTGCTTACACTGGTTACGGCAACACTGGCATTGGCAATGGCATGTTGTGTTGGACCTGCTACTTTACTCCAGTTGTAGGTGCTGATAACATTGGTACCAGCAGTAGCAGTTCCGTTCAGTGATGCGGTATTGGCAGGCAATGTAATCGTTGCAGTACTTCCTGCACTAACTACCGGTGGTTTACTGCCGGCAGCAGCTTTTACAGTAATGGTGATCCGTGCATCGCCCGGCAGCCACAGGTTATCCCATGCGCGCAGGTTGAACACGTATACGCCTTCTACCAGGTTTGATAAGGTAGCGTTGGCGCTTTTGTTATTGGTCAGTGTATAAGTATCAGGGCCACTTACTTTAGACCATTCATAAGCCCCTACCACACCATCAGGATCAGTAGCACTTCCGTTCAGTGCCACCGTGTTGGTGGGTAATGTAATGGTAACATTGGAACCTGCATTTACAACAGGAGGCTGGTTTACACCGGTACCGTTGGTAACATTTACCTGCATAGTATCCAGCGTCCAGTCTGCACGGTCATCTATTGCTTTCAGTTCAAATGTGTAGGTACCGGCAGTACTTAAACCGGTAACAGAGGCAATACCATTGGTAGATACTGCATTGGACATACCTACTGATACAGGACCGGAAATATTTCTCCAGACATAACGTACTATTTTTCCATCCTGATCGGTAGACTGTGAGCCGTTCAGCGTAGCAGCACCACCAGTGGTAGTAACATTCTGTGCAGAGCCGGCAACAGCAACCGGGCGTTTATTTACTGGCTTGCTTTTATCCTGTGCAATGAACCATTCAAAAATGTTCGGGTTCTGCCAGTTGTAATCAGTATCATACACACGTCCCCATATCCAGTGGTCACCGTCGGGCCAGATGGTTTTATAAGGCTTTACAGTGGGACTGCAATTATTAATATTGGTGATGGCATTATTGGTACAGCTTGCACTTACTGTTCCATCATTCGTAGCATGGAAAGCCCATACAGGAAGATTGGCACTGGCAAAGTTACACCAGCTAATACCCTGACAGGTACCACAGCTTACACCCACAGCTGCAAACTTCATTGCATTGGCCAGTGAGCTGCCTGCATAATACCAGGTACCGCCTCCGCCAAGACTTAACCCGGTTAATATGATACGGTTGGTATCAATACTCAGGTTCTTTTTGGCGTAGTTCAGCATTTCGTCAACATAAAAGTTCTGCCATGAACCATAGCTGTTACTCAGTTGCGGACTCAATACCAGGAAAGTTTCTGTTTTTCCGTTCCACGTAAATTTCATGGTATGGCCATTCTTGATGTTGGATGGCACACCATTGTTGGCAACGTTGGGCAAATCGGTAGTACCATTACCACGTTCGCCAATACCATGCAGGAAAATGATCAGTGGATACTTTGTGTTGGGATTGTAATCTGTTGGCTTGTATTCCAGGAAGCCAATAAACACGCCATTAGATGCGGTGAGCCCTTTTGACACCTGCTGGGCAGGGAGAGCCATGGCCATAAGAAGGCCTAAACCAAGTAGAATGGTTTTCATAGTTCTGGGTTATTTTGAATAATGGTTGAATGATGTGATGACGAACATTACACCGTCATCAATCCGGGGCTGAAATAACAGCAACTGCGCAACACCTGCAAAGCAATAATACCCGGTAATAATTACAAGTATTTGTACCCGCCTGCTACTGTAAAAATCAACAGTCCAAAGAAAGGAAGATATACGTTTCACCATTCCAATTTTGGGCATCGTTCTTTCAGCAGTAGGTGTTTTATACTAATGGCGGTAAGATTTACCACTTTACCAAACCCTTTGGGGACAAGGGTTACAGCCAATTACATTAAAATTACCTGCAATACGAAGTACCAGATCGGGACACGCTGGTTTACTTTTTTACATAGGCATCAATAAAAAAGCGCAGGAATAATTCCTGCGCTTTGCATTTTCTTATAACAATAATGGGATACTTACCCCATCATGCTTCTTGAATACATATTTATTTCTGTAAAATCTCTTTCAGTAATTCATTCACTGCGGCTTCCAGTTGCTGATCTTTTCCTTTGCTTACCACGTTGTATTCATTCATCACCTTAATATCAGGTTCTGTCTGGTGATTTTCAAGATACTGACCTTTGGCATCTTTACAACCCAATGGTGGTACACCCCAGCGGATGGTATTATCCTGCAATGATTCCCAACCTGCAAAAGTACAGGTACCAGGTACAGGCATACCCACCAGTTTACCCAATTGCAATGCCTGATAGGTGAAAGCATAACAATGTCCGTCGCTATAGTTGGCCTCACCTGCAATGGAAATGCTGGGTTTTGTCCAGCGGAAATTAGGTTCGTAACCATTGCTGCGGGTATCAGTTGTATAGTCCATGAACTTTTTACCACTCAGGAACATTGCCAGATCGGCCACCAGGTCGCCACCTCCATTAAAACGTGTGTCTATCACAATACCTTTACGATTGGCAAATTTACCCATCACCTCTTCGTAAGTAGTACGGTATGCACCATCGTTCATACCGGGAATATGTACATATCCCAGTTGACCATTGCTGACACGATCTACCTCATCCTGGTTGCGACGCACCCAGCGTTTGTACAACAGGTTGCTTTCCTCACCGGCACCAACAGGTTTTACTGTAAGCTCTTTTTTGGTAACACCATCTGTTATTACCAGCAATGTGTTTTTACCAGCCTTCCTGTTCAGGTACTGGCAAAGATCTTTATCTGGTGTGATGGCTTCACCGTCAATAGATTCAATGATCATTCCGGGTTTTACATTAAAGCCGGCTCTGTCCAGCGGACCGTCTTTGATCACTTCTTCAATCTTTACACCATTGCCTCTATAATCCTGATTGTAGAATGCACCCAATGATGCCGTAGCATCGCCATCGGCATTGAAGCTGCCGTAAGATGATCCGCTATGGCTTACGTTCAGTTCACCCAGCAGTTCACTCAGCAGTTCTGAAAATTCATAGTTATTACCAATAAAGGGCAGGTATTTTTCGTAGTCGGCTTTGTAACTATCCCAGTTTACACCATGCATGCTGGCAGTATAGAAAGTTTCTTTTGTTCTGCGCCATACGTGCTCAAACATAAAACTGCGTTCTGCTGCTACATCCAGCGTAAGTTCACCATTAATGCTGATAAAATCGCGCTTGCCACTGGCAGTTTCTATTTTTGAAATACCGCCATTGGTAGCCAGGAAAATCGTTTTCTGATCTTTATCCCATACCATGCTGCCACCGGCTGCATTCAATGCTACCAGCATTTTGGTTTCTTTGGTGCGCAGGTTGGTGGTCCACAGGTTGGCACCTTTTTCAAAACGGGTAAGATAGTACAACGTTTCACCATCTTTACTTACCAACGCATCGCTAAGAGATGATGAGTGAATAGTAAGTTTGGTTTTACGCAGCGTAAGATTGTCCCAGTCTATCACTACAGAATCTTTCTTTACATCTTTCTTTTTAGTGGTGTCTGTTTTGGCTTTCAGCTCTTCAATTTCTTTCTGCAGGGTAGCATCTTCTTTATTCAGTTTAAAGTTGTCAAATGCTTCCTGTGTAAAGAACAATCCATATACATCGCTTTGTGCACCGCCGCTTTGCGCTACAGATTTTAAACCATCACGATTACTGAACCACAGCATCGCCTTACCTCCCATGATCCATTTAGCCCTGCTATCGTTAAAACCGCTTTCGGTAAGATTGGTCACCTTGCCTTTTCCATCGGCCTGTATCAGCCCTACTTCGCCGGGAGCAATGCCGGGTACTGCATAATCAAACAGTATCCACTTGCTATCGGGGCTCCATTGGTAATACTGGTCATTATCGCCCATGGAGAACAGCTCTTTATCTGTAAGCAGCGTACGTACCTGTTTGGTAGCAACATTGTAAATTTTCAGATTGGTTCTGTTCTCAACAAAAGCAATCTCTTTACCATCGGGTGAATAGGAAGGCTGGTAGTTCTCTTTCTCATTCGCTATTACAGGCGTTTCCTGCAACAAGGTAGATGCATAGAAATAAGGCTCTTCAGCACGTACTTTCTTTGTTTCAAATATCTTCCAGGTATTGCCACGTTCTGATGCATACAGCAGCGAGCGGCCATCGGGTGAAAAGCTTACCATACGCTCCTGACCGGGTGTATTGGTAATGCGTTTGGTAACGCCCCCTTCCACACTGCTTACAAATACTTCACCACGGAAAATGTAAGCCACCTCTTTACCATTGGGCGATACTGCCATATCACGCACATTACCATTTACTGGTATGATCTGTTCGTTGTTGCTTTTGGCATCGGCCACAATGGAAATACCCACTTTCTGCGCCTTACCACTACCCTTTTGCGTATACAGTTCACCATCGTAACTAAAACATATCAGTCCATCGTTGGACACGCTGAGAAAACGAACCGGGTGTTTTTTAAAACTGGTCAATTGTTGGGTTTTACCGCCATCCACGCCCATTTTATGTACGTTGAACGATCCGCTTTCTTCACTCAGGTAATAGAAAGCCTGATCATTATCAGTAAACACGGGGCTTCTGTCCTCGCCATTGAAAGTAGTGATCTTGCGGTGGATTCCTTTTTCAGTATCGTACACCCATATATCGCGGGCTATAGAGGATGTATGGTGTTTGCGCCAGGTATTTTCACCCCCTTTTTTATCCTGGTACAACATCATTTTACCATTGCGGCTTAGTTTCACTTCTTCAGCAGGTGTGGTCAGTATCTGCTCTACACGGCCACCGTTTATAGAAACCTTGTACAGCTCTGGCTGCGCACCGGAAGGGAAAGCACGGTTGCTGGCAGCATCCAGCCGGGCAGCACCAAACAGAATGCTTTTATTGTCATTAGAAAACTCGTACGGATATTCCTGTGCAGAGTGGAAAGTAACTCTTTTGGCTTCGCCACCAGTGGCAGGAATTACAAATACGTCAAAATTGCCATACCGATCGCTGGCAAAGGCAATAGACTTACTGTCATGGCTCCATACCGGCATAAAATCGTGCGCGGCATGCAGTGTAAGCGGCGTGGCAGTACCGCCATTGCTGGGCACGGTATACAGATCGCCTTTGAAAGTGAATACAATAGTTTTACCATCGGGAGAAATGGCTGAGTAACGCAGCCAACCCGGAGTGATCTGGGCGGTTAACTGGCACACAGGTAATGCAGCCAGCATAAGCAGGAATAGTTTTCGCATAAGTGAAATAAATATATCCGGTAATATAGGACAACCAACTATTAGAAAAGGCATTTTTGTGATAAACGCACAAAGCAAATACAACAAATTACCCGGAAACCCTTAGCAAACGGCATCAGCATAACAGATTTACGATTTCAGTAATTTACTTCCAGTGGTAAAGAAAGAAGGTGTAAGGGACCACCCACCAGGTATAAGGTGAAAGAACAGGCAGTATGCGGGCAAATGAACGCTGCGCTTCTATTCAAACCCTATTACAGCATAGGGACGATTGTAAGGAACATCTTCACCATCGGCAGAGAAATAGGCAATCTTTGTATCGGCATTGATCTTATTGCCCGCATGCAGCCCCCCTTTAGAAGATGGGAAACCTGGGCTGTTGCTGTATATAAAAGCCGGCTGCTGGTTGAACAGCACCTTGGCTATTTTAACAGGCGTGGCCTGATAACTGCCAAACGACGCCTCTACATATTCTATAAACACCACTTCATCAGACGGCTGTATAGCTCCGTTGTTCAACTGGTAAATGCAGGTAAATGCCATGCTCCAATTTACGAAATAAGCGTTAAAGCGGGTTTTGTGTTGCCCTGGTGGGGGCAGCGGATTACTCCGCGGGCCGCTACCCCGACCAACGGGAGGGGTCTGAAAGCTGCACATGCAGCGGGCCAGTCATTCCGAACAAGCAGCAGCCACCTGCCCCTACAACACTGTAATGCGAAGTGAGGAATCTGAAAACTGAACATGCAGCATACCGTGTTAAATGATGCATACATCCCATTCAGAGTTTCAGATTCCTCCCTGCGCCATTAATCGCTCCTATTGCAGCATTACTACTGGCTTGGTCGGAATGACGGCTCCCCGCTGGTGTGGGGTATCGGATTACTCCGCAGGCTGTCACCCCGACGAAGGAGGGGTCTGAATGCTGCACATGCAGCAAGCCGTATTATTGGCAGCGGGCTGTCATTCCGAACAAGCAGCAGCCACCCACCCACCCCTACAACACTGTAATGCGAAGTGAGGAATCTGAAAGCTGAACATGTAGCAAGCCGTATTATTAGCGGCATCCTTGCCATTCGTGCTACCAGATTCCTCCCTGCGCCATTAATCACTGCTATTACAACATTGCTGCTGGCTTGGTCGGAATGACGGCTCCCTGCTGGTGTGGGGTATCGGATTACTCCGCAGGCGTCACCCCGACCAACGGGAGGGGTCTGAAAGCTACACATGCAGCAAGCTGTATTATTTGCAGCGGACTGTCATTCCGAACAAGCAGCAGCCACCTGCCACGCCAGCGCGCGGTATATTGGTTGCGCCGAATGTAAACGCACCAACAAAAAAAGAGGCGCTTAAACAAGCGCCCCTGTAGAAAAACCACAATATACCAGTGCCTCTAAAGCACGTAACAACAAAAAAAATAATCAATACCGTATCTTATACTATTACCATGCGCTTAATCCTTTTTCTTACGCTGCATATTCTCTTTAGCGATCAGATCCAGCATAAATGCACCTTCCAGGCATTTTTCAAGGCTATCCAGAAAATAAAAAATAACACGGCGATCTTCCGGATTTGAAAAATGTGCTACATCGCTGGTAAAGGCAGTATAGCGTAGCCTGTACAAGTGGTACCTGATTTTCATCAGATCGTAATGAGTAAAAAAATATTTGATGCAACGCATGGGATCTTTCATTTCTTTTTCATCAAGTAAAAAAGGAACTCTGAAAAAGCTTTTATTTAGTGGTAACGAGTACATACAACAAGCATTTTAAATGGTGATGCAATAAGATAATGGGGAGGAGCGGTAACATATACCATAAGCGGGGGCTATGGCCTGGCAGGCTTTACTATTTTAAGCAGCTCGCGTTGTTCATACGCCTCATACAGCAATAAAGCAGCCTCAAAAAAACTCTCCGTTTCATTAATAAACCAGTGAATGTTTTTACGCTCTGAAGCATCGGAGAAATGTTCATCGCTGGTGGTAAGTGCCGCATACAGCAGGCGCTGTAGCTGAATGCGGATATCACTTAGCGGCATGCTGCTGAAAAAGCAGCCAATCACATTCATAGCATCGTTGCGCTCTTCTAAAGAAAGGCGCACGGGGCGGTCAAAAAAATCCTTATTTTGTTCAATGCAGTACATGAGGTAAGTGTTTAAAAGGTGAAGCAATAGGTTACCGCTACCGGCAGCAGGCCGGTATATAGATGTGGTGTGTGTGCAGTGCAGGAAAACAAATGCAAATGAATGAAAGAAGCCGGTAAGCAGAGAGGTAACGCTTTTGCCACAGCGCTATGGCATTGGGGAGAAAAGAGAAAGCGCGGGTCTCTGCTTACTGTTCCAGAGGCCTTGGGAGCCTACACACAATAAGAGAGAGCCCGCGCTTTCACGCTGAGGCCCTTCACTTATCATCCCGTGTGTTGAAATTTCCCAAGTTTCTGGAACGAGAATCTAAGCGAATAGCTTCAAAATAAGTTTTTGAAGGTGTCGCAAATATATTGATTACTTAACTATACCATCAACCGTAATTTGAATGCAATATATAACAAATAATCAAATGTTACAAAACTGTAACATGTTTTTTTAATATCTAATCTTACTTAGCCTTAATGAAAGATCAAGAAAACATAACCTCTATTGAGGAATACGTAATAGCATTTGTTAAAGAGCTAAGAAAGAAACGTAAACTAACCCAAGAGGATATTGCAAATATTATTGGTGTTGAACGAACCTATATAACATTAGTTGAAAGTTCGAGTCAATCTCATAAATATAATCTTCGTCATATTAATGCACTTGCTGATTACTTTGGGTTATCCCCACGTGTGTTTTTACCTGAAGAGCCTTTCCCAGTAGATAACATGAACGAGGGTACAAAATAATTGTTTGCTCCATACCTAATTTATATTGCGCCCCTACGGGGCGCTTTGTTTTTGTGCTGCTTTGCTACCGATAGTACGGCCCTATGGGCCGGGTGATGCATTTACCCAACGTACAATATTAATAAAACAAAAAAGCACGGGTCTCTGCTTACTGTTCCAGAGGCCCTCGGAGCCGCACACACAATAAAAGAGAGCCCGCGCTTTTATGCTTAAGGTGTAAAATATGCGTATTAATACATAATATACTTCCTATTCAGGTTTTCAGATTCCTCCCGGCGCCATTAATTGCTGCTATTACTTAACCCCTGCTGGCTTGGTCGGAATGACTGCTCCCCGCTGGTGTGGGGTACCGGATTACTCCGCGGGCGGTCACCCCGACGAAGGAGGGGTCTGAATGCTGCACATGCAGGAAGTTGTATTATTTGCAGCGGGCCGGTCATTCCGAACGAGCAGCAGCCACCTGCCTCTACAACACTGTAATGCGAAGTGAGGAATCTGAAAGCTGAACATGCAGCAAGCGGTATTAAATGTTGCATGCTTCCTATTCGTACTACCAGATCCCTCCCTTCGGTCGGAATGACGGCTCCCGGTGGTGTGGGGTACCGGATTACTCCGCGGACGTCACCCCGACGAAGGAGGGGTCTGAATGCTGCACATGTAATAGGCAACACACAGTAAAGCATACCTGCTATTCAGAGTTTCGGATTCCTCCCGGCGCCATTAATTGCTGCTATTACTTAACCCCTGCTGGCTTGGTCGGAATGACGGGTTCCCCGCTGGTGTAAGTCACGGATTCCTCCGCGGGCGTCACCCCGATGAAGGAGGGATCTGAAAGTTGCACATGCAGCGGGCCGGTCATTCCGAACGAGCAGCAGCCACCTGCCTCTACAACACTGTAATGAGAAGTGAGGAATCTGAAAGCTGAACATGTAGTAGGCAACATAAAGTATAGTATACTTGCTATTCAGGCTACCAGATTCCTCCCGGCGCCATTAATTGCTGCTATTACTTAAACCCTGCTGGCTTGGTCGGAATGACAGCTCCCCGCTGGTGTGGGTGACGGATTCCTCCGCGGGCGGTCACCCCGACGAAGGAGGGGTCTGAATGCTGCACATGCAGGAAGTTGTATTATTTGCAGCGGGCCGGTCATTCCGAACGAGCAGCAGCCACCTGCCTCTACAACACTGTAATGCGAAGTGAGGAATCTGAAAGCTGAACATGTAGCGGGCTGTCATTCCGAACAAGCAGCAGCCACCCGCCCCTACAACAGTGTAATGCGAAGTGAGGAATCTGAAAGCTGAACATGCAGCATACCGTGTTAAATGATGCATACATCCCATTCAGGGTTTCGGATTCCTCCCTGCGCCATTAATCGCTGCTATTGCAGCATTGCTGCTGGCTTGGTCGGAATGACTGCTCCCCGGTGATGTGGGTACCGGATTACTCCGCGGGCTGTCACCCCCGAAGTAAAGGTTGAAAACCTCATGCATCAAACCACATTGATTTACAACCATTTTTACCAATAACGCCTACCAACACCTGCAAATTGATGGTAAACAAAATGATTTATACTATTATCATAATCATTTTGTTTATCACCAATTCATCTACAACTATGATCAATTAAAGCATGTTTGTTATCAAAATATTTTTGCCTGTCGGCGGTTGTTTTTTGTTCATAAACAAAGGCTACATACTTTATATCTTTATAGCTTTGCGGGTATATATACTACTGAAACCCAATGCTGTTATTCATTTTCTCATAAACAAAATACAATTTGTTATCAATAAACGGGTTTGTTGCAGTGCCATCCGTTAATTACATTTTAATATAACGCTGCTCAATAAACGCATAATAACATCGTTACTATTAATAAAAATCACTAATCATTAAAACCAATGTCCTATGGCCAAACAAAAAGCCCGTATCAGCTTTTCCAGAATGACTGATACCCAACTGGATCAAAAAACGGATTTTATTCTTACCCGTATGACGGGTAACCCGTTTTTTGCCACCCCCATTCCCACCCTTACAGAAGTAACTACAGCGCGTACAGAATTTAATGCTGCTATTACTATTGCAGCAGGCGGCAACCACCAGGGTGTGGCTATTAAAAACCAAAGCCGTAAAAAGTTAACTGATCTGCTGGCGCAGTTGGGTACTTATGTCAATAACGTTGCCAATGGCGATGCTGCTAATATTTTAGGTTCGGGGTTTGATATTAGTAAAATACCTACTCCGGCAGGTCAGTTGCCCAAGCCTACCAGCCTGAAGGTAGTGCCCAATACGGCTGGTACGGTAAAGGCCAGCACTAAAAAAATTGTAAATGCCAGCAGCTATATGTTTGAGTATACGCTGGCGCCTGTATTGGCCAGCAGTGTGTGGACACAGGTGGTAAGCAATAAAGCTACAGTAATAATACTGGGTCTGCAGCGTGGTGCGGAGTATTCTTTTCGTGTATCGCCCCTGGGCAGCAACCCTACCCGCAACTTTAGCGATCCCGTTAGTTCTTATGTAAATTGATATACCCTATTGCCTGCTATATAAACAACAATGCTCTGCGCTTGTGCGGGGCATTGTTGTTTATATAACACATTTATTCAACACCTATTTTAAGGACAATCTATAATTTAATATCTTAGATATTAATAACAAATTGCCTAATATTCTTTCCTCTCATTGCAAACTCATCAGTATATGGATGTAATAACTTTGATATGTACAGTGATCGGCGCAATTGCTGCTATATATGGCATCAAAGCATACTTTAAAGATCATGTAGAGAAAGGAAAAGAAAAGATTATTGGATTAAAAGCTCTGTTTAAAGCTAATCAAAAAATTGCCCAGGATTTAAAAGATAGCCTGGCTGAATATGCTCGTGACAATAACGCATTATACGATCAGTTTTACCAGAATATAACATTTTCAGCATATATAGCACTTCTTAACCAGACGCTTGAAAATGACTTGAGCGATACTGCTTTAGAAAACGCAGTTAATGTAAATCCTACAGAAAGTATTATTAATTCAATGATGACAAGTTTAGAAACGCAATCTGCAAATCTTTTACAAGTAAGAAACTATTTCAACTTATATTTCAAATTACATAAATCTTTTAACTAAGCATCAAGTATTACTTGCTTTAGCTTTTTCAAGTAATCTATTTTTCTTTTTCCTCTCTTTCTCTGCACGGGCCTTACCTAAGGCCCATAGAAAACGATCTACTACAGCAAAATCAATTTTCTTATCCCCTATCCATTTTTTGAAGTCATTTAATACATTATTAAGCTTCATGTAATCATAAAGATCCTTTTTTGTAAATTCTGAATACTTGTGATATTTATTAAACTCATACAAGCTATTCCTCACGTATTGATCGCAGATAGGGAACTTTTTGGGATAATGACAATGACAAAACTTTGTAGCAAAAGAATAATTATTTCTAGCCTTTTTTCCTCTGCGCGTCTTATAACGAGCAATCTCCTTAATTAAAGTAAAATCTCCCTCCTTTAGCCTTTTATCAATATCCTTTACCCGTTCATATATTATCTTACTTACACCAAACGTATCACCAATGGTTGTTTTAAATGCACCATTTATATAATTCACTTTAATAAATATATTCCGGAAAGAATCATTTTTAAAGAAAGCTTTAGCTAGCTCTATTGAGGCTGTATAACTTTGCGCATCGTAATATCTTTCCTGATTGAATGTATCAACGAAGTCTTTTATCGTTTCGGCAGATGGTTTTACTTTATACTGCATAATTATTTTTTAAAAAAAACCTGTTATGCCAATATAAAGCAAGACAGAAAAACAACAGTACCGTTTTTTAACCCATAATTGTAAATCATACATCCTGGCCTGAAGGTTATTCGATAAATCAGAATAGTATAATATACCTATAGAATATTCCCTTTTAAAAAAACAAACCCCTCCATTCCGGAGGGGTTGTCAGCAGTTGGTATTGGTTACTCTAAGGGAAAGGATTCATTATAAATTCATTTTACCATACATTTTTCGGGCACCAATCGCCGTACTTATTGCCTAAAGTAAAACCTATCATCAGTTCGTGTGTTCCTTTGCTTACGGTGTTCAGCCGGCTGGTGGTATAATCGTATGCATAGCCAACATTCATTGTGTTACTTATGTTCAGCCCCAGCATTCCTGCAAACCCCTCACCTGTTCTGTAGCTGGTTCCTATCCACATCAGGTCGTGATACTGCAGCTTCAGGTTAATGTCCGTTTGCACTGGTAACGGACTTATATATTTTACCATTACACTGGGCAGCAGGTTAAAATCTTCCGTTAGCAAAAACCGGTACCCGGCAGTGGCAAACAGGTGTGGTACAAATTTGCCGTCGGTGGTTTTTACCGTGTTATCGCCAAAGGCTACTTTCTGTGGTATTATCTGCTGCGCACTTACTCCTACAAAATAATCGGCACTGTACAGGTACAACCCTACCATAAAATCGGGCTTGTAGGTGTTGATCTGCCCGGTATTGTACACCGCAGGGTCTATCTGTGTTACCGGCCCAAAATCCAGCTTACTGGCATTAAGGCTCAGGTTGGTAACCCCTGCACCAAAACCTGCTGCCAGGCTGGTACGCGGGCTGATACCCAGGTGGTATGCATACGTTACGTATGCCGAAAAATTGTTCAGTGGCCCTGTACGATCGTTGATGACTTGTAACCCTATTCCGTGATGCGGCTCTGCCGCTGTGTATTCTTCCCAATATCTTTTGCCCCTGGGGTTTTCACCCGGTACTTCAAATGAAGTGGCCGTGGTGCGGTAGTCTTTTTTACCCAGTGGGGCATGTGCCGTAAGGTATGTGGTAACCGGCGCCCCATCTACCCCCACCCATTGGTGCCTGTGGCTCAACTTCACATCTACATAGTTCTCAATGCCCGTTAGCGCAGGGTTAATAATATACTGGTTCAGTATATATTGTGTGTAATGTGGTTTTTGCTGTGCCTGCACCGAAAAACAACACACTGCTGTGCATACCCATAAAATAATCCTCTGCATGTACAAGTTGGTTTTGGAAAAAGGGGACAGACACAACCAAACACTTTGGCATAGACAAACAAACTGCCGATGTAGCTGCAAAATGCCGCAGATTTTTTCTGCAGGTTTTTTACCGCACAATAGTTACCGACCCTGTCATACGGCTTTTGCCGTTTTTAGGATTGATAATCCAATAGTAAGTACCTATTGGCAGCGGTTTGCCCTGCTGGGTGCCATCCCATGGTTTTGTATATCCTGTTGAACTGAATACTTTTTGTCCGTACCGGTTAAATACCTCTACATCGCAATCGGTATAGCTATCCAGGTATTGTATTACCCAGGTATCGTTAATTCCATCGCCATTGGGTGAAAAAATATTGGGCACCCGCATCTTTTCCAGATATTTTACAAAAACCTCATCTGTTGCCACACAGTTGTTGGCAGAGGTTACGGTAAGTTTATAGGTCATATCGTGCGGTGGCGATACGCGGGGTGCCACTATTGTTGTGCTGCTGATGTAGCTGTTGGGTGTCCACAATACGGTAATGTTATTACCGGTAGCACGCGCCTGCAATATGGTATATCCACCTTCCAGTACACCTTTATCCGGCCCCGCATCTGCCAGCGGCGTGGGGTAAACCTGTATATTTTGTTCTGCGTACGAGCTACAGCCATTGGCAGCAGTATAAGTGTAGCGCAGGGTATGTGTACCGGCGCCTGCCTTTGCAGGGTTAAACAATCCGTTTTCAGAAATGCCATCGCCTGAGTATACACCTGCTCCCGCAAGTCCCAATGTTTCACTGGCACTATTCACCGTAAAAGGTGTTATTTCTTCGCACACTCCCTGTAGTGCATCGAAGCGAATACCGGGATTGGTTTTTACCACCACTGTTGCTCTGCTTTCATTGGGGCAGCTTTCGCCAGAATACACCACGTACCGCACCTGGTAGGTTCGTGTACCTGCCGCACCAGGATCCGGATATAAGTGTTTGTATTGTTTGCCCTGTGCAGGCGCATTGTCTATCGTTTTGTTGGTAGGGTCGCTGGCATAGTCCCAGTAAATTTCTGTGCGGATAATATTGCCAATGTCCAGCGTGGAAGCATCTTCCAGTCTTACCGTATCGGCAGCACACAATTGATTGCCACCGCCCGTCATTTTAAAAATAGCCTGTGGCGATCCGCCATTTACTGTAAATGGCCTGGTGAGCGAATCCACACAACCGTCTACTGATATGGCTTTTACTTTTACATTGTATGGACCGGCCAGTGCATATTTATGCTGTGCATCTTTGCCGGTGCCGATTTGCCCATCGCCAAATGTCCACTGGTAGGTCATTTGTGTACCGGTACCATCGCCAATAGCAGAGGTATTGGTAAACTGTGCATAGGGATCATCCACACACACCACCGGTGTATTGAAACCAGCCTGCGGATTTACATGCACCGCTACGTATTGTGTATCAGTTTTGCTTTTACACCCCATGTTGTTTTCCGCCTGCAGCAGTACCATGTAGCTGCCTGTGTTGGTATATTGGTGGGTCATGGGGTTGGTATGTGTCACCTGTTCGGTGCTGCCATCACCATACGTCCATACACTTTTACTAACGATGCCCACCGCAGTAGATGCTTTATTGGTAAATACAATATCCCTGCTTTGGCATGCTGGTGTTGCCAGACTGAAATCGGCCACCGGTGGCGGGTTGATACCTATATAATTGGTAGATGTGTTCGATACACACCCCACATCACTGATCACCCAGTGTTTGATGGGTAAATTTGTTACGGGTGTATTGTACAGGTGTTTGGGAGATGGCAGCGTACTGGTGATGCCATCTCCAAAATCCCAGAACCAGTTGGTCAATGGCCGCCCTCCTGTATTAGAGGCGTCAACAAAGGTTACACTATCCGATAAACAGCCTGTATGCAAAAATGTAAAGTTTGCCGCAGGTGCCTCATATACCTCCAAGTCATAATGTATTTCCTGCACGCCATTACACCCATCGCCGGTAGGATTGTTGGCCACTACCATAATAGGATAATTGCCCGCCGTTGGAATACTGTATGATGTTGGCAGTCTGTAGCGGTACAAAGTACGGTCATTTACTACCCACGAAGAATCATACACCGGGCTGCTGATGGTAAGATCCGGGAAAAGTCCGTTAAACTTCCAGGCTATCAGTGTAGGCTGGTATGGAAAGGTCATTGAAAATTTGAATGGCGTGTTTTTACAACTGGCCGGAAAGTTTACCGTAGCATAGTCATTGCGGATGCTGATGAACTGGTACAGATCTTTCAGGTTGGTACCTGCTGAATACCCGTACGATTCTGTAGTGCCAAAACCGTAGGCAATGGCATTGAAAGGCGTATCGCAGGTAAGGGTATGATTGCCCAGCGCTACCTGTATCTGTGCGTAAGCATAATTGGGATCTACCGGGTGTGGCGAAAATGACTGCGCATAGGTAACCCCATCTATTTTAAATGTATTGATGGCACCCGGAGCATTTTTGACCACCACATTGATAAAGTGAATATTCCGCTGCTGGTTGATCAGTCGTAATGAAGTGAGGGTTACGTTGCTGATGGTTTGCTCCACCGGGTTCAGGTAAATCATTTCTGGATCACCATTATTGGTAGGCTCTGCACAATCCTGCGTAGTATAATATTGTGCTACCAATATTGGCTTGTCGGCTTCAATTACATGCAGCCGTGTATCATTGAACTGGTAATAAAATCCGTTGGTAAATGAACCGGAAGCAATCACATTGCCATCCACTTTTACCGTAGTAGCAGCATCCGGACGGATAATGCGGTAATAGTTCATGGGGCGTGTAGAGCTGGGCACCGTGATATACTTTTTACCCCAGGTAGTGTTGGGGTACATCTGCTGCACCAGGTTGTCGGAAGATGATACGGAGTTAGCACACCCGATACCAATACGACCGCTACCACAAAAAACGGCGATCCTTTTACAACCGCCCCCGTTGTTCACCGATTTAATGACCGACCCTGTCAGGTCGGTATGCGCCAGTGCGTTAAAGATCTCTCCTTTGTTCAGGTTCACGGTATAGGTTTGCCCTGCATTCATTGTCATGGTAGCCGCTGCCGGAGTTATCTCAATGGAAGTATTATCTTCCGTAGCTACAACAAAAAAGTAGGAATAAGATTGGCTGTTGATGGTAGACTGTGCCACCTGGGTATAGTTTACCGAATAATAATTTTGCCCCAGGGTGCTGACGGGCAAACAAAGCGTGGCGCCCGAAACAGATGCATAATATATATGTGCATAGGCCACCACCGGTTTGTCGGCAACAATATGAATGCCCCGATCGGAGTATACTTTTTCCTGGTCAAGAAATGCTGAAGTGGGAATGCTTACCTCAATTACCTGGTTGGCAGCAAGGGTGTAATTTCCCAGCAGGTTGCCTCCTATTTCTACTTTAAAAGTGGTGCTGACGTCGGAAGTAACATATACAGACATACCCGGGTATTGACCGGCATACATCTGCTGATGATTGCCATACCCTAACCAGAATTCCTTTCCTTTATTGGTGAAGTCCTGTGCAAAACAGGCCATTCCACATCCAATACAAACAAGCAGGGACAAAAGCGATTTTCGCATTAGCTCGGTTTAAAAGAGGCGGGTACGCACAACACTGCAATATAACATAAAAGCATTTGAACAGCAATGATTTCCAGCCCTGGAAACATGCCATTAACGACTTTATTGACCAATATCCATTTTTCCCATAAAAGGAAAATAAAACAATTTATCGTCTTGCTCAAATACCCTCAACTCATCAATTCCATTTCCGGGAAACAACATTTATCCTCTTTTGCTATACATTCCCGACTTGATTTTGAGTGCTGATATCCCCTCACCTGAAATGCCACCTTCTACCCTAAAGTATGGCTTTATTTTTTGGTAATAACCTCTGCTCATCTCATCATTTATTACCTGCAACTTCTGGATCCATTTCTAGGCCTTATTGTCTCTAAACTATCTGTCACCAGCAATCCGCCAGGATCATTTTTTTAAAATTGCCAGGGCGTTCCTGCCTTCACAAAATAACAGATCCAGGATGGACAGATGTGGAATGAAACCGGTCCTTTCTTCAAAAACCTGGTAATACCTGACAGGGTTGGGAAACTCTTGTGATATAGTGGCTGGGAGCAATTTATTCCGCCAATCCAGATATTCCGATTCATTATAATATGTCTGATAATCACTTGTCACCTCAAAAGGAATAGTTACACCCAATGCCTGGCAGGACCATTGAAATGTTGCCAGGTTTAAATCCATTATACATTCATATTTTTTAGCATATATTTTTTCCAGGCTATCCCGGTAAAACTCAAACCAGGGTGAACGGTTGTAACAGGAGCAGATTGTTCGCCAATGCTGCAACTGCCAATTTTGCAGATTTTTAATTTTTACATCTTTCAATGCATTTCTCTGGTCACGCCCGCCGTCCAGTGGTACACTCAGCAAAACCGGTCCCTCTGCACCGGCAATGCTGCAACGGTTGCGATAACTCATTTTCCTGCCATGATCATATATATCAAAAACAACATGCGTGCTTTCAATTGCTTTTTTATAAAAGATATAGGTTGCAAAATACTGACAATCAATTATTAATTTCATTTTTATGACTTATTTTGACCGATTGCTGCAAATATGAAATAAACTTTATTATAAATTCATTTTCAGGTCATTAAAATGTTATACTTTAATTTAAGTAAACCTGACTTAAAAAACTGTAAAATAATTTATTAACTCAGAAAATGTTTACTAAAAAAATTGTCCTTAGTTCTTTATCAAAGTTTCCAATCACATTGCACTTAAATCTAAACTTCTTAGTAAACAAATGTACAATTCTCTGGTGTGCTAAAATCGTCTATCTCAAATAAATAATAAAGTATGTCCACCAAAAAATAAGGTGCTTAAATCGCTTCCCTATCCCTTTAGAAATGATCGTTCATGGAGGGAAAGCATGGAGGTATAACTGCATTTTTGTCGTATAAAGTCAAAAACCGGAGAGATTTTAAAAATGCTTACGAGCAGAACTCATTCAAGAAGTTTATCAGGTTTATACAAAACAGGAAAGCATTTTATCGAATACTATTTTTTATATATGCATAACTATGCATTCAAAAATGGATTTTTGAATGTATTCAGGAGAAGTGAAATGGAATGTGGCGAAATTTCAGGCGCTCCAGAAAAACAGGATAAAGGTTGTTAAAATGCGTTTTTGGAAAAATCATCTTTTTTTGAATATGAGTTTAGAGACTACAAAACGTGTTGCTGATTGTCAGACACTGGTTTCATAATCTCTAAATATTTATCAATTTTCCGGCTGTTTTTTGGGCAGCAGATTTTTAGCCCTACATTGCGGAACTGAAAATACAACCCATGAAAAAGTTCATCCCGGTACTACTGCTACCCTTTTTTTTAATTGCCTGTGCCAAACCAACCGGTTTTGATTACCTCGGTATTACCAGTTTAAAAGTGCTCAGCTTTGGTCTAAAAGAATCGACTGTTGCCGTAAATGTGAAGTACTACAATCCGAATAAATTCCCTGTAACCATGAAAAATGCAGCGGTGGATGTATATGTCAACAACAATTATTTTGGCAAAACCGTGCTGGACTCGACCATCAAAATCAGTGGTCGTGATACTTTTTATCTACCCGTCGTTTTGACGGTTGATATGAAAAATACCGGATTGGGAATTTTACAAACTTTGGGAAAAGAAGAGGTTTTTATTAAAATGGATGGTAAAGCACGCATTGGCCGCGGTGGATTTTTTGTCAACTACCCTATCAAATATGAAGGCATGCAGAAGCTGAATTTCTAATGCGTGGGGATGTTGTGAAGGTATATTGGGCAATCGTGAATCGGCAGTCGTCAATTGTGAGTTATTTCACACAAATACACCCAAGTGTCGCAAAGCAGCAATGACGTTTAGACCTCGGCAGGCATTTTTAAATTGCTTATTTTCAAATTGACTTCTACCTCTGGTAGCAAAAAAAATCGGAGATCCGAAATCCAGACCTCCGACTTTTAATATCAGATTTCAATATTTTAGTGTCCCCCGTGACCGCCGCCATCGGCAGGTTTCTGGCAACACTTTGGCAGTTTTTTATATGCTTCAGTGTCGGCAGTTACATCATCGGCATCGTATCCCGCATTAGCAATTGCTGCTTTTATATTTTCAATATTGGTCCTTTCGGCCACATACGTCACTTTCGCTTCTTTCTTTTTATAGTTTACGTCCACTTTGGTAACGCCATCTTCACGTTTCAGATGCTCTTCAATACGTTTTTTGCAGTCTTCGCATTGCACAGTAGGTGTTTTAATGGTAACGGTCTGAACACCTTTTTTTGCCTGTGCCAGGCCAACAGATACCAGCCCGATTACAGCAATCGTCATCAACAGGAATTTCTTCATACAATAATGTTTTCCCAAATTTACAGATTTCCTTTCCAGTTGGCAGGATCCTCACGCCATTTTAACAATAGGCCTTCCTGCTCTGCCGATACCAGTCCTTTTTCAACAGCCAATTGTATCAATACCGGGTAATTGGTAAGCGCCTTGTACACAATTCCGGCCTTTTCAAAGGCTTCTTTTGCCACAATGAAATCATACGTAAAAATAGATACCATGCCAATCACCTCTACGCCCGCAGCCTTCAGCACATCTACTACCTGTAAACTGCTTTTGCCGGTTGATACCAGGTCTTCAATCACCACTACTTTCTGGCCTTTTTCATAAAAGCCTTCTATCTGGTTGCCCAACCCGTGTTCTTTGGGTTTGGGGCGCACGTATATATAAGGCAATTTTAACTGGTCTGCCGCCATCGCCCCCCACGGAATACCTGCAGTAGCTACGCCTGCCAGCAATTCCGCATCGGGAAACATTTCAAATACCACATTGCACATTTCAGATTTTACAAAATCCCTGATAAAAGGAAACGACAATACCTTACGGTTATCGCAGTAAATAGGGCTTTTCCAACCCGATGCCCAGGTAAAAGGTTGTTCGGGGTTCAACTTAATGGCATTAATTTGTAACAGTTTTTCGGCTACTGCCTTTTCATTTGAAGACTTCATGTTCAGCGCTGCGTAGTTTTGTGAACGAATGCGGCGAAATTGGAATTTGAAAACTAAAAACTGAAAATTATTTATGCACATCAAAGTATACTTTAACGATAAGCCATTGTTCCTGACAGAAGAAATTACCCCTGAAATAGAACCTTACCGTCACCATGATGATGCAGTGTTGATTGACGAGTTTTCACATCCCGGTGTTAATTCCATGATCCATGAAATGCGTCAGCCCAAAGTACATGCCGGTATCTTTATACATACTCCGCTGGAAGAGTTGAAAAAGGCCATCTGGAAAAAGTTTATCATTATCCAGGCTGCTGGCGGACTGGTACTGAACGAAAGCGGACAATTACTGATGATTTTCCGCCGTGGTAAGTGGGATTTGCCCAAGGGCAAACTAGACCCCGGCGAAACACTGGAAGAATGTGCAGTAAGAGAGGTGGAAGAAGAGACCGGTTTAACCAATGTTACACTGGAAAAACCGCTGGTAGTAACCTATCATACCTACGACGAAAGCGGCCATCATATTTTAAAGGAATCGCATTGGTACCTGATGCATACGCCCAATCAGCCACTGGTTCCGCAAACCGAAGAGCAGATCACCCAGGCAGAATGGGTTGAACCAGAGCAGGCACGCACCTACATGGGCAATACATTTCCTTCTATTGTAGATGTATTGACAACAGCTGGGTATTTATAAAAGATTGCCTGATTGTTCAATGGTTTGAAGACATTAAAACAATCAAACTATTAAATGATGTGAAACACCAGCAGGTAATTCATTTATTCTGCCGTAGTAGGATCAATGATCTCCACCACTTCGCTGATACGGTTGGCAGGGAAACCACCCTGGCTGGCATGTTCGCGCACCATTTCCTCGTTGGGAGCAATATATACACAATAGATCTTATCGCCGGTTACATAACTATGCTTCCATTGTATGGAAGGTCCCAGTTTATTCAATACTCCACAAGAGGTTTGTGAAATGGCTTTTAATTGTTCGGCAGTGAGTTTGCCTGCACCAGGAATCTCCCTTTCTATGACATACTTAGGCATAACAAATGTTTTACGCGTGAACAAACATGTTGAAACGATAAGGTACGCGACAGGTCGGGAAGATCTTTAATACTGCTTTGAAGTAAGCTGTCTGTATGC
Organism: Chitinophagaceae bacterium PMP191F; assembly: GCA_001302245.1. Lineage (GTDB taxonomy): Bacteria > Bacteroidota > Bacteroidia > Chitinophagales > Chitinophagaceae > PMP191F. The sequence continues at coordinate 146,052 of LGYU01000002.1, forward strand.
GGGTTCCCTAAATTTACAATATCCGGCAGATATCAGAAAAGAATTTAATGGGAAATGAGACTATGGCCAGAAATCAATGAACTTCAGGCTTTTCAGCAACTCATTGTTTATTTTCAGCCTGTTCGGAGCTGTCATTCCGATTGTAGAAGTTACCTATTGGCAAAATAGCAACGGTAAGCCTGCTTACGCAAACCAGTTTCTGGCGTTCATCGTGGATCTTTATATCCCAAACATGGGTCGAATTGCCAAGATGTAAAGGCGTTACGATACCGGTCACTACCCCCTCACGTACACCACGGATATGATTGGCATTGATCTCTAGCCCTACACAAACAAACTTAGACTGATCTATTACCAGTGCAGAGGCAATACTACCAATGGTTTCAGCCAACACACAAGAAGCACCGCCGTGCAATAAACCATAAGGTTGTTTGGTACGGTGATCAACCGGCATGGTTGCTTTCAGAAAATCAGGGCCGATTTCAGTAAAGTGAATGTCCAAGTGATCGCCCAGGGTATTTTTACCAAGTGCGGCCAGTTGTCCGGGCTGTATATCTTTTTTAAACCAGATCATACGTTAATATGCAGATGAAGAGTTTGAAAATAGAAAGCCGGAAATCCAGGGTTAATTTGAAATGGTTGCCTGATTGTTTGATGGTTGTTGACCACCGCGGTTTTGAGCCACGAGCATGAACAGCAGCCAGCGCTCACCATTCACTACTCACAACTGACAACGCACTACTATCATTCGCTACTCACAATTTCTCCAATGATTTCGCCACTACATCGGGTAAAAATGGTTTTGCATTTCCGCCATTGCGTAATACATCGCGTACCAGCGTAGAAGCAACAGAAGTATATTGTGGTAAGCAGGTTAAGAACACCGTTTCGATATCCTTGTCAAGACTACGATTCATATCTGCTATGGCCTTTTCGTATTCAAAATCGTTTACATACCGTATACCACGTACAATGAACTGCGCTCCTATTGAACGGCAACATTCAATGGTCAATCCTTCATAAGTAACAACATCTACATTGGGATTGTTGCTGTAAATTTCGCGTACCCACTTCATTCTCTGTTCTTCTGTAAACATGGGTACTTTATTGGCATTGCGACCGATACCTATCACTACTTTGTCAAATAAGGTCAGCGCGCGGTCAATAATATCCTGGTGACCAATAGTGATCGGGTCGAATGTTCCGGGGAAAAGGGCAATTCGTTGTTGCATGCAGAAAAATTAGGCCTGAAAGATACGGGAAGGAATTTGAAAATGGGAAGCCAGAGGTCGATTTGAAAGTGGAGAGGCAGATGATTTAATAGCTGGATGGTTTGATGTTTGAGAGAAAGTCCGGAAGGAAGAAGACTGCAGTCCGAGGTCTGAAAAGGCACAAGCTAAGGTGTCAGGAATTAGATTTTAGCTGTAAGCGGCAAGCTCCTATCAACATTTCAACTGTTTACTCTTTGAACCTCCCTTTATGCCTCCATGTGGTTCTAAAAATCCGAAAATCGTTGCGGCTTTGCGACACTTTGCTGTTTTTGTACGAAATAAGCGGTGAGTTGTAAGTAAGAATAGCAGTGATCAACTCACGATTAACGACTGCCGATACATGATTCACCTCTTACAACTGACAATTCACAACAGCTACTAATTACTCAATTCCCTGCCACCAGACAATAAATACAGTGCAGCCATACGCACCGCAACCCCATTTTCTACCTGTTGCAGAATGATGGATTGTTTGCTGTCTGCCGCATCACTATCCAGTTCCACACCACGGTTAATGGGACCAGGATGCATCACTACAATCTCTTTATCAAGACTGTCAAGAATGCGTTTATTGATACCATATACCAGGCTGTATTCACGCAGTGAGGAGAACAATACCTGGTTCTGGCGTTCCAGTTGTATACGCAATACGTTGGCAACATCACACCATTGCAATGCTTTCTGCAGGTTGTATTCCACACGTACATCAAAAGCCTGCTGCATGTATTTCGGTATCAGTGTGGGCGGACCTGCCACCATTACTTCTGCGCCCATCTTTTTCAGCAGGTACAGGTTGCTCATGGCTACACGCGAGTGCATTATGTCGCCAATGATAGCTACTTTCAGTCCTTCCAGTGTGCCAAACCGCTCACGCATGGAAAACGCATCCAGCAATCCCTGTGTAGGATGTTCATTGATACCATCACCGGCATTGATAATAGCTGCAGGAATATGTTTTGCCAGAAAATGCGGTGCTCCGCTGGCACTGTGACGCATCACTACCATGTCTACTTTCATAGACAGGATATTATTCACTGTATCCAGCAGGGTTTCACCTTTTGAAACAGAAGAACCACTGGCCGTAAAATTGATGGTATCTGCGCTCAGGCGTTTTTCAGCCAGCTCGAACGATATACGTGTACGCGTTGAGTTTTCGTAAAATAGGTTCACGATGGTTACATCGCGCAGGGAAGGCACTTTTTTAATCGGTCGCTGTAATACTTCTTTGAACTGCGTTGCAGTATCTAAAATGAGTTGAATGTCTTGCGGAGTAAGCTCCCTGATACCGAGCAGATGTTTAACTGAAAGTTGCATTTCAGGAGGCAAAATTAGGGGTTCCGGTTTAAAGTTCAAGCAGAAAATTACAGCTGTGAGTTGTAGGTGGAAAGTGGATGCCTGTCAGCCGGCAATTGTGAGACGTGAAAAGTCAAAAGTGAAACGTAAAACCGGGATGGTTCAAATTGTTTGATGGTTTTATAGTATCATAGCAATCAGGCAATATTACCACCCAACAAGCCGATAATATATATAGACCAATCACCGACTGCTCTAACCTGCAACTTAAAACTTACAACCCAACAAGCGTCCTGCGTTAAACATTCAGTCTACAAAAGCACCACCTCATCCTGCCCATCCCGTTCCTTCCACAATACTTTTACTTTTTGTGAAATGATGGAATCAATGGATTTGCCGGTATAATCTGGTTGAATAGGTAGCTGGCGACTGAAACGACGATCGATCAATACGCACAATTCCACTTTTTCCGGCCTACCGAAATCGAGTAAGGCATCCAGTGCTGCGCGGATAGTGCGCCCCGTGTACAATACATCATCAATCAGTACTACATTCTTATTTTCAATGCTGAAGGGAATATCGGTATGATTGGGAACATGCAGGTTTTTACGGATATCATCGCGGTAAAAGGTAATATCCAGTTTGCCATATTGTACCTTATCCTGTGGAACCAGGCTGCGCAGTTCTTCTGCGATCTTGTCTGAGACAAAGATGCCGCGGGGTTGTATACCAATCAGTACTGTATTTTCCAGATGGGTATGATTTTCTAATACCTGGTGACTGAGCCTTTTGATGGTTATGGCCAGTTGCTGCTCATTCAATACCGTTTTCACAAAAAAATTTTTATAAAAATAAGCGCAAAACCGCTAACTGTAAAAAGAAAGCTGTAATCACATTACAATATCCGGTACAAAACCGGAATTGCTTTATAAAGAAGCAGCCAGCCTTGATGGCTGACTGCTTCTTCATGATTATAGTGAAATAATGTAATAAGCATTATCTACCGCCAAGTAGGAACAGCAATCCGGCCTGGAATACGCTGTTATGCACTGTGGCACTGCTGGCATCATTAATATTGCCCAGACCCAGGTTGTAGCGGGCATTGATGCCAATACCCAGCCTGGTGATATAACCTGCACCAAATGCCCAGCCAAAATCATTTGTTTTGTAAGCGCTCTTAATATCCTCTTTTACATCTTCTACTTTATGTTTTGCGCTTAACAGATAAGCATTATAGCGATATCTTATTGTTTTCATTTACACAAACAGTAAGATCATTTACTTATCACTGCCAAACATATAGAACACACCCCAAACCTGCCTTACCGCTAAATTTCACCTGTGCGTTTGCTACTGTAAAATATCCTGCCATCACAAAAAGCAAGAAAATATTCTTCATACCTGTTGTTATTTTTATATGATAAATGTGATGCAAAAGTAGACGGTAGTGGAAGGGCATACAATTCCATGAACATGTAGTTCTTACAGGCCGGGTAACAAAAAACCACATCTTTGTGCGATGTGGTTTTACAGGTATATAAAAAGGTCTGTTTATTCTTCAGACAGGAAAGGATAACGATAATCCGTTGGCGGATTGAATGTTTCCTTGATAGTACGTGCACTTAACCAACGGTACAGGTTCAGGATAGAACCGGCTTTATCATTGGTTCCGCTGGCACGGGCGCCACCAAAAGGTTGCTGTCCTACTACTGCACCGGTAGGTTTATCGTTGATATAAAAATTACCGGCAGCATTTCGCAGTTTAACAGTAGCGAGTTCTACAGCCAGTCTGTCGTGCGCAATGATAGAACCTGTTAACGCATAAGGAGAAGTGGCATTTACCAGCTCTAGTGTTTCTTCAAACTTATTCTCATCGTATATATACACGGTTAAAACAGGGCCGAAGATCTCTTCGCACATCGTAACATAATCTGCTTTCTTTGCTTCGATAATGGTAGGCTGAATAAAATAGCCTTTTGATTTATCGCACTCGCCTCCTACCCATACAGATGCGTTGGCATCTTTCTTCGCGTTGTCTATGTAAGATTTGATCTTATCAAAACTTCTTTCGTCAATAACTGCACTGATAAAATTGGTAAAATCTTCCACAGAGCCCATTTTAAAGCTCTTCACACCAGCTACCAGTTTTTCTTTTACCGCAGCAGCCAGGTTGGAAGGGATATAAGCCCTGGAAGCGGCAGAACATTTTTGCCCCTGGAACTCAAATGCACCACGTAATAGCGCTGTTGCCAGTACATCTGCATCTGCACTTTTATGTGCCAGTACAAAATCCTTACCACCGGTTTCACCAACTATACGTGGGTAAGATTTGTATTTATTCATATTCTCACCAATGGTCTTCCACATCTGGTTGAACACACCGGTGGAACCTGTAAAATGTACTCCTGCAAAATCAGGATGATTAAAACATACATCTCCTATCACCGGGCCATCTGCATATACCAGGTTGATTACACCATCGGGCAAACCTGCTTCCTGCAATATGCGCATGAACATCTGCGCAGAGTATACCTGTGTATTGGCAGGTTTCCATACCACTACGTTGCCGCACATTGCAGCAGAGGTAGGCAGGTTACCACCAATTGCTGTAAAGTTGAAAGGCGTTACAGCCAGTACAAATCCTTCCAGCGGACGGTATTCCATGCGGTTGTGAATACCAGGTGAGCTGATGGGCTGCTGACGATAGATCTCACTAAGGAAGTGAACGTTGAAACGCAGGAAGTCGATCAGTTCACACGCACTGTCGATCTCTGCCTGGTAAGCATTTTTGCTTTGCCCCAGCATGGTTGTACCATTCATATAAGAACGGTATTTGGTAGCTATCAGGTCGGCTGCTTTCAGGAAAATATTAGCACGGTTTTCCCAGCTTACAGATGACCAGCTTTCACGGGCTGCCAGCGCAGCATCAATAGCCTGCTGAATATGGGATGCATCGCCTGTATGAAAATATCCTAATGTATGTTGTATTTCGTGCGGGGGGTGTATTGATCTTTTATTGCCGGTACGAACTTCTTTGCCACCAATGTACATGGGAATGTCTAATTCCTGACTTTTCAGCTCTTTCAACGTTGCTTTCAGTACTTCTTTCTCTTTAGAGCCTTTTGCGTAGTTCAATACCGGTTCATTGGCCGGCATAGGGTAATTAAAATATCCAAGTGCCATAGATCACATTTAAGGATGGAAAATAACCTTCTTACGGAAGGCAAAAAACAGCGCGAAGTTCGGAAAGTATTTACACATTCCGTTTACCGCTATTGGCCATGTTTTTACTGAAAATCCGAGGTTAATTTGAGAATGTGGTAATTTGAAAATGCCTCTAAAATAGTTGAATGGCTTGATCGTTGTTGACCGCTGCGGGCTTTGCGCTACGAGCCACGGGCAAGAACAGCAACCAGTAATCATCATTCACTATTGACCATTTACTACTCACCACTCACGATTTCCCAACACGGAACCGGTCACGCCTCAATTTATCCCGATAATCCGGAATCCCTGGGGTGTTTCACTGAACCACAGTTCACCATTACCTATCATAGCTCCCTGGTCTCGTCGAAAGATCTGTCGGAGATTCTGTTCTTTGAGGGCCTTTTTTACCTGTTCGCGCATGTATTTGTCATAGCCGGCCAGAAACTGTTGTGCATTTTTAACAGCCGGATGATGCAATGGGTATGCAACTACTGCCGCCACGCTGTCTCTCTGGTCAGTAGCTACCCAGTATTGCAGGTGTTTGAGGAACTTTTTGAAAGCGAGTGGATTGTCAAAACCGGCATTTGCCCAGGAAGTAGGCATGCTGCCATCAGAAAACACAGAATCATCCTCTATTTCAGCCGGAGACAATGCATAAGGATCTGTAACAGGCGATAGTGAATCCGGTACAGGAGTGGCTGTTGTAAGTGTATCTGAAAGGGAGGAGGGCTGTTTGTCGGGCGTGTCATTACAGGCAATGACTAACAGCAACAATGCGGGAAGTATGACTTTTGCTATCATAGACAGGTATTTAAAATTCCGGAATGCAAAAATACTGTTCCTGCATCCCGGAACTATTGTACTATGAGTTGATCTCTTTTTCCATCATCAGGTACGCTTTTACAAAACCATCCAGCTCGCCATCCATTACGGGTTGCACGTTGCCCACCTCATAATCAGTACGGTGATCCTTGATCATTTTGTACGGATGGAATACATAGCTGCGGATCTGGCTGCCCCACTCAATTTTCTTCTTGGAAGCATTCGCTGCATTTTTCACGGCTTCGCGTCTGCGCATTTCCTCTTCATACAAACGGCTTTTTAGCATCTGTAAAGCCATTTCACGGTTCTCACCTTGTGTACGTGCTTTCTGGCACTCTACAATAATGCCGCTGGGAATATGCTTTAACCTTACAGCCGTTTCCACCTTGTTTACGTTCTGCCCCCCTTTACCACCACTACGGTAAAACTCCCATTCCAGGTCGGCGGGACTTACCGCTACTTCAATGCTATCGTCTACCAGCGGGTATACATACACTGAAGCAAAGGAAGTGTGTCTGCGGGCATTACTGTCGAATGGCGAAATACGCACCAACCTGTGCACCCCGCTTTCAGCTTTCAGAAAACCATACGCAAAGGGACCGTCAAATTGCAGTGTAGCGCTTTTTACACCGGCGCCATCACCGTCTTGCCAGTCCAGTTCCGTTACACTCCATCCCTGCTTTTCGCCGTACATACGATACATACGTGCCAGCATTTCGGCCCAGTCCTGGCTTTCGGTACCACCCGCACCGCTATTGATCTGCAGAACAGCCGGCAATTCGTCTTCGGGCTGGTTGAGCGTACTTTTAAATTCAGCTTCTTCCAGTTGGGCAAGCGCCCTGGCATAAGCTTCTTTGGTTTCCTCTTCCGATGCCTCACTGGCTTTCCAGAAATCAAAAAGCACAGCAAAATCCTCTACGGCTGCCTCACTCTGTTCAAATAGTTTCAGCCAGTATTCATTCAGCTTGATGTTTTTGAGAATCTCTGTAGCCCGTTTGTTATCATCCCAGAAGCCGGGTGAAAGGGATAATTGCTTATCCTGGTTTACTTTATCACGTCTGTTATCGACGTCAAAGAAACCTCCTCAGGACCACTACACGGTCCCTCATATCTTTAATTTGCTCTTGTGTCATAGCCCGCGAAGATAAGGAATGATTGTAAAAGCATGAAAATGCGTGTACAATGACGTGATCAGTTCCGGCAGCAGATGATTTTAGCCATAAAAAAACATTGCAGATACAGCAACAGGGTTGGTTTGCACTATATCAGGACATATTATTGTTGCTCCTGTACCTTAACAGACTCAACATAAAGGGTACTGATAGCAAATGTTTTTGAACATGTATTGCGTTGTTGCTGCTGTATGGTAAATGTGAGTTTCTGCCATTCACCTTTGGGGATCTTGAATTTACGCGCTACCTGTTCTCCGTAAAATACCTGGTAAAACAATTCGTGGCCATTCTCATCGGTAATATTCACGATCTTTCTTTTACTGTCACTGTTTACTGAAACAAGAAATACCAGGAAATCGCCTTCTGTACCACGGTAGGTAACTGTTAATTCTTCTTCACCGATAGCAGGTAAACCAGTGGCTGCCCTGACCTGTATCATCGTTAATAGCAGCGCACTGGCTACAATTACAGCAAAGATCTTTGAGATGTTTTTCATGTACTTACTTTTTAAATTGTTCAGCAGGTAATAATTGGCAGCACAAAGATGAGGAGCCTGCATTAACAGTATATGACCACCTGTTTAAGGAAATGTTATATAAAAAATCATTTATACATACAAGGTAGTTTCGTCCATTTTTAACCATTTTGTATGAATTAAACAGCTACTTTAGCTACCAGTTAAACAGAATCGAAATTACTCTACGCCATGAACATTAACCACTATCTGCTAACAGCATTATTAGGCTGTTTTATAACCACACCATCCAATGCCCAGAACGATTCTACATTTCTCAATGCCGGCAGACTTCAGCTTGATAAAAATTTTACACAAACCATCAGCATTAAAGGGGAAGACCTGGAGAAAATGCCTTTCTTCTCGTTGCACGATGCCATTAATGTATGGCTATACGGCATTTACACCAGCAAAAGTTACCTGGTGTATGTTATTGATGGTGTGGTAGCCAACGATGTAAATGCTTACAGCATATACGACATTGAAAGTATTACGCTGGTGCAGAACGCACTGAGTCAATTAAACGGAGCATTTGGTCAGCAACAATTGCTGCTCATCACCACACGCAGACAAAAAGCAGGCGGCAAGGGTATTACCGCCGCCGGAAATACGGCTTATAATACCGACAAACATCTCTATCACCAGTATTACCTGGGAGCTTATAATAACACGCAAAAAATAAGATATGGCGTTTCTGCCAATTATGCGCACGATGGCATCGGGAAAGACTATATATCAGCTAACACCAAAGCAACTTATACCAACCCGCCCAACTTTGATCGTTTCCGAATCAACGGTTATGCAGGCATCACTTTGGGAAAACATCATGATCTTTCCGTGACAGTTAATTATGCACCACAGAACTATACCAATAATGCCACGCAAATCAATCAATATCCTGTTGGTTCGGATACTAACATAGCAAAATACCATGCAGACGAATATACCTTCAATGCCAGTCTTGCCTTCAAAAGTACGTTTGGAAAACGCTGGCGCAACGAATTTACGGCCACCTACCTGTTGGGCAATCTTACCTCAAACACTATCACAAATTCTACCAATAGTACCATTAAAATAGACCTGTTTCAACACGGTACTGCAGATTTCAGAACCTTACAGTTCAGGGATAATATCAGTTATCATGCACAGGCCGGCAACTGGAGTATTGTACCTTCATTGAACGCGCAATTCAGTTTTCCGAAATACAACAAGTACGATTGGGCCCACACTTACATCAACCAGGTCACCCAATCATGGGTATCTAATAAAGTCGAAGGGAAAGCAAAATCTTACCTGCTTACACCATCATTATCCATAGCTTATAAAAATATTGTACAGGTGCAAGGTGGGATACTTGCAGACGTTTCTCCTGCCGAAGGCAGAGATATGACAAGGATCTTTCCATTTGGTACCATTACTACCGATGTGGTAAAAATGTTCAAAAGCACTCACAAGGCCAGTCTGCAACTATTCGGCTCTTTTGCCAGTTATGATAACTTCAGTGATCTGCAATACAAGTTCACTGACTTTACCCAGGACTTATATCATTACAATTCTACATCTACTATCTTTTTGCCCAATCCTCCGCCCACTTCGTCTATTAATGACGATAAGCAATACAGGATATGGTCAACGGGTTTGAGATTCACAACAGCCAATAAGCGACTGGAATTCAGCTACAATTTTGAAAAACGTGATTATACTACCGATGTTATTTTAGAAATACCAGGGGGCACAGGTTATTATTACATTCGTACTAACCCCGATATACGTGCCTACACACATACCTTTGGCATCCGCGCTACAGCAATACAATCCGGTAACTTTAACTGGCGTACAGGATTGCAGGCCACCAGTATTGCCAATACGACAAATCAGAATTTTGGCTTTACATCTTATGCAAACATCATTGGTAACTTTAAAGCAGACAGAACTGCATGGGCAGGTGGTTTTACCAATCGTCTCAACTATAAGCAGTTCTTTGCCGGGGCAGACATCCAGTATATTTTTAATCAGGGGCGGAACATGGACAATACAGCTAAAATGCAGGTATTGTTCCAGCAATTATATGCCGGCGCACAGATCCCCTGCAAAAAACTACGTGGGTTTGAATTGTATGCTAATTGCCGCAACCTGGGAAAGATCAGATATTCAACAATGCCTGAACTGAATAAATATTATGGCATCGGGTTTAAAACAATATTATAAACAACTACTCTTTAACAGGCTGAATAATACAGGAAGGATTTAATTATCTGCCACATCATACCGGGGAAGTGTAAATGAAAACACGCTTCCCTTTCCCTGTACACTTTGTACAAAGATCTCACCTCCGTTCTTTTCAAGAAACTCTTTGCACAGTTTCAGGCCAATACCTGTTCCTGATTCATTATCGGTACCGTGTGTAGTAATAAAATGATTGCCGAAAATCTGCTGCACCCTTCGTTCATTCATACCAATGCCACTGTCTTTTACAAACACCTTTACCTGGGCGGTCATTATAGTTGCACTAACCTGTATATTGCCATGTTGCGGAGTAAATTTTATAGCATTGGATACCAGGTTGCGCAGCACCAGTTTTATCATTTCGCGGTCTGCAAAACAATACACCGGTTCTGTAATTGTACTTTGTAAAAGAATATGTTTGCTGGTAGCCTGCAACTGCTGTTGTGTAAATACTTCTGCAACCATCAGCTCCAGGTTCAGTACTTCCGGATGCACCGTATCTTTCTGCATCTGGGTTTTGGCCCATTGCAGCAGATTATCCATCAACCCGGTTACATAGCTCATTTCGTTTACAATGCCGGGCAACATTTCTTCTATTTCATGTGCGGGTACTTTATATCGCTGCATATTCTGAAACATATTGCGCAGTGCATACATCGGCGTTTTCAGATCGTGGGCTATTACAGAGAACAGTTTATTTTTTACCTGGTTCAGCTCAGTCAGTTCATGGGTTTGTTTTTCCAGCAACGCTGCCTTTTCCTCAATTTCACGACGCTGCTCTTCTACCTCAAGATTACGACGATGCAGTTCCCGGCTTTTGTGCAGCAAACCTGCCTGATATCCCATATTTTCCTGTTTTACCAGGAAAAGCGCATAAAAGATCAATCCAAAAGCCAGTAGCTGATTGAAGAAATAAAACCAGTAATTCACTTTTTCCAGCCGGAAATAATAATCGTGAAAGATCACTACTGCAATGAAGTAACAGGCAACCGATAAGGCGAAAGAAAAAATGATATTCCGGAGTTTCTGCAGAAAGAAAACAGACAAAACACAATACAGGATGAAGAACAGCTCAATGCCAACATTCACTTTTCCCAGGAAAACAAGACAGGTGGCTACGGGATACAGGCTGAAATACAATAACCGCGACAATTCATAATACCGTTCGTAATTCAGCCATAACACAAACAGGCTGATGGCCAGCGGCGCCCCGGCCCCAAACCACGCCAGGGGTGGCAAATGGTCTGTAATGGCAATACCAATCACCATGAACACAACACCGGTGAGCAGTCCCAGGAAATTAAGCTGGTTAAAAATGCTCATTTTCCGTTTCTCATACTCCTCCATACCCGGCGTAATACCAATATTCTTGATAAAGATCCAGTATTGTTGTAGCGCAATTGCCTGCAGGGGGTGTTTGTTCACAGGAATGATGATGTGTGTTAGAAACGTGGTAATATAACTTTTATTTCTAACAAAGCAGTGAAGTTACCGATACCGTTTCCTGGTACGTCATCTGTGTTGTTACATTCGTATGACGGTCAGAAGTTTTAAGGGTTTCAGTTACTACAATGCTTCATGAAAAACCTGTACATTTTCCGGATCTGGAAACCCAAGATCACCTGCCGGATTGTTACTGATGTTGATCATTCTCAAATAACGTTTTCCTGCCATGCCGGGAATATTGCCTGTTTTCCATAAAAATGTGGCAGCATATTGCAGGTAAAGATCTTCTACCGGTATTTCGCGGTTATAAACCACTCCCTGTTTTACATACCGGTATATGCCACTTTGTGGTTTCAGTGTAAGCACAGGTTTCTCTTTTACAGTACTGGTCCCCACTTCTCCTTTTACCGTAACCCATACCTGCTCACCATTACTTTCTTCACGGTATTCCAGTTGTTCAAAATGGCCGTTAGCCTGAAATTGTAAAAAATGCACCCGTTCGCCATTACTAAAATATTGGTGGTAAACAGCCTGATCCGTGTTGCCAAATGCAGCAGCCGGCGCAGTGGTAGCCGACCAGTAAATAGCACCGTTGGTCAGTAAAGCCTGGGGTAATGCAGATGTGTGTTTATGTGTTCTGTTACAAGAAATTGTACTAATTGCAATAAAAAAAACACATATAAAATATTTCATATTTATTTAAAATAAGATAAAAATTATTACAATACAATCTGTAAAACTGCGTGCAGTAAAGCATTTGAGCAATATGCAGCGTATTGAATTGTAATAAATATGTTATGAATTGGCATTTAACCAGGAATGGCTGATTGGCGATATTAATATTTTAAAATATCATATGATTTTTTTTAGAATCTTTTAAGTATTTTCGGAAAGAGGGTTGCTTGTTCGTTGAACAATGAACATGTAACCCTTTTTATTTAACCTTAAACTGCTGGTTATGACGGGAGAACACCTGCTGACTCAATATGCCCTGCCCACCGGTATGTGGGATGAAATGATGGCCTCCGGTTCCATTCGTGCTCCTTACAAAACCCTGTTGCAAACCCTTGGCAACATGTCGGTAGAAAGCCTGCAGGAAAAGGATATACAGGCTGGCGAACTATTTATGAACCAGGGTATTACTTTTACCGTATATAGCGACAATGCCGGCATTGAACGTATTTTTCCTTTCGACATTCTTCCCCGTATTATTACGCGTAAGGAATGGCAACACATTGAAGCGGGAATTAAACAACGCCTGAAAGCTCTCAATCTCTTTCTGAAAGACATTTACAACGAACAGCAGATCATAAAGGACAAAGTAATACCCGGATGGCTGATAGCCTCCTGCCCGCATTTTACACGCGAGGTATTTGGCATACAGGTTCCTTATGATATTTACGTACATATTTCGGGCATAGACCTGATCCGTGGAGAAGATGGCACCTTCTATATCCTGGAAGATAACCTGCGCACTCCTTCCGGCGTATCGTACATGCTGGAAAACCGCGAAGTGACCAAACGATTGTTTTCAGATATGCTGGCAGCCAATCATGTGCAGATGGTTAACAATTACCCATTACTGCTGCACTCCATCCTGTTATCATTGTCGCCCCGCCCTGTCAGTCACCCTACGGTGGTATTGCTGACGCCGGGTGTATATAATTCTGCCTACTACGAACATACATTCCTGGCCAGGCAGATGGGCATTCCGCTGGTGGAAGGCAGAGATCTGCTGGTGAGCAATCATAAAGTATATATGAAAACCACACGCGGACTGGAGCAGGTGGATGTAATCTATCGCCGGATTGATGATGAATATCTTGACCCGCTCACCTTCAGGCCAGACAGTGTGTTGGGTGTGCCTGGCCTGATGGGTGCTTATCGCAGAGGTTCTGTAGCTATTATCAATGCTGTAGGCAATGGTGTGGCGGATGATAAAGCCGTATATGCTTATGTACCCGCAATGATCAAATATTACCTGAACGAAGAACCGATATTGCCCAATGTACCTACCTATCACATGAATGATGCTGCGTGTCGTGAGCATGTGTTCAGCAATATTGGCAATATGGTACTTAAACGTACCAATCAATCCGGCGGTTATGGTATGCTGATGGGCAATAAAGCCAGCGATGAAGAAATTAATTCCTTTAAACTTGAAGTGGAAAAAAATCCGCGCGATTTCATTGCACAGCCCATTATCAAACTGTCTACCGTTCCCTGTTTTATTGATGGTAAATTTCAGCCCCGGCATGTGGATCTACGCCCTTATGCGTTGTGTGGCCCCTCTGGTATTGAAATTGTTCCCGGCGGCCTGACCAGGGTTGCCCTGCGGGAAGGTTCGCTGATTGTAAACTCCTCACAGGGTGGCGGCAGTAAAGATACCTGGGTTATAGATGTGGAATAGACCACACATTGCAGCAGGCATTCGTTTTTTAATACCCCATTTGTTCAAATCAAAAGACACCATCAATAATGCTAAGCCGGATTGCAGATTCAATGTTCTGGATGAACAGGTATATGGAACGTTCGGAAGGTATGCTGCGTATGTTGCATACACACTACATGTTATCGCTGGACAAAGGTCCTTATGGCACCAACGACTGGACCCCAGCCCTGCAGATCTTTACCGATCTGCCCGAACAGGAAATAACAGCTATGGCAGGCAATACCAGCCAGGTACTGCAACACCTGTTACTGAACACCCGTAATATCAATTCGCTGAAAGTGATACTGGGCCGGGCACGTGAAAATGCCCGAGGTATGCAGGATCATATTACCAAAGAAGTGTGGGAACAGGTAAACCTGATGTATCACCTGATCAACAATCCCAGAACAGAAAAAAAGATCACTTCCGATGAAACCTTATCGGCCATTGATATGCTGGTACAAAATTGTTTGCTGTATACCGGCGTAACCGATACCACCATGCCGCGCGGTATGAGCTGGAGTTTTATGAACCTTGGCAAATACATTGAAAGATGTCTGCTGACCATTGAACTTACAGATAAACACTACAAAGCCATTAATTACGATCTGGGGCAGAACAAAGATATCCTGTACTGGCGTGGGCTTCTTTTCTCTTTATCGGGCTATGAACTGCATCTGAAAAATTATCGCAGCACCGATTATAGCTATAATGTGGCGCATCAGCTTATCTTTAACCTGCAATTCCCCCATTCAATTATTTATTCATTGCAACGCATAAAAAAATATCTCGACGATGCTATCAAGGAAAATAATCCTTCGGAAAAGTATAACCTGTTGAAACAGTTCGGAAGATTGTACAGCCAGGTGGAGTTTGCAGACTTTGAGTGGATCAAACGCAGCGGGCTGCCAGCCTATCTGCTGGATGTGCGCAACGAGTTATTGCAGTTCAGCCGTTCACTCAGTCAATCATTTTTTTCTTATTCTTAAGTTTAATACATGCCTGTTTTTAAAATTCATCATATCACCAAATACGAATACGATAATCCGGTTACCGAAAGTGTAAACGAAGTACGTATATATCCCTACCAATCCGGCGACCAGGAAATCCTGCAACACAGTATTTCCATTACAGATCAACCGGAAATACAACAGTTCACAGACTATTGGGGCAACACAGTAGGTCAGTTCAGTCTTACACATCCGCACAAAGAACTGGTAATAGAAAGTAAACTGATTGTGCGTACCACCGCCTCTTCACAATTGCAGATCAATTTTCATAGCAACTGGCACGAGCTGAAAGAAGAACGCGAGCAACAAATGGGACTGATGGAACTGGCAGCTCCCGATCATATTACACAGCAGCCACTTATTAACGAAATATGCGATCAATTGTTCCAGGAACGCAAAAGTGTAGCATCTGTAGTGGAAAGCTGCAGCGAATTTGTTTTCAAGCATTTTAAATACACCAGGGGCATTACCAATATTGAAACCACCATCGACGAAATACTGGAATACAAAAGTGGTGTGTGCCAGGATTTTGCCCATCTATTGCTACAGATATTGCGTACCATGCATATCCCCTGCCGCTATGTAAGCGGTTATATCTGCCCCAACAAAAACGGTATGCGTGGCGAAGGTGCCACCCATGCATGGATAGAAGCCTGGATACCACAATATGGCTGGGCAGGCATTGACCCCACCAATAATATCTGGATCACCAACAACCATGTAAAACTGGCTGTGGGTCGCAATTTTAAAGATTGCAGCCCTGTTCGCGGTACATTCAAAGGACCTGCTCACCAGGACCTGTATGTGTTTGTATCAGTAGGGTATGAAGATGGTCATGTGTTCAAGGCCACCAACCGGGTGCAGATGGAAAAACAACCTAAAGCTGTTGAAGAAAGTCCGGTGAGTGATTCGTTTGCATCACAACAGCAACAACAATAATATTGCTGATTCCGGAATTGAGGGATTTTGGAATTTCAGCTTTTTCCATGAATAATATATCCGGAAAAGCGTTATCAGATTCCCAAATCTCAAAATCATTACATCTCACTATCACAATATCGCCTCATTTCTCTTTACCTTGTGAAAAATCAGTAGTATTGAAACCCTGTGTGTTTGTTACCACTATCATTCTTGCACTTCTGCGTCTGCCTGCGCAGGCTCAGAAAGTGGACAGTATTTTCTTTCACCTGTATACTGACAGTTTGAAAAAAGGTACTTTTAATTACATCAATGTTGATGGCAAATTATCAAACGGACGCTGGCAACCATTAACAGGTAAAGAACTTGTTTTCACCAGTTCATATGGCTCATTTGATGGCAATAGCCTGTTTGTTGACACTGCCTGTAAAGAAGAAAAGATCATGGTCACCGCTGTTCTGAAAGCAGATACCACTATCCGTAAAACCAGCGGCATCTATATCAAAACCATGGAGCAAACTGAAAAATTAAGAACCGTGGAAGAAGTGATGCAGGGTACCAATACCTCACCTGCCGGTAAACGCAAACGTAACCAATAAAAAAACCGCCATGTTATTGCAACATGACGGTTGTATAAAATAAGAATGTTTTTGTTTTACATTTTCTTAGCGTCTTCCAGGAACTTAGCCAGACCGATATCAGTCAGCGGATGTTTCAGCAGACCCATGATAGGCTCCAGCGGACAAGTACAAACATCTGCACCAGCTTCAGCACATTTTACAATATGCAATGCACTGCGGATAGAAGCAGCCAGTATCTCCGTTTTAAAACCCTGGATCTGGTAAATGTGTGCAATCTGCTCAATCAGTTGAACACCATCCCAGTTACTGTCATCAATACGGCCAATGAATGGTGACACATAATTAGCACCGGCTTTGGCAGCCAGGATTGCCTGACCGGCAGAAAACACCAGCGTACAGTTGGTTTTAATACCGTTGTCAGAAAAATATTTCAGGGCTTTAACGCCGTCTTTGATCATGGGAACTTTAACCACAATGCTGGGGTGAATGGCAGCCAGTTTCTTTCCTTCTTCAACGATCTCATTGAAGGTGGTAGACAATACTTCTGCACTTACATCGCCGCCATCTACAATCTCACAAATATCCAGATAATGTTTAGCAATAGCAGCTTCGCCTTTAATGCCTTCCTTTGCCATCAGTGACGGATTGGTAGTAACACCATCCAGAATACCTAATGCATGCGCTTCCTTGATCTGATCAAGATTTGCTGTATCAATAAAAAATTTCATGGTGAAAATTTGAAATTTGAAGATGTACTTTTCTTGCGAGGGTCGAAGTTAAACAATTTCGGGTGGATCATCTTCAAAAAAAGAAAAAAGGCAGGCTGAATACATCGCACCGCTACAACCACCTACCCTTGCTACCTTCCGGTCCTGGGGGATTCAGCAGGAGCTGGTCGTGTATGACCTGCCGCCGCAAAGATAAGGGAAAATTAATACGGGAAGAAAGAAGAATTGAAAAAAGAAAAAAATAGTGAATGGTGGGCATGAGACATAAATCTTGAGTCGTGAGTATACTCTCTGCTATATTTGTTCACCCCCTCGTAGTTCAAAGCCCGTAGCTTTTTCAAACTTCTGGCATTCTCTTACACCTTGAACCTTCCATCCTGCACCTTCATTACCTCATCCTACTTGTCAATGAATTGATCACCGATAAACCAATCAACTCATCAGAACGGCCGGTAAGTGACCTGTAATACACCAGTACAATATAATTATTCTCTGTTTCCCAGCTATTACCTTCTGTGAAGTTGAAGGAAGCTGTTCTTTTATTGCTGGAAGCATTGCGATCCAGTGTAACGTATGAGTAGTCATAATACCCTTGCTTCATGAACAGGGCTTTTTCGTACACACCTTTGTCTTCGTTAAATACCATTTTAAAAGAATCGGCCAAGTTGTAGCCGGTCAGTTTGCCAAAAAGAAAAATGTCTTTATCTGCATACGGCTGGTTACCCGGTGGTATATACGTAAAACGTACCGTAGCGTAATCAGTTTGCCAGAACGGGTTGATGCTTTCTGTGGTTTCAATAGAATACCATCCGTCATTATCGCGGTAAAAATTGTATGACAACTGTGGTCTCGGTACATCAGCTTTTACAAAGATCTCGGTGGCAGTGGTAGAATAATTGGCGCGCTCAACCCTGTCGCTTTGCAAACGAAAACTGCGCAGGTTGATCCAGCGCCATTCTTTTCCTCCGGGAAATACTGCATCACTTTCGGTATTATACTCCATTACATTACGTACAAAAAAAGTAGGACGTATACCCGTAATAGCATTATCCCAACGCCAGTTTTGCAACAAAACCGTTTTTACCTGTTGAAACTGGTTGGTAATATTCAGTTGTTCGTTCAGACTCACCTTAAACTGTACTTTCTGATGCGTGCGGAAAAGCTCGCTGTTAAAAGGTTGCTGTATCATGGCCGCAATGACCGATTTATCTTCCAGCACCAGCAAACGGCGGGTGAAAACAGTTTGTGCAGTATCTCCGTTCAGGAACACACGCAGAATATAATTGCCCGAACGCGAAGGCACACAATTCTGCTCGGGCAGAGTAGCCTGGTAATGAGTATAGCGGGTGTAGGCAATAGAAGAAATACGGTATGTATTGATCCGCTGCTGGGCAAACCCTCTGATAAAATCAAAGTTATTCAGCATGGAAGGAGTCCAGTCTGCATCACACAACTGGAAAGTGTAATAATAACTCTTTATATTGGCGTCCAGATCGTCAAAATGCAGTTCAACACGGTCGCTGCTGTTCAGTCTGATCACAGGATAGCCCAATTGGTTTCCATAAGAATACAATTGTGCGGATTTGATGTTCGGAACAAAAACAGCTTCCGGTATTTGTGCCCGCAACTGCAGTACCGCCACAGTCAACAGGCCGAACAGGGCATATTTCATACTGTAATGTTAACATAAAAAAATAAAAAACTTTTACAGATTCTGCCCCAGCGGCTATTTTTGAGCATTAAATACCATACCGATTGAATATCTCAACATTCATAGCCCGTCGTATTGCATTTAACCGGCAAAAATCCTTTTCACGGTTTGTAATTCGTTTATCGGTAGGTGCTACCATTATCAGTGTGACGGTAATGATCGTTACCCTGGCTTTTACCAGTGGTTTCCAGGAAACCATCAGTCGTAAAATTTTCAGTTTCTGGGGACATATCCGTATCCAGAGCTTTGAATCAGCACGTGTTGCCATTGCAGAAGAAACGCCCATCCGCAAAAATGATTCTGTACAACGGCTGCCATCCATTAATCCGGCCATTAAGAATGTACAGGCCTTTGCCACCAAAAATGCCATTCTCAAAACTTCTGAAACCATTGAAGGAGTATTGTTCAAAGGCGTGGAAAAACAATATGGTTTCAACAATCTCAGCAGCTTTCTGGTAGAAGGCCGGTGGGTACAATTTACCGACAGTGGTTACAGCGACGAGATCAACCTGTCTTCCTATACAGCATCGCAACTAAAATTGAAAGTAAATGACAAAGTACTGATCTATTTTATACAACCCGGTGCGCCCCCACGTCCGCGTAAACTGACTGTGGCCGGCATTTTCAAAACAGGCATTGAAGATTACGACAAACTGATTGCTATTGGTGATCTGAAACTGATACAACGTCTGAACAACTGGGAACCAGACCAGATAGGCGGCTACGAAATATTCCTGCATGATTACCGGCAGATGGATAATGTGAGCGAAGCCATCATTCCTTACCTGCCGCTGGGTTTGCAAAGCAGTACCACCAAAGAGATCTATCCTTATATTTTTGACTGGCTGGCCCTGCAGAATAAAACCATTTTTATAGTACTGGCTATTATGATCGCTATAGCTGTTCTGAACCTCATCACCTGTTTGCTGATACTGGTACTGGAACGCACACGTATGATCGGTGTTTTAAAAGCTGTAGGTGCCCGAAACATTACGGTTCAGAAAATATTCCTGTACCAGGGCATGGTCATTACGTTTGCGGGATTATTATTGGGTAATTTTATCGGGCTGGCATTGTGCTGGCTGCAGGACCACTATGGTTTTATCACCCTGCCTGAAGATGCCTATTATATTTCCAAGGCCGCTGTAAACGTAGTGTGGTGGCAGATTGTGCTGGTTAACCTGGGTACTTTCCTTATTTGTTTCCTGGTATTACTGATCCCCACCATCATTGTAAAAAAAGTACAACCGGTGAAGGCTATCAGGTTTAGTTAGAGGGATTTAATTTGAGAATGTGGTAATTGGAAAATAAGTGCCTGATGATTTGAGGGCTGAATGGTTTGATTGTTGTTAACCGCTGCGGAATTTGAGCGACGAGCAAGAACAGCAGCCAGCACTCAACATTGACTATTCACCACCACTATTCATACCTCCTCCCTATCCCACCAAATGCGACAAAATAATACCTGTGGCTACTGCAGCATTCAATGATTCTGCAGCTCCTTTACGCGGGATGGTGATCCGATGTCTTGCTTTTGACAATACTGCATCGCTGATACCTTTCGACTCGTTACCAATTACGATCATTCCCCCGGTAATGGTTGATACCTTGTGTAAGGGTGTACCATTCAGTGCCGCTGCATACACTTCCAGTGAAGGGTTTTCCTGTAAAAATGTCGCCAGTTCTTCGTACACTATCTGCACGCGGCTGATACTGCCCATGGTTGACTGAACTACCTTGGGGCTGAACACATCGGTGCAGTCTTTACCGGCAATAATAGTGGTAATACCAAACCAGTCCGCGCAACGGATAATGGTACCCATATTGCCGGGATCCTGGATAGTATCTAACCCCAGGCAAAGGGTTACTGGTTGTACCGGGAATACAGGTTTTGAAAATATACCCACCACCTGGTTGGGTGTTTGCATAAAAGACAGGCGTTCCAGCTCTTTTTCATCTACTTCCGTTATTTCCGCAGCAGGCGTTACCGGCTGTTGGCGAAGCCAGCCAGCTACCGCAAACAACTGCCGTACCTGCACATTGGGTGCGCTTAATAGTTCGTTAATTATCTTGGGGCCTTCCGCCACAAACACACTATCCTGATCACGCTGACGTTTCTGGCTTAAACTTTGGATATATTTTACCTGCGATTTCACTAACATTGCACTTCGTTTTAATAAGATATGTTACCAGGCCGGCAAGTTACCTTTTTTACCATTTTCAGATATACCTTCTATTGCCTTTTAGGCTGTATGCTGGTAGTTTCCTGTACCTACCCCAGGAAATACCAGGCCGGAAAACCATTTGTATACAAAACCAACATCAACGTGGTAGGGGTTTCCAGCGCTGAAAAAAAGCGTCTGACAGAAAAACTCCAGAACCAGCTGGACGATAGCCTTAAAACCCGCATTGTATCCTACGCAGGCGTGTACCGTACCCTGTACAGACCGCCGGCTTTCGATACTTTCAATATCAGCCGGTCGCGCACTTTTATGCGTGCGCTGCTCACGGCGCAGGGCTATTTTTACCCAACCATTACAGATACATTCCAGATCGATACTGTTAACCAGCAGCAAAGGGTTACCGTGCATTTCCGTGTACAGCCCGGTAAAGTGATCCGGCTCGATTCTATCGGTTACGATCTCAGCACCCCTATCCTGCAACAACTGGCAATACAGAATCGCGAAAAATCACTACTGAAAAAGAACAATCCTTATACATTGGAATCCATATCTGCCGAACTGGACAGGCTGGTCACCATTTTCCGTAATAATGGCTATTACAAACTCAGCAAGGAGGATCTGTATTGTGAGCCGGATACTGTGGTAGCAGCATTGATTGACCCTACCCTGGATCCGTTTGAACAGATCCGGCTGCTGGATTCATTGCGCAGAAAAAGAGAGAACCCTACCATCAACGTCACCTTTAAACAACGACGGGTAAAAGACAGCACCCACCTGATGCAGTTCTATATCGGTCGCGTGCGGGTGTATCCCGATCTGTCATTGATTGAAGATTCTGTTGAATCGCAGAAAGATACAACCTTGCTGGATCACTATTCATTTATTTACAGTTCCAATCGTTTCAAACTACCCTTTATTGCGCGACGTATTGCACTTAAACCGGGTACACTATATAGTCAAAGTAACTATTTTAAAACAATTAACACCTTTAATCAACTGGGCGCCTGGCAAAATGTGGATCTTCGTTTAGGCGAACATTACGATAGTATTCCCACATTGAATGCCTCATTGCGATTGTATCCTGCCAAAAAGATATTTGCCAACGCCGACCTCGAAGCCAGTCGCAACACCACGGATATCATCACTACCGGCCAGTTGTTTGGTATTGGCGTCAACAGCCGTATACTAAACCGAAATGCTTATCGTGAAGCCATACAGACCAGTACCAACGCACGTTTTGGTATTGAGTTGGGTACACAACTGATCCAGACATTGCAGGTGAGCCTGGCACATAATATTTCATTTCCGCGGTTCATAGCTCCCCGTTCATTGCTGAATGCGCTGAACGTAGACGAAACAAAGCTCACTGCTCCCAGAACATTCCTGAATACCAATGCTTCTTATACCAACCGCCGTGATTTTTTTAAAGTACGTTCCTTTAACACGGCGTTCGGTTATGAGTGGACCAATAATAAAAAACGTACCTGGCAATATATTCCATTCAATTTTGAGTTTACCAACGTTATTAAAACCGATAGCCTGGTACGTCTTGAAGAACGCATTCCTTCTTACAGGTTTGCCTTTAACAATGGTTTGATCATTAGTCAGGTGCTAAGTCTCAGTACAGGACGTGAAAGAGGCAATAAACTTACCCTGTTCAGAACAAGACTGGAAGAAAGTGGCGCGTTGTTTGGTCTTATCAGGAATCTTGAACTGGGCGATCTGCGCCGCTTTATTAAACTGGATGGTGAACTGAAACATTATATCAACTACAAACGTTCATCCTGGGCTTTCAGGGCTTACGCCGGTTATGGCTTTGTATATGGTAAAACAGATACCGGCAGCGGGCATATTGTGCGTGAAAACACTTTACCCTTCTTTAAAGCATTTTATGCGGGTGGTCCTTACAGCATGCGTGCATGGCAGATCCGCAAACTGGGCCCGGGTTCTGCTACCCTGTACGATCCGCCGGACAGCACCAGCATCGACCGGTTTGGTAATATGCAGATTGAGCTGAATGCCGAATTCAGGTTCAACATTACCACTATTGCCGGCATTAAAGTGAACAGTGCGTTGTTTGTTGACATGGGTAATATCTGGAGCAAAGAATTTGATGCCAGTGGTAACAGGATTCCTGAAGCATCGTTCAAACTGGGCAGATTGTATAAGGATATTGCTATTGGCGGAGGTACCAGTTTACGATTTGATTTCGATTTTTTCATGATACGGCTCGACTGGGCTTACCAACTTAAAAACCCACGATATTCCAGTATCAATGATGGCTGGTTCCATAATCTTCGCCTGTTCGATGGACAATTCCAATTGGGTATCGGAGCTCCTTTTTAGAGAGCGGTTGCTGACGTGATTTTGTAATCGTGAGTGTCAGCGATGAGTAGTGAGCGATCACTGTTATTGCTACCTGTATTTTTTGTATAAGGTGAAAAGTAAGACATGAATCGTAACCGTCAATCGTGCGTTGATCACTGCTATTCATAATAATCCAACAAATAGCCATCAAATCATCAAGTCGTTTAGCAATCAACCAGCATTTCAAATTACCACATTCTCAGATTTTCAAATTGCCCTCAGCCTCCTCAACCCTCACTTTCCCATTACTTCCTTAATCCATGCTTCTGCTTCTGTCATGGTCATAGAGCTATCCAGGGAAAACTCACCAATGCGCGTACGACAAAGCCTGCTCAGGTAAGCACCGCATCCCAATGCTTTACCATAATCGTTTGCCAGACTTCTGATATAGGTACCGGTAGAACAAACCACCCTGAAATACACCACAGGCATTTCTATCCTGGTAATCTCAAATTCTTTAATGGTGATCTTACGTGGTTCCAGTTCTACATGCTCTCCCCTGCGCGCCAGTTCATACACACGTTTGCCATCTTTTTTGATCGCTGAGTGAATGGGTGGCACCTGTAGGATTTCGCCGGTAAACTGCCGGGTGGCTTCGTGTAATTGTTCAACAGTAATACCAGTGCTATCACCTTGTGGAACAGGCTCGCTTTCCAGGTCGTAGGTAGGTGTTGTAGCGCCCAGGGTAAACGAACCGGTATATTCTTTTTCCCGCGCCATGTATTCATTGATACGTTTGGTATACTTACCGGTACACAGGATCAGCAAACCGGTAGCCAGAGGATCAAGTGTACCTGCATGTCCTACCTTTTTGATTTTGATCATAGACCTGATCTTTCTTACCACGTCAAAAGAGGTCCATTCCAGTGGTTTATTGATCAGTAAAACTTTCCCGTCTGCAAAAATGCTGGTTATTGTATTTTCCACGCCGCGAAGATAAGCAATCGTAAGCCGTGAGGCGTCAATCGAGAGTTGATCACTGCGATTGATAACAATCCAACAATTTAACCATCAAACCATCTTAGAGGCATTTTCAAATTCCCGCATTCTCAAATTTCAAATTGACTTCAGTAGCCATCACCTCTAAATAGCCTGTCTTGCCTTCAGCTCCAGATATTTATTCACTGTATCAACGGTCAGGTTCTGAGGCGTAGAAAGAATAGTGAAAATACCGTGTTGCTGCAGTTCTTTTACAATCAGTCTTTTTTCATAGACAAACTTTTCGGCAATGGTCCTGATGTACAACGATTCTATATCATTGGCAGGCTGTTCTGTAAGCTGTTGTAGTTCAGTATTCTCAAAAAATACGACAAGTACCAGGTGATTGCGTGCAATGCTGCGGATATAAGGCAACTGGCGCTGCAATCCGGACAATGATTCAAAATTGGTGAACAGTACGATCAGGCTGCGCTGTGTAATACGTGTGCGCACAAGTGCATACAATTTTTCAAAATCACTTTCCAGGAACTTTGTCTGTTGGTTATACAGTGTTTCCAGGATATTACCCATTTGCGAAGCCTTGCGATCGGCAGGTAATACCTGTCCTATCTGTTCTGAAAATGTGATCAGGCCGGCCCTATCTTGTCTTATCAATGCTACACGAGATAAGATCAGGGTAGCATTAATGGCATAATCCAGCAGCGTCATACCTTCAAAAGGCATTTTCATAACACGGCCTTTGTCAATAATACAGTATACCTGCTGACTGCGTTCATCTGTAAAATTATTCACCATCAGTTGTCCGCCTTTGCGGGCTGTGGCTTTCCAGTTGATGCTGCGGATATCATCACCAGTTACATATTCTTTGATTTGTTCAAACTCAAGACTATGACCGATCTTCCGGATTTTACGACTTCCGGCTTCTGAAAGATTGTTGGAATAGGCCAGTAATTCAAACTGGCGCAATGCCAGGTAGGAAGGCAATACCCTTACCATTTGTGGTTGCTCCACCTTGATGCGTCTTACCAGCAAACAAAGAGGGCTTCTTACAAATACATTGATATCGTTGAACTGGTATTCACCCCGCTCTACCGGTCGTAAAGTATACTCCAATTCCTTTTCTTCACCGCCGGCCATGGAAGTATGCAACAAAAAATCCCGTTGCTGAAACTGTACCGGTATTTCATCCAGCACACGTACATCCGTACGGAATGAATAACCATTCTTCAATAAGATTTGAACCTTATTATGATCCCCGTTGCTGAAACGATCTGCTGACTTGCGTTCCGCCTTCAGAATATTGGCTCTTAAAAACAGCACCACATAATCCAGTAAAATCAGTGCAATAAAGAAGAACAGTATCAGCAGCATAATGCGATACATCCATTCCCAGTTGAACGAAACAATAAAACCGGCAATGATCACCGCAAACGCTGTGTAAAAACGGCGTGTAAAAAACAACGGTTGTATATAACGACGATAAAAAGACATAGTTAGTGATTACCGGGGTACTTCAATGCCGTGTATGATTTGGCTGATCACATCATCTGTACTGCTGCCTTCCATTTCCTTTTCGGGTGTAAGCACAATACGGTGACGCAATACAGCAGGCGTAACATAGATAATATCATCCGGCGTTACAAAATCACGATCACGCATAGCAGCAAGTGCTTTGGCACTATTCAATATACCAATAGAAGCCCTTGGTGAAGCGCCAAGGTAAATAGATTTATGATAACGTGTATTGCCTACAATAGTGGTAATAAAATGAATAAGTTTTTCTTCCACGTGTATAGTGCGTACCTGTTTGCGCAGGTCTTCAATTTGCTGCGGTGTTAATACAGTTACTACCTGCTCTACCATACTGTTCAGTCCCAGTTGGTGATGATTGGCTACAATGCGCGATTCCTGTTCCTGGGTAGGATACGTAACATTGATCTTGAACAGGAAACGGTCCAACTGTGCTTCCGGCAGGTGATAGGTGCCTTCCTGCTCAACAGGGTTCTGCGTAGCCACTACCATAAAAGGGGTAGCCAGGCTATAGGTCTGCCCATCTACTGTTACCTGTCTTTCTTCCATTACTTCAAACAAGGCCGACTGTGTTTTGGCCGGTGCGCGGTTGATCTCATCGATCAACACAATATTGCTGAAGATAGGTCCCTGCTTAAACAGGAAAGCACTTTCTTTCGGATTAAAAATGGATGTTCCCAATACATCACTGGGCATCAGGTCGGGCGTAAACTGTATACGCGAAAAACCTACTGCAATACTTTTGCTGAGCAGTTTGGCCGTTAATGTTTTGGCTACACCCGGTACTCCTTCTATCAACACATGCCCGTCTGACAACACCGCAGCCAGTAACAATTCAATCATTTGTTCCTGTCCTACTATCACTTTGCCGATCTCCTGTTTTAAATTATCAACAGATTGCTGCAGGGAACTCAGGTCGGTTCTTTGCTGAAAAAAGTTCTCTTCCATTATTATGTATGTTTATAAAAGTTCTCGAATTTCTGATTCAGGGTTAATAACATTTCATCCGGTACTGCATTTTCGTCCTGTATATACCGGATGTGATACAACAGATCTTTTATAGCTGCACGGTCGTAACCACTTTTATATGCCAGCCGGTGTTCAAAATCTTCATCTGCCACGGCTGTACGGATATTGTAACGCGTACGCACATAGTCCATAAAATGCGCAGTCATTTTCTGGGCAAGATTCTTATTATCCCTGCGCTGAAAATACAAACGACCAATAGTCTTTACAAAATCAAGCGATGCATTTTTAAGCGGTTGTACAACGGGTATCATACGCTGTCTGCGTTTAGATTCAAACACATACACAATAGCCAGCAATGCCAGCAAACACCAGAAAGCCACATTAAATCCTCTTTGTTTTAATATCCAGCCCAGTGCAGAAAAACCACCACCGCTACTACCATCACCATTGCTATGATAGCGAAAATAGTCATCCCACAAAATGTATTGTGTACCCGCAGGCAGGTAGGAGAACACTTCATCGTAATATGCTTTGTTATCCTTGTGCAGCAGGAAGAAATTACTTAGTGCCAATGGCGCCAGGTGAATATACAGGGAGCCGCCGCCTTCGTAAGTGAACCGTACAAAATCAGCCCTGCCATTGTTATCTCTTCCTAAAACAGTTGTAATGGAAGAATCTATGGACGAGAAATAATTATCCCTGGCATCACCCGGATAAGTAAAAGAATGAACATTGTTTGTTACCGGATCTGTAACACTGACATTTAATGAGTCAAAAAAATTATAGTAACCGGAAGAATAGCCCGTTTTCAACCGCAGCGTATCCAGCAGGTTTTCACCAATACGAAACGCCGAAATAAATACATTACGTCCCTGCCCTACCATTGACAGTATTGCGTTCAGTTCTTTTTCATCGGGCAATACAGTCTGGCCAATGATAATATAACTAGTTTTATTGGCGCTGTATTGCAGATCATCTTCTGATGATTCATGTACAGTAAAAGAACGGTAACGATCGGGAGAACGTTTATTGAGTGCTACTCTGGCATGCGGGAAAACATGCTGAAGATTTTCATACGCATAAAAAGTACCATAGGGAATTTTATCGCTGCGCCACAGTGTAAGGCGTTTATTCAACGTTTTATCATTGCCGCTGCACCCTGCCAGGAGTACCAACAGCAATAACCCGGGAAAATATAATAAAATACGCATCAGTAGTTCAGCACTTTAAAAAAGCCAAGAAATTGATCGTGTATCATGGTAAACTGCTCATTGGTCAGCGCAAACTCACCATACCATACATAGTCATAGGCACGGGTTAAAAAACGGAATTCACGCGCATGACCATGCGGTGTAACCTGCAACTGGTAATCGTTGTTGGTAGCCTGCGCATGATACCGTATCCAACCTTTCGCATCCAGCTTGTGCAATGTTTGCAGGTACAGATAGCGAACCGCCATACGATGATCGCCGGCAGCAATGGCTTTCTGCAACGCCTCGTCCAGGTTCACTTCATGAATATCGCCTGCATCCCCGCCATCTGCGTTTTTCAGTTTGCGCGATGTACGGGACATATACAGATTGTTCACAATGATAATGCGGTACAGGATAAACAGCAACAATCCTCCCAGTAGAACATATCCTATAGAGCGAACCGCTTCACTGCTGAAAAACTCAGCAATATAATCCCAGAGAGATTTTCCGGTTCTTACAGGTTTTTCTTTCCAGTATTCAGGATCATTGGCATATTCAAATTTCTTATCCTGTTTCATGGCATGTACCACAGAATCCGGAACCACGCGCATTACAGGTGCAGCCGAAACAATATCTGTTTCATTGGTTACCTGCTCCTCATCGTCAACATCTTCCGCAGGTGCTGCCACCACAGCAGTATCAATATACTCCTGCGCTGCAACACGTGTACAGGCCAGTAACAGTAAAAAGCATATCACAATTCTGTTCATGTAAGCCCCGTTGTTTTGCTTCCGCAACTTCATGTTGATCATGAGATGCATCAGCATGGAATATTTTCAAATTTGTTTTATGATACAGTGCCCGGCAGTTGTAGTTTCCTGGCAACACGGTATGGATACCATACAAAATACCACATAATAAAGCTGAATGATGAAACCAGGATGGATATACTGATCCATTTGGGCATGGTAGAATATCGTGTAATATAGCCTTCCAGGAAGGCTGCTGCAATAAATACCGGTACCAGTCCTATCATCAGTTTAAGACCTGCTTTGGCACCCAGCTTCAGCGAATCTATCCTCTTGTGCGTTCCGGGGAACAGAATACTGTTTCCCAGTATAAAGCCGGCACCACCTGCAATGATAATAGCCGATATTTCCAGTGTTCCATGTACCCAGATCACCAACACCGACTGCCATCCCAGTCCCTTTGCAAAGAACATATACTGAAATGCGCCCAGCATAACACCGTTCTGGAACAACATCCATGCAGAACCTATTGACAGTACAATACCAAATACAAAAACACCAAAAGCCACCTTAATGTTGTTCAATGCAATACCCAGGAACATAGATATTTTATCATTGTCCTTATATACACCAAACGGATCGCCTTTGGCAATATTCTCTTCCGTCATTTCAACATAATTATCGCCCAGTACACCGCGGATAAACGTCTCATCATGCGAAGCTGAAAAAGCGGCCATTATAGCAAACAGCGTAAATATTACAAACGAACACAACAGTTCACGACGGTATTTGTAGGCTACCAGTGGCAGCTCTGTTTTCCAGAAACGTGTAAAGCGAGAAGATTCCTCGCGTTTGTTCTTATAAATGCCCAGGTAAATTTTAGATGCCAGCCCGTTGAGATAAGTAGTGACCTTGCTTTGAGGATAAAAGGTTTTGGCATAGCCCAGGTCATTCACCAGTTCTGTAAATTGCTGTGCCATTTCATCCGGGTCGCGGGCAGCCTCATATTGATACTGCTTCCACTTTTCAATGTTCTTTTTCAGGAAAAGGCCTTCTCTCACAGGTTATTTTTTTATTGTTTATGGCTGCCGGTTAAAAATAAAAACGATTATTTTGACGATTAAATATAATAGTTAAATTTAGAACGTTTATTATTTGGAAGTACGAATTTTAGCCGTGAAACACAGGATTTTACATTTCGCACTTCATATTTTGGATTTTATTATTTATTGACCATGCTGCTGGTTAAATTAGATACTGGTTTTAATATAGAGGTGGAATTTCCCATCTCACCTTTCCATAAACGCCTTTTTGCGTGGTTTATTGATTCATTTATATGCTGGATCTATATCCGCATTATGCAGGAATTGGTAAATTTTAATTCTGACTGGAACTGGGTGTCCATTGTAGCCGGTCTGCCTCTCTTGTTCTACCACGTGGTAAGTGAGATCACCATGAACGGGCAGAGCATTGGCAAAAAAGTAATGCGTATCAAGGTCATTACCGAAGAGGGCGGTCAACCCAGCATTGGCCAGTACATTATCCGCTGGCTGTTCAGAACAGTGGATTTTGCCGTTTGGATCTTTATTGCTGCCATCTTAGGCACCCTGCCCTGGTGGTCGTTTCCGGTAGGTTTCCTGGGACTGGCCTGCGTTATCCTGACCCCCAAATCGCAACGCATTGGCGACCTGGTAGCAGGAACGATCCTGATTGACCTTAAAAACCGTACTTCCTGGGAGGATACAGTATTTACAGAAGTAGAAGACACCTATAAGCCACGCTATCCGCAGGTAATGCAATTGAGCGACCGGGACATTAACACGCTTAAAAGCATTATTGAAACCATCCGCCGTAAAAATGATTATGAACTGGCCATGCGTATTGCAGACCGTATCAAATCAAAACTGAAAATGGATACCGACCAGGATTCCCCTGAGTTTTTACAAACGCTGCTGAAAGATTACAACTACTATTCAACAAGGTAGATCCGGTTCAAAATATCAAAGCCCCGGCTGGTAAATTAACGGCCGGGGCTTTTAGTTTCCGGACTTTATATCCGTATTAGATAATATTATATTGGTATTCTAGTACGACAAAGCAGCCAGCATAAAAGCAAATGCTATCACCCAGATAGCCAATACAATAATAGTAAGGATACCTACAAACTTAAAAGAAAGTTTAAGTTGTTGAAAAGAGCCGCCCAGTACCTGCTGATCATTGTTGCTTAATGCTGTTTGCATACGGGTAGCAAACCGGAACAAGAATAAACAGGGAAAAAAGTAAATAACAGCAAATAGAATATAAACCAATGTAGCACCCAATGCGTAACCGGTTCCATAAGCAGCCCCTTCCATTTTTGACATTGATAAACCAATGGCAGAACCTGCAAAAAATGAAATGCATACGGTAATACCGCAGGCAACAAAACCTACAATAGCCAGAAACTTTGCCCAGCGGGCTGTTTCAGAAAGATTGCGTGCTATCAGCGGATCAATCTGTAATTCAAATAAGCTTTCTGTTGATTGTTCCATATAAGCAGTTGGTTTAAGTAAAAAACGTTTTGGTTAATATTTACAGCCAAAGCAATGTCAGCATTATATTCCCAGCGCCCGGCCCATACCAAACGATGATATCATCAGAACGACCAGTACCATGAGGGACAGCGCAATGATGACAAGGATACCTAAAAATTTGAAATACCCGCTCAGGTTGCCTGCACCTTCATTCAACTGATACTGGTTATCAGTAGCAATGCCTGCACTTACCTGGCTGGCAAAACGCAGTAGCAACAGGTTTAAGCCTATTGATATTCCCAATGCAATAAGTCCTCCCAATATACCGCCTGCCATTGCTGCGGTACCCCCGGAACGGATCATGGTATTTACAAAAGAAAGACCGGCACCCACCAGCCCCAGTATACCTACCAAACGTGCCCAGCGGGCGGCAGCTTGAAGATGTTCACGGGCTGTATCATCTATAGTAACCTGGAATAATTCGTTGTTGTATTGTTGTTCTTCCTGCATAAAAAAATTTAAAAACGGCCCAATGATGCTGCAATAATGTTATAGGCATTCAATACAAAACCCAGTATTGCAACAACGCCATTGATCATAAAATAATTTCTTAAAAATCTCAGTCCTTCATTGAAGCTACGTTGATCCTGCCGTTCAATACCAGTGCGAACCAGCTTCGCAAAACGATACAGCATTAACCCGATAAACAAAACGAACAGCGATACACAGATCACGGTAGCAACAAGCACACTGCCCAGATCAGCTATTCCCGGTAACACTGCTGACATTGCCTTGTTCAAAGCTGCACCGGCAAAAACAGAGACCAGCAATGCCAGGCCTATGCCAATGAAATATATAATGGCAATAAATGAAGCCCATTTGGAAGCGTTAAGAAATTTTTGCCCTGCATCGTGATCGACCCGCAATCCGAACAGAGGTTCATCAGGTGAATTTTGTTCTGTCATAATTAAATGTGGTTGTGAAAATTTGGACAAACTAATTTAGAGTATTTTTTGCAGCATTTTCAGTATGGATACTTACTGAAAATAAATAACAGGTAACAAACGATGGAAATGATATGTACCACCACTTCTATAAATGTCATCACCGAATTGCGGTACAACCATTTCAGCGATTGATTGAACAGTTCCGTTTGCCTGGTTTCAATACTTATTTTACACTGACGCGTAAAATAGAAATAAAAACTGATCTGTACTATAGATAACACCGTAATTACTGCAGAACACAACAGGTAAACCGACATAAACACTCCGCGCGGAGCGGCGCCAGACTTCAGATATGCCATTTGCTGTACCAACAGGAAACCCATGGTAGACAATGAGACCAAAACCGCCCCGATCAATATCCATACCGTTAACCGGTATACTTTCACCAGGTACTTCGCCCCCTTCCGGCTGCAAAGTGATCTCAAATAAATTGTCGGTTGTATCTTGCATAAGCGGTAAAATAAAAAAATAGTTGCCGCTACACAAGAGCAACAACTATTTCAGTGATTTATGGATCCGGCGATTTTGAGATTTAGTGGCTTACATCTAAAAATTCCTTCCTCAACAATTCTGCAATTCCTTAGTATGCCTGCGCAAACAACACCCGTTGTTTACTGGGTTTACCACTGAATACACAAACGCCATCTTCCTGTTTTGCATCCAGCGGAATACAACGAATGGTAGCCTTGGTAGCTTCTTTAATAGCCGCTTCTGTTTCAGCAGTACCATCCCAGTGTGCAGCAATAAAACCGCTTTTTTCTTCCAGTACTTTCTTAAACTCATCCCAACTGTTCACTTCGGTAATACGTTCGTTGCGGAAAGCCAGGGCCTTGTTGTAAATAGCCTGCTGAATTTCATCCAGCAAACCGGCAATGCGTTCTGCAAGACCATCCACGGGAACACTTTGTTTTTCGCGTGTATCCCTGCGTGCCAGCTCTACGGTATTATTCTCCAGGTCGCGCACACCCAGTGCTACACGTACCGGTACACCTTTCATCTCGTATTCAGCAAATTTCCAGCCCGGACGTGCGTTATCATTGTCATCGTACTTCACACGAATACCCAGCGCTTTCAGTTTTTTTACCAGTTCCAGCGCTTTTATGTCTATCTGCGCTTTCTGTTCGTCACCTTTATAGATTGGAACGATCACCACCTGCAAAGGAGCAATTTTAGGAGGTAATATCAGCCCTTCATCATCACTGTGCGCCATTACCAGGGCACCGATCAGGCGGGTACTTACGCCCCAGCTGGTAGCCCACACGTAATCCAGTTTATTGGATTTATCGGAGAATTTAACATCAAATGCTTTGGCAAAATTCTGTCCCAGGAAATGCGAAGTTCCTGCCTGTAATGCTTTGCCATCCTGCATCAGTGCCTCAATGCAATAAGTATCCACGGCACCTGCAAAACGCTCGCTTTCAGATTTTACCCCTTTTATCACTGGCAGCGCCATCCAGTTTTCTACAAAATCAGCATATACATGCAGCATCTGCACTGTTTCTGCAACTGCTTCTTCGGCAGTTGCGTGGGCAGTATGACCTTCCTGCCACAAAAATTCGGCAGTACGCAAAAACAGGCGTGTACGCATTTCCCAACGCACCACGTTGGCCCATTGGTTAATCAGGATCGGCAGATCACGGTAGGATTGGATCCAGCCTTTATAGGTATTCCAGATAATCGCTTCACTGGTAGGGCGAACCACCAGTTCTTCTTCCAGTTTTGCTTCGGGGTCAACCATCAGTTTACCCTTATGAGCAGGATCGGTTTTAAGACGGTAGTGGGTTACCACGGCACATTCTTTGGCAAAACCTTCTGCATTCTTTTCTTCGGCCTCAAAAAGACTTTTTGGTACAAACAGTGGAAAATAGGCATTTACGTGACCGGTGTCCTTAAACATCTTATCCAGTGCATCCCGCATATTTTCCCATAAAGCGAATCCATAAGGTTTAATCACCATACAGCCCCTTACCGCTGAATAATCGGCCAGGCTGCCCTTAATAACAAGATCATTATACCATTGCGAATAGTCTGCGCTTCTGCTGGTAATCTCTTTACTCATGTTAGTGGTTAAGTTTTTGCTTTCCAGGGCCTTTTAATCGTTTTTTAACGCCCGTTTACCGATAAATTTTAACAATCTGCCTGAAATATTTTATAGATAAACAGGCCTTTTTGTCGTAATTTTAGTGTTATGAAGACGCAAAAGTAGCAACTTCAACCTAAAACTGTAAAACCATTATTATGAGTTCCAGATTTATACTCTTCGGTTTGGTAGTTGTAACAGCCTTTACAAGTTGTTCAATTTATAAATCAGGTCAAACTCCTGACGATGTTTACTATTCGCCTGCACGCGAAGTAGCCGCCGGTGACAGTTATTTGTCTATGGACGATAACAACAGGAACCGCAACTACCGTTCAGACGATTATTCATATTCATCTTACGATGATTACTGGTTACGTATGCGTGTTCGTAATCCATACAGGTGGTCAACCTTTTATGATTACGACATGTATGGCGGCAACCCATATATGATGCCTTACGGCTATTACAATCCGTATATGTATGGTGGTTATGCCAACTATTATGGCTTTGGATTCACCAGCAACTACTGGAATAATTATTATTACTGGAACAGCTTCTACAATCCTTACAATCACTACATCGTGATCGGAGGCGGTTCAAAAGGCGGCAACACTCCTTACAACACAGTGCGCAACCTGAATATGAACACCTACAGAAGCCCTGCCGGTTACAATAATCTGAACAATCAGCAGTCACTGCGCAGCACCCGTCCATCTTACCAGTATAACAATAGCAATGTGGGTGGACGCAGGGTTACTACCGGCGGAAGAGATAGCTATTACGCCCCTTCCAACGACCGTCCTGTAAGAGCTTATACACCTCCTGCACAAACTTATACTCCTGCCAGAACATATTCAGGCGGTAGTACAGGCAGCGCGGGAAGCAGTGGCAGCAGCGGTGGCGGTGGTGGAACCGGAAGCAGACCAGTCCGTAATTAAAATCAGGCTTCAACTCCCGCGGCATAAAAGTTATTTAAATATTTACAGGAGGAACCAGGATTTGAGATCTCTTGAATTTTGTTTCCTCCTTTTTTATGTATTTACCTATAGAATAGACGTGTATGAAGATCAGATTAAGTCTCCTGATTTTAATGATTGCCAGCCATCAGCTATATGCCCAGATACCCGAGGATGCCATCCGGATGAGTTGGATAACGCCTTCCGGTACGGCCCGTAACCAGGCCATTGGTGGTGCTGCCGGCTCTCTTGGCGGTGAGATTACCAACCTGTTCATCAACCCTGCAGGACTGGGTTTTTACAAAGTGCCTGAAATTGTTCTTACTCCTGGTATCAGCCTGTTGAAAAGCAATGGCGAGTTTCGCGGTACAGATGCCACATCCAACCAGTTGACACGCTTCAGCATCGGTACTTCCGGTGTGGTATTACCTATCAGCAGCTATGACCGGCGCAGAAGCGCAGCTTTTAGCATAGGTATTAACAGAACTGCCAATTTCAATAATGTAGTGCACTACCAGGGACAAAATGATTACAGTTCTTTTTCAGAGCCTTTTGCAGTGGAATTTGCCAATTCCGGTTTGCCTATTAATGTAAATCTTACCAATGCACCACTTACATTAGGCACCAAACTGGCTACCTACACCTACCTGATAGACACCCTGAAAGTGAACGGAGCTTATGAAATTGTTGGAGCACCTCAGCATGATGCGATCCTGGCCAATACCAACGCCTTGCTGAACCAGGAAAAAACAGTCACATCCAAAGGCGGCATTACTGAAGTAGCCATTGGATATGCAGCGAATATGAACGATAAATTCTATTTCGGTGGCAGTATCGGTATTCCAATTGTAAGCTATTCCCGTACCACTGTATTCCGCGAATCGGATGCAGGAAATGCCCCCAACAAATATTTTGACTACGCTACTTATCAAACAGATTATAAAGCATCCGGTGCAGGTTTTAATGCCAAACTGGGTATGATCATGAAAGCCAGCACCACGCTGCGCCTGGGGCTTGCTATCCATACGCCCACCCTTTACGGCCTGCGTGAAAGCACTACAGAGCGTATTGAGAATAAAGTAAAAAACCTTAATTCTCCGGGTTACTCTGTGTATACAGCTACTGCAGACGATCTGGGTGTGGTGATCCCTACCTATCGGTATGACATGGTTTCGCCCTGGAAATTTATCGTGAGCGGTACCTATCTTTTTGGTGAAATAGCAGACGTAACCAAACAGAAAGGATTTATCACAGCCGATATAGAGTATGTTACCCATCGCTCTTCCAAATTCAGTTCTGCCAATGAAGAAGATGACGGCAGCTATTATAAAGCTGTGAACCAGGTGATCAAAGACAGTTATAAAGGCGCTTTTAATTTCCGCGTAGGCGGTGAAATGAAATTCAACACCATGATGGGGCGTCTGGGATTTTCTTACTACGGCAATCCCTACAAAGACAAGGAGCTGAAAGGAAGCAGGATGAATGTGAGCGGCGGACTTGGTTATCGCAATAAAGGTGTTTTTATTGACCTGGCTTATGTATACAGCATAGTAAAAGACACCGATTTCCCTTATCGCCTTCCTGACAAGGCTAATACCTTTGCTTATGTTAAAGGTAAAAGCAGCAATGTGGTGATGACAGTAGGATTTAAATTGTAACCGTTGCCCAAAAACCTGTAGCACACCATCTCAGAACGCAATAAAACATGAAACCCCTCCTGGAAAGGAGGGGTTTTAGTTTAGAGGTTACTAAACCATATTAATCATTAACCATAAACCATTAACTTTTACCTATCGGAATGATTTCTTTATAATTATTTTGGGTTAAGGGGTTATCTGTTGTTGCTGATGTAAAGTTGCATCTGAATAGCCACATTTAAAACGTTCATCTACCATTAATTAAGCGCGGTATCAATAAAACTTAGCATGCCTTAAGTAAAAATGCTTAGTGAAGTACCAAAAGAGGGGAATTCAACTGTAGTTGTATGAATTTCAACGTACCATACCAGCAGTACAATAGCTCAATACTTCCTGCAAAGCTGCCGGATGAAACCACTGGATAGATGTGTCTTTCTTAAACCAGGTCATCTGGCGTTTGGCATATTGACGTGTATTTTTCTGTATCAGCGCGATGGCTTCCTGCAATGAAATATTGCCATCAAGATAATCAAACATTTCGCTGTAGCCCACCGTACGCAGTGCATTGAGATGTCGCCAGGGTTCCAGCACACGTACTTCATCAGTTAATCCCTGTGCTATCATTTCATGCACACGCTGATCTATATTGTTGTGCAAAATTTCTTTGGGAAGCTCAAGCCCTGTTTTGATAACATTGAAAGGCCTGTTAATTGTTTTGCGTTGTTGAAAACTACGAATGGACTGCCCGGTGGCCAGTTTTATTTCCAGTGCACGCATCAAACGCTGTGGATTCCGGATTTCGCCTGTGCTGTAGTACAAAGGATCATGCTGCTGCACCTGTTGCTGTAGCCATTCCAGGCCTTTTTCTTTAAAAGAGGATGTGATTTGTTCGCGTACCTGTTGTGATACAGGTGGCATATCATCCAGTCCTTCACAAAATGCTTTTATATACAGGCCGGTACCGCCAACCATCACCGCTACATCATGCTGTTGAAAAATAGTATCCGCAACCTGCAATGCATATTGCTCAAATACGGCTGCATTCACATCATCGTGTATGGAATGCGAGTTAATAAAATAATGATGTACCTGTTGTAACTGTTCCGCTGAAGGTTTGGCTACACCGATAGACATTTCGCGGAAACATTGCCTGGAATCGGCAGAAATGATCTCAGTATTAAAATGCTGCGCTATAGCAATGGCCAACGCGGTTTTCCCTGCAGCAGTTGGCCCTGTAATAATAATGCAGGTTTTCTGTTTCATGAATTGAAGATCAGCGAAAAGAATACATAATTAGAAATGGCGAACTTTATACCCACAATGCTGATTACCGGAAAAAATGATCCTTTCCCCACATTTCCGGGATAGCCTGCCACTAATAATCTTCTTCTTTTCCTTCCTCATCTCCTACCACATCTTCTTCATCGTCATTTCCATCACCATCGCCTTCTTCACCAAAGCCATCGGCACCGGCTACCAGATCGTATTTCTCTTCCATTTCGGTCAGCTTATCGCCGGCCAATCCTTTAGTGCCATATTGTGAGGGGGCAATACCTTCTGATTTTGCCACAGCCGGGTAATCCAGGCGTGCATTCTCGTCTTTTGAAACATTGATCAGTTCCACCAGGAAGCTCCAGCCTTTTACAAAGTCGTACACGTAAATGAACTTCTGGTTCGGATCACGTATCTCAGATCCGATGGAAGTATCCTGCATCAGCAACGGAGGTGCCTTGTATGCTTTGTCGTATTTCTCCAGGCTGATCTCCCTGCCGCGTTGCCAATGATCATTGCTGCGGTAAAAAGTAGCCTGGTGCTTGCTGTCAAACTCGTAAGCCTTCAATATTATCTGGTGCAGTTGTAAAAAAGTCTGTGTGTGTTTTACAACTACATCACGATAAATGCTATCGTCTTCTTCAAAGTATACCCTGAATTTTAATACAGCCATATCTGCTTTAATAGTTTAAGTTCATTATAGAAGCCTGCTACTCAGCCTTTTTACTATCCTATAATGTATCCGCGGTTTCAAAAATAAGACAATTGAATATTCTGCACAACTATCATACCACAGGCCCCCAGTACCACTGCCTTTTCCTTAAAGTATAATGCCTGGTTCCAGGTATTCCGGCACCAGATTTTTATTAATTATTGTTGCTGATTTTTATTTTACCGGTTTCAGATCCATCTCAGCAGCTTTTTTCATCATAAAGCTATACGCTTCCTCGTAAGTATTACTGATCTCTCCATCCAGTATCGCTTCGCGGATGGCATTTTTCAGATCGCCCACAGCCCTTGATGGCTGTAAGGCAAATATTTCCATGATCATTTCGCCGGTTATAGGTGGCTGCCAGTTGCGGATACGATCTTTTTCTTCCACCTCTTTCAGGCGGGCGCGCACCATCTCAAAATTTTCGAGATAGCGTTTTACTTTTTGCTTATTCTTGGAAGTAATATCGGCTTCGCAAAGCATCATCAGCGCTTCCATATCATCTCCCGCATCAAACAACAATCTTCGTATAGCAGAATCGGTAATGTTTTCTTTTGTAAGACTGATAGGTCGCAGGTGCAATTCTACCAGCTTGCGCACAAAACGCATTTTTTCATGTTGCGGCAATTTCAGTTTGGCAAATATTTTAGGTACCATCCGCCCACCTACCACTTCATGTCCGTGAAAGGTCCAGCCATGTCCCTGCTCAAATTTTTTAGTGGCGGGTTTACCAATATCGTGCAACAGGGCAGCCCATCGTAACCACAGGTCGTTTGACACACGGCATACATTGTCGATCACCTGTAATGTATGGTAAAAATTATCTTTATGTCCCATGCCATCAATATACTCTGCTCCTTCCAGGTCCGTCATCTGTGGGAAAATGATATGCAGCAAACCGCTTTTGTACAACAGGTCAAAACCAATGGAAGGCTTTTTACTCAGTAGTATTTTATTCAGTTCTTCTGTAATACGTTCCTGTGAAATAATGCTGATACGCTCTGCATTGTCTTTGATGGACTGGAAAGTTTCCGGTGCAATGGTAAAGTCCAGTTGCGTGGCAAAACGGATAGCACGCATCATACGCAATGGATCATCACTGAAGGTTTGGTGAGGATCCATGGGTGTGCGAATGATCTTTTTTTCCAGATCCTCCAAACCTGTAAAGGGGTCGATCAGCTTACCATAATCATCTTTGTTCAAACTGATAGCCAGCGCATTGATGGTAAAGTCGCGGCGTTCCTGGTCATCCTTTAAAGAACCAGGCTCTACTTCAGGATTGCGGGTGTGATGCCGGTAACTTTCTTTACGGGCTCCTACAAATTCAATATCCCAATCGCCATTTGCTTCTACCTCTGTATCGGTATCTGTTTTATTTACCGGGGCATTATCACCGGCAGAGAAATGTTTCAGACATATATGTGCCGTACCAAAAGTTTTAAAATAAGAAACCCTTGGCTGGGGTTGAAAACGACGGGCAACAGCATGTGCCAGTTCAATACCATCGCCCACACAAACAATATCGGCATCTTTGGTTACCCGGCCGATCAGCTTGTCGCGCACAAAACCACCAATCAGGTAACAGGGTACGCCCATTTCCCCGGCCGCATGTGCTATTTTCTTAAAAACAAACAGTTCCTTCTCGGTGCAATTAATATCCATAAGCGATACAAAGGTAAGAAGTGCAGGGGAAACGGGAATTAGCTACCGTGAGCAGTCTGCAGTCAATTTGAAAATTTGACAATGCGGGAGTTTGAAAATGCCCCTAAGATGGTTTGATGGTTATTTGTTAGAGAGCAGGCATGAAGCCGGAAGTCTGAGGTCTGAAAAAGCACATGAGGACAAGGTATCAGGAATTAGATGTTAGCAGCAAGCCCTTATCAACTTTTCAACTGTTTACTCTTTGAACCTATCTTTGTGCCTCCGCATCTTTGTGGTTCAAAAAATCCGAACGTCATTGCGGTTTTGCGATACCTCACTCTCTTTGCGTGAAATAAACGATGAGTGGGGAGTCGCAACCAGGAATAGCAGTGATCTTCTCACGATTGACGATTTACGCTTCTCAAAATCTCCCCCCTGTTCCCAATGTATTCAGCAATTGTTCGTTCCGGATGTCGCGGGCACATTTAAAATGCCCCAACGGGCAGGCTTTGCGGCCATGTAAACCACAGGGACGACAAGGTAATGCCTCTTCTACTTCTACAACAAAACTGATATCAGACAATGGTCCGAAACCAAAAGAAGGCAATGTGGAGCAATAGATCGCTGTAACAGATGCATTGACAGAAGATGCAAAATGCATCGGTGCTGAATCATTTACATAGTTCATCTGCGCGTCTTTCATCAATGCGGCAGATTGCAGAAAACTCATCTTTCCACAGAGATTGATGACGGCATGTTGCGGGCACGCTGTACTGATACCATCACCCAATGCAGCATCACCAGGGCCACCCAGTATGTATACTGTTAACCCGGCAGGTAATGTATTTACAAAATCGATCCACTTATCCAGCGGGTATTGTTTGGTAAACCATACCGAAGCGGGTGAGATGGTAATAAATGGTATTTTTTTATATGTTGCTGCAAAAGCATAATCTGCGGCTGACGGATGCAGCACGGGTTTTACCACTGTTGCATCTGTAAAATGTTTTACCAGTGCAGTATTGCGTTCTGCTTCGTGCAAAGGTTTATCTGCAGTGCTGATAATATGCGGAATGCTGCGGGTGAAAAAACGACTGAACGGATTTTTATTAAAACCAATGGTTTCCCCGGCACCGGAAAAAGCAGTGAGTATACCGGTGGCAGCAAAACGCTGTACATTGATCACTTTATCGTACCGGCGACTGCGCACATACTGCAACAGCTTCCACAGGTTTTTGAGCTTGCCGTTTTTTTTATCCCATACCAATACCTCATGCAAAAAAGGATGATCTTTCAATAATCCTTCATTGCCTTTGCGCACCATGAAATCAATTTCTGCATCCGGAAAATGACGATGCAGTTTTTCAATAATGCCTGTGGCTAGTACCACATCTCCAATAAATGCCGTTTGTATTACCAGAAATTTCTGCATCCTACAACTTTAAACCTTTAACCTTGCGCCTTGTACTTATACCTTGTACTTTCCATCTTATACCTTTCCACCATTATGGCCTCAGTACCGTTACAGTTCCATCATCATGCCATTTTACTACTGCCGATGGCTGGTGTGGAGTATTATCATCCTGGCGATAGTTGACAATGTAATCTACGCCCCGTAAAATATGCGGAGAAACGTCTTTAAAAAAAGCCGGAGACGGATGCCCGGAAACGTTGGCAGAAGTTGATACCAGCGGTTTTCGCAGTCTTTTTACCAGGTGACGGCAAAAACTTTCTTTTACAATACGTATGGCTACAGATCCGTCGGCATGTACCAGGTTATCGGCCACACCAATAGCTCCTTCGTAAATTACTGTAGTGGGTTTATGTACTGTTTCCAGGTAATTGAATACTTCCAGGTTGGGTTGTGATACGTAGTTTAAAAGATCGCGTTCATCCGCCAGCAGAACGATCATCCCCTTGGTTTCTTCGCGCTCTTTCAATGCATATATCTTCTTTACAGCTTCCGGGTTGGTGGCATCGCATCCTATACCCCAGATAGTGTCAGTAGGATATAATATTAATCCTCCCTGCTGCAGTACCAGTAGTGCGTTGTTGACGTCTTGTGAAAAATCCATGCCCAAATGTACTGAAACACAAGGTATATCAGATAGGAACCGTTGTTCATGCAATAAAAAAATATAATACAACAGGGTTTACCGGCGGCCCTGTACAGAGAATATTTGAAGTCGTATTTTTACGCCGTCTAATACATTGATAATAAATAGTATTTTTGGATAAATTTTTGAGCATGGAATTACAATCACAGATAGCACAAGCATGGGCCGACAGAGAATTGCTGAAAGACAATAGATATATTGAAGCGATCCGCGCTGTAATGGAAGAGATAGACAAAGGTCGTTTGCGTGTAGCTACGCCGGGCGAGCAGGGATGGACTGTCAATGAATGGGTAAAACAAACAATACTATTGTACTTCAGTACACAACCCATGCAAACATGGAACCTGGAGCCGTTTGAGTTTTATGATAAAATGACCCTGAAGAAAAACTACCGCGACCTGGGTGTACGTGCAGTACCCCACGCAGTAGCCCGTTATGGTGCTTATATTGCTAAAAACGTGGTACTGATGCCTTCTTATGTAAACATCGGTGCGTATGTAGATGAAGGAACCATGGTAGATACCTGGGCTACTGTAGGCAGTTGCGCGCAGATTGGTAAAGGAGTGCATCTGAGTGGTGGCGTAGGCATTGGCGGTGTACTGGAACCTCTGCAGGCTTCACCCGTGATCATAGAAGATGGTTGTTTTATCGGCAGCCGTTGTATTGTGGTAGAAGGTGTGCATGTGGAAAAAGAAGCTGTACTGGGTGCCAACGTAGTACTTACACAAAGCACCAAGATCATTGATGTAAGCGGTTCTTCGCCTGTTGAATATAAAGGTCGCGTACCGGCTCGCAGCGTTGTAATACCTGGCACTTATACCAAAAAGTTCCCTGCGGGTGAATACAATGTCAATTGTGCACTGATCATTGGTCAGCGTAAACCAAGTACTGATTTAAAAACAAGCTTAAACGATGCGCTAAGGGACTTCAATGTTGCCGTATAATCTTATATAAAGCAGCACCACCCTCCCCCCAATATTAACCAAACAAAATCGAGCCACTTGTCAAACCCAAAACTTTGGCAAAACCGCGTAAAGCATTTGTTTTACAGCGTTTTTACCAACAAAAGATTCCTGACTGCATATGTCCCTAAATACGATCTGAAATTCAGATTTTTCATTAAAGATGGTGTTGGAAAAGACATCTATTACAAGTTTGGGGTCTATTCTGAAGATTACATCACCTCTTTTTTATTGAACGAGATCGGTATTACAAACGAGGATTTTATCATTGACATTGGCGCTAATATAGGTTGGTACTCTCTGACTTTATCCAGTAAGGCAGCGCCAACCGTTTTTTCATTTGAACCCGATCCCCTGAACTTTTCATTACTGAAACAGAACATTGAAAACAATGGTAAAACCAATATCAAAGCATTCAATGCAGCCGTAAGTAATGAAAACGGTAAGCATACCCTTTTCCTATACAAAAATCATAACCTGGGTCGTCATTCGCTGATACAACAGGAGAAAA
Source organism: Chitinophagaceae bacterium PMP191F (assembly GCA_001302245.1). GTDB lineage: Bacteria > Bacteroidota > Bacteroidia > Chitinophagales > Chitinophagaceae > PMP191F. The sequence continues at coordinate 190,720 of LGYU01000002.1, forward strand.
GTGTGAAATCAACAGAGGTTGCCACTGTATGCCTGGATGATTTGCTGGCCAGTGAACAAAAAGACAAACAACCCATCAAACTTATCAAGCTCGATATTGAAGGTTTTGAATACATGGCCTTACAGGGTGCCACCGAATCACTGAAACGGTGCCAATACCTGTTGACTGAGTTTTCACCACAAATGATGCGTCAGATCAATCAGGATCCGGCAGATTATATCAAACTATTGCAACAGGCAGGTTTTACCGTATACCGCATTGAACATGCCGGATTGGAAGAACCTGATTTTGATAAAATACTTCGTAACAATGAACAGGTAAATTTCTTCTGTCGTAGATAACGCAACAAAAAATAACGCCAATATCACGCTCGCAGGTTTTCTCATCACTTTCCTGGGGGCTGTGCTATTCTCTACCAAGGCAATCATTGTTAAAGTAGCTTTTGCCAACACGGCAACAGATGCATTGACATTGCTTACGCTGCGCATGTTATTTTCATTACCGTTTTACCTGGTGTCAGCCCTCACCATTGCCCGCAATAAAAATTATACGCCGCTTAACCGGCAGCAATGGACCGGTATATTGGTTCTGGGATTATTTGGTTATTATTTAAGCAGTCTGTTTGATTTTGTGGGATTGCAATACGTATCAGCAGGTCTTGAACGGCTGATCCTGTTTCTCTACCCTACCTTCGCCGTGCTGATCAATGCAACTGTATTCAAACAACCCGTTACACGTGTACAGCAGATAGCATTATTGCTGACCTACATGGGTATTGGCATTGCCTACATCGGTGAACTACATGTTGATACCGGTAATGCCAATTTTTACTGGGGTAGCTTTCTCATTTTCCTGTGTGCCATTACTTATTCCTCTTACATTGCAGGCAGCGGCTATATGGTGCCACGTACAGGTGCTGCACGATTTACATCCTATTCCATGCTGGCTGCAACAACCGGTATTTTTATTCACTTTCTTATTGCAGGCAACAACTATCATTTACTTTTTCAAAAGACCAATCTGTGGGGCTATGGTATTCTGCTGGCTATAGTGGCTACTGTTATACCTACTTTTCTACTGGCTGCGGGTATGAAAAAGATCGGTACCAATAACGTGGCAGTTATTTCCGCTATTGGTCCTGTTTCCACTATTTTACAGGCGCATTTCGTATTGCACGAAAAGATATTTGCAGCACAGATAGCAGGTACCATACTTGTTATTATCGGCGTACTGCTGATTGGCTGGAAAAAGGGTGCCTCCTGATCACACTTTACAGGTATATTGGTAAAATCGACCTTTATTGTGTACTTTTCTTGACCATTTACCATTGCCTATGGATACAGGTTTATTTGAAAAACTGCATCGTGAAGGATTGATCACCGATACTTCATTGCAAAAAGTACAAACGGTTTCGGCAAACAGGCTTTTCTCTCTGCACGCCGAGCTGAAAGTAATTCTTTACCTGGGTGTATTGCTGCTAAGCGGTGGCCTGGGAGTGCTGGTTTATAAAAACATTGATACTATCGGGCATACCGCTATACTGATAGCGATTGCCCTGGTAAGTGGCGGATGCTTCTTTTATTGTTACCGGAAAAAACTGCCTTTTTCACGCTACAAAGTAGCAGCCCCCAATGCTTTTTTTGATTACATATTGCTGCTCGGATGTCTTACCATGATCAGTTTTATTACTTACCTGCAGGCACAATACAATGTATTCGGCACGCGATACGGTTCAGCAACCTTTATTCCGCTGGTGATACTGTTTTTCAGTGCTTATTATTTTGATCACCTGGGTATACTGAGCATGGCTATTGTAAATATTGCTGCATGGATGGGTATTGTTACCACGCCGCTGAATATTCTGCGCGATAATGATTTCAGTGACCCACATATCATTTTTACGGGTCTTTTATTGGGAGCATTATTACTGTTACTGGCATTTGTAAGCCGTAAGAACAATTTCAAATCGCATTTTGCCTTTACCTACAATAATTTTGGTGTACACCTGCTGATGATTGCCGGACTGGCCGCATCGTTTACATTCGATAAGCAATATCTGTTGTGTTTCCTGGCACTGATGGCTGTAGCAGCCATGCTATTTATACAGGCCCGCCAACAACGATCGTTTTATTTCCTGGTTGTGATCACTTTGTACAGTTATATAGCAATCAGCTATGTTGTTATCAGGTTGCTGCAAACAAACCACGAAATGGAAGCTTTGTATGCTTTGATACTATATTTCATTGCTTCGGGTATTGGTCTTGTAATATTCCTGATGCGCCTTAATAAAAGCCTTAAAAAACATGATAGCTTATAACCGGCAACAACTTGATCACCTGGCTATACAAGATGCTGCGGAGAAAGCCCTGCAACAGCATTGTATTTCGCAGGAAGAATACCAGCACATCCGTGTTGCATATCCTGTTACACTATATACACCTAATATATTTATCAGGTTCGGACTATTCATTCTTACGTTGGTAATAGCCTTGTTTTCATTGGCACTGATCCTTTTAATGTCAGAACCTGATAACCCTTTTTTTGCAGGTGTATTATGCATGCTATGCGGCCTGGGAGCCTATGTATTGCTGGAAGCAGTGATCATTTCCCATAAACAGCATTTCAGATCGGGGGTTGATGATGCATTGATCTGGGTCAGTAGCAGTTTTGTTGTCAGTAGTATTTGCCTTTTTATGCGCATGGAATTTTCTGAAAGAACATTCTGCCTGGTTGTGTTTCTGGTATCTCTTTTCTTTACGCTACGTTTTGCAGACCGGATCATGGGTCTGGTGGCGTTTCTGTCGTTCTTTGCCATGATCTTTTACACCTGTATATACTTTGGAAGTACTGGCAGAGCCATTACACCTTTTCTGCTGATAGCTGCATCCTTTATAGTTTACTTTTTATTACAGCAGGTCTCTATCTCCTATTATCGGCAGACAGTTATACTTATGACAATCGCTGCTTTAGTAACAGGATATATTGCAGGAAATTATTTCATTGTACGCGAAACCAGTAATACCATGTTCAACCTGCAATTAGGTGCTACTGATAGCATTCCTGCGGGCTGGCTGTTCTGGATCTTTACCGTTTCTATTCCGCTGCTATACCTGTACCAGGGATTACGTAGAAAAGATCGCATTTTGATCTGTACCGGACTACTCTTAATAACTGCTATTGTATTTACCATTCGTTATTATCATGCTGTAATGCCTTTGGATATTGCCATGATGCTGGGCGGGTTGGTAATGATAGTTATTGCTTATGCCATGACCCGTTATCTGCAACCTTCCAGACACGGTTTTACCAGCGAAGCTACCAATAGCGATATAAGCATTGAAATGGTACAACTGGAATCACTGATCATTACACAAACTATGGGCAAAACACCGGGTACAGATGATACATTTCAGTTTGGCCAAGGTTCCGGCGGCGGAGCTGGTGCCAGCGGAGATTATTAGAACTATCAGTGTCGGGTTCGTGAAGCGTAAATCGTCAATCGTGAGAGGATCACTGCTATTCCTGGCTGCGGCTCACCACTCGTCGTTTAATTCACGCAAAGACAGCTAAGTATCGCAAAGACGCAATGAGATGAAGCCGTATTTCGTACTTCATATTTCAGACTTCCGACTGCAATCTTCTATCTTCCGGATTTTTTATCCAGTATCTAACAATCTCACCATTTAGCAATAAACCTTCCATTCTCAAATTTTCAAATTACTCCTCACCCTTTCCAATCCTTTTTCTCCAGCACAAACAATTCCTCCATCGGGGTTTTCAAAATAACGCCCAGTTTCAATGCCAGCACACTGGTAGGAATGTAATGTCCTTTTTCAATGGATATAATACTTTGCCTGCTTACGCCTGCAAGCGTAGCAAGCTCTTCCTGCGTAAGTTTATTTTTTTCACGAAACTCTTTCAATCTGCTAATCATTCTTTACCAGGTTTCCACGTTTATATAAATTGAACATTATCAGGTAATAAACAGACTGCGATAAGATCACCCGGAAGGCCGAATAAATATTCCCGATATTATTCAACGACATAAAAATACTGGCAATATAGATCACTATTCCAAAAATGAAGGCTGTAACGGCTGCACGCAGCCTGCAATTTGCGATAAATTCATCTTCTGTTTTCTCTCTTGACAGGATTGCAACCAGCAAACCCATCAATATCACTGTCCGTAATATTTCACGCCAGATCTCAGGAATACCCGATGATTTTTCCATGGTAATTCCCAGCAAGACCGGCAACAGGAAAGCAGTGATAGCGATAGCCAGTCCTACAAACCGGTAATATGATGGAAGTAAGTTTGATTGTTTCATGATGTAAAGTACATTTTACGTCAAATATACTTTACAAAAACGATTTTCAAGATCTTTCTATCTAAAAAAACACAACACCAGGATTGTAGTTATTGGGAACGTGGATCAACAGTTTTCCTACTAAACAATTGGAAAAGTGACAATACGCTATAACCAATACGCTGCTTTGTAAAATTATTAACGCAAGATAAAGTTGATGCCTTTGTAACTTCATTATAGTTCATAACCGATTTCCTCTATGAAAGGAATATTGACCTCCGGTTGTATTGTGATTTTACTCTCACTTCCCAACAAATTCAAAATTGTCCATCTATAAACGCTAAAGGCATTTCAAAAGTCATACTGGTCTTGATTAACATTTTTTGTGCCATTGAGCCATTTACCGAATGCTTAGCAAGAAACAGTTATTGAAGATCATCTCGGCATCAGGATAACAGTAGACAATCTGCTGAATTATACTGACAGACTGATACCTGCCCGGCCTGGTCGTTTGTGCTGGCAGGAGTTGCATACAGGCTATAGTTCATCACTACCATGCTGTAATGCTTATCCAATAAGGTTTTGAGCAAAGTGCTATATAATACAAGGAACAACAATCAGTTAGCTATGATCACCATTTCAAAAAAAACTTTAAAAAAGATGAAGAATTTGATGTTGGAATAATAACTCTTCCTATATTTGCACCCCCGAACACAAAGCCAACAGGTTGGCAGATCGAAAGAAAAACGGCCTGATGACAAACTGCCCAGGTGGCGAAATTGGTAGACGCACTGTGTTCAGGTCGCAGCGCTCGCAAGGGTGTGAAGGTTCGAATCCTTTCCTGGGCACTTAATTAACCTTCTAAGTCATTGATTTAGAAGGTTTTTTTATTTTAGCTGTGTCTTTTTTTCCGCCCAAAAAAGTGCAGCACACTACAAGCACGCCCTTAGCACTCACCCAAAAAAAGAGTGAGCACAACAAGGCACATCAAGCACTGACACCCGTTTGACACACGCGAAAATGATACACGAATAGTATACGTACTCCTACATGGTTCATCATGCACCCCACCTTTTAATGTAGTCGCTTCTATCTCTCGCTGAAGAGAAGAGAATTCCTATTACTTCGAACGTGCATTTACATGAACCAAAGCGCGGACATGCACTTTGGTTATCGAAATAATTTTGAAGCTGGTTTCTTATGCCGGTATCGTTGAGATTCCTGAAAAAGTGTAGTGGATAAGCCTGTTCTGCACTGTAAATACGCCGCTTGAAATCCACTGTGAGATCATAGGCAGATGGTACGCCAGCCGTAACTGAACTTCCTGCTCCAAACAACCAAGCGAGGTTCTTAGCCCGCAAGGGAAACTTTATGAAATATGACAGGAAGATTACCAATGCCGTCTCTCTTAGCTAATAATATGGATGCCTAGTTGTATTGGATTACCATTCGTTCGCATAAGAATTACACTAACGGGAGCTAATAATTAATAAGTGTTAAGATAAATCTTTATGCAAATATTCCTTCATTCCGTGACAGTATATGCGCGCAGATAATATTTCAGTAACAGTAAGATAATATTAAGAATATATTAGTTTGAAATATTTTCATTATTGCTGGCTATACGCATTATACCGGGTTAATAAAGTATACAAAAATGATGAATAAGCAGAGATTTGACGCTTGCTGCTGATCTACTTTCGCCGCATAAAATCGATCTACGAATGAGATTAGCAGCAACTCTCCAGAGAATGTTGGTGGTTCTTTTTATGAGCTTATATGCATTCTCCAGCATCGCCCAATCAACTTCGGTAACAATTTCCGGACTCGTTACCGATGCGGCGAATAACCCCCTTTCCGGCGTAAACGTAACTGTAAAAGGAAGCTCCATAAGTACCACTACCGATGGGAAAGGAGCTTACACCATTACAGCATCTGCCCAGCGGCCAACACTCGTTTTTACATTTGTTGGAATGGCCCCGCAGGAAATTATTGCGCAGGGCAGACAGGTAAATGTACAGATGTCTGTTGCGGGTAAAGAGATGGAGGGCATAGTGGTAACAGCCCTTAACATCAAAAAGAATCCCCGGAGCCTGGGTTATTCCATAGCACAACTGGATGGCAGTAAAGTGAACACTGTACAAACACCTAATCTTATCAATGCCTTGTCTGGTAAAGTGGCTGGTGTAGACGTGGGCAACATTGCAAACGGCGTTGCCGGTACCAAGCGTGTTGTGATCCGTGGCGCTACTTCCTTAACCGGCGATAACAACCCGCTGTGGGTAATCGATGGTATTCCCATTAACTCATCCAGCCTGGGTGGCCTGGCTACCAATACACCGGAAGGAGGTTACGATTATGGAGACGGCATGACCGGCATCAACCCAGATGATATTGAAAGTATTAGTGTGCTGAAAGGCAATGCCGCAGCTGCCTTGTATGGTTCAAGGGCATCCAATGGGGTGATCCTGGTGACTACTAAAAGCGGCAGATCTTCAGGCGGAAAAACAAGTGTCGATTTCAGCACTTCATTATTGATCGATCAGCTCTATGATCTTTCCAACTTTCAGAATGTATATGGACAAAGCTCCATCAACCAGCTAAATGGCCGTGAGCTTCCAACCAGCGCCGATAATGCAAGAGGTTCCGATAGCTGGGGACATATTATGGACGGCACACCTGCACCTCAATTTGATGGTGTTGTGAGACCGTTCAGCCCTGTAAAGAATGTATACAAGGACTTTTTCAGAACAGGTAGCACGATCACCAATACCGTTTCCCTGTACGGCAACAATGGCAACCATGATTACCGCTTATCCGTTTCTGACCTGAGAAATACGGATATTACACCCAATGCAAATTATGCCAGGACCACCGTTAACACCAAAACCCATTCAAAGTTTGGCAAGATGGATGTTGACCTGGTACTCAACTACACATTCGACAAAGCCAACAACAGGCCCTATATCGGTGGCAACCATGACAACTCCATGTATTCGCTGTTGTATCTCCCCAACACGATCGCACTGGAGACGTTAAAGCCTGGCTACGACTCATTGGGTCGCGAGTTACTGTATACACAAGGCGTATCCAACCCGTATTATATCCTCAATAAGGAAAAACAAACAGACTCCAAGAACAGGCTGATGGCTTCCGCTACCCTGAAATATGAGATCACCGACTGGCTGTATGTAAGGGGAAGAATGACCCGTGATTATTATTTATCCAAGCGCATGCAATATATCCCCGATGGAAATGCGTCATCCAGTTTTCCTTACAATTCACCCAGCAATATCGGTGGCATATTTAACCAGCGTGCAGTTGAAAGTTCATCCAACGAATATGAGCTGATGCTGGGCGTAAACCCCGGTCTTAAAGGTAAGTTCAATGTGAACGGCTTTGTTGGCGGCAACATCAGTTCACGGTCTTCCTCTCAATTGATCGAATCAGGCAACACCTTCATTGTTCCTGATGTATACACCTTCAACAACCTGAAAACGAAACTTCCATCCACCAGCGAAAGCCGCAGAAGGACCAATTCAATTTTCGGCAGCTTGGAGTTTTCCTATAATAAATACCTGTACCTGACCCTGACAGGAAGAAACGACTGGTTCTCCACATTGCCTCCGGAGAATAACAATTTGTTTTATCCCGCTGCATCTATGTCCTTTATAGTATCAGATGCTTTAAAGTTACCGGCAGCGATTTCTTTTGCCAAACTCAGGGCTTCTACGGCCCAGGTTAGCGGCGACACTGATCCTTACCAGCTTGACCTGAGCTATTCCCTCGATGCATTTCTGTACAACAACTCCTTGCCGCTACAACTGATCGGTACCAGCAATATCCCCAACAGGAAGCTGAAACCACTGTTGTCTACCGATTATGAAGTGGGGCTGGAAATGGATTTCATACAAAACAGGATCGGATTTGAGGCCAGCTATTATAAACGTCAGATCAGGAACGATATCGTTAGAACAGCGGTATCGAGCACTACAGGCTACAGCACGGCTGTACTGAATGTGGGCAAGATGCAAAACAGCGGCATTGAGATATTGGTAAGGGCTACCCCTGTTAAAACAAGGGACTTTGCCTGGGATATGACTGCCACTTACACCAAGAACAACAATAAGGTGGTATCGTTGGGTGATGGCGTGCAAGGCGTTCCCATTGTATTGGCAACTTCTAAAAGCGGTAACGCTTTTGTTCGCCTCACAGAAGGTGAGTGTTATGGAGGCATCTACGGATTTAGCTACACCAGGGATTCTGCTACCGGACAGAAAATATATGACAGCCGCGGATTTCCTGTAATTAATTCCAATGCTACTTACCTAGGCAACAGTACTTATGATAAGATGTTCGGATTCAGCAACACGTTCGCGTATAAGAATTTGTCACTGTACCTGTTTGTCGATGCAAAATTCGGAGCGGATATCTATTCTGAAACGAACGCCACAGCATACAAGAATGGTAAACACATGGCTACCCTGGCGGGCAGGGAAGAAGGATTTACTGCAGATGGCTTAAACCAGTCTGGTACCAAAAATTCAGTGATGGTGATGCCGGATAACGTGAGTTCCTATTATAACCAGATCGGTAATATCTCGGAGCAGTTTATCTACGATGCAAGTTTTGTAAAACTGCGTGAGGTTGCTTTACGTTATAAGTTCGCCAATCGTTTATTAAGCAAAAGCGGGTTCTCCAATGCAGCCATTTCGTTGGTGGCCAGAAACCTTCTGACCATTTATAAAGATAAAAATCTGGAAAACGTTGACCCCGAAAGCAATATCGCTGCCAATAACCAGCAGGGTATTGAAAGGATGGGTTATCCTGCCACCCGTACCTACGGTGTGACCATAAAATTCACCTTCAAATAAAATATCTGTATTCAACGGATCATTAAATAGAAGAATATGAAAAAGAGATTACAATATTATATCCTGACGGTACTTGTTGCTGCTGCAGGGTTTTTATCCTCTTGCGATAAAAACTTCAAGGAATTGAATACAAGCGTTGATTTTGTATCAAATCCAACACTCGAGTTCTTACTGCCCTATGTTCAGTTGACAATGGTAGATAAGAACTATTACACCCAGACCTATTACGCGGCTGCTTATGCAAGCCAGGTCAATACCAATGTCTCTTTCCCTTCCATCACAGCTTACAAGGGAACTGAAATGTCGGAACATTGGGTTTGGGTGTACAGAAACCCGCTCAAGAACATCGTTGATTTTGTAGAGCGTTGCGAAAACGATCCTGCAAAAGTAAACTACCTCAGCATTGGCCGTATCCTGAAAGTATACCTGTTTCATTCGTTGACGGACAGCTATGGCGATATCCCTTATTTCGAAGCTATCAAAGGTTTCTCGAAAGGTGTTACTACGCCTAAGTATGATCCTCAGCAAAAGATCTATGAGGATATGTTCAAGGAGCTGACGGAAGCTATAGCTGCTTTCAACCCGGCCAGGGGTAACCCAGGTACTGCCGATATCGTTTACAATGGTGATATCGCCAAATGGAAAAAGTTTGCCAATAGCCTTTTGCTCAGGCTCGCTTTGAGGATCGTAAAAGTTGACCCCGTTAATTCGAAAAAGTACATCGAGCAGGCAATAGCCGGGGGGCTTATGACCAGCAATAACGATAATTTCGTGGTAAACTATACTACCCAGATATCTGGCACAGGAACAACATCCAATGGTACTGCGCACACCTGGATCAGCTCAAGCTATATCACTACTTACCGGCTTGCACGTCCTTTCGTTGATTCGTTGAAACTGCGCAATGACCCACGGACGCCGGTTTACGCCATGAGGATTAAACTTCCACTCACTTCTTACCAGGAAGGTAACCATGATCCCGCTGTTCAAAAAGGCAGGGACCAGTTTGCGCAGACGGTTCCAAGAGACAGTGCATCTGTTGCCAACATCAGAACCTTTGGCCGTTATTCCGCTCCATTTATTCACCTCAGTTATGCACAAGTGCAGTTTCAGTTGGCCGAATGCGTGGTAAGGAATATCATTACCGGAGATGCCAAGACCTACTACGAAAATGGAGTGAAAGCTGCGATGACCGAGCTGGCTATTTTTGGAGCCGATGGCTGGAACCCCGGAGGTGTGATAACCACCGATCAGCAGAATGCTTACCTCGCCGCGAACCCTTACGATCCGGCCAATGCTCTGAAACAGATCAATACCCAGTATTGGATAGAGACCTTCCCCAATTATTATGAGGCCTGGGCAAACATGCGCCGGAGCGGATACCCTGATACATACAGTGGCCTTGACAAGACCCTCAGCAGCAATTTAGGCGCTGAACTTCCAAGGAGACTTTACTATCCACGTGATGAATATGCATCGAATCCGGGTAATATAGGCGACGCTGTTTCCAGGCAGGGACAGGACCTCACAAGCACACGTGTTTGGTGGGATAAACCATAGTAAAGAATATCCACCAGGTAGTCCATGCGGCTGTGATCGCATGGACTATTTCCATTTCAATAATCAATCACTAAAGGTGCTTCAATTGACCTGGTTTAAATTATCGCATACAGCACTCTTCGTTCTCAGCACGTTACTTGTTCAGCAAGGATTGGCCCGACAATCCCTGCCAGTTACCAATAAGTCGTGGAACGATGATACGTCGAGCCTCCATTTTGCTATCATCTCCGATCTGTGGGGAGGAAGGCGGTCCGCGATCTTTGAAGATGCTGTTGCCAAGCTCAACCTGCTGCAACCGCAATTTGTTATCTCGGTAGGAGATCTGATTGATGGTAAATCATATGACAGTGCTGAGATAAACCGGCAATGGAATGAATTCGACCGGGACATTGCACCATTGCAAATGCCCTTTTTTTACGTTCCCGGCAACCATGATATCAGCAATGAGGTGATGGAAAAAGAATGGAGAAGGCGGCTCGGACAACCTTATTATCATTTTATATACAAGCATGTATTATTCCTGTGTGTGAATACGGAAGATGGCGGGAACGGCGGTATCAGGAAAGATCAAATCGATTATTTCAGGAAAGCAATCGGGGAAAACAAAGATGTCAGATGGACCTTTCTTTTTATGCACCGGCCTGTGTGGCAGGGTAAAGGCCAGCGGCAGGAAGGGTATGAGCAAATAGAATCATTACTGCAAGACCGGCGATACACCTTGTTCTCAGGCCACCATCATACCTATCTTTCGTCCATTAAAAACAGAAACAAACATTTTGTACTGGGTTCCACCAGTGGCGGCAGTGATCTGCGGGGAGAGAAATTCGGCGAGTATGATCATATTACCCTTGTTTCACTAACCAAGAATGAACCTGTTGTCGTCAACCTGAAGCTTGATGGCATCATCAAAGAAGATATTGTCAATGATTCAAGCCATACCGTTACGCAATGCCTGATCAATGGTAGCTGGCTTTACCCCTTGCCAATTGTTGCAGATTCGGTGCACATGCCACAACTATCGGGAAAGCTCGTGTTGCAGAACAGGCTGGCCATCCCTTTACAAGTAACCGGCCAATTAAACAGCCACAAGGATATCGAATGGTCTCCCGCAACCATCGACCGGACGGTAAGCCCCGGAACCAATGATACGATCGATGTTACTTTGAAGAACAATAAAGGCAATGGTATCAGGCTGGATTCGATTGATCAGTTGCCGGTTAAGCTTACAGGGGCTTACCTGTTTAACGATTACAATTACAGCCTTGCTGCTCAAAAGGAAATGTTGATGAGCTGGAAACGTATTGCTGTTAAGGTCCGGTCTGCTTCGGAGGCTGCCGGCAATATGCAGGAGTATAGGCATACTCTTTATCTGGACCATCCGGAATTCATCAAAGAGCCCTGGTATTGGACAGGAAAAGACGACAGTGAGATCCGCTTCCAGGTTTCATGTGATGAGGTGAATAGTTATGTAACTATAGAAGTGAAAGATGATCAGTGGGTAGCCGGTAATGCAGACAGAGGAGACGGGATCTTGTTTTATTATGAAGATAAAAATGCAGCACAGCATAGCGTAATGATCCCGGTAAGCGAAGAAGTACCGGCAAATAAAAAATACAAATACACCGGAGATATTAAAATCGTGTCGGCCCTTGCCGGAAATGTTTTCCAGGTGCAGTGTACCCTTCCACTGTCTTTAATAAAAAAAGCAGATAACAGTTTTCGTATCAACGTGGCTTACAGGGACGAAGATCAGCTTCCGAAAAAGGAAACAGCTATTCTTTACTGGAAGCCTTTGTGGAAGACACAGGAAGATTATGTCGATTCCGGTGTTTTTTTGAGTCCATTAAAATAACATAACCATGATGAAAAAGTGTTTCCTGATCAGTATATTGATTATTGCCATTGTTGGTGGATCGAACGGTCAAACCACTACTGCATCCCGGTCGGCCGACAGATACGGTATCCGCCCGGTATTGATAAGAAGTCCTTATTTGCAGGTGGCAACCGACCACAGCATGATGATCCGTTGGAGAACAGACATGCTTGATGTTAGTTTTGTGAGATATGGAACGCAGCCGGATAAACTCGATCAGATTGCGGGCAATGATTTTCGTACCGCGGAACATATTGTTACCGTAAATGGCTTACAACCGCTAACCAGGTATTATTACCTCATCGAGGGCTTCCGCGATACCTTGCAGAAAGATACCAATAATTACTTCACCACCCTGCCTTTGCAGGGAAAGGCAGGTAAATACCGTATCGGAGTGTATGGCGATTGCGGCAGTATCTCTGCCCATCAAAGCGATGCCCGTGATCAGTTTGAAAAATACCTGGGCAACGATGTGCTGAATGCCTGGGTGCTGCTGGGTGATAATGCCTACTCTTTCGGAAAGGACTATGAATACCAAAGCCACTTCTTCAATATATATAAAGACAACCTGCTGAAAAAGTCACCGCTGTTTCCTGCCCCAGGTAATCACGATTACCAGGATGAGCCCTACGCAGCAGAAGTGGCCCAACGCTCCGGTGAAGTGGCCTACTACCGCAACTTTTCCATGCCTACCAAGGGAGAGTCCGGTGGATTGCCTTCTCACACTTCAGCTTACTATTCTTTTGATATAGGAAATGCCCATTTCATTTCGATGGATTCTCACGGATCACAAGAGAATGGAAAGCGTTTGTTCGATACCACCAGTGCGCAGGTAGTATGGGTTAAGCAGGACCTGGAGGCCAATAAGAATAAACAATGGGTCATCGTCTATTGGCACCACCCACCCTATTCTATGGGTTCACACAATTCGGACCGGGAGAGCCAGATGGTAAAGATCAGGGAAAACTTTATTCCCATTCTCGAACGTTATGGAGTAGACCTTATCCTGTGCGGTCATAGCCATTCTTACGAACGCTCGAAACTGATGCAGGGCCATTATGGTATGGAAGCCAGCTTTAATGCCGGAGCGCACCTGTTAAGTTCCTCTTCTGGTTTTTTTGATGGCTCGGAAAATTCCTGCCCCTACATCAAGCAGGATGACGGGAAAGGCACCGTGTATGTTGTCAGTGGCTCTTCCAGCAGAACAGATCATACACAACCTGGCTTCCCGCATGATGCATTGCCGTTTGCCAGCGTTGATTATGTTGGAGCTTCCATAGTAGAGATAGAAGACAACAGGCTGGATTTTAAATGGATCTGTGAAGATGGAAAAGTCAGGGATCATTTTACCATGATGAAAGGCGTTAACAGGAAACAGGTCATCAAGGTGAAGAAAGGCACAGCGGTTATATTGACTGCTTCCTTTGTTGGCCAGTACAAATGGAGTGATTCGGACAGTAAAGAACGGTCAATTACCGTAAAGCCAAAGCAGCATGCGACCTATACCGTTGTTGATCCGTATAGCTGTTTAAAAGACACATTTGAAATACAGGTAAAGTAACCATACCCAATGAAGACAATTATAACAATACTGATAGCTTATTTACTATTCATATCCTTCACTGCTGCCGGGCAAAACTCCGCCCCGCCATTGGAGAAAGGTCAGGAAAAGTTTTCCAATAAGCCGAAGTTGATCCGGGGGCCTTATTTGCAGGTGGCTACCGATACCAGCATAGTGGTCCGCTGGCGAACAGATGCTGCCATTCGCAGCCGTGTAAGATATGGAACGGCTCCGGAGAAGCTCGATCAGTTTGCAGACAACCTCGTATATAAGACGGAGCATGAAATAAAGATTGGCGGGTTGTTGCCCGGCACGCGTTACTATTACTCGGTAGGCTCATTGAAAGATACCCTGCAATACGGTATGAACAACTATTTCTCGACCTTGCCCATTGCCGGCAAAAAAGGAGACTATCGCATCGGTGTATTTGGTGATTGTGGTTACCTGTCTGTCAACCAGGCAAGTGTTCGTGACCAGTTTCTCAAATACCTTGGCAACGAGGACCTCAATGCCTGGATATTGTTAGGCGACAATGCCTACAATGATGGAAACGACATGGAATACCAGGCTAAGTTCTTCAATCCCTATAAAGAAGTGATGCTGAAGAAATATCCTGTTTTCCCCAATCCCGGCAACCATGATTACCACGATGCAGACTTTAGCGCGGAATATGCTCAACAAACACATACAACGGCCTATTACCAGAATTTTTCCATGCCCGTAAATGGCGAAGCGGGTGGTGTCCCTTCCCATAATCCGGCTTATTATTCCTTTGACCTCGGAAACATTCATTTTATCTCGCTTGACTCTTACGGCATGGAAGAACAGAAATACTTCCTCTACGATACACTCAGCCCGCAGGTTCAATGGCTGAAGAAAGATCTCGCTGCCAATCGCAACACCGATTGGGTAATTGCCTTTTGGCACTATCCCCCTTATTCTAAAGGAACCCATGATTCCGACGAAGATGGCGGTACGATGGCAGAGATCCGTCAAAACCTGATCGGTATCCTGGAGCGCGCCAATGTTGATCTTATCATCTGCGGCCATAGCCATGTATATGAAAGATCGAAGATGATGAAAGGTCACTATGGTAAGTCTGCTACGTTCAATGCTGCCGTGCACAATGGGAGCCAGTCTTCTGGCGCTTACGATGATATAGCGCACGATGCTCCCTATATAAAGAAGAAAGGCGAAACAGGTACGGTTTACATTGTTTCAGGGTCATCCTCCTATGTCGGCAAATCCTATTACGACTTTCCACACAAAGCCATGCACTATTCCAACGATAAAGATGCAGGCGCGGGAATATTGGAAGTAAAGGATACCCGGCTTGATTTTAAGTGGATTTGTGCCGATGGCGCTATCCGCGACCAGTTTACCATGATGAAAGAAGTGAATAAAACACGGATCATAGAAACAAAGAAAGGAGAACCTGTTACCCTCACAGCCTCATTTCTGGTCGATCACTACGAATGGAGCAAAGCCGGAGAAAAAGGGAGAAGCATTGTGGTGAAACCTGTCGCCCCAAAAACGGTGTACACAGTAAAAGATGGTTACGGACATTTAAGAGATGTCTTTGAAGTGAGAACAAAATAATACACTTGAAGCAGAAATTGATCATATCGTTCCTGGTAAGCGGCATGCTGTTGTTGTGCCTGCGCCCCTTTTCCCAAAAGAAACCATCGATCGGTGTGGATAACACAGTTGCCTGGTTCCGGGAACATGCAGGAACATTCGCTGTGACTGCGGCTAAGCTTGAACAAGCCATACAGCAGATTAAGGAAAGCGATCCGGCCACGATAGACACGGCCAAAGCTGCATTGATACGTTGCCGTGCAGATTTTAAAAAGATAGAATTCTTTTTCAACTATTTTTTCCGCAGCCTCACCATCATTTATAATTCACCGGCGGTTATAGAAGTAGAAGAGCCTTTCCTTGAATACCGGGAGCCTACTGGTTTGCAGGTAATAGCCGCTTTACTATATGGAAAAGATGCAGCAATCTCCCAAAAACAGTTGCTGCAGCAAGCCTACATTGTCAGCGAATCCGCAAAAGACCTTCCGGCTTTACTGTACAATCTGCCTGTAGACGATGCGCACATTCTTGAAAGCATCCGCCTGGAGCTGATCAGTGTGATGACCTTGGGCATTGCTGGTTTTGATACACCTGAATTGAAAACCGGTATTGAAGAAGCAAGGCAAACCCTTACAACCATGCGGGAGGTGTTGAAGCCTTATTGCCTGCGGTTAAATGGGGCCGACAGTGTGCAGTACTATCTTGACCAAGCCATCCGGTTGACCGCTGTTCCCGTAAGCTTTAATGATTTTGACCGGCTCTTTTTTTTAACCAATGCTGCCATGCCTTTGCAACTGCACCTCGCCAGGTTCATCGATCAGTCGGGCTTGTCGATCAATACCACCGATGTGCTCAATTATAATGCTGCCAGTATTTTCAGTAGGGATGCCCTCAATATAAACGGTATTCAATCTGTGGATGCTGCGCAGGCTTTGTTGGGAAAGCAACTGTTTGCTGATAAAATATTATCTGGCAACCAGACAAAAAGCTGCGCAAGCTGTCATTCACCAGCTAAATATTTTGCTGATGGCTTACCGAAAAGCCTTGCATTGGATGGCCGTTCCCTGGTGCAGCGCAATGCGCCCTCCCTATTGTATACTGCCTGGCAGTATGCTCAGTTCTGGGATGGCAGGTCCAGGACACTGGAAGACCAGGTGATCGATGTACTGAAAAATCCACATGAGATGAATGCCGATGTGGACAGCATTGTTGCCCGGCTGGCGCGCGATACAGGTTATCTCCGCAGGTTTAATACAGCTTTCCCCGGGAAGCAGTACAAGCATATCCGCATTGGTGAAGTGACGGCAGCGCTGGCTGCCTATATGAAGACCCTTGCTCCGTTTGATTCACCTTTTGATGCTTATATAAAAGGCAATAAACAGGCGCTTTCTGCCAACCAGATCAAAGGCTTCAACCTGTTTATGGGTAAGGCTGCCTGCGCTACTTGCCATAGCCTGCCCCTTTTTAACGGACTGGTGCCGCCATTGTATGATCTTACTGCGATGGAAGTGATTGGCACCACAGCCGATACGGTCTTTTCATCTCCCCGCCTGGATACCGACAGCGGCCGCTTTATCCATTACCCTATAGAATATTACCTGCGGTCGTTTAAAACACCCGGTTTAAGAAACGTTGCTGTTACGGCTCCTTATATGCACCATGGCAACTTCCCCGATCTGGCAGCCGTACTGGAATTTTACAACAGGGGTGGCGGTGAAGGACTGGGATTAAAAGTAGAACACCAGACATTATCTCCGCAACCTCTGAACCTGACCCCCGCAGAGATCATATGCATCATTGATTTTTTGCAGGCCCTTACCGATCGTAAAACGCCCGTATAACACAGAAAGTTAACCCTTAGGAAAGCTGGTAAGAACTATTTTTGTTTTTACTGAAATAGTTGAGCTATGCAATTTCGTGCGTGCGACGGAGGGTTAATCATTTGGCTGCTATTGGTGGCTTCGGTACCATTGTGTGCACAGGACCTTAGCTACAGCAAATCGGGCCATCTATCATACCGGGAAGCTGCCAATCCCGCAAAGGCTAAAGCCGGCAAGTGGTCATCCCTGCAGCAGATAGTATATGTCAGTTTTGCCAGCAGCAACACCAGGTATGCCAAAGAACAGGTGCCGCAAGTTCCGATTCAATCTTCCTGGCAGGCCCATGCCTGGAAAGGAGAGAAAATACATACGCAGCTGCTGGTTTGGACGAAGAAAAATTTGCCGGTTGTAAATATTCAGTTGAACGACCTGAAGAGCAGCCGGGGAGCCGTGATCAGCGCCAGCAGTATCAAAGCCCGTTTTGTGCGCTATACCCTTGCCGATGGTTTTGTAGAAGGTTGTTCGCAGGAGTCATCCATGAAACACGATTCCTTATTAACTGAGGACCCTATCGATATTGTTGACGAGATAGCCGTTGCAGCCAATTCCGTTCAGCCCATCTGGCTGAGTATTGAAGTGCCTGCCGATGCTGCTGCCGGCATGTATACCGGTACCGTTACTGTACAGGCAGGTAAACCGGTGACTTTAAAGATCTCGCTACAGGTTTCCAGACATGTTTTGCCGCCTCCTGCCCAGTGGAAATATGATCTCGATATCTGGCAGTACCCTGCTCCCGTAGCGCGCATCCATGACGTCCCTTTGTGGAGCGATGAACATTTCCGCCTGATGCGCCAATACTTTACGTACCTCGCCAGTGCAGGTCAAAAAGTGATCACAGCCAATATCATCGAGCAGCCCTGGGGATTGGATCATGTGCATTTCGACGATCCATCCCTTATAAAATGGACAAAGAAAAAAGATGGTTCCTGGACCTATGATTTCAGCTTATTTGAAAAGTACGTTTCATTTTTGATGGACTGCGGTATCGACCAGCGCATCAATTGCTTTACGATGGTCACCTGGGACCTGGGGTTTATTTATTATGATGAAGCATCCGGTGGCATTAAAACCGACACCTTACAGCCCGGCTCACAGGCATATGCACAATTCTGGGAACCGATGCTGATACAGTTCACGCAGTTCCTGAAAGCGAAAGGATGGTTCAATAAAACCTGTATTGCGATGGATGAACGCCCGGTAGAAAGCATGCAGGCTGTCATCTCGCTATTAAAGAAAGTAGACCCTGCCTGGAAGATCGCACTTTCCGGCGATACGTATCATCCGGAAATAACTGATGATGTGTATGATTACTCTCTCGCTTCCTATCTCCCTTTTGATAAAGAGATACTGAACAGAAGAAAAAAACAAGGGAAACCAACAACATTCTATACGGCTTGTGGGGAACCCTTTCCCAGTGGTTACACAGTGGCTCCTCCTGCCGAAAACGCTTTGATGGCCTGGTTTGCAGCTTCACGTGGATTGACCGGTTACCTTTTTTGGGCCTACAATACCTGGAATGCAAACCCGCTGGTAGATTCCCGCTGGAAAAGATATCCGGCAGGTACATTATTCCAATTCTATCCCGGGCCGCGTACTTCTATTCGCTTTGAAAAACTGGTAGAAGGTATACAGGACTTTGAAAAGATCAGGCTGCTAAGGGAGCAATTCACGCGCAATAACAATAAAGCTGCACTACAAATGATCAAAGAAATGCTGGCTGGCTTCACGATGGAAAAACTGAAAACAATACCTGCTTCAGTGATGCTGGATAAAGGAAAGAAAATACTCGTCCGGTTAAGCGCTTTGTAATGTTATTAAAGTATACTTTATCAGTGGATTTTTGGATATCTGCTCATTTCGTTGCGTTTACTTTTGCAGGTATTATACAACGATATGAAAGCTATTGTATTCTCCATTATTTTTTTCGCTGGCAAGGCAGTTGCCCAATCTACATCGATCGATACTGCCTACCATCCGGCCTGGTGGCTGGAAGGTACTACTGTCTATGAGCGCGACATGAACAAAGAAGCCATAGCGGAGATCAATACCATAGTAAGTGATGCAGCTTGCAAAGGATGGAATGGATTGGTTTATTGGGGCGCAAGCCGCAATGGCAGCAAAATGCATTATTACTATAAATCTCCCTACCTCGCTTCAAAACCCTGGGCCGTATTTGAAAGAGATGGATTGAGTCCCCTGATCAGGGCTGCGCACCAGCAGGGCCTGAAGGTGATGGTGAATATGGAAGGAGTAAATCCTTATCACTGGCAACAACATCATTGGACGGCCGCTTCTGTTCAGGCCGCGGCAACCGACCTGGCAAAAGCCGGTGTCGATGCAGTATTTGAAGAATGTTTTGAAGCCAGCGAAGAAGTGTTTCTTTCTCTTGCCCATACGTTGAAGAAAAACAATGTCAATTACCTGTCGGGTACCGACCCCATGTTGCTGCGCGAACCCGCTTTCACACGGCTGTGGCCCGAAACCGGCACCATCAATCTGTATAACTATTACCTGAAGCGTGATAAGTT
This sequence comes from Chitinophagaceae bacterium PMP191F, assembly GCA_001302245.1. Lineage (GTDB taxonomy): Bacteria > Bacteroidota > Bacteroidia > Chitinophagales > Chitinophagaceae > PMP191F. The sequence goes on from LGYU01000002.1 coordinate 210,881, forward strand.
ATATGCTATTGCTACACTGGCGCAGCATGGTTCGCTGGGTTTAGGTTGGGCCAAATACTGGAACAAACCTACTTCCATGACCTCTCCGATAGACAGGGACTGGGGCATCGATAATGAGCATGCTTCTGGCGTGATCACTTATTTGTGTTTGATTCGGGCGATACAGTTTCGCCTGGATAATTTTATCATCTTTGGCGGAAACAAAGCTTTTGATCCAAAACATACAAATGAGTGGATAAAGAAATATGTGAACAAACAGGAAGCCCGTCCAACGTTGAATATTGTGGTGTTGCTTGGCAATGGTGCTGACAAGGCGGGGGCTGGTGAAGAAGCCTGGAACAGGCTATTCAATTCAGGCGATGCCATTACTTCCGGTGCATTCAACGGAGGCTACAACGTGGTGGTGAGCGATAAGGTAATGCCTGCAGATGCCTGGTGGATCTATGCCCCCGGCGGTAAAGAGGCTGAACTATCCAAAGAAGTGGTTGATCTTTTTAAAACGGATAAAAAGGTCTTTCTACAATCGGGTGGTGAACTGCCAAGTGGTGAGGCTTTGAAGTCAGGCTGGAAAGCAGTTTATGAACAATGTGGTGTGAATGGGCTGCGGCCATTTCGGTATGCACCAGGCGCTGATGCGCCTGCCAGCCAATCCTTGCCGGAAGACCAGGAAATTGAAATTCCATATACCGGTTATTACAAAGGAAAGTATATGCGCTTTACAGGCACGGATGTACAGCGGGGACGTGACCTGCGCGCAGGCACGATCATTCCGCAGGAGGCTATTACCGGCCAGGTGCTAAGCGCTCCCAATAATACTTATGGGCGTGGACCATATATCGTTGGCAAGAATAATAAATACCTTATTACCACTACTTGCCTGGGCTGGCAAACTGCCTGGCCCATTGCGGATCTTTTATCAGGGAGTGGGGTTGCGCCATCCTCAAATGTGTGGGGCATTGCCGGTAAAAATGTTACTGCCTTGCTGGCTATTGAAACAACTGAGCTGGAGCTCACGATCCCGGGATTGAAAGAGGGCGCCGCTATTCATGTGGAGATATGGGATAAGAAAAAGCAAAAAAAGAAAGATGAAAAACTGGTCTATACCGCACCCTTCAAACAGGTGCTCAGCGAGTATGATCTTATACTGATCGATAGCGTACCCTGATAACAATCATGTTTTTACCGTATTGAAAAACCTGCTCCTGTACTCCTTGGGTATTACCCCGGTAATCTTCTTAAAATGCCTGTAGAAATTGGAGATGTTGTCGAATCCGCTCTGGTAGCTGATCTCCGATATATTGTAATTGTCTTCCATCAGCATTTTGCAGGAGTGGCCAATACGGATCTCGGTAACGAAATCAGAGAATGTCTTTCTGGTGTGGTGTTTAAAGTACCGGGAAAAAGCCGGCACGCTCATATTTATTTTTGAAGCAATGTCATTGATGTAGATCTCATTCGTATAATTCTTCATGATAAACTGGAAAGCCATATTGATCTTTTCCGAATCACCACTGGTGTTGGCCGAGAAACCGGCAGACAACAATGGCTTGAGGTCATTGCTTTGCCCCAGTTTGATCAGAATGTCCAGCAGCGAAAGCAGGCGTTGCACCGGCGTTTCATCAAGCATCCGCAGTAAGCTTTCCGTAACCTCTTGTTTGGTAGGGCCTTGTATCTCTACAGCAAGTGCCAGGTTTTGCAACAGCTTTTGTACCTGTTTCATTTCAGGCGCATCAAAAAAATGGTTCCCCAGAAAATCACGCGTGAAGTGAATAAAAACTGATTTTGCCTTCAGCTTGCTGTTCTTGGCATAATACGCTTCGCTATTGCGAAACAAGTGCGGTATGTTCGATCCGATAAGACACAGATCGCCATCTACAAAAGTGCTCACATTGTCTCCTATAAACCGTGTTCCGCTGCTTTGCGCGATCAATACCAGTTCAATTTCCTTGTGAAAATGCCATGGATTGCCAAAGTAATTGCAGTCTAATGTCTTGAACAGGAAGGAAGCATCACTGTCGAAAGATAATTTTTGGAGTTTGGGTTTCATACAATTTTTTAACTGACCAGGTAACGGATAAACGTATAAGAGGTAATTGAAATTTAACATCGGAATTCCCCATGATGTCTTTTCTTGCCGCCTTGTCCTACAGGTAGAACAGAGCGGCAATTTAAGACAGGTTCTCTCCTATCTGATATTTTTTTATTGTTAAAAAAGTATAAGAATTCAAGAGATAATGAGAGTTTTTCTTTTTGGCCGCCCATTAATTTTACTCACTTTCAAATTGAACTGATTACTTATGCTCTACATCAGCAGTAGCGCTCCACAGATCAATAAACAGGTCAGCCATAGTGTTGTAGTGCTTCCTTTGGGCGCTATTGAACAACATGGACCACACCTTGCTGTATCCACCGATACAGACCTGGTAACAGCCATCGCGCACGAAGTAGAAGCCCGTTGTAGAGAAGATATATTGCTTTGCCCCACACTGCCCGTTGGCTCCAGTCATCATCATCTTACACTGGGAGGTACGCTAAGCGTTTCACCGGCAGTTTATACTGACTTGTTAGTTGATCTCGTAAGCACTATGCTTGATAATGGCTTTCGCCGGATCATTTTATTAAATGGCCACGGGGGAAATGTTACACCCGCCCGCCAGGCTCTGGCGATCTTATCTGCTAAATATGATGGCACACTGAACCCGAATATCGCCATGGCCACTTATTGGGAGCTGGCCAGTGAATATTTTGCTGGTCATCAGCATATGGCCTCTCCGGCTTTGAGCCATGCCTGCGAATACGAAACAAGCATGATGCTTCACCTTTATCCCGAAAAAGTGTTTTCCGATAAGATGGAACGGGCAACAAGGCCCCCCAGTAACGGATATATTCCCTGGGAAGATGATGAGCCGTATAAAGGAGTAACCATGATCAAACAATCCCGCTACATCTCCGGCAATGGAAGCAGTGGTGAACCTCGGCTGGGGACAGCAGAAAAAGGAGCCTTTCTTTTCGAACACGCTGTTGAAGCGTTGGTACGCTTTGTTACTTCTTTTAAAAACTGGCCTTTTGCTACCGACCTCACCCAATCATTAGATCGATGATGACAAATAAGGAGCTGATCGGAACAGTAGGGCTTGGGCTCATGGGCTGTAGCATTGCTACCTGCCTGCTGGCATCGGGCCATGAAGTGATCACCCTGGTACAGGATATACAGCAGGCTGGTGAAGCCAGAAAACGCATAGAGTCATTTTTGTGGCAGATGCACGATGAAAGATTGGCAACAGCCTTACCCAAACAACTGCTTGCAAAATTTAAGATCACTGATGATATAAAAGACCTCGCTGCCTGCGAATTGGTCATGGAGTCGATTACTGAAAACATGGAGGCCAAAAAGCTGCTCTTTCAGCAATTGGAAGAAGTACTATCACCTGTTTCGATCATCGGCAGCAATACATCCGCCATTCCTGTAACCGTTTTACAGGATGGATTACGTTATCCTGAACGCCTGCTCGGTATACACTGGGGTGAACCTGCCCATGTGCTTCGTTTTCTCGAAGTGATCTGTGGCCGGCAATCAGCCCTGGTATATGCTGAAAAAATAATGACGCTGGCTACGGGCTGGGGCAAGGAACCTTCCCTGGTGAAAAAAGATGTACGTGGCTTTATTGCCAACAGGTTGATGTATGCCATGATGCGGGAGGCCTTCTTCCTCGTTGAAAATGGTTATGCTACCTATGAAGACATAGATCGCGCTTGTCGCAATGACCTTGGCTACTGGATCACCTTTGCCGGTCCTTTCCGTTTTATGGATATCACCGGCATTCCTGCCTACTTCGCAGTGATGCAGGATTTGTTTCCTGAACTGGATAACACGACCACCCCTCCCGGCTTTATCGGTGAGCTGGTGGCGAAAGGCGCCAAAGGCACCAGCAATGCAAAAGGATTTTATTCCTATACCAGCGAGTCTGCCCAACGGTGGGAACAATTGTTCAATGAATTTGCTTTGGATATCCGGAAGCTCTCGCTTAAATATCCACAAAACTGTGGAGACCTGACATGAACCCTGTAACCATTCAATCGATAACCGCCACTGAAGTGATCGTGCCTGCGAAGGCCGGTAGCCTCAATTCGGACAATGTGTTCGATAACGATATAGCCTTTGCAAAGAAATTCCTCACCGGCAATAGCTGGACAGATTTTGCCATACAGCCTAAATGGATACTGGAGCTGCGTTTGAAAAACGGTATAGTTGCCATAGGAGAAACTTATCGCAGTGTATCGGAAGCTTCTCTGTCTGAGGCGATCAACACCTTTGCAGGAAAAGACCTGCTGACACTAAACTGGAGAAGATTGCCGGTAGATGATCAACGTATCTATGAGGCTTTTGAAACGGCTGTCCTCGATGCGTTGGGCCAGCTCTTCCATATCCCGGTGCACCAGCTATTGGGAGGCGCTTACCGCAACAAGATTGAATGCCTCGGCTGGACGGGACGTCGCACACCCGAAGACGCCGCCCAAAAAGCTTATGAAGCCATGCTGAAGGGACACAAAGCTTTTAAATTCAAATGTTCTGATGATGACCCGGTAAGATTGTGGACCGACGAGATCAAAAAGAAATGTGGTGATGGCATCAGAATCATTCTCGATCCCAATCAGCGATGGACAAACGTGGAGAACACCCTGCGTTTGATGGAGGGTGTAGATAAAGAGATCATGCTTGGCCTGGAAGACCCGATCCTGCATGCTGATGTGGAAGGTTTTCAATACTTAAAAAAACACCTTGGTATTCCTTTGTTCCGTCACATCTCTTTACCCTATACCCAGGATATTCGAGACATCATTACGTTTGTCCGTCATGATGCAGCAGATGGATACAATTTCAATGGCTCTGCCTACAACTCTTTGCTGCTGGCCGAAATAGCCCACCTTGAAGGAAAGCCATGCTGGCGTGGCTCTGAAGTTGATCTTGGCATACTGGAGGCGATGGCACTGCATATTGCCGCCGCTTCTGTCAATTGCACATTGCCCGCCGACCTGTTTGGTGAGCTGGTGCGGGAAGATGACCTGATCGAAATACCTCTTGTGTTGGAAAACGGTTCTATGCTGGTGCCACAAGGAGATGGCCTCGGTATAAAACTGGACAAAAAAGCGATGGCCATCTTTGCAACAGGCCGCACATTGGAGGTAAGTATATGAAGCAAGTCATTGTTTCCTGGTCGCTGCTCATCCTTTGCAACCTGATGTGGGCTTTGCAGTTTACCTGTATCAAGCTTACACAAAACCAGGTGGGCCCCTATGCCACTGTTTGGGGACCTATGTTGCTGGCTACCTTATTACTGTTGCCATTTGCTTTGCGTGATTTCAGAAAGACCGGCAAACATGTAAAAGATGTATTGGTATTTATTCAACTGGCTTTACTGGGTGCATTTCCCGCACAGGTATTGATGACCTGGGGCACGCAATACTCCCAGGCCAGCAATGCCGCCATTCTAACACTTGCTTTACCTGTTGTTACGGCTGTGTTTGCTTTTTTGCTGCTCAAAGAAAAAATGAATAAAACACGATGGCTGAGTTTTGGTATAGCCATTATTGGGGTGGTGATGTGTTCATTGGGTGATCTCCGGAAAATGAATTTTGGCGCTACCTATGCCATCGGCAACCTGCTGATATTTCTTTCCATCATCGGCAATGCCTATTACAATGTGGGTATTAAAAAAATAGCAGACCGGTACACTGAAATGGAAATGGTATTTTATACCTATGCAGTACTGATCCTGTTGCTTACACCGCTGGTTTTAATATATGAGCCAACTGTGTTTTCAGGTATTCCTTTCTTCACCCCTGACACCTGGGCCGGATTATTACTGCTGACCTTCTTCCATAACTTTTTATCCATGATCCTTTTTTTCCGGGCATTGAAAAACCTCGATGCAATACAGGTGGCTTTATCCAACTACCTGATCACTTTCATGGGATTGCCCATTGCAGTCATCTGGCTGGATGAACAACTGAATAGCTGGGCACTGACCGGCGGGTTGCTGGTGTTTTTCTCCACCTTGCTGATAACAATCCTTGATTACAGAAATGCAAATCAAAAACAATAACATGAGAAATAACCTTGAGCTGTGGGGCGTGGTGCCCATTATTCCAACGCCTTTTACTGCTGATGAAGAAATTGATGAACAGGCTTTACGCTCGCTCGTGGAGTTTGCAGTTGGCAATGGTCTCACTGGCGCTTGCCTGCCTGCTTATGCAAGCGAGTTCTATAAACTCACCGACGAGGAAAAGCTGAAAGTGGTGAAAATAGCTGTGGACCAATCCAAAGGACGGATGAAGATCGTAGCACAGTCGAATCATCCTGCGTTGAAGATCGCTTCGCGCCTGGCAAAAGCAAATGTAGACCAGGGCGCAGATGTCATTTCGCTGGCAGTACCACGTCTTTTTGGGCTGCCTGATGCTTCCATAAAAGAATACCTGTCCGGCTTCTTTAAGGCAGTTCCGAATACGCCTGTACTCGTACAGGATTTCAATCCTGGCGGTACATCCATCAGCGTGGGCCTGATCAAAGAACTGATGGAGGAGCATCCAAACTTCAAATACCTGAAACTTGAAGAGCCTTTGTGCGGACCCAAGTTTGATGAGATCATCAAAGCTACCGGTGGGCGCATTGGCCTGATGGAAGGATGGGGCGGTTTATATATGCTCGAATTGATACCCCTGGGCATTGCTGGTGTAATGCCAGGATTGGGCGTTTCCGACATTCTTCAAAAAGTATTCGAGCTGCGTATGTCCAACTCCAATGATGAAGCTTTTCAACTATTTGAGAAGGTAATGCCACAGATATTTTTCTCTTTACAGAACATGGAGTTGTTCCATTATGTTGAAAAGGAATTGTTGATCGCCCGTGGCGTGATCACCGGCAGCCAGGTAAGAACTGCTTCCTATACACCTGACGAAGTGACTAAAAGGTTCATCAAAGAACTGAATGAAAGAGTAGTGGCCGCAGGAAAATAACAAGGCTTGTCTATGAAAATAAATGGTAAACATTCAAACCTTCATTCTTTGAAAGTTCAAACCGCGCAGGAGGCCAAAACTACTGCACGTTTCCACGGCCAGGTAGCTGTGGTCACTGGTGCAGCTTCCGGACTTGGCCTGGCTATTTCAAAACAGCTATTGATGGAAGGTGCTACAGTAGCGCTGCTGGATATTGACAAGGCAGGCCTTGAATCGGGGTTTGGCGATATCAAAGGAAAAAGCAGGCTTTTTCCGATCGACATTACCCAACATATTTTGGTGGTCGAGACAGTGCAGGCGATCATTGACGAGTTTGGCAGGATCGATATCCTGGTCAATTGTGCAGGCATTACCGGAAAAACCAATATACTAAGTCATAATGTGGATAGCAAAGATGTGTACCGGGTATTCGAGGTAAACTTCATGAGCAGCTTTCTACTGGCAAAGGCTGTTCTTCCATACATGTTACAAATGAATTACGGCCGTATATTGCACATCGCCTCCATTGCCGGCAAAGAAGGTAATGCGGGCATGTTGGCTTATTCTTCTTCCAAGGCTGCTGTTATCGGGATGACGAAGGTGCAAGGGAAAGAATATGCGGACACGGGAATAACAGTTAATGCCCTTGCGCCTGCCGTAATACGTACACCACTTGTAGATGCCATGCCTGAAGAACAGGTGCAGTATATGACAGATAAAATACCGATGAACCGTTGCGGCACATTGGAGGAGGCCATCAATATGGTAACCTATATCATATCAAGGGAAAATAGTTTTGTGACTGGCTTTACCTTTGATCTAAGTGGCGGGCGGGCTACTTATTGATCAAATAAGTATAACGCAATACTTCACAAGAAGGAGACGTGATACTGCCGATTATACCAATTCATGGTCTAATTATAGGAGAACCTGGCCACCAGATTTAAAAGGCCGGTATTCCCGAAGGAAGTGAGCCATCATCGCAAAGATGGTATTGTCACACCTCTATATGCACATCTTTCCTGATAAGCGCCGGTGTATATAGTTCTACCGACGTTGGGGATTGGTTTGAATCCAAATCTTTTCTCCCGTTAAGCTGAATAAGATACATTAATGTTACGCCCGCTCTTGCCGGTGTACAGATACTATAGGCAATGCATAGTCATTTTCAACGAATATCATCCGGCTTTTGTGAACTATGTTCGTATTCTTTCTTAATCATCTCTTTCATCCATCATTTTCTTCACGATATCCAGTGTTGCAGCAATGAAGCCAGCCACAGGAATACTGAAAAGCCTATCACATCCTGGAAGGCAGTTTCAAAAGGACCGGCTGTGGTTGCGGGATCAAAGCCCATACGTTTTGACACTACAGGAATAATGGTGCCCATTAATCCGGCTGTAAGCATTGAGCAGGTTAACGCACCACCTATTACAATACCAAAAGGCAAATGTTTTGACCACACAGCACCAATGCTACCCAAAACCAACCCACATATCAACGCCATGATCAGTGAAGTGGCTCCTTCTTTGAGTAATGATGCCGAAACACTTCTTCGTGTTGTTTGTGTTGAATCCAGTGCACGTACAGTAATAGCAGCTGCCTGCAACCCTACATTACCTGAAATAGCAGAGATCACCGGCATAAACGAAGCCAGCAGGATTACTTTCTGCAACACGCTATCAAAATGAGAAATAACAATACCGGCCAGCAACTCGATGAGCATAGTACCCATTAACCACGGCACGCGCAACCTGGCTGCTTTTAGTGGCGTAAGTTTTTCCATGGTCTCTGCATCTGTACCTACCGCCTGTGCATACAAACGTCTTGTACGCGATACGATCACCTGCATGAGGTCGTCAGATGGAATAACACCGGCAAGGTATCCGTTTTTATCCAGTACCGGCAGTGTCATAAACTTGTATTTGGAAACAAGTGCGGCTGCATCGTCATCTGAAGCCATAGCCGACACCGAAATAATATCCTTTGCCATGATGTCGTCTACCAGTTGGTCAGGCTGGTTCATCAACAGATCTCTGATGGATACTACACCTACCAAACGATTTCCCGACAAACGCCCTGTATTAACTGGATCGTCTGCCACAATATACAGATCGTCCGGGATATCAATTGCCGGGTTGGTTTTACGTACCATATCCAAAGCTGCTGACACTGAAATACCGGTGGGTAATGATACAAATTGTGTGGTCATCAGTCTGCCGGCGCTTCCTTCAGGATACTGAAGCCGGCATTCCACATCGTTCACAGCCGAAGGATCAGCATTACTATCTTTTAAATACTGACGCACATATTTTTGGGGAGCTTCTGCTACAACTGCCGCTGCCTCCCGCGGTGGCAGGTTGGCAACAAGATCGGCCAGGTTGCCCGGCGGCAGTTTCCGGATCACTTCTTTAACCAATGCAGTATCCAGTTTTGACAGCACTTCTGTTACCTGCTGCTCATCTAACACATTGAATACCACTACTACCTGCTCAGGGGTCAGTTCTTCCAATGCCAGTGCAATGCTGGCAGAAGGCCTGTTCTGCAATATACTATGCAAATACTCTGAATCCGGCTGTGCTTCTTTTTCAAACTGTTGTGCTAACGCTTTTGCCAAATCTTTCCAATCTGGTTCGGCAATCATAACCTTGTTTATTTGTGATGAAAAAAAACTGTATACACAATACTTGCTTACAATTCTTTATTTCTTTGTATGCAATAAAAAATCCATACCATGTTCCAAAAAACAAAAAGAGCTGTTTTGCAACAGCTCTTTCAGTATTCAGCACAGTAAAATGCTGATTATAGTTGTAACATCTTCTTATTCACTCCACAGTTATTTTACAGGATTGGCAACAGCTGTTTTGATAGCCTGGAAACTGACCATTATAACAGCGATCAGATCAGGATGGCAACGATCACCAGTTTTATAAAATCACCCGATAACATCGTTGCAACAAAAGCCACAATACAGGCTTTCAAAATTCAAATTCTCACTATCCGGAATGCCTGGTTGCTTACCTTTAAAATTATAATGAATCATTTTGCCCACAGCAGTTTGTACATCATATCCCAGTTATTTCACAGCAACTTTGTTCTGCAAGTCGCAGGATATTGATAGCAGAAAAAATCTTATTCCTGGCAATATTGCGGAAGGCTGTGGTAGCCGATGTTTAACCGGCTGCAGTGATCCATTGGCGGATAATGCCGGTGAGTAGTTTTTCTTTAGACCTGATCTCTTCCATAGTAGTAAATGTTGCTACTGCCCGATCGTTGGCAGGCCATTTCAGCAACCCCGAAGCATCTTCAATCAACCTGGTCTTAGGTTGTTCTTTTACTTTAGCACCCCGGTGGAATACAAGCTGAATATTTTTAGGAGGCATTATTTTCATGGTAACCCGGTCTTCACCATTTATGCAAAAACTGGGTGCGTTCCATTTGATATGCTCGGTCAGTTTTTTGTCCGACTGTAAAATGATCTCCCGCAGGGTTTCGATCTCTTTTTTTAATGGATGTTCAAGCTCTTGCAGGAATGCGGCTACAGCCTGCGATCCGTCCGGTGCAGCAGATTTACCTTGTTTCATTGTTGTTATGTTTATTTACGGCACCGGAAACACCCGTTTATGCAAGCAATTCCTGTGCTTTTTTAGCAATCAGGTCTGCAATCTGTCCTTTAAACAGAGAGAGCATAAAGGGCAGTTCAGAACTTATTACTACCGATGTATCGTTTACTTCAATATTCCCGGCCAGGTCAAAACCCATAGCAGTAAAGCTGAATTGTCCGCTGGTATCTTCCCATTTTTCCTGCACATTGGAGATCTTGTCTTTCTGCTCTTCTTTTAATCCTTCCAGCAGTTTTTTAATACGTACAAGCGCTTCTTCACGAGATAACTGGTGCGGAATATTTACATTCAAACTAGCCATACAAAACAGATCTGGGTTTTCAATAGCTACAAAGATGCTTTATTTTTTTCGTTCAACCCAAAGGTGTCGGGAAATGCCGGTTGCCGGTTAGGGCGTGGTGGGTCGGCAGTAGTGAGTTGTGCATGGTGAGTACAGGCTACTGTTCTTGCCCGCCGCTTGTTTTACGCAAAGACAGCCAAGTTAAGCAAAGGCGCAATGACTTTCAGATTTTTTGAACCACAATGACACGGATACACAAAGGAGCACAAATAGAGGTATCAGGAATCAGGTTTTAGCTGTTAGCGGCGAATCCTTATCAACTTCCCGGCATTTTAACCACTTACTTCCTGAACTTTGTCGCTTGTTTCTTTTCAGACCTCAGACTTCCGACTTTATGCTTACTCTCTAAGAATCAAACAATATAGCCATCAAACCATCTTAGGGGCATTTTCAAACTCCCACATTTTCAAATTTTCACATTAATCCCTTACTCATCTCAGCCTCGCATCCATCTCTTGCTGTACCCGGCTGGTGAAAGCCTCTGTCCAGATACTCCAGTGATTGGCTGCGGGAATCAATTCAACAGTGACTGCGGCATTCACTTTTTGTGCTTTTTCTTTGAACAGCAATACGGCTTTATCAAGAAAGAAATTATCTTCTGCACCTGCATATACATGCACCTTGCCTGCCAGGTCTTTCTCCAGGCGTTTGTAATTATTCAGCAGGAACAATGCCATATCATACTGCTTCCATGCCTGTACTATCCGTGGATCAATGATACCGGTTTCCCGGTTGAAAAGCAATCGCGGACGACGATGTTCATCGGGCAATCCAAATTCAGCTTCAAAGGATTGCATCTGTCCGCCATCACCCAGGAAATTTTCAAACTGTGCAAAATCTTTTATAGAGGAAAGCGCTTTATCATTTACAATAAAGAATGACCGTACTACATTTTTCGCATCGTAATACATATTTGCATTCTTCTCATAGATATTTACGCCGGTAAAATTGCTGAAGTCAACAGGATCGGGTGATACCGCCCAACAGCCATTAAAGGCTTTTGGATAATTCAACTGAAGCCACAGTGCGCCATAGCCGCCGGAACTTTGCCCCATTATAAAATGTGTAGCCGGATCAGCACTTATCCTGTATTGTTCTGTAAGATAAGGTATCAGCTCTTCTACCAACGCCTTACCCCATGGGCCGTTTACGCGCGAATCAACAAAAGCATGTAACCCAAAAGGCGTTTGCGTTTCGGGATTCAGGTATACATAGATCTTATCTTTCCCGGTTCTGAAACCATAACGTTTTTCAGGTCCCCTGGTCAGCACATCGTAATGGGTGCCACCCCAACCCGGAATAACAAATACAACCGGGTATTGTGTCTGCTGACCGGCTGCATACCCGTGAGGCAGTACAACAGCTGTTTTGATAAAAATATCTTTTTTATGAAATACAGATAGCAGCCTGCTTTTCATCACTACCTGTTTTACCGAATCATTCTCCCTGAATAACCGTTCCGGGATCCTTCGCTCAAGATACAGGTGTGCCTCTCCCGCATTACCGGGTTTCACTTCTACCTGTACATCCCGCGAATACCAGTTGCCGGGGGTCATCGTATTATTCCTTTCAGCAGTATCAATATCCAGTATAGCTGCAAATTTGTAAGACCCTGCTGTAAGACGGTTAAGCTTTACCGGGAAAGCAGGTGTTGCAGAATCCAGCACCTGTACACTGCCAGCTTTCCAGTGTTTAACATCCATATAAAAAGTTGGAGCAGGATTAAAAGGATCGGGCTCCTGCACCGACTGTGACATATCTGTAGCAGAAAAAACGTACAGTCTTCCGGTTAATGGCTCACGCGCCGATGTATCGAGATGGACATATATTTTTAATGACTGTGCCCATACCGGAGTAAACCCGGTTAATAACAGCAACAGTATACAAACACGCATCATAATGTTTTTTTAATTACAGCAATAAATATGATTAACAGACAAAATTAAGATGGCTGCTGCGAATACCCGACCACACAATGATGTGGTATTTTCCGGTACCAACCATAACCCGTACAACCTATGACAGCTCTAATTTTATCTGTACAGAACGCCAGTTGCCAAGATTGGGTACCACGGTTTGTTCTGCGGAATTGAATACCGGTGTATACAATACTTTGGCAGCACCTGAGGCCTCTGCAGGTTTTAACCCCCCAAAGAGATAAGCAGTTGCATAAGGTCCTGTCGCACGCATTTTTAATGGTCTTCCATCTTTCAGCCTGGCAGCTATTGTATATACACCTACAGGCATATTGGTAACAGTAAAGCTTTGCGTACCCACCTTTTTATTGATGACAAAAGATTTTGTTTCATCCAACAGGTACTTACCTGCCGGAGTCAGGGTAAGTTCTATTTCAGCATTGTACGGCAGTTCCCCTGGTGTGGTATACATCTCAGACGGATCATGAACACTGTAGCTGAGATATAAAGCGCCACCGAAATAATTGGCTTCATCTTTCGGGTGCGGGATTACTTTCACTACATCGGGTATGCCGTAAGAAAGTAATACAAAATTTTCCACGCTTCCGCTGGCAGCAGCGAAAGATTCCAGTTTGCCATCAGCAGGGTAAAGACTTACGGGAGCATACCCCTCACCATAACTAATGGTGTAGCCGGTAGCATAAAAATCAGCCGACCCTATCGGTACTTTTATCTCATAATACCCGTTGGTATCAGTTTCAGTAGCTGCACTTGTATAATAGCCGCCATCCTGTGTTATTCTTACACCGATATAGGCCCCTTTCAAAGGCTTGCCGCTAAGGTCTGCCACATATCCTTTAACCATTCCAGACTGTTGTTTCAGTGCAGGATACAAAGGCATCCTGGGCATAGAATTGCCCATTACATTTACATAATCTTCTGCATTGCCAAGATTATAGAATGCCTGTCTGTTTACTACAGACAATGGCTGCTGTGCAGGCCATTTGCCATTTTCGCCGTCATCACTATTACCTTTTTGTTTGGAACAACCCGCCATAATGATCATTGTCCAAAGCAACCATTTCATTGTTAACATATGTTTCATAGTGTTACTCTTTATTACAGATCTCAAAACTATGAGCACCTCTCCTGCATAAAAAGCAGCTTCGATATACAACTACCTATCGGCGACAAACAACATAAAATGAGTACGAAAAGCAACACGCTTTTTATTGTTATTGGACATTGTAATCATCCAGCACGCACCTATACTTCTGTCAGTAAATGATCACCCCCACTGGTTATAGCTGCCGAACAGTCGCATTTTATCGACCAACAGCATTAAAAAGAACGGATACAACAATTATTTCACTTTCAAAGGTGTTCGCTATATGTAATCAGTAATTGGGTAATGCCGGTGCCTGTTTGTATCTACCATGTTTTAAATATCTGTTGTACTGGCTGACTATTGCAGTAAATTAAAAATCAGAAAACAATGACCAGGAAAAATAGTGTATACCGTGGCACCTCATTGAGTATGCTGATGATGGTATTGATAGCATGTTTGTCTACAGGATGCATAAAAGACGATACAGAAGGTGAAGACAAACCAGAAGTTAAAAAAAATTTCATACCTACCAAAGGACGTAAATATGAATACAAGATAGTGGAAGAAGATGGTTCCAGTTATACATTTAACAGGTGGATCGACGCCGAAAAAGACTCCTTATCTTACCACGTATTCAACCTGCATACAGAATTAAGTGCTTCTGGCATGACCATGTTACTGGACGACAAAATATTTGATGCAGGCGGAAAGACCTACACGGAGATCAAAGTGCCAGACGCCTGGTATCAATATATACAATTACTGAAAACAATGCCTGGCGTTACCGTGCAGGAAGCTTCCCTGAAAGGTTATCCGGCTTTTATGACCATGGAAAATACCGTTAAAGAAGGAAGCAAGCTGCAGGTATCCGGTCCGGAAGAACAGGTTCAGTACATACGCGCAACACAAAATGGGAAACAGCAGGAAGTAACACAAACCCTGGCAATAATACCAGGCGAATCAGTAGTGGAAACTATTAAAGTACCGGCTGGCACCTTTGTTTGCAATAAATACACTTATAGTATTTCAAAACAGATCAACACCAAAGTATCCGGACAAAGCAATCTTTCAACCGGTATTGAAACCATAACAATATGGATGGCACATGGAACAGGTATGGTAAAATCCGTTAATGACGGTGTACTGCTTACCGTGGTAATGCTGCCGGATGGCCCGAAGGCTATCAAAACGGCTACCAATAGCACCACTACACTGGAAAAAATTCATTAATTAACTATGTTACCGGATAGCCTGCCTCACAAAACTGTAACAGAACAGGCAGGCTATTTCTTTCCACAGCATATGCATATCATCAATAAAATAACAGGACAAGAGATCTATTTTGTAGCAACCGGCACCGACACCAAAGGTCAATCACTTGATATGCTGGCCACCTACCCCGCCTTTTCTCCGGAACCGCCTGAGCACTATCATCCCCACCAGGAAGAATTTTTTGGCGTATTGGAAGGCGAACTGACAGTCCGTTTAAACGGAGAGATCAATGTATACCGTGAAGGCGATATGGTACACATCAAAAAAGGTGTTCCCCACAGCATGTGGAATGCTGGTTTTGGTGTGACCCGTGTAAACTGGAAAGTATTTCCGGCAATGGATACTGCACATTTTCTTACCACGCTTACACAACTGGCCAATGAAGGGAAAACCAATACAAAAGGTATTCCCCCATTACCCGTTATGTTATTCCTGTTGAAAAAACATCATCATACATTCCGTCTTGTTAAACCGCCTGCATTCGTGTTGTGGTTAATGTCAATCATAATGCAACCTTTATTTTACCTGTGTGGCTATAAAAAACGCTTCAGTCAGCAACTGCGGGTTCCGGTAAAAATATTTCCCGTTAGCAATTAATATAATTCAGGTAATTTTTATACGCTTGTAACATTCAGCTTTGTAATGTCTGCCAATGGGCAGTTGCTTACCCAGCATTTCTACGGCATATGAATGATAACTTTCAATATGCCGAATAGAGATAATGAACGAACGGTGTATACGCATGAACAGATCTTCCGGCAACAGTTTTTCCAATAAGCTGATCTTTTGTTTGGAGATCAGTACTTTATTTTTCAGTACCACTTTAATATAATCTTTCAGACTTTCGATCCAGTAAATATCTGATACGTTTACTTTTACCATTTTCCGTTCCACTTTCAGGTACAGGAAAACGTCGTTTTTCTGTGGAGTGGGTTGCTCAGCTATCCTGATCTTATGCAAACTGACCTTATACAATTCAAACACTTTATCCATGGCTTTCAGAAAACGATCAAATGGAATAGGCTTCAGCAGGTAATCCACTGCATTCAGGTCAAAACCCTCCAACGCATAGTCCTGGTAGGCGGTAGTAAAAATAACCCGGGGCGGATTTTTCAGGCTCCTGATAAGATCCGTCCCGATCAGTCCGGGCATTTTAATATCCAGGAAAACCAGGTCTGTTTTTGACTGCTGTAACAATTGAAATGCCTGTATGGCATTACTGCACTTGCCGGTGATCTCTATTTCCGGAAAATGCTCCACATACTTTTCAATTACCTCAATGGCATGAGGTTCATCGTCAATTATCAATGTTCTGATTTTCATAGACTATGTTTTCAGTTTGTTTAACAGGCTGTAACACTACCGGCAATCCTTTCTGCGATGCAGTGTACACATGCCCTGTAAGGTCCAGTTCCAGTATAGCCACGTATACATCTTCTTCCTCTTCAAACAACTGCAATGAATGCTCATTGTGAAACAACAATTCCAGTCTTTTTTTTACATTCTTCAAACCGATATTTCCTAGATGCTTTTCGGCAAGCGGCGATTGTGTTGCCGGTTTACTGTTGGATATTTTAAAAGTAAGCTTGTGCTGTTTTATTTGCAGGTTTATATTGATCCAGGGCTCGTGAATGGTTTCGCTGGCACCATGTTTGAAAGCATTTTCTACCAGCGGCAACATCAATAAGGGAGGAATACTATAATGTTCCAGGTTACCAACGATACTGAAAGTAAGATCCAGTCTATCCTCATAACGGATCTTTTCCAATGCCACATAATTCTGCAATACTTCTACATCCCGTTTCAGCAATACACGTTCTGTATTGCACTCGTACGACATATAGCGCAGAATATTGGATAAACCCAGCACAATGGCAGGCGATTGCAGTGAACGCTGTAATGTAAGGGCATACAGGTTGTTGAGCGTATTGAATAGAAAATGCGGATGTATCTGCCCTTTAAGGAAGTTCAACTCCGATTGCAATACCACCTGTCTTTTTTCATACCATATCTTCAGCGATTTGAGACATATAGCCACCAGCACCAGCAGGTTACTTTGCTCCAGGGCATTTACAATATAAACCGGCTTCAGCAGTTGTGCCCGGAAGCTACCATCCAGTTTGTGCCATACAAAGGCTCCTCTTTTTTTAAGTTCTACGTTGTACAGAAAAGGATCAGCAAATAATATCTCTATTGTACGGAAACAAAACCAACTTATAAAAATACAAGCCAGTAAAACCGGTATCACCTGCAGGTATTTGCGCAAACGCAGATAATGAGGCATTACCCAATAAGCTACTACATAAAAGTAAAGGATATGTACCGGCATAAACATCAGTATTACCTGTAATCCTGTCATATAATCGGGCATACCAACCCCATAAATAACAGTCATACCCACTGTACAAATCAGCCAGAAAACAATATGCTGCCAAACTCTTTTATTCACCGGTGAATACCTTTTTAAATCTATAACACAAATATAGAAACGCCCTGCTACCTGCAACTGTTTGTCGATAAACAACAGATTTTGGTCGGCAAACTACCGGTTATACTTTCCAGACTTCAGACGATATAGACAAACGGCGCATCCCTGCTATCTGTTGTTGTAGAACATATAGCCGGATATGTTTATCGAACTGATTATTGTCATTCAGGAACAAGTGGTTATTTGCAGCCTTCCCGCAAAAAAGGGAGTAGTTATGAAATTACAAAAATTAACATGGAAGCGCAGAATGGCCTTTATCGCCATGATAATGCTGGCTGTGTCTTCCTGCAAAAAAAGCAGTTCCGGAGAATCCGGTGCACAGGTAGCGATAAAGGTAGAACATGGCGCTATTGCCGGTGAAATAGTACAGAAAACGATCGGTCCGGCCGGGGGCAGTATAGTAACAGATGATGGCCGTGTGAACATTACAGTACCAGCCGGTGCAGTCAGTACCAATACCGTATTCAGTATCCAACCGGTTATCAATACGCTCAGATCCGGCTCAGGCCTTTCTTACCGTTTACAGCCTGAAGGCGTTGATTTTGCCCAGGACCTGGAAGTATCTATTCATTATACAGACGAAGATATTAACGGTAGTAATGAAAACTTTCTTTTCCTGGCCTACCAGGATGCAGAAGGTTACTGGCACCGCGCAAGAAAAACAACGCTGGATAAAACCAATAAAATACTCAAAGTAAAAACAAAGCATTTCAGCGACTGGACGGTAGAACAATCACTACGTATTAATGTCAATGGAAAAAAGATATTGTCTGCAAACGAAGAAACGCTTGTAGAAGCGTATGGTGATTTGCTGGTAAAGCCCGAACTTACCGATGACAATGATGATCTGCTGGTATCCGACAACATGATAGACAACAAAAATATCAAAGAATGGAAAAGATTTTATGATGGAACAATTACTACTCTATATCCCAATACCGTCGTTGCAAAATATAAAGCGCCCGCAAAAATCACTACATCTTCAATAGTTACTGTAGAAGTAACACTTGTCGACCTGATCAATGCAGCATCGCCCAATGAAGCCGGTAACACCGGAATGGTAATTCTCCGTACAGAGCTAAACCTTGTTGGAGAAGAATATTTTGACTGGTCTATCAAAGGACAAAAGTTTACAGGGGGTACCTTCACTGCGGCAAGCGCCAATGGTATTACCACTGTAAGTACATACAATGGTAATAATACGTTGAGTATAATGCTGAAAGGAGCTTACGAAGGCTCTTATTCCTCTGCTGACATGAATAATGCCGGTAGCATGGCAGTAACCGTTACTCGTGATCAGGGGAAAGAAATTTACAACAACTCTTACAAACCCTGCGGCAGTGATAAAGCACAGTATCAAAATGGTAATCTCACGATTACAAAACTTGAACAGTCGGGGGGCTACATTGAAGGTAATATTTCGGCCAACCTTGTTTATTTTAAAGATTGCTCTACTACCAATGGTACTTTATTGGGTACTTTCCGCATCAAACGTAAATAAATACAACCAGGTTCTGCTATTGAAACACCTTGCCTTTGACAAAATGCCGTCTCTTCAGGCGGCATTTTTGTTTTATAAACAGAATTGCCATATTAACCCCAACATCAAAGCTGCTGGTTTTCGCATTATAGGATAGCGACAATCCTTTATAAGAAGTTACCCCCTAAATCATGATGTGTTTTAGGTGTGCTTGTTCCGCTATAAGTATTTTTTATTGCTGGCTTGATATCTTGACCATCGGGGTCTATATACTTTATTGGATTATTTACACAGTAAGAGTATGGAGATAACAAATAATATTTATCCGATAAAGGGTCTAACACTTGCCATCTACCTATTTGAGGGTCATACATTCTTGCGCCGTAATCTAACAACTCTAAACCTGAACCATCGGAGAACTCTTGTCGTTGTTCTTCCTTACTGTTGTATTTGATTTTATTGGGAGCAATGCTGGTGGCTTTGGAACTTATCCCACTCATAACTAATCCAAAGGATAATAATGCGTTTCCTCGGTAATGGGACCAGCCCCGTGTTGCACACTCAGGTTATCAAAGAACATCCGTCTCTGCAAAGCAGAGCCGGACAGGCATCCTTACGCTCCGTTTTATTGATGATGCATATAAAAAGACACGGGTGCCCTGAAGGAACACCCGCGCCAGTTAAGTATTTATTCTCCAGCTTACCGATGGCCTTCGAAGATATCCCTGCCATCGTCAAGCTGAACGGATAATAATTTTTATTTGTACTTTATTGTTTTAAACATTTGTAAAGCTTTTATATGATTTATACTGTCTAAATTTTTAGCATACAAAACAAAATTCTCGTCGTTTCTTAATTCATGTATATATAATCCTGTAAATCCATCACCGATAATTTTGGGCTGTATTATTTTAACAATGATACCGTTTATTGTATCATATATATAAAATTGTTTCGAAAATATACGTTCTTCCATATCTTTTTCTGGGGTTTCAGAAAAATGATAAAGAGTTGTATCTAATGTATATTTTGATCTGTTTAAAATTGAATCTTTTAAAGAATTTTTGAACACAGGAAATATTGGTTCAGATAAATCATTAGAATATAAACTAATGTCTCCATGAAAACTTATCCCATCCTTATTTTCTAGACTAAAAATATAACTATCAATCCCATCCTGTTTTTTGAAAGCAAACTCGTTTGGGATATCAATTGTCAAAATATTGTCAATAATTATTGTTCTTTTTCTTTCTTTATAAGTACATCCTAGAAATATCCAGAATAATATCAAGAAAGGTAGTTTGTTATTTTGCATGTTTACTTTTTATAAAATTTTGAAGTGCTTGCTTTCTGTCTTTTTTTTCTGTAAAAAAATCATATTGTCCACTTTTTTTATACATCCCTAAGACATTCCACAAATGCAATTTTTCTGAGGCTGTTAAAATATTGTCCCTTATATTCGACTTGCCTCTTCCTTCAATACCTTCAGACATAAGTCCTGTTGTAGAATGCCCAAGACCTAAAATATGTCCAAACTCATGCATAATAACATTTGATAATCCTTTTAAATCTAGGTTTTGATTAACAATTCCCACTTGATTATCTCTTTCTGCCATTCCAAATGCTCCTGGTATTTCATTTACTAGTTTAATTACAATACCACTTTTTTCATTTATAGCATCTTCAGAACTAACGGTACGTATATCTAATTGGAAGTTTACGGTAATATTTCCTCCTCCATTTACTACGGATGCTATTTCTCCACTAAAACTTTCAGCAATGGAATGAATCTCAGAAAGAAGAGTCCCGTTTAGCTTCTCATTTGATCCCACTAGTGTCAGTTTTGCTGAAACATTTGCAATCATTGTGTAAGTTCCATCTTTATTTTCCTTTCGCTGTATATCAACAACCATATCTCCAGGATTCATGCCATCGGGATCTATAAATCGAATAGGATTATCGTATGCATATGAATACGCGCTCCATTTTCTGCTACTATCCGCCAAGGGATCGATCACATGCCACCTCCCGATCTGCGCATCATACATCCTGGCACCATAATCATACAACTCCAGCCCACTACCATCACTGAACTCCCTATCCTGCTTTTCCTTACCGTTGTACAGGTATTTGTTCTCCAGTTTACCGATGGCTTTACTGGATATCCCCGCCATAGTGAGCCCAAAAGGATAGTAATGTGTTTCCTCGGTAATGGGACCAGCCCGGTGCTGTACACTCAGGTTATCAAAGACCACATCCGGCTCTGCAAAGCAGAGCCGGACAAGCATCCTTCCTATCCATTTCATTAATGATACCAGTCAGAGACCGGGTGCATATAGAAAACGCGAGTCCGCTTTGCAAGACTCGCGCTTAATTAAAAAATACAGGTCTATTTTTTGTCATCAGCTTTTCTTATCAATGCTTTCCCTCTTATTTCCTTTGGGATATCCTTATAAATAGGCACATTTATCATTTGCAAATATGTAATCCTACCACCTTCGTCATTTATGTCATAATAATCTTCCACTTTCAATCCGTTAATTCTGCAATATTCCATGCCCGTTCGCGCTACAAGGTCTAAACTTGCGGTGGTAAGAATTATTTGCTCTAAATGTTTTACCTGCTTATAATCACAGTTATCGCCCCTTTGCGTCAAATTATGTATGGGATACCATGGGCCTGTTTTAGATTCATCTTCCACAACTGTGTCGAAGGCCTGAGCCTGTTTAAAATCCGGAACAATATCATCATTGGGGGAATGCAAAATGCCTAATAATTTCCAGCCGGTATCCTTTCTTAGATTAGGCCATTTGTGCATGCTTCTTGGGCCGAATAGCCAGTCACAAGTTTTTAAATCATCTATAGCGTTATCATCGGTATCCGAGAACTTGTCAAACACCTGGGCCAGCAATCCATGGAAGCCACTTAAATGTCTAAAGTCAAAGAATTTACAGAAAGCATATTTTTTTATTTCCGGTACATAAAACTGAAATACAGATCCCGTAAAAAAAATTTTCTTCTTCATCACTGAAATTTAAGCACTGTTTCCCAATTTGGAATATTTTGACTAAGCCACGCCCTGGCCTCAACCATATAAATCTCTTTTACCGTTGCCGGTATTTTATTGGCAATGTTAGCCGCACCAACTCCTCCGTTCAAGTCAATTACTAATTGTTCTACGCCGAGCGCAATTGCATTAGTTGGTATATTGTCTAACCCTGTTATTGCTTGCGCTTGTAATTTCCGTATTTCTGCTAAGGTATACCTTGAATTAAGACTGCCATCTACTGTTGTTGCTTTACCGATATAAGCGGCCCCATTTTTCTTTCCCATATAAACTGCAAACCGACCCTTGATCCAATTCTTAAGATTGAATACAGCCTTTACATTTAGACCTTTAAATCCGACAGGCGCGGTAAATACGAACTGATTCGGTGGTGGCGGGGTAACCACTACTTCATCAAGTACCTTGGCATTGTCAAAAGGATTTGGCTTAGTTGAATCCGCAAACAAGCCAAGAGGATCATTTAATAAGACAGGGTTATTATTTGCAAAAGCATAAGGGCTATAGTCAACACTCAGAAACGACATTCCATCGATCTGATGAAAGCGGCCTATCTGCGGATCATACTTTCTAAATTCTGTTGAATACAAGTCTAACCCGCTGCCATCACTAAATTCTTTATTCTCTAATTCTGAGGCACCATTGTATTTATATTTATTAGGAATGTACTTTTTCTTAAATACCTGTGAACTAATTCCCGCCATGGTCAGTCCAAAGGGATAATAATGCGTTTCCCTGGTAATGGGACCACTGCTGTGTTTCGCACTCAGGTTATCAAAGAACATCCGTCTCTGCTTTGCAGATCCGGACAGGCATCCTTACCCTCCGTTTCATTGCTCAGACCGGTCAGAGACCGGGTGCATATAAAAAGCGCGAGCTCGCTTCGCACGACTCACGCCTGTTAATAATCTTTAATAATTCACAATAGCACCACTTATCTGATACATCCAGTTAAAAGTGTGAACATCTACAATAAATATTCGCTCTAAGTTCGAACGAAAAACCTCTTTTTTAAAACAAGAATAACAATATGTTTTGATATCAACAATATACCGATTATCCAAAAATTAATCAATTTGCTATAATCAACCAAACCTTGTGATTTATTATTATTATTGATGATAATTAAGAGAACACTTAAAGGAACAATCAAAATATCTATAAACGTCTGTATCATAATATTGGACCACGATTGCATTTTACATTCATTCAATGTAATGATATTAAGATTATATGACACCAAACAATAAATCACATACAACCATAAACCTGGATTCAAGTCCCCAAAATTCATATTATACCGAATCCTAGAAAAGTTATTTAAAAGGAATGATAAAGAAATAGGAAATAAATACACCAAAACTACCACCATGATGCAAATTATTAAAACATGCCACCTAATACTTTTCAAATATCTACTAATAGAATCCATTTTATTTTTCATTACTGTTAATATACAATACCGTAATCTTTTTTAGGAAGACTCGGAGATGACTGAGCAGTGTTGGGCACATTTATGGGATAATTATATACACGCGTCATAATTACTGTATTCGTTCTTGCATTTACAATTCGCTCTACTCTTTTTGCTTCGATTAATACATTTACAGTTTCCGACCCATAGTAATCCACCCCCATAATAGAGTTATCTTTTGCATTGTACTGCACCTTCCCATACCAATTTTCTGCCTGAACATATGTCCTTTCCTCAGAACCTTGTAACTCTAAGTCCGTTAAAGACGTCAATCCAATAATTAACCCCAGTAGATCGGTGGTTCGAGACTCAGCTGTCTCCGTAGTAACCCATCCCAATGCCTTTAAAATTTTAATTATTTGGAATGTTACTTTTCCTCCAGCAATTCCAAGCCCACCTTGCAGTAATTTTGACCCCATTTCATTTTTAGCAAATTCTGTTTTTTCTGTTTTAGATTGACTTAAATTATATCTAGTCATTCCAAATTTCGACTTTTTGGTATATTCCATTTGAACAATCCATGGCTTATACCAAACCGGTATACGATTAATAAAACCAGCATTATTATTCATTTTTTCTGGATCTCCACCTTCAGAGTCACCCTCAGCTTGGTAAATAGTTTCGCCAGCACTTTTTGCCTGCCTCATAGCTTCTTCTTTACTAACTTCATTACCATCATCATCGAGATATCTCCCTGTATTCCAATCATAAGTCAACATCCCATCAGGATCGATAAACCTTATAGGATTATTATAAGCATAATTATAAGGTGTCCATTTCCTCGACACCTCACTTAACGGATCAATATGATTCCATCTCCCGATTTGCGCATCATACATCCTGGCACCATAATCATACCATTCCAGCCCACTACCATCACTGAACTCCTTATCCTGTTTCTCTTTACCATTGTACAGGTATTTATTCTCCAGTTTACCGATGGCTTTACTGGATATTCCCGCCATCGTCAGTCCAAAGGGATAATAATGCGTTTTCTCGGTAACGGGGCCAGTCCGGTGCTGTACACTCAGGTTATCAAAGAACACATCCTTGCCTTCTGTTTCATTGATGAGACCGGTGCATATAAAAAGCGCGAGTCCGATTAGCAAGACTCGCGCTAGTTGGAGAAAAAGGTCTTTAAAATCTCGTTGTCCGTCGAAAGGTCATCGTACATTTTTTTAAGCTGGCATTCTCTTCCCCCCAGGCCTTTCAATCACTTTACAATAGAATTCATTTATTAGTTTATTATAGAAATAAAATAGGAAACCTGCATGCCACCCGGCTTTCCTGTTCTTTTACCCTTAATAAAACTAATACTTAGTTCACCTGCAAAAATTATACACGATGAATATAAATAACATGAATATTAAAATAGCACTTACATAGAAAAGCCTCAACACTTTATCATTTTTATTCTTTACTAAATGATAAATCCCCCATACCACAAGTGTTATTGCAATGAAGTAATAAAAACTTCCTCTAATCATTATAAACACAAACAATAATACAAAATTCAGCAAAAAACATACTATAAATAGCAATTCATTTAAGTACCGCAGGAGCAATTGTTTGAGAGACCTGACCAATGATTTCATTGTTTTTAATTAATATAATGGAATAATTCCAGATATTACCCGACGATGCATCTATTATGTTTTCTATTTGTACTTTAATCCCAAGCTTATTACCTGATTTCTCATATTCATCCATAATAGCTGATATTTGTTTATCGGACAATAAAGTAATCCCAGCTATCGCTACTGACACATAATAATTCAAAGGGACAAAACCAATAATATCTCCGCCAAGCTGCCATTTTTTGTAATCTTTTAAATCAGTAAAGAAACGCAATGCATCTCCATCATCCAATCTTGAAACATATTTATCGATCTGAAGGTTAGCCCAATAGTTACGATAAGCTTTTGTTTGCCTAAATGGATTACTACTATAAGAATCATACTTTGGTCTTTTTGCAGTAACCGTTACCTCTTGAAGATTTACATTATACGAAACCTGTCCCTGATCATTACCGTAACCAATAGGGTTCCCTTTCGTATCAGCAATAATGATTTCTTCTCCTATGTAGGTCCCATTTAATCCAAATTTAGTTATATCTTCTTGTGTATGTACCCTTGGATCAAAATAAACCTGTCCATCATTACGTCGAACCCAGCCTGCATAGTAATCTCGTTCATCATCGCTATTGCCGGGTGCGAGGCCAAATGGATCATTAAATCTCAGTGGGTTATTATATGAGTAATTATAAGGAGTCAAGTCATTGAAAATATCCGTCAAGGGGTCAATTCGGTTAAAACGACCTGTTTGAGGGTCATACATTCTATACCGGGCATCATACCACTCCAACCCACTTCCATCACTAAACTCTTTATTATGTAATTCATTACCACGATTAAACCGGCTTTTATTTTCTAGCCTTCCAATAGCCTTGGAACTAGTTCCCGCCATGGTCAATCCGAACGGATAGTAATGGGTTTCTTCTGTAACGGGACCTGTCCGGTGCTGTACACTCAGGTTATCAAAGAACACATCCTTGCCTTCCGTTTCATTGCTCACATAAATATACAAAAATCCATTGCGCGGCATTGTAATGCCACTGGCGCCTAAGGAGTTCAGTTGATCGGCACTGCCAACTGCTATGGCATTGCTGCAACTGCCTTCTACATAATTGAACTGTTCATCCAGCAATACCCAGTTCAGGTAGGCCTTCGGTTTACCACTCGCCGGTGCCGGGTTCTTGTCCGTGCGGAAGCTGTTGATGGCGCCTAACAGCGGACTGGTATTCACGTCGCTCAGTTGTGCCAGCGTGCCTTTCTGTCCTGCTGCCACACCCGTAATACCTGTGGCCAGCGAGGTCAGGATATCAGCCAGCGGACTGGCGGTACTGCTGCTCACAGTACCCGATTTCCAGAAGGATTTCACCCCGATATCCACCTGGTCGCCACTCATCACCTTTAAGATCAGCCCCGGCCCCGTTTTGTTGCCACTGCCATTCACCACCGCTACATAATTGTTCGGGCTGGTGGTATTGTCCGTGGGATAGCCACTGATGCTGCTGACGGCATAGGCCGTGCTGCTCACATTGGCAAACAACGCATCTTCCTTCGTACGATACGCCGTTTCCATGGTGGCCATGTA
>LGYU01000020.1 GCA_001302245.1 Chitinophagaceae bacterium PMP191F
CCGAGTCAGTACTGATATCGTACGCCTGTTTTCTGCTTTTATAAATAGTATGCAGTTTGTCTGAGTACTGGTTCAGTTGTTTCAGACTATTGGTCTGTTTGTCAATAAAATTCAGTTCATAATATCCGTTGCCTTCTCCATTACCAAGGCTGCCGTACATAATACCATCGTTCAGGTATTGTAAAGAAAGGTTGATAGGAGCTCTGTCAAGGCTGTCGTTTGACATGGCTGCGGATGTTTTCAGCACTTTCTGGATATCCAGGTATGCTCCCATTGGGTGACCGCTGATGCGGCTGACATAATCCTGTTTGCTGCCATTGCCTGCAATGAATTTGTCAACCAGGTCTTTATTATTGCCGATGGCAAACCATTTATCATTGATGGCATAGCTGATCTTAGGCATGCCCTGACCACTTTCAACATCTTTCTCAAATTTTGTTCTGAGAATATTGATCAGTTTATCGAATGATGCTTTGTCATTAACAGAAACAGCAAACAACACATTCACATCAAGTTTGTTGTGGGTGTAAATATGTGGTTTTCCGCCCTGGTCAAATGATTCGAGCGTGTCCTGTACAGCATTTACTTTGGGATCGGTAACTGCCAGTATCAGGTCGCCCTTGTTAGCTTTTACAAATTCATCAATACTATAGCCTTCTTTACCCAGAAAGCCATTTACCATGCCGTCGAAGCCTGCCACTTTGAGGAACTCTTTAATGCCTTCAGGGGGAAAATTGAATGCCAGTGCACCAGCTACATTGTCAGAAGCAATGCGGGCAAGTGCTGATGCATCGAGATCTTTTACTTTATACTTGTCAAATATTTTTGCCAGTTCTGCATTGTAATAGCTTTTGGACTTGGCTACCACTTTACCATTTTCAAAATTGATAGTAAAAGTGGAAATATTGTCTTTCAGCATATCACTAAACTTGGTCACTGAAAGCGCATTGCCCAGTGCGTCACCATAAAAAGAACTGCTGTTGATCCAGGAATGTACATCCCCTTCTTCTTTCAGCAGTGCAGTAAATCTTTTATCGTCGGTAAGATTATTGCTGTTTTTCAGGTCGTACAATTCTTTGGCCAGTGCCTGCAGGGTATCGGTTGATAATTTGCGCGGGCCATTATCATCATCAGACCCATAGTAGCGACGGCCCGATTTCATATCAGGGGCATCAATCACATAAATAAAACGGGTAGTAGTCCAGGTAGATACCGTGTTCTCTGACTTCAATATATTCAGATCACCATCTTTCTGAACAGTAGCCTGTTTGCTGATGTTTTTGTTGAATGCTTCATACGTAGCCGGATCTTTCAGTGTGCCTTCAAATACCACGTATCCGCCCTCACCAAGCTTGCGCATGAAAAAAACAATATCAGCGTCTGTATCAATACCGGAGCTCTGCGGGTCTTCCATTAACTTTTTTGCCAGTGAATCCGGCGCCTGGCTGTACAATTCTTTGTACCATTCACTTTGTTTGATCTCCTGCCAGGTAAGTTTAGAGGAAAGAGATTTCGCATTTACCTGTACAACCACTGCTGCATCTTTGGGAACAGCAATATTTGATTTATCCGAACGGCCACAGGAGGCAACCCATACCATGGCTATCAGTACAGGAAGAAGGTTACGTTTCATAATATGTAAATGTTTTATGAGAACTCAAATAAACGAATAATTAGCCGTATTTGCCAATGAAGATTATATGTCATTGAATTAAGTATTCTGATTCCGGCAGGTGAGACACGGCCGGGCTAGTCCGTGTCTCACCTGCCACCTGGTCCGTTAACATAAATGCAGATTACCGGTTTAAAGCAGATGCTGAAACAAAAAAGTCCGCAGGCCGGTGAGGGGCTGCGGACTTTCCGGAAACTTTCAGCACAGTTTATGGCCGGAAGCGGGGGGCCGTTTTCAGAATGCAAAACCTGCCAACTGCTCCCAACTGATATTCTGCTGTTCGCCGGTAGTGATATTTTTAACGGTACAGGTTTTATCGTTCATTTCCTGTGTACCGATAATAACGATATACGGAATGCCTTTGCGTTCGGCATATTTAAATTGTTTATCAAATTTGGTTGTTTCATGAAACAATTCGCAACGGGTGCCTTTTTCGCGCAGTTGCTGCATCAGCCCGAAAGCGGTTTTACTTTCCGCTGCCCCCAGGTTGAAAAACAGTACCTGTGTACCGGCCTGCACCTCATCGGGGAATAGTTGTAATTCTTCCAGCACATCATAAATGCGGTCTACACCAAAACTGATCCCTACACCGGGAATATTGGGTACGCCAAAAAGCCCCGTCAGGTCATCATAACGGCCACCACCGCCAATGCTTCCCATTTTTACCGTAGCAGGCGCCTTAGCCTCGAAAATAATGCCGGTATAATAGTTCAGGCCACGGGCAAGGGTAAAGTCAATAATGAGCGATGAATTGTCTGTTGTGGGCGGAGCGTAATGGACAACGAATTGCAGTTCTTCCATGCCTTTTTTACCCATTTCTGTATGACCCAGCAGTGCACCTGCCTGTGCCAGTTTTTCTTCATTGCTACCGCTGATGTTGAGATACTGTTCTATGGTCTCCACCTGTTTGGTACTTATACCACGTTGAGTCAACTCTTCTTTTACTTTGTCAATACCTATTTTGTCCAGTTTGTCAATAGCAATGGTAATGTCCACCAGTTTATCACTGCCGCCGCATATCTCTGCCAGTGCTGCCAGTATTTTGCGGGAATTGATGCGGAGTTCATAACCGGTCATTTTTAACCGGGTAAAAACCGTGTGATAAATATTGGCCAGTTCTACCTCATTCAGTAAAGAATTGCTGCCTACCACGTCTGCATCGCACTGGTAAAATTCGCGATAACGGCCTTTTTGCGGTCTGTCGGCGCGCCATACCGGTTGTACCTGGTAGCGTTTGAACGGGAAGCTGAGCTGTCCGTAGTTCATGGCCACATAACGGGCAAAGGGGATGGTAAGGTCATATTTCAGCGCCCTTTCGGTGATCCCTTTTACATTCTTACCCTCTAATACTTTATCAAAATCAGCTTTTGCCTGTTCGTGTTTGTCGGGGTTATCAAGTCCGTTGTTAAGGATCTTGAAGATCAGTTTGTCGCCTTCCTCGCCATATTTACCCATCAGTGTATCCAGGTTTTCCATGGCAGGGGTTTCCAGCGGCTGAAATCCATATAATTCAAAAACAGTGCGGATTGTATTGAAAATGTATTGTCTTTTACGTACCACTTCCGGTCCGAAATCTCTTGTGCCCTGTGGTAATGAAGGTTTAGCCATAAGTAGTCAATAGTAAATTGTGAATGGTCAATTGGTCTATGTAGTTAATGAACCTGTATGTCTGCTCAATCAGGATGCTTTTGCGGTGGAATGCTGTGTGCCGTAGCGTTCAATAATTTTATCGCAGGCGGCATTGATCATGGCAAATACATCATGATAGCCGGGTTCGGTGCCGTACCAGGGATCAGGTACATCCATGTTTTTGCCGGGATATAATTCATTCATCAGCAGATCGGCCTTGGCGGGATCAAAATCCCTGCGGGTAATATGACGGATGTCGGCCAATACATCACCAGCCAGTGCATATATCTTATCAAATTGATGAAAATCGGCAGCGGTAAACTGCCGGGCGCATTGTTTACTGATATCAATGCCATTCATGGCTGCCACTTTCTGTGACAGGCGGTGGGGCGCTTCGCCGGTATGATAACCATTGGTGCCGGCACTGTCTATCGTCCAGGACAATCCTGCAGCATCTGCTTTATGTTGCAGGATACCTTCTGCCAGCGGACTGCGACAGATATTTCCCAGACAAACCATTAAAATTTTCATGGCTGCAAAGATAGTTGAAAGGTGTTAGTTGGGAGGCATTAGGTTTTGGGAATACAGCTACGAGTAAATACAGTCCGAAAGTCCGGAAGAAGGAAACCACGAAGTCGGAAGTCTGAGATCTGAAATCTGAAAATCCATGAGCTTTATGTTGTTAGTAACAATAGCAGCGGCTAATCACGATTCACGTCTTACGATTGATGATTTACAACCCGCAACGCGTAACCGGCAACCGCCCCTTTATGGAAAAATCATTGTTGCTGCATCTTATTTACAGACTTGCGCAAAGTATACATCGATGGATCTCTTATACTGATTTATTCACCTGCTTCGCGAAAACTACACACGAGGCCCTAAAACCAGTTACGATGAAACCGGAAATGATACTTCAATCTGATATGCTTGATATTTTATTTGAAGGACGTAACAAAGAATATGGAGCTTATAACCTGCGCAGGGTCTATAACAGTCATTTATTCAAGGCACTGGGAAGCATGGCGATGATGGTGTTGTTGTTGGTGGCTTTTCAGTGCCTGCAACCGGGCGGTAAAAAAGGTACAGCAGCATTGTTCACCGTACAGGATTCGGTATATATAGCTACGGTAGACCTGCCAAAGGAAAAGCAGCCTGAGCAGGAAATTCCAAAGCAAGCCGGAGCCAGACAGGTAAATACTATAAAGGAGGTTGTGCCAACTATAGTATCTGATGATAAAGTAAAAGAACCATTGCCAACAGTAGCCGAAGTGCTTGATGATAAGGTTGCTATTGGTACAGGTACACAAGCAGGGGATGATGCCACCAATGGCCTGGCTCCAAAAGGTACAGAAGGCACTGGAAACGGTAATGGTAACGGAGAGCATAATGCCTCAGAACCGGCACCGGAGAAAGAAGAAATAGTAACTGTTGCGGAAAAGATGCCGCAATACCCGGGAGGTGTGGATGCCCTGCGCCGTTTTCTGGCCAGGAACCTGCAGATGCCCGATGGCACGGTACCTGAAGGCCAGCGGATAAAGATACCTACCAGGTTCGTAGTCAATAGGAATGGAGAACTGACAGATGTGGTGTTTGCTACAGAGGCAGATGAGGTATTGAAAAAAGAGATACTGCGTGTTATGCGCAAAATGCCTCGCTGGATACCCGGCTCACAGAATGGAAGAACGGTAGCAGTGTATTTTACTATCCCAATTATTTTTGAAAATCCAGGGGAACAGTAATAGATAAAGAACGGAAGTTCAATTAATTTTTCAGTAAAATGTAGCTTGAAGCAGGCCGCTTACCGGTTAATTTCTTTATCTTGCCCGAACCCTTTTTATTTTAAAGCGATGGCATCAGAATTTGAAGAAAAAAAGCAGCGTGCATACGTAAACAGACGTGCTATTATGGATCTGGGAATGGGCATTATGTATGCGGGAGTAGGGGCTGTTCTGTGCCTGGCGGATGTGCTGAAACTTGGACTGGAATTTCCTCCCAAACCTTTTTCCTATGTCTTCGGAGGATTGTGCGTGTTGTACGGTGGTTTCAGGATTTACAGGGGTATTAAAAGAGATTATTTTCAATAATAGCAAACGGATAGGACGGTTTTTCTTGTTTCATTGCTATATAAGTCAATACAATTCAATTTTATAGCCTGGTCCAATAATTTACGGAATAAAACCGGTAAAACCCGGTATTGTTCAGGGCATGGTTGGATTGAATTAAAATATATCCCGGAATGAAAACGGTTGGATTAGCACAGAGAACTGGTGTATTGGTTGTGATAGTAGTAACAGGCCTGTTAACGCTGCTGAGTTGTAGCAGCAGTCCTGCTAAATACTCCGATACATTAACTACCGGCACCATTCACATCAGTGTGGATGAATCTTTTAAGCCGGTGATAGACTCACAGATCAAAGTCTTTGAATCACAGCATCCGGATGCGCATATAATTGTGCATTATAAACCGGAAGCCGAATGTTTGCGCGACCTGAATAACGATAGCGTACGCATGGTGATCGTAACTCGTGGGTTGAGTGATGAAGAACAAAAAACACTTACTACCAAATTGTCTTTTCAGCCATCTTTTGCCCCGATGGCATTTGATGCTATTGCGGTAATTGTGAACAGCCAGGCCAGAGATACTACTTTTACCATGCAGGACATACGTTCTATGGTAAAAGGTACCAGCAGTTTTAAATATAAGATACTGATGGATGGAACCAGTGCCACCAGCACAGTACGTTATGTAAAAGATTCATTGCTGCAGGGCGAAGCGCTTAGCAGCAATGTGGTGGCAGCCGCCAACAGCGAAGGAGTGATAGATTATGTTTCCAAAAACACAGATGCTATCGGTTTGGTAGGTGTAAGCTGGATCGGAAATCCGGATGATACCACCCAGTTGAATTTTTTACAAAAAGTTAAAATTGCTTCCCTGGAATGCCGCGGATGTGTTAAAGGTCCCTATGTTAAACCGTATCAGGCCAATATCTACTACGACCGTTATCCTATGCTAAGGGGAATCTATTATATTTTAAAAGAGAATTATGATGGGCTTGGCAGCGGTTTTAAGAATTTTCTCATCTATGATAAAGGACAGCGCATTTTTAAACGGGCATATTTATTGCCTGCAAGAATGAAGTTTGATGTGCAGTCTGCAAGTATATCAGAGTAACAACTAAATGGGGTTTCTATATATTTCAAAAACAACTAAATCAGCAATCGACAATGATGAAAAGAACATTCAGTTTATTGTTAATAGCGGTGGCGATGATGGGCAGCCTGGTTGCTCAGACTGTGGATGAAGGAAGAAAGTTTTTTTACTACGAGCGTTTTAAGAGCGCCAAAGAGACTTTTGATAAGGTGCTTGCCGCTAATCCCAATAGCATTGATGCCGTGTACTGGCTGGGCCAAACCCTGCTGAAGCAGAAAGACTCTGTTGCTGCCAAAGCATTATACCAGAAATATCTTTCACAAAATGGCAATGCACCTTTGTTGCTGGCCGGTATAGGACAGATAGAATTGATGGAAGGTAAAACTGCGGATGCTCGTCAGCGCTTTGAACTGGCGCTCAATACTACCAAGGCAAAAGACATTGATGTACTCAATGCTGTAGGTCGCGCCAATGCCTGGACAAGATTTGGCGATGCCAATTATGCCATCGAAAAACTGAACCAGGCTACACAGGTAAAAGGGTTTAAGGATCCGGAAACTTACCTGCTGATGGGGGACGCTTACCGTCGCCTGGTAGATGGTGGGAATGCCATTGTGTCTTACAACAAAGCATTGAGCATTGATCCCAAACTGGCAGCCGCCAAGTACGATATCGGTAAAGTATACCTTACGCAGAAAAATGTAGAGTTCTTCCTGCCTGCTTTTGAAGAAGCTATCCAGTTAGATCCTGCTTACGCACCTGCGTACAATGAGCTTTCATTTTATTACTTCTCCAGGGATATCAATAAGTCAAAAGAGTATCTGGATAAATATGCAGCCAATACCGATCAGGGTCCCGAGTTGGAATATACCAAAGCAGATTACCAATGGTTCAGCGGTGATTTTGCCGGTGCAAAAGCAAAAGCTCAGCAACTGATTCAGCAATATGGTGATAAGGTAGAGCCAAGAATGTATCGCATGGTGGCTTATACTTCTGATACCCTGGGCGACCTGGCAGGAGCTAAACAAGCAATGCTGACCTTCCTGGCTAAAGCTGATCCTGAAGATGTATTGGGTGCAGACTATGCCGAACTGGCAAATGTTGCCTTCAAAACTCCGGGTAGCGAGGCTGAAGGGTTCGAATACATGAAAAAAGCCATACAGACAGATTCTGTAGAAGAGAACAAGATCAAATATGTAAACAAAGCCGCTGATTTTGCTAAAAAGCTAGGTAATAAATCTGTACAGGCCGATTGGTTAGGTGTTGCCTATGGTTTGAAAAAGAATCCCAACCAGAACGATCTGTACAACTGGGGGTTTGCAACCTACCAGGCAGCAGATTACCTGAAATCAGACAGCATCTTTGCTATATATGAAGAGAAATATCCCAAAGAGATCTTCGGACCGTGGTGGAGAGCAAGAAGCATGACTGCTTACGACAGCACAGGTGAAAAAGCTGTCCCACACTATGAAAAATTTATAGAAGTGGCTAAGGCACTGGATTCTGTGAAATACAAGGGACAGATCGTACAGTCCTTGTTCATATTGGCAGGTTATGCCAATGATGTGAAAAAAGATAAAGATGCAGCGCTGAATTACCTGACACAGATCACCTTTATTGATCCAACCAACGAGCAGGCTAAAAAGTATATTGATATTCTGAGCAAACCTGCTCCGAAGACGTCCACTCCGCAAAGCAGACCCAGGTCTGGCGGAAATGCAAGTACTTCCGGAGGCACATCAAAGTAGGAAGAGAATATATGTAATTAAAATAGCATTAATTGTTCTGATGCAAACATCCCCGCCGGTATACGGCGGGGATGTTTTATTTTGTTGATTATGACGTTTAAACTTGTAATTTGCACACGCTATCTTATTTTTGCCCTTAAACTAAACGGGATTTATGATCATGTACCTTTTACAGGCGTCTGCCGTTTCCCCAAGTCCTGACAGTTCATACTGGTACTTTCCTGTCGCCCTGCAACTGATCTTTGCTGTAGGCTTTATAGCAACTATGATGGGTGTAACTCACTTGCTGGGTCCCAAACGTAAAACTTCCGATAAATTAGAGAACTTTGCCAGCGGTATTGCTACCCATGGCGATGCACGCCAGCCGATGGCGATCAAATACTTCCTGGTAGCTATCCTTTTTGTGTTGTTTGATGTTGAAGTGATTTTCTTTTACCCTTATGCGGTAAACTTTAAAGCACTTGGCTGGAATGGTTTTGTAGCCGTACTGATGTTTGTAACATTTTTTCTGGCCGGGTTTATATACATTGTTAAGAAAGGCGCGTTACGTTGGGAAGAATAGTTAAATGTGTGAATTTGGAAATGTGTAAATGTGCGAATGAAAAACCCTTTACTGCTTACAGTTGTTAGTAAAGATGGGTGACTGCTGAGATAGAACGATTTTCAAATTTTCAGATCCTCAAATTTTCAAATCAGAGATTATGGCACGTCCGGTTCAATATAATATTTACGGTAAAACTGATGTAAAACTGGTAAAAGAAGGTCCTGAAGGCTATATAGGCGAGGGATTTTTTACCACATCATTAGACAAAGTAGTGGGATTGGCGAGAAAGAATTCGCTGTGGCCATTGCCTTTTGCTACCTCCTGCTGTGGTATTGAATTCATGGCTACCATGGCATCTACGTACGATCTTTCACGTTTTGGTTCAGAACGTGTAGGTTTTTCTCCCCGCCAGTGCGATCTGCTGATGGTAATGGGTACCATTGCCAAAAAGATGGGCCCTGTAGTAAAACAGGTATACCTGCAGATGGCCGAACCCCGTTGGGTAATGGCTGTAGGAGCCTGCGCATCCAGCGGTGGTATTTTCGATACTTACAGTGTACTGCAGGGGATTGACCAGATCGTTCCGGTAGATGTATATGTGCCTGGTTGCCCGCCGCGCCCTGAAGCGATCATTGATGGCCTGCTGCGTATACAGGACCTGGTAGGAAAAGAAAGCCTGCGGAGAAGGACAGGAGAAAGATATAAGGAATTGTTAGGTAGTTACGGAATTCAATAAACTAATTTGAAAATTTGAGAATGAGCCAATTTGAAAAAAGGCTCATAACAAACAGTTGAATTTTCAAATTGATCAATTTTTACATTGAAGATGGCTTTAACCAACGAATACATTCAGCAACGGCTTATCGCTAAGTTTGGCGAACAGGTTAGCAATTTTGCAGAGCCGTATGGTATGCTCACTTTTGAAGTACCCAAAGAACTGAATCTGAAAGTGCTGCAGTTCCTGTATGATGATGAGGAACTGAAATTCCGTTTTATGACCGATCTGCAGGCAGTACATTATCCTGATAATGCAGGACGTGAACTGGCTGTTGTATACCACATGCACAACCTGGTTGACAATGTACGTATCCGTTTCAAGGTATTCACCAGCATAGCGCAACCCGATGTATTCAGTGCTACCGCGCTGTTTTCAGCAGCCAACTGGATGGAGCGTGAAACATACGATTTCTTTGGTGTGAACTTCGTTGGTCATCCCAACCTGAAACGTATCCTGAACGTGGATGAGATGGATTACTTCCCTATGCGGAAAGAGTTTCCGCTGGAAGACCAGACCCGTATTGATAAAGATGATGAAATGTTTGGCAGGGGCTGATCTTTCTGGTATGCCCATGTGCGATTGATAATGTGCGAATGATCCAAAGCATAGGTGAGCGATAAAATGGAATTTTCATTCACTTCTCACCATTGACTATTCACTAATAAAACTAATAAGACAGCAATGTCTGACGTAATACAACACCAGCATATTAAGTTACCGGAAGGTTCTATTGAGAAGCAAACCACTACGCTGAACTTAGGACCCACGCACCCGGCTACACACGGCGTGTTCCAGAATATCCTGGAGCTGGATGGCGAACGTATCATTTCTGCAGAACAAACTGTAGGGTACATCCATCGCGCTTTTGAAAAACTGGCCGAAAGAAGACCCCTGTACCAGATCACTCCTCTTACCGACAGGTTGAACTACTGTTCGTCACCCATCAACAACATGGGCTGGCACATAACCTGCGAAAAGCTGATGGGTATACAAACACCTAAGCGTGTTGATTACCTGCGTATCATTATTATGGAGCTGGCACGTATTGCCGACCACCTGATCTGTAACTCCATTGTGGGTGTGGATAGTGGTGCATATACCGGTTTCCTGTATGTAATGCAATACCGTGAGTTGATCTACGAGATTTATGAAGAGATCTGCGGTTCACGTCTTACTACCAATATTGGCCGTATCGGTGGCTTTGAAAGAAACTTCAATGCTACAGCCTTCAATAAACTGGAGAAATTTCTTGCTGAATATCCTGCAGTACTGAAAGAGTTTGAAAACCTGTTCACCCGCAACCGCATTTTCATGGAGCGCACCATTGGTGCAGGTCCTATTAGTGCAGAGCGCGCCTTGAACTATGGTTTTACAGGTCCTAACCTGCGTGCAGCCGGTGTAGACTACGATGTTCGCGTGCACACACCTTATTGCAGTTACGAAGATTTTGAATTTGAAGTACCGGTTGGTACTACCGGCGATTGCTATGATCGTTTCCTGGTACGTAACGAGGAAATGTGGCAGTCACTGCGCATTATAGAACAGGCTTACCGCAAAGTGCAGGAATTTAAAGGCGCAGATGCCGAAGTGTACCACGCCAATGTTCCAGAGTACTATCTGCCTAAGAAAGAGGATGTATATACCAAAATGGAAGCGCTGATCTGGCACTTCAAGATCATCATGGGTGAAACAAAAATCCCTGCCGGTGAGATATATCAGGCAGTAGAAGGTGCAAATGGAGAGCTGGGCTTTTACCTGATCAGCGATGGCGGACGTACACCGTATCGCCTGCATTTCCGTCGTCCTTGTTTTATTTATTACCAGGCATACGAGGAACTGACTAAAAATGCCATGCTCAGTGATGCTGTTATTGTAATGAGTAGTCTGAACCTGATTGCAGGGGAGTTGGATGCTTAAATGAATTTGAAAATCTGGAAATGAGGTGATTTGAACATACCTCCTTTCAGGTTTTCAATGCTATAAAAGAAGCTGGTTTGAAAAATTGAGAATAAATGGCACCGGAAATTGAACGGCCTTTATTTTAAAATTTTCAGATTCACAAATTTTCAAATTGTATATGGTTAAATTTTCTGACGAAAAACTGGCTAAGGTAAACGAGATTATCGCCCGATACCCACAGGGTAAACAGAAAAGTGCCCTGATACCGGTATTGCACCTGGCCCAACAGGAATTTGGCGGCTGGCTGAGTGCTGACGTGATGGATTATGTAGCCTCCCTGTTGCAACTGGAGCCTATCGAGGTGTATGAAGTGGCAACATTTTACTCCATGTACAACCTGAAACCTGTTGGCAAATTCATGTTTGAAGTATGCCAGACTGGTCCCTGCATGTTACGCGGAAGCGACGACATTATTAAATATATAGGTGAGAAACTGGGTATCAAACCCGGTGAAACCACCACTGATGGTATGTTCACGTTAAAAACTGTAGAGTGCTTAGGAGCCTGTGGTTATGCCCCCATGATGCAGTTAGGTAAATTTTACAAAGAGCATCTTACCCGTGAGAAAGTAGATCAGATCATTGACGAATGCCGTAGAAATGCCCAGGCTTTGAATTAGTCATTTACTGATTAATCATCGCTTATGAAATACACAACAATCGGTTCTTTGATGTTAATGTTATGGCTGGTGTCAGCCTGTAATGATGCACCGGATACCAATACCACTACCAGGGTGAATGACAGTACCGGTACCAACAGAACAGCAGATTCAGCCATGAAAACACCGGCAGCACCTATGGTACTGGCGGTATATTCCGGCAAATTACCCTGTGCAGATTGTATGGAGATTGCTGTAACACTTGACCTGTTCAGTGATTCATCCTTCAGAAAAACTAATGTGTACATGGGGAAATCGGCTCAACAGGTCAGCGACACGGGTAAATGGATGCTGCATGGCGATACCTTGCACCTGGCAGGCAGCGAATCAGTACGGTACATCAAAAATGATTCCGGGCTGGTGCAGTTGGATCAGAGTGGCAAACGCATTACCGGTAAACTGGCAGGTAAATACGTATTGAAAAGAACAAATTAATATAATGTGCTAATGAGCTAGTTTGAAAATTTGAAAATGCCTCCGGCAACGGTATTCATTCTCAGATTTTCAAATTCTCAAATTCTCAAATTAATCATGGGTAGGAAAGTATTATTAGACAAGGCGCATATTGAAGGCATACGCTATTACGACGTATATCGCAGTAATGGCGGTTATTCAGCGGCTGAAAAAGCGTTGAAAATGTCTCCTGACCAGGTTACCGAAGAAGTGAAAAAAAGCGGTTTACGTGGTCGTGGTGGAGCCGGGTTTCCAACCGGTATGAAATGGAGCTTTCTGGCAAAACCTGAAGGTGTTCCCCGCTATCTTGTATGCAATGCTGATGAATCAGAGCCCGGTACTTTTAAAGACCGCTACCTGATGGAATTTATACCACACCTGCTGGTAGAAGGCCTGCTTATTTCCTCCTATGCATTGGGATCTAATAAAACGTTCATTTACATCCGTGGCGAATATGCATGGGTGGTAGATATACTTGAACAGGCTATTGCCGAAGCCAGGAACAATGGCTGGCTGGGTGAAAATATCCAGGGCACTGGCTTTAATTGTGAAATCTATGTACAGCGTGGTGCTGGTGCTTATATCTGTGGTGAAGAAACCGCATTGATAGAAAGTCTGGAAGGAAAAAGAGGTAACCCGCGTATCAAACCTCCGTTCCCTGCTGTAAAAGGTTTGTGGGATTGTCCTACGGTGGTGAATAATGTGGAAACACTGGCTGCTGTAGTACCTATCATTAACCTGGGTGGTGACGAGTATGTGAAAATCGGTGTAGGTAAATCAACCGGTACCAAACTGATCTCTGCCTGTGGTAACATCAACAAACCAGGTGTGTACGAGATCGACATGACCTGCTCTGTAGAAGAATTTATTTACAGCGATGAATATTGTGGTGGTATTCCCAATGGAAAAAGGCTCAAGGCCTGTATCCCGGGAGGATCATCAGTACCCATTCTGCCAGCCAACCTGCTGCTGAAAACAGCAAAAGGTGAAACCCGTATGATGACCTATGAAAGTTTATCAGACGGCGGTTTTGCAACCGGCTCAATGATGGGATCCGGCGGTTTCATTGTGCTGGATGAAGACCAGTGCGTGGTACGTCATACATTAACACTGGCGCGTTTTTATCGTCATGAAAGCTGCGGACAATGTTCTCCTTGTCGTGAAGGAACAGGTTGGATGGAGAAGATCCTGAAGAATATCGAGTACGGAAAAGGAAAGATGAGTGACATTGATCTGTTGTGGGATATACAGCGCAAGATTGAAGGCAATACCATTTGTCCGCTGGGTGATGCGGCAGCATGGCCGGTAGCGGCAGCTATCCGTCATTTCCGAGATGAGTTTGAATGGCATGTGCGCAACCCCGAAGAAAGCCAGCACAGGAATTTTGGATTAGCACATTACGCAGATCCAAGACCACTGCCAGAGGCTGTACCTGCTTAATAATATATCACGCAAAGACGCCGATATAGGTTTGCGACATTGCGGCTTTGCGAGCAATAAATATGTACAATGGCTGAAGAAAAGAAACTTTTTAAGGTAACCATAGATAACATTACCATTGAGGTAGAGCCCGGCACCAGCATATTGAATGCTGCCCGCAAAATAGGTGGCGATGTAGCTCCTCCGGCTATGTGTTATTACAGCAAACTGAAAGGCAGCGGCGGTAAATGCCGTACCTGCCTGGTAGAAGTTGCTGCTGGCTCTACAGCCGATCCGCGTCCCATGCCCAAATTGGTAGCCAGTTGTCGTACCAACGTAATGGATGGCATGGTGGTAAAAAATATTACCAGCAATCGCGTTATCGACGCGCGTAATGGCGTGGTGGAGTTCCTGCTGCTGAACCATCCGCTGGATTGCCCCATTTGCGATCAGGCTGGTGAATGTCATCTGCAGGACCTTAGCTATGAGCATGGAAAAGAAGGTACACGCTATGAATTTGGTCGTCGTACGTTTGAAAAACATGACCTGGGGCCTTATATCCAGCTTCACATGACGCGTTGTATCTTATGTTACCGTTGTGTATTCACGGCCGATCAGCTTACTGAAAAGCGTGTGCATGGTGTATTGGATCGTGGTGATCATGCTGAGATTGCAACTTATATAGAGAAAGCACTGGACAACGATTTTATTGGTAATGTTATTGACGTATGTCCTGTAGGTGCACTGACCGATAAAACATTTCGTTTCAAAAACCGTGTATGGTTCCTGAAACCTGTAGATGCACATTGTAACTGTTCAAAATGTAAAGGAAAAGTTACCCTGTGGTATCGTGGTGATGAAGTGTTCCGTGTTACAGCACGCAAAGATGAGTGGGGTGAAGTGGAAGACTGGATCTGTAACGAATGCCGCTTTGAAAGAAAGAAAACAAGCGACTGGGTAATAGAAGGCCCTACTCAGATCAGTCGTCATTCTGTGATCTCACAGGGCCACTATGTAGGACTGCAGAAACCAAAAGAAACATTGCCGGAAGTAATGGGTGGAAGACAACCGCGCCTGCTGATGGATATTCATAGCGTAAGTGAAGTGAACAGACCGGAAATTGACCTGTCGCAGATACCGGGCCCGGCACATTCGGATGATTTTAAGAAATAATGATAGTGAATAGTAAGTGGTGAATGGAGAGTGTGATTAATGATCGCAAACTGAATTAAGAAGTTGATAGTAGTGAATGTTGAACTGGCAGGTGGTCACCACCAACCAATTATCACTCACGAATAAGACTACATAAAACATAGAGATGTATTCCACATTGTTAGCATTTGACTGGTTTTTACTGATCGAGAAATTAGTGCTCATCGTTGGTATCGTGTCTGTATCGCTGATAATTGCGATGTACGAAACCTATGCGGAGCGTAAGGTAGCTGCATATATTCAGGATCGCCGTGGTCCTAACCGCGCGGGTCCTTTTGGTTTGCTGCAGCCACTGGCAGATGGTTTGAAACTGTTCATGAAGGAAGAGATCATTCCCAATACTTCTAACCGTTTGCTGTTTATTCTCGGTCCTTGCCTGGCAATGCTTACAGCTATGATGACATCTGCGGTGATTCCCTGGGGTGGTAACCTGGAGATTGCGGGAAGAACAGTGAACCTGCAGATTGCCGACATCAACATCGGGATACTGTTTGTATTTGGTGTAGTGAGTATGGGTGTATACGGTGTAATGATCGGTGGCTGGGCATCTAATAACAAATTTTCACTGTTGGCTGCATTGCGTGGTGCATCACAGGTAATCTCTTATGAGTTGCCCATGGGTATGTCGCTGATTGCGTTGCTGCTGGTAACCGGCTCTTTAAAAATGAGCGTGATAGTGGGACAGCAACTGGATAGCTGGTACAATGTATTGTATCAGCCACTGGGCTTTCTCATTTTTCTGATCTGTGCGTTTGCAGAGTGTAACCGTACACCGTTTGACCTGTCTGAAGCTGAGAACGAACTGAACTTTGGTTATCACCAGGAGTATTCTTCTATGAAGCTGGGTTTTTACCTGTTTGCTGAATATATCAACATGTTTATCAGCAGTGTAATTATGGCAACCCTATTTTTCGGAGGGTACGATATTCCGTTTATAAATGACGCTAACCTGGCCCATAGCATTGGTGGTAACCTGACGGCATTACTGGAAGGATTATCATTGTTTATAAAAACGGGCATGTTCATTTTCCTGTTCATGTGGGTACGCTGGACCATTCCACGTTTCCGTTATGACCAGCTGATGAACCTGGGTTGGAAAGGCCTGATTCCCTTAAGCCTTGTAAACATGGTTGTTACAGCGGCTGTGGTATTATGGTTAAAGAAGTAACGGCAAGGGATAAATAACTTGGTAAGATTGACTGATAAAAATATTTTTGCGAAACTTTAAAGCTGCCTGCCCGATGGAGGTGGTAAATGTTACAAGATATGCAACTATTAACGAGCAGAGCAAAACAGGTAGACCGTAAGCCAATGACATTGGTAGAGCGGCTGTACCTGTGGAATATTGCCAAAGGCATGTTGATTACGCTCAAGCACTTTTTCAAAAAGAAGGCAACAATCAATTATCCTGAGCAAACAAGGCCTTTCAGTTCTGTATTCCGTGGTCTGCACGTGTTAAACCGCGATGAACAGGGCCGCGAACGTTGTACTGCCTGCGGTCTGTGTGCAGTAGCCTGTCCTGCAGAAGCCATTACCATGGAAGCGGCAGAACGTAAACCCGGCGAAGAGAACCTGTATCGCGAAGAAAAATATGCCGCACGCTATGAGATCAATATGCTGCGTTGCATATTCTGTGGATTGTGTGAGGAAGCCTGTCCGAAAGATGCCATCTATTTAAGTGAAACCTTTGCTCCGGCCAACTACCAACGTAAAGGATTTATATATGGTAAACCTGATCTGTTGATACCGAACCCGGTAGATAACCCTGCTGAATATGAAAAAGCACTGGGCAACAGGAAAAATCAGAATAAAGAACTGGCTAACTAAAACAATCAACGAGCTGTAATGAGCATTTCTCAAATACTATTCTATTGTTTAAGTGCACTGGCATTGGGTAGTGCACTCATGGTGGTGATAAGCCGTAATCCCGTGTACAGCGTACTGTGGCTCATTGTTACCTTCTTTGCAATTTCCGGACACTATATATTGATGAATGCCCAGTTCCTGGGTGTTGTGAACATGATTGTATATGCCGGCGCCATCATGGTACTGTTCCTGTTTGTGATCATGCTGATGAATCTGAATGCAGAGTCGGAACCAGTCAAAAATAAATGGATGAAACTGGCGGGTATCATCGCCGGCGGCTGTTTTATGCTGGTGATGGTAGC
Source organism: Chitinophagaceae bacterium PMP191F (assembly GCA_001302245.1). GTDB lineage: Bacteria > Bacteroidota > Bacteroidia > Chitinophagales > Chitinophagaceae > PMP191F. The sequence continues at coordinate 17,395 of LGYU01000020.1, forward strand.
AGCGCTGAAAGATGCAGAGAACAAAGGTGCTGCAGTGCAACTGGTACAGGGCGATATCGGACTGATTGAGCAACTGGGTAAAGTACTGTTTACCGATTATGTAGTCCCCTTCGAGATCAGCAGTGTATTGTTCCTGAGTGCCATGGTAGGAACTGTAGTGATTGGTAAAAAGGATGATTAATCAATTTGAAAATCTGAAAATGAGACAATTTGAAAAATGTCTTGTTAACAGGTTTTCAGGATATAAAATAATTGGTTTGAAGATTTAATGACAGGCTGCTTTTATTGAATCATCCTCTCATTTTCAAATTTTCAAAGTACCACATTCTCAAATTGGTTTTATGAAAATTGAATATTACATCGTATTGGCTATTGCGCTGTTCTGTATTGGCGTTACCGGTGTGTTGATACGCCGCAATGCCATTATCATTTTCATGTGCGTAGAGCTGATGCTGAATGCAGTGAACCTGTTGCTGGTAGCATTTTCAAAAATGCACCATGTTGCGGGCGCCGTTGCCAATCCGGCTGCAGGGATTGACGGACAGCTTTTTGTATTCTTCATTATGGTAGTGGCTGCTGCCGAAGTAAGCGTGGGGTTGGCCATTATTGTAATGATGTATCGTAATACGCATTCGGTGGATGTTAATTTTTTGAACAGGTTGAAACACTAAACGGCCAGTGGCGGAACGCCGGATCTTTTCCGTGTAACGCTTTCGGCTTACTATAGAATATGAGCAAATTTGTTTTTTTAGTTCCCTTATTTCCCCTGATCGGTTTTTTGATCAATGGATTATTCAGGAAACAATTGCCAAAACCACTGCCGGGTATTATCGGTAGTGTAGCTGTACTTGCCTCCTTCATTGTCAGCGTCTTGCTTTTCAACGACGTGCGGAACGGGGCTATACATGTGGTGAACCTGTTTGACTTTATCACTGTAAAAGACTTTTCTATTCCTTTTTCATTCAGGGTTGACCAGTTATCATCACTGTTTCTATTGGTGATCACCGGTGTTGGCTTCCTGATACACGTGTACTCTACATCGTACATGCATGAAGAAGAAGGACCACATTTCTCACGCTACTTTGCTTATCTCAACCTGTTCGTGTTTTCTATGTTGTTGCTGGTAATGGGCAACAACTATGTGATCATGTTCATTGGCTGGGAAGGTGTAGGGCTGTGTTCTTATTTGCTTATCGGCTACTGGTTTAAGAATACTGATTATAACAATGCCGCTAAGAAAGCCTTTATCATGAACCGTATTGGTGATGTTGGCTTTTTACTGGCTATATTCTGGTTGCTGAATAAACTGGGTACTGTTACTTATTATACACCAGAACAAACCGGTGTACTGGATCTGTTTGCAAAACTTTCCACAACAGATCTTACCGGCATTACTTTATTACTGTTTGTAGGTGCTACCGGTAAAAGTGCACAGATACCTTTATATACCTGGTTGCCTGATGCGATGGCGGGTCCCACACCTGTATCAGCATTGATCCACGCGGCAACGATGGTTACTGCAGGTATCTATATGATTGCCCGTAGCAACGTATTGTATACACTGGCACCGGTTTCACAAACCGTAGTGGCAGTGATTGGTCTGGCAACAGCCATCCTGGCTGCCACCATCGCGTTGAAACAGAACGATATTAAAAAAGTACTGGCTTATTCTACAGTAAGTCAGTTAGGATATATGTTTGTTGGTCTTGGTGTAGGCGCATATACCGGCGCTGTGTTCCATGTAATGACGCATGCTTTCTTCAAAGCCCTGTTGTTCCTGGGTGCAGGTTCTGTAATTCATGCCATGCACCACGAACAGGATATCCGTAATATGGGTGGACTATACAAACGTTTACCAATTACCCATTTAACATTCCTGATAGGTTGTATTGCCATTGCCGGTATTCCGCCATTCAGTGGTTTCTTCTCCAAAGATGAGATCCTGGGTGCAGCGTATGCAGCAAATCCCATTTACTGGGCGGTAGGCGTTATCGGCGCAATTATGACAGCATTCTATATGTTCCGTTTGTATGCCACTACCTTCCTGGGTAAATTCAGGGGTACGCACGAGCAGGAACATCATCTGCATGAAAGTCCTGCCAGTATGACGATTCCCCTGATCACCCTTGCGATCCTGGCTGCAGGCAGTGGCGCATTTGGTGTACCTGAAGTACTGGGTGGTCAACACCGGTTAGAGCACTTCCTGGCACCTATATTCGCAACATCTGAAAAACTGAAAGAAGCACATCATCTGGAGCACAATACAGAGTATATGCTGATGGGTATATCCGTAGCAGTTGCATTGATCGCTGCAGTGTGGGCATTATTACGCTTTAGCAAAAAGCCTGATCTGCAGGAAGCTACCGGTTTGGGTAAAGTGCTGGAAAATAAATGGTATGTGGATGAGCTGTACAACACTATTATAGTAAAACCGCTGAACGGCTTTGCTAAATTCCTAAACTCATTTGTGGAGAAAGACGTGATAGATTGGGTAGTGAATGGGGTTGGTCGTCTGGTAAATTATTTCAGCCGTCAGGTTCGCCTGTTGCAAAGCGGACAGGTAGGTAGTTATGTATTACTGATGGTGCTGAGTATCGTAGTGTTTTTTGTAGTACAGTTTTTTGTAAAGAAGTAGCTGTAAGTAGCTACTGATCCCGTATTTCTAATTTCGTATTTCAACTTTGTATGATACCTGTTCTACTAATAGTTATCCCGTTACTGAGTGGTTTGGCCACATTCTTCCTGAAAAGGGAGGCTGATGCCAAACGCTGGGGTGTATTGTCCTCTATTATTACCCTGGTGGTTTCTCTGCTGGGTTTGTGTATATTGAAACAGCCCGGTGATCTGCATGCTGATTTTACCTGGTTGCCCATGATCGGCAGCAGCTTTGCTGTTGGACTGGATGGTATGGGACAGGTACTGTGTCTGTTAACCGCTATTGCATTCCCTGTTATTTTCATTGCTACCTATAATGCGTCTTACAAAAATGCCAACAGGTTCTATGCGCTGATGCTGTTATCACAGGCCGGCCTCATGGGTGTGTTTGTGGCTATGGATGCATTGGTGTTCTATTTCTTCTGGGAACTGGCACTCATCCCCGCATATTTCCTGTGTTCAATATGGGGTGGCGACAGACGTATTGCTGTAACATTCAAGTTCTTCATTTATACTTTTATCGGTTCGCTATGTATGCTGATTGGGATTCTGTATGTATATGCACATACCGAAGACCATTCTTTTGCCCTGCAGTCTTTTTACAACGTAAAATTTGATGGCACAGGTAACGGACCAGCCTGGTTGTTCTGGGCGTTCTTTATTGCTTTTGCTATCAAAATGCCGATATTCCCTTTCCATACATGGCAGCCCGATACTTACGAGCAATCACCTACTGCCACTACTATGGTATTGAGTGGTGTAATGGTGAAGATGGGTATTTTCGGAATTATCCGCTGGCTGGTGCCGGTATTGCCATTGGCAAGCTGGGCGTGGGGCGATACTGTTGCTGCACTAAGTGTGGTGGGAATGGTATATGCTTCCTTACTGGCTATGCAACAGGATGATCTTAAACGCCTGATAGCTTACTCCTCTATTGCACACATGGGCCTGATGTGCCTGGCTGTTTTTGTAGCTTCACAGGCAGGTATCCAGGGGGTAATGATCCAGATGTTCAATCACGGTATCAACATCATTGCTATGTGGATTGTGGTGGAACTGATAGAACGCCAGTTTGGTACACGTAAAATGTCCGAACTGGGTGGGTTAGCCCAGAAAGCCCCGGTACTGGCAATTCTGCTGGTAATTGTGGCACTGGCAAACGTTGCCCTGCCGCTGACCAATGCATTTGTAGGAGAATTTCTGATGTTCAGCGGTGTATTTGTTTCCAACGTTTCCAGGTACAACTATATCTTCACTGCGGTAGGAGCCCTCAGTATTATCCTTTCTGCCGTGTACACACTGAACATGATCCAGCGTGTATTTTATGGTAACACCAACAGCCTTACAGCCGGTGCGCGGGATATTAAAATGAATGAGAAACTGGTGCTGGCAGTACTGGTGGTTGTGATACTGGCAATAGGCTTATATCCTAAGCCCGTACTGGAAATAACCCAGTCAACGGTTGATACGATCTTTTCAAAAATGTGGATTAAACACCCGTAAGCGCACACCGGCTTACTGTAGAATATTATCAAAAGAAAGCACAGAATTCAGTTATGAATGCAATTGTAATATCGGCCGTATGGGGAGTGGTGATGATGTTCAGTGGCCTGTTCAGTAAAAATAAAGCTGTTGTACGCACCCTGGCAGTACTGGGAATGGCTTTGCTGCTGTTGACCAACCTGCTTGAAATGGGAGGAGTACAGTTATTTCATGTCAATACCAACAACATGCTGTCTTTTGACAGTTTTGGCCTGTTGTTCAATACCATTGCGTTCATCAGCACTTTGCTATTTTTCCTGCTGTCAGGTCGTGATATGGAAAATGTGGGGGTGAACCTGGCTGAGTATTATGCCCTGATCTTCTTTATATCATGTGGTATCAGTATTTCTACCTCTTTCAATTCACTGCTGATGCTGTTCCTTGGTATTGAGATCATTTCTATTCCGCTGTATATTTTAACTGGTAGCGATAAACGTAACCTGAAAAGCAACGAAGCCTCTTTGAAATACTTCCTTATGGGGTCTTTCTCTACAGGTTTGATGCTGATGGGCATTGCACTGATTTATGGTGTAAAAGGAAGTTTTGATATCAATACCATTGCTGCCGGTACCAGCACATTAAGCTCAATGATGGCTGCCGGCCTGTTGCTGCTGATCTTTTCAATGGCTTTCAAAGTATCTGCAGCTCCTTTCCATTTCTGGACCCCGGATGTGTATGATGGCGCACCTACTGTATTCACATCTTTTATGGCCACCATTGTAAAAGGTGCTGTGTTCATTGCGTTCATTCGGCTATTGCAAGGTGCTTTTGATGAAACACATGCCAAATGGCGTTTGATCATTGCCATTATTACCGCTGCTACATTGCTGATCGGTAATATTACCGCCGTATTTCAGCAAAGTGTTAAAAGAATGCTGGCATACTCCAGTATTGCACAGGCTGGCTTTATGCTGTTCAGCCTGGTAGCACTGAATGGTATGGCAAAAGAAGGTCTCATTTTCTATACTGCCGCCTACAGTCTGGCCACAATTGGTGCATTTGCCATTTTGATCAGGATGAAGGATTATACATTTGAAGGTTTTAACGGTCTGGCAAAACATCATCCGTTGCTGGCTGCTACCAATACCATTTTCCTGCTGTCACTGGCAGGTATCCCCGCCACTGCAGGTTTTATGGCTAAATTTTATATGCTGGCCGCTGTGGTGAACTCCGGTGAAACAATGTGGCTGGTGATTATTGCCATTATCTGTGCAGCTATCAGCGTATACTATTACTTCCGTGTTATCCAGGCAATGTACTTTAAAGACGGAGAGGCGCAGAGCATTCCTGTTTCAGCCGGTTTTAAAGGGTTGCTGGTGGTACTGGCTGCTATAATTATCCTGTTGGGACTTTTTCCGCATGTACTGATCAACAAACTGTACCTGATGTTTTAAAACCGCGGATCTCTGATGCGGAATGTCTGTCGGTCCGTTTTCAGAATATAACTTATCATCATGGCCCCGCTTATGCGGGGCTATGTATTTTCCGGGCAACACGGTTTTAACACATGCCCATCACCAGGCATTCTGCGTTGAACGTAATATTTATTACCTTAGTGAGACATATTATTATATGACTTTCCGGGACACCTTTTCATTGGCTTTTCGTACCATCAGGAGTAATAAGCTCCGCACGGGTATTACTGTTACCATTATTGCATTGGGCATCACTGCATTAATAGGTATCAATACTGCTATTGAAGCAATTCAGCAGAAATTCCTGGAAAGCTTTTCTTCTATGGGAGCAATGGGGTTCACGGTACGTTATAAAGAACCCCGTCGCATTTTTGGCAATGGTGGCGGCGATCTGAAAAAAGAAAAGAAAGGACAACGGAAAGAAAAAAAGTCCAACCAGGGTAAACCCATCACCAAACTACAGGCTGAAACATTCAAGACCAATTTCCATTTTCCTGCAACTGTCAGCATTAACTTATTTGGTCTGCGAGATGGAATTGTAGCAGTAGGCAGCAAAAAAACAAGTCCCAATGTGTGGGTAATGGGAGGGGATGAAAATTATCTTGACCTGAATGGTTTCAGTATACGGTATGGCCGGAATCTGAATGTATTGGATGTCCAGAGTGGTCGGAACGTTTGTATGATCGGGAAAGATGTTGCGGTGAAGTTTTTTGGCGATAACCTGGAGACACCGGTAGATAAGATCATCAAAGTAAATAATATTCCTTTCAGGGTAATTGGTACACTGGAACCAAAGGGTTCTACATTTGGCCGTAGCCTGGATAATGTGGTGATCACTTCTTATACCAATGTGAGGCGATTCTTCAATTCCAATCCCAATTCTTCATTTTCCATACAGGTAAAAGTAAAAGATATTCAGTTGGTAGATGGTGCTATCAGTGAAGCAACCGGTATCTTCAGACCTATACGGCGTTTGGCCACTACAGAGGAAGATAATTTTGTGATGGATAAAAGTGACAGTATTGTTGAAATGCTGATGCGCAATCTGAGTTTTATTACCATTGCTGCAGTAGTGATCGGTATCATTACCCTGGCAGGCGCTGCTATCGGATTGATGAATATTATGCTGGTTGCTGTAACAGAACGTACCAAAGAAATAGGATTGGTAAAAGCCATTGGTGGCAAAAAGAACAATGTGCGTGTACAGTTTTTATATGAATCTATTATCATCAGTTTGCTGGGAGCAGGTATAGGAATCTTTTTTGGTATTCTGCTGGGCAATGTGGTAGGACTATTGTTGTCTACCAGTTTCCTGGTACCCTGGGGTTGGGTAGTGGCAGGTATTGTTATTTGTTCGGCTGTAGGGTTGCTGGCCGGTTTATATCCTGCTGTGAAAGCTGCCAGGCTGAACCCTATTGAAGCGTTGCGTTATGAGTAGCGCTTGACACAGAACGCCAAATGCTGGAAAACGAGCAGTGAAAAGATAAAAAAATTACATACAGGAAAAGGCCGGATTGATTTAATCAATCCGGCCTTTTGCGTTAAATATTCAACATCAAGCGCTCTGCATTATTTCGGATTCAGGATTTTTTCAATCCTTTCATTCAGGTCCTGTAAATGATAACGGCTCATTTTATCACCGTATGCAGGAATGGCTGCAGCAATCTCTGCTTTTAATGAACGGAGTGTTCCTTTGGCAACAGACACAATATCTGTTTTCTTCGGATCGGGGCCGCTTACAGTTCCGATGAATAAGGTAATACCGGATGCAGGGGCTGCAGGAGGATTAATGATAGTCCCCAATCTTTCAACAAATGACTTTTGCAAATTGCGGCGGTAATTGTCAATGGGCTTGCGTGCAGACAATTCGCTCCACAGCATTTTTTTCAGGTCATCCATAAACTCATCCAGCCTGTAGCCGGCTTCATCACGATTGGGTGTGTTGGCAAGGCGGCTCATACGTGAGGTACTCAACAGAATACCCAGGTAAGTATCCTGTAAACTGCTGAGCTGGTTACCGGCCGGTGAGGTGATCTTGTTCAGGATGGTTTTATCCAGTAACCAGTAGGGTGTTTCAAAAAGATGTTTCTGTAAAAAGCCCATTGCCTCTTTCTGCAGACTTTTCGGTACAACAGTATAAACATTCCCGGGTTGTTCGGTGGTTTTGTAATCTGTATAAATACCGCCTACATAAGTAATGGCATGTCCCATATAGGTAGCGTACTGTGAAAACACTTCTCCGTACACTTCTTTCAGGTTCAGGTAATTCTCGCCTTCCTCGTTCAGCCAGCCAGCCAGTTGCGGCAACATCCATTTCAGATTTTTAATACCATATTCGTTGGCTTTCATATTGTCATCACCCAGGCACTCGGTTTGTGCGCGGGGGTCAATACCGTCCTGATGGATAAAGCGCAAAGCAGGCGTATTATAGCGGGCTTTTACCCAATCGTTCAGGATCGCTTTTTCTTCATCTTCAGTTTTATTGAGAATTGGTCTGTAGCCCCATTCAATAGACCACAGATCGTATGTGCCTATACGGGGGTAAAGACCTGCCGGTCCGATCTTATCTTCTGGTTGAGCTACATAGTTAAAACGTGCATAGTCCATAATAGAAGAGGTATGACCATTGGCTTCCACCCAGGCTTTATCGCGCAGTTTTTCAACTGGTGTGGCTGCAGATGCGCCCATGTTATGAGGCAATCCCAGGGTATGTCCTACTTCGTGCGAAGAAACAAAACGGATCAGCTGACCCATCAGCTCATCATCAAACTCTGCCTTGCGGGCACGCGGATCGCTGGGTGCTGCCTGCACCAGGTACCAGTTGCGCAACAGGCTCATCACATTGTGATACCAGTTGATATGCGATTCCAGTATTTCGCCGCTGCGGGGGTCGTGCACATGCGGGCCCATGGCATTGGGAATATCGGAAGGCTTATATACAATGGCAGAGTAGCGGGCATCTTCAAGGCTCCAGGTACTGTCTTCCTGTTTGGTAGGAGCCAGGCGGGCTATGATAGCGTTTTTGAAGCCGGCTTTTTCAAAAGCTTTCTGCCAGTCGTTAACACCCTGTATCAGATAGGGCACCCATTTGGCGGGTGTGGTAGGATCTATATAATAGACAATGGGTTTTTGTGGTTCTACCAGTTCGCCACGTTTAAACTTCTCAATGTCTTCCGGTTTGGGTTCCAGGCGCCAGCGTGTAACCATGCTGATATCCTTTACACCCTGCGGATTGGCATCAAAATCGGTGTATTCGGTAGTGAAGTAGGCCACACGATCGTCGTAATAACGGGGACGCATGGGAACTTTGGGTAATAAGACTATAGAACTGTTCAATTCAAAAGTAGCATTGCCTGCCGGTGCAATCATCGGCATACCGGGTATGGGCGAAGGGGGAGAGGTTTTGCTATAGGTCTTTACAGTTTTGATCTCGGTATTGATAGGGTAGCTTCTGATATCTAGGATATATGATTTATCAGACTGCAGGCCACCGATGCGCAAAGCAGTTTTAAAATACGGGGCAAAGAACAATACATCATTATCACCATTCACATAATCGGTAATGTCAATAACAGCCCCGGTACTATCGGCTGAAAGGGCTTTGATATCAAATGCTGCAGCTATGGGTTGAACGTTTGAATTCTGTACCGATTTATACATAGGCTTGGTAGAATCCTTGGCATACACGCTGAAAGAAATATTGCGGAGGAATATTTTATTATTGGGACCACGTTCCAGCCGTATTACGTTATCGTTAATTTCATCACCGGCAAAACCGGCGAAACCGGCACGGGTATCGATGGGTGCTTTGGAGATCCTGTTCACTACCAATATGTCCCTGTTCAATACAGAGTCGTTCAGTTCAAAGAACCACTTATCATCTACTTTATGGACAGTAAAAAGTCCTTTACGGGTAATGGCTTTATCGGTAATAACTTCTTTGTAAGGTTTGGGACCCGCTTTGGGCACAGCCGGAGGCGTTATTGGCGACTGGGTAGTGGTGGTAACAGGTTTTTTGTCCTGCGCCAGTGCCGGGGTGGATATGCTGCCGGCAAATGTCAGCATAAAAAGGAGTTTGTCAAGGCGTTTGATCTGCATGTTCTACAATGTTTAAGTAGCTGAAGTTAGGTAAAAGGCCCTTTGTAAAGTTTTGTTATAATGAACCATTCGTCAAAAACCTGTAACCCATTCATTTCGTTTTTAAATTAAGTCCTTAAATTGCTGTTCCTTTAAAAAGGCCAGGGGTGGTGTTTGGTACCTGCCTATAGGAAATTCCTTATCTTGTGAGCCTGTAGAAATTTTTATTTATTAAAAAAAATCAAAGGAAAAGACTTTTTCCTTAGAATTGTGAGCCCATTTTTTTAATCTACCGATAGTTTAATTTTAAAACACTAAAAACAAAACAATCATGGCTGAAACAAAACCGACTGCGACTGCACCCGCGGCGAAGAGTAGCACATCTGTTCAACCGAAGAAAAGAGGTAATTCAATTTCATGGGTAGCCCCTGTACTCTGTATCGTAGCCGGATATGTGATCTGGCGTTTCGTTTTAGGCAATCCCAGCAATTTTGCAAAGCCCGATCTGGCAGGCGGTTTCTGGCCTCACCACCAAGGACCTAAGAGCGGTATTGTGAAAATGTATGAAGGTGGTATTATCGTGCCTTTATTGATAGCTTGTTTATTAACAGTTATTACTTTCGTAATTGAAAGATTGCTGACCATTACGAAAGCAACCGGAAAAGGTAATATCGCAGAATTTATCCGCAAAGTACAATATCACCTCGCTAATAAAAATGTTGATCAGGCTATTGCTGAGTGCGACAAACAGCAGGGTAGCGTAGGTAATGTAATGAAAGCTGGTCTGCGCAAATACAAAGAAATGATCTCTGTAACTGAGCTGGATACAGAGCAAAAAGTACTGGCTATCCAGAAAGAAGTAGAAGAAGCTACTGCACTGGAACTGCCAATGCTGGAAAAAAACCTGGTATTCCTGTCAACTATCGCTTCAGTAGCAACCCTGATCGGTCTGTTAGGAACGGTAATTGGTATGATCACTTCATTCTCTGCCCTGGGCGCTGAAGGTGGTGGCGGTGCTGCTGCTGAACTGTCAAGAGGTATCTCTGAGGCCCTGTACAATACAGCATTGGGTATCGGTACTTCTGCACTGGCTATCATTATGTACAATATCTTCACTACCAAAATTGATGCGATCACTTACGGTATTGACGAAAGCGGCTTTACTTTAACTCAGAGCTTCGCTTCACTGTACAAATAAGGTGAAGATTTCCATTATACTATAGGGTATATGGAATCTGGCGGCTCCTGCATCTAATTGGAAACAGAAAAATTTATTCAATCATGCCAAAAGTTAAAGTACCGCGTAAAAGTACCAGTGTGGATATGACCGCGATGTGTGACGTGGCCTTCCTTTTGCTGTCTTTCTTCATCTTAACGACGAAGTTCAAGTCAGAAAATTTAGAGATAACCACTCCCACTTCGGTATCTACAAAGGCTGCTGAAGAGAACAATGTGGTGCTGGTAACCCTTGATAAAGAAGGACGTGCCTATTTCTCCGTGTCTGATAACAACGTTGCTGAAAAAGAGCAGATTATCGATGCGGTGGCACAAACCAAAGGGTTAACACTGTCACAGCAGGAAAAAAATGCTTTTATACACGCCGGTTCCTATGTAGGAGTTCCTTTCTCTCAGTTGGGATCTTACCTGAGGCTTACTGCCGACCAGGTAAAGGCATTCAAGGCTCCCGGTATTCCCCTCGATTCAGCAAACAATGAAATGTCAGTATGGTTAGGCGCTGCTATGACCGCATTTCAGGGTTCTAAACTGAATGTGATGGTTAAGGGAGATAACAGTGCCAAATATTCTACTTTCAAAGGTGTAATTGATGCTTTGAAAAAGAATGATATCCTTAAGTTTCAACTGATTACAGATCCTGAAGGGGTTCCTCCCGGTACAGATCTCTGGAAGAAAAACCAGGCTATGGGTACCAAAGGCGCTACTGAGTAAGCAAACAACATTATTTATTATCAAATTGATGCGATATGGCAGAAATGGATACCTCCTCGGGGGGTGGACATAAAAAAGGACCTGGTGTAAAGAAAGGTAAGAAGCTTTCTACACGTGTGGATCTTACACCTATGGTGGATCTGGGGTTCCTGCTGATCACGTTCTTTATCTTTACCACTACCATGAGCCAACCTACGGCCATGAAGCTTTTCCTGCCCAAGGATACCGAAAAACCTGAGGAGCAGAATAAAGTAAAACAGTCTGGTGTACTCACCATCCTGTTGGGTAAAGCAGACGGCGTGTATTACTATGAGGGTGAGTTACAGCCAGATGGCTCTAACTTCAAGTCCTCTACACTGAAAGACATCAGGGATGTGATCATCAACAAAAAAAGAAGCACCAAAGCCGATGATTTTGTGGTAGTTATCAAACCTGGTCCGGATGCTTCGTTCAAAAACACGGTGGCTATCCTGGACGAGATGTTGATCAATGATGTAAAACGATATGCTATGGTGGATATCTATGAAGCTGACCTTGCGTTTATGAGAGCAACTGAGGCCAGTGCCGGTATTAAATAATCCGGAGTTCTTTATGGAATCCTTTATTCATTGCATCTTAACAACAAATAAGTACTATGGAAGTCAATAAAATCTTAAGTGCTGATATCCTTGATATCATCTTCGAAGGGAAGAACAAGGAGTATGGTGCTTATGAATTACGCAAAACATACAACAAACGACTGTCCGTTGCTTTGATTAGCGTGGCTGCCCTGTGTCTTTTGCTCTTTGTTGGCTACATCCTGGCTAATAGCCTGGGCAACAAGGATGAAAAGAAAGAGATGGTAGTACAAGACGTACAGTTGGAAGAAATCAAACAGGAGGAGAAGAAAGAGGAACCACCTCCACCACCTCCGCCAAAACCACCAGAACCACCAAAAGTGGAGATGGCTAAGTTTACACCTCCCAAAATTGTAAAAGACGAGGACGTAAAAGAAGACGAGAAACCGCCTGAAGTGGAAAAGCTGGAAGAAACCAAGATCGGTACAGCTAACCAGGAAGGTATTAAAGATGAAGGTATTGTTGCTCCGCCTGTTACCGACAACGGTACGGGTGTGGTAGAAGCTCCCAAAAAAGTTGAAGAAGATTGGGACAAAACCTTCACCAAAGTAGAAATCGAATCTGAATATCCCGGTGGTATGGCTGCATGGCAGCGTTACCTGAATAAAAGTCTCAGGTATCCCCAGGATGCAATTGATAACGAAATACAAGGTACTGTTGTAGTACAGTTTGTGGTGGACAAAGAAGGTAATGTGAGTAACGTAGAAGCGATCAGTGGTCCTAATGAGCTCCGTGATGAAGCGATCCGCGTAATCAAGAAGAGTGGTAAATGGACTCCTGCCGTACAGAATGGCCGCCAGGTTAAATCGTACAAAAAGCAACCTATTGTATTCCGTCTCCAGACAGATTAGTTACTTCTTTACAATAGATTTCAAAATCCTCCCATTGCAGGGAGGATTTTTTTATGCCCCTAGCTTCCTTGTTTTGTTACTTCACGGTCTATGCAGATCACACCCCTGCTGTAATGATGAATAGCTGATATATCGTGTATAACATTTATGGGTAGATGCTGATGGCTGTAAAAAATATTGAACTATCAATATGGAAACAGTTCACTACAGCATCTCATTATTATACCAAACAAAAAGTATAGCCATGGAAACTTCTGCTATTTTAACAGCGGACATACTTGATATTGTCTTCGAGGGACGAAACAAAGAGTATGGCGCATATGATCTCCGACGTACTTACAATCAGCGTTTACGGTTGTCAATGATTGTTATGATCAGCATTATCCTGTTATTCATAATAGGGCAACTGCTTGCTAATCGTGTTCCGGAAAAAGTAGCGCAAACCATTGTGATACCAGACGCACAACTGGAGAATATTAAAGATGAGAAACCGGAAGAAGTACTTCCTCCGCCAGAAAAGCTTCCCACGCCACCTGAGCAGATTGAAATGAAGCAGTTCACTGCCCCGAAAATTATGGACGATAAGGACGTGCCGGAGGAAGAGAAACCACCGGTGGTGGCAGACCTGGAAGATACCAGGATCGGCACCGCCAACCAGGAAGGTATAAAAGATGATGGTATTGTTGCGCCTCCTGTAACAGATGCCGGTAATGGTATCACCGTAGCTCCTAAAAAAGAAGAGGAAGACTGGGAGCGCACTTTTGTGAAAGTAGAAATAGAATCTACCTACCCCGGCGGTATGGCCGCATGGGCCAGGTACCTGAATAAGAGTCTTGCCAATAACTACCCGCAGGAAGCTATTGATAATGAAATACAGGGTACGGTGGTGATCCAGTTTATTGTAGATAAAGAAGGTGTGGTAAGTGATGTGGAAGCGATCAGCGGTCCGCAGGAATTGCGTGATGCAGCTATGAAAGTGATCAAAAAGAGTGGTAAGTGGATACCGGCTGAACAGAATGGACGTAAGGTTAAATCATATAAAAAGCAACCTATTGTATTCAAGTTGCAAACCGATTAAGAACCCCTCCTTTGCTGATTAATGTTATCCTCCGGTATTGTTCCGGGGGATTTTTTGTTTGAAGCCGGAGGTCTGAGGTCTGAAGTACGAAAGATCGAAGGTCCGGGAGAAGGAGGTCGGAAAATTCATGAACTTCAAGTTATGCGCAATAGCCAACTACCCACTGCCAGCTATAATAAATAAAGCAAGCCTTTCATCAGGATAAACTAATTGCAGAACCCGAAACCCGGTCATTCCGCCACCTTTCATGATTGTGCTATCTTTGGCAAAATTTACAACGGGTATGACAGGAAAACTGGCAGGCTGGGATGATACGATTGTGGCACTGGCAACACCACCGGGAATTGGTGCGATAGGTGTGATCAGGCTGAGTGGAAAAATGGCGTGGGAGATTGCCAATAACCTGTTTCCTGGTAAAGACCTGTTACGACAGGCTACACATACCTTACATGTAGGTTATCTGAAAGAAAACGATATAGTGCTGGACGAGGTAGTGGTGGCATTGTTTAAAGGGCCTAAATCGTATACTGGTGAAGATGTAGTAGAGTTCTCCTGTCATGGTTCACCGTTTGTACAGCAACAGGTGATTAGTGCCTGTATACACCAGGGCGCACGATTGGCTAGAGCTGGAGAGTTTACACAGCGTGCTTTTTTGAATGGTAAACTGGATCTTGCCCAGGCCGAAGCGGTGGCAGACCTGATAGCCAGTAATACGGAAGCATCACGCAAGGCTGCATTGCATAATATACGGGGCGGTTTTTCTTCGGTGTTAAAAGAATTGCGGGAACAACTGATAAAATTTTCAGCGCTGATAGAACTGGAGCTGGATTTTTCGCAGGAAGATGTGGAGTTTGCAGATCGCACACAGTTTTATACACTGATCAATGTTGCGGAACAAACTACAAGGCAACTGGTACAATCTTTCAAGCTGGGCAATGTTATCAAAAATGGGGTGCAGGTGGCTATTGTAGGTAAACCCAATGCCGGTAAATCAACACTGCTCAATGCATTGCTGAATGAAAATCGTGCAATCGTAAGTGATATTGCCGGTACTACACGTGATACCATTGAAGAGGTGCTGAATATCGACGGCATTCTTTTCCGCCTGGTAGACACAGCAGGTATCCGTGAACACACCAGTGATATTATTGAAAGTATTGGTGTGGAGCGTAGTAAGGAAAAGATCCGTCAGGCAGATGTGGTGGTATACCTGTTTGATGTATCCGAGACCTCTGTGGACGAGTTGCAACAAACTATACAGGAACTGGAACAGCAGGGCGCACGTTACCTGCTGACTGGCAATAAAACAGACAGGTTGACGGAACTTGCAGCAAGTGAAAAGTTCAGTAGTATTGCTGAGATCATTTTTATTGCAGCCAGGGAGCAGCAGTATATTGAAGTGTTGAAAGAACGTTTGGTAGATACAGTGTTACAAGGTAAGGTAAGCAGTGAGGATACCATCATTACCAATGCCCGTCATTTTCATGCATTGCAACAGGTTCAGCAATCGCTGCAGGATATTCGCAATGGCCTGGATAATCATATCCCCGGTGATTTACTGGCTTTAGATATTCGCCGCTGCCTGCACTACCTGGGAGAAATAACCGGAGAGATAACTACAGAAGATAAACTGGATTATATTTTTAGTAAGTTCTGTATTGGGAAGTAACCGCATATACGAATGATGCAGTTTTTACACTATCTGCACTGAAAATGAAAGAGTTCCATTTGCTCTTTGTTGCCTTTATCTGCCTTTAGTAGGCAATTTCTTGTTGTAAAGATGGTTACTACCCTGAAAAATTGATACAGGAGACACTATCTCATTATTTTTTATAAAACCCTTTATCTAAAAGTTAGATGGATATTAAAGCTTTAGATGTTGCTCCTAAGTTAATAGCAATTTTTACATCTCTTCTTATATTTTGTGGGATTATTAGTTCCGTTGTTTACTACAGAGCTTTTTCAATTGATATACTTGATTATATTTCTTTGAGTGAGATTGTGTTGATCTTCGTTTCTAATTTTTCAATGTTTATTGTTAGCGCAATTTTAGGTATATTAGCCAATAGATTATATTCAGCGGCTCCAAGAAAAAGCATCACGCATACTAAAAAAGCAGATGAAAGGTTTGGTAATATAGTGGGCAAACTTTTAAGCATGTCCTTTTTTTTATTGTTTTTATTGCCAGCTATTGTGGGTTTTTCCCCTATAAAGATTTGGTCCATAGCTTTGTCGGTGGTTGTACGCTTAACTCTCATATTTATAATAGGTAACAGACTCCACAAATTATATCCTGAAGGCAAAGTGTGGAATATTAAAATTAGTCATTTTGTTACAGCAGGAATAGCATTAACCATAATTGCCACAGCTGCGATGACAAATGCTTATTTAGTTTACTCAAATTATTCAAATAAAAGAGTTATTCTTTTTAAAGAAAATGGTGACATAATAAAGTCCGATTCCTCATTGCTTTATTTAGGTAAAAGCAATGAGTTTTATTTTCTTTATGAAAAGTTGAATGATAAGGCAATTGTTCTTAGGAGTAATGAGTTTATTAGAATTGAATTTGAACATGTGAAAAAGTAAGTGTGATATTTTACACTTACTTTTGAAGATGGTACTTTTTTGTTACTAAATCTCATATAATACGGGCTAAAAGCACTTTCCTACTTTCTGTATTGGGAAGTAATTATCTTTCTTTTATTTTCTAGGTAGTTGTTTTTGATGATTTGAACGAAATACGTCCATTGGATAAATTCAAGGTAATCTTTAGCGTACGATCGGATAAATGCAGTTCGCCCGCATTTTCAGTTATATAGAAGCCTGAGTTTTCAGCAGTCTTAAGGATTGATAAACTTTTCTGCGGAAAAGTTTTGCCGGCTGGCAACTTTGTGACCATGACGATGCCCCGACAATAGTTCTGCAGCTCAATTCGTATATCACTGATGATCGTTTTATACCAGAAATGGTTCTTTGATACTGTTGTGCCGCACAGCAGAAAATGCACATAAAGTAAAGCGAAACGATAAATGGCCTCATTTCATGTCGGGTACGTATTACATTGGATTGGCTGTTTCATCAGGGATGCATAATTCTACCAGGGTATTTTTTGATAACATTTCTATTCTGAGAGAAAGGATTGAGAAATCATGTTTCTTACAATTACACAATTTGATGATGGTATATCTTATATTCCTTATTTCCCGGTGAGAAATTGTTCACTGGAGCTTTTCGGGGTTTTATTTTCCTTCCGCTGTGGTACAAAAATACCGGGCGCCCAGTAAGGCTATTGCAGCAAACGGCAAATAGTATATCTACCCAACAGCGAACAGTTTTATGTATCCTGCTGTTTCAGATTCCCCCTATGGACCTTTTAAACTGGCAAAAGGAGTTGATACCTTTTCTAAAATCTTTACTTCGGCCACTTTGTGGGTATACAGTGGGCGGAAGGAAGACTTAGTAAGGCTCTTATCAAAGCATCTGTTGATGGTGTTTGCCGGATTCGAAATAGAAAATATTGACAGCGAATACGGTTAATGCAAAAAAGAAGGCGATGATTTCATCCTTGTATTTAAAATGAAGAAAGGCCAGGAAGTTGTTGTTAGGCCAACGAAATGATCAAAATAAAGGAAGGTCGGATTTATATAACACAAAGTCGGCTCTGTGTAAAAACTGGTGGAAGTATGATTTTATTTTTACAGTACTTGGATTGCGATAACCCCGATCACCGTTGCCATATGTTTTTTGCTACAAATGTCGTTGCTATTCTTTTGGATCTGTCCGGAGATTTCAACTACCGGTATAACTTATCATTGCATTTACACTTGCAACCAGTCGGAATTATCAACATCTCTTATTGACAGATCAGTTAAAAATATTCTCATGAAACATAAGCTGCTGATCGCAGCAACATTTTTACAATGTTCGCTTGCTGCGCAAGAAAAATTTGTGTCGCCGGTTGGCCCCAATGCCGAGCCTGTGGCACCAGGAAAATTTCAGGCCAACTGGGAGTCGCTGAAACAATATAAGGCTCCCGAATGGTTTCGCAATGCGAAATTCGGGATCTGGGCTCATTGGGGCCCACAATGTCAACCCGGACAGGGCGATTGGTATGCCCGCGGTATGTATAACGAAGGCAGCGCCCAATATAAATGGCATGTAGATAATTACGGACATCCATCAAAAGCCGGTTTCAAAGAAGTAATACATAGCTGGAAGGCAGAGAACTGGAATCCTGACAAGTTGGTAGCCTTGTATAAAAGGGCTGGGGCGCAATACTTTTTTGCCATGGCCAATCACCATGATAATTTTGATATGTGGGACAGCAAATACCAGGAATGGAATTCGGTGAATGTTGGTCCCCGAAAGGATATTCTTGATGGCTGGGCAAAAGCTGCCAAAAAATATAAACTGCCGCTCGGACTGAGCGTGCATGCGGCGCACGCATGGTCATGGATGGAAACAGCCCAGCGTTCGGACAAAGCAGGCCCGTTCAAAGACATACCATACGATGGCAAATTGACAAAAGCAGATGGCAAAGGCACGTGGTGGGAGGGATTGGATCCGCAGGAACTATACGCACAAAACCACGCACTGAGCGAGGGAAGCGAGAACATCAACAAAATTCATAGCCAGTGGAACTGGGGCAATGGCGTATCTGTACCGTCTGTTGCTTATTGCGAAAAATTTTATAACCGAACAATTGATATGATCAACCGGTTCAAACCGGAATTACTGTATTTTGATGACACCGGCTTACCACTTTATCCTATCAGTGACGCAGGATTGAAGATTGCTGCGCATTTCTATAACACCAATATGACATGGAATAAAGGAAAGCTGAATGCAGTATTGTTTGGAAAGGTGCTGACGCCGGAACAAAAAGAATGTCTTGTATGGGATGTGGAAAGAGGCTCGCCCGACAATATTCAGGATCTGCCATGGCAAACTTGTACCTGTTTGGGTGACTGGCACTATAACTATGCTACCTATGAAAATAACAGGTATAAGACAGGGAAAACTGTGATACACATGTTGGTGGATGTGGTCAGTAAAAATGGTAACCTGTTGCTCAATATTCCTGTGCGGGGTGATGGAACGATAGACGAAAAAGAGATTGCTGTGTTGGAAGATATTGCGGCATGGATGGACATCAACAAAGAAAGTATTTTCGATACAAGACCATGGAAGATTTTTGGGGAAGGTCCTTCGACAGAGACGTCCAATCCTATGAGAGCCCAGGGATTTAATGAAGGGAAAGTAAAGATGACGGCAAAAGATATTCGGTTTAATCAAAAAGGAAAGATCCTTTACGTAACTGTTATGGGTAATCCGGGAGAAGATATCCTTGTGAAAAATCTTGGAACAACCCTCAGCCCGGGAGTCAAGATTAAAAAGGTTGAACTATTGGGAAGCAATGCAAAACTTATTTGGAAGCAACTGGCTGACGGACTGCAAATAAGCAAGCCTTCCGTAATTCCAAACGAAATTGCTGTTGTATTCAAGGTTTATCAACAGTAGTCAGAGCAGAGGAATTGTCAAATAAGATGTGCCGGCTTCGTTTCCGAAGCCGGCACATCTTAATCTCGTACTGGCATTGAGATGCTATTTTAGTCTTCTTCCAGCCCACGATTTTCATCAACCATGTTATTTTGTTCCCTGTATTTCCCGGGCGTTAAACTTGTTACAGCCTTGAATACTTTCGAGAAATGCGGCAGACTGCTGAAGCCTGTATCTTCAGCTATCTGTGTAAGCGAAAGGTCGGTGGTTACAATAAGATACTGTGCCCGTTCGATCCGCTTTGTGTGAATGTAAGCCAGCGGACGTTCACCGGTTAATTTCAGGAATATCCTGGAAAGATAATCGGAATGAAGATTGACCTTGTCTGCCAGCATCTTTACTGTTAGTGGTTTATGCAGATTCAATTGAATGAATCCCAGTAAGTCAACGATTTTTGACGGAACATCCTGCACGTTGCCAAACTGTGATTGTTTTTCATCCAGGAACTTAGACACCAATTGCAACATGATCCCCTGGGTTTCAAGAAAGGATTTATTGCTTTGTTTGTTATTTAATTCTTCATATTCCTGGTAATACACATTCTTTTCATAAACTTTCGGGTTGTCAGAGCGGTTGATCTTTCTGTAAGGATTGATCTCATAGATACGTTTGAAGTTGGCAATGTCGAGATCTGTTGCTTCGATCTTAAAAATATTCCGGTTGTAATGAAACAGCGAGATCCCATCGCGTGCCTCTTCAAAAAAATGTATAAAATACTGGCTCAGATAAGAAGAGCAGTGCAGATCACAAATAGTAAAACTCGGTATAAGGTATATATATCCTGGTTCCAATAACCAGTTTTTCTTTCCATTTGAAATAGATCCTTCACCTGCATCGATATAATACATGCGGTAGTAAGGGCTGATCACATTCTTGTAATTCCATCTGTCACCCAGACTTACATAGTCTACGTTCAATAAAATGAATGAATGTTGTAGCAATCGTCGTATCATAAGCGTGAGTCGGATTTGTATAATACAATGTCGGAAATGTAAAAAAACGATATGTCGGATGTTAACTTTACAGAAGAGTTGTGATCATAACATACTTGTTAAACTGCCATCTAAGCCAGCTGATGCTGCAACTTACTAAGTATAAATGATTACGAACCACTTCCTGCACTGTTTGTTGTCTAAAATTTTTCATCATTATCTTCTAAAGTCAGCAATGCCATTGGATCTGTTTTGCAATGGTGCGTCATAGCCGGTTGCGTTATCGACTTTGGTAAAAGACGGTTATGTATAAAGCGTTAGAACAAAAAGGTTTGTGATACGGTATTTTCCGGTAAACGAAACGAGTGAACGTAATTATTTCATCTACCGACGAAGAAATAGCATTCCGGATATTCAATATACTTAATGACCGTGGTAAAGATCTCGCCATTGGAGATATCCTGGGATCAGAGATACTGTAAAAGATCGATGATCAGGAGCAGGGTGAATATACCAGGAAGTGGGACGGCTGTTGGACAGATTGGGTATCGGTAATTTCAAAGACTTCAATAGCCATTTCTGGCCGATATTCGCAAAAAAGAAAGCTGATAAACCGCTGATTGCTGAAATACGTGATTACGTGCAACCAGCAGATAGCCTGAAATTTTTTATCAATAAGATCTTGATTTCTTTTAACGGACGCCATGAAAATGTCCGGGATCATTGCTAGTAGGTTAGGATATCCTATCCTAAAGAAATATTTGGGCATACCTTTAGCAGCTTTTGGCAAATAGGATGGGATTGGCCATTAACAGAATAAGTAATGTATTTCATCGGGCTGCTAATTTTTATCCGTTTGTTCAGGAAGCTTTCTGAGTGCCGTGATCTTTTCACTATATTCTTTGTGCTGTTTGTCTCCTTTTTGAAGTTTTGTCAGGGCAATCTTCGGGATGGAACTTGAGAGGAATAAGGCAGTCGCCTGAACAACTACTTATATGTGTTATTTCGTTTACTGATCAAAGCGATAGTCAATAGGCCAGCAGTTTTTTTGATTCAATCAAGTACAAGGATAATACATAGATTTTGTTGTACTGTATTTTCTTCACTTGTTATACCTCTTTTGCTTTTAGTTCTGTGAGCTTGGTAAACAAACGACATCTCCTCTTATTTTTTTGATATGAGTAAGTAAAAAGTAATAAAACCAGCCATAAAACCATATATCAGCTACCCCAGGCGGTGATCACCAGTCTTCTGCTGCCACCATGATTACGGTGTTCGCATAAATAAATGCCCTGCCAGGTTCCCAATGCCAGTTCTCCATTGTTTACAGGTATTATTACCGAACTGCCCAGCAAGGCCGCTTTCAGATGGGCAGGCATATCGTCCGGACCTTCATCATTGTGCTCATAATCCGGATCATTTTCCTGCACAGTTTTATTGAACCATGTTTCAAAATCCCTGCGCACAGTAGGATCTGCATTTTCATTAATAGTCAGTGAGGCTGATGTATGCTGGATGAAAACCTGGCAAATACCTGATCTCAATTCCCTGATACCGGGTAGTGCACGCTCTACATCGGCAGTGATCAGGTGAAAACCACGGCGTTTTTCCGGCAGCACCAATAATTGCTGAAATATTTTCATATTGTGAAGTACGTTAAAAAATGTGCAGGCTACGGTAGTAGGAAAACTCTATTTTTTTAGATTGGCCGGTGTTTTGTGAATAAAAAGATAGGTTTTGCCCCAACGGTTTGGTATCTTAAACTGTAAATAATAGTGTATTGTATGATATAAATCCCGGTTTCCCTCCGATATTCTTTCCGAAACCATCCGGGATGTATGATTCTCAAGGCTTTGAGTGTGTTTGAAGCCTGAACAACACATTGGGTTATGAGAGCGATACAATACTTTTTCCAGGTAATAAGCCTGTTCCTGTAACACCAGAATTTAACGTACCGGTTTATGATGTGTCAATTGACCAGGATCTTATTGTTTTGCAGCGTGGCTCTTGTTGCCGCTAGTGCTGCGAATGCCCAGGCACAGGCCTGCCCTGTGAACATCAATTTTGCTACCGGCGATCTCAGTAACTGGTCCGCGGCTACCGGCCTTGTCAGTGGCGCTTCTTCTAATTACCCTGCTCCGAATACCGGCAGGTCAGTCATTTCTGAATACACCCTTGGTATTACTGGTATCCAGGTGATCACGAACTCTACCAGTGACCTGTACGGCAGTTTTCCAACCATTCCAACCATAAACGGTTATTCATACAATTATTCTATCAAACTGGGATCTACTGCTACTTCATACGATCTGAATGCGGGCAATAACCCGGGTGGTTTTGTCCGTTCTGTTTCCTATACCATCAATGTACCGGCGGGTTCTATTTCTGAGCCCTATACCATGACCTATGCATACGCATTGGTGCTCGAAAACGGTACACACAATTCCAATGAACAGCCTTTATTCAAGGCCACGCTCAATACCCCGGACAGTATCATTACCTGTGCATCCCCCCAATACTACCTGCCTACCTTCAACAATGCGGGAGGAGGAGGTCCCGGTGGCGGTAGTTCTACAGGTGCAACGCTGGATACAGCCACAGCACTTGCCAATGGATTTACAAATAGCCCGGTCTATTTTTTATCACACGCAGGACAAGGGAATGGGGGCGGCGGCACTTATTTACGTGATGTATGGACAAAGAACTGGACTGAGGTAACATTTGACCTGTCGGCTTACCGTGGAAAACAGGTGGTGCTTACTTTCCAGGCCAATAATTGCACACCCGGTGCGCATTTTGCCTATGCCTATATAGCACTGCGCAACAGTTGTGCAGGACTGGAGATCAGTGGGCCTGATATTGCATGTGCCAATGGTACTTTCACTTATTCAATACCTGCGCTTGCTAATGCTACTTATAACTGGGAAGTACCTGCGGGATGGATCATTAACTCCGGTGCCAATACCAACTCTATTAATGTCACTGCAGGTTCCGGAGGAGGGCATGTTATTGCACACGAAGTAAATGGCTGTGCCAATCTGCGCGATACCGTAAACGTTAGCAGTGCAGCACCTACAGTACCCGGAAATGTAAGCGGTAATAATACCGTATGCTCTGGTATCAATAGTTCTTTACTGACATTGGGCGGGCAAACCGGTAATGTGATCACCTGGTTGTCTTCTGTCAATGGAACTACCTGGACACCTGTAGTCAATACCACTACTTCCTATACGGCACAGAACCTTACTGCCACTACACAGTTTGCTGCTGTAGTACAAAACGGTAGTACCTGTAAAGCCGATACCAGTACCCGGGCCATAGTAACCGTTGATCCGAAAAGTGTAGGCGGTGTACTGAGTCCGGATAACAGCAGTTTCTGTAATGGCCAGACAGTTAGTATGCTGCTGACACTTAGTGGCAATACTGGTAATGTGGTAAACTGGCAATCTTCACTTAACAACAGTACATGGAATAATTTTTCGCCAGTCAATACAGCAATTACTTATGCTGTTGGTGGTCTTACCAATACTACTTATTACCGAACGATTGTGAAGAGCGGTGTTTGTGCTGCTGATACGAGTGCGGTAGCAACCATGCAATATGTGAATGTGCCATTCCCGGCTGCTACCCATGATCCGGCCAATGCTGCTATTTGTTATGGCGATTCGCTGAACCTGAATGCCACGATCACTGTTGGTACAGGTTACGCCTGGACACCTATAGCAACACTCCGTAACCAGGGCGACGGAACTGTTCCATATCTGCCATTGGGTTTACAGGTATTGGCAAAGCCATTGACAACAACTAATTATGTATTGTCAGTGATCAATGCCGGTTGTCCCAATGCACTAAGTGATACTTTCCACGTACATGTAACGCAGCCTATTATTGTTTCGGCCGGTAATGACACCGCAGTGGTAGTAGGGCAGCATCTTCAACTGCATGCTGTGGTGAATGATCCTGCTGCCAATATATTTACATGGACACCGCCTACAGGGCTTAACTTCACCAGTATTGCAAACCCTGTGGCTGTACTGGGTGCAGAAAGTGCACCGTATATTATTTACACCGTAAAAGCAGCTAATGCTGACGGCTGTTATGGAACTGATGATATCAAGGTGAAGATTTACCAGACCGCTGCAGATATTTTTATGCCCAATGCCTTTTCTCCGAACGGTGATGGAAAAAATGATCTGATACGCCCGGTTTGTGTAGGTATCAGTCAATTGAACTTTTTCCGGATCTATAACCGCTGGGGACAACTGATTTTCAGTACCACTGAAATTAATAAAGGGTGGGACGGAACCCTGGGCGGAGCACCACAATCATCCGGTACATTTGTATATATGGTGCAGGGCGTTGATTATACCGGGAAGGTGATTACCAAACGAGGTACTGTAGTGCTGGTAAGGTAAGCTGTGCAAAACTATGTATCCAGTTTTCCTGTAACTAAGACTAAGAGTGGTTTGACCATTAATAATGGTACTATTGCTACAGTTACAACAGATGACGTATTAAGTGGCGGTACGGCTATTTATATCAACGGAGGAAAAGTATATGCCCGGAGTTCCGGCAACGATGCGATGGATTCGGATGGTATATTTACAATTACCGGTGGAATAGTAGTAGCCGTAGGAGCAAGATCGACCGAAGCTGGTATGGATGTAGATGCGCGTACTCTGAAACTGACAGGCGGAATCATTATTGCAGCAGGTGGCGCAACCAGTGGTCCTGCTGCCAGTGTGTCAACCATGCATTCTGTAATAGCAGGCAGTGGGTCTGCAAAGAAGATTGTACATATTGAAGCAACGGATGGCACAGAGGCGCTCACCTTCCTGGCTCCGGCATCATATACTACTTTGTTGTTTGCTTCATCAAAACTGAAGGCCAATACTACTTATACCTTTTACAGTGGCGGCAGTGTGAGCAACGGAACAGACTTTCATGGTTTGTATACCAGTGGTACTTACACAGGCGGTACTATCAGCAGTGGATAATGTATACTGTTAATACAGTAAAAAGCAATACTGCTGTGCGCAAGATGGCCTGCAGTGTGTTGCATTGTTGTAACTATAACATTACTTTAATGCATTTCTGAGTATTGCTCTGAGCCCGGGAGAGTCTGCTGCCGGAGCATCATTTACAAGTACCTTCCCGTTTTTGTCAAGCAATATCAGTTGAGGTACATACAGGAACTGGTAAAAATAACGAAGTGAGTTTTCTGTATCCACCAGTGTTGTACAGGGTAATGTGATCTTTTTGTCTGAAGCCTTGTAATGGTCAAAGCTTTTGTCGAGCGATATTGAAATAAAGCTGATGGGTTCATCTTTGAATTCATTGATCAGTGTTGTTAAAGCTGGCGCCTGCTGATGGCAGGGTCCACACCAGGTGGCCCAGAAAAAGATCAATACCGGTTTCCCTTTGAAGAGTGAAAGATTTACCGGTTTCTGATGTTCATCCGGAAGTATAAAGTCAAATAAATTTTTTGCGTTGCTCAGTTGCGTGTGGGCTACGGCATTGTATTGTTTTCTGAAGTTGCTGTTTGATAATGTGAACAGGTAATCAAAAACAAAAACAGCAAAATGAGTTGTTTTAACAACATTGCTTAGTTGCTGATAACCCGCTTCTACTGAATCTATGATCATCTTTTTATGATACCTGTAAAGCAGGTAACCGCTTAAAAAAGAAGCGGGATGCTGACGTATGTATTGTGAAATGTATTTTCCAATAGCAGTATAAATGTCATTGATTTTTTGTTGCAGGCTATCCATCTGCTTTCTTACCAGCAGACTATCTGAACTGTTTTCTTTTTTTGCCAATGCTCCCATTGTCTGCCAGATATTTTCCTTGTCGTGCAATAAACTATTATACCGTATATCCCATTGATCTTTTTCCTGCTGAGCGGGCGAGCCAGCTATCTGTATGTTTTGAGGAATACCATTACTAACAATAAAACGTATAGTGATATCGGCTGGTTCAGCCAGAAAACGTATAATACTGGAATCATCCAGATCCTTTGCATAAGGGTTCGTCATCAGCAGCATTTCAGTTGTGTTGCTGATTGCTGTTTTGAATACTGCTATACCATTTACCAGCCTGACTATCTTGTCTTCTCCCGGATACCGCAGCCTGATGCTACCGGTATCTTTATTAACTGCAACAATTTTTATTGTCACAGATATTTTTTTGTCTACAGACCTGGTATTGGCAGATGCCACTATGCAAAAAAGTATTCCTGTAATCAAAATAAGATATCTGTACATGTAATGTTTGTTCTATGAAACAAGCAGTCCCCGTTCCAGGGACCGCTTGCGGACTTACAATTTACTAAGTAGTGCAATGACCGGCATAGCTGGTGCCTGATTTATCACAATCAGCGCCACAGGTCTTACCGCTGGTGCAATCGTCTTTACTGTTGCAATTGCATTTTTCCTGTGTTGAAGGAAACCCTTCGTCGTCGCTACCACCCAGGATATGCATCATTTCATTCCTCGTAAGCTTTCCCTGCAGGTTAGCAAGGCGCATTTTTTGAATCCCCATTTTAAAAGAATTTAAAAGTGAAGAAAAGGTTTTGCCCTAGCTTTAAGCATCAAAGGCGTTGGCCGTCCTACAACCGTTGTAACACGGTTTAGTTCCATAGGACTGTTTCTTCCGGGGAACTATTCCTGAAGAAAATATTCTATGTCTTCCAGATCATATATTTCGGGTAATTGGTAGCCATTAACGAAAATAGTTGGCGTGAATTCAATCTTTGTTAACTGACACCATTGTTGCATAGCCTGTATCTTTTTATCCTGTTGTAGCAAATGTCCATTGACAGGGTATTTACTTGCGTAGGATGTATAGTCTTTGTGTTTGTTGCCCCATGAATACCAGTCGTGAAGTGCTGTTTTTAGTTCCTTTTCGTTTTTTGCATTACCGGCAATAGACAGTAAATGGCGGGTTGGGTTGAGCGCGGGATTATTGTCGTATATTTTTGTATTGAATATTATTTTAACCCGCAGGTCTTGCCTGTGCTCCAGTATCTTTTCCAGTTTTATATGCGCTTTGCTGCAAGGGCCGCAATAAGGGTTGCACACTTTTACAATGATATGTGTAGCATCGGGATTGCCCAGGTCAATACCCAGCCCTTCGGTTTGTACAGTTATCTTTTTCTGCTTCTTCAGTAAAGCATCAAAAATCTCTGTATTAAATTTCATGCGTAGATACCTTCTTTTGAAAACTTTCGCTTTGCCAAATGAGGATATAAAAGGTTTGGTAGTAAACCATATCAGTGCAACAAACAGGTATATGCACAGTACCTGGATAATGGCCGATGTTCCAATTGCATACACGCTATGGTAAAGACCGGTAGCTGTAATGTTAATGAAACCTGCAGTCAGTACCGCCTGAACACCTATGCATAACAGACACCATTGGCGGGCAATTTTCCACTGGTAATAGATGGAAAAGAAAATGTAGGGAATTGCCAGAACATTCAGTGTGGAAAGTATTGCAATGTATGCGGGTATTTGTGTTTGTACTATTGACAAACAGATCGTAGCACCGGAGAAATAGATGAAGCCAGCTTCACTCCAGCTCAGCCAATTGAATATTTTTGACGCTTTACCGGTAAGGATGGCGTTACAGTTGCCTTTTGATATGGCTGAACATACCTGTTGTAGCAAAGGATTTTTTTTGTCTGTTTCGTACCATAATAGTAGCGCACACAATGCCAGACCGGCAATATTTAGAAAGTATTGTATATAAATGCCCGCTGTGGTTAGTGGAATAATGCCGGTTTGATGAATAGCATTGCAGAGGTTCCATAAAGAGATTGTGAGTGTAAGGGCTATGATAGCTACAGGCATCAATGCTGATACAAATTCTTTTTTACGTTGTTGCTGATATTCCGGTTCTCCCGAATTTTCATCAGGTTCGGCAATTAGGTAAATACCTTCCCAGTTTTTAATAAATGTTTCCCTGTTAACTGCGATTGTTTTACGGTAATCTTTTTGCCTTGTTTTAATAATGCCTGCTGAAACTTTTGTTACCACAACCAGTGGTTCTTGCCGGTTGTTTGTATATGCAATAAAAGGAACGGGTATTTGCTCTATTGCTGCCGGGTCAGTTTTTCCTGCGCCATTGGAAATGTTCCATTTCGCTAATGAATCACTTATGCAGAGCAGACTGGGCCAATCAGGATGGTCTTTTAAAGTATTGTTGATGGTGCCTGCGGTTACTTTTACCTGCAGGGCATCTAAAAAATTAATAACAATCCTTGTTACAGGATGATATATTCTCGTTGTTTGCTGAATAAGTTTCCCTGTCATTGTTGACTTTGAATTTATCAGTATAAAAAGCTGATAGCTATTCAGGCAAAGAGTTAAAGGGAGGCTTGTTGGTGGGGGGAGCCGTGTGAATAACCTGACCTATTGATACTTTCAGGTTTGTACTATGCGCGGGTATGCGTATTGAAAAAAGGAAGCAGGGATTCCTGTTGATCCCGTGGTGCTGTAAAAGAAAAATGTATACATGGATAAGGAATTGTTAATGGCTTTCAATCTATTCAAATATAATAAAAGCAATCCGGATTAGGTGGTTTGGTGTTCTGTTTTTTGAAATTTATTTCGATCTTCTGTTAGTGTTAGTAATTGATTTGTCAATTGCTGACCCGGATGTGACGAAAGGGTATAAGATGATCAGTCGCTTTTGAATATGTTTTAGTGTTAATATATTATAAGGACCAGCTTTTTATATCCGGACGAAATAAAAAAAGCCTGTACTGTTATCAGTACAGGCTTCTGAATAAGAACGGATTCTTTATCGTCCGTTTGACCGTAATACCGTAATATCTTTTTTCAGATCATCTTCGTAAGTCTTTTTTACAATGTAATGCCATCCTTTTTCAGAAACGTCTACAAAAAAGATGTCGCCTACTTTGTGTTTGGATACTGCATCCTGAAATTCTTTGGGGAAGCTATATTCTCCGAAGAACCAGTCGGTATCACCATGCGTTTTGTTACCATCCATTGTATACTGATCAGACAGTTTGTCAAAAGGAGTGCCTGCATTGGCTTTAGCTACAATCACTTTTTTCAGGCTATCTATTTCAGAGTTACTCAAAGAACCCCCATCCAGGAAAATATAGCTTGCACGGTATTGAACGGATTCTGTGGCATCCAGTACTTTATAGGTTACATAGCCTACGGAAAAAACGTCTCCTTTTTTCTGGCGCAACAAACGCTTGTCAATAAGAGTAGTATCTTTACCTGCCGATAATTTGAGCAGGGCAGGTTTCAACTGCTGATTTGCGTCAATATACTGCTGGGCCTGCTGAAGTGTATTGATCTTTTGGAATTGCTCGTAAACTGTTTGCTGTGCAAATACGGGTGCTGAAAAGAGTACTAACAAAACTGCGATGTAATTTTTCATATGTGTATTTTTTCCCTTTGCTTTAAACGCTTTACCCTGACCTGATGTATGCCGGTCATAAGGCCGGATAGCTTTCTTTGAAGTTACTATTTTTTCCAATATGCCGATCATGGCTGCTGGTTGAACTGCATGTGACAAGAACATTGCTAATAACGTTGTATGCGTGATGATACTTTTTGCAGGTTCGGACCAGTGTAAAACACCAACGTATACTGACCGTCTTTTGTTCCTGCTATGGTTGTTGTAATAATGTTAAATCATTCAATGTGGTTGTCTCACAGGTGAAAATCATCACTTTAACCATTTCAATTTGCACTACATGTATAATTGCACCGGTAATATCTGAAAATAATTATCTTTCTGCTATCGCATTTAATTGTACAACAGATGAAAGCCATAGTCAATATGATCATATATTGTCTGATGCAATAATTGACCAGTCTTTGTTGGCAAATCCTTTATCGAGCCATTTGTCCATTTCACGGGCAATGGCGGGTATAACCATCAGTTGTTTATTTCTGCGTGCAGCTTCTTCCATCATCAGTCTGGCGTCTTTGCGTGCCATCTGTAACTCCCAGGAAGGATTATCGTAATCGGCTGCCAGTATTCTTTTTAATCTTGCAGGAGCCATTGCACCTGGATTCCATTCTTTGAAGAGTGCTAAAATGGCTTCGGGCTTAATATCCATTGCCTGGGCCGTTGCCAGCATATCTGAAAAGCCCCCTGTTAATGTAAGCAGGAACATGTTGCCCAGTAGTTTAATGCCGGCCGCCAGACCGGTACGTTCGCCCAGGTTCAGTACATTGCCTGTCATGGGAGTAAGCCAGGGCAGAATACGTGCTGCTATTTCCTGGTTGCCGGAGATCAGCATCACACCGCTACCTTCCAGTGCATTAGCCGGACCCATGAACACCGGTACATGTACATACGTAATGCCTTTGGCTGCCCATTCACTGGTACGTTTTACAGCTCCTTCTACAGAAGTCGTGGTGTGATCTATAATAATTGCTCCTGTACTGATGCCTGCTGCAGCCTGTTCCAATACAGCATCTACTATTGCATCATCCGATAATGTAACGTGAATACGTGTTGCCCCTTTTACAGCTTCTGCAACAGTACTGAATGCTTTGGCGCCGGATGCTTCCAGTGCTTTTGCTTTTTCGGGTGTCCTGTTCCATACATGTACTGATTGTCCCTTTGCCAGCAATGCTTTTGTAAAATTGGAACCCAGTAGTCCCATTCCGATAAATGTGATCATAGATATGAAGCTTTGGTATCAAAAGTACTGCATCACAGTGATGATATTTTATTTTTCCCGGCAGTAAACGATCTTGGCAAACAACGGTCTAAACCCGGTTAGCAATATATTATGTATATGAAATGGATGGCACTCATCGTGTTAGTATGCCTGGGTTCAGGCAGCTATGCGCAGTATAATTTCAGTAAAGTAGATAAGTGGCTGGATGATGAAACCAGTAAAATGGGTGGACGCGCCATACTGGTAGTGTACAAGGATGGGAAACCGGTATATACCAATGCAGTGAACGAGATGAGTCGCCGACAGAAGATGGCGGGCAGGTTTGTTGCACGTAAAATGAACAAAACGCCCAACCTGGATGATTATACCATTACTACCCGGCAGCCGATTGCCAGTTGCAGTAAATGGTTAAGTGCTGCGTTGGTAATGACATTTGTTGATGAAGGGAAATTGAGCATTACGGATACGGTAGGTAAATTTCTGCCTGTTCTGTCGCAGCATGGCAAGGGCAATATTACAATAGCACAATGCTTGTCACACCTTACGGGTATCAAGGCGCCTCCGCTGAAAGAAAGTATGCAGGAAATGAAACATGTGAACAGCATGGGTGAGGCTATTGAAGATATTGCCGCACAGCCTATGGAAGGACAACCGGGGAAAATATTTCATTACAGCAATATCGGGTTGCAGATAGCTGGTGCCGTTATTGAAAAGATCAGTGGCCGAAGTTTTGAAACATTGTTTGCTGAAAGAATAGCGCGTCCGCTGGGTATGACCAACACTGATTTTGGTAAAGGAAAAGTAGCATTGCCTGCTGGTGGTGCGGGCAGCACTCCTGAAGATTATATGAAATTTCTGCAGATGATCCTGGACAAAGGCGTATACAATGGTAAAAGAATATTGAGTGAAAAAAGTATTGCAGAAATGCAGGTGAACCGGATTGCACCGGATGTTACCATTGCCTATTCTCCTGCAGAAGCTGGTAATTTTGGTTATGGTTTTGGTGAATGGGTTATGGAAGCCTCTTCTGTAAACAATATCAGTAAAGCTGTGACCAGCCCGGGATTGTTTGGTAGTTTTCCCTGGGTAGATAATGAAAAATATTATTGTGCTTTTTTAATGACCTTTTATATTAAGAATGATGGCCGCAATGAACGGTATAAAACATTGAAACGGTTGGTTGATGAGGCAATACAATAAATGTACTTCTGGTTATTATTTTTCAAACTTGTCCGACTTCAATTCTTTCAGCGGGTAGAAACTATCACGCCAGTAAATACCACCCTGCTTCAATGTGATGAATGTTGATCTTACAATGATATAGGTTATGATGGCGCCGGCTACCGGTATCATTAAAAAGTGCCACCACCTGTTGGGATGCCCGGCTTTAAAGGCAAACAATGCCCATTGTGCAATGATGACGATCGCTAACAAACTGGCATTGAGCAATGATCCTGTCAGCAATCCTATCAGTACGGGTGTACAAAAGAAAATAAAGGTAGCCAGTGCTGCTGTAATGGCTTTGGCGGTATTGTAATCTGATACTGAAAAAGTATTTTTCATTAACCCGTTTACAAACTGCCGTACACTGCTGTACCATTCCAGCGTAATGGCATCTTCGCCATACAATACATCCTGTTTGCTGCCGGATTGTTTGAGGTGTTCGCCCAGTTTGAGATCATCGTCGGGTCTTAGCCGGATGGCTGTATGAGTACCTGCTTTTTCGTAAGCTGTTTTGCGTACCAGGTTAAATGCACCAATTCCCACTGATGCCTTTGATCTGGCAGACGGTACTTCCCATAATCTCAGTTTCAGGATCAGCATGACGCTGAATGTTTCCAGTATGCTGTTGAGTATATTGGAACGTGATTCAATATGTGGCAGCACTGCCAGGTGGTCCAGTTGCTGACGTTGTGCATACGCTATTGCTTTCAGAATGGCGTTTTGTTCAAAAACAACATCTGCATCTGTGAACAATAACCATTCTTCTGTTGCATGAAGATATCCCTGGTACAACGCATGATTTTTCCCCAGCCAGTGTGGTGGTAACTCACGAACATGTATAGCGCTGATCTGTGGGTGTTGCAGTACCAGTTTGTCCAGTATTGCACCAGTCTGGTCTGTAGAACGATCGTTGATTGCGATAATGCGGTAATGGTAGTAGTTGATATGGCAAATACTGGATAATGCCTTTTCCACTTCTGTTTCTTCATTGCGCATGGCAATGATGATGGCCAGTGAAGGCTGGTGTTGTGTCATTGGCTGATCTTTCAGATACCCGATCCTGTGTGTATTGATCAACAGGTATATGGTAATAAAGACCCAGCCTATTGTTATAACAGCAAGTACGTAAGTAAAAACCATCTGTTCTATATCATTTTTCAGATATAAAGGTACAGTAATCGGCGTGCAGGTGCTGCGAATGTATGTTGAAGAGTGTTAATCTGTATGTTGAATGTTGTTATAAACAGGTAAATGAAAATGTATTAAGTGATTTTATACGCCCAGCTCAATAAATACCGATGTGCCCTTGCCTGGTTGTGATTGCACATCCAGTTTTCCTTTCAGAAAATCAACGCGGCTCTGGATATTGCTCCAGCCTATACCGCGCCACTGTTGTAGTATGGAAGTGTTGAATCCTTTACCATCATCTTCTACTGTGATGCTGATCTGGCTGCCGGTTTTATTCACCTGCACCAGGGCTGTTTTAGCTGCAGCGTGTTTAATGGTATTATTGAGCAGTTCCTGCACAATGCGGTAAATGGTAATAGAAGTGGTCTGGTCTATTGAATCATCCAACCCGGTTGACTGGTAGGTGATCTGCAAAATGCCGCTGAGGTCTATGTCGTTGCAGAAATCTTTCAATGCAGCATCCAGCCCGAATTTCAACAATGCTTCCGGCATCATGTTGTGTGCTACCCGACGCATTTCCTTTATTGAGCTGTTCAGCATGTCCATGCTGCGCTCAAACGCCTGCTGGTTTTCCGGCGTCATGATCAGATTTCCTTTCATAGTATTTAATGAATATTTTATTCCTGATAACATGCCACCAAGACCATCGTGCAGGTCTTTTGCCAGGCGTGTGCGTTCCTGTTCTTCTCCTTTCAGAACAGCTTCCGTGGCAGTTAATTGTTTTTCAATTTCAAGTTCGCTGATGCGTTGTTGCTGGATCTTTTGTTTCTGCCTGTAGTTACGGTACAGCAGTAATGAAATAATCAACAGCAGGATGGTGCTGCCGATAAATATGTAATTGAGTATATTCTTCTGACGGATAGACAACTGCTGTATCTCTTTTTCGACTTTCAGGCTGCGGATCTCATTTTCTTTCACAGTTACCTGGTAGCGTACTTCCAGGGAAGCGATCTGCTTTTTATTTTCATCAGATATCAGGCTGTCATTTAATACAGCAGCTTTTTTCAGGAATTCATTGGCATTTTTGAAATCACCTTTTTTCTCGTACCAGTCTGCAAAGCCATCATAAGCATTTTTACGACGCATTTTCAGGTCAGATTGGCTAGCTAACAGAAGTGTGGAGTCCAGGTATTTTTTTGCTTCGGGCAACTGGTTTAAACCGGTAAGTGACCTGTAAAGACTTTCCATAGTACCGGTGATCTGGTGTACATCTTCATTGATATATGCGTATACCAGGGCACGTTTCAGTAACGGAACTGCTATACTGTAATTGCCACGGCGTTGTTCCATGGTACCTTTTATGTGATGATAACTTTGCTTATAGGAAGAGTTGTCCAGTTTTTGTATAAGGGGCCATGCACGGGCAAGATTTTCGTTTGTTTCCTTGTAACGACCTATAGTGGCAAGATTGGCGGAATAGCTCAGCAGCGTAGTTACAGTAAGTTCATCATTGTTCCAGTTCTCTGCCAGATGCAATGCTTTCAGCGTGTACTCTGTTGTTTTGGCGGTGTCGTTCATTCGTGAATAGATGTCTGAAATATTGGTATACAACAGACAGGTGAACAAGGTGTCGTGCATCTGGTTAAACAATTCTGCAGCCTGTATATTGTATTCAATCGCTTTGATGTAATCACCCATCCGGTGATAATTGTTGCCCAGGCTCGATTGTAAAATGCCTCTGTCGCGAAGTGCGTCGTAAGAGGTATCATTTTTTGTATAGGCAAGCAGGGTATCACCATAAGCAAAGGAAGTAGCGTAGTCGCCCCTGTCGCCAAAATATTGTACTGCCATATTCAGTCCGCGACGAACGCCATAAGAATAGTTGATCCTGTGGCTTATTTGTAATATTTCCTGTATGTAAGGCAGGGTACCGGAAGTATTGTAATTGGCGCTTGCCTTTAGATATTTATAAATGGCCTTTACCCGGAAGCTGTCTTTAGCCGGGTATTTGTCTATGTTAAGCTTCAGACTGTCTATTACAGCTTTTGATTGTGCGTGTAATGACAGGGTGATGATGCAGGTGCATATGATTGCTATAATTCTTCGCATACAGAAAAATAAACTATTCTCAGGGGTTTACAAATAAACCAAATAAGATTGCAGTATGTGATCCCCCTTTTCCATGATTTTTATAATATGTTCCTGTTGTGAAGGGGCTTTCGGGGTGTCGGAAATCGCCTTTTTATTGTCGTTTACACACCCCTTTTGATCTAATGGTTACGGGTATTTTTGTGTCGGATATTTTCAGCATTAAAACATACAACTATGGCAACAATTAACCCTTACTTAAATTTTAACGGAAATACAGAAGAGGCGTTTAATTTTTACAGATCTGTTTTTGGCGGCGATTTCACATTCCTGCAGCGGTTTAAAGACATTCCGGATGGAGATAAAATGTCGGCAGAAACCCAGGAGAAACTGATGCATGTTGCATTACCTGTATTCAATACTGTACTGATGGCTACGGATTCCCTGGAATCAATGGGGCAGCACCTGACGATGGGTAATAACTTTCATCTTTCCATTCAGGCTGAAAGTGAAGATGAGGCCACATGCCTGTTCAATGCGCTTGCTGAAGGCGGAACTGTTTCCATGCCATTGGATAAAACTTTCTGGGGTGCTTATTTTGGTATGCTGACCGATAAGTTTGGTATTCACTGGATGGTGAATTACGCTTACCCACAGAATTGATCAATAATAAATCAACTTTTCGGGGTTGTTGGCAGCCAACGAACCGGAGCATTTTTCAGAAGGTAATTTTTCCCCCAACGGTAATATAGAATATATTGCCTCCCCTTTCTGAAAGATCGGGTCTGCCGGCAACTGAGATCAGGTTCTGCGGCAATACCCAGGCAGGTAATAAGATGAGTTGGAATTTGTTTTTTGCCAATACTACCGGTGCCGACAGTTCGTAGGAAAGCACACAGAAT
This sequence comes from Chitinophagaceae bacterium PMP191F, assembly GCA_001302245.1. GTDB lineage: Bacteria > Bacteroidota > Bacteroidia > Chitinophagales > Chitinophagaceae > PMP191F. Next base: position 54,082 of record LGYU01000020.1, read on the forward strand.
CTGGCAGAAGATTGTGTAATGGTCTGCTCACTACCCGGAAAGAAAAGAAAACCCGGTGTTTTCTGCAGGTAACTTTTGCTGAACTGTTGCGTGCCGGCATACATATACACCGAGGGGGCGATCACCAGTACGGTATTATTGCCCAATTGTGTACGGAATATATGGTCTAGTCCGGCTGTGACTCCATAGTCAGTATGATCGCTGAGTTTCATATCTCCTCCTGCTGTAACATTAACAACCGGTGTCATAATAGTAAAACTGGTTGCCACCTGTGCTTTTAATGCAGATTGCACCAGTTCGCTATTCCTTTTGTAAAAAGGTTTTACTGCGTAGACATGTACACTGTACTTGTTGTTGTGATTGTACAGGTATCCCAACGTGGTAACCGTACCATTGTATTGCAGGTTTTGTGCGGCATTATGTACAAATACGGGCGCTGCATTTACATACAGGCTTTTGGTAAACCATAGTTCTGCCATCGGGAATACGCCACTGCTGCGCAGGCTGTCTGTACGACCATAGTAGTTGAGATGAGAATTATAATACACGCCCAGCTTAACATGCATCTTCTCTTTTTGGGTAGAATCCTGCTGTGCCGATACAGCAACAGGGATCATTAGCGCTGTCATAACAGCACCTTTATACAGGATATTTTTCATATTGGTTGTTTTATAAATATGCCCCTGCAGTTTATTACAGGGGCATACTTTTACCCGGGAATTTTATTGCTTGCTGATACCGGCTGATGTTGAGGAAGTAGCAGCGGCACTTGCATCAGGTTTTACTGAAGCTGCGGTTGTACGTGCATTGGCTGCGGTTGTTTTTACCTGGCTGGTTGCGTTGGATTGCATGGTGGCGGCTTTTTGTGCAGTATGCTGAACAGCAGTACCTGCTTTGCTGGCTACGTTGGATGTAACAGCAGTGGTCTTGTCAATCACCTGCTCTCCCTGCACATTCACGGTTACCCCTGTGCTGGTAGCTGCAGATGAAGAAATACCGGAAGCCAGCGATTGGTTGGCTACTGTGCTGTTGGTATTTGCATTGTTTTGTGAAGCTGCTGCAACTGAAGCACCGGTGCTGATATTACTGTTTTCTTTCACCTTATTAACACTGTTGTTCACTGTACCGGAAGCCTGTTGGGTAACACCTGCAGCCTGTGTGGCTGCTGTACCGGAAATAGTATTCACTTTGCCCGTGGTTGTTTGTACGGTACTCCTGGTAACAGCCATTGTTGCATTGGTGGTTTGTGTAATAGCCGTAGTACTGGCAGTGGCATGTAATGCTGCATTGGTAGCCGATTGCAGACCCAGGTTCACCTGTGCAAATCCTGCTGCAGAAATACCTGTGGCAATAGCAAGTGCGATGGTTTTACGGATAGTTTTCATAATTGATCGTTTTTGGAATGAATAAATAATGAACACAACACTGTGTATACTTTTCAACATACAGTTCGCTGACTGTGAAATGATACCATCTTGAAAGGGGAATAAGCACCGTTTGCAAAACGGTCAATAAACGACAGCAGAAGCATCTGCTGATTATCAATGATGTGCTACAGTATAGGAAAAGGCGTCATGCGCATGTATATAAAAGACCTGTTAATTTGTAAAAGGTTTAAAATAAAAAACGGGTCCGGGCGCAGGTTTTTACTAAAAGCGGCCATGGTGCATAAAAAAGATCTTTTCGGCAACAGCATAAAATGCAGAACGCCATCTGTGTGAAGGCAGATGGCGTTCTTTTATAAAGCGTATTTTATTTTACACTGCTTTAAATACAACTGTACCATTGTGGCCACCAAAACCAAAAGTATTACTCATCGCTACTTTTACATTGGCATTGCGTGCTTCTTTGGTTACAATGTTCAGGTTACCCGGTATTTCAGGGTCGATCACTGTGGTGTTGATAGTAGGGGGGATAACGCCGTCGCGTATAGCAAGCAGCGTAATGATGGCTTCAATAGCGCCTGCAGCTCCCAACAGGTGACCGGTGATGGATTTGGTAGCACTGATGTTCAGTGTATTGGAACCACTTCCCAGTAATGCTCCGATTGCCTTTGTTTCTGAAATATCACCTACAGGTGTGGAAGTGGCATGCGGGTTCAGGTAATGAACATCTGAAATGGTCAGTTGTGCTTCCTGCAATGCCAGTTTCATAGCCTGTATAGCACCTGCACCTTCGGGGTGTGTGGCGGTCATGTGATAAGCATCTGCTGTCATGGCAGCGCCAGCCACTTCACCATAGATCTTCGCACCACGTTGCACCGCATGATCCCACTCTTCCAGGATCAATGCACCTGCACCTTCGCCCATTACAAAACCATCTCTTTCCACATCAAACGGACGTGATGCCGATGCCGGATCTTCATTGCGTGCAGACATTGCCTTCATGGAACTGAACCCTCCCATCGATGCCGGTGTAATAGGTGCTTCTGATCCCCCGGTAACAATGATCTTTGCCTTGCCCAGCCTGATATAGTTGAATGCATCCATGATGGCAGTGTTGGATGTGGCGCATGCTGATACTGTAGTATAGTTGATGCCCATGTATCCGTGCCTGATGGAGATCATACCCGATGCCATATTGGCAATGAGCTTGGGTACAAAGAAGGGGCTGAACCTTGGCTGACCATTGCCTTTGGCATATTCAGTTACCTGTTCTTCAAAAGTATCCATACCTCCCTGGCCCGATCCCCAGATAACACCTACATCAAAGGGATTCATTTTTGAAAAATCAAACCCCGCATCTTTGATGGCCGCATCTGATGCGATCAGGGCATATTGGGTAAAAAGATCAGTTCTTTTAATATCAGCTTTGTCAAGATATTCTGAAGGATTGTAGTTCTGTAACTCGTTGGCAAAACGTGTTCTGAACAGTGAGGCATCAAAACGGGTAACAGGACCCACCACGCTAACGCCATTTACAATATTGTTCCAGAATGTGGATACGTTATTACCATTGGGTGCCAGCACGCCTATGCCGGTAACGGCAACTCTGTGTAACATAAATTGGATTTATTAATGTTGAATTTGCCGCGGCAAGATAACCCCTTACAGCGTCAATCAACAAAAATTTATTACCTGTCGTTGAAGCGCTGTAAGGCCTCTACCGGAGATGCCAGAAACATTTTATAGAAATCAGCCGTAAAACCTACCCTGATCTCATCAATATCCTGTTCTATACCGGACAACAAATCTGTTGCCACCTCTTCCGGCGGAATACCGTTGCTGCCACCGATCTCCTGCGAAAACTCGGTATTTACCAATGGCGGCAGCAGTTCAAATACCCGGATATTGGTGTCTTTTTCCAGCGAAAGCCGCAGTGATTGGGTATAAGAATGCAGGGCGGCTTTGCTGGCAGAATAAGTGGGGATGGTTTTGCCAGGTGCAATGGCTACAATGGAAGTAACTGTTACAATGGCTGCGGATGGCTGTTTTTTAAGCAGCGGCAGCAGTTTTTCATTCAGTCGTATTGGGGCCAGGTAATTGGTCAGCATTTCAGCGCCGGCTTTTGAAAAGGCATCATCACTGTTGGCCAGGTTGTATATTGATGCGCTTCCGGCGTTGTTGATGACCATGTTCAAGGCAGGAAAATCCTTTTGCAGCCTGGCTGCCAGTTGTTCTACATCCTTTTCACTGGTAACATCACTTACAATGTAACTGGTGTTCTTTAAGCGGGCAACCGCCTTTTGCAGGCGTTCTTCATTGCGGCCGGTTATAATAATGGTATTGTCATTTTCTGCAAATAGCCTTGCTATTGCAAAACCGATACCTGATCCGCCGCCGGTGATCAGGATGGTATTGTTCCGGGTGTTCATTTTATTTGAGTTTTGTTTTTATAATTGACCATATACTGATCGGTATATGGTTGTTCAAAAAAAATTATTTTACCTTTTTGGCATCCAGGCTATGGATCATTTCCCGTACTGTTTCCATGATGCAATCGGAATAATGGGGGGTACGGGTTGTGCGGGATAACAGAATACTTCCTTCAATCAGGGCAATGATAGATAATGCGGTTTTTTCAGGTTGAACATCTGCTCTGAATTCCCTGGCAGTAATACCGTTCTGAATAATATTGGTGAGATTTTTTTTCCAACTCAAAAATTCTTCTGCAACTCTTTTGCGAAATGCTTCATTAGTATCGTCTGCTTCTATTGCCATATTCTGCAGCGGGCAACCTCCTTCGGGAAATATTTTGTTGCCTGAACTGGTGAAAACTGACGCATATACCAGTAACTTTTCTTTATTGGTAACAGCTTTTGATACCCTGCTGCTTAAAATACTGACCCGCTGGGCTGCATTGTATTCAAATACAGCAAGCGCTACTGCTTCTTTGTTTTCAAAATTGCCGTACACGCTTCCTTTTGTAAGCCCGGTAGCAGTAGCAATATCTGTCATAGAAGTGCCTTCGTACCCTTTGGTGTTAAAGAGTTTTGCAGTGGCTTCGATGATGAATTGCCTTGTGCTTTCGGAACGTGGGGTAAATTTCATGACACAAATATACCAATCGGTATATGGAGTGGCCAAATTAAATTTTGCCGTACATATGTTGCGAAAAATCAGATCTGACGTCAGCAATTGCTATTCATGTCGTTACATCATATCGTTAATATTCTTTAACAGATATAATTTTTGCCTGTTAATATAATCATTGCTGTACTTTTGCGGCCTCGTTCAGTCTGGTACTGGCTTTTTTCCGTATGTATTAAAGAATTGTAGCGTTATGGCTGTTTTGATTTTTTTCCTGGCTCATTGGTTCCTGTCGTTGTTTTGTCAGACTTTTTTTCTGCATCGTTACGCATCGCACAAAATGTTTACGATGAACAAATTCTGGGAGCGTTTTTTCTACGGCTTTACTGTGCTTGCCCAGGGTGCATCTTTTCTTAACCCCCGTGCCTATGCCATCATGCACCGCATGCATCATGCATACAGTGATACGGAAAAAGATCCGCATTCTCCCCATTTTTTCAGGGATGTATGGCAAATGACCATGCGTACCAAAGAGATCTATCTCAATTACGCTAAGTATAAAGTTGAGCCAGAAAAACCTTTTCGTGGAAAATATCCCGAATGGCCACTGGTTGATAAAATCTCAGACTGGTGGAGTGTACGTATCTTATTTGGCGTGGGTTACTTTTTGTTTTACTGGTATTTTGCTACCGCCTGGTGGATGTTCCTGCTGTTACCCATTCATTTTTTTATGGGGCCTGTGCATGGGGCTATTGTAAACTGGTGTGGTCATAAATACGGTTATTCCAATTACGATAACGATGACCATAGCAAAAACAGCATACCTGTTGATATTTTCCTGATGGGCGAACTGATGCAGAACAATCACCACAAAAGTCCCAATAGCATCAATTTTGCTAAAAAGTGGTATGAGTTTGACCCTACTTTCCCGGTAATACTGTTACTGGATAAGGTGCGGATCATCAGGCTTAAAAAACAATAAATATGATTACTGCATTGAAAGTGCTGTTCGGCGTGTTGCTGGTGTGGATGTGTTTCCAGGTGATCAGTACTTCTTTGCAAAGCAATCTGTTTGACGAATGGAATTCGCTGGCCGCTATTCCCTGGATGCGTGCCACACTTTGGGATTTTTATGTCAATGTGCTGGTGCTGGCATTGTGGGTCTGCTATAAAGAATCTTCCCTCCTTAAAAAAATAATATGGATCTTATTGCTGGTATGCTTGGGCAGTATTGCTACCTGTGCTTACCTGCTGGTACAATTATTTAAGCTGAAGAAGGGTGAAACTGTAAAAGACCTGTTGTGTCATAAAAATCTATGAATATACCATCGGTATTATCATTGCCATTATTGTCGCTGGCAGTTGTATGCCTGCTGATGTTGCTGGTATGGATATGGGCCACCGCTATCCGGAATGCCAGTATTGTAGATGTGGCATGGTCACTGTGTTTTACAGTGATTGCCGTATTGATCTGGTGGAAAGCTACAGGCGATGGTTTCAGAAAAACACTGGTTTGTACGCTGATGATATTATGGAGCTTGCGTTTGACCCTGCATCTTGCCGCACGCGTTTTTACACATATTCACGAAGAGGAAGGCCGTTATCAGCAACTTCGAAAAGATTGGGCTCCACATATCAACCGTGCTTTCTTTTTCTTCTTCCAGGCGCAGGCTTTGAGTACCATCATTTTATCTGTTCCTTTTTTTATTATTACACAGAACGATAATGCGTTAATGACTGTTGCTGAGTATACAGGGGCCTCATTATGGCTGCTGGCTATTATTGGAGAAGGGATAGCAGATGCACAGCTTGCCCGGTTTAAAAAAGATACTGCCAATAAAGGGAAAGTGTGTACTGCAGGACTCTGGAAGTATTCACGTCATCCGAACTATTTTTTCCAATTGATGATCTGGATCGCTGTTTTCATTTTTGCACTGTCAAGCCGCTATGGCTGGCTTGCTATCATTAGTCCGCTTATTATCGGGTACCTCATTTTTAAAGTGACCGGTATTCCCAAAACCGAAGAGCAATCACTGCGCAGTAAAGGTGAAGCTTATCGTGAATACCAGCGTACTACCAGTGCGTTTATTCCGTGGTTTAAGAAACACTAATCTGTCCGCCCCTTTCATTCGTATATTATAGAGCATTACGCAACTCCGAATTAGAACTTATGTGGTATAACGCTCTGGTTGAAAGGGACCTTGTTCCTGATTTCCTGCTCCGTACACGTATAAGACAATTACTCCGTGTACGTTTGGCCGAAGAAAATAAAGGCAATACTGAATTACAGCAGCAACATCTTGCACAACTGATCGAGGAATTAAAAGATTCTCCTATTGCCGTGCATACTGCTGATGCGAATGAACAGCATTACGAAGTTCCCACACAGTTTTACCGGTATTGTTTAGGCAAACATCTCAAATACAGCAGTGGTTACTGGAATACGGGGGTTACAGAACTGGATACGGCTGAGAAAGATATGCTGGAGCTGACCTGTCAACGTGCAGAGCTGGCTGCCGGACAGCAGGTACTGGAACTGGGATGTGGCTGGGGCTCGCTGTCATTGTTCATGGCAGAAAAGTTCCCTTCCGGTCATTTTACGGTAGTTTCCAATTCCCGTACACAAAAAGAATACATTGATGAGCAGGCAGCATTGCGCGGGCTGACCAATATTGTTGTCATCACTGCTGATATGAATGTATTTGCGCTGGATAAGAAATTTGACAGGATTGTGTCTGTGGAAATGTTTGAACACATGCGTAATTACCGGTTGCTGATGCGCAAAGTGGCAGACATGCTGCAGCCTGATGGAAAGTTGTTTGTACACATTTTTACGCATAAAACCTTTACTTACAAGTTTGAAGTGAAAGATGATACAGATTGGATGAGTAAGTATTTTTTTACCGGGGGTATTATGCCTGGTGACCACCTGTTGTTGTATTTCAATGATGATCTGCATATACAAAAACACTGGCATGTAAGCGGGCTGCATTATGCCAAAACCTCAGAAGCATGGTTGCAGAATATGGATAAATATAAGCATGAGATTATGCCTTTGTTCCGGCAAACATATGGCGCAGAACAGGCTACCCGCTGGTGGGTATACTGGCGTATCTTCTTTATGGCCTGTGCTGAATTGTGGAGGTTCAATAACGGTGAAGAGTGGATGGTGAGTCACTATCTTTTTACTAAAAACCAATCATTGTAACCGGTATGCAAAAACTGGCGATTGTAGGTACCGGTATTGCCGGCATGGGATGTGCACATTTATTGCAGCAGCATTATGAGCTGACTATCTTTGAAAAGAACAATTACATTGGAGGACATACCAATACCATTGCTGTAACTGAAGGAGACAAAGAGGTATACATGGATACGGGTTTTATGGTATTTAATTATGCTACTTATCCTAATCTGTGCAGTTTGTTTGAAACTATTCAGGCGCCGGTAAAAAAAACGGATATGTCGTTTAGTGTTCAGCATGTACCTACAGGGCTTGAATACTGCGGTTCAGGGTTAAATGGCCTGTTTGCTCAACGGAAAAATATTTTTAACCTGCGTTATATCAGCATGCTGGCTGCTATTGCCCGTTTTAATAGAGAGTCTATACGGATACTGGATAACCCGGACTATCAGCATTACTCACTGAAACAATATATTGATGAGTTTGGGTTTGGCGAAGATATGTTGTGGAAATACCTGGTGCCTATGAGTGCTGCCGTATGGTCAACACCCATGGATAAAATGCTTGATTTTCCGGCAGTAACACTGATCCGTTTTTTTAAGAATCATGGTTTTTTAGGGTTGAATACCCAGCATCAGTGGTATACATTGGAAAATGGCAGCGAATCGTATAAACAGAAACTGATAGCGACCTTTAAGCAAAATATACAGGTGAACAATGCTGTTGCAGGTGTAGAACGTGCAGGAAACAAGGTGGTGATAAGTACCAGTGACGGAAGGAAGCAGGAATTTGATAAAGTGATACTGGCCTGTCATGCAGACCAGGCATTGCAGATGCTGCAACAACCTACTGCAGCAGAGCAGCGATTGTTAAGTTGTTTTAAATACCAGTACAATAAAGCAACTGTGCATACTGATGAGTCTGTAATGCCTGTTAATAAAAAGGTATGGAGTAGCTGGAATTACCGTATTGAATTGCAACAGGGAATGTTAGTGCCTACTACCATATATTGGATGAACCGATTGCAGGGTGTTTCTGATAATAAGAATTATTTTGTTTCTATCAATGCTATCCCGGGAAGTATACCTGCTGAAAAAATTATTCGCGAAATTGATTATGAACACCCATTGTTTGATGTTGAAGCCATCAATGCGCAGCGTGAACTGACACTGCTGAACAGCGACGGACCGGTATATTATTGCGGCAGTTATTTTAAGTACGGTTTTCATGAAGATGCGTATGCTAGTGCTGTTGGATTGTGTAAAATGCTGAAGCATGAATAGTTGTTTGTATAAGGCTACAGTAATGCATTACCGGTTAAAGGGTAAGCAACACCGGTTTCACTACAAGGTGTTCATGTTTTATATTGATCTGAATGAGCTGCCTTTATTATGTAAAAAGCTGTGGTTTGTAAGTCATAACCGGTTTAACATATTCAGCTTTCGCGATCATGAACATCTGCAGTTGCCGGCTGATGCACCTGATACATCCAGGAGTGCCCGGCAGCATATAACAGATTACCTGCAGCAACATGGTATTGAGCTGAATGAAGGCAGAATAATGCTGCTTACCAACCTGAATGTGATGGGTTACAATTTCAACCCGGTATCATTTTACTTTTGTTTTGATGAACATGAACAGCCGCTTTGTTGTGTGGCAGAGGTGAGTAATACTTTTCGCGAAATGAAACCTTACCTGTTGCATACAGAACAGCTAAAGGGTAACCGTTTCCGGTTGCTTACACGTAAGTATTTTTATGTATCGCCCTTTATTGATCATGATACTGATTTTGATTTTGATGTCACTATTCCTGATGACAGATTGAAAATTAAAATAGATGATTATAAAGATGAAGAGCTGATCTTTATCAGTACTTTAACTGGTAGCAGAAGGTCTTTAAATAATCGCAGATTAACCTGGTATGGCCTGCGTTTTCCACTGATCACTATGCAGATAATTATACTGATACACTGGAATGCGTTATTGTTATGGTTCAAGAAACTTCCTTATCACCGTAAAACTGCAAACCAACATCTGCAAAAAAACGTATATCGTAAATGTAGTAAGGGTTAGCAGCGACTGCTGTATAGTTTATTAAAGGCGATATGGTTTTTATTTTAGTAGCAATTCTGATATGGCAACATTAGCAACCGTTGGTAAGTTGGATAAAAAAAGTTTTTGCGAGCGTATTATTTTGTCATTGCTTGCAAAAATGGATCGGGGCACACTTTTTCTTACGTTGCCTGATGGTGCAACCATACGTATGGGAAGTGGAGAAGAATATGTGGTGGCAAACATACATGTAAAAGATAATTACTTTTTTAAGCGCTGTTTATTGTATGGTGATATTGGTTTTGGAGAAGCATACGTGGCAGGAGAGTGGGATACTGATAATATTACCAATGTGATCAAATGGTTTTTGCTGAATGTGAACAATGCACCTTCTGTTTCCGGTAGCAATGTTAAAACAGGTATAGTGAACGTATTGCGCCTGTTTAACAGGTTTTCGCACACCAGGAAGATGAACAGTGTGAATGGATCACGTAAAAATATTGCTGCCCATTATGATCTGAACAATGAATTTTTCTCCCTGTTCCTTGATCCTACAATGACGTATTCTTCAGCTTATTTTACAGAGGATGGGATGAACCTGGAAGCTGCCCAATATGCAAAGTATGATCGTCTTTGCCGGCAGTTGCAACTAAAAGCAACAGATCGTGTGCTGGAAATTGGAACAGGATGGGGAGGGAATGCTATTTACATGGCAAAAAGATATGGCTGTCATGTTACTACAATCACTATTTCGCAGGAACAATATAAATTGGCAAAGGAACGTGTGGTGGAAGAAAAACTGGAGCATAGGGTAGAGGTGTTGTTGCAAGATTATCGTGTGGCGGAGGGAAAGTATGATAAAATTGTTTCTATTGAAATGCTGGAAGCTGTGGGTGCGGGTTTTATGGATCGTTACTTCAGTAAGTGTTATGAGTTATTAAAGCCGCAGGGGATTCTTGCGTTGCAGGTAATTACCTGTCCCGATTCCCGATTTGATGCGCTGAAGAAAAGTGTAGACTGGATACAGAAGCATATTTTTCCCGGCTCACTGCTTCCTTCTGTTGCTGCCATCAACAGGTCTGTTAATGAAACCGGTGATATGACCTTGGTTGACCTGAAAGATATCGGACTGCATTATGCCACTACATTAGAAATGTGGCGAAAGCAGTTTAATAAAAATCTTCCGGGTGTAAAGAAGCTGGGTTTTGATGACGCATTTATCCGTAAATGGAATTATTATTTATGCTATTGTGAAGCCGCTTTTACAATGCGCAATATACATGTAATGCAGATGACGTACACGCGCCCTAACAATACGTTACGATGAACTCTCCGCTGAATGTTCTTCCCTGAAGGCTACAAAAATAATGGCAGCCACTGTACATAATATAAAGCCAAGTATGCCATTCATTCTTAAACCTGCATCATTACCGGGGTCTTTTCCATAGATCAGGAACATGGAGAATAATGCAATGCCGAAGGTTTGTGCTATTTTGATAAAAAAGTAGCGTACAGCAAAATATAATGCTTCTTTATTAGAACCGGTTTCGCGGCTGTCTTTAGCAATGATCTCAGCCAGTATGGCTACCGGCAGAATATTGAGTGATGCTACCGGAACAGATGCCAGTAATATCAGTGAATATATCTGTACTTCCGGGTTGACAGCAGGTTTTCCCAGGAAATAAATACCTGCAAACACCAGTGCCAGTATCAGCAGCGATACTATCACAATCCATTTTTTACCGATCCTTGCAGAAAGTGTATTGACAATCGGGTAAAAAATAAATGATACCAGGATCATGGTGATCATCAGTTTGTTGCCAATACTTTCTGGTAAGTGTAATAACACGGTAACAAAATACAGCAGCCCGGAACTGATAATGGTAACACCAATGAAGTAAGAGAAATCTGCTACAATGAATAGCAGGAAATTCCTGTTGGATAATGTTTGTTTCAGTGCGGTTCTGATAGGAACAGCACTATACGTACTGAATGAATATTTTTTTTCATCAATGGCAAATGCAGTAACAGCCATAAACAACGCTGCCAGCATTGCCAGCATTGCTACGGTATATTGCAATGCTGTTAATCGTGAAGCAATATCAAATGAATGCTGCAGCGCATCTGCAATATTGAAGGCATTGGAGGCAATGCCAATACCAAATACGTAGCCTACAGATTGCCAGGTAGACAAGCGCACTTTGGCGGCAGAATCACGAGCCAGTTCGGGTAAAAGTGCATTGTAGGGAATAATATAAGTGGTAGTGGAAATGTAAAAACCGATCAGCATGCACACCAACCATATTGTATTGACGGGTGCTATGTTTTGCTTGAGAGGATAGAAAACCAGGAAACAACATACTAATGATGGCAGTATGGCTTTTTTCATCAGTGGTATACGCCGGCCTGCAGGATTGGTGCTGCGGTCGCTGATCTGTGCAATCAGCGGATCAAAAACAGCATCGGCCAAGCGGCCCCCTGCTGTAATGATGGTAATAGTGTTAAAGATGCCGAAAATAGCCACCTGGCTGATGAGTAAAGGTAAGCCACTGCCCGCGGGCGGTACGTACAGATATACAAGGATTACGCTGATAAGATTGATCATAATACTCCAGCCCATCATACCAAAAGCATATATAATCTGTCCTGAGCGTGGGAATGAGGATACCTGCATAATTAATCTTCTGTGCGGAGAACCATTTGTTTTGTAACAAGCATTGAATATACTGATTCTTCATGATTCCGGGTTACTGGTTTTATAAAACAAAATGGCTGTGCCAGGAATGGCACAGCCAGGGGTACCCATCGCTTGTATTTTACTGATCCCACCACACTTTGTCAGACAAACCAACACCGGTGGGTGTGTTGGAAGAGTTATAATCCAGTTCTGTTTGCGGATATAAGAAACGTCTTGGGATCTGTGCAGTTGTTACATTGGGTGTTAATGCCGGAAGACCTGTACGACGCCAGTCGTTAAAAGTTTCCGGATCGAAATACATGGCAAGGTATTTCTGTGTTATGATGTTGGTGAGTGTAACATTCCCTGAAGGGTTTACTGATGGTTGTGCTACATACGCAGCGTAAGACGAAGCCACACCAAGATCAGTGAACGACTGTTGTATACCTGCCAGGTAAGCAGCGCGTACCTGCGCATCGGGAGCTCCTGTCTGCAACAGGCATTCTGCTTTCATAAACTGTACTTCCACATTGGTCAGTAATGGTAATGCCTGATTGGCCACAAAATAAGGTCCTACTCCGTCAGGAGCATCGCTAAAGTCAAAAAGTGCCTTGCGTGCATTGTCGTTAAAAGAAGCTGAAATAGCGCTATAGGTAGGACCAAAAACAATATCACCTCTTGAGTTGAGATATTGATTCATGGGTGCACTACCTGTAGAAGTATTGAAGAAATAGAAACGTGCATCATTAGCGCCACTGCTGTAATTGGAACTGGTTATTTCTGTAAGTGCCTTTGCATAGTTGGACGCATCTTTTTTAGCCAGGTGAAGATAGGCCCTTGCTTTCAGCGCATGTGCAAAATTGGTCCAGCTGGCTACTTCTGAGCTACCCGATGTTTGCGGATTGGACGGGCCAAAGATGATATCGTTGCTGTAAGGAAGCGGCAATACATCTGTTTGGGTAAAAAGCGTCAATGCCTGGTTGAGCAGGCTGAAAGCTGTATCGTAAATAGAGCTTTGGGCTGTAAACTGTGGCGTAAGATTACCAGATCCCTGGAAAGCCTGTGAATATGGAATATTGTTCCACAGATCAGTGCTCTGTATCAGTCCATAGGCCAGTAAGCAACGGCTGATGCCTCCATAGATCACATAACCCAGGCTATCTGACTGCTGTTTCAGCAATGTGAGGTTTTTCAGGTAACCTGCAAAAGTGTTGGCCCATGCAGGGTTGAAATCAGATGCAGTAAATGAATAGCGTTGCCATGCATCCGGCTGGCGACCACCGCCATTTCCATTAATATATTGCATAAAGATGCCAGTATAGCGTGCAATGTCTCCACCCACGGTATAGGCAAGATCACCCTGTGCTGCGGTGAGCAACACTCCTGGTGTAACATTGGGCGGCACATTGGGATTATCTGCTGCGCTATCCAGTTTTTTAGTGCACGACGTTGACAACAGCGCAATGAGTGCTGGTAATACTATATAGATGGTGATATATTGATTATAGCGTTTCATAATTCAAAAGTTTTTTTGATTAAAATCTTAATGAAAGGCTGAGGGCGTATGAGCGTGTGCCAGGTGAGTTGAAATATTCAAGTCCCTGTGCATGGCTGCTGTTAGCAGTTAAACTTGATTCCGGATCTATACCTTTATAAGGTGTGTACAGGAACAGGTTTCTGCCAATGAATGAAATACTTGCGCCCTGTGCATGAACCGCTTTTGCTACTTTATCGCTGAGACTGTAGGTAAGTGTTACAACACGCAGACGTACCCAGTTTGAATTCTGTACAAACGGAGTACCCAGGCTGGAGTTGAAGGTGTTGTTTAATGAACCAAACCAATACTGATTCAGCGGAACTACAATCGTGTTAGGTTTGCCACTTGAGTTCAGTACGCCCGGTAATACGGCTGTTTCATCACGCTTGTCTGTTTCTTTACTGCGGCCATAGGCGTTCAATGCCGCTGTAGTGCCATTCCACATCTGGCTGCCTATCCTGAGATCCCAGAGGAATGACAGGTTAAAGCTTTTGTAGGTAAATGAGTTGTTGATGCCCATTGTCCAGTCCGGATTGGGATTGCCCATAGTAACAGTAGTGTCTGTTACGCCTACAGGGTAACCATAATTGGAGTTGGATGCAGGTGTGCCACTGTCATCGATCAGGATATTTCCGGCAGCATCACGCAACCAGTCGTTGCCGTATAACTGGTTCACCTGTTTGCCAGGTATCTGTTGGGTACCGGCACCAAATCCATCCAGGAATTTCAGTACACGTAAACCGGTGGCTAGTCTTCTGACCACAGATCTGTTGCGTGCAAAGTTCACGTTGATATCCCATTCAAATTCTTTTGATTTGACTGGCGAACCTCCTAATACTATTTCTACACCACTGCTTTTGATTTCACCGGAATTGAAATAGGCCTGTGTGGCACCGGAAGAAGGAGCAATATTTACCGGTACGATCAGGTCTTTAGACAGGTTGCTGTAATATGCGATATCAAAGTTGAGCCTGTTTTTAAAGAATTGCAGGTTTAAACCTACTTCGTTGGAATAGGTGTTTTCAGGCTTTAAATTTGGTTGTCCCAGTACTGTGTTCAAACCAAACGCGTTGATGTTGTTCTGCGGCCACGTAAGACCGGTAGTGTATCCATCATTCACCACCCATTGTACATAGTTGGTTTTAATGGTATACGGTGGCGCATCGTGGGCAATTTTTGCGTAAGAGTATCTTAATTTACCAAAAGAGAGAATGTTATTGTCTGCATTTTTAAATACAGGCAACTCTGTAAATACCCAACCTACGCTGGCTGAAGGATAGAAGAACGAACGGTTTTCTTTGGGAAGAGTAGAAGACCAGTCGTTGCGGCCAGTTAAAGTTACAAACAACATCTCTTTCCAGTCAAAATCAAAACTGCCATATACTGCATTACGAACAATTTTTGTTTTTTCCTGGGTAGATGAAATGGTAACAGCGTTGGACATATTATCAAAACCAGGGAAGATCAGGTTGTCTCCTTGTGTACGTGCATCACGCAGGTTTTCTACATAATAGTTGGTACCTACAACGTAGTTGAACTTCAGATCTTTTGCCAGTTTCCTGTTGCCGGTAAAGCTCAGGTAGTTGTCGGAGTGTTTGTAAGTGATCTCGTCATCTACCACACGACCAGTATTGCCAAACGCCGCATTGGAACCTATATCATATACCTGGTGACGATTGTCTGTATAGTAATCCATACCACTTTTTACTGAAGCTGTCAGCCAGTCGGCAAATTTGTAACTGGCCTGCACATAACCATAAAACCTGTTTACATTACTGTTGAATTTGTTTTTGTTGAGAGACCAGTATGGATTATCGAAGTTGGACTTATAAGTACGTTGTGTACCATCTGCAAACTGGTAGGCAACTGGATTTGTTTTACTGCTTTGCCCGTTCAGCAGGTCAAACGAAACCGGTACGCGGTATAAAGGAAGGAATACACCAGCGGTATTGCTACCTTCCTGTACGGCGTCATTATCTGTGTTAACATACGTGCCTGAACCTTCAACGCTGAACTTTGAAGTAAGATTGGCCCTGCCGCTTAATGTGGCAGTGGTTCTTTTAAAATCGTTGGTAGGTATAATACCAGTTTCGGTATTGTTAGACAGCGATGCCCTGAATGATGCATCCTGGTTTCCGCCGGAGATAGATACTGAATTGTAATAAGCTATTCCCTTCCTGAAGAATTTGTTGATATTGTCGTAAGGGGTGAACTTGGTTTTGGCAGTAGGATCACTTTTGCCTACCAGGAAACCATTTTTGTCATACTTATAATTGGTAGCACCATTATAATACATGGTATCTGCCAGCGGACCCCAACTTCTTCCCCCTGCACCTTGTGGACCTACATACTGACCACCTGTACCCTGCAGGTACCTGCTCTGAAACTCAGGCAGGCGGCTTACCTCTGTCATGGTGAGCGAAGTGCTGTAATCGACCGAAAGACCTTTTCCTGCTCCTGTACGACCTTTTTTAGTGGTGTATACAATAACACCGTTGGCGCCGCGTAGTCCATACAAAGCTGTGGCCGCACCGCCTTTTAATACTGTAACGCTTTCAATATCATCAGGGTTTATATCCACGGCCCTGTTAGAGTTCTGAACACCGGAGGTCTGGTAGTTCTGACCGCCCTGGGCTACAGAAGTTCCATCGCCGTTACTGTCATAGCTGCTGTTGTCTATGATTACGCCGTCAATTACAATCAGCGGTTGTGCGTCACCGGTAAGTGAGTTTTGACCACGTATCTGTACAAAGGTGGGGGCACCGGCGGTTCCGGCAGATTTGGTGAGGTTAAGACCTGCCACCTGTCCGTTAAGACCATTCAGTACGTCGCCGGCATTTGATTTCATCAGCGTGCTGCCTTTTACAGTTTGTGCAGCATAGCCCAGCGCTTTTTCTTCGCGCCTGATACCTAAGGCGGTAACAAATACTTCCTGCAGGTTGCCATTCACTGTGCCCAGCGAAATGGATAACATAGTGCTGGTGCCTACTTTCTGCTCCAGGTTGTTATAACCGGTAGCACTGATTACCAGAACGGTGTTGGCATCAGGCACTTCAATTTTAAAACTGCCGTTCTCATCTGCCGATACACCTGCCCCGGATCCTTTGATTTTGATAGTTGCAAAAGGGATGGCTTCCCCTTTGTCATTCTTTACCTGGCCGGTAACTGTGTGAGTTTGCGCAAATGCTGATAACAGGACAAGCATTGCGCATGTAAGCAATACAAGCGATTTTTTCATGGTAGTGCTTTTAGATGAAGGAATAAACCGTTTACAACTATAAGGCAAGCATATCCGAAAAAAAGCTGTACTTAAAATAGGTCAAAAAGTACCGTTAACATTTGGCTAATAATTGTTAATGCTTTTCTTGAAGTGTAATTTGATTGTCAGCTATTTAAGAAAGCATGTATTAACAATTGTTATTGAATTGCTATTGATTGAATGAGTTGTTTAATAAGCCGGTTACGTAAACGAATAAGTGAAGTTGGAAAAACACATCATTATTTGACTGTAAGCACAGTTGCAGCCTGCTTCTGCATGTTTTGCTCAAACCTTATAGCAGTTTTTTAAAAGATCGACTCCTTCTGTCGGATTGTGTTTTTATAAGAGGTGATATCGTATTGTATACGTCCTTCATTTCGGAATGTGAAAAATACAGTTCAATGTTCTAATTCGCCTGTTTGACCGTACAGTACAACAGTCAATCCTCAATTTTTGTCATTTCGTGCTTTAACCAAAGCCAAAAACAATCACATGGCAAAATTGACTAAACATGTTTTACTCATGCTGTGCTTGTCTGCTTTACCCTGCCTGCTATGGGCGCAGGGCGTTATCAGCGGAAAAGTAACAGATGCAAAAGGAACCCCACTGGCCGGCGCTACGGTGGCTAACCGGGCTGGTCATTCTGTGCAAACAGATACAGAAGGGCGTTTTACGATTCAGTATAACAGTAATAAAGAAAAGATCACTGTTTCGCATGTAGGCTACACTACCCAGGTGCTTGCAGCTGCCAATCCAATGAATGTGGTATTGCAGGATGAAGCATCGGGACTTAGTGAAGTGATCGTAACAGGTTTATCATCTTCCGTTAAAAGAAGTAATGCTGCCAATGCAGTTGCCCGTTTAAATGCAACACAGCTTACCGGTAGTTCAAGACCGCCCACACTGGATGGAGCGATGAGTGGAAAGGTTGCCGGTGCACAGATCACAGCAAATACCGGTGCTCCCGGTGGTGGTTTGTCTATCCGTTTGCGCGGAGTTTCTACTGTACTGGGATCATCGGAGCCGCTGTTTGTAATTGATGGGGTGATTGTGAACAACAGCCAGTTGCCAACAGGTGCGGGCACTAAGTCATTTAACGGTGCTACTGGTTTAAATGCCGGTACCCAGGATCAGGCACCTAACCGCATTGCTGATATTAATCCTGCAGATATTGAAAGTATTGATATTCTGAAAGGCCCGTCTGCCGCGGCTGTATACGGTACCAGGGCTAATGGTGGTGTAGTGATCATTACTACCAAAAGAGGTAAAAGCGGTAAAACAAAACTGTCTGTCAGCCAGGATGTGGGTTTTACCAAGGCTTCAAAATTACTGGGCTCTTCCGGTTGGAACAGGGAAAAGATCACTGCTTATGGCGGTGCTTATCATCTTTCTGAAAATGAAGCATTGGATCTGCTGGAGGCAAGCAATGGCAAAACATGGGATTATGAAAAACTGATATGGGGAAGTACCGGGTTTATTTCCAATACCAACGCAACCATTTCCGGTGGCAATGATAAAACAAGGTTTTATGTGTCCGGTTCTTTACAGAAAGAGACCGGTATTCAGAAAAAAACAGGGTATGAGCGAAGATCTGTACGCGTAAACCTTGATCATAAAATGAATGAGTTTGTTGATTTTAAGGTCAGTTCCAACTATCTGAATACGAACAGCAGCAGAAGTTTTACCGGCAACGATAACAATGGTGTGTCCTTATCGTATTCGATGGCCTACATTCCCAATTTCATAAATCTTACCCGTAATGAGGATGGCACGTATCCTTCAAGTCCTACTACAGGGCAGAACATTTTTGAAATTGTAGACCGGGCAGAGAATAAGGAGAGCACCAATCGTTTTCTGAATTCCGGTGAAATAAACTTTAACCTGCTGAAGAAAGAGCGGTCTTCGTTACGTCTTTCATTCCGCGGTGGACTGGATTACCTGTTGTCAGAACCCCGTGTGTATATGCCAGAGGATCTGCAGTACCAGGCTCGCCGGGCAACACCCGGTGCATCACGGTATGCTTACAACAAAGTGTTTTATACCTATGTGCAATCTGCACTTACGTTCAATGCCAATGTGGGTAATAATATCGATCTTACCACACAGGCCATCGTATTGCGTGACGACCAGAAACGTGAGTTTTCATGGATACAGGGCGATGGATTGTTGCCGGGTCAGCGAAACCCAAGTACTGCACAGGTACGTTTAACGGAGAGCCTGATAGAAAAGGAAACGGTAGTTGCTTTTGATCTGGGGCAAGAAGCTAACTGGGACGACAAAATTATTGGAAGAGTGGGAGTGCGCGCTGACAAATCAACACTGGCTGGTGCCAATTATAATAAGCTCTATTATTTTCCACGTGGTTCTGCTGCCATCAATCTTACCAATTTCGGTTTCTGGAAATCTTCTGTTATCAGCCAGTTGAAGCCCAGGGTTGCTTATGGACAAACATCAGGCTTCCCTATATTCAACGGTGCATATTCTGCATTGTCTGCCATTAATTATGATGGACTACTGGGTTCTGTTGCACCTACTGTGCTGGGGCTTTCAAAGCTTGATCCTGAAAAAGCTTCGGAACTGGAATTTGGTGTAGACCTGGGATTGCTGAATAACAGAGTAACCCTGGAAGCTACTTATTACAATAAAAAGATCAAGAATTTTCTTTTTGCCTACGCGCTGGCTCCTTCTTCGGGAGTAACCAGCTTCCTGGTATATCCGGTAGGCGATCTTCAGAATAAAGGACTGGAGCTGGGACTGAATGCTGCTGTGGTAAGGAAGCGCAATTTTGAGTGGACCTCTTCTGTACAATACTGGCAGAACCGTTCCAAAGTTACCCGTCTTACAGTACCCCCGGCTTATGTAGCAAACTCTGGTTTTGGTGCATATGGAAGAAAACGTTTGCAGGAAGGCTATTCTCCTACCGCGTGGTGGGGGCCGGATAGCTCAGGTAAACTGATAGCTTACCGTGATGCACAACCTAAGTATCAGGTTTCATGGACAAATACTTTGAAGTTTGCCAATGGATTTGAATTTTCTATGTTCTGGCATACCAGCCAGGGAGGATATAATTCATCATTAACACGGCAGGTAAAGGATGAAGGCGGCACTACTAAAGATTGGAGCACACCTACCAAAACAGGCGAACCTGTAGGACTGGAAAGAGGAGCCTCTACCGTGATCAGCAACTTTGTAATGGATGCCAGCTATATCCGTTTGCGTGAAGCATCCTTATACTACACTGTGCCCGCATCTGTATTGCAGAGTGTATTTAAGAAGGGCATTGAAAGAGTAAAAGTTGGTGTTTCGGGTCAAAACCTGTTGACCTTTACTGATTACTTTGGTTATGATCCTGAAGTTTCCAATTTCAATTCTGCCAATGCGGGTGCTGCATTAACTACAGGTGTAGATCTGGCTCCATTCCCGGCAGTGCGCAGGATATTCTTTCACCTGAATATTGAATTCTAAATTTCTGCTGTATGCAAATCAACTTCAAGAAATATATTATAGCTGCATCGGCAGCAACCGGTATGCTTATTGGTGCATGTACCAAAACGTCGTATGTAAGCGACCCCAATAACCCTACCGTAGAATCTGTACTTACTAATGCCACAAGAGTGCAGATTGATCAGCTGAGTGTAGGAGTACAGGGTACTATGCGTACCGGTTTATTTTCTTTTTATACCTGGTCTGGTAGTATAGGAAGGGAAGTAGTATACTTCCAGGCTACCGAAAGCCGCTATTACCGTGAACTACAGGGGGAGATCCCTATTGACCCCGCTGGTATTATGTGGGACTGGTACAATGGGTTTAACCAGACCCGCCGCAGGGCAGAGATACTGCTGCAATCAGCCGAACATTCTTCTGCACTGACTGATGCTGAGAAAGCTGCGGTGAAAGGATTTGCCAAAACAGTGCAGGCATATGTTATGCTTAATGCATTGAATATGGATGGCGGCAATGGTATACGAACTTCTTTTTCCGATCTCAATGCGCCCGGTGATCTGTTGCGACCAGGATGTTTTGGTACTTACCAGGCTTCTCTTGATTATGTAAAAATGCTGGCAGATGACGGATTGGCTGCATTAAGCACAGCGAGTGCTGCATTTCCTTTTCATGTGGCAAAAGGCTGGACCGGTTTTGAAAAACCTGCTGATTTTATAATGTTCAACCGGGCGGTAGCTGCGCGTATTGCCATGTACAAACAGGATTGGAACGGTTTAAAGGATGCACTCAATGCCTCGTTTATGGATGTAAACGGCTCATTGAACAATGGTCCTAAGTTTCTGTATTCAACTACGGGCGGTGATGTTACCAATCCTTTTTGGCAGGCAAAGGACGAGCCCAGTGTAGTAACACTGGTACAAGCTGCTTTTGTGCCTGATGCAGAAGCTAATGACAACAGGGTCTTCGGCAGTAGTGTGGCAGATGGTGGTATTGCCAAAATAAGAAAACGTACAACGGCATTGGCACCACCGGACTACCCGTTAATGGCGTATGAATTACAGCAATACGCTACCAATACATCGCCTGTAAGTATTATCAGGAATGAGGAATTATTACTGATGAGCGCTGAAGCAGATATACAACTTAATAAACTGCCGGATGCTATCACTACGCTCAATAAAATACGCGTGGCGCACAACCTCACACCTTATTCGGGTGCAAATACCAAAGATGCACTGATCTCCGAGCTGTTAAAACAGCGTCGTTATTCATTGTTTATGGAAGGGCATCGTTGGTTTGATGTACGGCGTTATAACCTTCTTAATACACTGCCAAAGGATAAACCAACACATAATGTTTGGCTGGAATTTCCAAGGTATAAACAGGATGCAGACTGGGATGCAGTAAATCCATGTAAATAATCATCTTATTGAATAACAGTTGCGGGTACGGCCGCAACTGTTATTCTGGTTTTTAATTCAACACTCCTATTCATTAAACCATTAAAACAAACATTTATTCATTTTTTATTTATTAACAAGAAAAACAAAAGTTCATGCAACAAAAGTTACATTACCTGGTATTGCTCGTAGCAGCAATATTTGCGTTTTCATTCAGTGCCAGTGCCAAAGTGTGGCGGGTAAATAATACTGCCGGAGTCAGTGCAGATTTTGCACAAATCAGTGCTGCAATCAGCAACAGCCAGGTGCAACCCGGAGATACGATATACGTGGAAGGTACAGCCACTACTTATGGCTACACCATACTTTCAAAAAGACTGGTATTGATCGGTACGGGGTACCTGCTTTCAGGGGCAACCGGTAATGCAGGGTTACAATTTAATACCAATAGTTCAAAGTTCAGCACGCTGGATGTTGATTCGCTTGCTTCGGGAAGTACTTTTGTGGGGCTTGAGGGAAATATCCGACTCAGTGCAGGCGTGGATAACATTACTATTACACGTTGTAATGTTATCATTGATCGTATTTCCGGCGGATTGAAATCTGAACACCTGGTGTTTAATAAGTGTTTATTGTCGCTGAACATGAGTTCTGCATTGGCTGATGATGTACAGGTTACCAATTGCTATATCAATAACTGGTTTCATATACCCGGTGGTAATAATGTACTGGTACGAAATAATGTGATCAATGTATCGTCTCCAAACATTTCCAATGGTTATTTTGCCAACAATATTTTTATTAGTAGTGGCAATGTAAATGGAGTGGTCAATTCTTCATTCAAATACAATATTTCAGTATACAATATGTTGCCAACGGGAAATAATAATCAGAATAGTGTTCCATACGCAAATATTTTTGTTGGCAGCGGTTCTGCTGATGGACAGTACCAGTTGAAAGCAGGATCTCCGGCAATAGGCGCTGGCGAACCTGTAAACGGTGTTACGCCGGATTGCGGTATGTTTGGTACTGCCGATCCGTATCGTTTAAGCGGTATACCACCGGTGCCCACTATTTATGAATTGACTGTTCCGGCAACTGTTCCTTCTTCTGCCACTTCTATGACGGCAACAGTGAGTACTCGTTCTAACAATTAATTTTCACTATTCATTGTTTATCTATGCTAAAAAAGTTTTTGGCAGTTGTGGCGGCTGGTATGTGCTGGCTGGTATCCCTGTCGCAGGTGCCCTATCCGTCGCCACCTGCAAATGCCGGTAATATTGTAATGATGGAATATTTTATTGATACAGATCCGGGAGTGGGCAATGGCAAACAGGTAGCTGTTACTCCCTCTGTAAATATCAATGCATTTTCCTTCAATGTAGATTTAAGCGGTGTTGCTAAAGGTATGCACCGGGTGTATGTGCGTACCAAGGATGTAACAGGAAAATGGAGTCTTACCAATAACGCTTTTTTTGAAAATTTCCTGTTACCTGTATATCCTTCTGTAGCAGCAGCAGGAAATGTTACAGCCATCGAATACTTTGTTGATACAGATCCGGGGCTGGGCAATGCTACTGCTGTAAGTGTAAATGCCGAAAATATTGCCAATCTTCAACTGGCTGTAAATATTACCGGCCTGGCAAAGGGAGTACACAGGTTGTATGTACGCAGTAAAGATGCGAATGGAAAATGGAGCCTCTCCAATTTCGCCGTGTTTGATAATAATTCGGCTCCGGACTATCCATCAGCTCCTGCTGCTGCCGGTAACATTGTTGCTATGGAGTATTTTATAGATACCGATCCTGGTGCAGGCAATGCCACGAAGATCGATCTGAACGGACAGGATGTTGCCGGTCTGCAGATCATTGTAAATGTTGTTGGATTAGCACAGGGAGTACATCATTTGTACGTTCGCAGCAAAGATGCAATGGGCAAATGGAGTCTTAACAATTTCAGCGTGTTTGATAATAGCACTGCCCAGTCTTATCCTGCGGCACCGGTACCGGCACCTCCGGTGGGTCAGTTGGAGTATTACTTCGATACCGATCCTGGTTTCGGAAAGGGCACTGCTGTTAGTTTTACGTCAGGAACAGATGTTAACAACCTTTCTGTAAACATCCCATTGGGTGGCGTTGACCCCGGAATGCATACCCTGTATATCCGCAGCAGGCAAAATCCATGGAGCCTGAATGCTTTTACAGAGTTTAGCTATGGCAAACCGTTGCCTTTAACCTGGCTGTATGTACGTGGCGAGCTGGTAAATCAGCAGGCACAAATTGCATGGGCTACGGCACAGGAAAGCAAAACAGATAAATTTGTAATAGAACATAGTATCGATGGCAGAACCTTTACTGAAGCAGGAGTGGTACAGGCTGCTTACAGCAGTTCTACCACCAAGCAGTACAGTTTTGTGCATACCGGTGTACAGAAAGGCATGAATTATTATCGCATCAAACAACTGGATGTTGATCAACAGTTCACTTATTCAAAAGTGATCACACTGCTGAACAGGCAAAACCTGGCTGCAACAGTAGTGGCTCCCAATCCTGTAAGTAATATGCTGCACATTGTGGTACCTGCTGCACAACAGCCAAAAAAGGCTGATATTGTTGATATGAATGGCCGCGTGGTTTTAGCTGCAACATTCCAGTCTGCGCAACAGGTGTATAGCATTGACGTAAGCGATTTGCCGAAAGGGAACTATATAATCAGATTATACCATGCTGCTTCTACAGAAACCTTTAAGATCTTAAAGCAGTAAGACGGGGTTGTTTTATTCTCATCGTTTGGTTGAGGCAGCATCTTTCGGGGTGCTGCCTTTTTGTATGTAATATTATCCTATTATTTCATCGGCCTGTATAGCCAGCCATAAAATAATACAGATAATGATAATGGGTAATATACTCAGTGCCATGGATACCCAGTAGCCAGGTGTATATTTCCGTTTAACGCTGAAATACAACAATACCAGTATGCAGGCATAGCCGGCCAGTATAATGCCGGCAATAAGCACTGCATCAGTATCAACAGGAGCTTCTACCAGTCCGGCAATGCCCAGACAGATAGCTGCAATCATACATATTGAGCAAAGAATGATGGTGAAGTATTTAACAATATTCAACATAGCAGGGTGGGTTTGGAAGTGACCAAAAATAGGTCAAATAAACCACTCAGTTAGATGGTGGAGCCAATTTTGGAGGAATGGAAGCCCGTTGTTTTTGCATCCTTTTTCTTTAGTATATTTAGTGCCTCTTTCCGCATTATGAATAAACGCTTGTTGTATGTATGCTGTATGCTGGTAACTGCTGTTGCGGTTTTTTCCCGTTGTTTCCATGGTGAAGCAAAAGAAACACCCGATCTGCGGGGAGAACAATTTGCCGGCGCGGAAACCTGTATTTCCTGTCATAAAGACATTTATAAGACTTTTATAACCACAGGGCATTATGCTACTTCACGACCTGCTACCGACTCCACTGTACAGGGAAGCTTTGCTGCCCCGGGTAATGTATTTTACTACAATGATTCTGTAAAGGTTGTTATGGAGAAGCGTGACAGCGGTCTTTTTCAGGTGGCTTATCATAAAGACCGGCAGCAACAGATCCATCGTTTTGATATTGCTTTTGGTTCAGGACGCAAAGCACAGACCTACCTGTACTGGCAGGATAATAAATATTTTCAGCTACCGGTGTCTTACCTGGTACCGGCACATAGCTGGGCCAATAGTCCGGGTTTTCCGGCAACACAAGTCCGTTTTGACCGGCCTATTCCCAGTACATGTTTTGGCTGTCATAGTTCCATGGTGGGCATCAGTGATACTAAAATGGTAGGACTCAGTATATCGGAAGAATTTGAAAAGAACAAAGTAGTATATGGTATAGATTGCGAACGCTGTCATGGTCCGGCGGCAAAACATGTCGATTTTCATGTTGAACATCCTTTGGAAAAAAAGGCGATGTTTATTACTACGATCAGTTCGCTGAACAATCAGCAAAAGCTGGATATGTGTGCACTTTGTCATTCGGGTATCAGGCCTGCACAAAAATCACCTTTCACTTTTAAACCGGGCAACCGGTTGTCTGATTATATCTTCATGGATATCGGACCTGCGCCAAAAGCCACCACCCTGGATGTACATGGCACGCAGTACCAGTTATTTACCAGCAGCAAATGTTTCCTGAAAAGCAACGGAACAATGAACTGCTCCACCTGTCATAACCCGCATGTCAATGAACGCAATGATATGCAGGCATTTTCGCAGAAATGTATGAGTTGTCATAATACTGACAATCATACATTTTGTACAATGAAAGCGCTAGCACCGGCACTGCTGAAAAAGAATTGCATTGATTGCCACATGCCCGCATTGCCTTCGGGCAATATTACCCTTTTGGTGAACGGGCACGACAGTCCCGTACCAGATTATATCCGCACACACCTGATCACTACGTACCAGGAAGAAACCCAGAAAGTGGTGGAAATGCTGAAACAACAGCAAAAGCACCTGTAAAAAGACAATGGGAGTTATTGTATAACTTTATAGATCAATTTCCGGTACATGCGTTATTACACCATGGCTCCGCCATCGTCTCTGTCTGGTTATATAAAATGCTTCTGGGTGCTGGAAGGCCAGGCTTCAGATGCATTGCCGTATGTCCACCGTGCAATGGCAGATGGATGTGTGGAACTGGTATTTCATTACCAGGGAATATTTGATGAATTATTATCAAAGGGAACCAGGGAACGTTCATGGGCATCGGGCATCAGTGGTCCTTCAAGATATTACAGGCGTTTTTCCATTGAACAGCCGTTTTCCATTTTTGGTGTGTACATGTACCCGTTTTCTGTAGAAAGGTTTTTCAAAATACCGGCATCTGCTGTCTGCAACAGTATGCCTGAGTTGTATGACTTAATGGGGCGGGAGGGAAAAGACCTGGAAGAACAGGTAATGCTTGCCTGTAACAATGCAACCCGTTTTCAACTGCTGACAACTTTTTTTGAAAAGAAACTGCAACAACGAACAGATCAACCCCCGGGTATTTTTTCTTCCATCAGCTATATACTTCAAACCCGCGGGCAGGTAAATGTAGATGAAATGGCGCAACGCTCTTTTTTATCTGTACGCCAGTTTGAACGCAACTTCAAAAAGTTTGCCGGGTTCAGCCCAAAGCTGTATACACGCATCATCCGTTTCCAGGCTGCAATACAGCAATATGGTAACCGCGCAGTGTCGTTAACTGATATTGCTTACCGGTGTGGTTATTATGATCAATCGCACTTCATACATGATTTTAAAGAGTTTTCAGGACATCATCCGCGGAATTATTTTTTAGGTAATGCCGAAGGGACGGAATGGCGGAATATATAATGTCGTGTTTTTCCAATTTCACGTTCAGACAGGTATTTACTTTTATATCATTATTGAACAATTAAAAATATCAGCGTATGAACATTCCGGAAAGTCACCAGGTGTTGATGCCATACCTGTTGGTAAAAGATGCACATGGGTTTATTGAATTTACTGGCAAGGTATTCGGTGCAAAAAATACTTTTATCCGTTTGCGGGAGGATAATAAAATCATCATGCATGCCGAGATCCAGATCAGTGGCGCTACCATCATGTTTGCCGATTCAACTGAAACCTACCCGGTAGCCACCGCCAACCTTTTTATTTATGTAGAAGATGCTGATGCTACGTTTGGCAAAGCATTGGCAGAGGGTGCAAAAGTGGTGAATGAACTGGCCAACCAGGATTATGGTCGCAGTGGCGGTGTACAGGACCCTTTTGGAAATGTGTGGTGGATCACTTCGTTGAAAAGGTAAAGGTGGTGTAAATAAGTATTGGCTATATCCCGGTTAGAAATTAACCGGGTTTTGTACATTTGATGCTACCGGGAATTAAATTAATACCACCTGATGACGAATAGTACCCACGAACAGGTTATAGAGCAAACAAAAAAATGGCTTACCGATGTAGTAGTAGGTTGTAACTTCTGTCCCTTTGCAGGCCGGGAAGTAAAACGTAACAGCATTCATTACCAGGTAGAAACCGGCACCACACTGGAAGCAGGTTTGCAGGCGCTGATGAAAGAATGTATGCGGCTGGATGATGACGCGTCTATTGAAACAACGTTATTGATCTTTCCCAATGGGTTTGCAAAATTTGAAGCATACCTTGACCTGGTGGATCTGGCAGAAAAGTTACTGAAGAAAGAAAAATATGAAGGTATTTACCAGGTAGCCAGCTTTCATCCGGAATACCAGTTTGCAGGTTCTCCGGCCGATGATGCTGCCAATTACACTAACCGTTCTGTTTATCCCATGTTGCACCTGTTGCGTGAGGAAAGTATTGAAAAAGCCCTGGAACATTACAAGGGTGATCCCGGAGAGATCCCGGTACGTAATATTGAGTTTGCGCGCGAAAAAGGGCCTGCTTATATGAAAATGTTGCGCAATTCGTGTTTATAAAACAGCTATAGCATTGTAGTGAGGTTTTGTAGTGATGTGGTATGCGGGTACCTGTTTTACAGGCAATAAAAATCATACTACCATGAATAATAAACCTCGTACATCTTCTCTGGCAGGCACCATATTGCTTGCCGGCCTTATTGCTGGTACCCTGGACGGTACTGCGGCTGTGATCACCAGCGGAAAGATGAGCGTATTTAATTTTGTTGCCAGTGGTGTGTTTGGCAAAGAGGCGTTGGATGGCAGCACTAACATGATGATCTATGGCATCCTTTTTCATTACCTCATTGCCTTTGTGTGGACGATCATTTATTTTCTGTTATATCCGCGTATTGCTATTTTCAGGTATAACCCTATAGTAAGTGCCATCCTGTACGGACTGATCATCTGGATTGTTATGAACCGGGTGGTATTGCCGCTGGCCAATACGCCTCCCATACCTTTCCGGTGGATATCTGCAGTGCGTGGAGCTGCTATACTGATGGTGGCTATTGGTTTACCGGTGGCATTTATTGCGCGCAGGTATTATTCCGGCAAGTAAGAAAATGACCAGTATATTAAAATAGTGACAGATGAAACTGAGTGAAGCTGTAGGCTTGATAGTAAAAGGAGTCAGCAGTACGGAACAACCACAACAGTGGTGTGAACTGGGGGCAGGGAATGGATTGTTCACAGCAGCCCTGTCAACTTTGCTGAAAAAGGGCAGTGTGATCTATGCGGTAGATAAGGATGTGCCGGCATCACAACCTGTACCTGGTATACAGCCGGGTGTTGAAGTGATAAGGATTGCGGGTGATTTTACACAGCCGTTGCCATTGCCAGAACGGTGTGATGGCATACTGATGGCCAATTCGCTGCACTATGTAAAACATCCAGCTACTTTGTTGCAACAGCTTACACAGCGGCTGAATACCGCAGGCCGGTTGCTGATTGTGGAATATGATACTGAACAGGCAAACCACTGGGTACCTTACCCGGTGAGTTATGAAAAACTGAAAACTTATTGTGCTACTATTCCGGCAACTGTTCACAAACTGGGGTCGGCCGCTTCCGTGTATCATGCAGATGGAATGTATGCAGCATTGATCACCCTATGAGTACTTATTTTAGAAATGCTACTTTTACCTTGTAGTATTTGTATGATGACCATCCATCCCGTACTGAAACATATTGAACAGCCTGCATTCAGCATATCGTTATTTGTACCCGATCCGGCGGAAGTACAGCATGTTTATTTTGACCTGAAAACCGGTGATAATAATACTCCCTTTCCGTACTGGGCAAAAATTTGGTCTGCATCGCTGGCAATGGGATCCTTTTTACAGCAACATACTGCGTATGTGCAGGGTAAAAAAGTCCTTGAACTGGCTGCCGGACTGGGTTTGCCATCTCTGCTGGCAGCGCGGTATGCCACCTCGGTCTGTTGTTCTGATTATGCGCCGGAAGCAGTGGCTGTTGCCATGCAGTCTGCCGCACATCACGGACTGACCAATATGCAGTGCCGCGTGTTGAACTGGCATCATTTACCGGATGATATTGAGGCAGATGTGTTGATATTGAGTGATGTGAATTATGATCCGTCAGAATTTGAAGTGTTGTACCGGGTACTGAGGCGGTTTATTGTCAACAGAACAACAGTGCTGCTGGCTACACCGCAGCGCCTGATGGCCAAATCTTTTATTGAGCGCTTGCTGCCCTGGTGTGTACAACAGCATGAACTGACTGTATATGAAGAAGGACAGGATACAATGATCAGTGTACTGGTGCTGGAGAAAAAGTAGTAGTCAGATATAGCCAATAAAAAAGCCCCGCATCTGCAGGGCTTTTACATATAAGGAGGTTGTTAAAAACGGGCTGGTGATTATTACAGTTTGGTAACAACTGTTTCATCAACATAGCTGCGGTTTCTGTTGATAGTATAAGTATCAACTTTGTTTGTTTTGCGTGCTTTAACTTCTACACTGAATGCACCATCGCCTACTTCTTCAGTATTCAGCATGAATTTTTTAGTGATAGCAATACCTTTTATTCTGTCGGTGTACAGAACGGTACCATCTTCATCACGGAAAGTGATAGTGTACTCGTCAGCTTCTTTATTATTCAGGCTCAACTGGAAGATTGGCTGGTTAGAGTAGTTGCCAATGAAACGCAGTTCAGCCGGAGCAGGAGTTTTTTTGTCGTCATCGTTTGCTTTTGCAGTGGTGCTGAAGGCAAAAGTGAAGGCTACTAATAAAGCCAAGGCTACGGCTACATTTTTGAATACGCTTTTCATAATATAATTTTTTAGTTTTTTACAAAATCAGGTAACAATATCATCTGGTGGGCAATCGTGGAGGGAAAGTGAGTCCAGCTTTTGAGCTGTCTGCCACTCATGGTGGTGGCATTGTTTGTTTTCGTGATACAAACATACAACGGGAATACACCCTCCTAAAATCAAATAAAGTGCTATTTCAGGATGCTAAACTGGTGATAGAATTGTTAAAATCCTTTATGGAAGCGGGTTTCATAAAAACGCCTCCATGATGTCCAACCCATTTTTAACCCCGTTTTTTTCTTCAAAAAAGTTTAAAAAACCTTTTTGAAGGCGGGTTTATACGTATAAAGGGTCATATTTTCAGATGATGTATTTTTTGAATGTGAGCCTGGGGAATAGTGTAAAAAGAACTTAGATATCCACATTGTAAAAGATTTTGGCCTGAAGCGCGTTGATCAGTCCGGTTCTTTTTACAGGTGCCTATATCTCTATGTATATGGTTGTGGCAGAAGGTAATAGTTGAAGATGTATATACTTAAGTAGCTGGTAATCTGTATAAATTGCAACAGGCAACTACCCGGCGCCCAAGTTGTTTTATATTGCAACTATATTAATCATAACCTTGAGCAAAACCTATGAGCATCAATAAGCAGGCAGAAGTATGGCTACGTGGATCAATAGATGGTATTCCCGCCCTTTTACAACCAGTGGCACACGCATTATTACAGGCCAGAGAAGAAATTCACGAAATATTACATGATTTTCCTGAAACATTGTTGTGGCAACGTCCCGGCGGAGTTGCTTCTGTTGGCTTTCATCTGCAGCATTTATCGGGCGTACTGGACAGGTTGTTTACTTATGCAGAGGGGCGCATGCTATCGCAGCCGCAGTTAGATTATCTGAAAGCAGAGGGAGTACCGGATGAACATACCACCGTAACATCATTATTGACTGCCCTGGATACCCAGTTGGATAAAGTGATCACCAGCTTACACAAAATAGACCCGGCAACAGTTACAGAGCCGCGCACGGTAGGGAGGCAAAATCTGCCTTCTACATTAATGGGATTGTTGTTCCATGCGGCGGAACATACCATGCGTCACACCGGTCAGTTGCTGGTAACGGTAAGGGTGCTTAAAAAAGCACCATAATTTGTTGATGAAATGAGACGTACAGGTGTGGTTGCGGTTATCTTGTAACTATATCTTTCTTGCCAAGTATGAAAGAAACTCCTGAATTATCAAAGGCAAAACCTTTCCTGAAATGGGCCGGTGGCAAAAGCCAGCTTATTCCCGCCATTTATTCGGCATTGCCTGCAAGTATGCAAGGTAATGAGAACCTGGTGTATGTAGAGCCATTTATCGGTAGCGGTGCTGTATTGTTCTGGTTTCTACAACAGTTTCCAAAAACCCGGAAGGCAGTGATCAATGATATGAACACCGATCTGTCAAAAGCCTTTGCGGTTGTAAAAAAGTCTCCCCGGAAACTGGTGAAAGCCCTTACTGCTATTGAACGCCAGTATTATTCACTGCATACCATTGCTGCGCAACGTGATTTTTACCTGGAAAAACGGGAGCGTTTTAATACACGTGCTGTAGATGCGGTAGAGAATACTGCCCTGATGATATTTATGAATAAGACCTGTTTCAACGGATTATTCAGGGTGAACAGTAAGAACGAGTTCAATGTACCTTTTGGTAAAAATCATAATCCGCGTATATGCGATCCTGAAATCATTATGACCGACAGCATGTTGTTGCAGAAAGTAACCATACTGGAAGGTGATTATGCCAAAACATTGCGCTATTCAGGCCCCGATACCTTTTTTTACCTGGACCCGCCTTATAAACCCATCAGTAAAACATCTTCCTTCAACTCGTATGTAAATGATGTATTTGATGACAGGGAGCAGGTGCGTTTAAAACGTTTCTGTTCCAAAGTAACGGCCAGGGGCGGAAAATGGCTGCTGAGCAATTCAGACCCCAAGAATACCAATCCCGACGATGTATTTTTTGATAAACTGTTTTCCGGCGAGAACATTTATGTGGAAAGAGTACGTGCCAAAAGAAATATCAACTCTGTTGTATCTGGCAGGGGCCGTATTGCAGAGCTATTGATTTCCAATTATACCAAGACCTTGCCTCCTGATTTCCCGGACAGTTTTATTCCCGCCGAATAACCATCTTTCATGCTGTGTTGCTGCCGCAATACGCTTTCTTAACATTTAATTCAGATAGTTTCCGGAAATTTTTTTGCCTGTATTCATAAAGTCTACTATTTTTATAGGGTAATATGCAATCAATCATTTTACATACCATTATTTTACTGACTACTTCCTGTAGCAAAGAGTGCTGTTGTTGTATGTAATCATCATACAACCCCTCTTCCCTGTTTTTCCTGTGAATTACTTTTCGTATCTGTTTTTACCCAATTCTTTATAACAATATAAAATACTTTTATGAGCAATACACTTCGTTTTGAATCGCTGCAACTGCATGCCGGACAACAGGTTGATCCTACTACTAAGGCAAGGGCAGTTCCTATTTATCAAACTACTTCCTATGGATTTGATAATACAGATCATGCTGCTGCGCTTTTTGGATTGAAACAGTTCGGTAATATCTATACGCGTATCATGAATCCCACCACGGATGTGTTTGAGCAGCGTATTGCAGCGCTGGAAGGCGGCGTAGCTGCACTGGCAACCGGTTCCGGACAGGCAGCACAGTTTCTGGCATTGAGCAATATTTTACAGGCTGGTGATAACTTTATCAGTACTTCTTATTTATATGGCGGTACCTATAACCAGTTTAAGGTATCCTTTAAAAAACTGGGTATTGAGGCCCGTTTTGCCAATGGAGATGATGTAGAAAGCTTTGTACCACTGATTGATAAAAATACCAAGGCCATTTACCTGGAAACAATTGGTAATCCGCGTTTAAACATTCCTGATTTTGAAAAATTTGCCGCATTGGCAAAAGATTACGATCTGCCGCTGATAGTAGATAACACGTTTGGTGCAGGAGGTTACCTGTTCCGCCCGTTGCAACACGGAGCAAACATTGTGGTAGAATCTGCTACCAAATGGATTGGAGGTCATGGTACTACCGTTGGCGGAGTAATTGTAGACGGTGGTAATTACAATTGGGGTAACGGCAAATTTCCGCAGTTCAGCGAGCCCAGTGAAGGCTATCATGGTTTGAAATTCTGGGAAGTATTTGGCGAAGGAAACCCATTGGGATTGCCCAATATCGCGTTCATTATCCGTGCAAGGGTAGAAGGTCTGCGCGATTATGGTGCTTCACAGGCTCCATTCAATTCATTCCTGCTGTTGCAGGGACTTGAAACATTGTCACTGCGTGTGGATCGTCATTCTGAAAATGCGTTGGAACTGGCACAGTGGCTTGAACAATACCCGCAGGTGGAGTTTGTATGGTATCCCGGTTTAAAAAGTAGTCCATACAACCAGTTGGCAAAAAAATACCTGACCAACGGGTTTGGTGGTGTATTGCAGTTTGGTATCAAAGGCGGTCTTGAGAATGGACGTAAGTTCATTGATTCGCTGAAACTGGTAAGTCACCTGGCAAATGTTGGTGATGCCAAATCACTGGCCATTCACCCGGCTTCTACCACACACGAGCAGTTGAGTGAAGCAGAAAGAATTGCATCCGGTGTACTTCCCAATCTTATCCGTATCAGCGTAGGTATAGAGCATATTGATGATATCAAGGCGGATTTTGAACAGGCATTTGAGGCTGTATTTTCTAAAACACTTACACCCACACTGTAGTTAAAACAGTGTACGTACTATAATAATGGTTACATCTATTTTCAGGATCCCGGCAAATGTGCCAGGTACCAGTGCAGATGGCTTTGTGCTGGAATCAGGTAACATTTTGCCGGGGTTTCACCTCGCATATACCACATACGGACAACTAAATACCGCAAAAGATAATGTTGTCTGGGTTTTCCATGCCCTTACTGCCAACAGTGATCCGGCTGAATGGTGGCCGGGTTTAATAGGAGAAGACAAACTATTTGATCCTGCGGTATACTTTATTATCTGCGTCAATATGCCGGGCAGTTGTTATGGCAGCATTGGTCCCCTGGATATAGATCCTGCTACTGGCGAGCCTTATTATCACAACTTTCCTTTTTTTACTACACGCGATATGGTTCGTGCCTATCGTTTGCTGAAAGATGCATTGGGTATCCGTAAAATACAGGTAGGTATTGGCGGTAGTATGGGTGGGCAACAGTTACTGGAATGGGCTATTGAAGAACCTGAATTATTCAAACATATCATACCCATTGCTACCAATGCGGTACATTCAGCATGGGGCAGGGCCTTCAATGCTTCACAGCGGCATGCTATAGAAGCAGACGCTACGTGGAAACAGAAAAGTCCTGCGGCTGGTTTGTCGGGGCTCAGTGTGGCAAGAGGCATTGCCCTGATCTCATACCGGCATTATGGTACCTATGCAGCCAGCCAGGCAGAGCTGAATGATGATTGTATAGAGAACTTCAGAAGTGAATCGTACCAGCGTTACCAGGGTGAAAAGCTGGTAACAAGGTTCAATGCTTTCAGCTATTATTTTTTAAGTAAAAGTATGGATGCGCATCATGTGGGGCGCAAACGTGCAGGGGTGCAACAGGCGCTGGCAGGTATCACAGCGCGTACGCTAGTGATCAGTATCAGTACAGATATACTTTTTCCACCTGAAGAACAGGAGCTGCTTGCTGCCAGTATTCCCGGTGCTGTCTGCTATCCCATTACATCAGACTACGGACATGACGGTTTTTTGCTGGAATATGTGCAGTTGGAAAAACTCATCAGCGGATTTATTGCTGATAAAAAAGAATCCATCTACAGTTTGCCACGACAGTTCCTATCCGTTTCTTAAAGAATGTGTTTTAGTTGCAATAAAGTATATAGGCCTTATAATTCTTTAAGGCCTATCATTTTTAGATTATCCTGGTCCCACAGCTTTAAGCGAAAACAGGCAATGATATCTTTCAGGGAAAGAGATGTTTTTTTACAGGTTTGCAGTTCCGGGAAATGTTTCATTACTTCCGGCAGCCTGTAAAATGGGATCCTTGCATTGAGGTGATGAATATGGTGATAGCCTATGTTGCCGGTAAACCATGCCATTACAGGGTTCATGGTCATATAGCTGGACGATTCCAGAGCTGCCTTATCATAGGCCCAGTCTTCATTATTACAAAAGGTTACACCGGGAAAATTATGCTGGGCATAGAACAGGTAAGCTCCCAGTGCAAAAGCCAGCAGAAAGGGAAAAAAGAATACCAGGAACCAGGTAAGCCATCCACACCAGATAAAAATGCATACAGAAGCTGCGATGTGTAATATGAATGCCAGCAGAGCATCGGCATGTTTGCGGGGACTGCTTACAAAAGCGCCGATACACATGCCTGCCAGGAACATGGTAAAGTAACCCAATCCGATAGTTAACGGATGCCGTACTGCCAGATAGCTAAATCGTTCAGTGGCCGACATTTTAAGGTATTTGCTTTTGGTTGCAATAGGATAGGAGCCGATGTTGGCGCTGAATAGTTTTGAATTGTGTTTATGGTGATGATCGTGTGAGCGTTTCCAGATGCTGGTAGGTGCCAGTATATATATACCAAATAATGTCATAATGCCATCTGCCAATACTGATTTGTGCAATATGGAATGATGCTGATGATCATGGTAAATAATAAACATACGTATTAACAATAAGCCAGCCAGCAAACTGCATGCAATACGAAGGACCAGAAAAGGAATAAAAATAATTCCGGCAAATGCGAACCCAAGCAATGAAATTGTTGTTAAAAGATGGAACCAGCTTTTACTGCGGATCTCTTTTGCGAAAGGCTTGGTAGCTATAATCAGTTCTTTGCCACACAACATAAAAAAACGTTATTGGTAGTTTGGGGTTAAAAGTAAACAGTAATGATCACGCGCGTTTGTGTTTCCAGCGGCGATGTGTCCATAACCATGTTGCAGGTTGTTCTCTGATATCTTGTTCCAGTCTTGCGGTGTGTGCTGCGGTAATTATTCCTTCCGATTTTGCGTAGGGCGGCTGTGTTAACAGGTCTGCGCCTACTGTATAATATCCTCTTTTTATTCTTTTTACTGATACGTAAACAACTGGGTATTGCATTTTTTGTGCAATTTTTTCTGTTCCGGTAAACACAGGTGTATCCTGATTCATAAAATTCATCCAGTACGCCGTTTCCGGTTGTGGAGCCTGGTCTGCAATAAATGCCGTAGCATTCAGCTCATTCCTGTTTTTCACCATATCCCTGAAAGTATCTTTCATGGCGATGAGCTTAGTTCCAAAAACCGAGCGCATTTTGTACAGGAAACTGTTAAAGTAGCGATTTGACAAAGGATGATAGATCACATACAGTTGGTGTTTACAGCATAGGCTGAAAGTATTGCCTGCCCATTCCCAATTGCCTTTATGCCCCATTACAATAATAATATTGCTTTTTTGCGCCGCCAACTCTTCAAAAAGCTGTAAAGCTGCACTATCTAATGAACAATGCTTCAGCATCGTTTTTTTGCTGATGGTAAGTGTTTTGAAGGTCTCCAGAAAAAGGTCGCAGAAATAATGATAAAATTCTTTCTGTATTTTCTTCAGTTCGTTTTCACTTTTCTCCGGAAATGAATTACGCAGGTTGCTGAACACTACTTTTTTTCTGTATCCCAGTACATAATATATTATAACATAGAAACAATCGGACAGAAAGTATAGTACGCGAAAAGGCAGTATGGCCAGTAGATAAAGAAATGGCAAAGCGAGGTAATAAAAGATCGCTGACAATTGGGTTGGTTTCGGGTTGTTTCAAAGATATTGATAATAACTATATCTGTGGATTAATATTGTACTACTAAGTAGTTTATACTAATAAAATAATGATTTGCTAACTTTTACTCAGGATGACATAGCATATATAATAATATTCACTGCAAATTTTGTGTTGTCCTCTGCCATAAACCTTTTATTCCGAAAATCGTAATCCCATTCACATCCGTAATCCTTATTGCTGTATAGTACACCAATGCGGCCGTTGATGGTAACAGCTTTGAGGTAATCGTGTATCAGGTCGTCGCCCCAGCCATTCAGTTCAAAGGTGGTATTGGGAGGACCTTTTTCAAATGTGAAAAAGGAATGATAAATGGGATGGTTATTGGGGATCTTCTGCAGGGCGCCGGCACCAAACAGTTTTTGCATTTGAGCCTCGAACGATTTTGCAAAAAGTCCGTCAATATCGTGATTGCAATCGTCAACAAACACAAAACCACCGTTCTGTACATATTGTTTGAAATGGGCGCTCTCCTGCGCATCGAACTGTACCAGTTTATGCCCGCTTAAATAGCAGAAAGGATATTGAAACAGTTCTTTGCTTCCAAGGTCAACCACCTTTTCCTGCAATTGCACGGGTATAGTGGTGTATTCGATCAGTGAATTGAGAATATTGGATGGCATGCGCTGATCGGTATCCCAATCGCCGGATTTATATCTTAACCTGGTAAATGTAAATTTAGCCCCATTCATTGTTATTGGCATTGACACAACAACTATTTGCCGGTCATGTATTTTTGTTTAAAATTGCTGCTTTTCTTTCTAAATTACTGCTTCCGCAGCAGAATAAAGCTGTATTTTATTTTTTAACATATCAAATAACTGCCTGTTGGAAACTACTGAACAAAAGGTAAAAGCTTTACTGGAAAAACTGGCGCAACTTAAAAAAGAAATTCAGAAAGTGATTGTGGGACAGGACCAGATACTGGATGAGATCATTGTTGCATTGCTGGCAGGCGGTCATTGTTTGCTGGAAGGTGTGCCGGGGCTCGCCAAAACACTGATGGTGCGTACCATGTCGCAGGCACTGCACCTGTCTTTCCGCCGTATCCAGTTCACTCCTGATCTGATGCCTACCGATATTGTTGGAACGGAGATACTGGAAGAAGACCATGTAACAGGTAAACGTTTTTTCAAATTCAATAAAGGTCCCCTGTTTGCCAATATTATACTGGCAGATGAGATCAACCGTACACCTCCCAAAACTCAATCGGCATTGCTGGAAGCGATGCAGGAGTTTGAGATAACTTACGGAGGGCAGACCTACCCGCTGGACAGGCCATTTTTTATTCTGGCTACGCAAAACCCGATAGAACAGGCGGGTACTTATCCTTTGCCGGAAGCGCAACTGGACAGGTTTCTGCTATATGTTAAGATCGGCTATCCTTCTGCAGCAGAAGAAACGGCCATTCTCAGCAATACTACAGGTACAAAAAAAGCCAATGTACAACCGGTACTGGCAGCCGATGACATTCGTCAGTTGCAGTCATTGGTACGTGAAGTAAGCATCAGTGATGACCTGGTGCGTTTTGTAGCAGATGTAATCCGTACCACACGCCCTGATACTACGACAGTAGATTATGTAAAAGAATGGGTACGCTGGGGTGCAGGACCACGTGCAGGACAGGCATTGATCTTAACAGCCAAATCACGTGCGTTACTGAAACAACGATATGCTGTAACTATGGACGATATTCATGCCATGGCCTATCCTGTATTGCGCCATAGGGTGTTGATGAACTTTAAAGCAGAAGCAGAACATATTACTGCCGACCAGGTTACAGAACAGATACTGCAAACCATCGCGCGTCCGCGAACAGTTTTATCGTGATCTATTTATGAGCAGCTTACCTGATCCGAAAATAATTATGGCGATCAAAGACCTGTCGCTGGCTGCCAAACGTACCATTGACGGGTTTATGATAGGTATCAACAGCAGCACCATCAAGGGGCCCGGACTGGAATTCAGCCAGTACAGGAGCTACCAGCCCGGTGATGACCTGCGCTGGCTTGACTGGAAAATGTATGCCCGTTCGGACAGGTATTATATCCGTGAATCAGAAATTGAAACAAGCATTTCTGTACGGTTCCTGATCGATGCCAGCAATTCCATGAATCATGCAGATAATGGTTATACCAAGATAGAATATGCGCGGTACATGGCAGCGTCGCTGGGGTACCTGGCCAATAAACAAGGTGATGCGGTGGGACTGTATGTATTTCGTGATGGAGAACTGTTTGCATTGCCTTCGCGAAAAGATCCGCAGCACATGTCGCGTTTCTTTTTTCAACTGGAACAGATCAGGCCCGATGGTAAGTTTACAGACCCTGTTCAGTATAAACATATTTTTTCCGGTGAACAGAAACGTGAACTGCTGATCTTCATTACAGATTTTCACGAACGGAATGGTGAGATCTCCCGCATGCTGGAAGCACTGTCAACTTTACGCCATGAGATCATTGTTTTCCAGTTGATGGGAAAAAATGAACTGGACATGGAGTTTGGAGGATATGACATGCTGGAAGATCTTGAAACCGGCGAACGCATTGCTGTCAACAGTGCGCGGAAGGAGTACAAAGACAAACTGCAACAGTACCTGGCCGCATTGCGGATGCAGATGCTGGACAAAAATATCTTTTACAGGCTGGTGAATATGGTGCAACCGCTGGACCAGGTGTTGAGGGATTTTCTGAATCAACGGCTAAAATCAATCGTATAAAATTTGTTTCAGTTTTTACAGCCCATATGGTTATCTGCAATGGCTGCAGTTGCAATCCCACTTATTATACATTGGTGGAACAACAGGCAGCAGAAAACCCTGTTGGTGGGCAGTATTGCTTTCCTGGCATCAGATACCAAACAACGTGTACAGAACCGCCGTATAGATGAATGGCTGTTGCTGATAGTACGATGTGTCATGATCATACTGCTGTCTTTGTTACTGGCACAGCCTGTATGGAAAAAAGTAGCTGAGGCCAACAAAGAAAAGGGATGGGTGCTGGCTGAGCGAAATATGCTGCAACAAAACTATGATCAGCACAAAACATTGATCGATTCTCTGATGCAGGCCGGCTACACCTTCCATTATTTTGAACCCGGTTTTAGACAGGAGCGTTGGCCGGATGCCTTACAACCTTCCCGGGATTCTGTTCATAATACTGTAATTTCTTATCGCACGTTGTTTGTTGCTGCCGACCGGCAGGCACCAACCGGTGTACCACTGTATATATTCACTGGTAACAGGCTGCAACAATTTACAGGTGTACAGCCTGCTACTGCCCGGCGTGTACAATGGCATACGGCCGTGCCTGCGGATTCAGTTGTAACCTTTATTAAGCAGGCATATCTTACAACAACAGACAGCATCCGGGTGATCACCGGTAATAGTGATGTGCATGCAACATCTTATACCACGCAGCAATTGCCCAGATTGCCGGGAGCAACAAATAATTACCATGTGGGTATTCAGAACGGGCAACTGGCGGTAGCTGTTAACAATGCTGATTATATACCGGTTGATACTACTACACTCAACATCACATTATTTACTGACAGATATAATAGCGATCTGAAATACTGTAAAGCAGCCCTGGAGGCGATACAACAGTTTACCCAAAAACGTATACGACTGGTAACAGTCAATACTATTGCCGGTATACCACAAAAACAGGATTGGTTATTCTGGTTGTCAGAACAGCCAATGCCGGGTAAATCAGGTGCTGCCAATATTTTCAGATATGACACAGGTAAAATAGCAGATACACAAACCTGGATATCATTTCCCGGAAGCAATACCGCTATCTCATTGTATAAACGCGCTGCATCTGTAAATACATTTGCAGGTAATATTGTATGGAAAGATGGTTTTGGAGAGCCTTTATTGGTAGCAGAGAATCGGGATGCGCAACAGGTATATCATTTCTTCAGTCATTTTGATCCGGCATGGAATGGCCTTCCCTGGAGTGAACGATTCCCTGCATTGATGCTGCAACTGGTATTGCCCGCCCAAAATGATCGTAGTGCTATGTACGATCGTAGGGGTATTGCTGAACAACAGGTTCAGGTATGGCAGGATACAGACCATGACGCCATTGAAAAAGAAATAACGCCGGAAACAACCGATCTTACAAAAGTATGCTGGTTGTTGCTGTTTGTATTGTTTATAACAGAACGAATATTATCATACGCAAAACAAAAAAGAACTGGTGCAGAACGGTAATCATATAATCAGGACGTTACAGCAACGTTGGCGGATGTATAATCTGCTGTTCTGTGTATTACTGTCGCTGGCTATTGCCGTGCTTACTGTTGCTGTATTGCATAGCGTATGGCAGGTGTCGCTATGGTACGCCATACTGTTTTTTGCAGTTGCGGTGACTGTATTCTTACTGTTATTTCCTTCGGGTAGAATAACCGGAACAGAAGTAGCCCGTTTTCTGGATAGTAAAATTCCGGCGTTGGAAGAAAGTACAGGTCTGCTGTTGCAGCCTGATAGAGAACATTCATCTCTGCAACATTTGCAGGTGCATAAGATCAGTACGGTGTTGCAGCAGGCTGCATTACCACATCCGTTCCGTAAAAAACTGCAGTACGCATTGTTATTGTTGTTGTCTGCCGGACTGATCGGTACCACCTTAATATTCAGGGGAAATGCAATCGCTTTGCCTATTCCCGAAGCAACTGAGTTGCACACACCAGAGAAAATATTGCCGGGTATTACCGGGGTAGCTGTACACATTGTTCCCCCTTCTTATACCGGGAAAAAGATGCGCACACAGCAGCAGTTCAACCTGCAGGCAGAAGAAGGCGCCGTGTTGCAATGGCAACTGCATACCAATACTTCTGTAAAAAGCCTGGCGCTGGTGATCAACGATACCAGTGTAATACCGCTGCAACCGGTCAATGAAGCACATACCGATTGGAGCACCGAAAAGCTCATTGCCCGTTCAGGTTTTTACCAGGTAAAGCTACAGGATACATTGTCGGAGTTGTATAAAATGGAAATACTGAAAGATGAGTTGCCGGTGGTTACCATACGCTCACCCCAGCCTTATACCATTGTGGATTTCGGACAACCGGGGAAGATCCCGTTGAAATTATCAGTGAAAGACGATTATGGTATCAGTAATGCAGAGATCATAGCTACTGTTGCCAGCGGCAGCGGGGAAGGTGTTCAGTTCAAGGAAAAGAAACTTTTGTTTGATGAACGTTTTGCCGGCGCACCATTGTATGATCTGCAGAAAATAATAGATCTGCCGGCGCTTAGGCTGCATCCAGGGGATGAACTGTATTTCTATGTAAAGGCAACGGATAATCACAACCAGTCTGTAAGTTCTGATATGTATATTATTACCTTACCCGATACTGCACAACTGATGAGTTTTGATGGGATGGTAATGGGTACAGATGTACAACCGGAATATTTCAGAAGTCAGCGCCAGATCATTATCGAAACGGAACAACTGCTGCGCGGTAAAGATACAATGAGCATTCAGGCATTTAACCAGCGCAGCAATGACCTGGGTGTGGATCAGAAGCTATTGCGTTTGCGGTATGGTAAATTTTTAGGAGAGGAATCGGAAACCAATATTGGCGATCCGCGGGTGGGTGATGATGATCATGATCACCATGACCATGGCCATGCGGAGGAAAAAGTAGAGTTTGGCGATGCTAAAGCAATGCTGGATGCTGTTTCTCACAAGCACGACCAGGCCGAGGATGCCACTTTTTTTGAACCGGCTATTAAGAATCAACTGAAAGCCACTTTAACAGAAATGTGGAATGCAGAACTGCGGTTGCGTACATTCAAACCACAGGATGCTTTGCCTTACGAGTACAAAGCATTGAGACTGTTGAAAGAGCTGCAACAGAAATCAAGAACCTATGTAGCTAAAACGGGTATAAAAACCACACCGCTGAAAATGGAAAAACGGCTGACCGGTGATCTCAGCAAGATCACCCAACCTGTAAAACAGCAGGATATACAACGGCCTGTAAGTGCAACAGATATGAATCGTGTGGCGCTGGGTATACTGGAACAGTTGAAACAAGGTGCCGTATGGAATGATGCATCCACACAGGTATTGGAACGGGCCGGTCAGCAACTGGGAAAAGAAGCGGCGCAGAAACCGGGAGCATTTTTACAGGCATACCAGTCTTCCCGGAAGATATTACAGGCCCTGCATGAAAAAAAACATGTTGCTATGGAAGATATTATTGTTACTGAACGTGCGTTGCAATTACTGGTGGATGTTCCGGGAACAATGCCACAGCCGGCTGTAAGAACAGCAGCAACAGAATTGCCACAGCAATATTTTAAAAAACTGAACGGAAGTAAATAATTGTGTTGTATTACTGGAACTATATTGTTATCGGGTTAAGCCTGCTGGTACTGGTGTTTGTGCTGGCGAAGGAAATATTGCGTGCAAATAAGGCAAGATGTACAGCAAGGATCATTGCTGTACTGCTGGCAGTAGCAAGCCTGGCCTGCATTGCATTGCCCGTTTCTTTCTCACGAAACAGTACGGGAGGTAATAACGCTGAAGCTATCTTATTAACAGCAGGATATAATGCCGATAGCCTGCAGGCATTTCAAAAAAAATCTGCAGGTATTAAAGTCTATACACTACAGGAATACATGGCAGCAGTGCCGGTAGCTGATGTATTGCATGTATTTGGTTTTGGATTGACAGCAGCACAATGGCAGCAGCTACCGCGTTGTACAATAATACCGCATGTCTCACCCATTCCGGGAGGAATTATTGCTGCAGACTGGCAGCGAAAAATGGTTACCGGTGAAAAACTATACCTGCAGGGTATTTACAATAATACTGCGGGCAAACCGGTAAGGATAATACTGGCGGGTTTTGGTACAGCCCTGGATTCGTTGTCCGTTACAGCAGAGCAACAGGTATCATTTACTTTGCAAACCATTCCCCGCCACCAGGGCGTTGGTGTGTATAGCCTGGTAGTGATGCAGGGCAAAGATACTGTGCAGCAACAACCGGTTCCTGTAGAGGTGTTGCCTGCCCGCACGCTGAACGTGTTGTTCCTGGCATCGTCTCCAGGTTTTGATAACAGGTTTCTTGCCAACTGGCTGGCACAACATGGTTATGCTGTTGCTATGCGCAGCAGTATTAGTCGCGATAAATATGATCATACTTTTTTTAACACGCCGCGTATCACGCTCGACAAGCTATCTACGGTATTGCTGGATAAATATGATGTGGTACTGAGTGAT
The DNA here is from genome assembly GCA_001302245.1 of Chitinophagaceae bacterium PMP191F. Taxonomy (GTDB): domain Bacteria; phylum Bacteroidota; class Bacteroidia; order Chitinophagales; family Chitinophagaceae; genus PMP191F. Next base: position 98,942 of record LGYU01000020.1, read on the forward strand.
GCTACTGCCTTACAGGCACTTTCCGGCAACGAATTGTCTGCATTACGGCAACAGATAGAACAAAAAGGACTTGGCCTGGTAGTAAAAGCAGACACTTTGCTGAACCGTAATGCTTTTTACGGGTATCATTTTCCCCTTATAACCAGCAAGGACAGTACGCATCAATCGGTAGCATTGTTATTGCCGGGCAGTACTTTGGAAACGGCGCCGTTGTCTGTGGAACAACCTGTATATATCAACTACGATAATGGTACTCAGCCATTGATAAAAGACAAACAGGCAAAGATCTATGCAAGCTGTGTTTTACAGGGAAGCGGCAAACTTGTAGTAACCACATTAACACAAACTTATAGCTGGCCACTGGCCGGCAACCAGGCCGATTATGAACGATACTGGAGCATACTGTTGCAGAAAGCTGCACGTAAACCGGTTGCAAAAACAATATGGCGGACAAGCCCTGTTTTTGGTTATGTACACGAGCCTGTAAAACTGTACCTGGAAACGCCGGTTGCCGATCCACCACAAATAATTGTTGAAGGAGTGCCGGTTGCGCCGGCCCGTAATGGTTTTGAATGGCAGGTTAGCTACTGGCCACAGCATGCCGGTTGGCAAACGGCCCTGGACAATGCCGGCGATACCTGTCGCTGGTATATTTTTCCGGCCGGTTCCTGGCAGCAGGTACGTGCGCTCGGTACATTGCACGAAACCAGGCAACTTGCAGAAATGCAATCATATCATGATCATCTGATACAGGATGTTATCAAACCTGTGTCAACCCCTGTCCCGGTATCCAAAGCATGGTTTTTTATGCTCTTCTTATTAGCCTGCACATTTCTTTGGGTGGAACGAAAAATGTGATAAGTGGCTTATTTTTTCTTTGAATCTTGGTTAGATTGCAGAGAACGGTAACCAGAACATAACTGTGAAGTCTTCACAGGATTCGTATTTTAATTACATAAAGGAGGTATCACTTTGAAAAGAAAAGATTTTCTTCAGTTGTCGGGTATGAGCCTGGGGGCTTTCATGTTGCCTGACCTTTCTGCCTTCGGTAAGATCATTGATCCTTCTGCCGCACTGGTAGATGGAATGGATGTGAAACTGAAAAAACAACTGGCAGATATTGCATTGAATGCAGCCAAAGCAAAAGGTGCTACGTATGCAGATGTGCGTATAGGCAGGTACCTGAACCAGTTTGTAACAACACGCGAAAATAAAGTACAGGGTGTTGCCAACACTGAATCATTTGGTGTGGGTATCCGCGTTATTGCCAATGGTTCCTGGGGATTTGCGGCTTCCAATGAAGTAACAAAAGAAGGCATTGCCAGAACTGCTGAAAAAGCAGTAGCTGTAGCCAAAGCCAATGCAAAGATCATTTCAGAGCCGGTACAACTGGCTCCGCAAAAAGGCTATGGTGAAGTAAACTGGAAAACGCCGATTGAGAAAAATACATTTGAAGTTCCTATTAAAGATAAGATCGACCTGTTGCTGGCTGCCAATGCTGTAGCTATGCAGGGTGGTGCCAACTTTGTGAACTCTATGATCATGGCGGTAAATGAGCAGAAATATTTTGCGTCTACCGATGGCTCTTACATTGACCAGGATATTCATCGTTTGTATCCTTCGTTCAACGTAACCAAAATTGATCGTGCGTCCGGTAAATTCCAGACCCGCCGTTCACTAAGCTCTCCGGTAGGTATGGGATATGAATACCTGACTCCGCTGGATAGCGAAAAAGTGGGGGGCATTGTTACCCGTTATAAAAACCGCTACGACCTGATGGAAGATATGCGGAATGCAACGGCTGATGTAACGCAGAAGATCACTGCAAAATCTGTTGAACCCGGTAAATATGACCTGATACTTGATCCTTCGCACTTGTGGCTGACCATTCACGAATCGGTAGCACACCCCACAGAGCTGGACCGTGTGCTGGGATATGAAGCCAACTACGCCGGTACCAGTTTCTTAACACTGGACAAATGGAAATCCAAAAACTTCCAGTTCGGCAGCAAACTGGTGAACATTCATGCAGATAAATTGCAGAAAGGTTCACTGGGTGCAGTAGGGTATGATGATGAAGGTGTAAAATGTAAAGAATGGGATCTGATCAAAGATGGTGTGCTGGTAAATTACCAGGCTATTCGAGATCAGGCACATATTATAGGATTGAAAGAGTCACAGGGATGTTGCTATGCGCAAAGCTGGGCGGATGTTCAGTTTCAGCGTATGCCCAATGTTTCATTAATGCCCGGCAAAACGCCGTTGAGCGTTGATGATATGATCAAAGACGTGAAAAAAGGTATTTATATAGTTGGCGATGGTTCTTTTTCAATTGACCAGCAGCGTTATAACTTCCAGTTTGGCGGACAATTGTTCTACGAAATCAAAGATGGTAAGATCGCAGGTATGCTGAATGATGTAGCCTACCAGGCAAACACTCAGGAGTTCTGGAATTCCTGTGCAGCAATTGCTGATGAACGCGATTACCGCCTGGGTGGAGCCTTTAATGATGGTAAAGGTCAGCCGGGGCAATCGAATGCTGTATCGCATGGAAGTGCCACTACCCGTTTCAATGGCGTCAACGTGATTAACACTGCGAGGAAAATTTAATTAAACCAATTCCTGTCCGGCTAATGGATAGGTTCAAAACAAAGAAATTCACTTATGGCTATATTAAGTCAGGAAGAAGCACAGGCATTGCTGAAAAAAGTGATCGCATTATCAAAAGCCGATGAATGCGAAGCAAGCCTGAACGGCAGCGAAGGCGGTAATATCCGTTATGCGCGTAATGCTGTTTCTACTGCAGGTGATATCAGCACGATCAGTCTTGCAGTAAGTTCAACTTATGGAAAAAAGACCGGCACAGCCACTATCAACGAATTTGATGATAAATCGCTGGAAAAAGTTGTACGCAGGGCAGAGGAGCTGGCGCAACTGGCACCGGAGAACCCGGAGCGTATGCCCTTGCTAGGTCCGCAAACATTTAAAAATGCAATTACCTATGTACCTGCTACTGCAGCTGTTACTGCCGATACAAGAGCAGAAGCAGTTGCTAAAAGTATACAGGTAGCAAAAGATGCCAAATTACAGGCCGCTGGTTTTCTTGAAAACTCAACAAACTTTGTTGCTGTAATGAATTCCAAAGGGCTGTTTGCGTACAATAAAAGCACCGGTGTTACCTTCTCCGTTACTACACGTAACGAAGAAGGTACTGGTTCTGGCTATGCAGCCCGTGGTTTTAATGATATAACAAAACTTGATACGCTCAGTGCATCAAAAGTGTCTGCTTCAAAAGCAACAGGTTCTGTAAATGCACGTGCCATCGAGCCAGGAAAATATACCGTGATCCTGGAGCCGGTAGCGGCTGCCTACATGATGGAAAATATGTTTGGGGGCTTTGATGCCCGTAGTGCTGATGAAGGTAGAAGCTTTATGAGCAAACCCGGTGGTGGCAACCGTTTGGGCGAGCAGCTGATGGACGAAAAAGTAACCATTTATTCTGATCCCTTTAATCCTGAATTGCCTTCTTCTACCTGGAACCGTGAAGGTTTTCCGCTGGAGAAAATGAACTGGATCGAAAAAGGAAAAGTAAAAAATCTCAGTTATTCTCAATACTGGGCTAAGCAAAAAAATGTACAGCCTGTTCCCGGTCCGTCCAACATCATTATGGAAGGTGGTACTGCATCACTGGATGAACTGATCAAAGGAACTGAGAAAGGTATTTTGGTATCGAGATTATGGTATATCCGCATGGTTGACCCGCAAACATTATTGCTGACCGGTCTTACACGCGACGGTACTTTTTATATCGAGAACGGGCAGGTAAAATTCCCGATCAAGAATATGCGTTTCAATGAAAGCCCGGTGATCATGCTCAATAACGTAGAAGCATTGGGCAGGCCGGAAAGGACTATCAGTGTAGAAAGCTATCGCAGCTACCTGGTGCCACCGATGAAGATCAGGGATTTTACATTCACTTCTTTGTCAGATGCTATCTAGGCTTTTGTTTTTTTAATGAATAATGCAGGCTGTTCCGTTAAAATCGGAACGGCCTTTTTTGTAGTATGACTTTTGAATGGTGAGTTGATAAAATCAGTGATCGTTTAATGGTAATCCTCTGCGCTGAAACTCTTTCCAGTTGAGGTATTCATCTCCTTTGCGTTGTTCTACCATGGTGATACAATCATCTACAGGACAGATCAGCTTACAAAGATTACATCCTACGCATTCCTCTTCTTTAATACTGTAGGTATTGTAAGGCATTCCCTGGGTGATATTGATAGACTGATGTGAAGTGTCTTCACAGGCAATATAACACAAGCCACAATGAATGCATTTGTCCTGGTTGATATTGGCCACATGGTGATAATTGATATCCAGGTCTTCCCAATGTGTGATGGAAGGCACCGACTTGCCGATAAAATCATCAATGGTTGCAAATCCTTTTTCGTCCATCCAGTTGCTCAAACCTTCGCAAAGATCTTCGATGATCCTGAAGCCGTGTTTCATAGCGGCTGTACAAACCTGAACCGTAGTGGCTCCCAGCAACATAAATTCTGCTGCATCTTTCCAGGTACTGATACCGCCTATGCCTGATATTGGTACTTTGGAAGTAACAGGATCCTGGCTGATGGTGGTCAGCATTTTTAATGCAATGGGTTTTACAGCAGGCCCGCAATAACCCCCAAATACCGATTTGCCGGCCACATAAGGATTGGGCACAAAAGAATTCAGGTCTACACCGGTAACAGACTGGATAGTGTTGATGAGTGACAATGCATTGCTGCCTGCTTCAACCGCAGCTTTGCCGGTAGGTACTACTGAATGCACATTAGGGGTAAGTTTGGTAATAACAGGGATAGTTGCTTTTTCCATTACCCATTCAACCACCATACGTGCAATATCCGGATCTTGTCCAACAGCAGCGCCCATACCACGTTCGGTCATACCATGCGGACAACCAAAATTCAGTTCCAGGCCATGTGCGCCGGTATCTTCCACCTGTGCAATCAGTTCGTGCCATTTGTCGCGGGTATTGTCAGCCATCAGCGAAACGATCATGGCCCTGTCCGGGAACAGGCGGATACATTCTTTTATCTCTTTGAGATTAATATCCAGTGGCCGGTCGCTGATCAGTTCAATATTGTTCAATCCCATTACACGTGTTCCGTTGTAGTCAACTGCAGAGTAACGTGAAGAAACATTTTTTACCTGGCTACCCAGCGTTTTCCATACCACGCCACCCCAGCCAGCTTCAAATGCACGGATCACATTCAGTTTTTTATCAGTAGGAGGCGCACTCGCTAACCAGAAAGGGTTGGGCGAATGAATACCAAGAAAATTTACTGCTATATTGGCCATGCTGCTGTTTTTTTAAAGAGCAGTATTTCATGCCCCGTATTCAATATTCAATGATAGAGACCGAGATATTGCAGCATTGCTGCTGCTGCATCTTTACCAGCCTGCACTGCATCTACCACTTCCTTGCCGCCATTTACACAATCGCCACCTGCAAATACACCGGCAATATTGGTGGTATGGTTTGTTTGCAATGTGATCTTTCCTTTGTTGTTGGCAATATCATTTTGCTGTATTAATGCCTGGTAAGGCTTTTGCCCGGTGGCTTTGATCACCATGTCTACTTCCAGTGTAATGGTTTTGCCGGTGGCAACAGGTGCAGGCTTACCGGAGTGATCAGGTGATCCTAATTGCATCACATCGCATTCCAGTGCGGTCACTTTCCCGTTTTTACCAATGATGTTTTTAGGTGCCGCCAGCCATAGTGTTCTGCAACCGTCTAGTTTAGCAATATCCAGTTCGGTATCGGTACAGTTTTTTTCAGCTTCTGTTCTGCGATAGACGAGTGTGACCTCTTCTGCGCCCAATCGTTTAGCCTGGGTAGCAGCATCTATAGCTGTCATACCCATACCAATAACAGCTACTTTACTACCTACGGCAATATGCGGATATCCTTTGGTGCGGAGATTGTAGATAAAACTGATAGCGTCTTCCACGCCTTCCAGTTCTTCACCGGGAATATTAAGCGTATTGGCCAGTCCAACACCGATACCAATAAATACTGCATCGTATTGTTGCTGCAGTTCTTTAAGCTGTATATCTTTTCCCAGTTCATGATTGTAACGTATGTTGATACCGCCTACAGATGTAATAAAATCTACTTCATCTTTGCAGAACTGTGGAGTTACTTTATAGGCTGCAATGCCATAGGTCATCAGTCCGCCACCGGCATTTTCTTTCTCGTATACAGTTATATCCACACCTGCCCGTGACAATACATGAGCACAGCTTAGGCCTGCAGGGCCGGCGCCGATCACTGCTACTTTTTTACCCGTGGCCGGTTTTCTTTCAAACAGGTTCCATTTCTGTTCAATGGCTTTTTCAGTGGCGTAGCGTTGCAGGCGTGCAATGGGAATAGGAGCTTCATGCATCAGGTTGTACACGCAGGCGCCTTCACAAAGTTTTTCTACAGGACATACGCGTGAACAACCGCCGCCAAAAATATTGGCGCTGAAAATGGTATGTGCCGCACCTTTATTGTTTTCTGTGGAGATCTGTTTGATAAACTTGGGAACATTGATGCTGGTAGGGCAGGATTTGGTACAGGGCGCATCGTAACAGAACAGGCAACGGTTAGCCTCCACCAGTGCCGCTTCTTTTTTATCGAAGGGCGGGTGAATGTCGCTGAAGTTGTGTTCGTACTGTGCAGCCGTAAGCCTGTTGGCTTCAATTGACATAGCGGGCGATTTAGTGATGTAGGATTTTTTGATTTACAATTGATCGTATCAAAGACAGCTATCGTCTTCAAATCATCAGATTATATTACAGTTCTGTCAGCCTGCCATAGGTTTCCGGTCTCCTGTCCCTAAAGAATTGCCAGATACTGCGTACTTCTTCAATCATATCCAGGTCAAACTGTGCTATCAGCAATTCATCATTATCCTCTGATGCCAGGGCGAAGATTTGTCCACGCGGATCAACGAAATAAGAAGATCCGTAGAACTTACCAAGATTCCAGGGTTTTTCCTGTCCTACACGGTTGATGCAACCCATAAAATAGCCATTGGCAGCGGCATGCGCCGGTTGTTCCAGCTTCCATAAGTATTGCGACAGACCAGCGACCGTAGCAGATGGATTGTATACGATCTCAGCACCATTTAAACCGAGGCAACGCGCACCGTCAGGGAAATGTCTGTCATAACAGATATATACACCCACTTTGGCATAACGTGTCTGGAAAACAGGATACCCGAGATTTCCGGGTTTGAAAAAGAACTTTTCCCAGAAACCTGATGTATGCGGAATATGATTCTTGCGGTATTTGCCCAGGTAAGTGCCGTCAGCATCTATTATAGCTGCAGTGTTGTACAATACACCAGCCTGTTCTTTTTCATAGATGGGAACAATGATCACCATCTGGTATTTTTTTGCATATACTGCCATGCGTTCTGTAGTAGGACCGGGTACTGTTTCTGCAGATTCATACCACGCTCTGTCTTGACCGGGACAGAAGTAGGGTGTGTTGAAGATCTCCTGCAGACATAATATCTGAACACCTTTTTTGCCTGCTTCTTCAATAAGCGGGATATGTTTCTGTACCATTGCCTCTTTGATCTCTTCAATGGTTCCTTCGCCTTCTGTTTTAGGCAGGCTCATTTGTATTAATCCTGATTTGATGATCCTTGGCATATATGTTTGTGTTTCGGTTTGTAAATCGTGAATCAGCAATCATGAGCCGTCACTGGTTACCTGATGCCGGTTTCAGAATACCTAATTCCTGATTCCAATTGTACGCTCTACTACATTCAGAACTCAGACTTCTTACTCCTGTCTTCACTTCAACATTTCGCATTCGACATTCAGTATTTTAAATCTTTCCCTGCACCTTCTTTCTTTTAATGAATTTTCCTGATCCTTTGGGCAACAGACACTGTTCGTTTTCAATGGCTATTTGTCCGCGTAACAGTACTGTTTTGATCTTTCCGGTCAACTGCCAGCCTTCATATCCTGAATAATCGACGTTCATGTGATGGGTAGCGGCTGAAATAGTCTGTTTTTCATTTGGATCAAACAATACAATATCTGCATCGCTGCCAATGGCAATGGTTCCTTTTTGCGGAAACATGCCGAATATTTTAGCTGCATTGGTACAGGCTACTTCAACGTATTTGTTTAAAGTGATGCGGCCTTTGTGAACGCCTTCGCTGTATAATAATTCCATACGGTGTTCAATAGCCGGATGACCGTTGGGAATTTTAGAGAAATCATTTTTGCCCATTAATTTCTGTTCCCACTTAAAGGGACAATGATCCGTTGCTACTACCTGTACCAATCCCTGGTTAATGCCGGCCCACAGCGTTTCCTGGTCTTTCTTTTCGCGTAAGGGTGGGCTCATGACCCATTTCGCACCTTCAAAATCTTTTTCGTAGAGGGACGCATCCAGTACCAGGTACTGGATACAGGTTTCAACAAACACTTTCTGATTGCGTCGTGTGGCATTGCGTACTGCATTCAGTGCACCTTCGCAGGTAAGATGAACAATGTATCCGGGACAGCCCGTGTAGTTGGCCAGGTCTGCAAAACGGCTACTCGCTTCGGCTTCTGTTACTTCGGGTTGAGAAAGATAATGGTATAGCGGAGATAATTTGCCTTCTGCTTTGTATCGGGCTACCAGGTAGTCGATCATATCACCATTGGTAGCATGTACATTGATAAGCCCCCCATGCTTTTTTACTTCCTGCATCAGGCCTACCATTTGCCGGTCGTCGATCATCAGTGCGCCTTTATAGGCCATGAATGTTTTGAAGGAAACAATACCTTCCTCTTCGATCATAGCTTTTATTTCCTCTTTTGTATGTTCATTAAAATCTGTTACAGCCATGTGAAAGCTGTAATCGCCTACACAATTACCATTTGACCGCGATTGCCATTCCTGTAAGGCCGTATGCAGGGAATTGCCCTGTTTCTGTAATATGAAATCAATCACCATGGTAGTGCCACCAAAAAGAGCAGCGCGTGTACCGGTTTCATAATTATCACTGGAAAAAGTACCCATGAATGGCATATCCAGATGTACATGTGGATCTATGCCGCCGGGAAATACAAGCAGGCCGGAGGCATCCAGTACTTTGCCTGCAGTAACTGATAGATTGTTACCAATAGCCACAATTTTTTCACCTTCAATGAAAATGTCTGCAACATAATCATCGGTGGCAGTAATGATCCTTCCCTGTTTAATCAGCAGCGACATACGTTGTTTCTTTTGGTGTAAGTATTGTTCTGTACGAACGCATCATGAATGTGTAGGAGAGTCCGCTCACAAAAAAGCCTACAAACCATGCATAACTATATAAATGTGTTATCCATGCAGGCATAGCATCCGGTGAAATTATTTTAATGGTAAACAGGAAGCCGGGAATGTTTGGCAATATACCCAGCAACAATGCGGTGATGGCAAACAGGTTAAACCCTTTTTTAAAGCTGTATATACCGGCAGGATTGTACAGTTCATTGGAAACAAGTTGCTGGCGACGTATAAAATAATAATCAGCTATCATAATCCCACCCACCGGACCTAACAGGCTGGAATAACCTACCAGCCAGGTGAAAATATAGCCTGCGGGGTCTGCTACGAGTTTCCACGGAAAGATTAGTACACCAATAATACCAGTGATATAACCACCTTTTCGGAAATTAATGCGGGATGGAGCAAGGTTGGCAAAATCATTGGCCGGACTTACAATATTGGCTGCAATATTGGTGGCCAGTGTGGAGATCACCACGGCAACCATTGCTATGCTGACGAGTATTTTGCTATCAAATTTTCCTGCCAGTATCAGTGGATCCCAGATGGTGCTGCCGTAAACGATGGTTGTGGCAGAAGTGACCACCACACCGATAAAAGAGAACAAGGTCATAGAGGGTGGCAAACCAATGATCTGTCCCCGGATCTGTGAACGCTGGCTTTTGGCGTAACGTGTAAAATCAGGAATATTTAAAGATAAGGTAGCCCAGAAGCCCACCATGCCGGTCAGAGCCGGAAAAAAGAAGGTAAAGAATTCTGTTGTATTACTGAATTTTGATGGTTGTTGTAAGACAGGTCCCAGGCCATGTGCAGCATTGATAGCCCAGAACAATAATGCCAGTGCCGCAGCGGGTAAAAAAAATGCTTTGAATACAAGTAGTTTCCGGATGCTTTCAATACCAAGATATACCACATACATATTCAGCAACCAGAAAATAAAAAAGCAGATGGCAGGACCGGTTGCCAATCCGAAAGAAGCAGGGAATACAGCAGGAAGGGTTTCCAGTGATGGGATCCACAAGCGTAATAACTGGTACAATGCGAAACCGCCGATCCATGTCTGTATGCCAAACCATCCACATGCCACAATGGCACGCAGAATAGCAGGAATGTTAGCGCCACGGGTTCCAAAACTGGCGCGTGCAAACACGGGAAATGGAATGCCGTATTTGGCGCCTGCATGGCCATTCAATATCATGGGGATCAGTACAACAGTATTGCCCAGGAAAATGGTCAGGATGGCCTGCCACCAGTTCATACCTCCTTCAATCAGCGAGCTGGCCAGCATGTAGGTAGGAATACACAAACTCATGCTGATCCATAATGCTGCATAGTTCCAGGTGTTCCATGTTCGCCCCGAAACCGGCACCGGAGCCAGATCTTCGCTATACAAAGAAGATGTTGTCAGTTCTTGCATATTGAAAGGCATTTTTTAATTATTGCAGCCTGTATCTTAATGCACGTATTCATCGGCAATGCTGATCGCATCACTGATCATTGCCAGTCCTTCATCTACCTGCTGACGGGTAATGCAAAGAGGAGGAGCAATGAAAATATAGTTCCAGCGAACAAATGTGTACATGCCCAGTTCTTTCAAACGGGTAGCTACTTTATTCATGATGGCCATTTCATCGGGTTTGGCATTGAACGGCGCCATCGGTTCTTTAGTAGTACGGTTCTTTACCAGCTCAATACAACCCAGCAAACCGGTATTTCTGAAATCGCCGATACTGGGATGTTTTTGTTGCAACAGTGCTACCTGCTGGTCGATATACCTGCCGATGGATGCAGCATTTTCAATAAGATGTTCATCTTCGTAAATGTTCAATACTTCCAGACCGGCAGCGCAACAAACGGGGTGTGCAGAGTAGGTGAGGCCCAGCCATAGTACTTTATCATCAAAATGTTTTGCAATGGCATCACTTACAATCAGTGCGCCCAGTGGAAGATAGCCGGCTGTAATACCTTTGGCTGTTGCGATCATATCCGGCACCACGCCATGTACATCCACGCCAAACCATTGTCCTGTACGGCCAAATCCACTCATTACTTCATCGGCAATCAGCAGGATGTTATGTTTGTCGCACAATGCACGAACTTTTGGCAGATAGTCATGTGGGTATTTGATACAACCGGAAGTGCCGCTTTCTCCTTCCATTAATATAGCTGCAATATTTTCCGGTCCTTCAAATTCAATAACCCTTTCAAGATGACTTACACATTCCCGTGAACAGGAGGTGATCTCTTTGCCCCACGGACAACGGTAGCAATAAGGATCTTCCACATGTATTACATTGGGCATCTGTTGTGCGTCTGCTGGCAATTTGCGCGGATCACCACCGGCTGTCATAGCACCATAAGAGGCGCCGTGAAAAGCTCTGTAACGTGCAATGATCTTGTGTTTGCCGGTATATAGTCTTGCCAGCTTAATCGCATTTTCAATAGCAGTGGCACCACATACAGTGAAGAGTGTTTTGGTTAGTCCGTGCGGTGTAACTGAAGCCAGTTTTTTGCCCAGATCCCCCCTGGCTTTGGTAACGCAACTGGGTGTAACATAACTTATCTGCTGCATCTGGGCCATTACAGCCTGTGTTACGCGCTGGTGTCCATGCCCGATGTTGACATTCATCAGTCCCGATGAAAAGTCCAGGTAGCGCTTTCCATCATAATCATACAGGTACACGCCTTCTCCGTATTTAACGGCAATAGGGGCAATGCCTTTTTGCTTGCTCCAGGAGAATAAGGTATAATCCATATTGTCCCGGATAATTTCAGTGGCTTCTGACAACGTGATTGTTTCGGACATATGCGGTGCATTTATGTGCATAAATGGGAAAGCAGGGAGTTGATCTCAGCAAACAGGAGTTGTCTGGATGGTTTGATTGTTTGATGGATACAAACCATACTTACATTACATATCCTACCAAACATCATTCATGATCTGATGGACTGTAATAACCATCAGGCTATTCAGCCATCAAGCCATCAATCAACACCTGTAACCAGAACTTGTAACTTTTAATCTGTAACTAATTCCTTATGACATCCAGTTAATGCCTGCCTCGGGGTTCCATTTTACCGTAGATTTTTTCAGTTTTGTCCAGAATTCGATGGAGCTTTTACCGGTAATATCACCTACACCAAACTTGCTTTCATTCCATCCTCCGAATGAAAATGGTTCACGCGGTACCGGTACACCTACATTTACACCCACCATACCGGCGCTGGCTCTTTCCATAATGTAGCGTGCCATACCACCGTTTTGTGTAAATACAGATGCTGCATTGCCATACGGATTGGCATTTTCAATGGCAAGTGCTTCATCTACCGTATTGGTACGCATAATACTGATCACCGGGCCGAATATTTCTTCTTTGGCTATGGCCATGTCTGGGTGTACATAATCAATAACGGTAGGGCCAACATAAGTGCCGTTTTCTTTACCTGCTACAGTAGTATGACGGCCGTCAACCAGTATGCGGGCACCTTGTTGTTCTGCTTCGGTAATGTATTGTTCTATTCTTTCTTTGGAAGTTTTATTGATAACGGCACCAAGATTTTTGCCCGGGATAATCTTTTTGGCTTCTTCGCAGACACGTTCAATAATATGATCAACAGGGCCTACAGCAACCATGGCAGAGGCGGCCATGCAACGCTGACCGGCGCAGCCACTCATGGAGGCTGCCACATTTTGTGCGGTCATAGCAGGAATGGCATCAGGTAAAACCATGAGGTGATTTTTGGCACCGCCCAGTGCCACACATCTTTTATAATGACTGGTAGACCGTTGGTATACAATTTTCGCAACACGTGTAGAACCTACAAATGATACGGCTTCAATGCCTGGATGATCGCAAATAGCTTCCACGATCTCCTGATCACCATGCACCACATTCAGTACACCGTTGGGTAAACCGGCTTCCTGTAATAAATCCGCCAGTCTGCCTGCACTTAAAGGAACTTTTTCAGAAGGTTTAATGATCATGCAGTTGCCCAGTGCAATTGCGTTGGGTATGGTCCAGTTGGGAACCATACTGGGAAAATTGAAAGGAACGATAGAGGCTACCACTCCTACAGGAACATGTTCTGTTCTGCATTCCACGCCTTTGCTCACTTCCAGTATTTCACCGGTGACAAGTTGCGGTAATGAGCACGCAAATTCTGTCAGTTCAATACTTTTTTCAATTTCTGCAACTGCTTCATCATAGGTTTTGCCGTTTTCTTCCTGTACCAGCAGCGCCAGTTCTTTCAGGTGTTTTTCCAGCAGGAATTTATAGCGGAAGAAAACCTGCACACGTTCTTTGATAGGTGTTTTGCTCCAGCCCGAAAATGCGGCTTTAGCAGCTTTTACAGCGCGGTCAAGATCAATGGTATCCGACATGGGAACGGATGACAGCAATGTTCCATCGATTGGTGACACTACATCCAGGCTCCTGTTGGTGGAAGCAGCTACAAACTGTCCGTTAACATAGTTCTGAACCGCAGCATATTTCATAAAGCAGTATTTGATAAACTACAAAATTTGCAGAAAAACAACTAGTAATTTAAAAATAGTTTAGTAAATATCCAAATTGTGGCAATATTTTTATTTTTTTGCTGCATCTTTGTCAGAGCAACTTGTATGGAAAAGAACAGCCCTGCATTGGACGAACTTGATTTTGCCATTCTCTCCTGCCTGCAAAAAGACGGGCGGATGTCCTTTACCGTGATAGCGGAACAACTGAATGTTTCAATAGGCACTATACGCACACGGGTCAACAAACTGATTGAAGAAGGAACCATCAATATTATAGGTCGTGTTAATCCTGATAAAGTAGGGTTCCGATCGTATGCGCATATTGCGGTGTATGTGCGACCGGCCACTTTAAAAGAGAAGGTAGCACAAAAAATTGCCAGAATGCCTGAGGTCAGTTTCCTGGCAATGACCTCTGGTGATTATGACCTGGAAGTAGATGTGATGTGCAGGAACAATGAGCACCTGGTAGATTTTGTGAACGAGATCTCCAAAATTGAAGGGGTTAATCAAACCAAAACCACCTTGTATTTTAAGGTATACAAATATGCACAACCCGATCTGAATCTGCTGAAAGTGTAAGCAGAAAGGCTGGAGATAAGTTTTTATAAAAGCACAGGCTGTTCACCATCGTGAACAGCCTGTGTTGCATAAAGGCAATTAGTTCGGGCTTATTTTGATTTAGCCCAGGAAGACATCGGCGGATTGGTAAATTCTGCGGGTGCGGATGCCGGTGCAGGTGGTGGTGCAGGATTTTCCACTACTGCTTCTTCCAGGTTTGAATCGAATATCCAAAGTAATATAGATTGCTTGCGTGTATCAATAACCTTTTGCAGATAAGCCAGGAACCTTTTGGAAACGGCCGGGCAGCCATCACTTACACAGGCCGGAGCAATACCTTCCACATCGGGTATGCAACCCATAGAATGTAATACAATGTTACGGTTGTAAGCATTGCTATTGGATACTTCCAGGCCATGTACTTTGTATGCATCGCCATACGAACCGTTGTAGCGACCGGCAATTCTGTATTTGCCCAGTGCAGTACATCTGCTGCCTGCTTTGTTGGAGTATTGTTTATCGTACATGGATTCGCTTTCGCCACGGCCGTGGGAAACAAGACCGGAATATTCTATCTGCATGGTGGTAAGGTTTACCACAAACAGTCTTTTCTTATTGGAAAGCATACCCATGTTGCTGAGTAAAGCATACGTGGTATCATAGCCAAAACGGATGGCAAATTGTTTCAGCGCTTTTGCGTACAGCAACAGTTGTTCCTGCGAATAGGAAGTGGCTCCTATTTCCTTGCTGCTATTCTGCGGGTATTTATATGAAGTAGGTTTGAAAATGATCTTTGGTGTACCGGCTTCAGCACTCTTATTGCTGACAACGTTTTTGGCAACAGGATTGCCTTCGTCATCAATATCCATAAGAGAGTTAGGGAAATCGGTAAATGTAGCAGATGCAACAGTGTTGTTGGTACGGCTGACTGCGTTAATAGTGGTGTCGCTTCCGGAAACATGATTGCTGGTAGCAGGCTGTTGAGAAGCATAGTGAGCAAAGAGCGTTAATGCAGATAAAGCATTTAGTTTTACAAATGTGTACAGGATACCATTCGTTTTCATATTACGACATTCAAAGGGTGACGAAATAGAGATACAAATGGTTTTCTAGGAAAAGAAATTAGTAACGGTTACTCGGTAAGATATTGAAGTGACGGAAAGGATAATGAATTAAAAAAAATGTGTGTATTTCTACAGATGTGTGAGTAGCTCGGGTCAAAAATAGAACGGGTTTTGTGCAGATGCAAGTGTTTGCAGAAAAAAATCTTTGCTTTTAAGATCTGCTTTGAGTACAAAAGCAGTTATGTACAATTGTTTTTTACAATATCTGGATGTTTCGTAAAACTCCCAATACTGTTTTCTGGTAATTCTACGAGTAATACAGTGCCTGTAAAGCAGAATGATAAATTATACGATAATTATTAATTACACTTTGATCCGCGAAGATTCGCGTATAATCAGCCTGGGTTTTAATGTAATAGTAGATACAGGTGGTTTTTCATGGCTGTTCAGCAGTTCAATAAAAGTACGGGCAGCTATTTTTCCCATTTCAAAAGCCGGTTGATCCACACTGCTGATAGAAGGGGATAATAAACTGGTAACAGGTTCATTATTGAAGCCTACCAATGCAATATCCTCCGGCATGCGCAATCCTTTTTCTTTAATAGCCAGCATGGCTCCAATGGCAATACGATCACTGATCGTTACAATGCCATCAGGACGTTTCTTTCTCCTTAATAGTTCTTCGGTGGCTACCTGTGCGTACTGTTGGTTAAAATCGCAATGAACGATGAGGCTTTCATCAGTTTTGGTCTTGTATTTTTTTAATGCAGCCAGATAACCTTCTTTCCGTTTGTTGCTGATAGACAAAGCGGGCGGTCCGGCAAGAAAAGCAATGCGCTTACATCCTTGTTGTAAAAGATGCTCAGTGGCCTGCATGGCGCCATCTGCATTGTCCAGTACCACGCGGTGTGTATCCATGTCGGGTGTTTCACGATCAAAGAATACCATCGGTATATTTTTTTCCTGCAGGCGTTTAAAATGATCGAATGCTTTGGTTTGGCTGGAGGCTGAAATAATAAAACCATCTACGCGACTTTCAAGCAGCCGGCGTACATTGACCACTTCCCGGCCATACGATTCATTCGACTGGCACACCATTACCGTGTAACCCGCTTCCAGCGCCATTTCATCAATACCCTTTACAGCGGTAGCGCAGAAATAATCCAGGTTGGGGACCAATACACCAATGGTATAAGTATGTTTTTTTAACAGGCTTAATGCAACCTTATTAGGTTGATAATCCAGCTCTTCAGCCAGCGCCAGTACGGCTTTTTTGGTATCAGCATTTACATCAGGCTGATCACGCATGGCACGCGATACGGTGGAGGTAGAAATATGTAAGCGTCGGGCTATGTCCTTAATAGTAGCAGCTTTATCCATATAACAACAGGTCTTTCTGCAATGAAATTAGGCTTTTTGTCATTTCGAAGGTTGGTTTTCCGGAAATTCCCGGTACCGTTCCCGGGAACGTTATCGGTTAGAATATCTATAGTGATATGCAAGGTTTTGGTAAAAATGTTGAATGAATTGCATATAACCTGTATTTCTTTTTGAAAAGATCAAAAGCAACCTGCGGGGCTCGTCTGCAATTAAAGGGCTAATCTTACCGTACAATTACCAACGATGCCTGTCATGAAACGATTGCTGTTTTTTTTACTGTGCTTTTTTTTTACGCATGTTGCGTGTGCCAACCTGTATAAAGTGCAGAATGCTGCGGAACTCAATCAGCGTATCTCTTCATTGCGACCTGGTGATACCATTCAACTGGCTAATGGAAACTGGAATAATCTTGCTTTAGTGGTAAGTAGCAAAGGTGCTGCAGCCGAACCCATTGTTTTTATAGCAGAAACACCCGGTAAAGTATTGCTGACCGGTAATTCTTTTGTAAGGATCGGTGGTGAGTATATTGAAATAAACGGGTTGTCTTTTATAAATGGTTATACAACGACCGGTGCTATTATTGAATTCAGGGACGATAAAAAGAACCTGGCCAATCATTGCCGGGTTACCAATTGTGTAATTGATGGCTATAATAAGCCGGATCGTTTGCAGGATGATAACTGGATTATTCTGTATGGTAAAGAGAACAGGTTTGATCACAATCATGTGGCAGGGAAAAAGAATATTGGTACCATACTGGTGGTAGAGCTGAATAATATTCGCAACCAGGAAAACAATCACCGCATTGACCACAACTATTTCGGCACGCGTGAACGCCTGGGGTCCAACGGTGGCGAGATTATGCGTATTGGTAATTCCACTTTCTCCCGCACTTCTTCCAAAACTATCATTGAAGAAAATTTCTTTTATCACTGCAATGGCGAGGTGGAAGTGGTTTCCGTGAAGTCATGTGATAATATTTTACGTCGCAATACTTTTTATGAATGCGAAGGTAGCCTGGTGTTGCGTCATGGCAATCGTAACCTGGTGGAAAGCAATTATTTCATTGGCAACGATAAAGAGTATACCGGCGGTGTACGTGTTATCAATGCAGGTCATACTGTACGCGATAATTTTTTCTACAGGTTGGGAGGTGATCGTTTCCGTGCTGCATTTACAGTAATGAACGGAGTACCCAATTCGCCTATCAATCGTTATGACCCGGTAAAGGATGTCAACATCATCAACAATACGTTTGTAGATTGCGCTACTATTGAATGGTGTGCAGGCAGCGATTTTGAAAGAACTGCCAAACCAAAAAATGTACATTTCAATAATAACGTCTTATACAGTTCAGCAGTAAAAACGGCCATTATTGTTAACGATTCCGTGAACGGTATACGTTTTAACGGCAATATGTCAAACTTCGCCATTAAGGAGCTGCCCGCAGCAGGATTTAAAAAATCTGGCGTGCAGTGCGTGGCAGAGAATGGCGGCTGGCGGGTAACTGTAAATAACAATAACGCTTCACACTCATCACTGGCTGCAACCGGCTATGGCAATAGCGGGCATCTTTTTCAGCCTGTAGCAACAGAAAATAATACAGGAGTACACTGGTATAGCAAACACACTGTACCAACTGCTGCCAAAAGCGGTAAAGTGATTGCTGTACAGCCGGGCTTAAATACACTGTACGATGGTACGGTGAACATGCAGGACGGAGATATACTGGAACTGCAACCCGGTTTGTACGAATTGTCGAAAACGCTGATGCTGGATAAAAGCATCACCATCCGCGCAGCAGCCGGTGTGCAGGAAAAACCAGTGATCAGGTTTGCCGGTGAAAAAGGCAGTTTCACTTTTTTCAGTATTGAAAATGGTGGCAGTCTGCGTTTGAATGGCGTTCGCTGTAATGGTTTGTCTGAAAACGGTATTGCTGAAAGCTTTATTCGTACCAGCCTGAAACCAATGATAGAACATTACAGCGTATGGGTGCGCAACTGCGATTTTGTAAACCTGACAGATGGTCGTAAACAGGCTTTCAAGGCCAATAAGGCATCTTTTGCAGATACAGTGTTGTTTGAAAACTGTTTGTTCAATGATATTACCGGTGAGGTGATCAGCATTGCAGCAGAGAAAGAAGATAAAGGCATTTACAATGCCGAAGTGGTGATACTGAACAACTGTTTTTTTGATAAAGTACTGGTAAGTGCGGTAGACCTGTACCGTGGTGGTAATGATGAAAGTACTACCGGTCCTTATTTCCGGATGGATCATTGCACGTTCAACCAGGTAGGTAATGTGGAACTATGCAGTGTGATCAGGTTACTGGGTGTACAGGTGTCCAACATCACCAATTGCATTTTTAACAATAGTGGCCGAAGCGGCCGGACTGTATTGTATGAAGATTATGGCTGGACAAAGAATCGTATTGACTATTGTAACAGCCATGTAGCAGGCAAAGTGCAGTCATATTATAATAATGTGACCGGGAAAAATATGTGGCGGTTAGATCCCCAATGGGAGCCCAATAGCTGGACATTAAAGCCAAATTCAGCTTTAAAGAGAAAGGGAAGTGATGGAAAAGACCCGGGAGCATTGTGGGTAAATGGAAAACTGATGTTCTGAACAGGTTCGTGAGCGGGGAGTGATTGTTCTGATTCTGTGGTTAAAAAAATATGACGATGAAACGATTGCAGCACAAATGGTTAATGGCTTGTAGCATACTGGTATTAGGTATCCAATCTTTTGCGGTTGGACAACATCCTTCCCTGTTGCTGAGTAAACAGGATGGAGCGTTGATCAAAACCAATCTTACAAAATATCTCCTGTTACAACAGTCTTTTGAAGCGGCAAAGAAAATTGCAGATAAAGCAGTGGCACGTCCTATAGATGTACCGGTGCCTAAGGATCCTGCCGGTGGTTATACGCACGACCGTCATAAGAACAACTACACCGAAATGTACAATGCGGGTCTGGTGTATGTTGTAACGGGTGATGAAAAGTATGCGGCCTTCATTCGTAAAATGCTGCTGGAATACGCGGCATTGATACCGGGTTTGCCTAATCATCCGCAGGCCAAGGGTAGTTCACCTGGTCGTTTGTTTCACCAGGCCCTCAATGATGCCAACTGGCTTGTATACTCATCGCAGGCATACGATTGTATATACGATTATCTGAATGCTGAGGATAGAAAAAAAATTGAGAATGGTGCATTCCGCGTATTGTGCAAATTTATTACCGGCGATCTGCAGAGTTGGTTTAACCTGGTACACAATCACGGTGTATGGGCTTGTGCGGCTGTGGGTATGACCGGCATTGTAATTGGCGATGATGAAATGGTGCAGCAGTCGTTGTATGGAACTGCAAAAGATGGCAAAAGTGGTTTCCTGGCCCAGTTGAACCAGTTATTTTCACCAGATGGTTATTATACAGAGGGTCCGTATTATGCACGCTATGCGCTACAACCTTTTTACATGTTTGCGCAGGCATTGAATAATAACCGTCCGCAGTTAAAAATATTTGAATACCGTAATAAGATACTGCAGAAGGCATTGCAGGCTGCATTACAGCAGACGAATACAGATGGAATGTTTTTCCCGGTAAACGATGCTATCCGCGATAAAAGCTATGTAACCAATGAAGTGATGCTGGCATCCAATATTGCTTATGGGGTATATGGAGCGGATGAATCACTGCTGGCCATTTCCGGACGGCAGCCGGGTGTACTGCTGAATAAATATGGTGTGCAGGTGGCTGCTGCCGTAACAGAAAGAAAAGGTTTATTGCCCATGTTTCAATATTCATCTGTGGAATATACCGATGGAGCGGATGGAAAAGAAGGCGGCATCAGCCTGTTGCGCTCTGGTAAAGAAAATGATCTGACCACAGTACTTTTCAAATATGCTTCACATGGTTTGTCTCATGGACATTACGACCGGCTGAATATTCTGATGTATGACAATGGTAATGATATCCTGTCTGACTATGGCGCTGCGCGTTTTCTGAATGTTGAACAAAAGGATGGAGGCCGCTACCTGCAGGAGAATAAAACATTTGCTATGCAAACTGTAGCGCACAATACGGTAGTGGTAGATGAAACTTCGCATTTCAACGGAAAAGAAGATGATGCAGAAAAAAAACACCCTGAAAAACTGTTCAGCCAGTTAGGTGGCGCAGTACAGGTGGTAAGTGCCGTAGAAAAGAATGCTTACGGGAATGTTACGTTGCAACGTACTGTGTATATGGTAACGGATAAAAAAGGGAAACCGGTAGTTCTGGACGTATACAGAACCATTGCGGATAGTGAGCACCAGTATGATCTGCCTTTTTATTACAAAGGACAACTGATCGCTACTTCTTTCAAATACACTGCCAATAGTACTGCACAAGCTCCGCTGGGTATAAAGAACGGCTACCAGCATTTGTGGACTGAAGCAAAAGGACAAACAGATGCTACAGCCGGAACACTGACCTTTCTGGATGGCAATTCTTTTTATTCCATTTCCTGCCTGGCAGATAAGCAAACAGATTTTTACCTGGCAAGGATCGGCGCTAATGATCCCAATTTCAACCTGCGACGTGAACCCTGTATGATAGTCCGCAAAAAAGGCAGCAATAGCCTTTTTGTAAACGTGGTTGAAAAACATGGACAGTTTAACCCGATGGCCGAAACTTCTTCCGGGTCGTCTGCTGCTACACGCAGTATGCGTGTGATACAGAACAATGCTGATTATACAATAATAGCCATACAATTTGCCAATGATAAAGAATGGTTACTGGTACAGTGCAATAAAGATTACCAGGCACAGGCAAAACATTCACTGACGGTAGAAGGTAAAACCATGACCTGGACAGGGCCCTATCAACTTGTACGCGGAGAATAAGATCACCGGATTTATTGGATGTAAAACATATCTAACGATAGAACGCTAAAGACAAACTGCCATTTATGAAAAAGATCAAATTGCTGATTATCCTTTGCCTGCTGGTAAGTGCTGCTGCACTGGGCCAAACGGTAGAGGGAACTGTTGTAGACGCCAAAACCGGGGCCCCAGTAGCCGCTGCATCTGTCAGCGTGGTAGGTGGCAAAGCCGGAACTGGTGTTACTACAGATGAACAAGGTAACTTCTCCATTAAAGTCAGTGGTATCAAAACAGCCAAACTGATGGTATCCAATGTTGGCTACAAAACACTGATGGTAGATGTGAACGGAGAAAAGAAATTAACCATTCAACTGGCCGCTGCTGCTGCTGTGCTGGATGATGTAGTAGTGATTGGGTATGGAGCTCAACGTAAATCACACCTGACCGGTGCTGTAGCCAAACTGAAGAATGATAACCTGGATGAAATTCCAACCAACAGCCTGGATAAAATGCTGATAGGTAAACTGGCCGGTGTTACGGTACAGAACCTTAGTTCAGAGGCAGGTGCTGCGCCACGTATCCGTGTACGCGGTTTGAGTTCCATTTCAGCCGGGGCAGATCCGTTGGTAGTGGTAGACGGACACCCCGTACCCGACGGTTTGTCAATGGTAAATCCTTTTGATGTAGAATCTGTAGAGGTGTTGAAAGATGCGTCTTCAGCAGCTATCTATGGTTCGCGCGGTGCAAACGGTGTGATCATTGTAACTACTAAAAGCGGTAAGACCAATAAACCCAAATACACGGTAAAATCATACTACGGTATTAAAAAGCCGTACAAGCTGTTGCCGATCATGACTACCATGGAGTACACTGAAAAAATGTACAATGAGGCAGCCATGCGTGCTAAAGATCCTACGGTTACAGCCGATAAGCAGAACCTTACTACGCCACAGGAAAAAGCACGTTACCTGGTACAAAGTGTATTGCGTAATGGTGATGGTACTGACTGGCAACAGGAAGGGTTACAGAACGCAAGTATTTACAACGTACAGCTGGGGATATCCGGAGGTAAAGACGTTCGTTACTATATTTCCGGCAACTACCAGAGTGATCGTGGTATTATGAGTCATAGCAGCCAGGACAGGATGAACTTTAAAACAAAGCTGGATGGTACACTGAGCAAGAAAGTGAAATTCAGTGTGAACCTCAATCCATCTTATTCACGGATTGAAAATCCTGCTGTAAACTTTACTGACTATTATCGTTTCTATTCCGGTTTGCCAGTATATCATACCGCTGCAACAGCCGCTTTTGTAAACCAGAATTCACAATGGGCCAATATACGTCCTGGTGACTGGGCACAAGCCGGTCATTTTTCCAACCTGGTATATGCAGGTTATATGCCCGATGGTTCTTATTACAACAGCGCTACGGATGCTTCTGCAACCGATGGAAAACTGATCCCGTTCTCTTCCAGCAACAATACTCCTAAATCAATTGCTGATCGCCAAAGCAGCTTTACTGATAACTACAGGGTATTGGGTGGTGTAGACGCCAGCGTGGATATTGTAAAAGGACTGGTGTTCAAAACATCATTGAGTGCATATTTCAACTCTATAGAAACCAATACGTTCTCAAAACGAAATGCAAAAGCAGAGGGTGATGTGAACAGAGGCGTGAATTATAATAAGAAGTTCATTGATCTGTTGTGGGAAAATACACTGAACTATAACAAGATCTTTGGTGATCATAACCTGAATGTATTATTAGGATACACTGCACAGAAAACAAAGATCAGTGAGAGCCAGATAACCGGCACCAACCTGCCCAGTGATGATATCCAGACATTGAACCAGGCATCTTCTATTGATCTGAGTAATACTTTCACACGTAAAACGCCAATTGGTTTATTATCATATCTCGGTCGTATTACTTACGATTACCAGGGTAAATATCTGTTCTCTGCCAGCTTGCGTACCGATGGTAGTGGCTATTTTCCGAAAGGACAGAAATATGGATGGTTTCCCGCTGTATCAGCAGGATGGCGTATCAGTAATGAACGTTTTATGAGTGATATTAACTGGTTGAGCAACCTGAAACTGCGTACCAGCTACGGTGCAACCGGTAATAATAAGATCGAAGCATTTTCTTACCTGGAATTGCTGAATATGGCAAATTATTCTTTTGGTGGCGGTACCGGTACATTGAATAATGGTCTTGCAGCCAATAACGATGTATTACCGAATAACCTTACCTGGGAACGTACTTTCCAGTACAATGCCGGTATTGATATCGGGTTGTTCAAAGATCGTATTACCATGAGCCTGGAATATTATAATGGTATTACTGACCGCTTGCTGTTCAAACAGGGAACAATGTCTTTCTCCGGTTCCAACCAGTTCTGGAACAACATTGGTAAAGTGCGCAATCGTGGTATTGAGCTGGAGTTGAGTGCGGTAGCTGTACGTCGCAAACAATTTGAATGGACAACTGCTTTGAACTTTTCTGCGAACAAGAATAAACTGCTGGATATTGGCGGAGAACCTTACCAGTATAATTATGGTGAACGTAACGAGATCTATGCTGCTGTGGTAGGTAAACCTGCTGTACAGTTCTTCGGTTATAAAACAGATGGTGTGTGGGTCTCAGACCAGCAGATACAGGAAGCACAGGCTGCAGGATACACCAGTTCACTGTCAAAATATTTTGTTGCAGGTGGTTTGAAATTTGTAGATGTGAACGGCGATAAAGTGATCGATGAAAAAGATCGTACTGCATTGGGATCACCATTCCCCAACTTTACATGGGGTATTACCAATACCTTCCGTTACAAAGGATTTGACCTGAGTTTTGTGATCCAGGGTGTACAGGGGGCAAAATTGTTAAATGGTGATGCATACTACAACGAATCAAAATGGTACAATAAAAATTACAATACTGCCAACAGATGGGTAAGTGCTGCATTTCCCGGAGATGGTAAAACTCCCTACGCTTCACAGGGGTCAGACTGGATGCTGACAGATTATGTGGTTGAGAATGGTTCATACGCAGCCCTGCGTAACCTGAGCCTTGGCTATACATTGAACCCTAAAGTTTCAAAACGCATGAAGCTGAATGGTCTGCGTGTATATGCAGCAGGCGAAAACCTGTATTATGTCATGGCCGGTTCATATCGCGGTATCAACCCCGAAGCCAGGATGATTTCCGGAACTTATTCCACACCACTGATAGACGGTTATCAGCGTGGTAGCTTCCCTATCGGAAGAACCGTGACTGTGGGGCTGGACATTAATTTCTAACGATTGCAGTAAAACCAAGAAAAATGAAAACATTCTTTTATATAGCAGGTTGTGTAATGCTGGCAGCGCTTGTTTCCTGCAGCAAGATCATTGACCTGAAACCGGAATCCAATGTTTCGGTAGAGAACTATTACCGTAATTACGCCGAAGTAAAAGTAGCATTGACCGGCTGTTACAACGGTATGCAAACACCATTGAGAACAGAATGGATGATGACAGAACTACGGTCTGATGTATCCAAGCAGGGTACACCCGGCAGTACTTCTGTAGCAAATATTGAATTGAATGACCTCAATACTTACCTGCAGAACTCATCGCACAGTAAAGTATACGATTACTGGTTCTATACGTATAAAAACATCCGCAGTACCAACTATGTATTGAGAAGCCTGGGCGTGAATTATGCTGGCGGACAGATCTCGCTTGGCACCCCAACGGCACAGGTAGAGGATGGACAACGCAAACAACTGGCAGGCGAGGCGATGTTCATTCGTGCTTACCATTATTTTAACCTGGTGAGATTGTATGGTGGTATATTCATTATTACAGAAGCGGAAGAACCTGTTCAGTTGAAAAAGATCAACCGTTCGTCAGTGGAGGATTGCTATAAACTGATCATTGCTGATCTGCAGACAGCTGTTTCATGGCTTTCTACCAAAGCATACAGCCAGATGTCACAGGAAGACCTGGGCAGAGCAACCGTGTGGGCGGCAAAGGCCATGCTTGCAAAAGTATACCTCACCTTAGGTCGTAAAGCAGATGCATTGCCCTTACTGGAAGATGTAATTGCCAACAGTGGTCACGACCTGGTATCTTCTTACGCAGATGTATTTTCCATCAATAATGAAATGAATAAAGAGATACTGTTTGCTGTTCGTTTTAAAGCAGGCAACCTGGGATTGGGCAACTTTATGGCCAATTCATTTGCTGCGTTGAACAGTGGCAGTGCTATTGTGAATGGAAATGGTTCTGGTTTAAATTATCCTACTGCCAACCTGGAAGCAAAATATATTGTGCCCACTACAGGGTTTGCTGATGCAAGAAAAGCTGTGACCATTGATAAATATGGTCAGTTGGTATATGTAAAAAAATTCATTTCGCCGGTAATGGTAAAAGATGATGCGGAAAATGATTTCCCGGTATTGCGTTTTGCTGATGTATTGCTGATGAAAGCAGAAGCATTGGGATTTGATCCTGTGTCTGTAGGCATCATCAACCGGATACGTGCGCGTTCTGGTGCCGGCACTTATAGCGGAACCGGCAGTTTCACTGCAGCATTTTACCAATATCCGTCTGCCGGAACAGAGGCGATCACTGAAACAACTTTCCTGACAAAGCTGCTGGATGAACGCCGCCTGGAGCTGGCATTTGAAAATCATCGTTTATTCGATCTGCAGCGTACCGGTCAGTTTGTTACAGCTATGCAGGCATATTATGCATCAGAATACGACAGCCATTATAAAAAGTTCAAGCCTGCATTAACACTGGCTGAACTGCAGGGCAACATCAACGTACGTACATTGCTGCCCATACCACAGCGGGAACTGGATACCAACAATGAACTGGTTATTAAACAGAATCCCGGTTATTAATCAATATTATCTAACGATTGAACGCATTATATGAAACCGAAACTGATAAACCGACTGTTCTTTTTATTACCGGTGCTGGCAGGTATCTGTATAGCGGGTTGCCGGAAAAAAGATTTTGTTACACCCGATGGTACTTTGACCACCAGAGATTATGTGTACAACGTAGCGCTTAAAGGCTTTCAACCTGAAACTACCGTAAAAGGCACCATCAGCGCCAATATCAATATGAAAGTGATTTATTACTATCTGCAGCGCGAAAATAAAACGGATACACTGTTACAGCTTGATTTTATACCGGCTGAACATCAGAACGATTATTCGTTCGCCGTTACACCATCTATATGGCCTGGTGTAAATCTGCAGGGAGTAAAGGGATTGAAGCTGCTTTGCGTGCAGGACAACAATACTTCTATTGAGAAGGTGATCAAAATGTCTTATTATGATCCGGCGGCACCCGTACTGACGGGTATACCGGAAACCATTACGCCATTGCTGACAGGTAGCACCGCAGTAAGTGGAAAAGCTACATCAGAAACAGGTATACAAAAGATCTATTTTTACGACAACCGCAGCGGCAGCTTTAAAGCTATAGACAGCATCAGTGCCAATGGCAGCAAGGATTTTACCATCAATTACAGCTATGTGTACGCAGATGGTGCCGGTCAGCTAAAAGTAGCAGCAGTGGATATTTATGGTTTACGTGTAGAAAAGACCATCCAGTTTATCAATATTCCTTTTAAACCTGTTATCACTTTTAGCGCAGACACATTAAGAGCTGCTTTGCCTGACGGAAAACCGGATGTTACGGGAACGCTTAAAACATATATGCCCGTAGCTTCTGTAAAAGTATATGTAGTAACTGCCGGCGGCGAAACTTTATCCGGAAATGTAACTCCTGTACTGGTCAGCAGCGGTACCAATGAATATAATTACACATTCACTTATCCTTGGTTTGCTTACGCTACCAATGTTACCGTTTGTAAGGTAAGTGTTACAGATGGTGGCAACAGCAGCAATAACGGTGAGGTGCCTGTAAAGATCCTGCCTTATTATTACTGGAAGAACGTTGTGATGATGGCACAGGGAATGACCGGCGTAAACTCATCCAGTTGTTTTTTTACCGGAGATCCTGTACAACCGCTGATCGGGCCTTGTGAAACCATTGCCAACAGTGCGCTGGATGCAAAGGTAGATTTCGCCATATTTTGTAACAGTACACCTTATCTTTCATTCAATAACCCGGCTAATATTTCTGCCTCTACCATTTCAACTTTCAAGTGCAATGGTAATTCATGGTCACCGGCCACACCTACAGCCAATACCTTAAAGAAAACGCTGTTCAGGGTACTGGCATCCAGTACTGCAGAAACCAATATCTATACTAAATTCAATAATAACACTATTACCGATCTGGGTGATGCATTCTTTACAGGCGTTTCAGCACCTTCTGCCAATGCGCCCAACTCAACACAGTTCAGTACAACTTCGCTCATCTGGGGTAAAATGACGCCTGTAGGTGGTGGTACAACCAAAAATATTCTCATCAAAGTAAATAATGTAAACATTGTACCAGTTTCATCACAAGGTACATCTACCCTTACCATAGATATAATGAAAGAACAATAAATAGACAGATCTTATGATACAGCAAACAACAACTATGAAAGCAAATGTTTTTATCGAAGACAAGGACATAGATTGGGAAGTAACAGGCACGGGTGTAAAACGGAAGATCATGGCTTATGATGAACGGCTGATGCTGGTAAAAGTATCATTTCTGAAAGGCAGTGTAGGTCCTGTTCATCAGCACCATCATACGCAAATCACGCATGTACAGAGTGGCGCTTTTGAAGTGATCATCGGTGGTGATAAAAAAGTACTGAAGGCCGGCGACGCGTTTTATATTCCTCCGCATGTTGATCACGGATGTGTTTGCCTGGAAGACGGCATACTGATCGATGTATTCAGTCCGCACCGTGAAGATTTTATACAAAAGGGATAATGGAACGAATATTTCACGATTAAAATGTCTCTCACGATATGAAAAAGTATTTTTTGTCTTTGCTGGCTGTTGCCACATTAGTAACAGCCAGGGCGCAAGAAGAAACAGGCGATACGTCACAGTATAAACCTGTTCAGTTGCCTGCTGGCTTTACATCACAACTGAATGTTGTATACACAAAAGGAAATGACTGGCAGCAGAAACTGGATATTTATCTGCCACCCAATAATGGGAAAGCCACACCTGTTGTGATCAATATTCATGGCGGCGGCTGGAACCATGGCACCAAAGAGTCACAAACAGGGTTCAATACTTTCTTTAAAATGGGATTTGCTGTAGTCAATATTGAATACAGGTTAACACCGCAGGCAAAAGCGCCTGCTGCAGTAGAAGATGCACGCTGTGCATTGATCTATGTGGTACAACATGCAAAAGAGTTGAACATAGATGTAAATAAAATAGTGGTAATGGGCGGCAGTGCCGGTGGACACTTGGCGCTGATGGCTGGCTTGCTGGCAAACGATCATCGTTTTGATGGCAATTGCCCGGGAGCAAACAATGTAAAAGTTGCAGCCATTATTGATAAATATGGCATTACCGATGTGTGGGACTGGGGCTATGGAAAGAATATCACCAGTAAATCTGCTACCAACTGGCTGGGTGATAAAGCAAAGGATACTGAATTTGCCAGATCGGTTTCACCCGTTAACTATGTAAATAAAAACAGTCCGCCTACATTCATTGTACATGGCGATGCAGACCCTACCGTACCTTATGAACAATCTGTATTGCTGCACCAGAAATTAAAAGATGCGGGGGTGAAAACACAATTCATGACAGTTCCCGGAGGTCAGCATGGCAAGTTCACCAAAGAACAGAATTCTGAAGTTAATAAGGCAATAGTGACTTTCTTAAAAGAAGTGGGATTCTGAGTGAATGACGTGCGAATTTGAGAAACATACTTCCGCTGGTGTGCGGAGTGAAAACGGAAAGCCAATATGCAGAATCAGAAAGCAGAAATATTAAGTCAGCAATTTCAGGAGTCTGTAACAGGAACAGGTCGCAAGGTGAAAGGCTTACGATGGTATATCATCAGCCTCGTAGCACTGGCAACTGTGATCAATTATATTGACCGCGGAGCTATCAACTTTATGTGGCCCTATATCCATAAAGATTTTGGTATTGCAGAAGCGGACAGTAAAGAAGCACTGGCGCTGATCACTACCTTTTTTATGATAGCGTATGCAATTGGTCAGACTATTACCGGAAAAATGATGGATGCTATTGGTACCAGGATGGGTATGACGGTATCCATTATAGGCTGGAGTATTTCTATCGCGTTACATGCACTGGCCCGTTCGGTATTGTCATTCAATTTTTTCCGTTTCCTGCTGGGATTAAGTGAAGCCGGTAACTGGCCAGGTGCCACAAAAAGTAACGCAGAGTGGTTCCCTGCCAAAGAAAGAGCTATTGCGCAGGGCATTTTTGGTGCCGGTGCATCGCTGGGATCAGTAATAGCTGCGCCTGTAATAGCCACACTGTTCCTGGCTTTTGGATGGAAAACCACTTTTGCATTGATCGCTATACTGGGTATTGTCTGGATCATTCCCTGGTTGCTGATCAATAAAAATACACCGGACAAACATCCCTGGATCACCAGAGAGGAACAGGAACACATACTGGACTGTGCTACGGATAAAAAAACACTAACAGCAGATACGCAGGTATATTCATGGAAACAGTTACTGTCGTTCAGAAATACATGGGGCATTATCACCGCACGTTTTTTCATTGATCCGGTGTGGTGGTTGTTTGTAACCTGGCTACCTACTTTTTTAAAAGAACAGTTCAGTTTCGACATGAAACAGATCGGTGCTTTTGCGTGGGTGCCTTACCTGTTCGCTGCCATCGGTGGACTGGCAGGTGGCTACTTTTCTTCCTTACTGATAAAAAAAGGAGTAGGTGCTGCTAAAGCCAGGAAAAGAGCCATCACTATTGGTTGTTCAATAATGCTGGTGTCGCTGGTAGCAATAGTATATTATCTGCCGCAGCTGAAAGATGAACCTGGCGTAGCCATTGCACTCATCAGTGCTACTTTATTTGGATTTCAGTTCCTCATTAATAACCTGCAAACATTACCTGCCGATTATTTTCATGGAAGAAACGTAGGCACTGTAGCTGGTATGGGGGGTACTGCCGCCGTAGTGGGAACACTGCTGACAACCTGGGCCGTTCCGGTTATTACCAAAACAAGTTATACTGCATTTTTTGTACTGGGCGCTGTGCTGGTACCACTGGCATGGCTGTGCGGAACATTCATTACAACGAAAAAAAGCAATCATTGATATTAAACTGACAGATTATGAAATTAACAGGAAAAGTAGCAATTGTAACAGGTGGTGGAAGGGATATTGGTAAAGCCGTATCACTGAAGCTGGCACAGCAGGGAGCAAAGGTAGTGGTGAACTATAACAGCAGTGCAACTGAAGCTGAGGCTACAGTTGCTGCTATACAAAAAGCAGGTGGTAATGCCATTGCGGTAAAAGCAGACATTACCAAAGGTGCAGAAGTAGCAAAACTGGTTGCAGAAGCACAGAAAGCGTTTGGTAACGAAATACACATCCTGGCAAATGTGGCAGGAGGTATGGTTGCCCGTAAATTACTGGCTGATATGGATGAAGAGTTCTGGGATCATGTAATGGGTCTGAACGTGCGTTCTGCATTCCTGCTTACCAAACATGTAGTGCCGTTTATGCCTGCCGGTAGCAGCATTGTCAATTTTTCTTCACAGGCTGGTCGCGATGGTGGTGGCTTTGGTGCATCTGCCTATGCTACCTCCAAAGGAGCAGTTGCTACATTTACACGTTCTATGGCAAAAGAACTGGGACCTAAAAATATCCGTGTAAATGCGGTTGATCCCGGAATGATCGCTACTACTTTCCACGATACATTTACCAAACCCGAAGTAAGAACGGCAGTAGCAGGTTCTACACCGTTGCGCAGGGAAGGTAAGGCAGAAGAAGTGGCTGACCTGGTTGCTTACCTTGCCAGCGATGAAAGTAGTTTTATAACCGGTACCAATATTGATATCAACGGTGGTACTTATTTCTCTTAATTTTTTTAGTATGCAAGCCGCGGAGGATGCAATATGTCTCCGCGGTTATTTAATAACTGTTCACCCGATAAACGCTTCATAATCTGAAATATGAAATACCTGTTGTTTGCCACGTTACAGTTTTTGCTGCTACATTCTCTACATGCTGCTGATCACCTGGCGGGTAGCGTAGAAGAAGCAATACAACTGCTGAATAAAATTCCTGCAGGAGATAAGGTATTGCTGAAAGATGGAACCTATACCAATACAGTACTTCGTTTTCATAACCCGAACGGAACACAGGGCAAACCTGTTGTATTTGCAGCAGAGCATCCAGGGAAAGTATTTTTTGAAGGCAATTCAACACTGAGCTTTTCAGGACAGTATATTATTATTGAAGGGTTTGTATGGCAACATGGCGGCGCTGATCTGCAAACAAAATCTGTAATAGAATTCAGGAATGGCAGTCGCATGGCTGTACACAGTACATTGCAGGATTGCGTAATTGACAGCTATAATAATAGTGATCTGAATACCGATAATAAATGGGTTTCCCTGTTCGGACAGTACAACCGCGTAACCCGTTGTTTATTGTACAATAAATTAAACCGTGGAGCATCGCTTACTGTCTGGCTGGAAGAAGGGCAGTCTGCACGCCATGTCATTTCATACAATTATTTCCTGGAAAGACAGAATGGTCCCAATGCTGATAACGGATTGGAAAGTATTCGTGTGGGCGATAGTAAGACCTCGTTTACAGAAGCGCATTGTGTAGTAGCTTTCAACCGCTTTGAAGCCTGTGATGGAGAAATTGAGATCATTTCTAATAAATCGTGCCACAATTCATACCTGCACAACACCTTTTACAACAGCGCAGGAGGATTGACCCTGCGTCATGGAAATGATTGTATGTGCAATGGAAACTTTTTTGATGGCAAGGATAAAAAAGAATCTTATGGTATCCGCATCATTGGTGAAGGGCACACCGTGATCAATAATTATTTTATAGGATTAAAAGGTGCCAAGCAGGCAATGCGCGCACCACTTACGGTAGTGAACGGTATTCCTTCCAGTCCTATCAATGGTTATTTCCAGGTAAAACGTGCAGTGATCAATGGAAACGTTTTTATAAACAATGCATTGCCACTTGTACGCATGGGTGCCGGTACCAGGAAAGAAGCGACATTGCCCCCGGATTCTGTTACTGTCAGTAATAACCTGTTTTTTGATGATGCAGCTAATTCCGGAGCGATCTATGATGCTGCCACTACCGGCGGACTGATCAATACTGATAATAATATAGTTTCAGGAAAAAATCTTTCACTGCCGCAGGTAAAAGGTTTTACAGAAATTAAAGGAACGCAACGAACAGCAACCGGTGAAATACTGGATAGCAAAGGCAACCTGTTATCGCCGGAATCAGTTGTGAATGTAACCACACATGCAGGTGCCGATGAAATGCCTGCAGAGATCAGCGAAGCCATTTCAAAACGCAAGTACACCATTCTGCTACCTGCAGATGTAGGTCCGTTGTGGAAACGCATACATCCATAAAGACACTTCGTTAACAAGAATTATTACTCCGTTTTATATCCAATTGTTTGTATTGTAAAAGATAGTTGCAGTTATTCCGTACGCTTTGTGTGATCTGTTGTCCTGCTCCTGAGCGGACAACAGATTTTTTTATGCGGTAAGCAGCGTTTACCGATCGTTTTACGTCTATGTTCCTCCCGGCCTTTTTGAAAAGTAAACTATATATACATTGAATGCCGGAATGCGTGTTATGCGCATGTTAAAATAGCTTACAACAATGACAATTAAGGGAAACAGGGGTGTGCAAAATGTTCCTTATTTGCGTATGTTAATTATTGTGTACACGGGTTAAAAACAATACAAACGGATGATATTCCTGCTTAGGGCTATAAACCTTCTGCGGAATGAATTATAAACTCTAACGACTCTGATACCGGCATCTGCCTGTATCGGCAAAACACTAACTGCCATATGGAAAGAAAAGTATTTCCTTCCGTTGCGGCCTTGTATTGCACATGCCGCAGCATCTGTCTCTTTGTTTTTTTTCAACTATTATTTATTGCTGTACATGCACAGGGTGGCCGGAAGGTTAGCGGTGTGGTAAAAGACATGAAGGGGAATGCCCTCTCAGGAGTAAGTGTTACTGTTAAGGGCACTACTGCCGGTGCCATGACAGATGCCAATGGCGCTTATACCATTACAGCACCAAATGAAAATGCTATCCTGGTATTTTCTCTTATCAGTTATGGCAGTAAAGAAATTGCTGTTGCGGGTAAAGTTACTATCAATGTTGAGCTTGCTGAACAGAACAACAGCATGGATGATGTGGTGGTAATTGGTTATGGAACGCAAAAAAAGCGTGATGTGACCGGTGCCATATCCTCCATCAATTCTAAAGCAATACAGGAGCGTCAGCCTATGACACTTGCTGATGCCCTGCAGGGCCAGGCTGCAGGTGTGCTGGTTACTACTGACAATGGTGATCCTGCTGCACAGGGTACTGTACAGGTTCGTGGTGCATCTACCCTCAACTCCGGTAACGGACCATTGTATGTAATTGATGGTATCATCAGTGAGAACGGCAATTTTGTGAATCCAGCAGATATTGAGACCATTGATATCCTGAAAGATGCTTCTTCCACAGCTATATACGGTGCGCGTGGCGCCAACGGAGTTATCATCATTACTACCAAAAGAGGTAAAGAAGGTAAGCCGATGATATCCGCTAACTATTATCACCTGTTTGGCAGACTGGCCCATAAACTAAGAACCATTTCTGCTGCAGAACTGCGTTATTATCGGCGTATGCGTGGTGATGGTAATAATGGTGGTAATACAGATTCACTGAACCCTTATCTGAATGCGGATAATGATTACCAGGATCTGTTGTTCAGAACTGCACACAAAAATGTAGCTTCTTTAAGTATTGGTGGGGGGCAGAAAGGCATCAGTTATTATGGCGGTTTAACGTATACTGATGATCAGTCTATCGTAATCAACAGTTGGATCAAACGTCTGCAATCCAAAATCAATGTAAGTTACCAGGCAAGTCCCAAATTAACCATCTCTCACAGCCTGGCATTTGCATGGCAAACAGGTAACAATATTCCTGTTGGTACTACTGTAAAGCAGGTATTTGAAAGAAACCCGTGGACTTCTATCTATCGTCCTGATGGAAGCCTGGCCGGTTATGTTGAATCAAAACGTAACCCGGTGGCATATTCACTGCTGTCAAGAGATTTGGATAAAAATTATACCGTTCAGTTCAATACACAAATGGCCTATGCCATTACCAAAGACCTGAAGTTTACTACTTTGTTCAATGCACAATTGGATAATAATAATAATAACCAGTTCTCACCCAGCTCTCTTACTTCGGGCGGAAACGGTGACGCTACCGGAAGCAATACCACCAACAGGATGTTTTATTGGGAGTACCAGGCATTCCTGAATTATAATAAAAGAATTGGTGAACACAATATCAGTGCTACCCTTGGTGCAACTGCTGATCGCAGAAGAAATGATGGCATATTCATCTCTACCTATAAATACCTCAGTGAAGAGATCAATGCGGGTAACGTGGGTACCATTGATCTTTCAACTTCCAAAACAGGAACAACAGCCAGCGCAGTAGCCAGTGCTGCACAGTTTGCCAGGTTAATGTATAACTATGCCGGCAAATACCAGGTGCAGGCCATCTATCGCCGCGATGGTTCATCCCGTTTTGGAGCACAGAACAAATGGGGTAATTTCTATTCCGGTTCGGTTGCATGGCGTTTCACAGATGAAAAGTTTATGGAAAACCTGCGTGACCTGTTGTATGAAGGTCGCCTGAGACTGAGTGTTGGTACTGCCGGTAACGACCGTATCGGTAATACCAATTATCCCTGGGCCAATACCATCAACTTTGGTGAGAACTATTATGCAGGATATAGCTCTGCAGCACCCACATTAAACCTGGGTAACAGCGAGATTCACTGGGAGGTTACTACTTCTAAAAACATCGGTATTGATCTGTCTTTCCTGAAAGGGCGTTTGAACTTTACTGCAGATTATTATATTAAAAATACTTCGGACCTGCTGTACAACGCTAGTCTTGCCAAAGAAACAGGTAAAACAAACGTGAACATCAACCTGGGCAGCATCCGCAATACAGGTCTTGAAATGAGTGTAACAGGAACGCCTGTGTTGAAGAAAGATTTTAAATGGGATGCATCCGGAAATATCAGTTTCCAGAGAGGAAAGATCACCGAACTGTATAACCATACGTCTTTTGTAAATGGCAAATGGCTGATCCAGGAAGGTGGTACCATTGGTGATTTCTATGTGTGGAAGAACCTGGGCGTATATCAATGGAATGAATCCAATGCATACGACGAGCAGGGACGTAAGCTGACCCCTGTTATCGGAGCAGGTGGAACGCCTGATGGAACATACCTGGGATATGACGGCAAATCCTATGCAGGAACTGTTTACAAGAAGAAAAGAAACGGAGCAGTACTGGAAGGTGGCGATACCGAATGGTATGACAGAAATAACGATGGCATTATTGATGACCAGGATAAAGTGATTGGAGGTAATGCTATTCCTACATTCTTCTTTGGTTTGTCCAGCACCATTACCTATAAAAATATCACATTCAGCTTCCTGTTGAATGGCCAGATCGGTAATAAGATCTATAACTCTGTTGCCAACGGTCAGAATACATTCAGCTCAACTTACTCACCTCCCACATGGGAAGCTGCAACCACTTCATGGCAGAAACAGGGTGATATTTCAAAGTATCCTTATTTCCCACGTAAAGACAATCGTGGTGCTATCAGTAATGGTTACAACAGTCTGTATATTGAAGATGGATCATTTATCCGCCTGTCCAGTGTACGCCTGGCTTATGGTCTTATGCCTAAAGTGGCTAAAAAAATAGGTCTGCGTACCGCAAGTGTATATGTATATGGAAACAACCTGCTGATGTTTACCAACTATAGCTGGTATGATCCCGAGATCATCAACAACAACGTGTTGCAGATGGGCGACGACAACGGTAGATATCCTAAAAGAAGAGAACTTGGTATTGGCGTAAATGTTAATTTCTAAAAAGAACAGCAATGAAGAAAGTACAATTATATATAGTAGCATTGGCGATTGCAGCAGTAAGCGCCACAGGTTGTAAAAAATTCCTGGACGAAAAACCTTTGACCCAGGTACTGGTAGAAAACTATTTTAAATCACTTAATGATGTGAATGCTTCCATGGCAGGTGTATATGGAGCTTTCCAGGAAGCCATGACCGGAACAGGTTCTGGCTTCAGCGGATATTATCATTACTGGGGTGAAAGCCGTTCTGATAATTTTGATAAAGGGCAGTATGGCGGTTCTGTTGATCTTGAACTGACAATGAACCAACTTACTTCTACTAACAGAACTGCTAACTGGACAGTGTTGTATAAAACTATTGGTCGCGCAAATACCTGTATCAAATTTATTCCACAGGCACAGCAATACGATAACAGGGTTACCAATACGATACGTGATAACAGTATTGCACAATGTTATGCTATGCGTGCAATATGTTATTTCTATATCGTAAGGGTATGGGGCGACGCGGTAGTATGGACAGAGCCTTATGATGATTACACACAACCTTCACGCATCCCGCGTAGTGGTAAAGATTCTGTAATTGACAACCAGATCATTCCAGACCTGCAGAAAGCGTACAGCCTGATCCAGAAAAATCAGACAGCCAACGTATGGTATCTGAATGAAGCTGCTATCTGTGCGGCATTGGCTGATGTATATATGTGGAAGAAAGATTACAACAATGCAGTGGCGTGGATACAGAAAGTGTTTGCGGCAAAGGGACCTTTAGGTGCAGTGTTATCTGGTACTTCCGGAGCTAACCTGGAACCTTCTGCTACCTGGAAAAGATTATTTACCAGTCCTACAGCTACCAATGAGGCCATCTGGAGCATTAATTGGGATTTTACTTATAATGATTGCGCGTGTCTGCCAATATCTATTGCTACTTCAAACAATCCTTTGGCTGTAGATGTGTCCATTCACAGCACCTGGAAAACACGCTCAGGTGATATTCGTCCTAAATGGACCTATGATACACTGACCGGTACAGGACATATAGATAAAGTGGTGAAATATTATAATATTACCAACAACAGTTTCCCCACTGGTACCGGCGCACCGCTGGCCAATACTTACAATGTATATCTGGTGATGTACCGATTGGGCGATGTATATCTTTCCTATGCAGAAGCACTGAACAAACTGCACGATAAGACCAATTCACTGAAGTACCTGAACTTTATCCGTGTACGCGCAGGCCTTACTGCTCTTGATATCAACGACGCATCAATAGCTACAGAAGACATGATGGAAGACGTGATCCTGCAGGAAAGACAATATGAGTTGTTTGCAGAAGGAAAACGCTGGTTTGACCTGGTAAGAACAAATCATGTGAAAAAAATAATGGACCCCATTATTACCCGCAGACAGATATCCTACGGAAGCCCTGTTACTGGCTTTGGAGATGATGCGGGTAAGATACTGTGGCCGGTTCTGCGCCAGAACCTGGAAGACAATAAAGCCCTGAAACAAAATAGCTCATACAATTAATTGCTGCCAATATGAAAAGTATAAAAAAATATAACTACTGCTGGTTGCTGTTGGCAGTATCATCTGTAATGTTTACCAGTTGCTATAAAATGCAGACAGATTACCACCGCGATTCACAACCGCTGGATCCGCATATCAATAAATCTGCCTGGCAGTTCATTAAAGACAAATCATACGCTACCAATGCTGATACATTGATGCGTTATATGTATGATGCGATTGTATACAGCGAAATAGATACGACGGAATATACCAAAACAAACAGGACCTTTGTATTATTGAATAATACAGCAGTAAAGTCCGTTTGGACAAACGTAAAAACTGCTGCGAATGTAGCCGGTAAAAAATGGGATGAGTATCCAAAAGAAGCAGTAAGGAATTACCTGAAATACCTGATCCTGGACGGTGTATATGATCACTACACCATTCCTGCATTGGAAGATGTGACGGTAAGTACACTGGCTCCAAAAGGATATTTCGGTGGAACGGCCTCTCCGGTTGGATTTGTAATTCCATCTTTTATACCGAATACCGACTCAAAAATGAAGATCCAGGTAGTGAATTCATCGCCTTCCAACACATCAGACTATCCTATCCAGTTGAATGATGTGCTGAATGTAACTACCAGCAGCATCCTGGCTACCAATGGAACCCTGCATGTGATCAATGCGTACCTGACCACTAATATTCCGCAATAGCATTATAGAATCACCGGGGATTATTACGGCCATCAACCGTAATAGTCCCTTTTTATTTTATGAAAACGTTTCCGCAAAAAAACAGCCGCTGCTGACCTGTATGTGCAAAACATACTGTCTGAAAGTGATAGTTTTGGCAACTATGATACAGATACGCCGATATAGCCGCATTGTTTGCCTGTTTTTACTGGTAATACCTGTATATGTATTGCAGGGCCAGCAATCCGTACGCCTGAATGATAACTGGGAGTTTCTTAAACAGGATCTCGGAGGTATCTGGGAAGCTGTGCGTCCTGTGGGAAAAGGTAATCCCGAAAGTGTGCCTTTGTGGCAGAATGTACAATTGCCGCATTGTGTAAATGTAAAGGACGCGGTGGATCCGGATGAAAATTATTACCAGGGTCCTGCCTGGTACCGCACTCAGCTAAGTGTCAGTAATCCTTATGCAGGCGGCAGAACGTTGCTGCATTTTGAAGGTGCCGGTCAGAAGACAGAAGTATATGTATACACCACTAAGGTAGGGGCACACACAGGAGGCTATGATGAGTGGACGGTAGATATTACCGATGCAGTTGAAGCTTTTAAAAAAACAGAGATATTTCAGAAACAATTTAAAGGAAAGATCCCGGTATCGATACGGTGCAACAATACCCGCGACCTGGAAATGATCCCGTCCGATCTGTCAGATTTTAACCTGTATGGCGGTATTTACCGGTATCTGAACCTGGTATATACGCCTGCACTTTCACTGGAACATCTTTTTGCAAAAACAGCCGTAGCTGCCAATGGCAAAACAGGCATTGTCAGTATATCATCCCGCTTTTACAATCCATCCAATTACAGTAATGCCGATGTTACTGTTACCATTTTTGATCCTGCCGGTAAAAAGAAGCAGGAGTTCTCTAAAAAGATCAATCTTACTCCCGGTAATATTCTATTGGGAGAATGTTCTATTACAGACCCGCAGTTATGGTCGCCGGAAAAACCTGTACTGTATACCGTGCAGGTACTGGTAAAAACGAATGATGGCGAATACCGTCAGCAGGAAAAGGCTGGGTTCCGGAGTTTTGAGTTTGTGGATAATGGTCCTTTCATGCTGAATGGTAAACGCCTGTTACTGCGTGGTACGCACCGGCATGAAGATCATGCAGGTGTAGCGGCAGCGATGACAGAAGATATGATGCGTACTGAAATGATCATGATGAAAGACATGGGTGTTAATTTCATCCGTCTGGGACATTATCAGCAATCGCGCATCATTCTGAACCTGTGTGATAGCCTGGGGATACTGGTATGGGAAGAAATTCCCTGGTGTCGTGGTGGTTTGGGCGGCCAGGTATACCAGCAACAGGCAAAACGTATGCTCACCAATATGATTGAGCAGCATTATAATCATCCTTCAGTGATCATCTGGGGATTGGGCAATGAAAATGATTGGCCTGGTGACTTCCCGGAATTTGACAAAGAGAAGATCCGGGCGTTTATGAAAGAGCTGCATGATCTTTCACACCAACTGGACGATTCCCGTAAAACAGCTATCCGTCGTTGCGATTTCTGCAAAGATATTGTAGATGTATACTCGCCTTCTATCTGGGCTGGTTGGTACCGCGGTATCTATACAGAATACAAACAGGTAACAGAAGAGGAGTTTAAAAAAGTAAAACATTTTCTGCATGTAGAATGGGGTGGCGACAGTCATGCCGGACGTCATTCAGAAAACCCTGATAAAAGTTTAATGAATATTAAATCGGATAATGGAGCGGATGAGCGTGCAGGTGATGCTTCCCTGTATGGTGGCGCTGCGCGTGTAAGTAAGGATGGTGACTGGAGTGAAACTTACTTGTGTAACCTGGTTGACTGGCATCTGAAAGAACAGGAAACAATGCCCTGGTTAACCGGTACTGCACAGTGGCCTTTCAAAGATTTTTCTACGCCTGTACGTCCTGACAATCCGGTCCCTTACATGAATCAGAAGGGAGTAGTGGAACGTGATCTTACTAAAAAAGAAGCATATTATGTTTTCCAGTCGTACTGGACCACGCAACCTATGGTACATATTTACGGACATACATGGCCTGTACGCTGGGGCAGCGCGGGAGAAGAAAAGATGTTGAAAGTGTATTCCAATTGTGATGAAGCAGAGCTTTTTCTCAACGGTAAAAGCTATGGTGTAAAAAAACGGAACAGCCAGGATTTCCCGGCAGCAGGCCTTCGTTGGAGTCTTGTTTTCAGTGCCGGTGCCAATCATATTAAGGTGGTGGCTAAAAAAGGGAAAGCAGTAGTAGAAGATGCTATTGACTTTACATACCAGACAGAGCAGTGGAGTAAACCTGCAAAATTATTACTGGAAAAGATCAGTGAGCAGAATGGCATTGCTACTATACAGGTTACCCTGCGGGATGAGAAAAGTGTATTGTGCCTGGATGCTGTGAACTGGGTTCGTTTTGGAGTGACCGGTGATGCTGAAATGATCGACGACCTGGGTACTTCATCCGGATCCCGCTATGTACAGACTTATAATGGCCGTGCTATTATAAAAATCAAAAAATCAAAAGGAGCTGCAGTTGCCAGCGTACAATCAGAAGGAATGTCTTCTGTGCTGATGCCACTATAAAAAGTACGTAACCATTGAAAGCTCCTGAAACAGAACACATCACAGATTTGCCGTATGAAGAACCGATTTGCACCGTTGTCTTTACTATCTGTATTGTTGCTGGTTGCCAATAGCAACAGTATTGCACAGGAAACAAACGCATTAAAACTCTGGTATAAACAACCTGCCCGTTTGTGGGAAGAAGCATTGCCATTGGGCAACGGGCATACCGGCGCAATGGTATATGGTACTGTTGCCAGAGAACACCTGCAGTTGAATGATAATACATTATGGTCGGGCTATCCGGAATCAGGCAATAACCCGGATGGTCCAGCCATTCTGCCATTGGTACGAAAAGCTGTACAGCAGGGCAATTATGATAGCGCTGCTGTATTGTGGAAGAAAATGCAGGGTTCATATTCTGCCCGCTACCTGCCGTTGGCTGACCTGTGGCTTGAATTTACAGGTATTACAGATAGCAGCAATTATTACCGCGATCTTGATCTGAAAAATGCCGTTGCCCATACCAGTTTCCGGTCGGGCAATACATTGTATGAAAGAGAATACCTGGTAAGTCATCCTGCAAAGGCAATGCTGGTAAAATTAAGTGCAAAGGGAAATGGTAAGCTTAATTTTTCCATAGCGTTGACCAGTAAACTGCATTATACCACCACGGCTGTTGCCGGTGATTACCTGG
Source organism: Chitinophagaceae bacterium PMP191F (assembly GCA_001302245.1). Lineage (GTDB taxonomy): Bacteria > Bacteroidota > Bacteroidia > Chitinophagales > Chitinophagaceae > PMP191F. The sequence goes on from LGYU01000020.1 coordinate 141,281, forward strand.
TTTTAAAAGGAAAAGCGCCTTCTTATGTTGCCAATCGTGATTATGATCCCCGGCAGGTAGTGTATGATGAAGAAGGAATGACGTTTGAAGTACATGTGAAAATAAAAGTAACAGGAGGCAAAACGAAACAGCAGAACGATAAACTGGAAATTACAGGCGCATCAGGTGTTACGCTCTACCTTACCGAAGCTACCAGTTTTAACGGATTCGATAAATCACCTGTTAAAGAAGGAAAAGATCCTGCAAAACTAGCTGTTGCGCAAATTCAGAAGGTATGGCCATTGGTATTCGACAGGTTGAAGGCTGCACATATTGCAGATTATACGGCATTATTCAATCGTGTGCAGCTTGACCTGGGTACAGATACTGCTGCAATAAAACTGCCTACAGATGTTCGTTTGAAAAGATATGCTGCTGTTGGTAATGATCACCAGTTGCAGACCTTGTATTATCAGTTTGGCCGGTACCTGATGATCGCCTCATCACGCCCGGGTTCACGTGCCACTAACCTGCAAGGCATCTGGAATGAACATGTACAACCACCATGGGGTAGTAACTATACCACCAATATCAATACAGAGATGAATTACTGGCTGGCAGAAAACACCAATCTTTCTGAATGTCACCAGCCGTTATTTGATTTTATGAAAGAGCTGGCTGTAAATGGTGCACAAACGGCTAAAGTGAATTATAATATTGATGAAGGATGGGTAGTACATCACAATTCAGACTTATGGGCCAAAACATCTCCGGCAGGAGGTTATGATAAAGATCCGAAAGGAATGCCCCGTTGGAGCTGCTGGCCAATGGCTGGTGTGTGGTTCAGCACACATATATGGGAGCATTATCGTTTTACAGGAGATACCGTTTTTCTGCGACAATATTATCCGTTGATGAAAGGTGCTGCACAGTTCATGCTGCATTGGTTGCAGACAGATACAGCCAGTGGTTACCTGGTTACCAATCCTTCCTCCTCACCAGAGAATACGGTAAAGATCAATGGAAAAGAATACCAGCTTACCATGGCATCCACTATGGATATGTCATTGCTGCGTGAGCTGTTCACTGCGTTGATCAGGTCAGCAGTTATACTGCGTATGGATGATGTTTTCAGCAGGCAGTTACAATCTGTATTGTCAAAACTGTATCCATATCACATTGGTCAGTATGGTCAGTTGCAGGAGTGGTATAAAGACTGGGATGATCCCAAAGACAAACACCGGCATATTTCACATTTATTCGGCTTATATCCCGGAACACAGATCACGCCATCTGCAACACCGGCATTGGCAGCAGCAGCACGACAGTCTATGATATTCCGTGGAGATGTAAGCACCGGCTGGTCAATGGCATGGAAGATCAACTGGTGGGCCCGTTTGCAGGATGGCAATCATGCATATAAAATATTAAGTGATGCATTCACATTTATTGATCCTGCTGTAAGCAAGGAGCAGATGAGTGGTGGGGGTACTTATCCAAACCTGTTTGATGCACATCCGCCATTCCAGATCGATGGCAACTTTGGTGCTACGGCGGGCATCACCGAAATGCTGTTGCAAAGTCATGATGGAAGAGTTTCCCTGTTGCCTGCATTACCGGATGCCTGGCAGAAAGGATCAGTAAAAGGTATCAAAGCACGTGGCAATTTTACCGTGAATATGGAATGGAACAATGGCAAACTTGCAAAAGCCACTATACTATCTGCAAAAGGAGGAATATGCAGTATCCATACACAACAACCGGTAAAAGTGCTGGAAACAACAATTGTAACAACATCTGTCAGCAAAACAAATGTGCTGAATGAAGAATATGGCACAGTGCCTTTTAAACAAAACAGCAAAGCTGTATTGCAACCATTGGCCGCACATGCTGGCTATACCATACACTTTATGACCGAAAAGAATAAAACATACACAATTGTACCTGTACAATGAGAATACATATACATTGCTATATAAAAAAAATAATCTTCGGTATTGTCTTTCTGTCATGGGCATGCAGTATCAATGCCCAGGAAATACAATGGACGGAAATACAGCCGGGTATCTGGAAAGGCGTTGCCGGTAAACCGGAAGTATACGATCTGTTGAAAGCTTCGGGTGTTGTGCCGTTTCAACAAGCACTGGCAAAACTGGGCAGTGCTTCGTTTCCATTGTCACAAAAGGAAATTTCAGCTACGCTGAACGATGGTAAAACCTATTTACATTTTCCATTACAGAAAGAAGAACAGTTGTTTGGTTTTGGATTAAACTTCCAGACAATATATCAGCGGGGAAAGATCCTGCAATTACATGTAGATCATTTTGGCGGCAAGGACAATGGACGTACGCATTCACCCACACCTTTTTATGTTTCTTCAAAAGGATATGGTGTGTTTATCAACTCCGCCCGCTACCTGCAGGTATACGCAGGCAGTGCAGTGAGAAGAGATAGCGAACATCCTCCTGTAGAAAAAGATCGTAATACAGACAAAAGCTGGTCATCACGACCGTACTCAGATGCCGTGGATATATTGGTTCCTGCAAATGGCGTGGAGATATACGTTTTTGCCGGACCTACCATGCTGGATGTGGTAAAACGGTTTAACCTGTTCAATGGTGGTGGATGTTTACCTCCACGCTGGGGATTGGGTTTTACACAACGTGTAAAATCCTTGTATAAAGCAGAGGAAGTAAAAGCAGAAGCTACTGCATTTCGGGATAAAGGATTTCCGCTTGACTTTATAGGTCTTGAACCCGGTTGGCAAAGCAAGGCTTACCCCTGTTCATTTGAATGGGACAGCACACGTTATCCAGATCCGGCAGGTTTTGTAAAAGAATTGCTGACAATGGGTGTACGCGTAAACCTGTGGACCAATCCATATGTATCATCCCAATCGCCGGTGTATAATGCGATCCGTCCTTACACTGGATCACATACTGTATGGGTAGGAGGGGTGCCTGATCTTACTATGGAGCCTGCGCGCAAAGCATTGTTTGGGCAATTGCAGAAAAGCCAGGTAAATATTGGTGTAAGCGGATATAAAATAGATGAGGTAGATGGTTATGATCATTACCTGTGGCCGGATGTTGCTACATTCCCTTCAGGAACAACAGCAGAGCAGATGCGGCAGACCTTTGGATTGCTGGTACAGCGCTACAGTACAGACATGTTCCGTGCGCAGAACAAACGCACATATGGTTTGGTAAGGGCTTCCAATGGGGGCGGCACTTCTTTTCCTTATGTTATTTACAACGATTATTATAATCATGAAGATTTTATCACAGCGCTGATCAACAGTGGTTTTGCAGGTGTGTTATGGACACCCGAAGTACGTGCATCCAAAACACCGGAAGAATGGCTGCGTCGTTTTCAGACAGTAGTATTCTCTCCGATGGCTATGATCAATGCCTGGTCAAGCGGTACCAAACCCTGGAGCTATCCTGAAGTAGCAGAGCAGGTACAGCAACTGGCATTGTTGCGCATGCGTATGATGCCTTACTGGTACAGTGCTTTTGCCCGTTATCATTTTGAGGGATTGCCGCCATTCAGGGCCATGAACCTGGAAGAAGGTTTTGCGCAGGATGTAAAAAAAGATGCGGTGAACAGCAACCTGGAAGAGAATCCCTATGCGGAAGCAACCGCCAAAGAGATCCGGGATCAGTACATGGCCGGTGATTATCTGTTGGTAGCGCCATTGTTTGCGGGGCAAACAACGCGAAAGGTGATATTACCCAAAGGAAAATGGTATGATTTCTATACAGGACAATATGCTGGTAACGGAGAAGTGATCACAGTGACACCCGGACTGGATAAAATTCCGGTGTATGTAAAAGATGGTGGCATTATACCGATGATGCCGGCATTGCTACATGCTCCCAAGGCCGGCGAAAAAACAGATATTGAAATATGGCATTATGGTGAAAAGGGAAGTACATACCAGTTGTATGATGATGATGGAGAAAGTTATGATTATGAAAAAGGATCTTTTTCATGGAGAGCGATCACTGTTTCAAAAGGAAAAGATGGAAAATGGCAGGGAAATATTTCCAATGCAGAAAAGGGAAAGCCTGATAACATTGGAAAGGTGACCTGGAAGTTTATGACAAAATAGTTGTTCTTCGGGACTTGCAGTCGCAAGGAATGCTGCTCTTGGACTTGTAGTCCCGAAGAATTATGTTGTTGCCTCTGGCAACCTGTAAAGGGATGACAACCTTAGCCGGTTCGTAATAGTTGTTTAGCAAATTGAAAAAGGTTATCATCCCTGTAAACAAGAACAGAATAAAAAATATTATATGAAAGCATGTTTTGTTTGGGCGGCAGTGAGTATCGGTATTTCAGCATTGTTGAGTGCGATGCCTTTCCCGGTATCGCCCTACAAAAAAGAAGTGCAGCAGGTATTAAAAGAACAGGTGTTGAAAGAAGCTGCATGGGCCATGCAACAGCAACCGGTAACAGTAACTGCCGAAACCTGTGTACGCAGTGCAGGAGGTAAACATGATTTTTATTCAGAAGGAGATTACTGGTGGCCTGATCCAAAATCACCAGACAGTCCATATATACAGAAAGATGGTATGACCAACCCGGCCAACTTTACAGCACACCGGCTGGCAATGATCCGCTTCAGTCGTATAATGGGTGCACTGGCATCGGCATGGCGTATTACCGGTGATGAGAAATATGTAAAACAGGCATTGATCCATGTACGTGCATGGTTTGCAGACACAGCTACAATGATGCATCCCAATTTACTGTATGCACAGGCCATTAAAGGACGTGCAACTGGCCGTGGGATCGGGATCATTGATACCATTCATTTCCTGGAAGTGGTGCAGGCTTTGCTGGTAATGGAAAATACGCGTAGTATGGACAACAATCTGCTGGCAACAACCCGGCAGTGGTTTGAACAGTACCTGCATTGGCTTACCACCCATCAATATGGAAAAGATGAAATGAATGCTGCCAATAATCATGGTACCTGCTGGACGATGCAGGTGGCGGCATTTGCAAGGTTTACCGGTAGCGATAGCCTGATGAATGTTTGCCGGGAGCGTTATAAAAAAGTATTGTTGCCCAATCAAATGGCAGCAGACGGTAGTTTTCCGCTGGAGTTGAAAAGAACCAAGCCATACGGTTACTCCATTTTCAACCTGGATGCCATGACGATGATCTGTCGGCTGCTGTCAACCGAAAAAGACAATTTATGGCAATACAGCACAATAGATGGCCGATCTATTGCAAAGGGAATTTCCTTTTTATATCCATATTTGGCAGATAAAGACAAATGGTCTTATGCAAAAGACGTGATGTACTGGGATGAATGGCCGGTGGCACAGCCTGCACTGGTATTGGGTGCGGCCGCTTTTAATAACAGGGAATGGTTCAATACCTGGAAGCAATTGAAACACGATCCACAGGTGGAAGAAGTGATACGGAATTTACCGGTCAGAAACCCGGTGTTGTGGGTGGAATAGTTAATGTTTGATGGAAAAGCCCGGAGGAATGAAGGGATGGTTTGATTGTTATGGGCTGCAGCAGTCATTACCGGTTGATAAGAAATAAGATGAAACAACTAATACTATCAATGACGATTGCCACACTGCTGGGAAAGGCTGTTATAGCTCAGACTGCAGGTGATGAAGATGCGGAAATGTTTAACCGTGCCAGACAGCGCGATCAGCAGGTAATGGACAGTGCTGTAAAAACCTGGTGGGCGGCCTCCATGAAAAATCACGATGCACGTATTACATGGTGGCGTGAGGCCAAATTCGGTATGTTCATTCACTGGGGACTTTACTCACTACCCGGTGGAGAATGGAAAGGTAAAAAAGTAAGCGGGTATGCAGAACACCTGATGCGTAAGGAAAAGATCTCCCGTGCCGATTACCTGCAACTGGCCCACCAGTTCAATCCTGTACAGTTCAATGCAGAACAATGGGTACAGTACGCAAAACAGGCTGGAATGAAATACCTGATCATTACAGCCAAACATCATGATGGTTTTGCGATGTACAATTCAAAAGTGTCCGATTTTAATATTATACAGCAAACTCCTTTTAAACGCGACCCGATGGCAGAGCTGGCTGCAGCCTGTAAAAAATATGGTATTAAGTTCGGGTTCTATTATTCCCACGCTTTTGACTGGGAACATCCTGATGCACCCGGTAATGACTGGGAATACAATAACCCTGGTGGTGATAAAAATCTGTTTGGTGGTGCACGCTGGTATGATGTACATCCTGAGTTATTACCCAAAGCACAGCAATATGTAACGGAAAAAGCAATTCCTCAGATCAAAGAGTTACTGAATAAATATCACCCGGATATTTTATGGTTCGATACGCCACAGAAGTTACCGCTTTCTGAAAACGTACGCATACTTCAGGCTATTCGTGAAACAGATCCCAATGTAGTGGTCAACGGGCGCCTGGTAAGAAGTGCTTCCGGCAACTTTGGTGATTATAAAAACACAGGAGACCGTCCTGCTGAGTTTTTCCCTACTGAGGGAGATTGGGAGGCAATACCAACCACCAATGAATCGTATGGCTATCATAAATATGATGATAGTCACAAGCCTGCTTCATTTTTTATACAGTTGCTGGCAAAAGCTGCAGCCAAAGGGGGTAACCTGCTTATGAACATTGGTCCGGAAGGGGATGGCACTTTTGATGTCAAGGATGTGAATATCCTGACTGCAATCGGTAGCTGGATGAATGTATACGGACAAAGTATTTACGGCACAACAGCCAGCAATCTGCCTTTACAGAACTGGGGTGTAACAACACAGAAAAAAGATAAGATATACCTGCACGTATTCAACTGGCCTGTAAACGGAAAACTGCAGGTAGGCGGTATACAAAGCGATATTACAAGTGCGTACCTGATGAACGATACAAAGACAAAGACGTTGCCGTTACAACGTATCAATACCACCGATGTGGTGATTAATGTACCATCTAAAGCACCAGATAAAACAAATAGTGTAATAGTGCTGGAGATGAAAATGCCGGTAATAACAGATAGCTTGTATTATATGGCACCTGGTGTTGCAGTTACAAGATTGCTGGCTTTTGACGGAAAATACCATGGGAAAGCATTTGGTTTTGGAGACGGTAAAACCAATAAATACTACGCAGAGAACTGGAGATCTGCCGAACAATGGATAAGCTGGAAAGTACGTACGGCAGGCACTGCTAAATATAAAGTGGTAGCCATGTATATTGCTGATGAACATGCCGGTGGTAAATACCAGGTAAAACTGGATAATACGATCCTGGATGGAACCGTAATGCCTGCTGCAAAGAGCGGTGCTGTCACAACACAGGAACTGGGGGTAATAACCCTGGAAACAGGGGTGCACAATATTGATATAAAAGCATTGAACATTACCGGAACAGAATTAATGAAGTTGCTGGAACTGCAACTGATTGTTTCAGATAAATAGATGAATAGTAATATGAATTGTACAAAATGGATCACAGTATTGATGATCAGCCTGGTGCTGGGTATATACACACAGGCACAATCTGCTGCTGCCGTTTTTGCAGATGCAGAAAAACAGACAATGCTATTGTTACGTGAAACCGGGAAGATCAGGGAAACAAAACCTGAACTGGTATCGCCCCGTACGCTGGAAAATGGTGAACTGAAAGTGGTTGCTTCCAGAGACTGGACAAGTGGTTTCTTCCCCGGTGTATTGTGGATGCTGTATGAGTACACGCATAAAAGGAACTGGGAAGACAGTGCACGAAAGTATACTGCACTGATTGAAAAAGAAAAACTGAACGGCGGTACTCATGATATGGGTTTCAAGGTCTATTGCAGTTTTGGAACAGGGTATAATATCACAAAGGATGCGCAGTATAAAGAAGTGATCATTCAATCAGCCAGAACGTTGTCTACACGCTTTAACCCGGTAATAGGATGTATCCGTTCATGGGATCATAGTCGTGATAAATGGGGTTTCCCGGTGATCATAGACAATATGATGAATCTTGAACTGTTGTTTGCAGCCACCCGTTTTACCGGTGATTCTTCTTTCTACAGGATCGCTGTGACGCATGCCAATACTACCATGAAAAATCATTTTCGTAGCGATTACAGTTCTTACCATGTGGTAGATTATGATACCGTGACCGGGCAGGTAGTAAAGAAAAATACACACCAGGGTTACGCACACGAATCTGCATGGGCACGTGGACAGGCGTGGGCACTGTATGGCTATACCATGTGTTATCGTGAAACAAAAGATCCAAAGTATCTGCAACAGGCAGAACATGTGGCGGCGTTTATTCTGAATCATCCCAATATGCCGAAAGACCTGGTGCCATACTGGGATTTCAATGCGCCGGGCATTCCCAATGAACCACGTGATGCATCCGCAGCGGCAGTAATTGCATCTGGCCTGTATGAATTGAGCACGTTTAGTAAACCCAATGCAAAAAAATACAGGAACACTGCCGATAAGATAGTACAGTCGCTTACACAGCAATATCGTTCGCCGATAGGAGAGAATAAGGGATTTATACTGTTGCACAGCACAGGATCAAAGCCTGCTAACAGCGAAGTGGATGTGCCATTGAATTATGCAGATTATTATTACCTGGAAGCTATGTTAAGACAAAGATCAGGTGTAAGACGTTAGTGCACAGTATCAGCAGTTGATGGTTAGGGATTAGCTTAAGGTTTTTTACAACCGGTTTTTTGCTGCCTGCAAGGGCGGCATGACCATGTATTGTGTATTCTTCATTCACATAAACCTTGAATTATGAAAATCACAACGATGAGCCGTTGGCTCGTGATCTCGTCACTGTTTGTCACATTCATTTCCTGCGGAAAAGACATGCAGGAAAAAAAGATGGATACGGCTGTAGCCACAGGAAATACAGCTACTGTAACAATGCTTGCTTCCAACGTACTATGGGATGGTGATGCCAACCTGGGTACAGGTGTATTTAAAATACTGAACCTGGAAGATGGGGCTGTACTGGATGCTGTAAACAATACCACATACGGAAAGATCTGGCGGTTTTACAAACCGGTAGGCAGCAATCGTAGCGAAGTGCATGCCGCACAGGGATTTCAGGCTGCTGAAGGCGATGATATTTACCTGGGCTGGCGTTCACAACTTTCCATGCCTTCCACAGTTACAACCAACGCTTTTTTTCAGTGGAAAGCATACGGCAGTAACATGACGCAGAATTTTCCTATTGTGATCAAAGCTGTAAGTGGTAATCTTAAACTGTTTCATTTTGCTCCGGGGCAGATCGGTACTGAACTATGGAGCACCCCGCTTTCTGTAAATTCCTGGAATCGTTTTGTAGTACGTATCAAAGTATCGCGTACTGCTTCTGTTGGTTTTATTGAATTCTGGTACAACGGCGTACAGCAAACATTAACAGGCGGTTCGCAACGCTATTATGGCCGTACACTGGATGCTGATTACTGTGATCCCAAATGGGGGGTGTATGGTGCCAGCACAACAGAGATCTACAACCGTATACACGCATTGAAAATTGCTACGACTTATGCCGATGCCGCACCTTAGTTAAAGTATCATACATCTTGTTGTTGTAATGGCACAGGATATCCGCAGTACCGGGTATTCAGGTCACCTGTTGCCTGTAGTAACCGTTTTTCAATCCATTTCTGTTAATCATTTAAAACGATTGTTTATGCCTATTATGTTTACGCGTTTTTCACAACAAACAATACGCCTGTTGTTGCCGGGTGCATTGTTGATACTTGTATTATTAAGCAACACATATTTTGTAAAAGCACAGGTACTGTGGGATGGAAATGCCGTCAATGGAACTGGTATCTGGAAGGTGTTTAAAAATATTGAAGGAGATGGAACTATTACGGTAGAGAATGACTCTACTGAGGGGAAAGTATGGAAGTTTTATAAACCTTCCGGTAGCCACAGAACGGAATCGCATGCCGCAAAAAACTTCCAGGCAGTAGAGGGTTCTGATATCTATATAGGCTGGAAGTGTTTCCTGGATATGCCAGCCAACACTTCTACCAATGCGGTATTCCAGTGGAAAGCCTATGGCGATGAATACCCTATGGAACAGAATTATCCCATTGTACTGAGTACTACTTCTAATGGTCTTATACACCTGATGCATTATGCACCGGGAAAGATCGGTACGGAGTTATGGCGTTCCACACTGGTAAGAAATGCCTGGAACAATTTTGTATTAAGGATCAAGGTATCAAGGGATGGTACCATTGGTTTTATGGAGTTCTGGTACAACGGTATCAAGCAAACACTGATCAGCGGTACCAAACGTTATTATGGCCGTACGCTTGATGCAGGCTATGTTGATCCTAAATGGGGGGTGTATGGTGGTGATGCTGCTACCATTACCAATTTTGTAAGCCGGTTAAAAATAGCGGGCACCTATACAGAGGCTGCACCTATGATCGATCCTAATGATCCAGTTGATCCCGGTGATACTATCCCACACCAGGATACCACCGGTGTGGGCAGTTTACTGGATATTACCAAAAACGGCGGATTGATCTCTGCACAATATAACAGCTCCAAAACAACGGAAAATTATCCCAACCTGATTGACGGTAATACTGCTACCAAATATTATGTAGGAGGCAAAACTGCATTGTGGATACAATATAAATCTGTAGTGCCGGCCATTGTAACAAGGTATACCATTACCTCGGCCAATGATAAGGAAACACGTGATCCAAAGAACTGGCAGTTGCTGGGATCAAATGACGGTGTGCATTGGGATACACTGGACAGCCGGGCTGGTGAATTGTTTGCTACACGATTTCTGAAAAAGGTATATGCAGTGAATAACAACAATACCTTTTTTCAATATTACCGGCTGAATATTACAGCCAACAATGGCGACACAGGACTACAATTGTCTGAATGGGAATTGTTCAGGAAACAAAATCAGAATATTTCATTTGACAGTATACCTGATAAAACATTTGGTGACGACGATTTTCCGTTGGTGGCAAATGCTTCTTCAGATCTGCCCGTATCTTTCACCATAGTGTCGGGCCCTGCGGTGGTAACGGATGATGAGGTCCATATTACCGGTGCGGGTACTGTTACGATTCGTGCCTCACAGGCCGGCAACAGTGATTTTGAACCTGCTGTCAATGTAGAAAGAACATTTGTTATACACCAGCAGTCGCAAACAATTGTGTTCGATACCATTGCTGATAAAACAGTAGGCGATACTGATTTTGCCATCAATGCAACGGCATCTTCAGCATTGCCGGTTTCTTTTGCTGTTGTGTCAGGTCCGGCTGTGGTGACCGGAAATACAGTGCAATTGACTGGTGCAGGAACGGTAACAATCCGTGCATCACAGAGCGGTAATGATAATATAGTTGCTGCGCCCGTTGCCGAGCGTTCTTTTGTGGTACATAAAAAAGCACAGCAGATCACTTTCCATGCATTGCGTCCTGTATTGAAAAATGCAACGGTAAACCTGGCTGCCACAGCTACTTCCGGTTTGCCGGTTAGCTTTAGTGTGGTGTCTGGTCCTGGTTCTATTACCAATAACCAACTGCGTTTTATTGGTGAAGGACAGGTAGTGATCCGTGCATCACAGCCCGGAGATGATAGCTATGCGGCGGCAACACCAGTAGAACAGACTGTAGTGGCGCTTGGGCTGCAATCGCTGAATGGTGTACAACTGACAGCGTATCCCAATCCTACATCAGGACCACTTAAAATAAAACTGATCAACAAGAAAAATAAAACCTATTCATTTATCGTGATCGATCACAGGGGCAACCAGGTGGCTGCGGCGGTAATACCTGCCGAAAGCAGTGCACAGGAGGTTACATTAAACCTTACCGGAAAACCCAATGATCTGTATTTCCTGCATGTTACGGATGGTACAGATAATACAGTGCGTATTATTCTGAAGTATTAATAGCGAAAAACCCCGCGGATTCTTCCACGGGGTTTCTTGTTTATATTGTTACAATAGTATTTAAGGCTGCAACCACACCAGTTTTACACCTTTGTCCCTGCCTTCTTTTTCCAGTTTAAGGGTAACATAAATGTTTTTTTCACGGTCGTAATCAGAAATGGCGAATAGCGCAAGATTGTGACTGCGTTTGCCGTCGGGCTGGCCAAATACAAAATCACGTGCCGGAAACACCTCTTTACTGTTAAGCTTATAGAAATAACCATCACATTCACCCACACCATTAATAGTGGTGAGCTTTCCTCTTTGCACACTTTCTGTATTGCGATCAACATCGTTGAACAATACATACATCTTATCCGGCGTATTCAGGTAAGCAAATGATTTGAACTGGTTACCAAGGTGTAATTCCTGGGCACTGCCCTCTCTTTGCGAGTGATAGAATGGGCGGAGATAGGTATCTGTGAGATAGTGATTTTTGGGAATAAGATAGGTATCTTCCTCATCGCCGTCTGTATTGAATCTGGACACGGCAATATTTCCCAGTTCTGTATTGAGCGGATAGGTGTGGCTGGCGGGTTTGGTAACCGTTCTGATCTCTTCAAATACTATCGAAAAACTGCCATCGTTGTTAATGAACAGGTTTTGAGGCATGCCGGTATATTTTTCCTTTTTACCAAATAGTTCCTGGTTCTTTGTATTTGCTTTTTCGGGAAAAGTAATATCCGATTTGGTAACGGCACCGCTGAAAGGATCAATAAAAGAAAGATGACACTGATAAGATGCGACTCGTTTTTCATTGGTCCGCACAGCAGCCAGCAATACAATATCCTTTGTCGCCGGATTGTACCGGCAGATGCCGCCATCTACAATCAGATCCTTTGAAAACCGTAGCTCTTCCAGTGATAAAGCGGTTTTTCCTTTATCGAGTGTAGCCATTACCAATTCGCTTTCCCTGTCGCGGCCTGAACGACCATTAGAGGCGTACGCCAGCATACACACTTTATTTTCCCCGATTAAAGCCATATCGATGTAGCGCATGGATTTATACTTTTCTTCAGGAGAAGCGTAATAAGCGCGGCCAAGCTCTTTGTGATCAGCGCCATATAGCACAATTTCAACACGTTTGTTTTTATCCGATTCAAAGGCATTTAATGTTGTCAGTGCATAAGTATCGCTGTTGGGGTCTTTACGTATATAAAAGTCAGGATCAAGAAAATCCAGATCGTGCACCATCATGATCATGCGTGGTTTTTTCAATTCTGCAACCTGTTCATCCTTTTTTAATGTACCGGTATTGCCGTCCACAACCAGGCGGTACAATACAGGTTTGCTGGCATCTATTTCGCTTACGAACAACACTGCATCGCCATTAATTTCAAAAATACCCTCAATACTGCTTCTTTTCAGCTTACCATATTGCGGTTCAATATGTTTTTCGGCTTTCAGTTTGTGGCTGGCATCATACACTTTCAGATCTATTCCTTTTTTGAGGGTAATATGAAAAAATATGGTATTCCCGTTTTTCAGTTGCAGAATGCGGGCGTAGCCATCTTTCGGTTCTTCAAAAACCGATCCTTCGGACAATACTTTAAACTGTGCGTGGGATACTGCTGACTGTGCCAGTGACAGCAGTAATACAAACGTGAGTCGTTTCATGTTTTGGGGTTAAAGGCTTGTAAGATAAACACTTTGTATAAAACAGATTAGCTCCGGAATGTATTTCCCCTGTTAAAATCGTTGAATAAAAAGCCAAACAAAGCAGACAGCCCTTCAGGAAATATCTGTTAGTTGCATGCTGATATAGTTAACTCCATGCGGCCTGTGGCTGCTAACGAATTGCAAACAATATGAAAAAGTTCCTGCTGTTTCTGACCCTTACATGTGTGGTAGTTTCTTCTCTTTTCAGCCAGTCGGCAGATCCGGCGCGTGATAAGCGCATGGAATGGTGGCGTGAAGCACGTTTAGGTATGTTTATTCACTGGGGAGTGTATGCCGTACCGGCTGGCCACTATAACGGGCATGCCATTAACCGTATTGGTGAGTGGATTATGAACCGCGGAAAGATCCCGGTAGCAGAATACCAACAGTTTGCCAAACAATTCAATCCTGTTAAATATGATCCCGATGCTTGGGTAAAAATGGCCAAAGATGCCGGGATGAAATACATTGTGATCACTGCCAAGCATCATGATGGCTTTGCATTGTTCAAATCAAATGCCAGTAAATGGAACATGGTGGATGCAACACCATATGGCAAAGACCTGCTGAAACCACTGGCTGAAGCCTGTCGCAAACATGGTATTAAACTGGGCTTTTATTATTCTCATGCACAGGACTGGACCAACCCCGGCGGTGCTGCTGCACGTAAAGTAGCCTCTGAAGGATGGGCCAACCCTGATTCTGCTGCCATCGACGCATATACCGCTGCGCATAGCGGGCATTGGGATCCTGCACAAACCACTGCTACCATGGCACAGTACATTGATAAAGTAGCCGTACCACAGGTAAAAGAATTGCTGACCAATTATGGCGATGTAGCTGTATTATGGTGGGACACACCTACCGATATGACCGAAGAATTTGCAAAGAAATTACAGGGCCAACTGGCATTACAGCCCAATATCATTACCAACGACCGGCTGAAACGTCCTGATTTCCCCGGTGATTTTAAAACACCCGAACAAAAGATCCCGAAACTGAGCGAACTGGATGGCAAGGATTGGGAAACCTGTATGACCATGAATGGTACCTGGGGATTCAAATCTGATGATCATAACTGGAAAAGTATTACAACACTGGTGCGCAACCTGATCGATATTGCCAGCAAAGGGGGTAACTACCTGATCAACGTAGGTCCTAAAGCCGATGGAACTTTCCCGGATGAAAGCGTGAAACTGTTAAAGGAAATGGGTGTATGGATGAAGACGAATGGTGATGCTATTTACGGTACACAGAAAAGTCCGCTGGCTGCATTGGACTGGGGACGCTGTACCAAAAAAGAAAAGAACGGCAATACAATATTATACCTTTCTGTATTTGATTGGCCGGCAAACAGTCAACTGGTTGTGCCAGGGGTGAGTAACTCTGTGGTCACAGCCAGACTGCTGGCTAACGGTAAAACGTTAACTGCTTCAAACACGGCAAATGGGCTGGTGATCAACGTGCCGGCGCAGGCACCGGATACGATTGCTTCTGTAATACAACTGGAAATAAAAGGCACTTTGTAAACAGCCGGTATGAACAACATTCTGAAACTTGCCGGTGGTGCGCTGCTGCTATGGTATGCTGATGCTGTACAGGCGCAAACGGTAGCACCTTTATGGAAAGACTTTGTACAGGCCAGGAAAAATAATACCACGCCTGTATTGCCTGATTTTTCCTATGCAGGATATCATTTTTCCGAAACTACCATTCCGGATGTATCGGGTCGTAAATATTTTACGGTAACAGATTTTGGAGCTGTACCCGATGATGGACTGTATGATGATGCAGCCATTCAGAAAGCCATTGATGCGGCTGAAAAAAATCCCGGGGGAGGGGTTGTTTTCTTTCCACCCGGTAAATACCTGATCGCACCTGACGAAGACTCCACCAAACAGATACGTATTTCCAAAAGCAATATCGTATTAAAAGGCAGTGGAGCAGGTGCCGGCGGTACTGAAATTTACCAGGATAAGAAACGCATCAATGGCAGACAGTTCCTGTTTAAACCGGAAGACGAACGTTCTGCAAAACTTACCACTATTGTTAAAGATGCAACGCGTGAAAGTTTTTCGGTAGAAGTAGCTGATGTATCGAAACTGAGCGTGGGGATGGATGTTGTAATCCGGCACCGAAGTGAAGCATATACACGGTTTTATTTTTCACCATTGCCGTTAAAACCTGAATGGACAAGACTTTTTGGTGATAAAGGGGGAATGCAGATCAGTGAGATCCATACTATTCAGCAGATCAAAGGCCGCACTGTTATCTTTAAAAACCCCATTCACTTTGAGCTGAAGCTTGTAGCAGAGCAGCCTTTTGAGCTGGCAGCATACAACAGCATTGAAGAATGTGGTATAGAAGACATCCTGTTCAGCAGTAACTGGAAAACCTATCCTGAAGAATTTGTTCACCATAAGAACAATATACATGATTATGCATGGGAAGCCGTGGGAATGGAATATGTAAAGAACAGTTGGGTTCGCAACTGTGAATTTCACGACTGGAATGAAGGCATATTTATCCGCGCCGGTTACCAGGTAAGTGTGTTGAATATAACTTTTAAAGGGAAAAAAGGACACGCTTCTGTACACGCCCGCACAGGATACGGTGTACTGATCAAGGATTCGCATTTCAACGGTGCACAGCATCACGGAGCAGGTACGGGATACAGCGCCTCCGGAACGGTAATTACACAGTGCGACCTGGGTATGGATCAGAACTTCGATAGCCATTCCGGTCAGCCTTATGCAACACTGTTTGATGCCATAGAAGGCGGTGTATTTTACAATCTTGGTGGTCCGGAGCCTGGTCATCCGCATCATGGAAAAGACCTGGTGCTATGGAATTTTCATCATCTGTCAGAAAAGGAACAGCATTATAATTTCTGGGATATGCAGCGCAGGCGCAACTATACCATCGCAATGCCGGTACTGGTTGGCTTTCGCTCCAATAAAAGAGTAACGCTGGAAAATGCTGGCATCAACCAGTTGCAGGGAGAAGAAGTGTTACCGCGTTCATTGTTTGAAGCACAGCTTACATTGCGTTTAAAAGGAATTGATATCAGCACCACAGCGAAATAAACGATCTGATCTTTATATAACCCGGAATACGATCTTGTATGAACAGTATATCTAAGTATTTATTGTCATTTACAGCTATGGCCACAGTACACATTGGTAGTGTGTTTGCACAGAATGATCTTGTGCACTGGCCTAAAGGTTGTTCCCCGCAGGAAGTTGGACAAAAGGTGGCAGCGCATTTCGTAGCTAGTCCACACCCCAATTTTGGCCGTCCCGGTCCTCCCAAAGTGATCACCTATCCTGAAACCTGTGCATGGTACGGTGCACTGCTGTTTGCCAGTGAAAGCAAGGATAAACAACTGGCTGCACAACTGGAACAACGGTTTCAACCCTTACTGGGGAAGGATTCTGCCATGATACCGGTTCCGGATCATGTGGATTATACCGTATTTGGCTCGGTGCCACTGGAATTGTACATCCAGACAAAGGATAAAAGATACCTGGAAGTTGGACAGCGTATTGCTGACAAACAATGGGGGCCTCCGGAAGGACCCCGCGTAAAACCGGAGTCGCACACTTTTTACAACCAGGGACTTACCTGGCAAACACGTATGTGGATCGACGATATGTTTATGATCACTACGGTGCAGGCCCAGGCTTACCGCGCTACCAATGATAAAAAGTATATAGAACGGGCAGCAAAAGAAATGGTAGTGTACCTTGATTCATTGCAGCAGCCCAATGGTTTGTTCTATCATGCGCCCGATGCTCCTTTTTTCTGGGGACGTGGTGATGGCTGGATGGCTGCCGGTATGAGCGAATTGCTGCGCTGGCTGCCCAAAGACAATCCAAATCGTGCACGTATCATGAAAGGATATCAGACCATGATGGCATCATTGCTGAAATACCAGGGGCAGGATGGTATGTGGCGGCAACTGATAGATGATAATGAAGCATGGCCTGAAACCTCTGGTACCGGCATGTTCACCTTTGCTATGATCACTGGTGTAAAACAAGGCTGGCTTGATAAAAAGACATACGAACCGGCAGCACGCAAGGCGTGGCTGGCACTTGTCTCTTATATTGATGAGAATGCCGACATCCGCGAAGTGTGTGAAGGAACTAATAAAAAGAATGATCGCCAGTATTACCTGGATCGCAAACGCATTACCGGTGATATGCATGGACAGGCCCCGGTGTTGTGGTGCGCTACTGCTTTATTGAGAAAGTAAAATATAAGTACAGATTGCACTGCAGTCTGAGCTGCCGGGTCTTGTGCCTTCTTATACGCAGGCCCGGCAGTTTTTTCCGGATCAATGTCAAAGGTGTATGAAAAAGATTGCTGCTATTGCTATATGTGTATTAACTGGCTGCACTTTGCCGGCAGTAGCATGTAATATGCCAGCGAATAGAATAGCTGCAGATTCTGTAACGCCGTTGTCATCGGCTGCGTTTATTCATTCCTATGGTAACCTGGGTAATTTTTACAGGTGTGTACAACAAGGCAAAGTTACAGTCACATTTCTGGGTGGTTCTATTACCAATATGCAGGGCTGGCGTGATAAGGTGATGCAATACCTGCAGGAAAAATATCCATCCACACAGTTCACCTTTATCAATGCGGGTATCCCCTCACTGGGTAGTTTGCCACATGCATTCCGTTTACAACGTGATGTGCTGGACAAAGGAAAAACAGATCTGTTATTTGTAGAGTCCGCTGTAAACGATCATGGCAACGGAACGCCTGAAATACAACAGCGTCGTTCGCTGGAAGGAATTGTACGGCACGCACTTTCTGCTAACCCGGCCATGAATATTGTGATGATGGCTTTTGCTGATGAAGATAAAACCGCAGATTACGATGCAGGAAGAGTGCCAACCGAAATAAAAGTACATGAGGATATTGCTGCACATTATCATCTTCCGTTTATCAACCTGGCCGAAGAGGTGGCCAAACGTATAGCCAATAAAGAATTTACCTGGAAAGATGATTTTAAAAATCTCCACCCCTCCCCGTTCGGACAACAACTATACTTTCTTACCATCAAAGCATTACTGGAACAACAGACAGGCAGATCGGTAAAAAAAGTAACTGCAAAAGATACACTACCGGCTCCCTTACAATCCCTGAACTATGCTGTTGCTGGCTACAGACCGGTATATACCGCTACCAGTCTGAACAATTTTGCTATACAGGACAACTGGCAACCGCAGGACAGCGCCCGTACACGCCCCGGCTTTGTGCATGTGCCTGTATTACAAGCGATAAAAGCAGGTGCGTCCTTTGAATTGAATTTTACGGGTACTGCAGCCGGTATAGCAGTGCTGTCTGGTCCTGATGCCGGTATGCTGGAATACAGTATTGACAACGGCCCGGTTAAAACAATAGATCTGTATACACGCTGGAGCAATAACCTGCATTTACCCTGGTACCTGTTGCTGGGTGATGAACTGGAAAAGAGTACTCATGTATTGAAAGTGAAAGTAGCTGCAGTACAAAATGCGCAGTCCAAAGGCACTGCCTGCAGAATAGTGTACTTCCTGGTAAATGACTAATGTGAGGACTGTGGTTGTATTGCATCCGAACATTGACGGATCTGCATATAAAAATACTTGCCAATTGAAAAATCATAAACCATCATTACTATGAGAAAAATCACTTTGATAACCTGTGCACTGGTTTGTGCCTCTTTACTGCTGGTACATTGCAAAAAAAACAATGCAGCCACACAGCAAGAAAAAGAAACCGACGCCGTAACTGCTGCAGCCGCAGTAGTAGCCATACAGTCACTGGGTACATTGCTTTCTGCAGATGGCCCGGGCAATACTTATGAACTGATCAACAGCGTGCTGGGCGGTACGGCCAACGAGTCGCCGGATTGTGCACATACTGCTTTTGGCAGACATATTACAGAAGTGTACGACAGTACACTGGGTACTAATGTTTTTGTATTTCACATGCACACTGATTACGACGGTAACCTGTGCAGCCCGACAGACGACCGGCAGAGAAATGAAATAAAAACATACGGCCCTTCACCATCTAATGTAAAAGCTACTTATGGTGAAACTGTTACCTATCACTGGAAGTTTAAGCTGGATGCAGCTTTTCAGCCATCTACCAGCTTTACACACATCCACCAGTTGAAAGCAGCGGGCGATGGCCCGGACGATGATTCGCCCATCATTACACTTACTCCCCGGAAGGCGTCTACAGACAGGCTGGATGTACTGCATATTGGTTCAGCAGGTACCACTACTGCTATTGCAACGGCTAACCTGAGTGCTTTTAAAGGCGCATGGGTGGAAGTAGAGGAAAAAGTAACTTTCTCCGATACAGGTTCTTACAGGATTGTTATTACCAATGTGGCAACAGGCGCTATCATTATCAACTATAGCAGCAACAATATTGATATGTGGCGCGGCGGCACTTCTTTCATTCGTCCCAAATGGGGTATTTACAGAAGCCTGGCCAATAAAACACAGTTACGGGATGAGCAGGTACGTTTTGCTGATTTCTGTATAGCAGAAGGTGCAGCCGTTTGTCCGTCAACTGCACCACAGGTTTCATTGTTCAAAAACTGTAGTTATACCGGGTGGGAAGCGCAGTTTGGTATCGGCACTTATACCACTGCAGATATTGTGGCAAGGGGGGGACTTGACAAGGATGCTTCTTCACTGAAAGTTCCTGCAGGATTAAAAGTGGTACTGTATGAGAATAATAATTTCACTGGTGCATCGAAAACTTATACAGCAGATAAAAGTTGTTTAAGCAGCGATAGCTTTAATGATAAAGTGTCGTCACTGGTAGTTTCTGTTAATTAACTATTAACCGGATTTTATATTGGCAGGTACGCAAAGCAGCCCCCGGGGTTGCTTTGTCATTGAAAGAAATAAATTCAACAGCATGGTGTTTCAGCGTTTACTGGTATTATTGGCAGCATTTTCCGTGGCATTGCATAGCATGGCACAGGATGAAATGTGGGATAAAACATCTTCCGGTAAAAAGCATCCCAATATTCAATGGTTTAAAGATGCAAAGTTTGGCATGTTCATACACTGGGGGCTGTATTCACAACTGGCTGGCTCCTGGAAAGGAAAGCGTTACTATGGCAGTGGAGAATGGATCATGTCGCAGGGAAAAATACCGGCTAATGAGTACGCGACTACTGCAGCGCAGTTTAATCCCGTACAATTTAATGCAGATGAGTGGGCCATGCTGGCAAAGGAATCAGGAATTAAGTATATGGTGATCACTGCCAAACATCATGAAGGCTTTGCCATGTACGATTCAAAAGTGAGCGACTTTACCATTGTAAGATCCACACCGTATAAAAAAGACCCGATGAAATTATTGTCGGAGGCTGTACGGAAGCAAGGCATACAATTTGGATTTTACTATTCACAGTTCCTCGACTGGCACGAACCGAATGGTGGCGGTAACAAATGGGATTTTGATGAAACAAAAAAAGACTATCAGCAATACTATCGCGAAAAATCGATTCCACAATTGAAGGAGTTGCTTACTGGTTACGGCCCGTTGGGTATTGTGTGGTTTGATATGCCCGGCGGATTAACCAGGCAGCAGACACAGCAACTGGTAGACAGTTTGCGGATATTGCAGCCCAATAGCCTTTTCAGCAGTCGTGTAGGACAGGGACTGGGCGATTACCGTGACTTTGGCGATTCCGAAGTGCCGCCGGCGCCTATTGATGAAGTATGGGAGTCTATCTATACACACAATGATTCATGGGGATATATAGAACATGATATGAATTTTAAATCGCCTGCTGAGATCATACGGTTACTGGCAAACGTGGCATCCAAAGGAGGCAACCTGATGCTAAACGTAGGACCGGATGGTACAGGAAAAATACCGCATTACTCTGCTGAGTATCTGCGAGCTACCGGCAAATGGCTGGCGCGCAATAGTGAAAGTATTTATGGCACTACTTATGGTTTTGTACCAGCACAACCCTGGGGCGTTACCACTGGCAAACCTGGCAGGTTGTTCTTACACGTATTGAATATACCGGCCAACGGGCTTTTGCTGGTACCCGGTTTTAAACCGGCAATTCAAAAAGCATATACGCTGCATGGAAAACGGGGTATTACCTTTTCAAAAAAAGAAGATGATGTTGTATTAAAACTACCTGCATTGGATAGCAGTGATCCTGATAATGTACTGGTAATTGAGTACAATGGTACAGCACCTGCATACAATACAACGATACCGGCAACAGTTTCCGCACAGTTTGCAACAAACACCATTGATGCTGTAATGGCCACAACGGCAGGCAATGCACTCACCAAAAGCATCACGTTCAGTCATTATTATGGCGACTGGAAACATGCTACCTGTATTACGGGGATGAGCAGGCCTGGTGATTCAGTGACATTCCGTATGCGTATTACTGAGCCCGGCGATTATAAGGTGATACTGGAATATGCCTGTTCGCAGGAAAGTGCAAAACAGGAAGGAAGGCTGGCAATAAATGGTAAAGAGTTTTTCTTTCGCACATTGCGCACGTCAGAATATGAGAAAAGTGCTCCACTGATGTTTATCCAACATCCGGTGGCCATAATTTCAGTTAAGGTGCCTGGTATTTACAATCTCTCTATCTGTCCGCAGCAACAGGGAAATGAATTGTTCAAATTGAAAACGTTACTGATAGAGCCTGTACGGTAAATGGTTTTGCTTTTTGTTAAATGAATTGCATACAAATCGCAAACACCCTATCTTCGGAAGGTTTTTAAAACCGGGGATATGGAATTTAATTTCGACGAAGAAATTATACTGGAAAATGAGCGTGTACTATTGCGTCCGCTGAAGGCAGATGATTACGCTGTTCTGGTACCAGTGGCAATTGAAGATAAAGATCTGAACCGCTTTTCTCCTTCACAGATCAGTTCTGAAGAGTTGTTTCTTCAATACGTTCGACAGGCTTTGCAGGACAGGCAAAGTAAGGTACGGTATGCCTTTTCAATCTTTGACAAGGAAAAACACCAATATGCCGGCAGTACCAGTTTTGCAGCTATTTCTAACAGAGATCTCCGTTTAGAAATCGGTTGGACCTGGCTAGGCACATCATTTCAGCGTACAGGACTTAACCGGCATTGTAAATTTTTACTGATGCAATATGCTTTCGACACATTGGGTTTTGAACGTGTGGAATTAAAAACAGACGAACGCAATGCAAAATCCCGTGCTGCTATTCAAAAGATCGGTGGCAGGGAAGAAGGCATCCTGAGAAGTCATACCTTAATGAGTGATGGCTTCAGACGAAATACCGTCTATTATGGCATACTGAAAGATGAATGGCGCGAGCTGAAAAAGAATTTCTTTCAGAGATGATCAGGTACTTTTTCTTTTCAACCTGCAACAAATACACTTACATGAAAGCATTTGTAACGATAATAGCCTGCTGTATCACAACAATGGCAGTTGCGCAGAACAAACCAGAGAACTGGACAAAAAAGAAAGCAGAAAAATGGTTTAAGTCAAAAGAATGGCTAGGCGGTGCTCCTTTTACGCCACACAGTTCTGTTGATGTGGTGGAGTTTGCCCGGCAATACCATGCCAATAAAAAATACTGGGACGAGGCCTTTGCCTTTATGAAGAACAATGATATTGCCAATATGGCCCCGGGTAAATATCCTATCGACAGCACTTTTGTATACGCCTCTATAACAGCAGATGCTACTAAGGACTTTGAGAAAACCAACTGGGAATCGCACAGAAAATACATAGACCTGCAGTGCGTGGTAACAGGTGAAGAAAAGATGGGAGTGGTGGCCGTAGATAAGGCTACAGTAACAAAGCCTTATGATGAAAAAAAGGATGTGGCAAATTATTCAGCAGAAGGTACATTTTACGTAGCGTCTGGCGGTACCTTCTTCCTGTTTTTCCCCAACGATGCACACCGCCCTAATATAGCGCCCAACGGCAGCCAGGTAGAAAAAAAGCTGGTAATCAAGATCAGGGTAGCAGAGTAATATTATTAATCTCAAACTTATAAAGGAAGACTTCCCCCACCAGGGAAGTCTTCCTTTTTTATGACTTATCGCGTATTCGTTGGCGTAAGCAGTTAGTGGTCAACTGTTTCACTATGCCCTGTAGTTGGAAGGCTTATTTGTTGCAATCGGTTGCATAAATTGATATCAAGGTAATATCTGCTTTGAGGCAAGAAAATGATAAATTTAATATGCAATCGGTTACATTTTTCTGAAATAACTATTACTACTAACGATTTAAAACCTTGTTATGAAAAAAGATCTGATGTATGTATCGGTGGCTATTGCCTTGCTTTGCAGTTGCCACAAAGCGATCAATAATAATCCGGGTGCAGATGATCCGGTAACAGCTATACAACCACGTGAAGAAGCTACAGCCACTATCAATGCGGGTACAGTACAGCAATATATCAGGGGATTTGGCGGAGCCAGTATTCGTGGATGGATTGCCGACCTGACCGCTGCACAGCGCACACAGGCGTTCTCTACCAGTGGAATAGGATTGAGTGTATTGCGTGTGCGTGTATCTCCCAACAGTGCTGATTTTGCTGCAGAAAAACCTACTATAGACGCAGCCAAATCATATGGCGCTACAGTTATTGCTTCTGCATGGACTGCGCCTGCTTCTATGAAGGACAACAATAATACAGTAGGCGGCAAACTTAAAACCGCTTCGTATGCAGATTATGCCGCACACCTCAGCAATTTCTGTAGTACTGTGGGAGGTGTATCTGCTATCAGCCCCACCAACGAACCGAATATTTCAGTTACCTATGAGTCCATGAGTCTTACGGCATCGGAGGTGGCTGCTTTTGTAGCGGCACAGGGCAGTAATTGTGGTGCTACCATTATGGCACCGGAGCCTTTTAATATGGACCAGACATATATGGATACTTATCTCAGTAATGCCACCGCCAAATCAAAAACAGGCTACGTGTGCGGTCATATCTATGGTAAAACTCCGTATGTATATTCACCCGGCAAGGAAGTATGGATGACAGAACATTATACCAATACCAATGATGCCAACGACTGGAGCGGCGCCATGGGTGTTGCTAAAGAAATTCATGATTGTATGAATGCCGGGTATAGTATGTATGTGTGGTGGTATATCAGAAGAAGTTACGGGTTGCTGGACGAGAGCGGCAATATTACCAAACGTGGTTATGTAATGGCACAGTGGGCAAGATGGGTGCGTCCGGGATATAACAAGATATCCTGTACAGCCAATCCTGCAACAGGCGTGTATGTAACAGCGTATAAAAGCGGAACTAAAATAGTGGTAGTAGCAGTAAACCAGAATACAACTGATACCTACCAGGCTTTTAGTCTTACAGGCGCTACTATTGCCGGTTTTAACAGGTATAGAACAACCAGTGCATCAAACCTGGCTTCTGATAGCTTTTCGGTGTCGGGCGGAAGTTTTGGTATTACCCTTCCTGCATCCGGTGTAACCACACTGGTTTCTTACTAACGAATAATGTAGCCGGTTGCTTTCTTCATGATAACCATCAAAATGCTGAATACCTTACATTAAAAAACTCCTGACTATTCATTCAGGTGGAATTGATGCATAGCTGCGCGTTACGTTAATTTCTATTGGGGATTAATAGCTTAGAAATATATATAACGACAGGCATGCTGTCAGGTGAATGAAAAAGCTGGCCTTGCTTTGGCGCGCTTTTTTCCATAACAATAATATTCCGCTTCTTATAAAAAGTACTGTATAAACAGGAATCAATAAAAATAACAGGAATAAACCAGGTGATGGAGTACATGGTCCGGAGGGATACAGCGTGTTCGTCGTGAGAGAACATGTAAAAGAAATAATATAGAAAAATATCCAATACCAGAATTTCATTGATGATATGCTATTCGGGGTGAAAGTACCGGAAACTTTAACCGGATACAATATGCGGACAGATAAAAAATACTTAAAGGAAACAGCACGAGGAATATGCCTAAAGAATAAATCTCAGTTGTTGGCTATTAACAAAATACAAGTCAGAAAGTCCGGGAGGAAGAAGTCGGAAGTCTGAGGTCTGAAAAAGCTTCAGGCCATGAGCTACGAGCCGTGAGCAGAATACAGATACAAAGGAATTAGCAGTTAGGTTTTAGCTATTAGCAAAAATACGGCTTTGCGCCCTGGCGCCTTCGCGCGAACCATAACCATCAAACCATCCAGCCATCAGACAATTCCTCCATTTTCAAATTCTCCCTGCCGTTTATGCCGGAAATGCCGTTTTTGCCTCTTTGTGCCTTGAATCTTGCCCCTTTTACCTTGTGCCTTAAACCTTTTCCCTTACACCTTCTCCCCACCTTCCTGCGTCTTTCCTGCGGTTTAAAGCGTACAAACTAAGGGTTTCAGGTTCAGAACAGCAATAAAAAGACAATAGTACGGGACTGACTGACCGGAATAAAAAAGGATGAAGGCCTTAAACCAACATCCCCTTTTGATATTTTTTGTAAGCTTTATATCCCAGCCTGTAGGGCTGCATTATTGGTAAAACGAAATAAGAGAAAACCACGCGCCCCGTAGGGGTGCAATGTTTAAGATACGGGCAGAAAATGTTAAATGTAAGTTATAGGATTTTAGGCTGTAGTTATAAGTAATGCAGAATGCTGAAAGTTTAATGCCTGGTACGGTATTGCGAGCCATGAGTTTCGGGCCAGGGGATGGGATACAAGTGTAGTCCCAATAATCCAACGATCAGACAATAGCCTTCAGCTTACAACCATTTTGGGTTCATTTTATTTACCCGCCTTCACCTGCCAGATGGTATTGCCACTGTCATCTGTTACCAGCAGCGACCCATCGTTCAGCAGCGTAACGCATACCGGGCGTCCGTACACCTCGTTTTTGCTTTCATCGGCCATAAAACCGGTAAGGAAGTCTTCCGGTTCACCGGGAGCACCGTTTTTAAATGGAACAAACACTACTTTATACCCGGAGAACACAGATCGGTTCCAGGAGCCGTGCTGTCCTATAAAAGCGCCATTGTGATATTTTGCCGGAAATACTTTCTGTGTATAAAAGGCTAGCCCCAGCGAAGCAGTGTGTGCACCAAGCGGAACATCGGGTACCAGGGTTTTCTGAACCAGGTCGGGACGCTGGCCTTTCAACCGTGGATCTTCATTGGCGCCAAAATAGGCGTAAGGCCAACCATAAAAGCCACCTTCTTTTACTGAGGTCATATAATCAGGTACAAGATCATCTCCTAAATTATCACGCTCATTCACGGCTGTCCACAGTATTTGTGTGCCGGGTTGCCAGTCCATGCCAACAGGATTGCGCAAACCTGCGGCATATACGCGCTCGCCAGACCCATCGGGATTGATCTCAAGGATATTCGCTCTTCTTTTTTCGTGCTCTATACCATGCTCTGCCACATTGCTGCCAGAGCCTACGGATACATATAGCTTAGTGCCCTGTTTATTGCTGATGATATTCCTGGTCCAGTGATTATTGTAACCACCGGCTGGCAGTTCCATTATTTTTTCAGGAGCGGCAGTGATCTGTTTGTCGCCGGTTTTATAAGGATAGCGGAATACGCCATCTGTATTGGCAACATAGAAGTAGTTGTTCAGTATCAGCATGCCAAAGGGCTGATTCAGATCTTTTAAAAATACTTCGCGCATATCCGGTATGCCATCTTTGTTGGTATCGCGGAACAGGGTGATCTGGTTGGCACTTTTACTGCGGTTGGTAGATGCTTCTGAAACAAAAATATCGCCATTGGGGGCCTGGTAGATCCAGCGCGGATTTTTCAGGTCTGTGGCAAACCTGGTTACTGTAAAGCCTGCGGGGGCAACCGGTTTTTTGTCTGCCGGCCAGCCGATAACCTTACTGTTACGTTTAGTCGATTCCGTAGCATAAGGAGCAGGCAGATCAATGGTTTTACCTTGCTTTACAGGTTTGGTCTTTTTCTGTGCCTGACTGGCGGTAGCCAGTAATGCTGTACATAATAAAAATGATAATTTTTTCATCGTATTGCAGGTTCTTATGGGTTTGCTAAAAAATAATGCCGCCAGTATTGCGTGGCAGCATTATGTATTGATCAGTGGTTCCTTGTTATTGCTTGCGGGAGGCTTTTACCTGTGCCATATACAGAGAGGGAGGCTGTAAACCTTCTTTGTTCTGTCCTTCCCATTCACCATTGGGTCGTCCTTTAAAGCGACCATCATACTGACCGCCTTTTAAACCAATACAATAGTTTTTGCCACAGGCCCAGGGACTTTGCACCGCTGCTCTTTTGGCAGTACAGTTCCACAATATCTGTGTTACGCCCGACCATCCGTGACCGCTGCCCCAGTTGCCGCGATCCTGTATATTGATTTCCCCATCTGTAACAATATTGTCGTACAATGTGCCCATTGCCCAGCGGTGGTGCGGACCAATATCGGCATGTGTGTTTTCTGCAGTACAATTGTAAAATACATTGGGGCCGCATACTTTGGCGCCGGTTACATAGTCGTGTCTGCCTTCCGTAGCACGGCAGTTCATAACCAGGTTCTGTTGTCCGTCGTTGTTGAAAGAATAACGGCGGCTGCCGGTGATTTGAGATTTGGGATCAAGACTGGTGCAATGATCAACAGTGATCCATTTGGCCTGGTAGCCAATATTTACACAAGCATAACCAAAATAACGTGAAGTGACATTGGTTATCCAGCCGTTTTCAATTTTGTTGAACATGATAGCATTCCATCCATGATCTTCTGCAGTATCGCTGCTGTATGCCGATTCACAATATAATTGCTCAATGCCCACATGATTGATGCGGTTGTTGAAAGTGTATTTAAAAATAGCCCCTCCTCCGTAACGGGGTTCCATTGCCATTACCACAGGATTGTCGATGGTAATGGTATTGCCTTCTACTTTGGTGATGATGCGTTCAAAAGAAAAATCATATTCTTTGGGTATCCATTGTTTGGTGCCGTCCCGTTCTTCTATCTGATCCATCTTCAAATCTTTTATCCAGGCTTCTGTGCCCGGGCGAAACAGGATGATGTTATCGCCTGCTTTATAGCCTGCTGCTGATTGTACACGGAATGATTTGGCCCCGGTGGGTACATACGTATCTGTAATAGCGGTTCGTGTGCCCTGTACTTCCTGAACATTACCACTGCCGGAAACATTGATCAATGTACGCTGACCTTTGCCGGTAGCAACCAGCCTGGTATCATTGCCTTCACCACGAAGTATAATGCCCGATGCATTGATCCTGATAGTGCCGGGAATATTATAAGTTCCTTTCTGTAGCAATAAAGTGCCACGAAAACCATTGGCATCCAGTGGCATTGCCGCTACTTCGTTGATGGCAGCTTGTATAATAGCTTCCTGGTTGTCGCCATTACCCGGGCTGATTGTTTTTACAACCGGTATTACCGGGATCGTTTTGTCACCACGGTAATATCCTACACGACTGAAATCCGGCAGGATGTTACCTTTCTCATCAGGTATATACTGCAGCGAACCATCAGGATTGGCTTTTACAAATTTTGAATCCCACTTTTGAAGTGGCTGAAAAGCAAACAATACAGCAACCGTTAACAGGGGAAGTGTTTTGAACAGCGTAATACGTACCATGGCAGAGTAACTCGTTATTAAATGAAGCAATAATTTATGCAGTAATATTCCGACATTTTCGGATACTTAAAAAACGAATGCCAGAATAGTTGAATAAAAAGCTAACCAGATCACTGGGTATTGTTGTAAATATGATTCTATTGCAGTGTTTTGTTTTAACCGGCTATTAACGTATTCGCTTTAACGATTAAAACTGCTTATGAAAAAGATCTTCCTGTTTTTGCTGGCAAGCACTTCGCTGCATGTTTTTGCCATTTCCGGGCAACCTGCTTTTTATAATGTAAGGGATTTTGGTGCCAAAGGTGATGGCATTACGATGGACACAAAATCTATCAATAGCGCTATTGATAAAGCGGCATCTGCCGGTGGCGGAACCGTATACTTTCCCGCAGGTAATTACCTGTCTGGTTCCATTCATCTTCAAAGCAATATCTCATTGTATATAGAACAGGGGGCTGTGGTTATTGCCGCACCGGCTGATAATGAAGCTGAGTACGATAAACCGGAACCAGCTATTAATGACACTTACCAGGATTATGGTCATAGTCATTTTCACAATAGTTTTATCTGGGGAGAAAAACTGCATGATGTATCTATTATAGGTACCGGCATGATCTGGGGTAAAGGACTGGTGCGTAGTGGTAAAACGGGGGATATCAGACCTAATAAAGCGATCAGTTTGCTGTTATGTCGTAATGTAACGATAAAAGATGTTTCTATACTGCACGGTGGCTGGTTTGCCATACTGGCTACCGGTGTTGATAATCTTACCATTGATAACCTGAAGGTAGATACAGACCGTGATGGGTTTGATATAGACTGTTGTAAAAATGTACGCATTTCCAACTGCACGGTCAATTCTCCTTTTGATGATGGTATCTGTTTAAAAAGTACTTATGCATTGGGATATGCAAAGGCCACAGAGAATGTTACCATTACCAATTGCCAGGTAAGCGGTTACGATGAAGGTACATTGATGGATGGCACATTTAAACGTGATTACAAAAAGTATTCTGACAGTAGCACTACCGGGCGTATCAAATTTGGCACGGAATCGAATGGTGGGTTTAAAAACATTACGATCAGCAACTGCGTATTTGACTATTCCCGCGGTCTGGCATTGGAAACAGTAGATGGGGCATTGCTGGAAGATGTGACCATCACCAATATTACCATGCGTGATATTGTGAATGCACCGATCTTTATCCGCCTGGGTGCACGTATGCGTGGTCCGCAAAGCTTGCAGCCTGGTGCCTGTCGCAGGATCATTATCAGCAATGTGGTGGCATGGAATGTAGATTACCGGCATGGCAGCATCATCAGTGGATTACCTGGTCATGCCATAGAAGATCTTCAGTTGAGCAATATCAGGATCTACTACAAGGGTGGTGGGCCAAAAGATTCCATCAACCGTGTAGTACCTGAATATGAAAACGATTACCCCGAGCCGTACCGCTGGAAAACAATGCCTGCCTATGGCTTTTTTGTACGACATGTAAAGAATATCAAAATGCATGATGTACAGTTATTCTTTATGCAGGATGAACCACGACCCGCATTTATACTGGACGACGTGGACGGGGCTGTTTTTTACGATATACAGGCACAGAAAGGAACCGGCGCCAACTATTTTATGCTGAAAAATGTCCGTAATTTCAATGTGTACAATGTGCAGGGTGTTAAGGATGTACAGTTGAAAAGTGTAGACAGTAAAGTGTTTTAAGAAGCAAGCTGTGAATATAAGTCCGGAAGCCGCTAAGACCGGAAGGAAGAAGTCTGAAGTCCGAAATCCGAATGTAGTAGAGCGTATAATCGGAATCAGGAACTACTCACGATTGCCGATTCTCCACCCAAACTCATAACTCAAAACTGCGTCCCCTGTTTATGAAACGTGTCTTTATCCCGTTTTTTTTATTCTTTTTCATAGCAGCCGCTGCCCAGCAACAGGACCGGTGGCAGATACAGCCGGATGGCAGCATTCAATGGAATATAGATCGGCGTTTACCACATTATGATCATATTGAAATGAGCGGGGAAAAAGTATCGCTGTGGGTACAATATGGCGTAGATACTTCCGGGAGGCCGATGATTAACCGTACCATGGTATTCCCGACGTTTCGGTTACTACCGGTAAAAACCACGGCCAGCATGATGTACAATGTGACAGATAATGATCTGCCGCGTGTACTGATCAATGATAAGCTGATGCGTAGCGGTACTTACAATGCTGCTGTGGCAGCGGATATGCAGGAGAAGACCGCTGCTGTAAATCATAAAGGGGTTATGCGTATATACAGTGTACTGGGCAACGGAGAAATAAAACTCTGCCGCACTTTATTCCCTTCTGCAGATAAGCCTATGGCTATTGAGAAATGGGTCTTTACCAATACAGGTAAGCAATCTGCAAAAGTTGAAATGGAATACCTGCTCCGTGAAACAAAACCTTCCGAAAGCAGGACCACCCCTGTTCAACATAGCTTTATTGTAAGTACCGTAGGAGAAGGGATGAAAACGCTAGCTCCCGGGGATAGTGCTGTATTTGCATTGACATACCAGGCCGTGAACAGCAACAATCCTTTGGTAAAAGCCGATGTGAATGCTGAACTATCTGGCAGAACGCAACGTGTACAGCAATTTTTATCGCTGCTGCGGTTGGAAACGCCGGATACTGTACTCAACACCACTTTTGCATTTGCAAAGATCAGGGCTGCTGAAAGTATTTTTAAAACCAAAGGCGGTTATATGCATGGTCCCGGTGGACTACGCTACTATGCTGCACTCTGGGCCAATGACCAGGCTGAATATGTAAATCCTTTTTTTGCTTTCCTGGGAGATGAGATTGCTAACAGATCAGCAATGAATACCTATCGCTGGTTCTCGCATTACATGAATCCTGAATACAAACCGATTCCCAGTTCAATTATTGCTGAAGGTGACGGCATTTGGCATGGCGCCAAAGACAGGGGAGATATGGCAATGATTGCTTATGGTGCCGGAAGATATGCACTGGCCTATGGCAATACTGATTCAGCAAAGGTATTATGGCCACTTATCGAATGGTGTCTTGAATATTTAAAAAGGCAGATCAACAGCAACGGCGTGGTAGCATCCAACAGTGATGAACTGGAAGGACGTTTTCCTGCAGGTAAAGCCAACCTGAACACCAGTATCCTGTATTACGATGGTTTGCGCTCTGCCGCAATGCTGGGTAAATTGCTGAATGTATCCAAACAACAGGTGGCTGCATATGAAAAAGCTGCTGTAGCCATCCGGCAAAATATTGAACATTTCTTTGGTGCTACGGTAGAAGGTTTTGCTACTTACCGTTATTACGAAGGCAATGATACCTTGCGCGCCTGGATCTGCTCGCCCCTGATCGTTGATATATTCGACAGAAAAGAAGGAACCATTGCTGCATTGTTCTCTCCACGTTTATGGACAGAAGATGGGCTTGCTTCACTGGCCGGTGATAAAACTTTCTGGGATCGTTCAACTTTGTATGCGCTGCGTGGCGTATTTGCTGCCGGTGAAACAGAAAAGGCACTGCCTTACCTGCAATATTATTCTCGCAGAAGATTGTTGGGAGAACATGTTCCGTATGCAGTAGAAGCTTACCCGGAAGGGAACCAGCGGCATCTGTCTGCCGAAAGCGGTTTGTATTGCCGTATTTATACAGAAGGAATGTTTGGCATGCGACCAACTGGTTTTGACAATTTTGATTGTACACCTCATTTACCTGCTGGCTGGAACAATATGGCGCTTCGCAATATACATGCTTTTGGAAAGGTATTTGATCTGGTAGTAGAAAGGGCAGGTAATGGAAAAATAGATATAATTGTTGTCTATAACGGACAGACAAAAAAATATCCGGTAAAGGAAGGCGCTACGTTAAAGATAAAATTGAGTTAATCCGTTACCGGAATACAAAAAGGGATATCATCCTTTCAAAAGAATGACATCCCTTTCCGGAAAAAAGATTTTACGTACAGTTATAGCTGCTTTTTCCAGATGGTTTCCTTTGTTCCTTGTTTTAATTTTAATGCTGTTACCTGCTCTTGTTCTTTTACAAATTCTATTTCCAGTTCAATTACCCGGATAAAGAATGTAGAATCACTTTCGGCCAATAATTTGAAAGGAGCCTGATCCCCCAGTTTCCCGGTAAGTTTTCCTTTGCTGCAGGAAATAGCGAGTACCGAATTGCCCAGCATGTACTGGCCGGTGTAACTGTTTAATATTGTATCTGCTACCTGTACAATCTTTTTTGTTTCAGGAATTTCATACGTATCGCCTGCTATCAATGCGGTAAGTGCTTTACATATTTGAGGTCCTTTTGCATCGCCGTAATTGGAGAGGAAAATAATACATATGTCTTGTTCGGGATAACGAATAATATTAGCCTGAAATCCATCAGTAGAGCCTGCATGGCTGATCTCTTTTCTACCGTTGTTGTCGCGTATTTCCCAGCCATATCCATAGTTCTTTAAACCGGGTTTGAACATTTGTTGTAATGAAGTATCGGATAAAATATTGCTGGTATACAAAGCACGATCCCATTTGTAGAGATCGTGTACAGTACTGTACATGGCTCCTGCACCGGAAAGGATGGAAATGTCAATGAATGGTGCCGGTGAGTAATCATTTTCCGGTGTAAAAACGTAGCCCAGAGCTTTGTTGGCTGATGCACGATTATTACTGTCTAACTGAGTATGCTGCAGGTTCAGTTTTTTGAAAATATACTCATTTAGTAAAACATTCAGTTTTTTCCCTGAACTCTTTTCTGCAATAAAGGTTAGTAACAGGTAATTGGAATTGCTGTAAGCGTAATCACTACCAGGCCTGAATAATAACGGTTCATGTTTAAAATAGGAAATCAGCTTTTCTGTCGTAGCAGCTTCTTTCATCCATTGAGTGTAATATTGCTTCATTGAAGTGAAGCTTTTGATGCCGGATGTATGATTAAGCAGGTGTTTGACCAGGATGGAATCACCGTTTGGATAATCAGGAATATACAGCGATAGCGGGTCCTGCAATGATAGCTTTCCCATTTCCCGCAACTTCATGATGATAGTTGCTGTAAACTGTTTAGTTATGGAACCTATCCTGTATTCGGTGTTAACTGTATTGGGGATACGTTTGCCGTTATCTGCATAGCCATAACCTTTTTCAAAAAGTATGCGGTTATGCTGTGCAATTAAAACAGTGCCTGTAAATTTTCCCTGGTTGTAATAGGCAGAGAGAAGGGTATCTGCTTTTGCTGCAATATGCTGTGCAGAGCTCAAAAAAGGCAGATTGATCAGTAACAGGAAGAAGTATCTCATTTCCATTATTTTATTGGCAATAAGACGACGTTGCCAGAAAAAGGTATCAGCAATGCTAATAAAATTAATATTTCAGCAGATGAACTGTCGTTTTATGCTGCTGAAATGCAGGGGAGACAGTATTTACTGGTGAATAATAGAAAGGGAGGACATTCTTCCGAAAGGATGCCCTCCCTTTATTATTGAGTTATTAAGGCGTAATAACAAATGTTTGCTTTGCCCTGATATCTACGGAAGAACTACCTATCCATATTTCAAATTCTCCGGGTTCTACTGTCCAGTTCATGTTTTTGTCCAGTAGCGCCAGGTCATCAGGATGAATGGTAAAGGTTATTGTTTTCTTTTCACCCGGTGCAAGTGTAATACGTTCAAAACCTCTCAACTGTGTTTCGTAGGTGATCACACTGCTTACTTTGTCTTTAATGTACAGTTGTACCACTTCATCGCCTTTGCAACTGCCGGTATTGGCTACATCAACAGTTACGGTGATCAACCCCTGTGGTTTTTGTGTGGTGGGCGTTACAATAAGATTGCTGTAAGCAAAAGTGGTATAACTTAATCCATAGCCAAAAGGATACAACGGGCCTACCACTGCTGTTTTTCCATAACCGTTCGGTCCATCTCCCGGCTGACCGGCCTGTGATGCAGGTTTGAAAGGGAAGTTCAATTCTATTTGTCCTAATGTTTTGGGGAAAGTAACTGGCAGTTTACCACCAGGATTGTATGATCCGAACAATGCTTCTGCGATGGCTGTACCGCCGGATGAACCGGGAAACCATGCTTCAAGAATAGCAGACAGGTAACGATTTTCCCAGTTAATGGTAAGCGGCTGTCCGTTGATCAATACCATGATAACTGGTTTGCCGGTAGCCTGTAGTGCCTGTATCAACTGGAACTGTCTGCCTGGTAACCCCAAACCGGTACGCGATAAACTTTCCCCCACACGTTTTTCGTCTTCGCCTACCACCGCAATGATCACATCTGATTCTTTTGCTTTGGTAACAGCGGCATCAATGGCGTTTTGCTCCTCTGTTGTTAATGGTGTAGGTATGATCTCGCTTTCGGGCCATGTAGCATCTACAATATCGCATCCTTTGCTGTAATCAACAGATACAGATGAGCCAGTGAAATTTTTGATCCCTGCCAGTACAGAAGTAACAGGATTGTTGGAAGGGCCATAGCGACTGATGGCGTAATTGGTAGCATCTGCCAGCGGACCGGTTACCAATATCTTTTTAAGTTTCTTTACATCCAGCGGCAAAGTGTTGTTGTCATTTTTTAATAATACCAGCGATTCGCGGTTCAGTTGCAACGCCAGCGAATCATCTGCTTTGGTATGTACCAGTACATCTGCCTTTTTAGGATCTGCTACATAAGGCTGATCAAAAAGCCCCAGCAGAAATTTTACCCTTAAAACATCTGCCACGCGTTCGTCAATGGTTTTCATAGAAATAGAACCTTCACGAATTAATTCACGCAGGGGATTTACATATTCTTCCGGTATGGTAAAATCAGTACGTACATTCAGTCCTGCTTCCACTACCTGTCTTACTGCTTCCTTATAATCTGCTGCCACATGGTGTTTGTTGTAAACATATTCCACCGCGCGACTATCAGAAACTACATATCCTTTAAAGCCATATTGCTGGCGTAACAATTCTGTCAGGAAGTAACGACTGCCGGTTACCGGCACCCCATCCCAATCGTTGTAGCTACTCATCACGCCCAGTGCGCCTGCTTCCTGTATCACTCTACGGAAGGGATACAGGTACATCTGGTGTAGTTCGCGGGGAGCAATATGCGGATCAGTACGTGCATTGCCATCACGGCCACCTTTGGGCACACTGTAAGCCGCAAAATGTTTTAACGTAGAGGCTACACCCTGTTCCTGTATACCAATTGTCATTTGTTTGCCCAGCTCTGTTACCAGGAAGGGATCTTCACCATAGCATTCCACTACGCGCCCCCAGCGCGGATCACGCGCCAGATCAAGAATAGGTGCATATACATTGGTATAACCGAGTGCTTTTGCTTCACGACCTACAGTTTTCCCGGCGCTATATACAAGGTTTTTATTCCAGGTAGCACCAATGGTAATAGGTGCGGGGAGTGGTGTGGCACGGTCGTGGGTAAGACCATGAATGCCTTCATTGGTAAAGTCTACAGGAATGCCAAGACGTGTTTCTTCCACAAACCATTTCTGGATGGTATTGATAGCATCTGCGTGTTTACTGAAAGGGTAGGAATATTGGGATTTTGCTTTTTCATTGAAGGGTAAACTGTTCAGTTCCTCATCAATATTGGCAATGCCGTCTTTCCAGAGCGCAGTTTTCCATGCCGGTGTGGGCATTTCATCTTTCAATACCCTGCCGTATCCGTATAGCGTAACCATCTGGCAGGTCTTTTCATCAATATTCATCTGCGACAGCAGATCGGCAATACGTTTTTCTATAGGCTGGGCAGGATCTTCATAAATATCTTTTTTGCCATTCTTATTAAAATCGATCCAGCCCTTGTTATAAATATTCCTGTTCTGCGAAAATCCCTGCAATGCAACTAATATGACCGGGAGCGACAATACTGTTTTTTTCACAATCGTAAATGGTTTTATGGTTTGGATGCGGCATTCCGGGATCTCAGATCCGGCATCCCGAATCATTTCACTTTAAATGCTTCTACTGTTTTGCCGTTGAAGGTGGGCAGGTATAAAATGCGTTTTACGGGGTCATAACCAATGTCGGCAGTATTCTTTTTCTGCGGACGATAATCCAGCAGCAGATCTACCTGCCCGCTTGCATGTACATAGTAGATCAGTCCTGCCCATGAGGTTGCAAGAAAGTCTCCGTTGCCAACCGGTTCCAGACCATCGCCCCCTTCAGTAAGGATGGCCATGTGGGTAATGTTTTTCTGAGCGTCGGCTTTAATGAAATTTTTACCGGAAAGGATATACAGATCATCTTTCACTGCTTTGATACCATTGGTTCCCTTCAGGCTATCGAGATACACAGTTACTTCGTTGTTGTAAAGTTTGTAGATCCTTCCTTTTTTGGAATCGGATACATATACCTCGCCTTTATCTGATGCAGTAACATCATTCAGGTTCTGGGCTTCAGCCACAGCGATCTTCTTTTCTATTTTCCCTTTGGGAATGTCTATCACAACGATCTCCGTAATATCTGCCACATACAGTCGGTTACCTACGCGTGCCAGTCCTTTGGGTGCATTCAGACCGGTGATCCAGGTAGTGTCAATGATCTTACCGGTCATATCCAGTTTGCCAACACCGCCTTTGCCATCTGCTGCCCAACCCGGCCCATCGATCAGCGATACGTATAATATCTTTTCCTTAAAATCTGGTAATACAGATTCAGGAACTGCTATAACAGTATCCGTTTGCCATATTTTTTCCAGTGAATGCTCCTGTGCCTGTGTTGCAAAAGGAAGACAGGCCAGTAATGAGAAAATGATGGGTTTTCTATTCATGAGTTACAAGTTTCAGCTATCAAACAATTTAACCATCCAGTCATCTGCCTCCCATTCTCAGATTAACTACTGTTCTGCAGTGATCTCAAATACATTACTTGTTGCGGGAACTATTTTCCCTGCTGCAAGATCCAGCCCAACTGTCATCAGGTACTGACCGGTAAACACTTTATCATGCGCGGCATTGACAGAAGATGTTCCCGGAAAGAGGTTGATCTCTTTTACCCGGTACTTTTTCTGTGGGTCAAGCCCCTGTAACAATACTGGTGCAAATTTTTCCTTGTATCGCATATTCAGGATGTAGTTGAACAGGATCGTCTTGTTTTTAGTAGTGTCAACATACATCAATACTGCACGGTTTTCGTCATATGGAGAAATAAGCCTGTACAGGTCACCCTGCCAGATAATGTTCTTTATCTTATTATAAGTAGCTACAGCATCTTTACTAAACTGCATTTCCGGTTCAGTAAAGCTGTTCACTTTAATATCGTAACCCATTTTGTCCATCATGGCTACGTCAGTTCTGAACTTTAACGACTGTTTGCCCCAGCTTGTAATGTGTGCTGCGATTGTATTGGCCGGGAAGAAATTGGAATAACCCCATTGAATGAATACGCGTTCCAGTCCATCTGTATTATCGCTGGGCCAGAACTCTGTAAAATATTTCAGTGCACCATAGTCTGTACGGCCACCACCACCGGAACACAGCATAATGGGCAGGTGAGGATATTTTGCACGCAGTTTTTCCATTACTTTATAAAAGCCACGTGTATATTCAATGAACAGGTGCGATTGTTTGTCTTTGAGATAAGCAGAATAAGGATTGGTCATAGCGCGGTTGCAATCCCATTTAATATAGGCGATCCCCGGATTTTTTACCATCATGTCGTTGACAATATCAAAAACGAAATCCTGTACTACCGGGTTGGTAAGATCCAGTACCAATTGATTACGCGCATAGCTTTCGGGTCTGTTGGGAAGTTTTAATATCCAGTCGGGATGCTTTTCATACAATTCGCTTTTGGGGTTCACCATTTCCGGTTCCAGCCAGATGCCAAACCTGATATTCTTTTTTTCTGCTTCTTTTACAAGATAGCCGATGCCGTTGGGAAGTTTGCGTTTGTCTTCCTGCCAGTCGCCCAGTCCCTGTTTGTCATTGTCACGCGGATATTTGTTGCCAAACCATCCGTCGTCCAGCAGGAACATGTCGAGGCCAAGTCTGGAAGCACCATCAAACAGTTCCACCAGTTTTGTTTCATCAAATGCTGTGTGCGTGGCTTCCCAGTTGTTGAGCAATGTAAGCCGTGGTTGTGTGCCATCCAGCACAGCATAATTCCTGGCCCAGCGATGCAGGTTGCGGCTGGCCTGCCCTTTACCATTGCCGGAATAAGTAAAAATGAAAGCCGGTGTGTTGAATGACTGGTTGGGCTCCAGGTAATATTCACTGGCGTAAGGATTGATGCCTGAAATGATGCGTAACGTGTTGCGGTTATCTGTTTCAAACAGGAAACGGAAATTGCCTGTCCATGCCAGCGTGCCTGCAATCAGGTCTCCACTGGTTTCAGTAGCGGGTTGTCCCAGTGATAAAAAGAAAAATGGTGACTGGTAGAAATTGGTGCGGGAGCCCAGTTTGCTGTCAATGATCTTAATGCCGCTGGTAAGTTTACTTTCTTCCATGTTCACTTCTTTGGCCCAATCGCCATGAAATTGTGTAAGCCAGTAGCTGTCGGCATCTGCATGCAGCAATGAGGATGCAAAATGTGTTATGGGCACAGCTTTCTTTTCACGATGCCTGATCTCTGTCCATGTCTTGATAATATCTTCACGATAGTAAGCTGTAAAATGCAATGTTACTTCAACGGGATATACCGGATCTTTCAATACAATATCTGTATTGGTGACATTGTTATCCTGTTGCGTAGTGTTGTGCGAAACGTATTGTAATTCCAGTGAGGGATTTCCGTCATTGTGCACCATACGGATAGCAGGTTCAAACTGGTTGTCGGTGCCTGCTGTAAGCAATGCTTCACGGGAGCTTTTGATGGTTTTATACACACCGGCATCGTCCTGCTTTTTACCAAAATACAATTGGTACAGGTGTTGGTTGCTGCCGGTGGCGTATACTAGGTTGGTGTGTTCGGTGGCAATAATGATGAAATTGCCGTTTTGTGCAATGATTACTGTACAGGAAATGAGAAAAGTAAAGGCAAGGCAAATGCGTTTCATGAATAATGTGGTGAGCTTGGTTTATGAAAAGAAAAGCCCGGGTGATGGTATGTTTCCCGGGCTGTATGATAATATGAATTATGCCGCGA
This sequence comes from Chitinophagaceae bacterium PMP191F, assembly GCA_001302245.1. Taxonomy (GTDB): domain Bacteria; phylum Bacteroidota; class Bacteroidia; order Chitinophagales; family Chitinophagaceae; genus PMP191F. The sequence goes on from LGYU01000020.1 coordinate 181,622, forward strand.
TAAACTCTTTCTGATAATTGAGCGGGCTTTTACCCGTGATCAGCTTAAAGTATTTGTGAAAGCTGGTAAAATTGTTAAAGCCGCTTTCATAACACAACTGTTTTATACTGAGGTTATTTTCGATCAGTAGTTTACAGGCATGACCTACCCGTATTTCAATCAGGAATTGTGAATAGGTTTTGCGTGTGCGCGATTTGAAATAGCGGCAGAAAGAGTTAGGACTGATGTTGGCCACTGAAGCGATCTCTTCCAACTGGATGTTGCGCTTGAAGTTTTTAAGACTGTATTCGTAAATGGCATTGATACGGTCTTTCTCTGCTTCCATCATATCGTATTTAAAACCGATGGAACTCAGTGTGGTCAGTTGTTTGCAATTGGCAATCGTAGTCAGTGCATCCATCAGCAGAATAATACGCTGGGTACCGTCGGCATGCAGCAGCGCTTCCAGTATTTCGGCCACATGCTGGCGCGTAGTGCCGGTGATCTGCAAACCGCGTCTGGCCTTATCCAGCATAGTCCGCAGGTTCACGTTTTCGGGCAGTTGTAAAAACTGCTGTCCCCAGAAATCTTCACAGAAGTGTGCCACCCTGATGTCGGCAGCAGTAGCGGTAGTTTCTTCAAAAAAGAGATCGTCAAATCTCCAGTAGTGTGGCAGGTTGGCTCCTACCATTACTACATCACCTGGCTTGAATCGTTGAATGCTGTCTCCAATGAACTGTGTTCCTTCCCCGTTTTTGAAATGGATCAGCTCCACTTCAGGGTGATAGTGCCAGCGGTTATTGATGTATGGTACTACATCCTGCCGCACACTAAAGGAGTGCCTTGGTTCTCTGGAGACCTTTAGCAATTGAGGTCTCATTAAGCTTTATTTACTTAAAAAGAGAAATAACAATGGTTTCTATGCCAATTTAGCTTATTTAATTGTTTGACAAAGGATATTTTACGCATACGTTTTCGTAACAAATATTTGACTATTAATGATTTAATGTAAAATGGTCCGGAAAAAGGCACTAAACTACAAGGTTTTAGCCTTGGAAACTAGTACAGCCCATGCCAAAATTGTTGAATAATAGGACAATATGCTCTTATCAGCACACGCACATAAGTTTTTTATTTGTTACCGGTTTGATTAGTTTGCTGCCTCTGAAGTCATTTACTGTCAACTGCTTAGATTAATTCAACCAGTAACGGAATTTCTCCGGCAGATAAGCAGTTTACAAATGATCATTCAGCACAATTAACATCCAGGTCTTATTTTTCTGATTGCTTATAAGAACGACGCCATTATGAATAAACAACCAAAATACCTGTTGCCCATTATCCTGGTAACATCGCTGTTTTTTTTATGGGGATTTGCCCATAACCTGAATCCGATCCTGATACCACATCTGAAAAAAGCCTGTCAGTTAAATGACATGGAATCTGCATTTATTGATTCCGCTTTTTTTATTGCTTATTTCCTGGTGGCCATACCTGCGGGGCTGTTTATGAAAAAGCGTGGATATAAAGCAGGTATCTGCCTGGGATTGTTGCTGTTTGCGGCGGGTGCCTTTTTGTTTTATCCGGCTGCTGTTACAAGACAATTCATCTTTTTCCTGTTTGCATTGTTTGTAATTGCCAGTGGGCTCACTTTTCTGGAAACGGCAGCCAATCCTTATATGAACTCACTGGGTGATCCTGCCAAAGCAACTACACGATTGAATTTTGCCCAGTCTTTCAATGGGCTTGCCGCAACACTGGCACCATTGATCGGCGGTCATTTTATATTGTCTGGTAAAACATTGACGGCTGCTGAAAAAGCAGCTATGACACCGGAACAGTTGAATGATTACCTGACTAAAGAAGCGAGTGCAGTACAATTGCCTTATATCATTATAGGCATTGTAGTATTCCTGGTGGCAGTATTGATATGGCGTACTGCATTGCCGGAAATAAAAGATCCTGCTGATAGTGAGCATACCGGTAGCGAAAATCAGAAAGCCAGTATCTGGAAAGAGAAAAAATTAATGTCGGGTGTGATAGCGCAGTTCTTCTATGTGGGTGCGCAGGTATGTGTAGGAAGTTTCTTTATCCGCTATGCAGGGAATGTGGCAGGGATGAATGAAAAAGTTGCTGCCAATTATCTCTCCGGTGCGTTACTTGGGTTTATGATCGGTCGCTTTATCGGTACATTCCTGATGCGTTATATAGCGGCTGCAAGATTATTACTGATCTATAGTATTATTAATATACTGCTGTTGCTGGTGGTGAGTTTGTACGGAAGCATGCTGGGTATCTATGCATTGGTAGGTGTGCAGTTCTTTATGTCCATTATGTTCCCGACCATTTTCTCACTAAGCATCGACGGCTTGGGCAGCAGAACCAAAGAAGGTGCATCTCTGGTTATTATGGCCATTGTAGGAGGAGCCCTGTTGCCATTGCTGATGGGGCGTGTTTCTGATATGTCTAACATCAGGCTGGCCTATACAGTTCCACTGGCATGTTTTATAGTGATCTCCATATTTGCTGCAAGACAAAAAAGTACGGTGGCAGCACCGGGAGAGAAGGTGGCGCTTGCACACTAGTACAATGTGCAAATTTGAAAATGTGTGGATATGCAGAAGGATAGTCCGGAAGTTGGAAAGCCCGGAAGAAATGCCATAGTGGAGTGAGAAGTTGAAAAGTTAATAAGGATATGCATAGTCCTGGTGCTATCTGATCTCAGAACTCATGAATTTCAGAGACTGCAAAAAAGCAAAAAATGCAACGATATTGTCTTGCGCTCGATTTGAAAGATGATCCTGCCCTGATCGGGGAATATGAAATGTATCACCGGGCTGTATGGCCCGAAATACAGGCCTCCATTACTACTGCCGGCATTACGGCTATGGAAATTTATCGTGCCGGTAACAGGTTATTTATGATCATGGAAGTAAATGAACAATTCAGTTTTGAAAAGAAAGCTGCTGCGGATGCAGGAAATGCAAAAGTGCAGGAGTGGGAAGAACTGATGTGGAAATACCAGCAGGCATTGCCGTTTGCCCGGCCTGGTGAAAAATGGATATTGATGGATAAAATATTTCAACTGACATAATGATGATATGATATGGCTGAAGTCCGTGAACCGTTTATAAAGATACACCCCGCCGATAATGTACTGGTAGCGTTAAAAGATCTCCCTTCCGGCACCAGGGTGCAGACAGAGCAGCAGGTTTTTGTATTGCCACAGGATGTAGCTGCCAAACATAAGTTTTTCGTAAATCCTATGAAAGCAGGTGATGAAGTGAAAATGTATGGTGTGCTGGTGGGAAAAGTACAGGCAGATATCAAACCTGGTACCCTGATGACCACTTCCAATACCAAGCATGCAGCAGGTGCGTATGCCTTCAGGGGTAAACAATATGAATGGCATGCACCCGATGTTTCCAGGTTTTCCGGAAAAACATTTATGGGATACCATCGTAAAGATGGCCGTGTGGGAACTGCTAATTACTGGTTGTTCATACCCATGGTATTTTGTGAGAACAGGAACCTGGATGTTATTAAAGAAGCGCTGTGGCAGGAACTGGGATATGCTGTAACAGATAAATACAAGCAATTTACGCATGCCTTGTTTGAGGCATATAAAGCGGGAAAAGATATTCATTCCATTGATCTGAATCCTGCTGTTGATCATAACGGGCAGCGGTTCTTTAAGAATGTAGATGGTATCAAGTTCCTGAATCATACAGGAGGTTGCGGCGGAACGCGACAGGATGCTGCTACGTTGAGCGCATTGCTGGCCGCCTATGCAGATCACCCCAATGTGGGCGGTGTAACAGTACTGAGCCTGGGATGTCAGCACCTGCAGGTGCAGGATTTTATGCAGCATTTACAGGAACGTAATCCTTCGTTTGACAAACCTTTGTTTGTGTTTGAACAACAGCAAATGAAGAGTGAAGAGCAACTGGTAACAGAAGCTATCCGCAGAACATTTACGGGGTTGGTACATATCAATAAAGAAGAAAGAAAACCGGCTCCATTGAGCAGCCTGTGTATCGGGGTGAAATGTGGTGGCAGTGACGGTTTCAGTGGTATATCGGCCAATCCTGCGGTAGGTTATACATCAGATCTGCTGGTGGCACTGGGCGGTAAAGTATTGCTGGCAGAATTTCCGGAGTTGTGTGGCGCTGAGCAGGAATTGATTGATCGCTGTATATCACAGGATGCTGCTGAAAAGTTCATTGACCTGATGCAGGCCTATAATAAACAGGCTGAACAGGTAGGGTCAGGTTTTCACATGAATCCTTCTCCGGGTAATATTAAAGATGGTTTGATAACGGATGCTATCAAATCAACAGGTGCGGCGCGTAAAGGTGGAACATCACCTGTAGTGTCGGTACTGGATTATACAGAGCCTGCTGTGCAGCCGGGACTTAGCCTGGTATGCACTCCCGGTAATGATGTAGAGGCTACTACGGGCAAAGCAGCTTCCGGCGCCACGCTTATTTTATTTACCACTGGTCTTGGTACGCCAACAGGCAATCCTGTAGCACCTACTATAAAGATTGCCACCAATACAGGACTGGCCAAACGGATGCAGGATATTATTGATATAGATACAGGTGGTATTATTACCGGTGAAAAAACGATTGAGAAAATGGGAGAAGAAATTCTCGATTTTTGTATCAGGGCTGCCAGCGGAGAAGTAATTCCAAAAGCAGTATTGCTGGGACAGGATGATTTTATACCGTGGAAACGGGGAGTGTCGCTGTAATGCCGGGTTTAAGGTTTAAAGTTCTTCTGTTTTAGTTTTCTCTTATAAATGTTGAATCAATATCGTTAGTTAAGAGCTTTGATCCCGGCAGGTGTCCACACTCGTCGGGGATCCGTGCCGTGGCTGGTGCCTCACCGGTCACTAACTAAACGACATTAAATGTGGAATAATAAAAAGTTATCGAAGAGCGGAACCCGAAACATCAAACTTTAAACCCGTAACTGAGAAAATAAAAGAAACATACTTAAACAGGAACTTATGTTCAGACTAGACAATAAAATAGCAGCAGTAACAGGCGGTGGCAGTGGCATTGGCAGATCGGTATGTAAAGTGCTGGCACAACAGGGGGCAATAGTACATGTGGTAGATGTGTCGGAGGTAAATGCAAAACAAACGCTGGAAGAAATTGCTGCGGCAGGCGGTAAAGGCGCTGCACATGCCTGCAACGTGAGTAACCAGCAGCAGGTGCTGGAAGTTTTTAAAAACATTGGCAGGGTTGATATACTGGTCAATAATGCAGGTATTGCACATGTAGGGAATGTAGAAAAAACATCAGAGGCCGATTTTCAGAAAGTGTTTGATGTAAATGTAAAAGGCGTATACAATTGTTTATATGCAGTAATACCGGTGATGAAACAACATGGAGGCGGGGTGATCACCAACCTGGCGTCTATTGCAGCTCATGTAGGTCTGACTGACCGTTTTGCATACAGCATGAGCAAAGGAGCAGTACATGCCATTACCTTGTCTGTAGCCCGAGATTATATTCATGACAACATCCGTTGCAACAGTATTTCGCCTGCGCGGGTACATACGCCTTTTGTGGATGGCTTTATTGCCAAAAATTATCCGGGCAGGGAAAAAGAAATGTTTGAAAAATTATCGGCCTCGCAGCCTATCGGCCGTATGGGAACTACTGATGAAATTGCCCAACTCATCCTATATTTATCTTCAGATGAGGCCTCTTTCATTACCGGCAGTGATTATGCTATTGATGGAGGATTTATTACGTTAAATAATTGATTGAATATAGTCCGCTGCATAGAACAGATGCGGCTGGAATAAAAAAGAAAGTATGAAGCTTATTCGTTTTGGCGCAGCCGGCCAGGAAAAACCAGGCATTATTCTGAATGAACAATGGTACGATGTATCAGCATTGGGAGAAGATTATAACGAGCAGTTTTTTGAAACCGGTGGGCTTGAAAGACTGGAGCAATTTGTAAAAAGCAATAGTGGTAAGCTGCCATCAGTGCCAGCCGGCACAAGGCTGGGGCCGCCGGTAGCGCGTCCGTCAAAAATTGTATGTATCGGGTTGAATTATGCAGATCATGCGCGGGAAACCAATGCGGCCGTGCCTTCAGAACCGGTAGTGTTTATGAAAGCTACCAGTGCGCTGGTGGGTCCCAACGATAATATTGTTATTCCAAAGAATTCCAAAAAAACAGACTGGGAAGTTGAGCTGGCAGTAGTGATCGGTAAAAAAGCATCGTATGTAGAAGAAGCAGATGCATTGCAATATGTAGCTGGTTATTGTTTGCACAATGATGTATCAGAAAGAGAATTCCAGATAGAACGCAATGGCACCTGGGACAAAGGAAAAGGCTGCGATACGTTTGCTCCTGTAGGCCCTTTCCTGGCTACGCAGGATGAGATAGCAGACATAAACAACCTGCGTTTGTGGCTTACTGTAAACGGAAAGAAAATGCAGGACGGCAATACCTCCAATTTTATATTCAGGATTCCTTACCTTGTACATTATGTAAGCCAGTTTATGAGTCTGTTACCCGGGGATATTATTTCTACAGGAACTCCGGCCGGTGTAGGACTGGGAATGAATCCACAGGTATACCTGCAGCCCGGTGATGTGGTAGAGCTGGGTATTGATGGATTGGGAACGTCGAAACAACAGGTGGTGGCTTATAAGTAATCCGGAATCGCAGTACGGAAGCCGGAGGTCTTGAGGGAACCTGAATTTTGATACTTCATACCTCAGACTTCTGATTTCAATCACAAAATCACAACATTCCCAAATCAACATTATGGATCTGCATTTAAAAGATAAGGTCATTATAGTATCAGGTGGTGCCAAGGGCATTGGAGAAGGAATTGTAGATGTGCTGGCAGCAGAAGGAGCGGTGCCTGTGATCATTGGAAGAAATGAAGCAGACAATAAAAAGACTGCTGATGCCATCATCGCCAGCGGAGGCAAAGCCGGTTATGTAACTGCAGAGCTATCTGATCCCGGTGAATGTGCCCGGGCGATAGAGGAAGTGCTGGAGCGTTACAAAGCTATAGACGGCCTGGTGAACAATGCAGGTGTAAATGATGGAGTAGGGCTGGAAAAGAATGGCGGTTATGAAGCATTTGTAGCATCACTGCACAAAAACCTGGTACATTACTACCTGCTGGTGCACCATGCATTGCCTGCGTTGAAGAAATCAAAAGGGGCCATTATAAATATCGGATCAAAGGTGGCAGATACCGGTCAGGGTGGAACTTCAGCGTATGCAGCCTCCAACGGAGGGCGCAATGCACTTACACGTGAATGGGCCGTTGAACTATTGCCTTACGGCATTCGTGTAAACGCTGTAATTGTGGCGGAGTGCTATACACCGTTGTATGATAAATGGATCAAAACCTTGCCTGGTCCTGAAGAAAAACTAAAATCCATTACCTCCAAAATACCCCTGGAACAGCGTATGACCACCGCAGAAGAAATTGCCAATGCAGTAGTGTTCCTGTTATCTGACAGGTCCAGTCACACTACCGGACAGATTGTGTATGTGGATGGCGGGTATACGCACCTGGACAGGGCTATTTCGTAAAGTTTGAGAAGTCTGCAATGTTTAGTTATATTAAGTAAGCCGGCATGTAAAGTGCCGGCTTTTTGTATTTTGTGTGCATGATGCAGTAGATCACAAAGAATGCCTGTTTCAGAAGGCCTTGGGTAAAATATTACAATTATCTGTTTGGTTATTGTGCTACGAGGCATCCCCCGAAATACTTACAGTTTGCGTTATCTGTTTGGAAAAGATGTAATCAGTTGAATAATAAAATCCTGTTATAAATGCGTATAAAAAAAATTCATTACCCCCGGTTGCTTTCTTTTTTTTGTAGTACGTAAAGACCATGCGGGTTTTTTGCAAAAGCTGGATCTGTTAATCATGGTGAGAAACTCTGGTCCGATCCGGCGTAATCAGTAGTTGTAAAAGACGGGCATGTAAATAATGAAGGCATTATTGATACACTTCGGTAAGCATTTATATAAGCTATAACCCTTCTTGGTTTGTAATGATAATATACGAACATGCTAATCTGCCATCAACCAGACCATAACAGGATTCTATGAGAATGACCATTGTTAAAAAAGGATAATCTGAAAGCCGTAGAGGTATATACCGAATTCAATATCTTATACTTGCTGATTAATGGCACACATGCCTTTTTGTGTTTGCTGCGTATAGCGGTACGTCTTCTTTTCTTACATCTGAGTTGTATTGTTTTCTGCACTACCGGCTCCTGGTATACTGTAGTGCTCTGTTGTACTACTTCGTATTGAATATCACTGTGGAAACCTATACTATGCAGGTATTGCCATAAAGCAGCAGTAAGTTCTTCATTCGTAACGATATTGTCTTTTAACAGTCTGCTGCCTACGCCTGCCAGTCTGCGATAGAGACTGTGCAGTTTCCATCCTTCCGGCAATTGGCGATATACAGCAGCTGCAATGGAGGCTGCCCGGCCCATATTGGCAGCAAACTGCATTGTTTTCTTAAATTGTACTGACTCTTTTACACGCTTGCCGGTTAACGAACTTATACTACGACAGATGTACGCACCATTCAACCTATAAAGTGTCAGGCCGTGTCTGCGTAACATTCCGGTCCGGAAAATATATACAGAACTGGGTGATATTGTATAACTATCCTGCATTTCACTTATGGCATGGCGTTGTTCCTTTCGTGAATTTAGTTCACTGTATCTTATCTTCCTGAACAACTTCATCTTTTAACCAATAATTGGCGCCTTGTCATCAGGATGTTGCCTCCATTATAAAATGTTACTAATTCGTTGATTATAATATATTCATAAGGTGTTGACAGGAGTATGCTCCGTATCTTCCTGCATATTTACAGGGGGTTAAAGCGTAGAACCTAAGGGTTATGACGCAGGAAAGATCAAAGGAAACCGTAGAATGGCAGGGGAGAAAACAATAAATGCCCGGTAAATGCTTTCAATAGTAGGGGGGTATACGCATCTGGACATGGCTATTTCGTAAAAGCTGGGAAGCTGAGACGTTTAGAAGTCTGCAATGTTTAGTTATATTTATTAAGCCGGCATGTAATGTGCCGGCTTTTTTATTTTGGATAAGCAATATGTAGATTGTAAATGGTGATTACACTTACAGATTTCAACAATACTTATTTCCCTGCCTATCATTTTTTGGGAATGAATATTCCATTTAAAGAGTATTCTGTCATATTTCTGCTTGGTGCCTTGCTTGTTTAACAATTCATGGCCACTATAAAGAGAAGTTTTTATCAGATTACGTTCAATAATTGGCAAAGCCTTCTTAATATTCAACCCTTGATTAGATTTTATTGTACAATTAATCATGAATTTCTTTCCATTCAATGCATTTTTATTGTAAGTAGGTGTATTTGATATAGGTTAATCGGGCAGATTGGCGTAGATATCAGATGTACTGTCTTTATATTGCTAGTCTGTTTATATTTTAAATAGCCATTGTTGCATAAATCCCTCAACTATCCGCAGTAGATGCCCTCTCAATCAGTTTTGATGGCAATATGATCTTCTTTTCATTGGGTAGCAATAGTTTCTTTTCAATCATCTTAAAAAGAATAGTAGCAGATTCGCGGCCAATTTCATAAGCGGGTTGTACAATGCTGGACAATGGCGGATGGAACAATGCCGCTGCCCGTAGATTGGAAAAACTGATCACCTTCAGATCCTGGGGAATGGATAGGTTCAATTCATGACAAACCTCGTATGTGTTTACTGCCAGTTTTTCAATGGCAGCAAAAATACCGTCAGGTCGTTCTTTTTTATTGCGGAGCAGTTTGCGGATCACCTGTTGATTCTGCGCATCATTGGTACTGCATTCTATAAACAACGGCTTTTGTTTGGGCTGGTATTTACCAATTGCGTTCTGGTAACCGGTACCACGACGGATGGCAATAGAGCTTTCTCCTGCCGGATACAGGTAAGCAACCCGGTTACAGCCCTTTTTGATAAGATGTTCTGTTGCCCGGTAGCCCATTTCTGCATCGTCGGTAATGATCATCGGTACATCTTCAATGGTTTCACATACCCTGTCGAACAGCACAATGGGAATACCGGCCTGCCGGTAAGCTTCCAGATGCCCGAATGAAGAAGTGGTATTGGAAAGGGATAACATCAGTCCGTCTACCCGGCCATTGCGCAGCAGTTGCAGAATATCCCGCTCCTTTTTGAAATCTTCATGGGTAAGATAGATCAGTACATGATAGCCTTTGGTGGGCGCTACTGACTCAATGCCATTGATCACCTGTGAAAAGAAATTGTTCTCTACTTCGGGTACAATAACGGCAATTGTTTTGCTTTTGTTCTGTCGCAGGCTACTGGCATGCGGATTGGGCTGAAACCCCAGTTGTTCTGCCAGGGCCCGCACACGTTCTTTGGTTTCCTTACCAATTTCATGACTATCACGCAATGCCCGCGACACAGTTGAAACGGCGAGGTTCAGTTCTTTTGCTAATCGTTTTAAGTTCACATTATCCATTAAACACAGATTTCTCGGATTGTAATACAGGGATTTTGCGGATTGGTAAAAGATTTACTTTCTGTGAAATCCTCCTTAATCCTGTAATCCGCGCTTACGTAATCGTTTGCGCAGAAATTTACGAATGAAACTGCACCCGGCGGGAAAAAAAATACCAATTTGTGCTGTTTTTCACAATCATCTTGTTTATCATATCTTCAAATGAACCTATCCCGCGATAATACATTGCTGAAAAAGCGGGTTTTTACAACTATGAAAGAGAAAAAACTGGCCGGAAAAGTGATCGTGGTAACCGGGGCTACCGGTATACTGGGCTATTCTTTTAATAAGGCGCTGGCAAAGCAGGGGGCTATTGTAGGCATTATGGGACGCAATGCGATCGTAGCCGAAGAGCGTGCTGCTGAGATCAATGCCGCAGGCGGACAGGCTATTGCACTGGTGACGGATGTTCTGAACGAACAGCAATTACAAACGTCGCGTGATATGCTGCTGGAACGCTATGGTAAAATTGATGGCCTGGTAAATGCTGCCGGGGGTAATATGCCCAAAGCGGTAGTGCAGCCCGCAGATGATATTTTTCAACTGGATATGGATGCCCTGCGTAAAGTACTCGACCTGAACCTGTTTGGAACTTTACTGCCTACACAGGTATTTGGTGCTGCTATTGTGCATACTGCCGGTAGGGGAAGTATTGTAAATATTTCATCGGTTTCTGCTCATGCAGCTTTGACAAGAGTACTGGGATATAGCCTGGCCAAGTCTTCTATTGAAGGCTATACCAGGTGGTTTGCTGTGGAACTGGCCAATCGCTATAAAGATGCATTGCGAATGAATGCTATCGTGCCTGGCTTTTTCCTTACCGAACAGAACAGGGCATTGCTCACCAATGAAGATGGTTCCTATACAGCACGTGGTAATTCCGTGATCAACCAGACTCCTTTTAAACGTTTTGGTCGTCCTGATGAATTGACCGGTGCACTGACCTGGTTGCTGAGCGATGATGCTTCTTTCGTAAATGGCACATCTGTTATGATTGATGGAGGATTTTTGGCGTTTAGCGGAGTTTAATTTGAAAATTTGATAATAGAGTGGTGGATGGTTTGACGGTTTGATTGTTTGATGGCTTTATTAGCTTGTTGCTTGAAACTTACTGCTCAAAGTTCATGGCTTGTAGCTTTAAAATACGGCAGCAACTACTCACTATTGATCATTCACAATAATCAGTGATCCTTAAACTTTATACTTTTAAAACTAAAAACATACAACGTATACATGTATCAGTTTGAACAAACAATGCGCTGGTTCGGTCCTGCAGATCCGGTGAGTTTAGCAGATATCAGACAGGCTGGTTGTACCGGTATTGTTTCTGCCCTGCATCATATTCCCAATGGCGAAGTATGGACAGTAGAGGAAATTAAAAAACGTAAAGATATTATTGAAGCCGCAGGTCTTACATGGTCTGTAGTAGAAAGCGTACCTGTGCATGAAGATATCAAGACCCAACGCGGTAATTACAAACAATATATTGAGCATTACAAACAGAGCCTACGCAATCTTGCAGTTTGTGGTATCCATATTGTTACGTATAATTTTATGCCGGTGCTGGACTGGACACGTACCGACCTGGCCTTTACCTGTGCCGATGGCAGCAAAGCATTGCGTTTTGAAAAAGCAGCCATGGTTGCTTTTGATGTGCTGATGTTAAAACGCCCTGGTGCAGAAAAAGATTATACACCTGCAGAGCTTGCAAAAGCTGAGCAGCGTCTGGCTGGCATGACAGAAGACGAAAAACAATTGCTGCAACGCAACGTGATAGCCGGTTTACCAGGTAGCGAGGAAAGCTTTACCCTGCATCAGTTTCAGCAGGCGCTGGATACTTACGAAGGAATTGATGCTGCCAAACTGCAGCAACACCTGGTAGAGTTTTTACAGGCCATTGCCCCGGTGGCAGATGAAGCAGGCATCAAACTGGTTATACACCCTGATGATCCTCCGTATGCTATTTTCGGATTGCCGCGCGTGGTAAGTACTCCTGCACAGGTGGAGCACCTGTTTACAAAAGTGCCTAACAAAAGCAATGGACTTTGCTTCTGTACCGGTTCATTTGGCGTACGTGCGGATAATGATCTGCCCGCAATGGTACAGCAGTTTGGCGATCGTATTAACTTTATTCACCTGCGTAGTACACAACGCGATGCAGATGGAAACTTTTTTGAAGCCAATCACCTTGAAGGCGATGTGGACATGTATGCAGTGGTGAAGAACCTGGTGCAGGTAATGCAGCAGCGTAAAATAGCCATCCCTATGCGTCCCGATCATGGTCACCAGATGCTGGATGATCTGAAAAAGAAAACCAACCCCGGCTATTCTGGTATTGGCCGCCTGCGCGGGCTGGCTGAATTGAGAGGATTGGAATATGGCATCGTGAGATCGTTGTAGAAATACAGGTTACCGGTTTCCGGATACAAGATATAAAGGCAGGCTTTCGTAATGGAAGTCTGCTTTTTAGTAAGTATGAAGTCGGAAGTCGGAGAAAAGCGTATCTAAGAAGTCCGGAAGACCGAAAGTCGGGAAGAAAGACAAAGAAAGAGCGGCGAGCTTGGAGCTATGAGCCACGAGCAAAAAAAGCAGGAACTATTCACGTCTCACGATTGACGATTAGCGTTTTACTTTAACGCAATCCGGAACCAGTCACCGTATTCTCCATTCTCCGTTTCCCCATCCCGCCGTATATTGCGGTCCCAATCACTCACTCAATCCATTACTTAAAACAGGTATATGAGCGTAAATAATTTGTTCAACCTTTCCGGAAAAACAGCATTGGTAACTGGCTGTAACAAAGGAATTGGTAAAGGCATGGCACTGGGACTTGCAGAAGCCGGCGCAGATATTATCGGTGTATCCGCTTCACTGGAGCTGCAGGGCAGCCAGGTGGAAAATGAAGTAAAAGCACTGGGACGTAATTTTAAAGCCTACCAGGCTGATATGTCTGACAGAGATAGTCTGTATGCTTTCATTACAAAAGTGTTGGCCGAAAATCCCGCCATTGATATCCTGATCAATAATGCAGGTACCATTATGCGTAAACCTGCTGCCGAACATCCTGATGAATACTGGGATAAAGTATTGTCTATAAACCTGGATGCTCCTTTTATTCTGGCAAGAGAGATCGGTAAACATATGTTGCAACGTGGCAGCGGAAAGATCATTTTCACCTGCTCATTACTCAGTTTCCAGGGTGGTATCAACGTACCTGGTTATGCAGCCAGTAAGGGAGCTTTGTCCAGTGTAGTAAAAGCATTGGCCAATGAGTGGGCTTCCAAAGGGATCAATGTAAATGGTATTGCTCCCGGTTATATTGCTACCGACAATACCGAAGCATTGCGCAATGATCCGGATCGCAGTAAATCAATACTGGATCGTATTCCGGCCAATCGCTGGGGTACACCGGAAGATTTTAAAGGCCCTGCTGTGTTCCTGGCATCCGAAGCCGGCTCTTATGTGCAGGGTACTATTTTAACAGTAGATGGCGGATGGATGGGGAGATAATTTGCGAATTTGAAAATGTGTTAACGTACAAATGAAGGTGGTATGTTTTAAGTAATAAGTTATAAGTGCCGGAATGTACGAGAATTTAGTACCTAAAACTTATAACTGGCAACAACCGGATTTCTTAACGAAATAAAATATTACAATAATGGAAGTAAGATTTCAGAATAGTCCGAAGGAAACCAGTGCTATGAATACGGCTGAGCTGCGGAAGAATTTCCTGATTGAGCAGTTGATGGTGGATAATGAGGTGAAACTGGTATATTCTCATTATGACCGCGTAATTGTAGGTGGTGCCAAACCTGTTGGTAAAACCATTGAACTGCCCAATCATCCTGAATTGCGTGCAGAGTTCTTTTTGCAGAGAAGAGAGCTGGGTATTATCAATGTAGGTGGTGACGGCACAGTAGTGGCAGATGGTGAATCTTTTACTCTCCGTAAAATGGATTGTGTATACCTGGGTAAAGGTGTGAAGTCTGTACAGTTTGCCAGCAAAGATGCAACTGCTCCCGCTGTGTTTTACCTGTTGTCTTCTCCTGCGCATCAGACCTATCCCAACCGCCTGATGAAGAAAGAAGAAGCATCTCCCACTGATATGGGTGAAGTAAAAACAGCTAACCAGCGTACCATTTATAAATACATTCATGCAGATGGTATCCAGAGTGCCCAGTTGGTAATGGGGTTGACCGTACTGGCGGAAGGCAGCGTATGGAACACCATGCCTGCACATACGCATACGCGCCGTATGGAAGCATATTTCTATTTTGACGTACCGGCCAATCACCGGGTAGTACATTTTATGGGCGAACCACAGGAAACCCGTCACATGATCGTGGCTAATCATGAAGCTATTTTATCGGCTCCCTGGTCTATTCACTCAGGATGTGGTACCAGCAACTATGCATTCATCTGGGGAATGGCAGGTGAGAATTATACATATACAGATATGGATGCCGTAGCAATCGGTGATCTGAAATAAATACAGGAGGCCGGTTTCCGGATACAAGATACAGGGCAGGTTTTCGTGATGAAAGCCTGCTTTTTTTATGGGGAAAGGCTGAGGGCTGAAGTATGAAAGAAAACCCAACCGCACAGAACGTGAGTAACAAGAGATTTTCGCAGAGGCCCTCTGACTAAACTCAGCTTCCCTTTTCTCTGTGGTAAAAAATATCAGGCGTACGAAATACAAAGTTAGAAGTACGGATGGCTATTGGTATTACCCATAACTTTTTCGTTAAGCGTTCAGCCTGCACTTATAACCTAAAACCTATAGCCTGACTTCTACAAAGATGAGCGCAGTGTAAGATAAAACGGTATTTCAATATGTTCGGTAGACTGCTCCAGTATCAGTTGCGCGGCTTTTTCTCCCATCATCTGGAAGTCGGTGGAAATAGTAGTGATGCCGTTCAGGATGATCTTCTTCAGTGCTGTTTCATTGTACGAGATCACACCCACATGTTTACCTACTTTTAATTTGGTAGCCAGTATTTTTTCAATCAGTAATACCAGGTCGTTCTCCATCAGGTTAATGAATACTTCCCCTTCTTTGATGGGTTCATTGGAAATATCGTGCACCACTTTATAGTTGAATGCATACTGGTGACAGAATCGGTAGAACCCTTTCAGGATCTCTTTAGGGTGATAGGTATATTCAGGAAAAATGATCTTGATAGTGTGATAGTTGCTCAGGTGTTCCACTGACTGTTCCAGTGCATCATAGATATCTTTTTCAAAGTTCTCATACACTGCACCGTACTTACCTTGTATGCCGGGAATCATTTTATCCAGCAGGATGAGTTTTTCGGGTGGAATGGTATTCAGTATTTCATATGCATTATCCCCTTCATCCATAAAATGCGGAATAATAACATAATGGCTGTAATCACTGCGACTGTTCTGGATGAGGCGTTTGAAAAAAGCAAAATCATTGTTGTAGATATAGAAATCAACTGAGGCCATTTCGCCCAGTGATGCTACAAACGCATCATAAATGATCTTTTTATGAACGCTCAGTTTGTTGAACAGCAAGAATATCTTCAGATGCTGGTCAACCTCGGTATTCTTTACAAAATATCCTTTGCCCGGTACAGAGCCCAGGATACCGATCTGTTTCAGGTGTTTGTATCCTTTTTCAGCTGTGTCGCGTGAAATTTCAAACTCAAAGCTCAGTTCATTGATAGAGGGAAGCAACTCATCCTTTTTGATCTTGCCTTCGCCGATGGCTTTAATAATGGAGTTGGCCAACTGCAGGTATTTGGGCGTAGCGGAATAGTAATCAATGAATAAATGCTGGAAAATCGAGTTCTTTTTCATGAAGGCCTGCTGTTGGAACGGATACCTGCATCACTGCCATCCGTATCCGTTGTGTAATAATTAAATTCCTGGTAATTAATGAACAATCGAAACAGAACCCTGCAAACCGGCCGCTTTTTTTGCTACTGTTCAGCCCTGACATCTACAAGCCTCCGCAGGTCAAACTTACCAAAAAATTGCTAAATGGCTTTTGCCGGCGGCAGCGAACATACACAATGCCATCCTGTTGCAACAGGGCGTTGCATTGCGTATCATTACAGGGCATGACTGACCATGATGGTGCATGACGGTGAAAGATGGGAACGGCCTATTTTTACTGACTCATTATCAGGGTTTAAACACAGCTTAGCCATATAGAAAATTACAGCTCATGGGCGTTATATTAGGAGTTATTTTCCACTTCGTCGGTGGATTTGCATCAGGCAGTTTTTATATACCATTCAAGAAAGTAAAAGGTTGGTCGTGGGAAAGTTACTGGATCATTGGCGGGTTATTTTCATGGTTAATTGTACCTCCGGTAGCTGCCTGGCTTACCATTCCCAACTTCGGTGAAATTATCAGCCAGACTGATTTTTCTGTTTTGAAATGGACCTATGTAATGGGTGTGCTGTGGGGTATTGGAGGTTTAACATACGGTCTTGGTGTACGCTATCTCGGCGTATCACTGGGTAGTTCTGTGATACTGGGATTGTGTTCCATTTTCGGAGCGCTTATTCCCTCTGTGTATTATGATATTTTTCCTGCAGCCGGTAAAGATACCATTACCGACCTGGTAAGCAATCACTGGGGCATAATGGTGCTGCTGGGACTGGCTGTATGTATTATAGGTATTGTGCTTTGTGGCAAGGCAGGCAGTATGAAAGACAAAGACCTGTCCGGTACACAAGGTGCAGCAGCAAACACCGAGTTTCAATTGGGCAAAGGATTAGCGGTAGCCATCGTTTCCGGCGTGCTCAGTGCCTGTTTCAGTTTTGGTATTGAGGCCGGTTCCTCAATGGCGTCTGTAGCCAATGAACTTTGGAAAGCACAGCATCCCGGTGAAGGTGAGTTCCTGTACCGTAACAATGTGGTGTATGTAGTGCTGTTGTGGGGTGGTTTGACAACCAACCTGATCTGGTGTATCATTCTCAATGCACGCAATAAAACCTTTGGTGATTATACCAACAGCAAAACACCGTTGGCCAGGAACTACCTGTTCTGCGCAATAGCCGGTACCACATGGTTCCTTCAGTTCTTCTTTTATGGAATGGGAGAAAGCAGGCTGGGCAATGGCGCCAGCTCGTGGATACTGCACATGGCATTCATTATCCTTATTGCCAACTCATGGGGACTTGCTCTGAAAGAATGGGCAGGCGTAAGTAGAAGAACAAAAAACACCATTATACTGGGTATCATAACCATACTTATTTCTGTATTGATCGTTGGTTATGGCAATTACCTGAAACCGTAATTATCCGATTAAAATAATATTGACAATGTCAGCAATCGCAACAACAAAATTCAAGCACGTTAGTTATTTGTGGGACGAAGCCAGGGCCGCATCCATGGCCGGAGATGAAGTGGCTTTGTTGATTTATCGTTCAAATTTGCTGGGCGCCGACCTGCGACTCACCAATTATGGTGGTGGTAATACCTCGTGCAAGGCCATTGCAAAAGATCCCCTGACCGGTAAAGAAACAGAAGTGATGTGGGTAAAAGGTTCCGGTGGCGATCTGGGTACATTGAAACGCAGTGGACTGGCAGCATTGTATGTTGATCGTTTGCGCAGCCTCACCAATGTATACCGTGGTATTGAGTTTGAAGATGAAATGGTAGAACTGTTCAATCATTGCATTTTTGACCTGGCTTCCAAAGCTCCTTCTATTGATACTCCTTTACACGGATTTCTGCCTTTCAAACACATCGATCACCTGCATCCCGATGCAGCTATCGCCATTGCAGCAGCAAAAGATGGTAAAAAGATCACGCAGGAACTGTTCAACGGCCAGATCGGCTGGGTAGAATGGCAACGTCCTGGTTTTGACCTGGGATTGAAACTGCGCCAGTGCCTGGAAGAAAACCCCGGTATCAAAGGTATCATGCTGGGTTCACACGGCCTGTTCACCTGGGGTGATACTGCTTTTGAAAGCTATATCAATACACTGGAAGTAATTGAGCGTTGCGCTGAATATATTGAGCAGCAGCAGGCAAAACAGAAAGCTGTATTTGGTGGTGAAAAGATCAAATCACTGGATAAAGAATCCCGTTTAAAACAGGCAGCTTTACTGGCGCCTGTATTGCGTGGTTTCTGCAGCAGCCAGGTAAAAATGATCGGTCACTTTACAGATGACGATCGTGTACTGCAGTTCATCAATTCAAAAGATCTTGACAGGCTGGCACCGATGGGTACCAGTTGTCCTGACCACTTCCTGCGTACCAAGATCAGTCCGCTGGTACTGACACTGGAACCTGGTGAAGACCTGACTGATGTAAAAGTGATAAAAGAAAAACTGCAACCATTGTTCGAGGCATACCGGGCAATGTATACTGAATATTACAATACCTGCAAACATCCCAACAGTCCTGCTGTACGTGATGCTAACCCCGTGGTGATCCTGTATCCCGGTGTAGGTATGTTCACATTCTCCAAAGACAAACAGACTGCACGTGTGGCAGCAGAGTTTTATATCAATGCTATCAATGTAATGCGTGGCGCAGAAGCTATTTCATCTTATACTTCATTGCCCCGCCAGGAAGCTTTTAACATTGAATACTGGTTGCTGGAAGAAGCTAAATTGCAACGCATGCCGAAGCCAAAAGCTTTATCAGGCCGCATTGCACTGGTAACCGGTAGCGCCGGTGGTATTGGTAAATCTATTGCCAAAAAGTTTGCTGATGAAGGCGCCTGTGTTGTCATCAATGATAATGATGCCGATCGCCTGGCAAAAGCAAAAGAAGAATTTCAGAAACAATACGGTAAAGATGTATTTGCGGGCGCTGAACTGGATGTAACCAAAGAAAGCGATATTGAAGGCGCATATACCACTGCTGCACTGGCCTTTGGCGGTGTTGATATTGTGGTGAACTGTGCAGGTTTATCTATTTCAAAACCCATTGAAGAACATACTGAGAAAGACTGGGATCTGCTGTACAATGTACTGGTAAAAGGCCAGTTCTTTGTAACACAGGCAGGCGTGGAAATCATGCGCAAACAGGGTATTGGGGGCGATGTGCTGAACATTGTAAGCAAAAACGCACTGATGTCTGGTCCCAACAATGCAGGATATGGTTCAGCCAAGGCTGCACAACTGCATCTCAGCCGTTTGAATGCTGCTGAATTAGGCAAAGATAAAATACGTGTGAACGTAGTTAACCCCGATGCCGTGATCTCTGACAGTAAAATATGGGAAGGTGCATGGGCAGCAGGAAGAGCCAAAGCGTATGGTGTAAAAGTGGAAGAGCTGCCTGCTTACTATGCAAAGCGTACCTTGCTGGATGAGATCATTTTACCGGAAGATATCGCAGCAGCCTGCTTTGCTTTTGTAGGCGGATTGCTGAACAAATCAACCGGTAACGTGTTGAACGTAGACGGTGGTGTTGCTACTGCATTCGTAAGATAAATAAATCTGAAGTCTGAAGGCGGATGTCTGAATGCATACTTCGGACCTCGTACTTCAGACTTCGTATTTTAAAACAATACTAATGGCCCGGCTAGCTTTTAAAATGCAGTTGTTCAAAGGCTCTGAAGAAGAGTATAGAAAAAGGCATGATGCCTTGTGGCCCGAACTGCAACAATTACTGAAAGAAACTGGTGTACAGGATTATTCTATTTTCCTGGATGAAACCACCAACAATCTTTTTGGTGTGCTTACGATTGATGATCCTAAAGCAATGGATGATTTACCTGCACATCCCGTAATGAAAAAATGGTGGGCTTATATGAAAGATATCATGGAAAGCAATCCTGATAATTCTCCTGTAAGTGTACCCCTGAAAGAAGTTTTTTACTTACCATAAAAACGGTTGATCATGCTGATTGAAAAGTATAAGATAGATGCACATAATAGTGACCTGCAGGCAGAACATAGCCGCAGATTTGATTTTACTGCTGCCGGTATCAAAAATGCAAAAGGCATTATTGAAAAATTAAAAGACTTTCAGATAGCGGTACCCAGTTGGGCACTTGGTACAGGTGGTACTCGTTTTGGCCGTTTTTCCGGTGGTGGCGAACCCCGTAACATTGAAGAGAAAATTGAAGATGTAGGACTGTTGCATTCCCTGAACAAATCAGGTGGCGCTATTTCATTGCACATTCCCTGGGATATTCCTAAAGATTATAAAGCCATCAAAGCGCTGGCAGCACAACACGGTTTGCGTTTTGATGCCATGAATTCCAACACATTCCAGGATCAGCCTGATCAGGAAGAGAGCTACAAATTTGGTTCATTGCAGCATACAGACAAAGCTGTTCGTAAACAGGCTGTTCAACACAATATTGACGTAATAAAACATGGTGTTGAATTGGGTTCAGATTCTATCACGGTGTGGTTGTCTGACGGTTCCTGTTTCCCGGGACAATTGAATTTCCGCAAAGCATTTCAGCGTACGCTGGAAGGGCTGCAGGAAATTTATGCTGCACTGCCCGATAACTGGAAAATGTTTGTGGAGTACAAAGCATTTGAACCCAATTTCTATTCCATGACAGTAGGAGACTGGGGACAATCACTTTTATACGCCAATAAATTAGGTCCGAAAGCGTATACATTGGTTGATCTGGGTCACCATTTGCCCAATGCCAATATTGAGCAGATCGTTGCCTTGCTGCTGAATGAAGGTAAACTGGGAGGTTTCCATTTCAACGATTCCAAGTATGGTGATGATGACCTGACCGTAGGCAGTATCAATCCTTACCAGTTGTTCCTGATCTTCCACGAGCTGGTAGAAGGCATGGATGCCCGTAAAATGAACCATGCTACAGACCTGGGATGGATGATCGATGCTTCGCACAACGTAAAAGATCCGCTGGAAGACCTGCTGCAATCAATTGAAGCCATTAAAATAGCCTACGCACAATCATTGCTGGTAGATGCTGATGCACTGGCAAAAGCACAGGATACCAATGATGTGGCAAAGGCACAGGAAATTCTGCAGGACGCTTATCGTACAGATGTACGTCCGCTGGTAGCTGAGGCGCGTTTACAGGCTGGTGGCGCATTACACCCCATAGCTTTGTATCGTTCGCTGAAAGTGAGAGAAAATCTGATTAATGAAAGAGGTTTAAAAACTGTAGCCACGGGGTTGTAATGAATGATGAGCAGTGAGTGGTGAATGGATCGTTGATAAATTACTGATTTTGTGATGTTGGGATTTTGTAATTGATGATTAGCATTCACTTATAAATAAATTATACGTTCCGTCCGGACCAGTTTTCGTTTCCGGACGGAATTGACTTACAGCCTGTAACTTGCAACCCTGGGTTTACTTACGACAATTGCAACTAATGCCAACCACTCCTGTCATAGCGATATTTGATATTGGTAAAACCAATAAGAAATTGTTCCTGTTTGATGAGCAGTACCAGATCGTGCTGGAAAAAACAGGACAGTTTGAGGAAACGACCGATGAGGATGGTGACGTATGTGAAAATCTGCAGGCATTGACAACCTGGATACAGCAGTCGCTGAATGAAATTACTGCCCAAAAGGATATTCTGCTGAAGGCTGTGAATTTTTCTACCTATGGCGCCAGCTTTGTACATATTAACCGCGAAGGAAAACCGGTTACCCCATTGTACAATTACCTGAAAACATATCCGGATACTTTACAACAGGAATTTTATAAAAAGTATGGCGGGGAGATCACATTCTCCATGCATACAGCTTCACCGGTATTGGGCAGCCTTAATTCGGGGTTGCAACTGTACCGGCTGAAAGAACAGCAAACAACTGTTTTTGAAAATATACATTACTCCCTGCATCTGCCGCAGTACATGAGCTTTTTGCTGACCGGCAGAGCCTATTCTGATATTACCAGCATCGGCTGTCATACAGCCATGTGGAATTTTCCGCAAAACCGTTATCACGAATGGTTGTACAGGGAAGGCATCAGTGAAAAACTGGCACCTATTTTTCCGTCAGACCAGGTGATGAACACTCAATGGAAAGGACAGCAACTGCTGTCTGGTGTAGGATTGCACGACAGTTCTGCGGCATTGATCCCGTACCTGTCTACTTTCAGGGAACCGTTTGTGCTGATCTCTACGGGAACCTGGTGTATCAGCCTGAACCCGTTTAACCAGACAAGACTTACGGTGGAAGAACTGCAGCAGGATTGCTTGTGTTATATGGAATACCGTGGCAGACCGGTAAAGGCATCGCGGTTGTTTGCAGGATATGAACATGAACAACAGACCAAAAGACTGGCAGCTCATTTTAATGTAGCTGCTGATTATTATAAAACGGTACAACCGGATGCAGAACTGATTGCCCGGTACGCAGCCACTTTGCAACAGCCTGCCAGACAGGCGGTCATGATGCAGGGCTCCGTATTCGGACAGCGCGATCTGGCCGGTTTTACTACTTACGAAGAAGCATATCATCAGCTGATATTCGATTTAATTACCCAACAAGTAAGCTCAACTAACCTTGTGCTGAACAATTGCCATGTGAAAAGTATTTTTGTAGACGGTGGTTTTGGCAGAAATGCCATCTATATGCAGTTGCTCGCAGCAGCCTATCCGCAGATGCAGGTATTTGCCGCATCCGTGGCGCAGGCTACAGCCATGGGAGCTGCATTGGCCGTTCATTCTTACTGGAATAAAAACAACTGGCCGGCAGAGTTGATTGTGTTGAAACAATACGCTGCTCCCCAGCCCATAGCGTTATGATCGTTGGATTGTTTATACCTTGTTATGTAGACCAGTTTTATCCGCAGGTAGCAATTGCTACCCTGCAATTGCTGGAGAAACTGGGATGTACTGTAGAGTACCCTTTGCAACAAACCTGTTGTGGCCAGCCGATGGCCAACTCAGGTTACGAGCACCTCACGCAGTCGTGCAATCATCTCTTTACCGAAAACTTCAGCAGGTTCGATTATATTGTTTGTCCTTCAGGCAGTTGTGCATTGCACATTAAGGATCACCTGCATGATGATAAAAACGAAGCTGCAGCAACAGCTATCCGCAGTAAAGTATACGAACTCACCGAATTTCTTACAGACGTTTTGAAGGTAAATGACCTGACTGCCACATTCCCTTACCGGGTAGGAATGCACCAGAGCTGTCACGGACAGCGTGGATTGCATCTTTCCCAGATGACGGAACTGGTAGCAGAACCGTTCTCCAAACCCGAACAATTACTGAAAATGGTAGCCGGACTGGAACTGGTAACGCTTGATCGTAAAGATGAATGTTGCGGTTTTGGGGGTACGTTCTGTGTGGCGGAAGAAGCTGTTTCTGTAAAAATGGGTAAAGATCGTGTGGCAGATCATATTAAGCATAAGGTGCAATACATTACCGGTGGTGATATGAGTTGTCTGATGCACATGGAAGGCATTTTGCGAAGACAGAAAAGTGATGTGAAAGTGGTGCATATAGCGGAGATTTTGAATGCTTCGATTTGAGAATGAGGTGCTAATTTGAAAATTTGGGAATGGAGTGGTAGATGGTTTGATGGCTGTATTAGCTCGTGGCCCGAAGCTCATTGCTAGTAGCTTTTTAAATATGGCAGCGACTACTCCCACTCACTATTGACCATTCACTATTCACAATAATCAGCAGCCACGTTAAACCTTAAACCTGCAATCCCTAACACGAAACCGCATCTGAACACATGAAATCAGACACAATATATCATCATCCTGAACTGGCAGAGCGTTTCAATAAAGATGAAGCGCGTGTAGACTGGCATGATGAAACCTTATGGTGGATACGGCAGAAGCGGGATAAAATAGTCTGGCAATTGCCGGAGTGGGAGATCCTGCGCGAAAAAGCTTCGCAGATCAAGAACAATGTGCTGAGCAACCTGCATGATTATCTGGTACAGTTTGAAGCTGCCCTGCAGCAGAATGGCGTAACGGTACATTGGGCTGCGGATGCCGTTGAACACAATGCTATTGTACACAAGCTGCTGCAACAGAGCGGTGTTACAAAGATCGTGAAGAGCAAATCAATGCTTACGGAAGAATGTCACTTAAACGAATACCTGTCGCAGCAAGGCATTGAAGTAATAGATACTGACCTGGGTGAACGTATTGTGCAATTAGCCAAAGAACCCCCCAGCCATATTGTATTGCCCTGTATTCACAAGAAAAAGGAAGAGATCGGTGAATTGTTCCATGAATTTCTGGGAACACCGGCAGGCAATGCAGATCCGCAGTTCCTGACCAATGCTGCACGTATTCATCTGCGCGAAAAATTCCTGACACGTAAAGTGGCTATTACCGGGGTAAATTTTGCGGTTGCTGAAACAGGTGAGATGGTAGTGTGTACCAATGAAGGCAATGCTGATATGGGGGCACACCTGTCAGATATACATATTGCCTGCATGGGGATTGAAAAGATCATTCCGCAGCGTCAGCATTTGTCAATATTCCTGCGGTTGCTGACGCGCAGCGCTACAGGACAACCCATTACAACTTATTCCAGTCATTTTGCCAAACCACGTCCGGGGCAACAAATGCATGTAGTACTGGTGGATAACGGTCGTACCACACAACTGGCACGTGCGGATTTTCGCAACTCACTAAAATGTATCCGTTGTGCAGCCTGTATGAACACTTGCCCCGTGTATCGCAGAAGTGGCGGACACAGTTATCACAATGCCATTGCCGGACCTATTGGTTCTATCCTGGCTCCAAACCTGGATATGAAACAGTATGCTGATCTGCCATTTGCATCCACGCTGTGCGGATCGTGTTCCAATGTTTGCCCGGTTAAGATCGATATCCATAATCAATTGTATAAATGGCGCCAGGTGCTGACACAGGAAGGTTATTCGCCTGCATCCAAAACAATGGCGATGAAGGCCATGACCACTACTTTGTCAAAACCAGGCCTGTACCGGTTTGCCGGTAAAATGGGGAGATGGGTAATGCGCACCATGCCCTGGCTGGTCAATAATAAAATGAACCCCTGGTACAAACAACGCGAAATGCCCGCTCCACCCAAAGAATCATTTGGAGAGTGGTATAGAAAAAACAGGAAGTAATGTGCAGATGGCCGGATAGCTGGGATCGGGAAACTGTAACCTGGGATTTGGCAAACAGTTGTGTAAGTAAAAAAGTGAATAAGAAGTGAAAACAGCAGAGACCACTCACGATTACAGATTTGACGTTTGACTTTTCACCTTTCACGTTTAAAAAATGAGCCGAGATAAAATATTAGCTGCAGTAAAAACCAGTCAACCGGAGCTGCAACCATTACCAACGCTGAACGATGTACCTGCTATCCAGTTTCCGGATGCAGTGGCGCAATTTAAAGCCACGTTGCAGGTGATCGGTGGTTTTATTGCTACGGCAAAACAGATCAGTGAGGTAGAGGGTATAATAAAGCAGTTGTTCCCACAGGCTGTAAAGATCGTATCGGCAGTGCCGGATATAGCTTCATTATCTGCTGAACACTGGCAGCAGCAAGATCCGCATGCACTGGAAGACGTTACAGTAGGAGTTATCTCTTCTTCCCTTGCTGTGGCAGAGAATGGTGCAATATGGGTAACTGAAAAAGATATGCAGCAGGTACGTGTATTACCTTTTATTGTTGAACACCTGGTGGCTGTAGTGCATGCAAAGGATATGGTTTCCAATATGCAACAGGCTTATCAGCGTATTGACAGTGCTCCGGGTTTTAATGTATTCATTGCAGGTCCTTCTAAAACTGCAGATATTGAGCAATCGTTGGTACTGGGCGCACATGGACCCAAAAGTATGACGGTGGTGGTGGTGGAGTAAGAAGTCTGCAAGATAAGGTGCAAGGCTCAAGATGTAAATTGCTGATAAGTTGAAAAGTTAACAAGTGGATCTGAGCTAAAAGCTTATGCGAAAAGCAGAAAAACCAACCGCAGAGAACAAGAGAGGCTGAGATTGCGCGGAGAGCCTCCTCTGTATAGCCTCTTGTTACGCTTATTCTCAGCGGTGGAAAAAGCCAGAAAGAGTGACGGGATGGTTTGATTGTTGTTGACCGCAGCACTCACGTCTTACAATTGAGGATTCACGTCTCACGCAATCACTAATCAACAAGAACCCAAAACCGTTAACTAAAAAAGCGACACATGAATGCATCGCTTTTTGACTCATTTTCTGAAATCTTTTATCAGGGCGTATAAGTAATATAATATACCTCGCTGCTTCCATCCGGTGCACCATTATATATAAAATAAGCACCTACTTCCAGGTAATAACTTTTTGAACTGGTAACATCGCCTACATAGAAGGCTCTTTTGTATGTTCTCTGTGAACCATACGGTGCGCCTCCTGCGGGAAACCATTCTTCCTGTAATAAGAACGGATTGTAATTGATAAGATCGCTGTAGGAATTGTATACACCAAACCAGCAGTTGTTCTCATCTGATGCATTCAGCGGAGCTGGCCATAGTACAGTGAACTCAACATACACCGAATCTCCGTCTGTCCATGCGTAAGGGGCATTGTACACATTACAGCCGATTGGCGGGTAATTGAAGGAAATACTTTGTGCTTTGGAACCTGCAAACAACAATAAACCCAGTAGCAAAAGCATGTATTGCTTTTTCATAGTTGATAAAATTTAAAAGTGAATAATGGTTTAATGGAAAAACAGTGAAAGAAAAAAGCTACAGGGAGATTCCTGTAGCTTTTGGTATTTATCATAGTTTAAAGGGAAGATACCAGTTTGATCGTGACATCAGTTTTGCCCTTACTGCTGCGGCATCACCAACGCCATCTTTCTGTAGTTTGGCAAATATCTTGTCTGCCAGGAATGCGGGGTCGTTGCGATGCAATGCCACCCGCACCAGGTCGGGCCAGCGTGTTCCTTCAAATGCATTTTCCAGTGCTCCTTCATTGATCAGTCCGTTCTCTACCTGCAAAAGGCTGTCTGCTGTATTGTTAACCGTAAAATCTGTTAACAGTGCTCTTGCACGGATACCTATATGACGATACCAGTCACCGCGATAGTAAGGAATACTACCATTTCGTGCGTCGAAATTGTAAGGATATGAATATGAAAGTGTATTCTGATAATTGGTTACATCTGTCACCCCGGAAGGAGGTGCAAAGGCACCGCCAATACCAGAGTTCAGGAACGACAGTGCCAGGCGATACCTGCCATCACGATTGGCTGCTTCTGCAAAACGTAAATGCAGGTGTGTTTGCCTGTACAGGAACCACTTGCCATTTCTTACCAGTGGATCAACAGGCAGGTTGGTGGCATAGTTGATATAGTTGTACAGGAATTTCATGGCTACCGGTTGTCCGCCCAGTGTGCGTGTGCTGAGAGAGCC
Organism: Chitinophagaceae bacterium PMP191F; assembly: GCA_001302245.1. GTDB lineage: Bacteria > Bacteroidota > Bacteroidia > Chitinophagales > Chitinophagaceae > PMP191F. The sequence goes on from LGYU01000020.1 coordinate 209,454, forward strand.
ACGTGCATCATAGGGAATGCCGGTGGTGCTGCCGGCAACTGTTACAGGACGTTGCTGTTGTGTATTCCAGTTGTCAACAATAGCCTGTGATGGCTTTACCAGGTATTTACCGCCAATAGGCGAGAACAGGTTGATCAGTGAATTGGAGGGGGCAAATTTATTGTCGAACGGAAGTACCCAGATCCATTCTTTGGTAAAATGTGCATCATATCCGCGTTCAAAGATCACACGCCATCCGTCAGCATAGTTCAGTGAAGAAGCATCGCCTGCACGTGTATAGGAAACATAGTGATTGAAAGTAGTACTCCAGCCCAGTTTGAACTGTGTATAATAGTTCTCATTCACTGTGCCGCTGGTGGTTGTTTCCATTACCTGGCGATAATAGTCTGCAGCTTTTGTGTAATTGCCTTTCCACAGGTACAGATCACCCAACAGGCATTTTTTGTTGATGAAAAAATTGTTGGTAGGATAACCGTCCAGTGTAATGTTTAATGTAGTGCCGGCAGGATACTGGTCTTTATATGGAATTCTTTCCGTGAAGTTGATAAGACTATCCAGCAGCACTTCAAACTTAATGGCCGGGAAACGGCTTTCATTTTTTACAACATCTACGGTTTCCAGAGCATCGGTTACATAACGTACCTGGTCGCCATAGTGAATGCCCAGTTGCAGGTACAGGAAAGAACGCAGACAGGCTACGTCTGAATAACGCTGATTGAACTCTGCTTCTTTAAGCGTGTTTTTCTGACGCATGATCATAAAGTTTTTCATTACGTCATTACAGTTCAGGATCAGTTCATAGAATGGCCGTGGACTTGCATACGGGTTGTCTTCTGAAACGTTGTGTGTGCTGATCTGCCGCAGGCTCTCGTCTGCATTGTTGGTATATTCCAGCAGATCACCCCGCAATTCATTCAGGATGATATAGCGGTCGGCCATGCCCATGAATTTTCCATAAACACCCATCACGGCTGCATCTGCATCGTATACGTTACGATACATCTGGCTGGCATCCAGTTCTGTGCCCGGCTTCAGATCAAAGGTTTTGCTGCAGGAACCCAACAGGATCAGTAAGGCTGCCGCGGGAAATATATTTTTTATAGTTAGCTGCTTCATGTTATAATAATTTGTCTGCTTGTTGTTTGGTCTGGCTTTCATTTTTTACAATCCTATTCTTACACCCAGGGTAATGTTTCTGAACTGGGGATCAAGCCCGGTATCAATACCCTGAGAGAATACGCTGGGGGTTGAACTGAACTCCGGATCATACCCCTTGTATTTTGTTAGTGTAAGCAGGTTGTTTCCAATGGCATATACAGCAGCACTTTTTACAAAGCCGCCGGGTTTCAGGCCAAACGTGTATTGTATGGAAGCGGAGCGCAAACGGAAGTAAGAACCGTCTTCAATCCATCTGTCGCTGAAGCGGCTGTTGCCCATGGGATCGCCCCAGGTGGCTTTGGGTGTATTGGTTACCTGGCCATTGCCGCGCCACCTGTTGTTTACACTCACCAGTTGGTTTTCTACACCAGATACCGATTCCAGGCGATAGCGCAGGTAATTGTATACATCATTGCCCTGGCTGAAGGTGAACAAAACATTCAACTCAAAACGGTTCCAGGTAATGCGGTTACTGAAACCACCTGTGAAAGCAGGATTGGGATTGCCGATCACTGTACGGTCATTCTCATCAATGATCTTGTTATTGTCGCGGTCTGTAAAACGGATATCACCACCCTTAAAGAAACTGTAAGAGCCGTCTGTATTCTTTTTCTGCAAACCGGAAGCAGCCGCTTCGGCATCGGTAGCAAATACACCATTGGTAGTATAACCGTAGAAACGTGCTGCAGCCTGTCCGTTGGCAGTAAGAATAGTGGCACCTGCATATTCAGTGGTAAACTGACCATTGGGTACAGCAATGATCTTGTTGCGGTAAGTGCCGGCATTGATGGCTGCATCCCATTTTACTGAACGGCTGTTGATAATGCGGATACCCAGTGTAGCATCAATACCGGTATTCTGCATTTTGCCATTGTTGGTCAGTATGGTTTTAAAACCGGTGGTGGATGTAAGTGTTTCATAGACCAGCATGTGATCTGTTTTTGCCTGGTAGGCATCTATACTGAGACTTAAACGCTCATTCCACCAGGCAATATCAAGTCCTGCATTCAGTTTACGACTGGTTTCCCACTGTAATCCCGGATTGGCAATATTGGCGCGGACAAGTCCCTGTGCACCCAGTAGGTTCTGTGAAGCGTAGGTTTGTCTTGCGCTGTAGTTGCCAATATCATCATTGCCGGTAATGCTATAGGTAGCTCTTAATTTCAACAGGTTGATGGAAGAGCGGGCCATAAAGTTTTCGGAAGAGATAAGCCATGCTGCACCTACTGAGGGCATCACAGGAAATTTATTGCCTCCAATGGTAATTCCATTGGGTGCCTGTTTACCGAAACGTGATGAACCGTCCATTGCTGCGTTGAAAGTGAAGAACAGTTTGCTTTTGTAAGTATATTCGGCATTCAGGTAAGTGCTCATCCAGTTCCAGTCTCCAACACCGCCACCTACCTGGCGCAACGCACCTACACCGGTTTGTACACTTACCAGGTCGTCTGTGGCAGAATTGAAGCCAAGTGCATAATCCTGTTCTGCTTTGTTTTTCTGGAAGCGGATACCAACACGTGCCGACAACCGGTTGCTGCGGTTGAAGGTTTTATTGTATTCCAGTCGTGTATCGTTGTAAATAGTGAATAATCGTTTTACCTGTGTACCCATACGGCTGAAAGCAATTGCATTGGACAGTGTATCGTCGATAACACCTTTGCGGGGCACAAAGAAGTTTTCCCGCACCTTATCGTATACCACACCGATCAGTGTGCTGGCATACAGCGATTTTGATATTTCATACCGGAAGCCAAATGAACCATAGAAACGATAGTACTTGTTATATGCCTGCATATTGCTGATGATCACAGAGGGATTGCTGATGCCCAGTGTATCACTGTCTGCCAGGTTGGGTGATACAATACCTGCACTATTTACTTCGTGGTCGGTCATAAATGGCGACTTTACCAGCGACAGGTACAGAGGGGCGGTTTTATCTGCAATACCCTGGTCTTTCAGTTTCTGTTCGTTGTAGGCAAAAGACAGGTTCGCTATACCGGTGAACTTTTTGGTGAAATTGAACTCCGCATTAAAACGGGTAGTGTACCTGGTAATATCTGTTTGTTTAATGATACCAGGATTACGCATGAAGCCCATGCTGAGGCCATAAGTGGCAATATTGTCACCGCCGGTTACTTTCAGAAAAATATTCTGACTGAGACTATTGCTCATCACTTTTTTCTGCCAGTCTGTATTGTAATGATAACGTGCGTATTCCGGGTTTTTAGGATCATCGTTCATATAAGGCTGTGCTGCGATCTGTGCAGCAGACATGCCTTTGCTCTGCAACATTTCACTGAGATAAATGCGGTAATCATCTGCATTCATAACAGGCAGCCGCGCAGGTGTCATGTTGAAACCGGAATATACACCGAAGTCGATCTTTGTAGCCTGGCTTTTGGCCCTTGCTGTAGTGATAATGATGGCTCCATTGGCACCCTTGGTTCCATAAATGCTGGAAGCATCTTTCAGTACGGTAATGTTATCAATATCCTTTACATCGATCAGTGCCAGCGGATTGGTGTAATTGTTGGCAATAATGCTTTCACCATAATCATTGGCATCAAAAAGCATATTGTCTACAATGATCAACGGTTTGTTGGTAGCATATAATGAGTTAAACCCACGCAGGAAAAGATTGGCCCCAGCGCCCGGTGCACCGGAACGGCGTATGGCATTCAATCCTGCTATTCTTCCCTGCAGCAGGGCATCCGGCAATTCCATAGGTTGTGTCCATGCAGCATTGACATTGTACTGGTTTACAGATTCCGTTACATTGCCTTTTGTTTTGGTACCAAACGGCAGGGTAACGGGTTCATGAAATGATTCATGTGCATCGTCCAGCAAAGCGATCTCAATACTGTTCCTGCCTTTAAGCGGTACACGACGCATATCATATCCTTCACCTTCAATGGTAACTGTAGCTGTAAATGCAGGCACTTTCAATCTGAAACGTCCATGGTCGTCAGTAATGGCTGCAGAGAAACCTTCCACGGAAATACGTGCGCCTGCCACGGGCTTACCGTCTGTGGCATCGGTAATGATACCGGTAACTGTAAGTACTTCGGGGGGCGTTTTAGTGATAGATATGGTGTCTGGCTGTTTGTTCTGGGCCATCAGTGCATTGACTGTAAATAACATTACAGAAGCTGCAACTGCCCGGCCGATATATCTGTTTATTGTAAGCATGTTTTGAAAAGCAGTTAATTGGTTATAACACGGGTTCTATCCTGATGTAATCACATACCAGCGGATTGGCTGTTGCAGTGGTACTGTTGGCGGCTGTTAAATACAGGTTCAGTATCGGTGTATAGGCTGATAATGTGAACTCTCCCAGCAACACCTCGTTATAATTGTTCAGTGTTACTGTAACGTAGGGTAGTATATTAGAATCGTATGTGCCAATACCCAGTTTCTGTGTAAACGTGCTGGTGAGCCCATTGATATTGTCGTGTACTGCCACCCAATATGCGCGGTATTTCATGGAAGGCGCATTGGTAATGCGATAACCAAGATTGAATAAAGCCAGCCCGTGGTTATATACAAGCACATCCCTGAAGTTTTTACCGGTTACGGGGTTGTATTTATCACGGAAATAAGTAACGCTTCTTCTGTCTGCACTGGATGAACGATAGTTCTCTGCCTCTATAATATACTGTTTGAATTTATGTTTAGGCGTTACTGCCAGTTTGCTCATAATATGCACAATGCCATTACTGGTTTTGATACTCTGAACAATGGCGGGTTTCTCTACGCCCACTTTGGTCTCAAATCTTGAAAGTACGGTGTCAGGAATATTGCCTGCTGTATATACGCCAGGTACTGCAAAGTCCTTTACAACTTCCCACGAAGCCAGGTTGGTAGTGCTATCAGTAGTACCGGTAGCGAAGTAGGGTTTATATTTTAATACTTCTGCGTCCCATGCAGCATCTGCCAGTATAAAGAATGTATACTGACCGCTTTCCCTGCGCAGGTCGTATACATTCAGCCAGAAAGTATTACTGCGTACAGAATCTGTTCCGGGTTTGTATATGGGTTTACCGCTGGTAGGGTCAACACCGGTTTGTACAGCATTGGTGGCATCAAAAATATTGCGGTACAGTGATTGAAGATAAGCTTTCTGTTTAGCAGGTATCTGTGTGTTGCTTTCCATTACTTCCCAGATGTTGGGCAGTACCGGCATCATTTTATCTATTACCTGCAATACGCCGTTTTTAGCATATTGATCTGCTGTAACAATATTGGCATCTTCAAAGGTTTTACCCAGCATATTGTTGTATTTACCACTCAGCATGGACAACCGCAATTGAGAGGTTGCCTGCGTGGTGTAGTACGACTGGGTAGTGATATGGTTCAGTACAAACTGGCTCAGTTTCGCAGAATCGTTCACAATGGCGGCATCCAGTGTTGCAAGCGCATTGTTGGTAGGCGCAAACACGGTGAACGTTTTGGAAGATGCGATCAACTGGTCTTTCCCTGATCTGGTAAGTAATTCAGCAAACTTTGTCAGGTTACTGTTCTCCGAAATCAGTTGAAACAGGTTTTTGTCTACCGCATTGTCCGTAATGGCATTGTGATCCTGCCATTTTTTGCAACCCGAGAACAACAGCCCTGTTGCAGCAAGGGTTAGCAGTGAGTGGAATATTTTATTGTGCATTACTCTTGTTTAATGAAATGAAAGTTCCGGAGGTACTTATACCCCGATTGTCATATTGCCTTACTGGTAAATCTTGGTTCCATCCTGTCTGAAACGTGGCAGGACCTGGTTCTGATCAACCGGTATAAAATGAACCATATCGATATGGTTGGCTGCGTTGGTACCGGAAATGGGTTCAATGCGGAGTTTCTGCCGCTGTGTGGTAGTAATATCAATAGTGCCCACCATTCTGCCGGCAAAGTATCCTGCGCTGGTAGACTCAGTATAGCGTTTCCAGCCAATAGATTCCAGTTCTGCATCTGTGCCGGATGGTCTGAATTCTGCCAGGTTTACCGGGCGTTGCATCAACTCGCCATTTACACGAACGTTGCAGGTAACGGCATTGCGCGTACGATAACATACCCAAACCTTGTAGCGGCCTTTAATAACAACAGGTGTAGTGAATTCAAACCAGGTAGCTCTGTTGGGACCTCCCAACGGAATGGTGATCACGTCATAATTCACTGCATAATTGGTAACCGAGCCGGTAGAACTGTATTCGTAGGTCAGGAAGTTACTGGCTGCTTTATATTCCCAGTTGATGTCTTTGATCTGCACGTCCAGTTCATTCTGGCGGGTGAAGGTGTAGGTTTGTTTTTTGTAATAAGCTGGCAGTTTCATGATCTCAGTAAAGGCCGACAGATCCCAGTAAACAGGAGCCGGTTTACGGAACTTGAGGGTAAAGTGCGCTTCTGCATTGTGCCATACGCCATTGGTAGCAGCATTGTCGCTGGTGCTACGGGTGAGCTTGATGCCTTTTTCCAGTATACCATCAAATACATCTTCATTTACGATCACGTCCTGGTTGATCAGTTGGGTACTGATCACTTCCTGTGGTTGTAATGTCTGGTGAGAAGAGGCATTGATAATATCGCCCAGGAATTTTACTCCGCTCAGAATGTGATAGGCCATGTACATGTGCAGGCTATCGTTGGTATTGGCAGGATTGCCGGTATTGGAATACCTTGCTTTCAATGCAGCATAGCTGGCAATGCCGCTATCGGCCAGTGCCTTGTTGCTTTCTGCAATTACCGTCATCCATCTTTTCGTAGTGTCGGGATCTACTGTATTGAGCAATGTGTAATAGCCGGTTGCTTTCATGGCTTCCACAAAAATAGAATAGGAGGGATTGCTTTCCAGTTGCTGTGCGATGGTTTTGTTTGAAGGTACCAGCATGTGATCAATAACATGGATAAACCCATTACCTACTTTCACATTTGACTGCACTACAGCAGCCTGCCTGTTTACGATATAGCTGGAGTTGCCGTTTTCATAAGTAATACCTGTAATCAGGAACTGGCTTTGCATGGTGGGTACAGGAAGTCTTCCGTCTTTAAAGGAACCGGAAGTAACCGTATCACCCAGCAGGTGAAATTTCACCAGTTCTTTCAGTGTATTGATGTCTGCCGCATCAACTGAGGCCAGGTTATTGGCAGTCAGCCACAGTTTTACGCCCGTATTGGTAGGGGCAAAACAGGTGTATGCGCCATAGGCGTTCAGGAAATCGCTGGTTTCGGTTCTGTCAAGAATTTTACGGAATAGAGAAAATGAATCAATGTGTTTGTCAAGATATCCTACGATGTTTACATCGTCGGTGGTATTGATTTTATATTCCTGTTTTTTACAGCCGGCTATGTATGTTCCAGCCAGCAGCAAAGTGCAGATGCTGATAATAACATGAAGGTTTTTGATGTTCATAACTGCTGTATTAATTATTTATAAAAAGGATTCTGTTCTAAAAGCTTGTTGGTCTGTATTTCGGTATAATAGATAGGTAAGTAGTGACTGTTTTTGTCTTTCAGCTTACCAAATGCTACCTGTTGTCTGTCTGCCGGAATACTGATGGCAGCCATGGCCAGCATAGAGCTCATGTCTATATAATTATTGCGTTTGCTGGTCCTCAATACATCATACCAGCGTTTGCCTTCAAATGCAAATTCCCTTTGTCTTTCTTCCAGGATGAATGCTGTCATAGCGCTTTTATTGGTACTGTCCATGGGTTTAAGTTCGAGGGCATTGGCGCGGTTGCGGATGGTCTTTACCAGGCGGGAGGCTTCCAGTGGTTGATCCAGTTGATTGATCGCTTCTGCTTTCATCAGCAGTATCTCTGCATAGCGGTAAAAGATCCAGTGAGCATACGACTGTTCAAGCGATCTCATTACATCACCGGTGTTATCGGCACCTACATATTTCCAGATGGTAAAGTCAGTGCCGCGGAAGGATGCTTTGTCGCCACGTTTATCAACCTGTGGTACAGTATTCACCAGGTCAATACCATATACCTGCTCGCCAATATGAGCTGCGGCGCCCCATCTTTTGCTGGCAGGCACATGCATGCTGAAGAAGGGATTGAGTTTTTGTGCATCGTATTGCAATTCAAAAATGCTTTCTGCTGAATTGCCGTTGTAGAAAATACTGAAGAAGAAATTATCGCCGGTTACCAGTCCAAAGTTTCCGGAGTTGATGATCTTATCGCATTGTGTTACACAGTCTGTATATTTTTCCATCCACAGGTACACGTCTGCCAGTATGGCTTCGGCGGTATAACGGGTTACGCGACCTTTGTCTTTGTTTGCATTGTTGTAAGTAAGTGGCAGATCCGGTTCAGCGCTTTTTAGGTCTGCTACTATCTGTTGCAGTACGGAATCTTTGGATGATTTACCTACCACGATCAGGTCCTGGTCGCTCTGGGTGGCTGTTAATTTAAGTGGAACATCACCAAAACTGCGAACCAGGTAAAAGTACAGTAGCGCGCGTAGTGTTTTTGCCTCTGCAATGCCCCTGTTCAGTTGTTCCTGGGTGTAGGTATTATCACGCTGCAGAACAGCAGGTGCGCCTGCAATGACCGTGTTGCAATAGTTGATGGACTGATAAAATGAACGCCAGTTGACAAATGAATTGGTGGCCAGCATATTCAGGTTCACCATATCCTGTTCGTCCTGGCTGGCCCTGAAGGCCGGCGTTACCATATCGCCGCGCCCTTCTCCCCAGATAAAGAAATATTCTGTTAATGCGCGGTCATTGTTGGTGCTGCCCATCATGGAAGCATATATGCCGGTAACGGCTGATTCCACCTGTTCTTTTGTTTGCCAGAATTTATCACCCACAATGCCATCCTGGGGTTTAAGGTCGAGCCATTTTTTGCAGGAACCCAGCTGGCCCGCTGCTATGATGGTAAGTATGTATATAAAACCTTTTTTCATTATTGTTATAAGTTCGTTGTAATGAATGTTGATTGCCTGTATTTAGAATCCTGCTACCAGGCCCAGCGTATAGATCCTGGAAGGAGGCGTCATTGAATAATCGGTAGCCACACGGAACGGGTCTGAACCACGTGTACTTACTTCTGGGTCCTGCCCGGTGTATTTGGTCCAGGTGTACAGGTTTTCTGCTGTGATATAAGCACTCAGTGATTTCATTTTGAGTTTGCTGATGGCTTTCGGGGTAAAGTTGTAACGCAACGTAATGGTGCGGAAACGCAGGAATGATGCATCTTCCACATAGCGGTCACTGGCCAGCCAGTTATAACCACCGCCTATCACAGCACGCGGTATATCTGTTACATCCCCTTCTTTACGCCAGCGACGCAGTACGGCAGTGCTCTGGTTATCGAAGCCATACATGCTGGTAGTGCTCATCTTGGTAGCATTCACAATCTGGTAACCATAACGGAAGTTGAAGAAAGATGTAAGCTTTATATTCTTATAAGTGATGGAAGGACCGAAACCACCTGTCAGTTTGGGATTACCATTGCCCAGGTATACCACATCCATATAGTTGATGGTACCATCGTGGTTAACATCTTCATACATCGCATCACCCGGCTGGAAAGTATAATCAACTGTAGGATAGTTAAAACGCATATATACAGTTTGTCCATTGGGCCCGATAATGGGTTTGCCATTGGCACCGGTTGCTACGGTAGCCGCTTTGTCTTTATATACACCTTTGTATTTGTAACCATAGAAAGAGCCAAAAGGATTGTCAACCTGCAGCAAACGCAGGTAATCTCCGTTCACACCAACGTTTCCTTTGTTATTAGGATAGAACTCTGAAATAGAGCGGATGATATTCTGATTGCGTGAAAAATTGAAATCAAAACCGATGGTGACGTTCTTATTGCGGTAAGGAACGGTCCACACGGCTACTTCCCATCCCTGGTTGTCCATAGTACCAATGTTCATGTTCACCGAACTGAAACCTGTAAACGAAGGAATGCTCAATGCGTCAAAGTACAGGTTCTTGGTACGGTTGCGGTATACGTCTATGTCAGAACGGATGCGGCCTTTGAACATGGTAAGACTCAAGCCGAGGTTATAACCATGAATGGTTTCCCAGCGTAGGTTTTTCAGTTCCATACTGGATGGGTATACAGCACTTTGTCCCATATAGCTCCAGGTATACGTGTTGAACGTATTGTAAAAAGAATAATCGTAACGCGGTGCATTACCACTCTGTGCATAACTGGCCCTGAAACTCAGGTCATCCAGTTTGGGGATCTTTTTGAAAAAGAACTCGTCAGAGATACGCCAGCGTAAAGAAGCTCCGGGAAACAAGCCATAGCGATACGCAGGACCGAAACGGGAGTTGCCATCACCACGTAAGGTCGCTTCTAAAATATACCTGTCTTTATAGCTGTAGTGTGCAACGATCACAGCACCTATAGATCTTGTTTGTGTAATGCGTGAAATGGCAGATAACTCCTGGTTTTGTGTGCGTGAAGCCGCAGCAGGATCTACCAGTAATGAAGAGGCTGTATTGGAGGTCATGATCTCCTGGTTCACTGCTTTAAAGTCGCTGGTAAAGATGTTCAGGTAGCTGGAAAACTCGTGATCAGGATTTTTAAAATGCGGGGTATAGGCCACATTGGTTTTGGTAGTTACGCTGAACAGGTCAATATCGCCATCATAGGCCCTGTTCACAACTGTTTCAGTATTGGGTCTTCCGGTAGCGATCTGTGGCAGGAAGCTGGCATTTTTGGTGTTGTTGATATCGAATTGTACATCAAATGAAGCACGCAATACATTTTTTTTGATGGTATAGTCCAGTTGAAAACGGGGTACCACTCTTTCGCCCAGTACGCTGAATTTGGCCTGTGATGCCATGGCTACCGGGTTGTAAATACGGCTGTATTGTCCCTGTACATTCGATGCGGGTGAAAAGAAGTTGGGTGTTAAATTGCCCAGCTCATCATATTCAAACACACTCATATTGGGCATTTTCAGATATGCTACGTTGCGGATGGCGCCTTCATTGGTGCTGAGGTAGTTCCTGTTCTGATCAGTATGGGTATAGGCAATACTGGTGAAGATCTTCAGTTTGGCAGAAACCGTATAATCAAGGTTGATACGTGTGTTGATACGTTTCAGATCAGTACCCAGTGTAGTACCTACCTGGTCAAAATAGCCGATAGAAGCAAAGTATTTGGCTTTTTCGCCACCGCCACTCATGGATACTGTATGATCCTGCAGTATACCTCTGCGGCTGATGGCATTTATCCAGTTGGTATTGTTGCTGTAATTGTAATACCAGTAAGGGTCGTTGGGGTCGTAGTTGAATTCGCGAACGGTCTGGCTGTTCAGCGTAGTACCCATGCGGTTGATAAATGCTTCGGGAATCAGTGTGGAATACTGATCGCCGTTCAGCATCGGAATAGCACCGGGCAGCTTGGAGGTAGAACCTTTGAACGTGTAGGAGATGCTGGGCTTTCCTCTTGTGCCTCTTTTGGTAGTGATCAGCAGTACACCATTGGCTGCGCGGCTTCCCCATACGGCCGTGGCAGCGGCATCTTTCAGTACAGTGATATCTTTGATATCAGCAGGAGAAATGTTCAGCAATTGTGCATATCCCTGTTCATCGGCCGTACCGAAGTTAAAATCACTGGGAATATCTGTTTCGTAAGGCATACCATCAACCACGATCAATGGGTTGCCGGTAGAGTTGATGGATGATATACCACGTATACGGATATTCATAGCAGCACCCGGGTCACCACTGGTAGCAGTGATGTCCACACCAGCCATACGGCCCTGCAGCGCCTGGTCAATACTGGCCGCCTGCATTTCTTCCACATCTTTGGCATTGATCTTCGACACGGCAGTCGTCAGGTTTCTTTCGGCAGTCTGCCCCATACCATTATCAATTTTCTTCGACGCAATTACTATAGCCTCTTCCATATCAGAGTTGGCACCTTCTTCCAGTTGGAAATTGATACTGGTACGCCCGTTGAGTGATTGGGTAATGGTTTTGTAACCTACATAGGAAACGGATATCTTGTTTTTAAGACTGGTGAATTTAATTACGTAGTTTCCTTCAATATCAGTGGCAGCACCCTTAATGATACGGCCATCGGCATCTACTTCAGATACGGATGCGCCATGTATAACATCTTTTGACTTTCTATCGGTGATCTTTCCCCGTATCACCATATTGCCGGCAGCAACTGGTTCCTGGGCAGTAGTGCTGAGCCAGCCGGTAATAAGTACCAGCAGCATGCACCATGTTTTATTTGAAAATTGTGTCATAATATTTTGAAATTGGAATAGGTTAGTTGAGGTACTGCAAATAGTTATCGGTGAGATGAATTACACAGCGGTTACTGAGGTAATAACTGGGCGTTGAAATAACATTGGCGGTACGGCTCAGCATGTCTGACAGCTTAAGTGTACCCACGCCGTTATTCACAAAAATGGTAGTGGGGTCGCCATTATCTCTTTTTAGAACTGTTTCAAATGCACCGCTCTCACCGCCATCTGCTGCTACATTCCGTTTGTTGAGGAAATGATAGCTGATGAATTTATATACCAGCAACTGGTCTGCTCCTGTAGTGGGCGCAAAATTGGGTGTTTTAACAGGCCCGGCTCCTGTACCTGGTAACAGACCGTTGTTCACTGCCTGTTGAATAGCTGCGTTGTTAGGAATGAACAAAGTGTAAAAGGTACCTGCACTGATACCCTGTATCTCTTTGGTGCTGTTGTTCCACATAGTAGAGTTCTTCAGGTACTGCCAGAAGTAGTTGTATTGTGATGTAGCAGGTGTACCTAATGTTTCAATGTGCTTACCTACTGCAGTTTCACTAAACTCAATGATACGGTTGATATAATATACACGCCCATTTTTAGCGGTTTTGCTGCTTTGCATAGTAGCTACGTTATTAGAGTCTACGTTGCCGGCACCAAAAACTGTATTGTTTTTATAACCGATATATTCTCCGCCATAGGTTAACAGCGCACCTTCTCCGGAAAGATTGTTCAGTACATTATTGGGCACTACGTGCATGTTCAGGATACGCATCATGCGTATACGGGTATCAGCACCTGAATTAGGCGACAGGGTAGAGCCGGCAGGTGGTGTAAACCGGAACTGGTTGAAAGCATCATTGCTTACAGACATGTCTACCGTATAACCAGCGTTGTTAAACATCTGGTTACTGATCATGAAAATGGTATAGTTCCTGTAGATGTTCGAAACCTGGTATTTTAATTCCTGGTTCAGCAGGGTTACCATCATAGAGTATTTGGGATCGAGATAAGCTTTGCCATATACACTGCTGAATACGTTTGCTTCCTGCACCTTATTGGTACCATAGAAGAATCCGTTGCTGAGAATCTTCTTTTCTACAATATCTGTTGCAGGATTAAAGCGGGCTTCTTCATTCAGGAAATTGTAAGTAGTGGCAAATTTACCGGGCCATACCGCGTTCTGCCACAGATGAGCATTTACAAAATCGTAAATGATAGCTGGCGGCATATCATCCAGCTTGCTGTAATGCTCAAGCAGTACCGTGCTGATATAATTCTGCAATACCGTATTGGTAGGTACAAAAATGGTATAACAGTTACTCTGTCCGTCGTTATCGGCAGTTTTCAGAAAGTTTTCATTGTTCAGCGAAAAAGCCAGTGAAGGATTGTACACCTTGGTGTATACTTTGTCTGCATTGCCGGTAGTGTTCTGGTAACGGGAAGTAACAGAAGCGTTCAATACATACTGGATCAGGTATTTGTCAAACAGGCTTTTGAAAAGACTGTATTCCGGTTTACCGGCAATATATTCATCAATGGATGGCAGGGTATTGATCACCTTGTTCACTATATGGATCACGCCGTTTTCTGCGGCAATATCCTGTTCTGTAACAATGGCATCCAGTACGTTGAAGCCGGTATAGTTAGTATTGGGATAAAAATAGTTGTAATCAGATGCCGTAATGTTTTTGGCGTTTGTATAACTGCTGACGAAGTAGGTGAGGTATTTGTTGTTGTTGTCAGCATCGGCATAATAAACGGTACCGTTATTATTGCGATTGGAAGCAATGGCTTTGATGGCCTTGCCACCGGTGTCAACACCATTGTACACACCGGTATAACTGGCTGTGCGTCTTCTGAAAGCGGAAGATGCTACCCAGCCGATGGCGCTCTGGTAATCGCCCAGTCTTTCTTTTCTGAATGCATTGTACACCAGGCAGTAGGTAACAATCCTGCGGCAGGCGGCAGAATCGAGCTGGTCAATACCGCTGATGCTGTTTTGTGTAAAGTACACACTGAATGCCGAGTCGTGGGGAGCAAAGAATGTCCAGTAACCGGCTCCTCCCAGGATGCTTTTATAGCCTGCTTTATCTATAGCAGCCAGCAGGTGTTTGAAATTACCCCGGGCCTGCAATTGCTGGTAAATAGGCGGTTCAAGTGTTTCGGGTCTTCCGTAATAATCATCAAACGCTTTTTTTCGACAATTGGTCATAGCAAGCGCAATCATTAGTACAAAAGAGCCCTTTAATAGGAATCTGTTCATAATGTGTAGAAAATAGCTGGTTTATAAAATCCGGTTAAATATGTAGGGTTGCATCTGGTGCAGGTGGAATGCTAACAAAACATACTAAGCATATTTTGCAGACTGTACCTGGTGATACAGTGAAAAGGTTTGTGTGCGTGTAAAAAATGAACAGGAAAAAGATGAGTGCAGAACGGAGAAATTGTTCTGTTTACTGCGGAGAACGCAGTATGGCGTTGAGCAATTAGCATGGCAAGCGGTCAGTTTTGGTTAAACAATACAGTTAACAAGCAGTTTCAGGGCAATCGTTCTTTTTTCATTACGTAAACTGGTCAGGTTACGCGCTTATGATATGATGTTTAAAAATAAACATTCTGTTTGCCCAACTATCCTGAAGTATCCTGATTAATCATACTCAAATCCGCATGGGATCAATAATGTGTCATTTAGACATTTATTATTAACGGAAATGGTGAAGTGTGCTTATAAACACCCGGAACCGATAGTTTTTTATAGCTAAATGGTATTAGTAAAGCCATGCTTTCATATTTAATATTTTTACATTTAATATTTTTGTATGAATTAAGGCTTGTATTGTCTGTTCTGTGTAAAAAAAGTGTTGCAGACCGTCTATCACCATAATGCTGCTGTTTGTAACACAAGTGGCGTTCTGACAGGACGGAGCAGGATGATCGGGCTGCTGGCGTTAAATAGCTTTACCCTCACGATTCAAAAAGCTGTATGAAAAGGATTTACCTCTTTTGATCTTCTGTCACTGCAGGTTTTAATTCCCATTCATTACAATCACCAGGCGTTTCTGTCCGTAAACACAGGCCCCGGTCAGCTTATTAAATCCCGTTTTTAAGTTTTTCTTTATATGGCATATAGCAAGCAAGCAACAAAGGGCGCTCAATGTCTATTGAGGCGCCTTTCTTCTTTTAGCGATCTTTTCTGAAAGAAAAATAAAATATGCTCAGGCTCAGTGGCTTAAGTACAACTTTTTACGTCGTTATACCGTCGGTGGGCCAGCGGCAGACGGTATGATATAAGTTTCAAACATGGATTAAATATTGCTAACGCTTAATAATCACCACGTGAAACAACAATTTAACCGTAGTACCCAAAAAAGTGTAGCAGCCATACGTTCCGGTTGTATTGGCGTGGCATTGCTTTCAACAGTATTTCCTTTGTATGCGCAGCAAAAAACTGCCAATGATGTAACGGCTCCGTTACATGCCCTGCAGGTACATTATCCCGTGCCTTATGCACCCATGAGTGCTGAACAGGTAAAGCAGGTGCTGGACAAGGTATTTGCTTATCTTGATACTGTAACACCGGCCGCAATGGTCAATAAACAAACAGGAGCTGTAATAACCGGTATAAACCAGGCTGATACAAATATTGCTGTACAGAAAGGCGATTTTCGTCTTACCAGTTATGAATGGGGTGTTACTTATTCCGGTATGTTGCTGGCAGCGGAAACAACCGGTGATACACGGTATAAGGATTATGTGAAGAAGCGATTTGATTTCATGGCTGAGTGGATACCGGCAATAAAAAAAATGGTAACGGCCGGTCTTTTCAAAGGTGATTATCCTTTCCGCCAACCGATAGCTCCCCATGCACTGGATGATGCAGGCGCTGTGGGTACAGCTATGATCAAGGCTACGCTTGCCGGTGTGAATAGTAACCTGCGTACGCTGATTGATAATTACGGCAGTTATGTGGCTACCAAAGAATTCCGGTTACAGGATGGTACACTGGCCAGGAACCGGCCTCAGAAAAATACACTCTGGCTGGATGATCTGTATATGGGTGTGCCCATACTGGCCTATATGGGTAAACTGACCGGTGATAAAAAATATTATGATGATGCGGTAAAACAGGTATTACAGTTTTCACAGCGGATGTTCAATAAAGACAAGAACATTTACATACATGGATGGGTACAGGATATGGGCGCACATCCTGCATTTCACTGGGCAAGGGCCAACGGATGGGCATTGATGGCAATGACCGAATTGCTGGATGTATTGCCGGAAACACACAGCGGCCGTACTGCGGTATTGCAACAGTTACAGGCACAGGTAAAAGGACTGACTGCGCTGCAATCCGGGTCTGGTTTCTGGCACCAGTTGCTGGATCGTGAAGATTCTTACCTGGAAACATCGGCAACGGCTATTTACGCATATTGCATTGCACATGCCTGCAACAAAGGCTGGCTGGATCCTGTAGCATATGCACCCATGGCAATGCTGGCATGGAATGCAGTAAGCACCAAAGTAAACGATAAGGGACAGGTGGAAGGAACCTGCGTGGGAACCGGAATGGCGTTTGATCCGGCATTTTATTATCATCGTCCTGTAAATGTATATGCAGCGCATGGTTATGGACCGCTATTGCTGGCAGGCGCAGAGATGTATCGTATGGTGAAAAGCAACCCCTTTAAGATCAACGATAGTGCGCTTCAATATTATCAACCATAGATCCTGACTGAAATGAATAACAGAATACTGATCCTGTTGTCTGGCTGTTTGCTGATGAGTATAACAATAAAGGCGCAGATCCAGCCGGGCAAAAAACATGTTTTGTGGTATACACAACCTGCAAAGGACTGGAATGAAGCATTGCCCCTGGGAAATGGCCGGCTGGGAGCAATGGTATTCGGTTATCCTGCAGAAGAACTTATACAGCTGAATGAAGAAACATTATGGACAGGTGGTCCGCCCGATCTGAACCCCAATCCCAACGCACCCCAATATCTGCAACCTGTTCGCGATGCACTGTTCCGTGACAGTATCAGGGAAGCTGTAAAGCTGTTGCAGAAAATGCAGGGCCCTAATACACAAATGTATCAGCCATTGGGAGATATCCTGATCAGGCAATCGCTGAATAGTGCCCCCACCGGATATTACCGCGACCTGGATATTGATAATGCCACTGCTCTTACGCGGTTTACTGTAAATGGAGTAACCTTTTCACGACAGGTATTTGTGTCTGCACCCGACCAGGTGATTGTTATAAAGCTCACTGCAGATAAACCCAAGGCATTGCAGTTCAGTGTTGATGTACGTCATGAACTGGCATATAAAAAATTTGTTACAAAAAACAACGAATTGGTACTGGCCGGCAAAGCACGTATTAACAATGATGAAAGAAGGAATGTTAAACCGCTGTTGTACAATGATAGCCTGAACAGTTACGGCATGCGTTTTCAGTACAGGATCAAAGCAATTACTGCTGATGGCAAAGTGACCGGCAACGATAGTGCATTGATGGTATCGGGCGCTACGGAAGTACTATTGCTGGTGTCTGCTGCAACGAGTTTCAATGGTTATGATAAATACCCCGACAGGCAAGGTAAAGATGAAGCAGCAATAGCTGTAAAATGGCTGCAATTGGCTGCACGCAAAACATACACGCAGTTGCTGGCTGCACATATAAAGGATTATAAAAAATATTTTGATCGTGTATCATTTAACGTAACTGAAAAAGCAATTCTTGCTATACCAACTGATAAGCGATTGGAGTTGTATAAAAAAGGAGAAGATGACCCCGGGCTGGAGGAGCTGTATTTTCATTTTGGCCGTTACCTGCTGATCTCCTGTTCAAGACCCGGCGGCATTGCTGCCAACCTGCAGGGCATCTGGAACAAAGAAATACGTCCATCATGGCGCAGTAACTATACTACCAATATTAACCTGCAAATGAATTACTGGCCTGCAGAGGTTTGTAATCTTTCAGAACTGACAGGCCCGCTGGTACAGCAGATACAACATATGGCTTTAAATGGCAGAGCTACGGCAAAGAATTATTATGGCATGCATGGATGGGCTGCTCATCATAATTCAGATATCTGGGCACAGACCAACCCGGTAGGTGAAGGCAGCGGTGATCCCAAATGGGCCAACTGGTCGCTGGGAAGTCCGTGGCTGAGCCAGCATTTATATGAACATTATTTATTCACCGGCAGTAAACAGTTTTTACGTGATACTGCCTACCCGGTTATGAAAGAAGCAGCATTGTTCTGTATAGACTGGCTGGTGGAAAAAGATGGACTGCTGGTAACTGTTCCTTCAACATCACCGGAAAATGTATATATCCATCCACGTGGTTTTAAAGGAACAGTGACCATTGCTTCAGCTATGGATATGGAAATTATATGGGACCTGTTCACCAACCTGATTGAAGCCGCAGATATGCTGGGTATTGATAAAGACTTTGCAACATTACTGGAACAAAAAAGAAACAGGCTGAGTCCGTTAAAGATCGGGAAGAAAGGCAACCTGGTGGAATGGTATGGCGATTGGGAGGATGAAGATCCGCAACACCGGCATGTATCACATTTGTTTGCGCTATATCCGGGGCGCGAAATATCACCACTATTGGATACGGCTTATGCGAATGCCTGTCGCAGAACACTTGAAGTACGTGGTGATGGCGGCACTGGTTGGAGCAAAGCATGGAAGATCAATTTCTGGGCACGTTTGCTGGATGGTAATCATGCGTATAAAATGTACCAGGAATTGCTGAAAGGTTCAACACTCAATAATCTTTTTGATACACATCCGCCTTTCCAGATCGACGGTAATTTCGGTGCAACGGCTGGTATTGCTGAAATGCTGCTGCAAAGTCATTTGGGCGTGATCCAGTTGTTGCCCGCGTTGCCGGATAGCTGGGCCGGCGGTACCGTAAAAGGCCTGGTGGCCCGCGGCGGATTTGAAATAGATATGCAATGGAAAAATGGCATACTGATCAAAGCCATAGTTATCTCAAAAAAAGGCGGAGTATGTCGTATACGTACTGCGCAGAAAATGAAGATAGCTGGTGTTAATGCCAATACCGGTATTGCAGACCTGTACAACCAGACCCAATACATTACAACATTCAATACTGTTGCCGGTAAAAGATATGAACTGGTAATAGCCAATTAATGCAAATGGATTTGACTATGAAACAGATCTTTTCAATCATCACAATTACAGCAATTGCCATTGGCAGCGCGCATGCGCAGGTACCATTGAAGTTTGATCTTGGTACCGGCAAAGCTGCCAAAGGATATACGGTAGTAACACCGGATACAAAATTTACCTACGAAAAAGGATATGGGTTTGACCAGGGATCGGTAGTGGAAGCTGTTGACCGCGGTGGTAAAAACACCGTGACCAGAGATTTTATTACCAGCAATAAACCTTTTTATTTTTCTGTGAAACTGCCAGATGGCAATTATGATGTGAAGGTGATACTGGGTGATGTTAAAGGAACTTCTGTTACTACAGTACGCGCTGAATGCCGCAGGTTGTTTCTGCAGAATGTACGAACCACCAAAGGACAGATCACTTCACAATCTTTTTCAGTACATGTAAAGGATAGCATCATCCGGCAGAACGGACAAGCTGTTGGTAAAGTAAAACTGAAAACAAGGGAAATAACCTATCTGCACTGGGACAACTTGCTTACGCTGGAGTTCAATGATTTATTGCCCAAAGTATGTGCTGTGGAAATAACGCCAAATACAAAAGCGCCCACTATTTTTCTTGCAGGAAATTCCACCGTGGTAGATCAGGATCGTGAACCATGGGCTGCATGGGGACAGATGTTCCCGGCTTTTTTTCAACCTGGAAAGATAGTAGTGGCCAATTATGCTGAATCGGGTGAAACACTGAAAGCTTTTAAAAGGGAGAACAGGCTGGAAAAAATATGGAATATGGCAAAACCCGGTGATTACCTGTTCATCGAGTTTACACACAATGATCAGAAACTGGGCGGCAATCACCTCGATCCTTTTACTACTTACAAGGAAACATTGAAAGAGTGGATTGCCGAAGCCAGAAAAAGAAATATAACATCGGTGTTGGTTACTTCTATGCACCGGCGCAGTTTTGATTCAACAGGCCATATCATCAATACACTGCTGGATTATCCTGAAGCTATGCGGCAGACCGGCGCAGAAGAGAAAGTAACAGTGATTGATCTGAATGCCATGAGTAAAACATTGTATGAGGCATGGGGTGTACAAACGTCTTTAAAGGCATTTGTACATTATCCCGCCAATACATTTCCCGGTCAAACGGAAGCGCTGGCAGACAATACACACTTCAGCCCCTACGGAGCATACGAACTGGCAAGATGTGTGGTAAAAGCCTTGCAGGCAACTGATCTGCCGTTTGTGCAATACCTGCGGAAAGATATTCCGGCGTTTGATCCGGCAAAACCAGATCCGCTGGAAAGCTGGTACTGGCCGCAAAGTGCAATGGTTACATCCACTAAGCCGGATGGGAATTAAGATGATTGCAAGGAGAGACAAACCTGGCACACAATACGTTTATTAACCACTCAACGACTGACACATATGAAAACATTGAATCGTATCATTGTAATAACAGCCACATACCTGTTGCCTGCTGTTGCCGGTGCACAACCTGTTATGGAAACCGGTAATGGTAAAATGCCCGATGAATGGATTGACCAGGATACCCATCATAAAGTAATTAAGCTTACCCGTACCGAAGGTGCTAACGGCAGTTTTTATTTTCACAATAATCCTTTTGTAGACAACCGTATGGTATATTACAATACCCAACGTGGACAAGGGAGACAGCTTTATACCGTAGACCTGAAGACGCTAAAAACACAACAGATCACCCAACAACCTATGGGCATGAACGGTGAAATCTTAGCACCCAAAGGGAAAAATATATATTACCAGATCAAGGATAGCGTGTTTGTAACAAATATTGATTCCCGAAAGACCAGGCTCGTATTTGTATTTCCTGTTGATTTTAGAGCGGGTATCACTACAGTGAATGCAGATGAAACATTGCTGGCAGGTGCATGGAGTTCGGATGCAGAAAAGGAGATCTTTAAGAATAATCCTTCCAAATCAGAATATTTCAACAAGATCTACGAAGCAAAGCTACCCCGTACACTGTTTACCATCAATGTAAAGACGGGCGAGCTGAATAAATTATTTACTGACAGCGCCTGGTTAAATCACGTACAGTTTTCACCCAAAGATCCTGCATTGCTGATGTTTTGCCATGAAGGCCCCTGGCATAAAGTAGACAGGATCTGGACCATTGATGTTAAAACAAAAAAGGTGCAACTGATGCACAAACGTACAGTGGACATGGAAATAGCGGGACACGAATGGTTTTCTCCCGATGGAAAACAGATCTGGTTTGATCTGCAACAACCACGCAGTGTTACATTTTTTGTAGCTGGTGTGGATGTGAAAACACTGGCAGAAAAAAAATATACATTGACCAGGGATGAATGGAGCATCCATTTTAATATTTCCGCTGATCAGAAACTGTTCTGTGGCGATGGCGGTGACCCCGGCCAGGTAGCAAAAGCTAAAGACGGCATGTGGATCTACCTGTTTACCCCGAACGGAGATCATTTTGTTTCGGAAAAACTGGTGAGCATGAAACATCACAATTACAAACTGGAGCCCAACGTGCATTTTTCCCCGGATGGCAAATGGGTCATCTTCCGTGCCAACTTCGAGGGCGAATCAAACGTCTATGCTGTAGAGGTGAAGAAGAGTTGAAGGAATAAGGTTTAAAGTGAAAGGTTTAAGGTACAAGGTGTAAGGCACAGGGTTCAGGTAGGAAGCGAAGGAACACGAAACCCTACACCGGCAATGCAATTCCTTAAATTCCCATTAAAATCACCCGTTCTTACCCAAGAAGCCAATAGTGCAGGATGGTGGAACGCGGATGCAATAATATCTTGTCCGTTGTTCCCGGAAGTACGATCATACAACGATTCGCTTTAAAAAAATCAGCAGATGATGCATAAGAAGATTGCTTCAGTATTGATTGCCTGTACCACGCTTGCCCATGTGAATGCACAGATAAAATGGCCGGTAGTATCGCAGACCATGAAACCCTGGACCCGCTGGTGGTGGCAGGGCAGTGCGGTAGATAAGCCTGGCCTTACTACTGCCATGGAGTTGTACAAACAGGCCGGTCTGGGCGGAATGGAGATCACCCCGATTTATGGTATTAAAGGAGAAGAAAACAAATTCATCAAATTTCTGTCGCCCCAATGGGTTGACATGTTGCAACATACACTGCAGGAAGCCAAACGTTTGAACCTGGGTATTGATATGGCTACCGGTACAGGCTGGCCTTTTGGCGGCCCGTGGGTTACACAGGAAGATGCCTGTAAATATATTACCTATAAAACCTATTCACTGAAAGGTGGTGAAACACTGCAGGATACCATTCAACTGAAACAGGAAGCATTTGTACGCACAGCCAATGGCAAGCCACTTACGGTAGACCAGGTGGCATTTCCGGTAACGGCTAATAAAGATCTGCAGGCCATGTCTATCGACCAGGTGCGTTATCCTATCTGGCTGCCGCTGGTATTACTGATGGCTTATGACGAAAATGGCAATAATATAAATATTACAGATAAAGTTGTATCCGGTAAACTCAACTGGACTGCACCGGCGGGTAACTGGACATTGTATGCATTGTTCCAGGGATGGCATGGCAAACAGGTGGAACGTGCTGCACCCGGTGGCGAAGGCGATGTAATTGATCACTTCAACAGCACGGCACTCAAAAACTACCTGTCGCATTTTGACCAGGCATTTGCAGGTAAAGATGTGAGTGGTTTGCGTAGCTTTTTTAACGATAGTTATGAGGTAGATGATGCGCGTGGACAAAGCAACTGGACACCCGACTTTTTTGAGCAATTCAAAAAACGTCGTGGTTATGATCTGCGGTCCGAATTACCGGCATTGTTCCGTAAAGAGAACGACGAACAACACCTACGCATATTGTGTGATTACCGTCAAACCATTTCAGAACTGTTATTGGAAAAATTTACCGAACCCTGGGATGCATGGGCAAAGTCAAAAGGAAAGATGATCCGCAACCAGAGCCATGGTTCACCGGCCAATATTCTTGACCTGTACGGTGCTATTGATATTCCGGAAACAGAAGGAACAGATATTCTTCGTTTCAAATTTGCCACTTCAACTGCCCATGTAATGGGTAAACCGCTGGCATCTTCTGAATCGGCTACCTGGCTGAACGAACACTTTTTATCTTCATTGGGTGATGTAAAAGTGGCGATCGATAAATATTTCATTGGTGGTGTAAACCACATCTTTTATCATGGTACTAACTATTCGCCTCCCGGTGCTACCTGGCCCGGATGGTTGTTCTATGCTGCCGTACACTTTCATCCCAACAATCCTTTCTGGAAAGATTTCGGAACACTGAACGGTTACATTACCCGTACTCAGTCGTTCCTGCAAAGCGGCCGGCCGGATAATGATGTGCTGGTATATTTTCCATTCAACGATCGTATTTCAGAGCCGGGTAAGGATATGTTGCATCATTTTGATGGCATGGAGGGTTTTGATAAAACTACTTTCAAAACCAGTTCAGCATACATGCTGGAAAAAGGATATGCTTTTGATTTTATTTCCGATAAACAATTGCAACAGGTAAAAGCGATAGGCGGAGCGCTGCACACAACGGGCGGTACCTACCAGACCATCCTGTTGTCTGAAGTAAAATACATCACTGTTGAAACCATGCAGCAGTTGATACAACTGGCCAATAATGGTGCAACCATCGTGGTATATAAAAAGCTGCCGGAAGACGTACCGGGTTTTGGCGGTCTGCAACAGCGCCGGGAAGCGTATCGCGAACTGTTGAAAAAACTATCATTTAAAGACGCGAACGGAATACAGAAAGCTGCAGTAGGTAAAGGTGCATTCCTGTTAGGCGATGATCTGCCAGCGTTGTTATCGGCAGCAAAAGTGTATGCAGAACCTATGAATGAAATGGGATTGCAGACAATTCGCCGCAGGTATAACAACGGCCGTTATTATTTTATATCCAACCCTTCCAAACAACGGGTAGACGGCTGGGTGCCTTTAAGAGCAACAGTTACAGGGGCTGTAGTGTTGTTTGACCCCATGTTTGGCAAAAGCGGTATTGCACGTACGCGCAAAGCGGCGGATGGCACTACGCAGGTATTTCTGCAATTGAATCCCGGCGAAAGCTGTGTATTACAATTGTCAAACATTGCTGTAAGCGGTAACCAGTTCCTGTATCCGCGCGCTGCGGGCGCAACACAACCGGTAAATACTACCTGGGATCTTACGTTTGTAAGCGGAGGTCCTGTATTGCCGGCTGCAAGAAAAGTAACCTCCCTGGGTTCATGGACCACTGGTGCAGACCAGGATGTAAAGAATTTTTCAGGTACTGCACGCTATACCACACATATTCCCAAGCCTGCAGCAGCAGGAGAGGCCTATATGCTCGACCTGGGTGAAGTAGGAGAGAGTGCAGAAGTGATCCTGAATGGGAAAAAGATTGCCACGCTCATCGGTCCTGTTTACCAGGTGGTGATCCCTGCCAACGAGTGGAAGGCTGATAATGAGTTACAGATCGTGGTAACGAATGGTATGGCCAATCGTATTGCCGACCTGGACAGGCGCGGTGTGGAATGGAAGAAATTTTACAATATTAACTTCCCTTCACACCTGGCTGCCAACCGTGGTCCTGATGGACTGTTCACAGCAGCCAAATGGGATGCTAAACCGTCAGGTTTGCTGACCCCGGTAAGCATTACACCGGTTACATATAAAGCACCCGAAGGTTTTAAAATGAAACAGGGCGGGAAGAAGTAAAGATGGTTAAATGGTTTGATTGTTTCGTATAAACAATTGCGCTATTCAGCCATATATTGCACCAAAAATAAACATATGATCAGGAAACTTATTTGTTGCATGCTGCTTGCTGGTATTTTTAGTGTAAACACTTTTGCCCAGTCAAAAGATGAGGCAGCTGTAACTGCTGCTGTAGAATCTTTACGCAAAGCCATGATCGATGCAGATAAAGTTGCGCTGGATAAATTAACAGCCGCTGATCTGAGCTACGGACATTCGGGCGGAAAAATAGAAGACAAAGCCACGTTTGTTGACAATATTGTAACCGGTAAATCAGATTTTGTAACAATTGATCTTACCGAACAAACAGTAAAAGTAACCGGCAATACGGCTATTGTTCGCCACAAGCTGGTAGCAGATACCAACGACAGTGGTAAACCTGGCAATGTAAAACTGTACATTCTGCTGGTATGGCAAAAAGAAAAAGGACAATGGAAGCTGCTGGCCCGTCAGGCAGTGAAGGTTCCGCAATAGCTATAGTGAGTGGTGAGTTGTGAATGGTGAGTGGGCCACTGAATCAGTGGATAAACGTTCGGAAGACATGCTCAATAGCAGCGACTACTCACAACTGACCACTCACAACTCACTTCGATAATAATCATTCATGAAGCATATTTGGAAGAAGTTTGCAGGTGCGTTTTTAGTATTGGCCGCATTGCATGCAAAAAGTCAAACGAAAGAGGTTAAGTATTTATCCGGCACTGACAGCAAGCATACCGTAGCCTGGGAGTTCTTTTGTACCGGTGGGCGCAACAGTGGTTACTGGACAACCATCCCGGTGCCCTCCTGCTGGGAGTTGCAGGGTTTTGGAACTTATAACTATGGTCGCGATTATAAGACCTATGGTAAAAACTTTCGTTTTGCAGATGAGAAAGGAATGTACAGGTACAAGTTTGATGTACCGGCTTCGTGGAAAGGAAAAGAAGTGTCGATCGTTTTTGACGGCAGTATGACAGATACGGAAGTAAAGATCAATGGTAAAACTGCCGGTGCCATACACCAGGGCGCTTTTTACCGTTTCAAATACAATATTTCCGATAAGATACAATATGGTGCATCCAATACACTGGAAGTTACAGTAAGCAAAATGAGTTCGGATGTATCGGTGAACAATGCGGAGCGCCTGGCAGATTACTGGGTATTCGGCGGCATTTTCAGACCTGTATTCCTGGAAGCTACTCCAAAAGAGCATATTGACTATTTTGCCGTAGATGCAAAAGCCGATGGAAGTTTTGCTGCACAGGTTTTTCTGAAAGGTATAAAAGGCGCCAGAACAGTTGTGGCAGATATTACCGATGCCAAAGGAAAAGTGTTAGCAACTGTAAATACAAAAGCAGGTAACAATGATACGGTAGTGCTGCTGAAAACCAGGGTGAACAATGTGGCACAATGGACATCAGAAACCCCCAACCTGTACCATGTAAATGTGGCATTGAAAAATGGTGCCGTTACCCTGTATAAAACTTCAGAACGCATTGGTTTCCGTACCATAGAGATCAGAAGAGGTGATGGCGTTTACCTGAATGGCGTACAGATAAAAATGAAAGGAACAAATCGTCATTGTTTCTGGCCCGAAACCGGAAGAACGCTCAATGACGATATACAGTTAATGGATGCACAACTGCTGAAAGAAATGAACATGAATGCAGTACGTTGCTCACATTATCCTCCGGATGTTCGTTTTCTTGAACTGTGCGATTCACTGGGTATCTATGTGTTAAATGAACTGGCTGGATGGCAGAAGGCCTATAGCACAACGGCCGGTAAACCCTTGGTAAAAGAAATGGTGATCCGCGATCTGAATCATCCTTCCATTATTTTCTGGGACAATGGTAATGAAGGCGGCACCAATAAAGAACTGGACGCAGAGTTTACAAAATGGGATTTTTCACAACGCCCGGTAATTCATCCGCACCACAGACCCGGCAATGAATTCAACGGAATTGATTGCAACCACTACGAAGATTATTACAGTACACAAAAAATACTGAACGACTCACTGATCTACATGCCTACCGAATTTCTGCACGCGCAGGATGATGGTGGTGCCGGTGCAGCTATGAACGAGTTCTGGGATCTGCACTGGAATGCCAGACGTTCGGCCGGTGGCTTTATATGGGCCATGATAGATGAAGGCGTGGTAAGAACAGATCACAACAACGTTATTGATGCCAATGGATTGAATGCCAACGATGGCATTATGGGCCCGCACCGTGAAAAAGAAGGCAGCTTTTATACCTTACGCGAAGTGTTCTCGCCGGTGCATATTACCATGAAGGAATTACCGGCAGGCTTTACCGGTACCATTCCTGTAGAGAACAGGTATCATTTTACCAATCTTGATCAATGCGATTTTCAATGGGCGCTGGTCAACTATCGGAAACCACAGGATGTACTGGCCGGTTATATGTTGCAAAAGAAAGGTGAAGTGGTAGCGGGTTCTATAGCGCCGGGCACAAGCGGCTCGCTGTTGCTCAATCTGCCCACAGATTATAAAAAATATGATGCCCTGATACTGGTGGCATTTGATCCTTACAAAAAAGAAATTTACCGGTGGAACTGGAAAGTAAAAAGCAATGAACAGTTACTGGAAGGTGTTTTAACCATGAACAATGGCGCTGCCGGTGTTACAGAAACAGATTCTTCCTATACACTGAAAGGTGGTGAGGTATCAGTGATCCTGAATAAACAGACAGGTTTACTGGTGGGAACAAAAAATGTAACTACCGATAATCTTTCGTTTACCAAAGGTCCTGTACTGGTACAGGGTAATGCACGGGTAACCGGTTCACGCCAGTACAGTGAAAAAGATGGTCATGTAGTAGAGTTCACCTATGATGGCAATATGAAATACGCACGCTGGAAAATGTTTGGCAGCGGATGGGTAAGCCTGGAATATGAATATGATTTGAATGGAGTCTATGCTTTTGCCGGCGTAAGTTTTAACTACCCTGAAAACTTTGTATTGGGTGCCAAATGGTTGGGTAAAGGCCCCTATCGTGTATGGAAAAACCGATTACAGGGAACCACGGTAAACGTATGGCAAAACCTGTACA
Organism: Chitinophagaceae bacterium PMP191F; assembly: GCA_001302245.1. GTDB lineage: Bacteria > Bacteroidota > Bacteroidia > Chitinophagales > Chitinophagaceae > PMP191F. Next base: position 237,829 of record LGYU01000020.1, read on the forward strand.
ACAATACACAAACGGGGTATTCGCCCATGATATATCCTGAATTTAAAGGTTATTATGGTGATGTTACCTGGATGGAATTTAATACAGTAGAAGGTAAGTTCTATGTAGCCAGCAAGGATTCCGGTTTGTATGTACGCCTGTTTGATTTTTATGCATTGACCGGCGTAAGACCGCATCCTGAATTGCCCACAGGAAATATTTCTTTCCTGGATTGTATTCCGCCTATTGGTACCAAGCTGGCGTTGAACATCAGTTACAATACCAGTGCATTGGGGCCACAGAGTGAACCTACAAAGATCAATGGTCCTGTAAAACGTACTTTGTATTTCTATTTTGGGTTACCCAAAACAAGTGATAGCAAAGAGCAGTACAGCAGACCGGCAGTAGATAATGTATTTTAAAATATGAAATAAGGAATACGAAGCACGGATGATCTCCCATTCGTGCTTCGTATTTTTATTTGGAGTAGACATAAAAAGAAAACAAGCTTTAACAATCAGCACTCCGTATTTCGTACTGCATTTCTTATTTTTTTATCACCTTGGTAATTCCGGGTATGTAAAAGGTGAAAATCTGCCAAAAGCTGCTGCCGGAGAACCGGTATTTTTGTAGTCACCGGTTCCAATAAACTGAATAAAGATTATGCGAAAGATTTTACTGGCCTTACTGATCATGATCTCCTGTTTTGCAGGGCATGCACAAAACAGCGATTCCGTATACCTGTTTGCTTATTTTAAAGGCAATGGGGAAGATGGGTTGCACCTGGCGTATAGTGAAGACGGCTTTGAATGGAAAGCATTGAGAGATGATAAATCATTTCTGAAACCTACAGCCGGTAAAGACAAACTGATGCGCGACCCATGTATTATACGTGGTGCAGATGGACAGTTTCATATGACCTGGACGGTAAGCTGGAATGAACAAACCATTGGATACGCCAGTTCACCCGATCTGCTGAACTGGAGCGAACAGCAGGATCTGCCAGTAATGAAACATGAACCTGGTGCACGCAATTGCTGGGCTCCTGAAATATTTTATGACAAGGCCAGCAAACAATATATGTTTTACTGGGCTACCACTATTCCTGGCAGATTTAAAGCAGGGGATACAGTAGGTGATGATAAATACAATCACCGTATGTATTATGTTACCACCAAAGATTTTAAAAAGTATAGTGAAACAAAACTGTTGTACGATTACGGGTTCAATGTAATAGATGCTACAATACAGAAAAACGGTAAGGAATATGTAATGTTCCTGAAAGATGAAACTAAAACACCTCCGCAAAAGAACCTGCGTATTGCTACCAGTAAATATTTAACAAAAGGATATACCAAACCTTCAGAACCTATTACGGGTAAATATTGGGCCGAAGGACCTACAGTATTAAAGATCGGCAACAGGTGGGTAGTATATTTTGACAAATACACACAGCATAAATACGGTGCTATAGCATCCACCGATCTGATCAACTGGACAGATGTTTCAGATAAATTGAAAGTGCCTAATGGCCTGCGCCATGGTACGGTACTGACCATTACCAAAGCAGAACTGGAAAAACTGAAATAGAGATTAAAATGGTATTAGCTTTCAAACGACACCTGAAAGCTAATACCTAACAGCTAAAAGCTGTTCTTTTGCCAATTTAACTTACTCAATAGCCATCCTCCATATTGTTCATACAACCCCTGGCGTGTAATATCAGTCTGTTTTCTTATTAACAGGATACTTCAGGATAGCTGACCTGTTGATAAGCATTATTTTAACAACCTGAAAAGATTGCATTTGCCATGGTACGAGCTTCTATTGTAACATTACTGACAGTAGTTTTCTATTCTTTTTACTGCACTACATCCCGGGCGCAGGTGAAATTACCTGCAATTATCAGCGACAATATGGTAGTACAGCAACAATCGGATGTTGCATTATGGGGTTGGGCGCAACCTGCTGAAAAAGTAACCATACAGGCTTCCTGGCTTTCCAAACCGGTAACCGTAACAGCCGGAACAGACGGTAAATGGCTTACACATGTAAAAACTGTAAAAGCAGGTGGTCCTTACTCCATCACATTTAAAGCATCGAATGTTATTATCGTTAATAATGTATTACTGGGGGAAGTATGGCTGGCATCGGGTCAGTCGAATATGGAATTTACCATCGGGAAAGATCCTTCCTCCAGTTGGCGTACCGGTGTGGTAAATTATCCTGATGTAATTGCTGCTGCCGATTTTCCTGCTATCCGTATGATTGATGTCGGAAATAAAGTGGCAGATGAACCACAACTGGACTTTTCAGGACAGTGGAAAGTATGTTCACCCAAAACAGTAGATACTTTTTCTGCAGTAGCCTATTATTATGCCCGTGAAATTCACAATGCAACAGGCTTTCCTGTAGGTATTATCAACTCTACCTGGGGTGGCACACCTGCCGAATCCTGGACACGCAAAGAAGTGCTGGAAAACGATACTGATTTCAAAGTGATCCTGGAACGTTACGAACAGCAATGCAAAGATTATCCTGCAGAAGCAGAAAAATACAAAGCTGCTTATACAAAATGGAAAGCTGATACCAGCAAAAATAAAGGTGGCGCTCCCCGCGAACCCATGGGGCCGAACAGCAATAAATCACCGTACAAACTATATAATGCTATGATTGCGCCGTTGGCGCCGTATACCATAAAAGGTTTTATCTGGTATCAGGGTGAATCGAATGCAGACAGAGCATACCAGTACCGCAGGTTATTCCCGGCATTGATCGATAGCTGGCGCAAAGAATGGAATAATAACAAACTGCCATTTTACTTTATACAGATATCTCCGCATCGCAGCCAGAACGCAGAGATCAGGGAGGCACAACTGTACACATACAGAACTGTTCCCAATACAGGTATTGTTATTACTGTAGATAATGGTGATTCTCTGGACATTCACCCTCGTAATAAAGAGCTCGTTGGAAAACGTTTGTCGCTGTGGGCGCTTCATAATGAGTATGGACAAAAGAAACTTACGTATTCAAGCCCTTTATACAGGTCAATGAAAACAGAAGGCAATAAGATCAGGATACAATTTGATTTTGCAGATGGACTTACTACCAAAGACAATGTACTTCGTGAGTTTGTAATTGCCGGAAGTGATGAACGATTTGTGCCTGCACAGGCTGCCATTGAAGGCAATACAGTAGTAGTGTGGAGCGATCAGGTACAGCAGCCTGTAGCTGTGCGCTATGATTGGAAAAATATGCCAACCGGCGAATTGTACAATAAAGCTGGTTTACCTGCTTCTCCGTTCCGTACAGATAATTGGAAAATATCAACACAGGGAAAGAATTAATGATGATTAAAAGAATGACTTTACTGTTCACTTTGCTTTGCGCACTGGTGTATGTACAGGCGCAACAAACAGTACCTGATTTCAGTTGGGTAGCAAAGACCGGTGCAAAGAAATTTCCGTCTTCTTCAAAAGTATTTCAGACCAGTAGTTACGGCGCTGTGGGTGATGGCAAAACACTGAACACAGCTGCCATTCAGAAAGCAATCGATGCCTGTGCTGCCAAGGGTGGTGGCATCGTTGCTTTTAAACCAGGTTCGTATGTTACCGGAGCCTTGTATCTCAGAAGCAATGTGCAGTTGAAGATAGATAAAGGTGTGGAGTTACTGGGCAGCCAGAGCTTTGACGATTATCCTGAGATCAATACTCGTATTGCAGGTATTGAAATGAAATGGCCTTCGGCACTGATCAACCTGATCGATGTAAGCAATGCTGCTGTTGCCGGTGAGGGCGTGATCAATGCAAGAGGAAAATTCTGCTGGGATAAGTACTGGAACATGCGCAGGAATGATTATGATCCCAAAGGACTGCGTTGGATTGTAGACTATGATGCTAAACGTGTACGTACCGTACTGGTACAGAATGCATCTGACATTACATTAAAAAATATAACCATCAAAAATGCAGGTTTCTGGACTGTGCAGTTGTTGTATTCACAGCATGTGACAGTAGATGGCATTGTAGTACGCAACAATGAAGATGGCAAAGGACCCAGTACCGATGGTATTGATGTGGACTCCTCTTCATGGGTGCTGATTGAAAATTGTGATATTGATTGCAATGATGATGATTTCTGTTTAAAAGCCGGTCGTGACTGGGACGGGCTGCGTGTAAATCGCCCTACGGAATATGTGGTGATCAGGAATTGTATTGCCCGCAAGGGTGGTGGTTTACTGACACTGGGCAGTGAAACATCCGGAAGCATCCGGCATGTACTGGCAACCGACCTGGTAGGCAAAGGAACCGGTAATGGGTTGCATATCAAATCTGCCACTACACGTGGAGGTACTGTAGAAGATATTCATTTCCGCAATATCCAGCTGGACAGTGTAAAAACGGCATTTCAGTTTACCATGAACTGGAATCCAACTTACAGCTATTCCGCGCTGCCTGCAGGATATAATTATGATTCCATTCCGCAACACTGGAAAGTGATGCTGACCAAAGTAGAACCTGCTGAAAAAGGTACCCCGCATTTTAAAGATATATATGTATCTAATATCAGGGCAACGGGCATTAATAAAGTAGTGAATGCTGCGGGTTTACCGGAATCATCTTTACAGGGATTTCATTTCACTGACCTCGATATCCAGGCCCATACTGCCGGTGATATCAGTTATGCTGCAGGATGGCTTTTTAATAATGTGATCATCAGGGGTGCCGACGGAAAACCATTGCAGGTAACCAATTCAAAAGAAATGCAATTAGAGCATAATTAATAATAGCAACAACTAATTGCCTTAATCTTGTAATTGATATGAAACGAACCACTGTTCTGAAAATTTTTGCATTGAATGTATTTTCATGCACTGTTCTTCACTTGTCTGCACAACGACAGATGGAATATCTGGATCGTGGCACCATGGCTACGCCTGCAGGAAACGGACGTGTGTTTGTAAACTGGCGTTTGTTTGCTACAGATCCCCGTGAGATCAGCTTCAATGTATACCGTTCCGCAAACGGTGCAAAAGCTGTGAAGCTCAACAGGCAACCTATAACAGATGCTACTGCGTGGACGGATGAACAGGCGGATTCATCAAAAACATATACTTACTATATTACCACAATAGAAAAAGATAAAGAATCTGCCCCTGCCAAAAGCTATACCTTAAAAGCTGGTGCAAAGCCTTATATCTCCATTCCTTTACGCACGCCTGCAGGCTATTCGCCCAACGATGTTAGCGTGGGTGATGTGGATGGTGATGGCGAATACGAAATCATATTACACCAGGCCGGTGTAGGTAAAGATAACTCGCAGGGTGGTGTTACTGATCCGCCGGTTTTCCAGGCATACAAATTGGATGGAACTTTTTTATGGCAGATCAATCTGGGAAAAAACATTCGTGAGGGAGCTCATTATACGCAGTTCATGGTATACGATCTGGATGGTGACGGAAAGGCTGAAATAGTGATGAAAACTGCAGATGGTACTATTGATGCAAAAGGAAAAGTGATCGGCGATTCATCCAAAGATTACCGCAATAAAGATGGCCGTATTCTTGAAGGTCCTGAATTTCTGACGTTGTTTAGTGGTGCCACTGGTGAGGCATTGTATACAACAAACTATGTGCCTGCGCGTGGGCGTATTGATGGCTGGGGTGGTACAGGTGGTAATGGTCGTAACGATAGCTATGGAAACCGGGTAGACAGGTTCCTGGCTTGTGTAGCCTACCTGGATGGTGTACATCCCAGCGTAGTGATGTGTCGCGGGTATTATGGCAGAAGCGTGCTGGCAGCATGGGATTGGAAAAATGGTAAACTGGTACAACGCTGGGTGTTTGATACGCAGAACGGCTATCCTGATTATGCCGGTCAGGGCAATCACAATCTTACAGCAGCAGATGTGGATGGTGATGGCAAAGACGAAATTGTATATGGGCAGATGACAGTAGATGATGATGGAAAAGGAATGTATACAACAGGTATCGGGCATGCAGATGCATTGCATGTTTCAGATCTTGATCCTGAGCATCCGGGACTGGAAGTTTTTTCAACACAGGAACGTTTTGGTGCAGAAGGCGCCAATTTTCGCGATGCAAGGACCGGTGCTGTATTATGGAAAAAAGCATCAGTAGCAGCTGGTGAAGATGGCGAAGGTCCCGGCCGCGCACTGGCTTTGGATATTGATCCCCGTTATAAAGGATATGAATGCTGGGTTGCCGGCGCTGGTATTACCGGTCTGTTTGATGCCAAAGGCAATAAAATTGCCGACAAAACACCTGCCTGCAATATGGGTATTTACTGGGATGGTGATGTATTGGGTGAAATACTGAATGGAACATCTGTTGGAAAATGGGATTATGAAAACAATACCACCAGGAAATTATTTGATGCACGCGATTTTGATTGCGTACAGAACAATGGTACCAAAGCCAATCCCTGTTTGTCAGCCGATATCTTTGGCGACTGGCGCGAGGAATTGATCTATCGCACAAAAGACAACCAGGAGTTACGTATTTTTTCTACGACCATTCCAACTCCGCATCGTTTTTATACGCTTATGCAGGATCCGCAATACCGCCTGAGCATTGTGTGGCAGAATGTGGCTTACAATCAGCCACCACATGTAGGTTTTTATATGGGAGAGGGAATGGCAGAGCCACCTAAACCTAATATTGTGGTGTTGCCCGGTAAATCAAAAAAACAGTAATGAAGAGGTTGGTGAAAAATGCAATTACAGCCGGCATTCTGGTAGCAGCAACCTTGTCATTACCTGCACAAAAGGTGATGGAAAAACTGAACCGGGGTATAGTAGCCATCAATGAGGGCAATGGCAAAGTGTATATCGGCTGGCGATTGCTGACAACAGATACAGAAACAACTGCGTTCAATATTTACAGATCAACTACAGGTGCTGCCACGGTAAAATTGAATAGAACACCGCTGCAGACAAGTACCAACTTTATAGATGAAAGTGCAGACCTTTCCCGTTGCAACACTTATATCATACAAATATTGCAGAAAGGAAAAGAACAACCGGTAAAAGATAGTTTCACCTTACAATCTAATACACCTGTACAGCAATACCTGAGCATTCCGCTAAAGGTACCTGCCGATGGTGAAGTAATGGGACAAAAGTTTACCTATTCGGCCAATGATGCCAGTGTAGGTGACGTGGATGGTGATGGTGAATATGAGATCATATTAAAATGGGAACCATCCAATGCAAAAAATCCACCCCAAACAGGGTTTACCGGCAACCAGTTGCTGGATGCGTATAAAATGGATGGCACCTTTTTATGGCGGATAGACCTGGGAAAAAATATTCGTTCCGGTGCAGCTTATACACAGTTCCTGGTATATGATCTGGATGGTGATGGTAAAGCGGAAGTGGTTTGCAAAACAGCCGACGGTACCATTGACGGAACAGGTAAGATAGTGGGTGATGGTACAAAAGACTGGCGTACCTATGGCGCAGCAGATGGAAAGATGTACGGCAAAGTTGCTGACGGGCCGGAATATCTTACCGTATTTAACGGACTGACAGGGGCTGCAATGGCTTCTGCAGAATATGTACCTACCCGCTATCCGCTGGATGGCTGGGGAGGCATCGGCGGCAATGGAGGTAATGACAACACAGCCGGCCGCTCCGATCGTTTTACGGCCTGCGTTGCCTATCTTGATGGTAAATTGCCCAGTGTGGTAATGGTGCGTGGATGGTATGGTCGTTCTGTGCTGGCAGCATGGGATTGGCGCAATGGTCGCTTAACGCAAAGATGGGTATTTGATTCAAAAGATGCTGCCAATCCTTATTCGGGCATGGGCAATCACAATTTAAGTGTGGCTGATGTAGATAATGATGGTCGTGATGAGATCTGTATCGGAGCCATGACGGTAGATAATGATGGCAAAGGACTATACACAACAGGATTGCGTCATGGTGATGCCATGCATCTCACCGATCTTGATCCGTCAAGACCCGGACTGGAGGTATATGGCATTCATGAAAGCGAAGAAAAAACACTGGCTTTAAATACACCTGGTGTGGCTATGTTTGATGCACGAACCGGCGATATCTTATTCAGTTTGTATCCTGGTGTAGATGTGGGCAGGGGTGTGGCGGCAGATATTGATCCGCGCTATCCGGGTTGCGAAAACTGGGGCGGTCCGGGAGGTTTACGTGATATACACGGTAAAACAATTGCAGAAAAGGCCCCGGCCTCTGTCAATTTTGTAATATGGTGGGATGATGATCTTACGCGCGAATTACTTGACGGCAATCATATTGACAAATGGGACTGGAATACTTCCACCACTCAGCGTTTGCTGACGGCAGACGGATGTGTAGCCAATAACGGTACCAAGGCAACGCCTTGTCTCAGTGCCGATCTGCTGGGCGACTGGCGTGAAGAAGTGATCTGGAGAACACCGGATAGCAAAGAGCTGAGGATTTATACCACTACCATTCCGTCAACACGCAGATTTTATACATTGATGCACGATCCGCAATACCGCGTGGCGATTGCATGGCAGCAAACAGCTTACAACCAGCCTCCGCATCCCGGATTTTTCCTGGGCGAGGGTATGCAGCCACCCCAGAAACCGAATATCATTATCAGAAAATAAAGAAATAACACAACCCGTAAATTGTCTGTATGAAATACATCCTGTCATCTTTCCGCACCTATACAACACCTGTCAGGGTCATTACTGCACTGGCATTGATCGTACTATCTTCCTTCCTGGTGATGCAGCCGCACAAGCCGGTATTGTATATAATAGGCGATTCTACCGTAAAGAACAGTGATGGCAGCGGTACCAACGGACAATGGGGCTGGGGTAGTATTGTAGCAGATTATTTTGATACTACACGTATCAGTGTACGCAACCATGCTATTGGTGGTCGCAGCAGTCGTACCTTTATTACGGAGGGACGCTGGCAAAAAGTGTTAGACCAGTTGAAGCCTGGTGATTTTGTATTGATGCAGTTCGGGCACAACGATAGTGGTCCGCTGGATGATACGTCCCGTGCAAGAGGAAGCATAAGGGGTATTGGCAATGACAGTTCCGATATCTATAATCCCATTATGAAAAAACGTGAGATCGTATATACCTACGGAGCTTATATGCGCAGGTATATAGATGAGGCAAAAGCAAAAGGTGCTGTGCCCATTGTTTGTTCTCCGGTACCACGTAACATTTTCAAAAATGGTAAGGCAGAGCGTGCAGACGGAAGTTACGGAACCTGGGCCGAGCAGGTGGCAAAATCAAACGGAGCATTCTTTGTTCCATTAAATACATTGATAGCAGATCAATACGATAAACTGGGTGCGGATTCTGTTAAGAATTTTTTCCCCGGCGATCATACTCATACCGGTAAAAATGGTGCTACACTGAATGCACAAATACTGGTAAGTGGAATAAAGTTGCTGGATGGGTGTAAATTGAAGACATATTTGAAGAATTAATTCAGGTGCAGATCAGTAATTGTAATCCTGGATGTATTGAAAGGGGTGCTGATCCACAAAAAAAATACCATGAAAAGAAACCTGTTCATTTTACTCTGTATTGTACTGGACGTTGCAGTACACGGGCAAGCCATATCGCTGGAAGGTTCGTGGAGCTTTGCTATAGACCGTGAAGATGCAGGTATAAAAGAACAGTGGTATGCTAAAAGACTACAGGCAGATAGTGTACGCCTGCCGGGGTCTATGCTCACCAATGGAAAAGGTGATGCGGTAACGTTACAGACAAAATGGACGGGGAGTATTTATGATAGCAGTTGGTTCTTCAATCCACGACTGGCAAAATACCGTCAGCTCGATGACCTTAAATTCCCCTTCTGGCTAACGCCTGCAAAATATTATGTGGGAGCTGCCTGGTACCAGAAAGAAATAACAGTACCTGCCTCCTGGACTGATCAGCATATTACATTGTTCCTGGAAAGATGTCATACAGAAACGATGGTATGGGTAGACGGCAAACCATGTGGCATGCAGAACAGTATGGTGGCGCCTCATGAATACGATCTTACAAAATATTGTTCCCCGGGAAAACATACCATTACAGTTCGTATAGACAACAGGATCAAAGCGATCAATGTTGGCCCTGATTCACATAGTTTAACTGATCATACACAAGGCAACTGGAATGGTATAATTGGAGATATTGAACTGCGTGCAACACCGCTGGTGTGGATCAGTGATGTGCAGGTATACCCGGATGTACAGAAAAAAACAGCCCGTGTACTTGTTGTGGTAAAAAGTAAAGCGTCTTTCAAAGGAACGATCACTGCAGGTGCCAGAAGTTTTAACAGCAGTGTAGTACACACCGTACAGCCGGTAAGTACCCCTTTTGAAACAGGAAATGATACAACCTATTCAGGACAATGGGAGCTGTTATTGCCTATGACCGATAAGGTACAGTTGTGGGATGAATTCAATCCCGCTTTGTATAAACTGCATGTAACATTACAGACAAACCGCAAAGAAACTGATACACGCGATGTGCAGTTTGGTATGCGCTCATTTGATATACAGGGTACTGGTTTCACCATCAATGGACGCCCTGTTTTTTTGCGGGGTACAGTCAATAACTGTGAGTTTCCGCTGACTGGTTTTCCGCCGATGGATGTGGCAGCCTGGGAAAAATTATTTGCTACGGCAAAAGCATTCGGATTAAATCACATGCGTTTTCATTCATGGTGTCCGCCGGAAGCAGCGTTTATAGCCGCGGACAAAACCGGTTTTTACCTGCAGCCGGAAGGTCCCAGCTGGCCCAACCATGGTACTTCCATTGGTGATGGAAAACCAATTGACAGATTTTTGTATGAAGAAACGGAACGTATGGCTGCACGTTATGGCAACTATGCCTCTTTCTGTATGATGGCAGCTGGTAATGAACCTGCAGGACGTAACCAGGCAAAATACCTGGGAGATTTTGTTCGCTACTGGCAGCAAAGAGACAAACGCAGGGTATATACCGGGGCTTCTGTGGCTATGAGCTGGCCATTGGTACCGGAGAATGATTATATGGTAAAATCTGGTCCGCGTGGATTGGCCTGGAAAAACAGTGCGCCTGAAAGCAATTCAGATTATCATACTGCAATAGAAAAGTTCAATGTACCATACGTAACACATGAAATGGGGCAATGGTGTGTATTCCCGGATTTTAAAGAGATAGCCGCATACACCGGTGTATACAAAGCAAAGAATTTTGAAATGTTCCGCCAGGACCTGGCAGATCATGGCATGGATAGCATGGCACAATCATTCCTGATGGCTTCCGGCAAACTACAGGCGCTGTGTTATAAAAATGAAATTGAAAAAACACTGCGTACCAAAGGGCTGGCTGGTTTTCAGTTACTGGGCTTACAGGATTTTCCTGGTCAGGGAACTGCATTGGTGGGCGTGCTCAATGCATTGTGGCAGCCTAAAGGATATGTTACAGCAGAACAGTTCAGACGTTTCTGCAACGCTACGGTCCCATTGATCCGTACCGGAAAATTTGTATATCACAATAATGAATCACTCAAGGCTGCAATAGAAATATATCATTACGGCAGCAAACCATTATCAAAGGCATTGATCCGCTGGAAACTAACCAACGATAAAGGGCAGATCTTTGCACAACAACAGATGCCTGCGCAGGATATCCCTGTGGGTAATGGCAATGTAGCCGGAAATATAGAGGCTGATCTGTCAAAGATCGTTACAGCCACTCACCTGAAACTGGAAATAACTATTGATAATACTGTTTTTGCCAATGACTGGGATTTCTGGGTGTACCCCGCAACACTTCCTGATATACAGAATAGCACCGTTTATTATACAGATACGTTGGATACCCGTGCAGAGTATGTATTGCAACACGGTGGTAAAGTCTTTTTATATGCAGCAGGTAAAGTGGTAAAAGGAAAAGAAGTAGTGAACTATCTCACACCCGTTTTCTGGAACACCAGTTGGTTCAAAATGCGTCCGCCGCATACACTGGGATTTGTGTGTAATCCCAAACATGCTGCGTTTGCTGATTTCCCTACTGAATATCATAGCAATCTGCAATGGTGGGATATTGTTAACAATGCACAGGTAATGCACCTGGAAGATTTTCCGAAAGGCTTCGTGCCATTACTGCAACCCATTGACACATGGTTTATGAACCGTAAACTGGCCATACTGCTGGAAGCAAAAGTAGCCAGTGGAAAATTGTTTATCTGTAGTGCCGATCTGAAAACAGATCTGGATAAACGACCAGCTGCAAAACAGTTATTGTACAGTCTGCAACAATATGTAAACTCCGATAAATTCAATCCGCTGCAAACGATCACGGCTGAGATGGTGAAAAAAATATTTACAGAACCTTCACGCGAAACCTGGGATGCTTATACCAAAGACAGTCCTGATGAATTAAAACCCAAATCACAATTACAGCAATAACAGCAGTTGCGGCAACTCTGTAACAAGACAGGTCTGCCGGACAACCAGAACACGATGCCACATGAACAGCTCTAAAAATATAATTTCCGGGAATTTACACCAGGCAATGAAAACATGTATTGCCGGTATTGCATTGAGTGCTTGTATTTATGGCACTGCTACAGCACAGTCCTTGCCTGCTACTTCATGGCACAATACAGAACGCGAATTTCATTACCTGCCACAGGGAAATGATTTTGTAACCATCAATGGTAAAAGAAAATTTAACCGTGCTTTATATGGCACCAATACGGCATTTCGCGCAGAAGCAGGTGATCTGCCAGAGTTTGCTTTGTACATGCCGGGCATGGGCGGCAATTGTAAGCTGGGTATAATCAGCAAAGACAAGAGTAAATGGTTGTCTGAAGCGGCAGATATCAAAGCTGTATACAGGCCCGGAGCAATGATCTACGAAATAAAAGATCCGTTGTGGGGTAAGGCAACGGTACAGGTTACGGTACTTGCATTAGCAGCTTCAGAAGGGATCATTATCAAAACAGAAATCATTGGCGATGCAGCAGGTATTGAACTGGCCTGGGTGTTTGGTGGTGCCTCCGGTAAAAAATTCTCACGCGATGGAGATATTGGTGCCGATCCGGAATCATCTTTTTACCTGCAACCCGAATACTGCCGTGATAATATCTATACAGTTACCGGCAATACTTTCCGGCTGCAATATGGATTTTCCAAACCGTTGACAGAAGAACAACGTTACGAGATCCAGCACCTGCCCGCTGCACAACCTGTAACAACTGCAAAAGAAAAAGGCAAGGAGCTGTACGGTATATTTCCCGGCGCTATACAACTGGCAGATGCACGGCAACAACAGGCACCACTGCAATTGTTAGCAGCGCCAAAATCAACAACAGAACCGGTAGTGACAGGGAAAACAAAATATATAAATGGTAAGCCTGTGTTCCTGTTGATACAAAAACCTGACAGTACCACCATAGATGTTAAGAAATTACCGGCACTGTTTACGGCGGCAGAAGCTGCGCGTAAAAAGCTGGCAGAGCGGGTAGTGTTAAATACACCTGATCCATTTATCAATCCACTGGCTGGCGCATTGAGTATTGCTGCGGATGGAATATGGGAAGAACCTTCTTACCTGCATGGAGCAGTGGCCTGGCGTATGCGTTTGCCAGCCTGGCGTGGCGCGTATGTAGCGGATCCGCTGGGATGGCACGATCGTGCAAAAAAGCATTTCAGCAGCTATGCATTGTCGCAACTGACAACACCCGATATTGGTCCGGTGGTATCGGATACTTCATTGCACCTGGCACGACAACTGGAAAAGATCGGAACATCCATGTTCAGCAGTGGCTATATCTGTCGTAATCCCAATGGAGATATCCGTCCGCACCACTATGATATGAACCTGGTATTTATTGACCAACTGCTGAATCATTTCAACTGGACGGGTGATACAGCATATGTAAAAGTAATGTGGCCGTTGATCAAAAGGCATCTTGCCTGGGAAAAAAGAAATTTTGATGCTGACAATGATGGTTTGTATGATGCGTATTGCTGTATATGGGCAAGTGATGCTTTGCAATACAGTGGCGGCGGGGTAACACATTCTTCTGCGTACAACTACCGGGCTAACAGAAACGCAGCAGCATTGGCAAAACTGTTGGGCGAAGATGGCAGCATGTATGAAAAAGAGGCGAACCATATTTACCAGGCTATGCAACAGCAATTATGGATCTGCAGCAAAGGCTGGTTTGCTGAATATAAAGACCTGTTGGGGTTGCAACTGGTACATCCTGCCGCAGGTTTATGGACAGTGTACCATGCTATTGATGGTGGTACTGCCGATCGTTTCCAGCTGTACCAGTTACTGCAATATGTACAGAACGAAATACCGCGCATCCCTTTCAGGCCTAAAGGTTTTGCCGATACCTCCTTATACCTTTTATCAACTACCAACTGGCAGCCTTACACATGGTCGGTGAATAATGTGGCATTGGCAGAAGAATTACATACATCGCTTGCTTTCTGGCAGGGAGGTAACAGTGCAGAGGCTTACCGGTTATGGCGTAGCGCATTGCTGGAAAGTATGTACATGAGTGCCAGTCCGGGTGGATTTGAACAATTGTCTTTTTATGATGCAGTGCGGGGAGAATTGTATCGTGACTTTGCTGATCCGGTAGGTATGGCAGCAAGAAGCCTTACAGAAGGGCTTTTTGGTATACAACCGGATGCATTGAACAACAGATTACTGATCACTCCTGGTTTTCCGGCAAATTGGCCATATGCACAGTTGCACATTCCTGATCTGAAATTTGATTACAAACGTACTGGCAATACTGTTCAATACAAAATAGTACAAGCATTTGCCCGGAAGCTTTCATTACAGCTACAGGTAAAAGTGATCAGTGATAAGATCAGCAACATTACAGTGAATGGTAAACCTGCTGCATGGAAATGGGCTACAGATGCTGTAGGAGAACCTGCAGTTGTTATTGAAGCCGGTAATGCCGCTAATTGTAGTATAGCCATTCATTATGGTGGACAGGAAATTGAGCAACTGCGCTTCAAAAAAGAAATAGCATACGGCGATAGTTGCATTATTACCACTGATAAAGCACTGCTGCTGGAAGTCTATGATCCGCAAAATGTGTTTGCAAATACTACTGTGAATGGCAAAAAAATATATGCTGTTGTAAATGATACGGAAGGAAATAAAACGGTATTTGTTAAAGTAAAACAGCAACAGGCGATATGGTGGATGCCCGTATCGTTTAAAATAATGACACCGGTTACAGTAATTGCATCCGGTTTACATAAAGAGCAACCGGAACTTCAGCTTATTAATAATACTGCTAAAAATAAAACCGGAACCATTACATGGCTTAATCATGCAGGGGTTACTTTGTCTCAGCCGGTACAGATCAATGCCGGTCAGATACTGGCAGTTCCGCTGCCGGTTATTTTCCGTTATACAGGAACCAACACGGTAAAAGTAAAATGGAATGATGGAACCATGACACAATATGCGGTAACAGACTGGACATTGCCACAGGCAGCAGAGGTTAACTACAAAATGGTTGATCTGTCTGCACGCTTCAATGATCAGGTAACGCAGGTATTCAGTAATAAATACCTGTCGCCCCGTCCTGCAGTTACTACACTGCAATTGCCCTGGCAGGGCATTGGCAACTGGTGTTATCCATTGGCTGAAGCTGCATTGGGAGATAGT
Source organism: Chitinophagaceae bacterium PMP191F (assembly GCA_001302245.1). Lineage (GTDB taxonomy): Bacteria > Bacteroidota > Bacteroidia > Chitinophagales > Chitinophagaceae > PMP191F. The sequence continues at coordinate 253,491 of LGYU01000020.1, forward strand.
GGTTTACGTAAATTAGCTGCTGCCAATAACGGAGTGATCACCATGCCTCAGGGCATTCCTTTCAAAACCGTTGCAACACCAGGCGCAAAAAATATTATCTACACTTCCCGCTGGGACAACTATCCTGATTCAGTAGCGGTACCACTGGAAGGGAAAGCGGGACATGCCTATCTATTAATGGCAGGCACCACCAATCACATGCAAAGCAGGCTGGCAAATGGAAAAATAACTATTGTGTATAAAGATGGTACAACAGATACATTGTTGCTGAAAAACCCGGAGAACTGGTGGCCCATTGAACAGGATTATATGAATGATGGCTATGCTTTCACCACCGGCGCAGCCAGACCTTACAGGTTATTGCTGAAAACGGGAAGGTTTGTAAATGGTGAGATCAACTATCAATCGATAAAAGGGCTTACCAACAGGGCTATTGACGGAGGTGCAGCAACTGTATTGGATATGTGTCTGCAGCCCGGTAAAGAACTGGACAAACTGGTACTGACAACATTAGCCAATGATGTAGTGATTGGTCTGATGAGTATTACATTGGTAAAATAATAATAAATATAACCAGGAACTTATTACTGACAACATGATGAAAAGATACACGTATATAATGGCATTACTGCTGAGCCAGGGCAGTTTGGTGACAGCTCAGCCCATTGACAGAAAAGCTGTAGTGCAACGGCACACTATAGTCAATAAAGCATTTGATTCATTGTCTTCGCTTTCTGTAGGTAATGGACAATTTGCCTTTACGGTAGATGTAACAGGCCTGCAATCCTTCCCTGATGCTTATGCCAAAGGTGTTCCATTGGGTACACAAAGTGAATGGGGGTGGAACAGTTTTCCCAATGTAAACAATTACAAAAGAGAAGAATCCCTGCGGAGCTATCGTCTTAACGGTCGTGATGTAACCTATATGGTACAAACGAAACAACCGGAACGCAGCAAAGGAGCATCAGACTATTTCAGACAGAATGTACATCGCGTTCAGCTTGGTAATCTTGGAATGGAAATATTACTGAAGAGCGGAGCATTGGCTACGCTGCAGGATATACAGAACATTCATCAGGAACTAAACATGTGGACCGGTGAGATCCATTCAACATTTACGGTAGAAGGAATACCTGTAGATGTTGTTACTGTAGGTCATCAGCAACAGGATGTGATAGCTGTAAAGGTGCAGTCTGATCTCATCAGGCAGCAACGTTTACGTATCAGTCTGCGGTTACCGCATCCTACTGGTGAGTGGGCTGACGATGGAAATAATTACAAAGACGCTGACAAACATCAATCCTCACTGGTGCAGCAAACACGTACCGGTGCAGTGGTAAAACACGAACTGGAAGGATTTACTTATTATGCTGCATTTAAATGGAACAATGGTAAGGTCTCTGCGGCACAGGATAAACATCATTTTCTGATAACACCCGGCGATACTGACAACAGCTTTGAGTTCACCTGCCGTTTTGAAGAAAAAGTGCTGCCGGCAGCCATACCGGGTTTTGCAATAACCATGGCCAACAGCAAACAGCGCTGGGAAGCATTCTGGAAACGTGGTGGTGCCATTGATTTCAGTGGCAGTACGGATAAGCGTGCAAACGAACTGGAACGAAGGATCATCACTTCATTGTACCTTACCAAAATACAATGTGCTGGTAATTATCCGCCACAGGAAACCGGTCTTACCTACAATAGCTGGTATGGAAAACCACATCTCGAAATGCATTGGTGGCATGGTGTGCATTTTGCATTATGGGGAAGGGTTGATCTGCTGGAAAAAAGTATGGGCTGGTATGCACGCGTGGCAGATAAAGCATTTGCCATTGCCAAAAGACAGGGTTATGAAGGTCTTCGCTGGCAAAAAATGACCGATCATGATGGAAATGAAAGCCCATCCTCAGTAGGTGCATTCCTCATCTGGCAACAACCGCATTTTATTTATTTTGCAGAGCTGAGTTATCGCGATCAGAAAAAACAACAGGTATTACAGCAATACAAAGACCTTGTTTTCGCTACGGCCGATTTCATGGCTTCCTTTGCTTATTATGATAGCATTACCCATCGGTATATACTTGGCAAAGGAGTGATCCCTGCGCAGGAACGTTTTAAAGCTGAAGAAACATTCAATCCCACATACGAACTGGTATACTGGTATTGGGCTTTAACAGTGGCGCAGCAATGGCGTGAAAGACTGCATCTGCCACGAAACAAAAAATGGGATGATGTGATCAGACAGCTTTCGGCACTGCCTGTTCAAAATAATATGTACCTGGCTACAGAAAGTGCTACAGATTCCTATACAAACCCTGAGTACAAAACCGATCATCCTTCGGTATTTGGTGCGTTGGGAATGCTGCCGCCAACAGGGCAGGTAGATGAAGCCATCATGCGCAATACATTCAACTGGATATGGAACAACTGGACCTGGGACCATACCTGGGGATGGGATTTCCCCATGACCGCCATGACTGCGGCCAGGCTGAATATGCCGGAAAAAGCTATTGATGCATTGTTTATGCCTGTACATACCAACCGTTACCTGGTAAATGGCCATAATTACCAGGACGATCGTTTACGTTTATACCTGCCGGGCAACGGGGGCCTGTTAACTGCCATAGCCATGATGTGCGCGGGGTATGATGGTGAAAATAGGGGAGCACCGGGCTTTCCCAAAGATGGTACCTGGAAAGTAAAATGGGAAGGACTTAAAAAAATGCCATGATCATTACATACACTACAGCTATGATCTGAAATAGCTGTTACAATCTTTATTGTCGCCTGCAGGCATTCGTCTGGCAGGCGATTCTTTTTGTTGTATAGCTACTGCAACAGTAAAACAACGGACATTGAAAGTAAGAAGACCGCATGGCATCGTTCCGCTTTTTTGCTGGTTATGCGGTAAAGGCCGTCTCTGTGATTTTTAAAATGATTAAATCCAGATTAAAGATTTATCCGGGATAAGATACCGGGATGGCTAAAAAAGTTGCCGGAAAGCTTATCTGCGTGGATAATTGTCTTACAGACGGTTAAAAAGCAGGATAAACCCTGTAAAATCCTCATTAAAACAACATATAAACATATTCATTTAGCACATTTGGCAATCTATTATGTTAATTTATCAGGATAGAACGGGATAGTGAATCTTACCTGCTTGGCTAATTTACGTCGCTATCAACTATAAATGCTTGCTATATGAAATTGAACAAGATTGCCAGAGGCTCTCCCCGTGAACCTGTATTTTCTGCGCGTTGCCTTATCGGTATGCTTATATCAACTTCGCCTCCGACTTCCGTAGCAAAAACGGGAAAGATATCAATCGGCCGATTGTTACAATAAAAAGTTATTCGGAAATAAAAATGCAGGATGCTTCTTATAAGGTTGTTGCATGAGGATGAATACCTCCGGTAGTTATTTTTTGACGAATTAAACACTTCTTAAATCAGATTTTAAAGCTGCTTTATGAAAAAAAGACCGCTCTCCAAGGTTATAGGCTTTACTACGCTATTATTACTATTTACACTTTTTGCCGGTGCACAGGACATTACTGTTTCCGGAAAAGTTTCCGGCAATGATGGTGAGCCTCTGAATGGTGCAACTGTAACAGTAAAAGGTACTACCAATTCCATTGTTACCAAACAGGATGGTACATTTCAGTTAAAAGTTGCTTCTGAAAACGTAGTGCTGGTATTTTCTTTTGTTGGTTATGATGAACATGAAGTAAAATTGGGTACACAAAGAATTTTAGCTGTTACTTTAAATCCATCAGGCGGGTCACTAAACGATGTGGTGGTAGTAGGTTATGGAACCCGTAAAAAAAGCGACGTTACAGGTGCTGTGGTAAGCCTGGGTGCTGACGAAATTAAAAAACGCCCCGTAGCAAATGCCTTACAGGCAATGCAGGGTAAAATGGCAGGTGTGGACATTACTTCAAACGAGCGTCCTGGCGAAATGGGCGGTATTCTTGTGCGTGGTGTCCGTTCTATCAATGCAACCAGTAATCCTCTTTACGTAGTGGATGGTATTCCCTTACCGCTGGAAAACGGTGCGGGTACTGGCCTTGCAGGTATTAATCCTAATGATATTGAGAATATCGATATCCTGAAAGATGCGTCTGCAACTGCCATTTATGGTTCCCGTGGCGCCAATGGTGTCATATTAATTACTACCAAACAGGCTAAAAAGGGGAAGCTGACCATGAACTACATCGGCAACCTGACGTTGGAAAACCAGCACGACCGTACCAAAATGATGAATTCAGCGCAGTACATTGAATTTCGTCGTGATGCATATCGTCGTATCCGTTATCTCAATCCTTTGGCTAACCCCAATACAACTTATCCCGATGTACCTACGCAGGCAGATGACCAACGCATTTTTGGCCAGGACCCTTATGCCTGGGCTAATGTGCTGAAAGGCTGGCAGGGCGGCACCTGGAATGGTAGTCTTGTACCCACTACAGACTGGACCGATTACGCACTGCGTACAGGTATTACGCACGACCATACATTGAATGTAAGTGGCGGTACTGATAAGATCAAGGCTTTTGCTTCTGTTGGATACCTGGACCAGATAGGCACTATTAAAGGTCAGGACTTCAAAAGATATACTGCCAGATTCAATACCGAACTGAAACCGGTAAAATGGTTTACAATGGGTGGTAGCATTACCGGCACTTATAGTTTACAGAATTATGGCTTCCAGACCAGCAATGCAACTGGTCCGGGTAATATGTATTTTGCTTTACAGAGCATGTTGCCTTATGCTATACCTTACGACAGTACCGGCAAACGCATTAACCTGCCTGGTGGCGATATCAATATCCTGAACCCTGTTGATGAAAACAGGTATGCGATCAACGAGCGTAAAGTATTCCGTGCATTAGGTAGTTTGTATGCCGAAATACAATTCATGAAAGGTCTGAAGTATCGCATAAACTTTGGTCCCGATTATTATAACAATCGTAATGGCCAGTGGCTGGATGCCGGTTCTATTAACCGTGGAGGCGGAGAAGCTGGTTCTACCAACCAGGCCAAATTGTTCAATACTTCACGTTTTTCATGGACGCTGGACAACCTGATCTACTACGATAATACTTTTGGAAAACACAATGTAGGCGTTACTTTATTGCAGACCGCAACCGACAACCGGCAGGAAACTTCATCCATGACGGCCAGTAACCTGCCATGGGCCAGTCAGAAATGGTATCAGCTGAATTCAGTAAGCACGCTTGATGCTTTTGGAAGTGGCCTGATCCAGACACAGTTAACTTCTTATATGGCTCGCGTAAACTATGGGTTTGATAACAAGTATTTACTGACTTTATCCGGTCGCTGGGATGGTTATTCCGCACTGGCTGATGGTAATAAATGGGATTTCTTTCCGTCTGCTGCATTAGCATGGCGTATTGATCAGGAAAATTTCCTCAGAAATGTTAACTGGGTTAACCAGTTAAAGCTTCGTCTGGGATATGGTACTACCGGCAACTCATCTGTAGATGCTTATGCTACCAAAGGTCCGTTACAAACGTTATATTACACCTGGGGAAGTACTGTACAGGCTGGTTATGTAGGTTCTGATCCTTCTCAGGCAAATCCTGTTCCCCTGGCCGACCAGCACCTGAGCTGGGAAAAAACACATCAGGTGAATCTGGGTATTGATTTCGGTGTGGTGAATAACCGCATTACAGGTTCTATTGATCTGTATACATCTAAGACCACAGATCTGCTGTACAAGGCCAAAATACCTTCTACAACCGGTTACACCGAAATATGGTCAAATATTGCACAGACCTCCAATAAAGGGATTGACCTGATTTTAAACACCGCAAATATTAAATCCAAAAACTTTAACTGGAACACCTCTCTGAACTTCAGCGCAAATAAAGAGAAGGTAGAAATATTGTCTAACGGAAAACAGAATGATATATCAAATAATCTGTTTATTGGCCGTCGTATCAGGGTTTATTATGATTATGAGCAACAGGGTATCTGGCAAAATACCGCAGATGATTTAAAAGAAATGGCATTGTTCAATGCCAACGGGCACAACTTTAAACCCGGTGATATTCGTCCGGTGGATCAGAACAACGATCATAAGATTGATGCCAATAATGACAGGGTAGTAAGAGGTAATCAGCAACCTTCATGGACAGCCGGTATCTCTAATACCTTTACTTACAAAAACCTTGAGCTTTCTTTCTTCGTCTTCTCCCGTTGGGGCTTCACTGTAGTAAGTGGTGCTGAATCATTACAGGGACGTTTTGCACAGCGTCAGTTGGATTACTGGACTCCTAATAATCCTACCAATAAATATCCTTCACCAAATTACAACAGCGCGGCAGGTGATGCTTTCAAAAGTGCTATGAACTACCAGGATGGTTCATTTATTAAACTGCGTAATGTATCGTTGGGATATTTCTTACCCAAATCAATGACAGGCAAAATGCATGTTACGGATCTGAAAGTATATCTCCAGGCAAGCAATCCTGGTTTGCTTTACTCCGGAGTTAGCTGGCTCGACCCTGATCTGGGAGGCTCTACCTTTAACAGAGGTTTTGTTTTGGGTGTAAACGTTGGACTTTAATTAATGTACCTCTAAAGACATTACTATGAATCGCATATCGAAATATATATATACAGGTGCCATTGCTGCAAGTTGTATCGCAGCATTACCATCCTGCAAAAAAAGTTTTCTCAATGAAGATCTGATTACTTCATTGAACACGCAGGATTTTACCACTCCAACTGGAATTGACAATCTGGTGATTGGTATGTACCAGAGTTTGAAATTCCATTTCAATTACGAATGGGCTTATACTACTACCAATTATGGTACTGACGAGTTTTGGGTAGGAGGTGACCGTACCATGCAGATGTGGAACAGTTATGATGCGACATTGAACTCTCAGACTGCCAACGTAGCAGATATCTGGGATAATATGTATGCCAATATTAACTCTGCCAATATCGTAATCGATAACGTACCCAAATACTATGGCGATGGAGCAAATAAGAATACCCGCCTGGGTGAAGCTTATTTCATGCGTGCATTTGATTATTTTAAACTGGTAAAACAGTATGGTGGTGTTCCTTTGAAATTAACACAGTCCACTTCACTGGAATATGAATTTCCACGCAGTTCTGCCAAAGATGTATATGCACAGATTATCAGTGATTTCACCAAAGCCAATGAACTGTTGCCGTCTACACCTGCACAAACAGGTCGCATTACCAAATGGGCAGCCGCTCATTTTCTGGCAAAAGCGTATCTGTTCCGTGCCAGTGAGATCAATAATGACTGGAATTCAGATACAAAGCAAGCTGATTTGCAGAATGCAGGTACTTATGCAGAAGCGGTGATCAATAGCGGCGCGCACACACTGGCTACTAATTTTAGTGATCTGTGGAACTTTACAGCTGTAGACGGGGCAAACGAAAAACTAAGTGAAGTGATACTGGCAGCCCAGTTCTCTAATAACACCACTACTCAGGGACGTTACGGAAACCAGATACACCTATACTATCCTTCCGTATACCAGAATATAGCAGGTATGGTACGCGATATTCCTGGTGGACGTGAGTTTCAGCGTATGAGAACATCTGATTACCTGATAGATGTGTATGACCGTGTAAATGACTCACGTTTCTGGAAAAGTTTCAAAACACGTTATTTGTGTAACAATCCATCAGGCGCTCCCAAATGGACAACTGCTAATGCACCGCACCCCGACTCTGTTAACAAAGCCAAATTTTACGGTGGTCAGGAATCAATTCTTTATATCGTAAACAGCGCAGGAGATACACGATATACAAGTGCAAATATTGGTCTCCGCTCGCCATGGATGTTTGTTCGATATTTTAATGGTGAAAGCGCCAGCTATCTGGGCGTGCATGGCAACTATGAAGCCAGCCGATATCCCGGTCTGTCTAAATTTGCAGATGGATCACGTAACAGTGTGGCTTCGCAGTTTGGGCAGCGTGACGGAATTCTGGCCCGCCTTGCAGAAACCTATCTGATTGCAGCAGAAGCATACGGACGTCTTGGTCAGCAGGACAAAGCACTCACCTACATCAACAAAGTTCGTGACCGCGCAGCTTACAAAGATGGCGAAGATCGTTCTGCCTATGTTGATGGTGGTATTTCTTATAAAGTAAATACCGTGGCTAACACAGCAGCATTTGTTTCCTATTCTGATAAGAATACTTACTACGAGTCAAACAATATTCCTGTGGCTGTAACCAATACGCTCAATTCGATGCATATCAATAATTTTTCTGATATCCTCAACTCTACCAAAGAGTTTTATACTCAGGTAGGTGCTGGTTCAGATGCTGAAAAATTCATTGCCTTCATCCTTAATGAACGTTCCCGCGAATTGGCAGGAGAACTGATGCGCTGGGAAGACCTGGCAAGGACGAAAACCCTGCTGAAGCGTGCTACAGCTTTCAATAACGAAGCAAAACCTACGGACCCAAAACATTATCTGCGTCCTATTCCCCAGACATTTCTTGATATTATCCGTCAGAACGGTGCTCCGCTGACTGCACAGCAAAAACAGGATATGCAGAATACCGGTTGGTAGAAAAATTTTAGAATAATGATAACTTCCTGATATGGCACGGAACATCACCGTGCCATATCTTTAAACGCGAACAGTTTATTTTACCTTTTCATTAGTTAAGATACCCTTGTATGAAGCCGAACAAAATTTTTATCGTAGCCATAGTGTTGTTTGCCCAGTTAATGCAGGTGTCGGCACAGTCCCTTCCTTCGAAAAAGAAAGTGCTAAGTGCCATGACGCTTGCCAACAGGTATTTTATGCAAAAATGGCCCGATCCCGGAAAATCCATCATTACCAATCGTGAACGTCCCAGTAATATCTGGACACGCGCTGTATATTATGAAGGATTGATGGCCTTGTATACATTGGACAAACAAAAAGCATATTACGACTATGCGGTAGACTGGGGTACAAAGCATAAATGGGGACTGCGTGATGGTATCCAGACACGTAATGCAGATAACCAGTGTTGCGGTCAAACGTATATTGACCTGTACCTGATCGATAAAAAAGAAGAACGCATCAGAGATATCAAAGCTTCCATAGACCTGATGATAAAAACAGATAAGGTAGACGACTGGAACTGGATTGATGCGTTGCAGATGGCAATGCCGGTTTTTGTAAAACTGGGTGTTCTTTATAATGATACTGCTTATTTCCACCGTATGTATGAAATGTATGCCTTTTCAAAATACAAACATGGCGGTAATGGTTTATACAATCCGGTCGACAAGCTATGGTGGCGTGATAAAGATTTCGTACCTCCCTATAAAGAACCAAACGGAGAAGATTGCTACTGGAGCCGTGGAAATGGCTGGGTAGTAGCGGCACTGGCAAAAACTATGGAAGCATTACCCAGAACAGACGTGCATTATACCGAATACCAGAAAGATTTTAAAGATATGATCGAAGCGCTGCTGCCCGTTCAGCGGAAAGATAATTTCTGGAATGTAAGCCTGCACGATTCATCCCATTTTGGTGGCAAAGAATTATCGGGAACAGCTTTGTTTGTGTATGGGATGGCCTGGGGAGTGAACCATGGTGTATTGGATAAGAAAAAATATCTGCCCATCATTACCCGTACCTGGAACAGTATGGTAAAAGATTGTCTGCATACTACCGGACAACTGGGCTATGTACAGGGAACCGGTAAAGAACCTAAAGATGGCCAACCTGTAGGATATGATAATATTCCCGATTTTGAGGATTATGGCCTGGGTTGTTTTCTGCTGGCAGGAAGCGAAGTGTACAGGCTAAAGAAATAGCTTTCAGGTTGGCCGGTTGCAAGTGATGAGCTAAAACCTATAACTTACAACCTAAAATCTAGCATTATCATGAGCTACCAACCTGCGGAAAATCGTTATCAGCAGATGCAGTATCGCCGTTGCGGAAAAAGCGGCATTCGGCTACCGGTAATTTCATTGGGATTGTGGCACAACTTCGGAGATGTGGATATACTGGAAAATTGTCGCAAAATATTGTACGCTGCTTTTGACAATGGCGTCACACACTTTGATCTGGCCAATAATTACGGTCCGCCGCCGGGATCGGCTGAAACGAATTTTGGAAAAATATTAAGAGAAGATTTTCGTGGTTACCGTGATGAAATGATCATTTCTTCCAAAGCAGGTTATACTATGTGGCCTGGTCCTTACGGCGACTGGGGTTCTAAAAAATACCTGGTGTCAAGTCTTGACCAGAGTTTACAACGGATGGGGCTTGAATATGTAGATATCTTCTACCATCACCGTCCTGATCCGGAAACACCGCTGGAAGAAACCATGCAGGCATTGGACCTGATTGTGCGGCAGGGAAAAGCATTGTATGCCGGTATTTCTAATTATCCTGCTGATAAGGCCGCGGAAGCAATTGGTATTTTAAAGAAAATGGGAACTCCCTGCCTGATCCATCAGCCCAAATATTCTATGTTCGAGCGTTGGGTGGAAGATGGTTTGCTGGATGTACTGGAAAAAGAAGGCGTAGGCTGTATCCCGTTTTCTCCACTTGCACAGGGACTGTTAACCAACAAATACCTGAAGGGCATACCGGAAGATTCAAGAGCAGCAAAAGCACACGGTTTTTTAAAGCAGGAACAGATCACAGAAGATAGACTGCAAAAGATCCATGCGCTGAATAATATTGCACAGCAACGCGGCCAATCACTGGCGCAGATGGCATTGGCCTGGCTACTGAAAGATAATAGGGTAACTTCTGTACTGATCGGGGCCAGCAGACCCGAACAGTTATTGGATTCATTGCAATGTTTACAGCATACAGAATTTTCTACAGACGAGCTGAAAGCAATTGAAGATGTATTGAAGTAGAATGCCTGGGGTGGTTGAATTGCAATGGTGCATATGCAATAATGTGTGTTTATAGTATTGTTGGCCGGTTGTCAGGCAATTCAATCACCTTAATTTATTTTGCATTCATCATGAATAAGTACCTGTCATTCCTCATTGCGCTTTTTTTAATTACAGGGGCGTTACAGGCCCAGCGGATCAAATACAATTTCAATTACGGATGGAAAGTATGGGTGGGTGATGACAGTACCGCTGCCAATACATCATTCAATGATGCCGCCTGGAAAAATATTTCATTACCCTACGCATGGAATGAAGATGCTGCTTTCAGAGTATCCATAGATCAACTGCCAACAGGCATAGCCTGGTACCGAAAACATTTTATTGTTCCTGCAGATAAGCAGGATAAAAAGATCTTCCTGGAATTTGAAGGGATCCGCCAGGCCGGAGAGTTCTATCTGAACGGACAATGGATAGGACGTCATGAAAACGGCGTAACAGCCTTTGGTTTTGATATTACTGATAAGATCGTACCGGGTAAAGACAATGTGCTGGCAGTGCGCATTGATAATTCATGGGATTACAGGGAAAAAGCGACCAATACAAAATTTCAGTGGATCGATAAAAACTTTAATGCCAATTACGGTGGTATTAATAAAAATGTATACCTGCATATAACTGATAAATTATACCAGACATTACCATTGTACTCTAACCTGGGTACAACAGGGGTGTATGTATATGCCGACTATTTTAAAATGTCCGACAGGTCGGCCAACATTAATACAGCATCGCAGATACGTAATGAATACAACAGTCCCAAAACGTTTGTTTACCGGATAGAGATAAAGGATGCTTCAGGGAAATCACTGATCATATACAAAACAACACCTGTTACGCTGGAGCCCGGACAAACCACCACAGTATCTGAAAAGTACAGAATGGGCGGACTGAATTTCTGGAGCTGGGGGTATGGATACCTCTATACCATTACAACCTCATTGATTGTAGATGGTATTACTGTTGATGAAGTACATACAATAACAGGGTTCAGAAAAACTGATTTCCGCAATGGGATGGTATACCTGAACGACAGGGCTATACAGGTAAAAGGATATGCGCAACGTACCACCAATGAATGGCCTGCCGTTGGTATTGATATTCCTGCATGGATGAGTGATTACAGCAATGGCCTGATGGTACAGAGCAATGCCAACCTGGTACGCTGGATGCACATCACTCCATCGAAACAGGATATTGAAAGCTGCGATCGTGTAGGACTGATGCAGGCCATGCCGGCAGGTGATGCAGAAGCTGATGTAAATGGTAACCGTTGGATACAGAGGGTGACTGTGATGCGCGATGCAATTATTTATAACCGCAATAACCCCAGCATCATTTTTTACGAATGTGGCAACGAAAACATCAGCGAAGAACATATTGCAGAAATGAAACAGGTAAGGGATCTGTATGATCCGCATGGGGGAAGGGCTATTGGTTCACGCGAAATGATGGACAGCAAGGTAGCTGAATACGGTGGCGAAATGCTGTATATCAATAAAAGCGCCGGTAAACCTATGTGGGCCATGGAATATTCACGCGATGAAGGACTGCGTAAATATTGGGATGCTTATTCTCCACCCTATCACAAAGAAGGGGATGGCCCTTTGTACAAAGGGCAACCTGCACTGGAATACAATCACAACCAGGATGAACATGCAATAGAAAACATCCGTCGCTGGTACGACTACTGGCGCGAGCGTCCCGGTACAGGTACACGTGTAAGTGCTGGCGGAGTGAATATTATTTTTTCAGAAACCAATACGCATTATCGTGGCGCAGAGAATTATCGAAGAAGCGGAGAAGTAGATGCCTTACGGATTATAAAAGAAGGTTTCTATGCACACCAGGTAATGTGGGATGGCTGGGTAGATGTAGAGAAACCAGGTATACATATCATGTGTCACTGGAATTATGCTGCAGGTACCAGGAAGCCTGTATATGTGGTATCATCTGCAGATAAAGTTGAGTTGCTGGTCAATGGTGTATCGAAAGGATTTGGAAAACAACAATACAGGTTCCTGTATACATTTGATAATATCGAATGGCAGGCTGGTACTGTTACAGCAGTGGGATATGATGCTGCGGGTAAAAAGATCTGCGAAACTGCTTTGCAAACGGCAGGCGAACCGGTAGCATTACGCTTAACCCGTATACCATCACCGGTTCAATGGCTGGCCAACGGGGCAGACCTTGCGTTGGTAGAAGTAGAGGTGATCGATGCAAAAGGAAACCGTTGTCCTGTAGCCATGAACATGATTAAATTTACCCTGGATGGCGCTGCAGAGTGGCGTGGAGGGATGGCGCAGGGGCCGGATAATTATATCCTTTCCAAAACGCTTCCGGTAGAGTGTGGTGTGAACAGGGTGCTGTTGCGCGCTACTACGCAAGCTGGTAATGTAACACTGAAAGCTGTAGCTGATGGATTAAAACCAGCTACTTTATCATTTGCAACAATGCCTGTAGTGATAAATGGGGGACTGTCAACCCGCTTGCCCGCAGAAGGTTTAACAGGCTTGCTGACACGTGGAGCAACACCTGCAACTCCTTCTTATACGGTAAGCCGCACAGCATTAAAAATTGTAAAAGCTACTGCCGGAGCCAATACTGATAGCGCATTCAAAAGCTTTGATGATAATGAACAATCCGATTGGTTCAATGATGGACAATTGTCTACCGCATGGATCGAATACGAGCTGGATCGGGAAGCGAAGATCAGTGAGGTAACTCTTAAACTAAACAACTTCAGAACACGTACATATCCTCTGCAGATCAGTATTGACGGACAGGTTGTTTTCCGTGACAGCACACAACGTAGCCTTGGATATATAACACTTTCATTTCCATCAAAAAAGGGTAAAAAAGTAAAGATTGAACTATTGGACAAAGGTGGTATGCAGGAACTTACGGGTACAGAAATGAACGGCAAAAAACTGGATGATGGGGTGAGTCGCAATGATGCCAATACAAAAGGAAGACTGAGCATTATTGAAGCAGAGATCTATGAGACGGTTACAACGTCACATTGATCGGGATTAATAGTGGCCTCTGTTGCATTTACTATACATGTGTGTTGTGGTAATAGTGTCCGGCAGGATTTTGGTTGTAAAAGCCTTGCTGTTAGAACTATAACTGCCCGGCTTTTCGCAGATTTTCTCTTAAAAACAACCTTTTTCAGAACCAGGCGAGCAATTTTAGTATGTGTTCCCGCCTTACTCCTGGTATAGTTGATAGATCACCCTTTGGAAAAATTTCTTTTATGACACCGGCGCTGGTTTATGAATGCATAAGCGTCTAAAATAAGGGACCGTGCAGGGAGTGGATTAGCGTGTTTTTACAACGGACTGTTCTTTATAAATTAAACCTTGTACCGGGCAAAGCCTGATGCTGAAACTATATTGGCATGACACGACTGCTACCTGCTTTTTTATTGACCTTACTTACTTTGAATGTTGCTGCCCAGAACAAAGTGACCGGTACTATTAAGGGGAAAGTGCTGGACACACTCAATAAGTTACCACTTACCAATGCTACTATTACAATTATTGATAAAGCAGACTCTGCCAGTGTCGCTTTTGCTGTAAGCGGCAAACAAGGAGAGTTTGAGTTGAAGAATGTTCCACAGGGTAATTATATACTGGGCATTACATACGTTGGTTATGCTGAATTTTTAAAACACATTGCTATTAATGCTTCCCGTACAGATATAGATCTGGGTGATGTGTTATTGTCCAACGATACCAATATGTTGCAGAGTGTAATTGTTACACAGCCTCCCATCAAAATTGACAAAGATACAGTAGAGTTCAGGGCCAGTGCTTTTCCCGTAAAACCGAATGCAACAGTAGAAGACCTGTTGAAGAAGTTTCCGGGTATGGAAGTAGATAAGGATGGCAATATCACTGCCCAGGGCGAAACCATTACTAAAGTATATGTAGATGGGAAAGAATTCTTTAGCAATGACCCCAAACTGGCTACCAAAAACCTTACAGCAGAGCTGGTAGAGAGTATCCAGGTATTTGATGATATGAGTGATCAGGCAAAGTTTACACGTATCGATGACGGAAGTCGCCAGCGAACCATTAATATCAAGTTGAAAAAAGACAAGAAAAAGGGATACTTCGGACGTGTGGTAGGCGGTATAGGAACCAGCGACAGGTATGAAGGGAGTTTATCAGCCAACCGTTTTGACAACAAAGCTCAGTTGTCTGTAATTGGTAGTGCCAATAATATCAATCGTCCCGGCTTTACATCAAGCGACCTGGTAAGCAGCATTGGAGGTATGGGTGCTGTGAGTGGAGGTGGTGGCGGAGGTGGTAACCGTGGTGGCGGCGGTGGGGGCGGAAACCGCGGAGGCGGTGGCGGAGGTGGCGGTAATAACAGCAGCGCTGCCAATGGCAATACGCAAACATGGAGTGCCGGTGTAAACTATCGTGATTCATGGTCGCCAAAATTGCAGTTTGCCGGAAATTATTTTATTTCCAATACTACTACTATCAATAAAAGTGATAGTTATATGCAACGGTTTTTCCCGGGTGATTCTGTTGCAAAAACAATGGATGAATCGTATAGCAAAAATACCAACCTGTCACAACGCTTTGGTGGCAGACTGGAATATACGATCGATACGATGAACTCATTATTATTCACACCTACTTTCAGTCTGCAACATGCCACTTCATTAAATTATGACTCCATCGTAACAGGAGCACAGAGTCCTGCATACGATTACACTGCTATTACCGGCAACAGTGCCAGAAGTAATAAACGCGATGGATGGAACTTTGGCAACAATACTTTATTCCGTCACAGGTTCAGAAAGCCTGGCAGAACATTGACCATAGGATGGAATACTGCAGTGAACAATAGTGATGGAGAAGGATTCAATACATCGCCCTATACTTTTTATAATAAAGACGGCAGCATCAATTATATACAGGACCGTCGCCAGCGTTTTGATCAGAATACCAATTCATTCAATAATACTGTCAGTACTTCAGTAACAGAAATGTTCGGCACCAACAAAATACTGGAGTTCAATTATGCTTATACGAATAACCGCAGTACATCTGACAGAAAAACGTATGATTACAATGCGGCCAGTAATGAGTATGACAGTATTAATAAACCGTTGACCAACTATTTTGAGAATACATTTATTTCCAGTCGCATCGGTACCAACTTCCGGGTAAAAAATACGAAATACGATTTTCAATTGGGAGGTGCTATACAAATGGCATCATTACAGAACATGAGTCATCGTGCACAGTTTGGCAAAGACAGCCTGATGAAACAACATTATACCAATTTTTTTCCCAATGCCAGTTTCAACTACAACCTTGGAACAAGAAAAAGCCTGCGTTTCAACTATCGTGGCAGTACCAATGCTCCCTCCATTACACAATTGCAGGATGTACAGGATGTAAGCAATCCGCTGAATATACGTACAGGTAATCCCAACCTGAAACAGGAATTTACCAATACATTTAATTTCAGCTACAATACTTTCAATCTGACCAATTTCATGTATTTCAATACCAATATTTCATCAACGGTCAACAGTAATAAGATCGTTAACAGTATTGACTCCATGGGCCAGGGTATTCTGCTGACAAAACCTGTGAACCTGAATGGTGCATTCAATATCAGTTTCTCCGGTACTATTGGTATTCCTCTGAAAAAAGTAGCAACAGGAAAACGCAGCCCGATGAACCTGAACCTGACTACTTCTTTACGTTACAACCGCGATGTAAGCATGTTGTATAAACTGGTAAGTTATAATTATACCCGGTCTGCCAACCAGCGTATCAATTTCAATTACAATGTGCAGGATAAATTCGATATCGGTGCCAATGCCAATTTTTCGTACAATGATGCCTCTTACAGTGTGCAGCCGAATCTGAATTATAAATATTTCTCTCATAGCTACTCACTGGATGTGACGTATATCATTTTCAGCCGCTTATCATTGACCAGCGATTTTGATTACCTTATCAACACAGGACGTGCTACTGGTTATAACCAGGCTATACCGTTGTGGAATGCCAATATTTCCTGGCTGTTATTTCCAAAAAAGAATGGAGAGTTGAAAGCCGGTGTGGCGGATATCCTCAATCAGAACAGAAGCATCAGCCGCAATATTGGCAGCAACTACATACAGGATACGCATACACAGGTATTGCAACGTTTCTTTATGGTTTCCTTCCTGTACAACTTCAATCGTTTTGGTGACAGGCGTGGTCCGGGCCAGGGCAATCGTCCGGCAGGTGGTTTTGAGCGTGGTAACCGTGGTGGTCCTGGTGGCGGAGGCGGTCTCCGTGGTGGTGGCAGCGGCGGAGGAAGAAGAAATTAAGAAAAGGTTGAGAGATTTTGGTAAGTAAATATTTTACAGTTGTAAAAAGCTGCGGCCAAAGCTTTGAGCAATACAGCCCTAAAGATGCGAAACGCAGAAAGTCCAGTCGCAGAGAAGGGAAGAAGTGGAGTTTGCGCACAATCCTCAGCCATCAAACCATTCAGCCATCTGGCAGCATCATTTTCAAATCACCTCACCCTGTACACTCTTACATTGCTGATTGTCTGTCGTGATTTAGTGGAGCGGAAACCAAAATAACCGTTGGTAAGTGGTTGCTGATCTTTGTAGGTAAAGAACAATACATTATTGACCCAGAAACTACTGCTGCCGTTCTTCACCAGTATTTTAATATGGTAACGGGTATTGCCTTGCAACAGGTGTGCGCTATCCTTGTATTCCTGTAGTAATGTTCTTTCACCATTGCCCTGGTATTTACGAAAACGGGTGGTGCTGTTGGTATTACCACCCATGCCTGCATAGTATAATTGCAGCGAATCATATTCTTCCAGTACACCGGTACGTGTAAAAAGATAAGCATTACGCGGATCAGAAGCCATCCAGAATTGGTTGAGATCAGAAACACGGTCGTTAGGGCCGGTATCTTTGAGCACTGTACGATCGTATTCGATCAGTATATTGCCATCCAGTAATTTATTGAGCCACACTGTTACACCGCCACGTGTATCCAGTATCAGTTTACCCTGTTGTGCATATACTGATGAAGAAGGATGTGGCGCTACCTCTGTTTTCCAGATCGTAGTGTCAATGCCTTTTTCAAAATCATCTTTAAAGAGTAATTTATCAATAGTGTATGCAGGTTGTGCAAACGGCCTGAAAAAAGCTAGCAGCAGCAGACTGGTGTAAAGTGGTTTCAGCAAAGTGTGTAAATTCAGGTGATCGGTAACAGTGTTAAGGTTCAGCATGCAGTTATTGGTAAACAACTATGCCGGCCGACAATTTAGCCATTCTTTTTTCATTAATGTTCTCTTAAAATCATAAAATTTCATTGTACAGGTGTCCTGTAGCTACAGGATGGTTGGGCAGGCGTGTTTTTGTAGGTTGTGGCAGCATTTTTTGTACACTAAACACGATTGCATGCTTCGGAAAACAGTATTACCGGCTTTCTTTTTATGCTTCACTGTACTTTCTGCATTTACCCAGCCAATAGGACAATTAAAACAGGCTTTTACCCGTAAAGACAACGTATTTACTTTTTATAATACCAACGGACCGGTAGCGATCGAATTTTGTACACCGCAGGTGTTCCGTGTACGTAGCAACTGGAATCAACCACTGGATGCCAATGAACCGTGGATGGTAGTAAAATATCAATGGAGCGGTGTACCGGTAACTGCTGCAGATAAAAAAGACCATATACTGCTTACTACTGCAGCATTGCAGGTGAAGGTTTTCAAAAAACCATTCAGAATAGAAGTGATGGATAAAGCCGGTAAACTGCTTACTGCCGATGAGACAACCGGCAGTCTGAAGAAAGAAGGCGAAACGATAAGTTGTACCAAACAACTTTTTGCAGACGAGCATTTCTTTGGCTTTGGTGAGCGCATGGATTTTGTGGATCAACGCAGCAAAAAAGTAAAGCTGAACGTAGGCAGGGGAAAGGGAACACCACATATTATCGGGGCATACAATATCCTGGAAGCAAATTATTCGCCCATACCATTTTTTATGAGCACCCGTGGCTATGGAATATTTTTTCACAACGCCTTTCCTACTACCTGGGATATGGGAGCAGCCAACAGCAACCAGTATCGTTTCAGTGCCACTGGTGGTGAAATGGATTATTATTTTATGTATGGTCCTTCGTTGCCTTATATACTGGAGCAATATACTACCCTGACCGGTAAAGCTCCGTTGTTGCCCAAATTCGCATTGGGTTTGCATGTGGGTACTTACTCAGGTGGAACATGGGGACATGAGGATAAAACTTCAGATCGTTACGTAATAGAACTGGCACGTAAACTGCGCGAGCTGGGCATTCCGGCTGATCTGTTGTGGCTGGATTCTACCTGGCGAATATTTGGAAAAACAGGTGGTAAAGGTGCTACTTCATTTGAATGGCGTGAAACATTTACCAATCCTGCTGCTATGTTCGACAGCATATATGCACTGAACTATAATATGGTGGGATTGCATCTTCGACCCCGGTTCGACAATGACAATCGTATTCGTTTGCTGGATACTGCACAGCAATTAAAATATACTTATCCCGAAGAGAACTATGCCGGTGAGTTTGTAAATTTCTTTGATTCCAACGCCGTTGACTGGTGGTGGAAACATGGCGTGATGCGTGTGGCTGCAATTGGCGCAAAATTCCTAAAAACAGATGAGGGAAGTGCTTTCGGTGGACTGGCCAATGAAAGTAACAAAACAGGACCTGCAGGAAAAGATGTTGCCAAATTGCATAACCTGTTCCCTCTTGCCTATGCCAAAGCTCCTTATGAAAAATTCCAGGAGTATAACCGTGTACGTGGTGTGAACCAGACACGTGAAGGGTATGCAGGTATACAACGGTATCCGTTCATTTTTGCGGGTGACTGGCCCAGTGAGTGGCAATATTTCCCTGCTGTGATCAAAGCCGGATTGAATATCGGTTTGTCGGGAGTAGGTTACTGGGCCCACTGTATGGGTGGTTTTGAACACGATGCTGACCCGGAATTATATATCCGCTGGTGCCAGTTTGGAATGTTCAGCCCGGTAGCGCTTGTATTTGGAATGGATCATCCGGGTTACAAAGAGCCCTGGAACTACGGTACTGATGCATTGCGCAACTTTAAAAAATATGATTCACTCCGTTACAGTTTATTGCCATACCTGTACAGCAGTGCTTACCAGCAGTACAAAACCGGTCTTCCGCTGATGCGTGCGCTGGTATTACATTACCAGGATGATGAAAATGTGTACAGCATTGGTGATCAGTATATGTTAGGTGATAACATGATGGTTTGCCCGGTAACCACCAAAGGAGCCGTTACCCGTAGTGTGTATCTGCCGGAAGGAAAATGGTTCGACTACTGGACCGGCAAATCATATTCCGGAAAACAGAATATACATGTGGTAACGCCGCTGGACTCAATGCCGGTTTTTGTAAAAGCAGGCAGCATCATCCCACAGCAACAGGTGGAACTGTTTGTGGGTGCAAAAGGGCAGGCACAGCTTACACTGAACGTATATCCCGGTAACGGGCGTTTCACATTGTATGAAGATGATGGAAAGACATTACAATACCAGCAGGGAAAATTTGCTGTAACTAATATAGAAGTAGCGGAAAATGGTAAAAATGTCCAGGTCACTATTCACCCTGAAACGGAGGGTTTTCAATCGGCTGTACAGCAATACAGGTTGGCTATCCGTGCTGCACAGGTTCCCGCGAAAGTGCTGGTAAATGGCAATGCGCTGGTAAAACTGGATGATGTTACGACCACGCAGCCGGGATACTATTATGATGCAGAACACGGCATATTGTGGACCACAGTCAGCAAATCAGACAAAGCGACCAGTATACAAGTAAATCAGAATACTTTGTAAAATATTGATAACGTTACTGTTCTTGTCAGAGTAATCTGGCAACCCGCAGGTTTTGTTAAAAAACTGCGGGTTTTTTAATGCCGGAATTTGACTTGATCCTGTATGAATATAAGTGTATATTTGACATTTAACAAGTATGTTGTATGATTGCCTGCCTGCACTTGTTCAGAAAATTGCTGATCGGACTATTACTGTATAGCAGTATACCGGTACTTCATGCACAGCAAAATATTCCCGTTTCAGTTTCTTTTACTGCATTAAAAAATGCTTTTCCGCTGGTAACAGCCGATAACGCTGCTCCTGTGTGGATAGATACTGCAGAAGCTACCGTTGTGCAGTTAACGGTAAAGGCATTTCAGAAAGATATACAGGCTGTAACAGGCTTCACACCTGCTATATACCAGCAACCAGATGCTCCGGCTTCATTACCGGTGGTTGTAGTAACACTGGGTCGTTCTGCGCTGGCAGAAAAACTGGAAAATAAAATAGCTGCTATCGCTGATATAAAAGGAAAGTGGGAAACGTTTGTGATAGCAGTAGTGAACAATCCTTTGCCCGGCGTAAAACAGGCATTGTGTATTGTGGGAAGTGACAACCGGGGTACTGCATACGGTGTTTTTGAAGTATCACGAATGATAGGCGTATCTCCCTGGTATTGGTGGGCCGATGTGATTCCGGAACGTAAGAAAATGCTGTATGTAACACCGGGACATAGTATAACAGGCCCCCCTTCAGTAAAATACAGGGGCATCTTCCTGAATGATGAAGACTGGGGTTTACAACCTTGGGCTGCCGGAAAAATGGATACAGCAGTCAAGGATATTGGCCCCAATACCTATGCACACATTTTTGAATTGTTGTTGAGGCTAAAAGCGAATTATATCTGGCCAGCCATGCATCCATGTACAAAGGCTTTTTATTACTATCCTGGAAATGGTAAGATCGCTGCTGATTATGATATTGTAGTGGGTACCAGTCATTGTGAACCGATGATGCGTAACAATGTATTTGAATGGAGTGTCAATTATAAAGAAGAATACAAGACTGAACCCCGCGAATGGCGGTACGACCTGAATAAAGAACAGATCTATCCCTATTGGGAAGACCGGATCAAACAGGTAAAAGACTACCCTGTGGTAGTAACGGTGGGCATGCGTGGTATTCACGACGGTAGCATGCCCGGACCCAAAGACATGCCTGGTAAAGTAAAGTTGCTGCAACAGGTAATTGCCGATCAGCGGTCTATATTATCCGGCATCCTGCATAAAAATGCAGTGGATATACCACAGATTTTTTGTCCGTATAAAGAAGTACTGGATGTATACCGCGCAGGCGTACAATTGCCGGAAGATATTACCATTGTATGGGCCGACGATAATTATGGTTATATCAGGCAATTGCCTGATGAAACCGAACAGCGTCGTAGTGGCGGCAGTGGTGTTTATTATCATTTATCTTATTGGGGGCGTCCGCAGGATTACCTGTGGTTGTCTACTATGTCGCCGGCTTTTATTTCATACGAAATGAGTAAAGCGCATACGTTTGGCGCCGACAAACTTTGGGTATTTAATGTGGGCGATCTGAAACCGGCTGAAATGGAAATGGAGTTTTCCCTGGATCTCGCCTGGAATACAGAACGCTGGAAACCACAACACGCAAAAGAATATGCTGCATATTGGTATAGCAGCATATTTGGTAAGCAAACAGGTACTGCCATTGCAGCCATTAAGAATGAATATTACAGGCTGGCCGCTTCAGGAAAACCGGAACATCTTGGTAAACTACTGTTCACTTTTAAAGAATCTGAAAAAAGGATCAATGATTACCGCACAATTATAAAAGCAGTGGAAGCATTGCAACCAAAGATCCCTATACACCTGCAGGATGCTTATTTTGAACTGATATTGTATCCTGTAAAAGCCGCAGCTCTGATGAATGAAAAGGTATTGTATGCACGCATGAGTATTGAACTGGCACAGCAGGGAAATGCAGTTGCATTGGATTACAGTCGCAAAGCACAGGATGCTTTTAATGCTATTGAGAAACTCACTGCCGTTTACAATAAAAACATTGCCAATGGCAAATGGGATGGAATCATGAGCTGGCACCCGCGTGACCTGGAAATATTCCGTATGCCACCGGTGGCTGATGCGGCGATGGTCAGCAGGTTTAAAAATGATACTACCGGAAAGCGAGCTCTATTTATTCAAAAGGATGCTTTTCTTACCGTTGCAGCTTCAGACTATGCTGTAAAAAAAGATGTTCCCGGCGTACAACTCACTACGTTTGATGGATTGGGAATTGGTGGTAAAGGCATCGGTCTGATGCCCTACAGAGCAAAAGTCACGGATAGTGTATATGCTGAGTATAAAATAGAACTGCCGCAGGGACGCTACAGGCTGGTTACACAGGCATTGCCTGTACACGACATCAATAAAAATAACCTGCTGCAATATGGAGTAGCTGTAAATGGCAATATACCCCGGTGGTATAAAGTAGATGAACCAGCAGAAACCAAACCATGGGAAACCAATGTGGTATATGGTTTTATAAAAGGTGAAATGGATTTTACAGTTACGCATACCGGCAGATCTGTTGTAAGGATATATTTTCCTTCGGGTGGTGTAGTACTAAATCAGTTGCAGTTTTTCCGTGAACAATAAACAATCAGGTATCAATAACTCCCTAAATAGTCAGTAATGAAAAGAATTTTGCTAACATGTTTTATTGCGGCCATTTGTATGAGTAGTCTTCTGGCCCAGAATACCGGCCGTGCAGTGGTAAATGGTTTTAATCCTACACTTACGATCAGCCGTCATATTTATGGACATTTCTCTGAACATCTTGGTCGCTGTATCTACGATGGTTTCTGGGTAAGCGATACCTCTACTTTACAGCGTAAAGACAGAATTAGACTGGATGTGGTGGATGCATTGAAAAGAATTAATATTCCCAACCTGCGTTGGCCGGGTGGCTGTTTTGCTGATGAATATCACTGGCGCGATGGGATAGGTCCCCGCAACCAGCGTCCTACCATGATCAATACCAACTGGGGTAATGTTACAGAAGACAATAGTTTTGGTACGCATGAGTTCCTGGAGCTGTGCAGCCTGCTGGGATGTGAGCCTTATATCAGTGGCAATGTAGGTAGTGGCACTGTAGATGAAATGAGTAAATGGATCGAGTACCTGAATTTTGACGGTGTAAGTCCGTTGACTGCATTGCGTAAACAGAACGGACGCACTACTCCATGGAATGTAAGTTTCTGGGGTGTTGGAAATGAAAGCTGGGGTTGCGGCGGACAAATGACGCCGGAATATTATGTAAATGAATACAAACGCTATTCCACGTTTGCCAAAAATTATCCCAATGCACGATTGAAAAAAATTGCCTGCGGTCCTAATTCTGAAGATTATAACTGGACTGATGTTGTCATGAAAAATACCACCAACATGTGGGGACTGTCATTGCATTATTATACCGTACCCAAAACATGGCGTGATAAAGGCTCTGCCACGCAGTTTGACGAGAAAGAATATTTTGCTACCATGGCAGGCACATTGAAAATGGAAGAATTGATCACAAAACATTCAACCATCATGGATAAATACGATCCTGCAAAACGTGTAGCATTGGTGGTTGATGAATGGGGTATCTGGACTAATGTAGAACCGGGCACCAACCAGGCGTTTTTATACCAGCAGAACAGTTTACGCGACGCCCTGATTGCAGGGACTAACCTGAATATTTTTAACAACCATTGTGAGCGTGTAAAAATGGCTAACCTGGCGCAGACTATCAACGTATTACAATCTTTGATCCTGACACAGGGCAACCAGATGTTGCTGACACCCACTTACTGGATATTTGATATGTACAAAGTGCATCACGATGCGCAATGGCTGCCGGTACAGATCACCACTCCTGATTATACAGTAGATGGGAGAAAGATTCCTGCTGTGAATGTGTCTGCTTCCAAAGACTCGACTGGCGCGGTACATATTTCGTTTGTAAACATGGATGCTAATAATGCTGTTACCATCCGCACCGCACTGAATGATATAAGCTGGAAAACAGTAAACGGGCAGGCACTGACCAGCGCAAAGTTTACTGATGTAAATAGTTTTGAAAAACCGGATGTAGTAAAACCAGCGGTATTCAAGGGAGCTAAAAAAGAAGGAAATGACCTGGTGGTTACCCTGCCGAAATTGTCGGTGGTTGTATTGGAACTGAAATAAAAGGATTGATATTAAATATATAACGGCCCTGCCATGTCAGTATAGGATGGTTGGGCCGTTTGTTTTTTTATTTTAGTTGTGTTCCTGTAACTGTATAATAAAAGCAGCAATGAAAAAAAGTTTCATTACAACGATTGTATTTGTGCTGATGTGTACTGTATGTCGTATGTCTGCAATAGCACAGACTGTTTATACTGTAGATGCACGTATTGCGCCGGCCCGGTTAAAAAGCGGACATCTAAAAATGGGAGATCCCGGCCCTTCAGGAAAAGCATTGACAGTTAACAACAGGTACCTGATGCTGAACGGCCAGCCGGTTATACCAGTAATGGGAGAGGTGCACTATTCACGTATACCACGCGCACAGTGGGAGGATGTTATTCTGAAGATGAAGGCAAACGGTGTAAATATTATAGCATGTTATGTATTATGGATGCATCATGAACAGATAGAAGGACAATTTGACTGGACGGATAATAAAGACCTGCGTGCGTTTCTGCAATTGTGTAACAAACACGGCTTGTGGGCTTATCCGCGTATTGGCCCCTGGTGTCATGCCGAAGTGCGTAATGGTGCAACACCGGACTGGATATTACTGAAAAAGAATATTAAAGATCGGACAAACGATCCTGTATACCAATCATATGCCGCACGATTATACAGCCAGATCGCATTGCAGATAAAAGGTTTACTGTATAAAGATGGCGGGCCTGTAATTGGTGTGCAGTTAGAAAATGAATACAGCAGGGGAAAAGGGGGTGAGGAACATATTTTGTGGCTGAAACAGACTGCTATTAAGTATGGCATAGATGTACCGATGTATACTGTTACGGGATGGCAAAACAGTTCTGTTCCTCCATTGGAAGTTATTCCTTTATGGGGTGCTTATCCTGATGAGCCCTGGGCCGGCAATCTGAACAGGAGTACGGGTTGTGAAAACTTCAGATTTACACCATTCCGTGATGATGAAAAAATCGGGAACGATCTTACCAAAGCAAAAGAAAAATATATAGATAATTCATTGTATCCTTTCTTTACCTGCGAAACAGGGGTGGGCATAGAAAATACTGATCACCGGCGTTTGCAGATCGGTGCAATAGATGGTCTGGGATTGATGCTGGCAAAGATAGGTTCAGGTAGTAATCTGCCCGGTTATTACATGTTTGCCGGTGGCTCAAACCCTTTGGGTATTTTCAATACACTGGAAGAGAACAAGGAAGAAACGGGTTACTGGAATACCAACCCGGTGATCTCTTATGATTTCCAGGCAGCTATCAGGGAATCCGGGCAAACAGGACCAGCTTACCACGAAGTAAAACAGTTACATTATTTTCTGAATGAGTTCGGGAATCGTCTGGCTCCTATGGAAGCTGTATTTCCGGCAATTGCCAATGAATTGCAGTATGCAGTGCGTGTAAAGGATAATGCAGCATTTCTGTTTGGCATCAATTATTGTCGTCATAATACAGCTACGACCAAGAACAATATGCAATTCAGTATACAGTTGCCCGGTGAAACGGTAGTGTTTCCAGAAAAGCCTGTCAGTATTCCGGACAGTAGTTTATTTATATGGCCTGTTAATTTTGATATGGACGGTATATTGCTGAAATATGCTACCGCACAACCTTTATGTAAGCTGGAAAATAATTGGGTGTTTATACAGGATATAAAAGCATTCCCTGAATTTGGCATCAGTGCTGCCGATGTTGTAAAATTGGAAACAACTTCAGGAAAAGTATCACAAAAGAATGGGGTGTATATTATAAATGGCATAAAACCAGGAGCAGGAAGTGTGATCACCATACAAACGAAGAAAGGAATACAACAAAGGATCATTGTATTGTCCCAGGCAGAAGCAAAAAAAGCATGGTTGCTGAATAATAAGGACCGTAAGTACTTTTTTAT
>LGYU01000021.1 GCA_001302245.1 Chitinophagaceae bacterium PMP191F
CCCCAGGAATTTTACTTGATCCGTTTTCTGGATAGTTATATGCCGCAATATTGTACACGGCTCCAGGTACTTTTGAGCCAACTGGCTTTTTTGAACTTACCGGAATACGGGCGCATGACTTCAGCAATTGCCTGACTGATGTGCACCTGATCTGGCCGGAAGCGATTGCCGATCTGATTAAGCAATTGCAGGAAAGCAGTGCGGCGATCATGCGGGCAGCAGTACTTGACAAATTTTTTCTTTCGCTGCTGGTAAAGAAAAGCAAAATGGACGCAGTAGGCCATTGCCTATGCGGCTACTAAATTACGATCACCGGAAACGCCGTTCAACAGTAAAGAATCGGCCAGCGCATGCAATATCGGTGAACGGAAATTTGAACGGTTGTTCAAAGAATACGCAGGTGTTTCTGCCAGACGGTTTTTCCGTCTTCAACGCTTTGCTGCCGCAAATTTGTATAAACATCTGAATCGGTCACAGACCTGGATGGCGGTTGCTGTTCAAACCGGTTATTATGACCTCAATCATCTGGCAAAGGACTTTAAAGAGTTGGGCCGCTCTACAGTCACTGGTTTCTGCGGCTATGATTTCCAGGATGGACAGGTATTACCGCACCAATAGTGCAGAAATATAACTGAAGGTTTTCTTCTTTGTCGAGACTATTCAGACATAAATTTGCGCTTTCTGAATATTTTTCCCCTTCCGTGCCGCAGGTGACTTTGTGAGTTATAGAATCTATTTTGATAGTGGCATGTTGCCGGATACTTATACAAAACTTATCTTTTCACATAATAAAGGATATTTTACCAGCGAGCATTAAGGGCCTAAATAAGGAATATTCTTCAGCGATAAAGATAGAAATGTTGAGCAACTTGGACAGATATATCTCCGCCTCTTATCCATCACAATAGGAAATAAAGTCCAGGGGCTAATTGGCCCAGACGTAACGGATGCGGAAGGAATCGTCCATACAGTACTTACGATACTGCCAATACCTGTTCTAGGCACCACTGCGGTTACCATCAGATCGATAAAAAAAGACTTTATATTACAGAAAGCGGACCCCTCTTTAATAGTTGATTTTTCTTTTGTTGCACGACAGACACGTACTTATGAAGAGTACTGATCGAACATCGAGGCAGCAGCGATAGATGAAATAGTCTACCTTGGCATTGCATTATTGGGGGATAAGAAAAGTATTAATAAGGCCACCAAAGGGCTGGCCGAATCAGGATCATTTCTTTCGTATTGTTTATCCGCATGTTGCCTGACCGCTTCAGTTGAAGGACTGCCGGAAATCCAAAGGGCTTTGTTTGGTCTTGTTCTTAAATAATTTGCTGAATGACTGCGGATGCTCGAAACCAAGTTGATAGGCGATCTCACTTACGGACATCCTCGTCGTAGATAATTTTTGTTTTGCCTTTTCGATCAGTTTTTCGTGGATGATCTGTTGCATCGTCTGACCGGTCAGTTGTTTCAACAGGCTGCTTAAATACTTAGAGGACATGTTCAAAGCATCGGCAAAGTATTGTACGGTTGGCAGCCCTTTGGAAAGCAACTCTTCGTCATTCAGATAGGTTGTTAAGATTTCTTCCACCTTATCCAAGACCTGGTGGTTAGTGATCTTTCGGGTGATGAACTGACGCTGGTAAAAACGCTCGGCATAATTCAGTAAGGTCTCCAGATGTGAGATAATAATATCCTGGCTGAATTTATCCATATTGGAATAGTATTCAGCTTTTACATTTTTGACCAGATCATTGATCACTATTTCTTCGTGATCTGAAAGGAACAGCGCTTCATGGGTAGCATAGCCAAAGTATTCGTATCGCTTGATCTTGGTAGCAAGCGATGTGTTCCAAAGAAAGTCAGGGTGTATGAAAAGCATCCAGCCATCCAGGTCCGGAGGTACACCGTTCTCTTCGCCACGCAAGACCTGGCCGGGAGACATAAAAGCCATCAGCCCTTCGTCAAAATCGTATTTCTGTTGCCCGTAATGTAAGCCGTCACATCCTCTTTTCATCGATATCACATACAAGTCGAATACGACCGCCTCTATACCTGTGTCATTTCTCAGGCCTTTCAGGTCAACGATGCTGATCAGCGGGTGATGGGGTTTAGGAAGCCCCATCAAACGGTGTATTTCCTTTATGGAACTGATCCGGTATGGTTTGCCGTTTGCCATACTGCAAGTTATTTAAATTTGAAGGGATACTTTAACCATATCATAACTAATGGCATCACTAAAAACGGGATCTCTATCAACGCCATGCGGTAATTTCCCGCCCGCAGCGTCAGCCCCATGATCATAACGACCAGGAATACATTTAGCAAGTTGCCCAGGAAAAAGGTGCCAGGGATGAGCAACAGTACACCAAACACTATGGCTGCACCAGCCAGGTATGGAATAAACGTTTCGCTGATCCCTAAACTTTCCATCATCTTAACAGACTCCGGGTTATTTTTGTAATGTACAGTATCCCAGGCATGTTTGAAGCTAAGCGTTACCGAAATGAGCAGCAGCACTGCTGAAATAATGTTTTTTATCATAGTTTAATGAAGGATAAAAGTGTTCATGATGTAACTACCGAGTATCGCTATTGGCACGCCGATCATGGCGCTTATTAAAGCTCTTTTAGCCTTAAGTGGATGTGCCTTCCTGTGTTTGAAATAAAGGAAGAACCCTATAAGGGGAAGCGCGTTGGAAATAATGAACCAAGTCCGCGACAATTGATCTTTATTCTTTTTCATGATCATTAATTTGATGATTAATTACTACTGAACTCTTTTCGATTTAAATGATTTGCCACCAAGGGAATGCCTTTATAGTCCCGGGGTTCCAGGTCATTCGGGCCTTTCAGTTTCCTTTGAAACTGTAGGTATTTCCACCCTGTACGCTATAGAGACTGCCATCCCGTATTCGCCGTCTTTATTAACATTGGGAGATTTATACATCTGTACACTTCATATGGCAGCTTGATACTATAAGTATTAAAATTCCGCCTTAGCTAACTCTTGCGATATCTCCCATAATTTTAAAGAAATATTTACATCCTGTGCCTGTGCAGGTATTTTTGCAATAGCTGGATATCCCCGGGTTTCCATCATTTTGTTTGGTCCATAATACAAACCTCCTTTGGCCTCTGGAGAAGTGGCTGCATATAATGTTGGTAAGGCTCCTTGTGCAGATGGCTGGAACAAAAACGGAAGAAAGGTCCTCACTATTCCTGCGATGCTCCATCGCCCGGCACCGTTAATAAGTAGATTTGTTCGGGAAACACCTGGGTGGGCAGCGATACTCATGATGCCCCAACCATGCTTTTCACTTTGCCGCTGAAGTTCTAAAGCAAACATCAAGTTCGCAAGTTTCGACTGACTATATGCTTTACCGGGAGCGTAAGAAGATTTTGATTGGAGGTCATCAAAATTGATTATTCCTTCACGATTTGCAATACTTGAAATGGTAACAACGCGTGCACCTGGTGATTTTCGTAACAGTGGAAGAAGCTGAGCTGTCAATGCAAAGTGACCAATATGGTTCATCCCGAACTGCAACTCAAAGCCATCGGCAGTTTCAAGTCGTTTTGGTGGTGTCATTACACCTGCGTTGTTTATCAGGAGATCGATGGCATGCCCTTTTAAAATCATTCTCGAAGCAAAGGCTTTGATCGAGGACAGGTCTGCAAGGTCTATTTTTTCAAAACTTACTTTTGCTTTCCGGTTAATTCTTTGAATCTTAGCAATTGACTCAGCCCCTTTTTGAGCGTTGCGCCCCATCATTATCACACTCCATCCTGCCGATGATAACGCTAACGCATCTTCGTATCCAATACCTTCTGTACTACCAGTAATTAGAGCCAAACCATTGTTCTTAAGAGGAATCTGAGATGTTGTCCAATTTTTACTTCCGTTTTGCATTTTAAATTGTGTTTGTACTGCAAAGTTCAGAAGTCGGAAGCAGGCAGGTGTAGCCAAAAGTCGCAATGTTGTAGTGGAAAGGCCGATCGTCATTCCGGGTCTCCAGCCCATGGCGGGCAAAATATAGTGATGACATTCTTTACGCGTATCTTGTAAAAGCAAAACAAGCTAACTACACAACCTGTATTACGTTTGGTGCCTTAAGTGTAAATAACATAAGTTGACTTTACACCACCGGATATAGCTGTCCGGACATGGCCTATTAATTTAATAGTCGCTTTTTAAAGTCTTTTGGCGTTTGCCCAACTTCTTTCTTAAATAACCTGGAGAAGTAGGACATATTTTCAAATCCCAGCGACCAGGCGATTTCCGATACATTTTCGTCTGATTCCCTCAACCTGTTTTTTGCTACGTTTATAAGCGCAATATGAATCAGTTCCTGCGCTGTTTTCCCGGTCTCGATCTTGAGGGCATTGCTGAGGTAACGCGGGGACATGTGTAGTTCCGATGCCATATAGCCAACGGAAGGAAGCCCTTGTTCAAAAAATTGCTCATTCTTCAAATAGTTATCCAGCAATTTATGAAAAGCAGTCACCGTTTTCCCTGACAGCTCCTTACGATTGATAAATTGTCGTTTATAAAAACGTTCAGCATATCTCAATAAGGCGCTGATATTGGCCAGGATGATATCTTTACTGAATTCATCCTGGTTATTGCCATATTCGGAATCTATGGAGTCAAATAAACGGGCGATGGTTTTTTCTTCCTTTGGCGAAAGATGCAAAGCCTCATCCGCTTCATAATCAAAGAAGGCATATTTTTGAATTTCCTTTTGCAGCACGTCGCCCAGCAAAAAATCTTCATGGAACAGGAGTATGTAACCACCTTCCTCCAATTCAAGATTGGTGATCTCAATTACCTGACGGGGCTTCCAGAATACCATCGACCCCTTTTCATGGTCAAACCGTGTACGCCCGTAAAGCCAGTGGCCAGCTTTGATATTTTTTAATCCGATCAGATAAAAATCACAAGTAAATTCAGCAAAGTTCAAAACCAGACCAGGGGTGATGCGCAGCAGGCTCAGCATCGGGTGCTCGGGATCAGGCAAGCCGTTCTCCCTGTGCATCTCGCTTAATGACTTGAAATGTTTCATCGTTTATCTTTTTAAAATTAGTTATTTTAATAAACAAACCATTGGGTTTAATCCCGCTATCTTTTCCCGGGTGTACGGCGGAATCAAATGCTCAATAGGTTGTCCGGAAGGGCCATGTAAAATGGACCTGGCATGGGTTAAAGAGTCAAAGCCGGATCTGCCATAATAATTGCCAATGCCCGAACTGCCAACGCCGCCAAATGGCATAGACAGCATCGGTATTAAAATAAGCTTTTTGCTTATCGAATATGGTTTGATACTTGTTCATTGCTGTAAGTTTTAAAACAGGTTGATAAAACGATCAGGCGTTGAATTGCTTTAGATGATAATCCACATGGATCTGCGCCAGCTTGCCCCATTGCTTGCGGGTAAGTTTTCCAAATAAAGGATGCGGGCCCCAGTCTTCGGCAGGTGTCTGCCATGCCTTTTCCAATATGTTCTGCAGCAGTTTTTTCTCCTGGTCAAAATCAAATTGCTGGTCGTGGGGAATAATAAAGTTCAGCGGCATGCGCAGTCCCTTGGGTTGGGCAGGGAAGAAATCTACGAGCAGCCATTTGAACAGCGTCTGGCTTAACCAGTAACTTTCATCAAAGAGCTGGAAATAGCCAAGTGCCCCGCCAAGCGATAAAGAGAGATGGTGCAGCATCTGGGCAACACTCATCGTTCCCCACACCCGTTTGGAATCAGGGGTGATACTTTGCAACCTTGCCCTGAACTCAGCCTGTTTTTGCGGGGCGTAAAACTGCATCCCATCTACCTGTGGTGTAATAATGGCTTGGGGGATATATCTGACGATAGCAATAAAGGAATACCATAATTCCTTATTAAGGATAGAGCGCTTCATAGCTGTATGTTTTAAGCGGTTATTTCAGTTGGCGTAAACTTTCCTGCCCAGGCCTCAATTTCTGTACTCATCTTATCGCGATTTGTCCGGTAGGTTTGCAGAGAATCCAGGCCGACAGGCAGATGGACGGGAGGATTTTCTACCGCGGCAAGTTCGACAACTACTTTCGCCAGTTTGGCCGGATCGCCGGGCTGGTTACCGTGTAAGGCATCAGGTGCATTTTTCATTTGCCCAACCATAGTGCTGTCATAATCTGCTATAGCATTAGCAGCTGAGGAGTAAGATTGTGTATTTAAAAACTGCGTACGGAACAAGCCGGGTGCCAATGCGGTCACTTTAATGTTGAAAGATGCAAGCTCCAGGGCAAGGCCTTCTGAAATGCCTTCGACTGCGTATTTGGTAGAACCATACAAAGCCCAGGCGGGTAATGCACCGTAACCGAACAGCGAGGAAATGTTAATGATATGTCCGGCTTTCTTTTCACGCAAATGGGGCAACGTTGCACGCACTACGTTCAACAAGCCAAATACATTGGTGTCATATTGCCGCCTTACTTCTTCATCAGAAGCTTCCTCTATCGCCGCTACAACACCAAATCCCGCATTGTTTACCACCACATCAAGTGTCCCAAACCGGCTAATGCCGTCTGCCACAGCCTGCTTTACGGCCGCTTCATTGACCACATCCATGGTAACGACCAGTAAATTTTCGGGGTTGCCCAAATCATCCTGCAAGGCAGTCGCATGATTACGCACGGTAGCGATTACTTTATCTCCGGAGGCAAGCACCGTTTTTACGATCTCAAGGCCAAAGCCTTTGCTGGCGCCTGTTACAAACCAAACTTTCTGTTTCATGATCTTGATTTTTAATGATTGTTTAAATTGTTTTTGCAGTATCCGTTGCTAAAACGCCGTTGGATATTTGCTGAGTCAAAGGTACCTGGGGGATGGAGGGAGGAGCTAACCCGAATTTCAGAAATACTAACACTTATTTACCTGTCTGTATTTTCCTGTTTACTTTTAGCGGAGGGTGCTTTAAATACAAAGCCCAGGCCCATTTGCGCTGAGCGGCAAACCGGCCTGGGCTGATGATAAATGCTATCGGTAATTAAACGAACAGGGCTTTGTTACGGGTAAAGAAATCAGCCAGTGTTGTCGGCTTATGGCCGGTAATGATTTCGATCAGGTTATTGGTACCAGAGAATATGCCGTTGACGCAATCGTCGGCCACGTGGGTCACATGCTGCACAAAATGTTCGCTTGCCGCCCTTTTGGAATTGAGCTTGAAAAACTGCTCAATGGTAACCGGTTCATACTTTACTGTCCTGCCCAGTACAGCTGAAATAATTTCGCTCATTTCAAAAACATTATACTCTTCGGGGCCGTAGAGTCTAAGTACCTGCCCTTTATATTGATCGATATGGGTTGCAACTTTTGCGACTACACGTCCCAGATCGGCAGAATCGACAGGGGCCCAGCGGCCATTGCCAAATGGCAATACAATGGAACTATTCGTGTGAATACCTTCGCGGACATACAGAAACCAGTCATCAAAAAACGTCGGTCTCAAATGGGTTACCGGTATGCCTGTATGATTTAAGATCTGTTCACCTACCCAATGGTCTTGCGCAGCATTACTTTTCGCTTCACGCCTGGCAGATATCTGCGACATGTTGACGATACCTTTCAAACCGTTTTCTATAGCAGCCTGAGCGAAATAAGCAGTGGCTTGCAATACACCCGGCACTAGAACAGGGAAACATAAATAGGCAGTATCGACACCATTCATGGCAGCAGAGATATCATCGAGGTTGAGCAGGTCGCCTTTCACAACCTCAACGCCTTTGGCTTTCAACTCTTCAGAACGTTCATCGATACGGTGAACCATTGCCCGGACAGGGTAACCCATTTTTAAAAGTTCGTCTATGGCAGCGCTACCGCTTTTGCCTGTGGCACCGGTAATTAATACTTTTATTTGCTTTTCCATTTTGAAAGATTTTAATTGTTGGACTTCAAATTTGTTTAAGCAAAATTAGATTCAATCAGGTCCGCGGCTCTAACGCGAATTTCAGATTTACTATCACTTTTTTACCGGTATGTGCATCCATTTCGAAAGCTGCCATCCAGCTTGTATGTCCCCCCAAAGCATGCCTTCAATTATTATTATTCTGATGATTACGATTTTGACCTGCAGCTTATAGTTTTCTTGGATTTATTGAAATTTAATATGACTCTTTATCATCTTAAAACAACCATTTATACAGCTTTTCAAGATCAATAATAATTGCTAGTTTTTCAAATGCTGATGTTTTACATGATTGCTTTGGTGAAGAGGGAGAAGTTTTTCAAAGGCAGATAAAAACTTCATCAGGCAATACGTTGAAAGTATTAAAGCCTTTAGTTGTTATTAATTCTATATCAGAATACCATGCAGCAATGAATTGAAGTAAGCCATACAATCCTTTAGTTAGTTTAGTGAAACTTGATGACATTAATCCGGAAAAGGATAGAAATGGGATCTTATGTGCGTTGCCAATGCTGTGTTGGTGGGATTTCGTGGCTACAGCGTACCAAAGACACGGAGCGATCACCGTCTGAATCAAATAATCTGATACAGTCAGTCACACTCCGCGTTTAAAAGTTCGGATTAGTATTTACCAGGGTAAAAATTCGCCTGATTGGGAAAAAGTTCCTGTTGGGCCATTCTCATCAATTAATGCCATGGCAACACCTGACTTAGCACCTTCTTCCGGAGTTAAGGGCGCCTGATCTGAACCGATGGATGTTTGCACCCAACCTGGACTAACCGCATTTACTTTAATCTGGGAAGCGTCAAGGGCATTAGCCAGAAAAACGGTGAACTGGTTCAAAGCCGTTTTTGACGCACTATAAGCATAAGGTTTTAAAGCGTATAACCAATGTTCTTTATCCAAATGAACAGCAAAGGAACCGGACAGGCTGCTGATATTTACAATACGCCCCGCTTTGCTTTTTTTAATTGCGGGTAATAATGCCTGAGTCAGCTCTACGGTACCGAAATAATTAATATCAAAGGTATCCCGCAGGGTTTGTATGGGTACGGTTTCTGTGTTATTTCCGAACCAAGCGCCGTCTAAGAATACGGCTGCATTGTTGACCAGGATGTCCAACACACCATATTCACTTTCAATGTATTTTCTAACGTTATCAATATCAGTCGAATTACTGATGTCCAGTTTTACGAAAGCAACATCTAATGATAAATCTCTTAAGGCTGCTTCTGCTTTTTTACCTTCGGTTTCATTTCTTGCCCCTAATAAAACTTTGATGTTATGCGCTGCAAGTTGTTTCGCGGTTTCAAAACCTATGCCTTTATTGGCTCCGGTCACTAATGCTATCTTTGTCATATTGTAAATTGTTTAATTCCAATGCAAAGGTAGCGTGGATGGTATGGCCAATGTTAGCGCAAATAACACCGATCCTTACTAAAATCAAACTTTCTTGCCCAATTTCGAGGAGTAACTATTCTTTATGAAATTTTCTGTAATCTGTAGGAGAACCGCCGGCATGCTTTTTAAAGAATAGATTGAAATGTGACGGCTCCTCGAAACCGAGCGCAGTAGCAATCTCTGCAATGTTCCAGTTCGTTAATTTTAATAAGATCTTAGCCTCTTGAAGAAGCCTTGCTGCGATGATCTCACTTACGGTCCTTCCTTTGGATAATTTTACCTGGCGGTTCAAATAATTGGGATGTAGTGACAGGCTGTCTGCGAAATCCTTCGCGGTTTTAAATTTGATCGTATCCTGAGGGGATTCTATGGGAAACTGCGATTCCAGCAATCTTATAAAGGAACAGGCGATAACCTCGGTGGTATTATTTGTTTTTACGAAGGAGTCAGATGGAGCGAGCTTTTGCGCATTAAAAATGATTTCAAGTAAATAAGTGCGTAGCAGGTTATCTTTAAAAGGGCTGTCGTTTTTTGCTTCATCAAACATTTTATTGTAGATCTCAATAAAGTGTTTGGCCTGCTCCGCCGTAAGGGAATAAATGTTCTGCCTGCCTGGTTTATAGATCGGGAATTCAAGTAAACGATAACCGCTGTTGGCTTTGGTAAGAAATTCCTCTTTAAAAACGCAACTGATGCCGGAGTATCCTAAACCAGCCTCGTGAACTCCAAAAGGAATTTTGGTGGTAGTGAACAGTAAAGAGTTGCCCGAAATAGTAATGTTCCTGTCTTCAAATTCAAGGCGATAGTCACCTTTTAATAAGGTGGCTGTGTAAAATTTCTTCCTGCTATATTCAAATGAAAAAATCGGATTGCCAGTTATGCTTAGGTCCAGTATATGAAAAGTATCTGCTTCATTCCAGATAGTGCCTGACGAGGCAGTACTATTTGCGGGGTCAATGGAAGATGTAGTATCAGAAACTTTCATAAGCAAAAATAAGTAAAAGCTGATCTCTTACTATTTGACTTTTATAACCACTTTTCCCTTTGCACGTCCGGATTCCACATAGGACAAAGCGTCATTAGTTTGCTCAAACGCAAATAATTTATCGATAACCGGTTTAATCACACCTGATTCAATCAATGAAGTAATTTTTCCTAATTGATTGCCATCAGCCCGCATAAACAGGAACCGGAAACTGCTATTCGCTTTTTTTGCTTTTTTCTTTGCACCGGAGCTCAATAATTTCATCAGCAATTTTAAATACCAGGGCAAACCGATCTCCGCTGCAAATTCCGGGGTCGGGGGGCCTACCAATGAGATCAGCTGCCCGCCGGATTTTAAAATACGGAATGATTTTTCCAGCACCTTTGGATCCCGGTTACTGTGTAATACCAGATCGTAATCTTTAAGTTTAGTTTCAAAATCTTCTGTTTTGTAATCAATCACGATGTCTGCACCAAGTTTTTTAACCCAATCAGCATTAGCGGCACTTGTTGTGGTGGCAACGTAAGCACCTAAATGTTTGGCCAATTGAATAGCGAATGTACCCACGCCACCGGAGCCTGCCTGGATAAAAATTTTCTGGCCTTTTTTTACATTTCCGATCTCAACAAGCGCCTGCCAGGCTGTTAAGCCAACCAGGGGAATGGACGCTGCCTGGTCCATAGTGAGGTTTTGCGGTTTTAAGGCCAGGTCGCCTTCATCAACAGCAATGTATTGTGCAAAAGTACCTATCCTGTGATCGCCCACCCTTGAATACACTTCATCGCCAATTTTGAACCGGCTGACTTTTGAACCAACTTTAGTTACTACACCGGCCATATCATGACCATTAACGAATGGTGTCTTATATGGCAGAAAGAGCTTGAAATTTCCCCACTTCATTATGGAATCCAACAGGTTTACACCTGCACTATGAATTTGTACTAAGACTTCGTTTTCTTTTATTGCTGGTACACTCACATCTGTTAAATGCAATGTTTCTTTTTTGCCGTATTTTTTTACTACGAATGCTTTCATTTTATACCTTTTTAATTTTTAAAAGAAAACGTTTGACACAATCAGCGGAACCAAAAACCAGGCGGTGTAACAATTCTTTCGGTTGTGTGGCTTTTTATCCTTTTATTTTAGTTATAGTTAAAACTTGTTAATATTTTTTATGACTTTTTTCTCAAAAGGCTTATAGGCAAAATGTTGAAAATTCGCAAGCATTGAAGCGCCTTTGCCTATGGGATGGCTAAATGTTGGATTTTTTTCTTCCACCAATTTTATAAGTGCATTTACCACGGGGGTAGGATGGGGTGCGTTATCAAAAATGTTGTTCGAAAATTTTTCTATTTTGTTTCGATAACTATTATAGTCATTTATTTTACCTTGAGCCGATACAGAACTACTGATGATGCCGGTTTTAAAACCCATTGGTTCAACCATGGCAACTTTAATATTGAACTCACTTAACTCAAACCGCAACGACTTAAAATATCCTTCCAATGCATGTTTGGTGGCAGCATAATAAGAAGCATTAGGAAAAGCCACCAACCCTGTTATTGAACCTACGGTTATTATTTTACCGGATTTTTGTTTTCTAAAATGGGGAAGTATGGCATTGGTCACTTTAATCGTTCCCCAAAAGTTAGTTTCAAATTGCTCCCTGCCCAACTCAACCGGTGTTTCTTCGGCAAGCCCCGACACGTAGAAACCTGCATTGTTTATCAATACATCTAATTGAGAAACGTGTTTGAACAATGCTTCGCTGAAGGATTTTATAGAATTATCGCTGGTAATATCCAAGGTGAGCATTTTAAAGGGCGCTTGCATTTTTCCCGGATTACGACTTGTACCTATAACATTGTAACCAGTTTCGTGTAGTCTGGTAGCCAACATCAAACCAAAGCCTGACGAAGCACCTGTAATTAAAATTGTTTGTTTCATTTTATTATTTGATCAGTTGTTTGTATTTTTACTTGCATTTTGAAAGTGAAAATATACAATTCGCTTTCAAAATGCAAGTAAATATTTAAATTATTTTTCCACCTTTATCTTTAGGTAAATGAAAACAGCGAAAAAAAGATCGGATTGCCCCATAAGTTGTTCGTTAGACATCTTTGGCGACAAATGGTCGCTATTGATAATCAGAGATATGATGTTCTTTAATAAATCAACTTATGGTGACTTTTTAAAATCAGCAGAAGGAATAGCCACCAATATTTTAGCTGCAAGGCTACAAGGGTTAGAAGAAAATAAAATGATAGAAAAGTTGGAACACCCTGAAAGTAAAGCAAAGATTTTATATAAGCTAACCCAAAAGTCAATAGACCTGCTTCCGATAATTGTAGAAATTCATTTGTGGGCAGAAAAATATATTGACATTCCAACTGAATTAAAGGCGCTGCTAAAAGAAGCAAAGAAAGGTAAAGACGAATTTATAAAGGCAACGACACGACAATTAAAGAAACAGGTTACAAATTAAAAAAAGGACGAACCCGTTTGATTTTTATTATTTCGGAAATACCTGAAACAAAAATGATAAATCTTTTCGCTGTCTGTAAGAACGATTTTTTCATCAAGTCATTTGGTAAGGCTCCTGATAAAACAGAGCGTTGGAAGAGTTCGAGGCTATATTGGAAACTGGTAAAAGGTTGGATATCGCTTTTGCAAAGTATAAAGGAGGGGGATGCGGAGTTATTGCAGCCTGAGATGGATTTAAAGTATTTAAGGTAGAAGAAGCTGGTGCAAAATTACGCTTATTTATGGAGGATACTATAAAACCAACCAAAGAAGAGCGGTATGGCTTTTATGGGAAAATAAGGCGCAAATACAATGATATACAATTGTCGATTGCAACAGAATTATCCTTTGTCTGTCCGTTAAAACAGCCGAAAAAAAGTACGTTTGTCAAAAATGTTGTTTGGATTGAGAGCTTCATAAAAATCACTCCTAACGTGTTTACGTAGTGGCGATGGTGGGGCATTTGAAAAACGTCAGCCCAATACTTGCAAAAATGCCCATTAGAATTACATAGAATTTGAATAATGCCGTACATTATGAAAGGATTTGTTGCAGCGCTTTAGAAATAGCAAGTACGTGCCGTAATAAAAAGAAACGCGGAAAATAAACGGGCGGCATTTATTGCGCCTTAGTATCTTCATTTGAGTCTTAAAAGCTGGTCTCCTTTAGCACCTTCAAAATTTCAAATATTTACTATTTTTAATCCAACGTTCCTCAACCACATTAAATCAATTTATACCGAATCATAAATCTGCATCATGAAACAACTGCTTATTCTGGTAGTATTTCTATTGCTTTCATTTAAAGGATATGAACAAGCGGCTTCCGATTGTAACATGACATGGGAAAAACCAGCTACTGCACTGCTCAATACAAAAGGAAACGTCTCTTATAACATTCAGTTTTCTAAATGTACTTCTTCCGGCATCTGCGGATGGCCGAAAGTGTCTATCTCCCATACTTTTTCGCAACCGGCGATAATCGGCATTACGCTTCGCGGTCTTGGTTGTGATGGGCAAACGGTGACCAGTAGTTTCAGCACAGAGGCAAAACCTATCCGCGCTAACGACGATTTTATCAGCCAGGGCAACTGGCACACATTTAAACAGGTCACGGGTGTAGTTCGCGTAGAAGTGAGCTATGAAGAAAATGGCAACAAGTATCATATTTTAGTTGACAAAGACCGCAATATCAATACCACGACGATCAATGGGATGACGGTTGCAGAATTCAACGCGGCGCAACAAAAACAATCTACACCCAGTGTAGCCAGCTCAAAGAACTCTGCAACAGTTAACACTTCCGCAGCAACTGGCAATCGTCCGGTTGTCTTATCTGTTCCTGCGGGTGAGTCACAACAAGCAGCACAGGGCAGTTCAACACCGCCAACCATTAACACAGCTACGCGCCAAACAGGTGCCAATGATCCCATAAAAGAAGGTGCGGCCAGTGCAATCGACAATTATCTCGTAGATAAGGATAAAGTGAAAAATGATCCGTATGCAGCTGCTCAGCTTGCCAATGCAAGAGCGGCAGTGAATGCCACGAGCTACGCTGACCAGACAAAATATGGCACGCTGGCATTTTCAAATAGTCTTATCGGGGGGATAAACGAACTGGCAAATCGCAAACGTGAAGCAAAAGCACAGCTCCAAAAAGAGATGCAGGAACACCTCTTGAAGGCACAAGGAGAAGTTGCCAGTATTGACCAGAAACTCCAGCAAGCAAAACCTACGACAGAAGAAGAAAATAAAAACGCTGTCCGCCTCATCGCTTCTGGCTGTAAACCGCTTGCAACCGTCTTTTACAAAGGCAGTGATCGGGTCTTTTTTGATGCTGCTTCGCTAAGCGATAAAATACTCGGGCAGGACGATATTGACCGGGTGAATAAAATTTTTAAAACTGTAAAGCATGATCCGGGTGATGATGCGGCTTTTGATGCTGCAAGAATTTATATACTTGGCGATAACACATGGCGTTTAAAGGGCAGCGGGAAATTGGAATTTACTGAAATCCCGAAGGACAAAGCAAAGGCGCAGGAAATACTTGCCGCGTATAAGAATGCGAAAAGCTCCCAACAGTCGCCAGTTAAGCAGATAAGAGCAGACTATGCAACCGTATTGCTGGAAGAAAGCTTTGAGCCAAAGAACGAGGCGAACTTGTTGCAATGGCAAAAATACTATGACGAATTGCTTACAAAACTATCCGGTAATGTCACAAGCAGTAAACAGTTGCCAACCGATGATGATCCTGTAAACCTGCTGATAAGCATCCAGCTTAAACAGTTTTATACCCGGTGCAAATTGTATTTGCTGAATCCGCAATTAGGATCTTATGAAAACATTTATAAGGACTATCAAACATTAAAGACAGCTATCATTGGATATTGATAAAAAAAACGATTCAGGCTTGTCTCGTTTGCAACAAAAAATGAAGGCGCTAATGCAAAATCTGATTTTGGAAGCCCCATTTAGCTGACTGACTATCAATCAGCAAGATGGGACAATTTTATCAGATTTTCCTCTATGCCCTGTAAGCTGATAAGCCCGGCCTGTCTTTCCAGATTTTTTCAATCATTTTCGTTTTTTCCAGATTATCTGCTTTGATATATTTCCTAAATGCCTTTTCTGTTTTATGCCCGCTGATAGCCATGATTACTATAATGGGTTTACCATCTAAAAATTCGTTGGTACAAAAAGATCGCCTGCAGGTGTGTGATGTGATCCAATCAAACTTTGGCCTGATCTCTTCGACCATCTGATTACCTCTCTTGCAGGAGAAC
Organism: Chitinophagaceae bacterium PMP191F; assembly: GCA_001302245.1. GTDB lineage: Bacteria > Bacteroidota > Bacteroidia > Chitinophagales > Chitinophagaceae > PMP191F. Next base: position 15,630 of record LGYU01000021.1, read on the forward strand.
TTAATTGGTTCATTTATCCCGGCGAGTTCGCCGGTGTATTTGATGTAGAGATTAAATCGACATTGTTAACAGGTGGCATCCGCATGTTTTTGATTTCCGGTTCCAGTACAGGGGGTGGAATTGCTATCCTGGAATCGAATAGCGGCTTTTGCTTTTGGCTGAAACAATAGAGCAGATATACCATGCAGGTGCCATCCTTTCGTACACTGGATGGTTTAATGGTAAAAGACAATGCAAACTGTGACATAACACTTCAGGATTTTTTAGTCTACTAATTTTAAAATCCTGTTCTGTAAAGCTAGAGAAGGATGCAAATGTTGCAAAATGCGGAAAAACAGCATTTTAAAGACAAGATAGCTCAAGATGGATCAGGCTGAGAACTCATTCTCATTACCCGTCCGGTCCGAAAGTATTAAACCCGTGCCAGTCGCGGATTTCTTGTTGTTTATCAGCCCGCTTCTTTTGGAGCACTACCACCTGCCAGACAAGGATTACAGAAAACGAAAAAGCCACCCAAAACCGGATGGCTTTGAAAACATTTGGCATTTCTTATTTATGTTGTTTCAGCCAGTCTTCTGCTCCGGGATGGCCCTGGGACGCAGCATATTTAAACAATTCAATTGCTTTTACATCATTTTTCGCTATGCCCCAACCATTTGCTAATATTAATCCTGCATTATATGCCGCATCTGCATGTCCTTGCTTGATAGCTGAGGAGAACTCACTAAGCGCAGCAATACAATTATTCTCAAATGATGTATTGCATTGTATTTGATTGGTCATATACAGCATACCCATATAGTAGGCTCCATCAGCATCACCAGCATCCCTTGCTTCTATAAATAACCGAACGGCATCATCAATTTGCTTTTTCGTTCCCCATCCGTTTACATACATCAACCCAAGATTTATTCTTCCACTGGTGGTATTGTTTACTTTATAGGATTTATAAAAATATTCAAACGCTTTATCATAGTCTACTTTACCAGCATACCCATTCAGATAAATTTGTCCAAGGCTATTTCTGGCGGCTGCACTACCTAACTCAGCGGCTTTATAAAACCAACTAATTGCTTTATCAAAACTTTTCTCTACCCCCTCACCTGCAGCATACAAATTGCCAAGGTTATTCATGGAGTAAATGTTACCAAGTGCAGCAGCTTTTGTATTCCATTCAATGCTTTTCGTAATATCTTTTTGCGAAGAGTTAGCATAGAATTCCCCCAGCAGCTGCATGGCACCTGCATCACCATATTCAACTGCTTTTTTTGCCCATATCAATGCATTGTTTTCATCTTTACTTATACCAAGGCCGTTAAAATACATTATAGCCAGGTATTTCATGGATGCCACATCTCCGCCATTGGCTTCCTGCTTAAATTTCTTAAAAGCTTCATCATATGATTTTGATTCATAATAGCGCGTAGCGTTTTGAAAGTTCTCAGTTTCTTTAGGTTTAACCGTTTTCCCAACCGAACTTTCTGATTCTTTGAGCACTTCCTTACCTGATTTATCGATAAAGCACTTTCTACCTGTACTTGCTATCTCCACTTGTGCAATGCCATTGGAAAAATCCATACCAAAGCCATCACTGTAAATCTGTGTCACAACTTCTCTTCCTGTATTGTCGATGTATCCAAACCGGCTGCCATTGTCAGACACAGCAGCCATACCATTATAAAACCCTTTCACTCTTTCATACTTAAACGAGGTGATGCTTTTTCCCGTTTTGTTTAAAAATCCCCATTTGCCATTTTGTTTGGCGGCTGTAATGCCTCCATCATAATAGGTGACTTCCTGGTAGTTTGGAGTAACAATTTCGTTACCAACGCTATCAATGATACCCCATTTCCCATTAAGCTGTACGCAGGCGATGTTCCTGTAAACCATGCCAATGGAATCGTACTTCAATGTTTTGAAAAGATTACCTTTTTTATCAAGCAATGAATATTGTTTGTTTTCTGCTACCAATACGTATGGACTATGCTCAAAATATTCTGCTTTATCATACTTTATAGGGATAACTGTTTTGCCGGTTTTATCCAGTATCCCATACTTGGAGTTTAGTTTTACTAATACATATCCATCATTTTCGGGAAAACAAAAGTCATACATCACAGGTATAACTTCTTTGCCTGTTATATCTATCAATCCCCACTTCTTGTTTTGCTTTGCTCTAAATAAGTTCACCTCGTCATAAAAAAACAACTCATCGTATTGCTGAGGTATGACCTCTCTTCCTGATTGGGTAATCGCGCCCCATTTGTTATTGGTAGAAACCCTGGCCACAGGACGATCTTTAAAACCATTTACGTATCCATACCTGCACGGTACAATAACTTTCCCGGTGCTGTCCTTCAGGCCCCATTTGCTACCATCATTAAAGAAGTATTGTGCGTGGAGTATGCTGGTTATACATAGGAATATAAAAGTAAAAATGAGCTTCATTGGCAAGCGTCTCATGGGCACTGTAAGGAGTAGTTTTTCTGCTGTCATACGAAGGGATTAATAAGATTACAAATTTAAAATATGAAAAATTTCGAAAAATACCTGCAAGTAGGTACTTTAAAGGAAATATCTAAAGGAGATGTTGTGTGAAATCTGAACTGTTTGAACCCTGGTCGTGGAATATGGAAGAACTGTTAAATTTGTCTCCACCTTGCTGATTAATAGTCAGCTAAATGGGGTCTTCAAAGTCAGAATTTCCAATATTGTTGCTGGGTTTTAATCTGGATCTTGAAATTTCTCTTGAAAGCTTAATCAACATATTTGGAACATGCACTTTGGGCGATTAAGATGTCTCTTTTACAGCCAGTTATATTTTTGTATTAGTTTATCTTTCTGACTACGTGCTACGGGAAGAATAGCTTTGTTAACCATTGTTAGCATGCCTTCGTTGCGATTAAAATGAGTAACATGGTTTAGGTTAATAATATACTGACGGTGTATGCGCAGAAAATGACTTTCTTCCAAAACATCCTGTATGTCTTTTAATGTTTTTGACAAAACAAATAAACGGCCATCTGCAAGCAGGAGTTTTGAATAATTGCTTGCCGCTTCTGCATATAAAATATCCTTCAGTTCAATGAAAGCAATGCCATTCTGAGAAGGTACTGCAATTTTAGTTATAGCGGCTCCCTGCATTTGCGATTGTAACTGGGTCAGTTGAGCATTTATAGGCTTAAATTGCTGTGTAACTTTATCAACCGCTATTATCAGCTCGGTTACATCTACCGGCTTTACTAAATAATCTAACGCATTAAATCGAAAGGCTTTAAGTGCATAGTGATTGTATGCGGTAACAAATATCACAGCAAAGCGAAGCGGCATTAATTTTTCCAGCAATTCAAATCCATTAATTTCTGGCATTTCCACATCCAGGAAAACAATACCAGGATTAATCATTTCTATTTCTTCCAAGGCCTTTCGGGAACTATTAAAAATGTCAATAGATGTTATTTGCAGACAATGACGCTCCAATTGTAGTTTTAGTAAACTGGTGCTGTCCGGTTCATCATCAATGATAACAACTTTCATCTACGTTTATTTTACTGCTAATTTAATAACAACTTTGGTACCTGCCGGTTCATAATTATCGGTCTGCAAATCTTCTACTATTATCTCTGCCCCTGCTTTATATTTTTCATTCAATAATTCGATTCGTTCGGCAGTGACGCGTGTTCCATGCGAAGCATATTGCATTCCTGCCCTGCTTTTTATTTCAGCTGCCCTCGCTCTGCCTATGCCGTTGTCAATTATTGAAATAACCAGTATACCTGCATCTATATTGTGCGCAATATGTATCTGGATCGACCCTCCTTCAGCTTTGTGCATAAGGCCATGCCAGATAGCATTTTCTACATAAGGTTGTATAAGCATGGGAGGAATGTCAATAAAGTCACATTCTACGTTATCATCTATTTCGATATTGTAGTGCAGTTTTGTTTTAAAACGCATCGCTTCCATTTCCAGATACAATTTAAGTAATTCCAATTCAGAAGTAAGTACAATCGTATTAGTGCGGGAATGATCCAGGATCATGCGGATCAGCTTTGAGAACTTGGTCAGATATGTGGAGGCTGCTTGCGTATCGTTTTGTTCTGCATAGAGTTTGATAGAATTAAGACAGTTAAAAATGAAATGTGGGTTCATCTGTGCCTGCAATGCTGCATAGCTAACATCATTCAGACGATTTTTATACTCTGCCTCTTTCAGTTTCTTTTGCGCCTTCTCGGCTTCCAATTCATTTTTCAGGTTCAGGTTTTTTATTCTTGATCGAAAAAAAAGATAAAGCCCAAATAACAAAATTGCAATAACGCCAACAACAGTATAAAGCCATTGCTGTTTAAACCGGAGTTCATTCACTTCTTTTTCTTTGCTTAATGCATTTAGTCGGGTTTGCTGCAAGTTATAGGCGTAGCGCATGGAATCTTTCTGCTTGCTATATTCGTACTCCACTTCATGTCGTGTAATTTCTTTGTCTTTCTCTGTGTTATACAAACTATCTGTATAAATACTATATTCCTTATAAATTGAGAGAGCTTTTCTATCTTTGCCTTGTAAAGCATAGGCCTTCGATAGTTCTGGCAAAAATTCTTTTAGTTGAACCCAATCTTTAATTGGTATAGAAATGCTTCGCATTTTTTGAAGATAGTCCACTGCCTGCTGTAAGAGTGACGCATCCGCATGTTCTTTCTGTATAGCTAACTGCAGATAGTTTTTTCCGGCATAACCATAATAGATTGCCAGGTATTCTCTTGCAAACTTATTACCCAACCCTTCGGTCATGCTGATTGCCCGTTTGTAATAGTCAAGCGATAGATTGTACTTCTTATTTAAATAATAGATATTGCCAATTTTACCTAGCGTAGAAGCAATATCATCTTTTTCATCAATCTTCCTGAACGTAATTAATGCTTTTTGTTCATTATCTAATGCGGTAGCATAATCTTCAATACGGGCATATATTACTCCCATTCTGCTTAAAACAGATGCGATATTTCTTTCATTTTGAATTGCCTGGTTTAGTTCCAGTGCTTTTTTATAATCTTCAATAGATGCCCGGTAATTTTTTAATGACTCATGTGACTCAGCTATATTCTGCCAGACACCTTGTTCATTCAATTTTTTATCTGAAATATGATAAAGGGAAATTGCCTGCTTAAAATAATCTATCGCTTTCATAAACTTATACTGTGCATGATAGACGCCGCCAATATTGTTCAGGTTTGCAGCTATGGCTATAGTATCATGCAGTTCTTCGTTGTATTTGATAGCCTCCTGATAGTGTGCAATGGCTTGTTCATAATTGTTTTTTGCCCAATTATTGGCACCCAATGCTGTTACAGATCTTGCGATCCCTTTTTTCCATTGCAGTTTTTTTGCAAGGTCAAGTGCCTGGAATGCGTATTGGATTCCTTTGTCCGGGTTAACGGCGAAGTATGAAAATGCAACGTTATGTAATAAGCCGGCTTTTACAGTATCTTCTTTGGCAGAATATTTGGATAACAGGACCAGCAAAGAATCCACGCGTTGTTGCTCTTTTCGTTGTGCAAAAAGAAAGAATGGACAAAGTAGGATTGCCAGCAGAATATTCAAAGCGATATTGCGCATCATCAGAAAAGTTAGAACATTTCCATTAAACAGGTACATTGTTTTATAAAACTATTATACAAAACTATTGCTAATCAATGCTATTGAGCAGGCAGCGCCTTTTTTCATGTAAACGGAAGGAAAGTTGATGCAAAAGAATGTTCTTCGTTCACTCAAAAAAACGGTTACCCACCAGGTAAAAAAGGTGATTTGCTCAATAACAACATGAATTATTTAACCTATTTCGTTTCTTTGAAAAACGCTTGAGTAATACATTCATTTTACATTATTGTTTTATCAAAAAAATAGTTATGAGGAAAAAATATTTTTTCTGCATTACCATTGTAGCCATTCTGTTGTTGATAACAGGCATTTCATCCGCTTTTAAACGTGGCGAAGATCAATGTACAGAATGGCAGCGGTCAAATGCGCATAACATTGAGTTTAGATGGTGCAAAGATCCGTCGATGTTTAATTCAACTACTTACCAATTTCACAACGGCTATTCTTTTAAAGTATGGTATTATTTCAGAATTGATTATACAAACGGCGAAAGCTTTACTGGTAATACGATCCTGGACCCAGGAGAGGACTCTGGTAAAGGAAGTATGTATAAAAGAACACCACGTGTTTGGACTATTACTAAAAAACAGAAAAAGGATGCTTCCGGACGATGGACCGATTTCTAATATTGGTTGTTCATAGGTATGGAACGTAAATATTATTTTTTTAGTGCGAATGTTATTATGCCGGAAACCCAAATGGAACTCAAATGCTAAAATCATTATTAATACTTCTTTTTTCAATGGCTGTCGTGCTTACAGTGCCAGGGCAAACTGCCAGTTCCGGGCAGGGAACAGATGCCTGCATTAAGGCCATTGAACTGAAATATAAACCTATAAAGGACGGCCTAAGGAAAAAGTATTATTATACGAAGCCTTACACTGGTGTAGCATTTGCACATGAATGCTGGTCGGGCGAGGAGGTTTGCATTAAACACAATAGCCGTAAGTGCTGTATCTGTCCAGAGCTGTATAGAAAAGAATATGATAACATAGAAAGTAGACAAAGCAGCGAGGTGCAAAAATGTTATGAACAGGGACGAAAAGAAACGGAAAATAAAGCAGAAACAGCGAGTACACCTGATGCAAATGTTTCAAAAACGGCTACAGTCAATTCAACTTCCACAGTGTCTGCCGACCAATTAAATAATAAGGTAACGGCATCACAGCAAGTGTTACCATCTCCTGCTAAAGGCAGCAATTACCAGGCACAACAACAAAACATACAAAATCTTGAAAAAACAAAGGAATATGCAAACAGTATGGTTGGTTTGCCACAAACGCAATCACTAAACCAAAGCATCCGGGATTTTGGCGCTGCACTACAAAATTACCAGGCAAGCAGGCAAAGGGACGCAGAGAACAGGGAAAACAGGCGTGTGCAGCAGAATCAAAACGCGGCAAATTATATCAACTGTGAATTAGACCGGGTAACCAATAAATATTTCATGACAGAATACCCATATACATTTTCCTGTATGGAAGAGCTGGAACCTTCGATGAAAACGTCTGCATCATCAACGATGGGTAATGTAAAAGGTTATATTGATTCAATAAATTTATACTATCAGGGTAATAATTATTCAGAAGGCATTGCTTTGCTTTATGATAAAAGAATAAAATCTATTCTTGAAAATAATTTTTTAGATGTAAGCCCTGTTACAAGGACGCTCGATGATATGTATGTTCTTGTACATTATACGACATTATACAACTATAGCTATAAAGAAAAAAAGGAACTGGAAAAACAATTGGCAAAGGGTGTATATTCAAGTCCACAACTATTAGGTGTTGGAGTTGCAAGTCTTTTTAAGCAAAAAAATATTGAATATGCGTCCTTCTGTTTTACCGAGTTGCTAAAACAAAACAGCCCAGCCTACTTTAAAAAGATAGCTGCATTATTCTTAGGAGTAATAAAAAAGAAACAGGGCATAGATAATAATAGCAATGACCTATTGAATGAGGCAATTTATTTGCTGGATAAGGCTTATTCAATTCCACAGTCTGAGTTTTTAAATATTCAGGACAGTTATTCCAACGGAAAATATACAGATAATTATTCCGGCTTGTTTGTTTATCCACAGTATAACCAGTTACTTCAATTAGCGATTATACAAGAAATTGCTCATGCGTTTAGCTACAAATACACGTTAACGAATAATCAATTATACCTTCAGGATGCTTTTGATTATTACTATAATTTCCCCGCTTCAATTGCAAAGACCGGAGATGAAAATAAACCCTTGCTATTAAATGAAAAGATCCAGAAAAATGCAAATGAATTATATAATAAAGCTCTTCAAAATGAGAAAAATAACAACCTTACTGAAGCATTTAAATTTTATTTACAGGCTGCAGAATTAGGTGATGCCGATGCACAGGCGTCAGTAGGTGATGCTTATGCTGATGGAATAGGTATTGAAAAAGATTTTTCGAAAGCAGTTGAATGGTATCAAAAATCTGCGCAACAGGGAAATGCAGGCGGTTATTTTGGACTAAGCGGACAATATTATTTTGGAGAAGGAGTTGAGAAAAGCGTTAAGGATGCAATCAGTTGGGCGCTAAAAGCTTCAGAGAGAGGGCATGGGGGAGCAAAATATTTTCTTGGTAAGATGTATGAAAATGGAGAAGGCGTTCAGAAAGATAGAAGGCAAGCAATGCTTTGGTATTTAAAATCTGCCGGGCAGGGATATGAAAAAGCGAAAGTAAAGCTGCAGGAAATGGAGAAAATGTAAAAGTCAATGGAGTCAGTTCTGGAGTATTTAAATCTGACTTAAAGTGGATGATTTCTTCATCGTTCGCTTTCTTCTTGAAATAGTTGACGAATCTTTATTGCATAAATATTTATAGTTAATGTCATGGCAGTACACCGGATGCTGTTCAATATACTTTACCGATTGTCTGCACAAAAAATGAAAGGGTGGAAGTGCGATCGTCTACTTCAATATTAATATATAAAGAAAAAGCGACAGTAAAGGTTGAAGCAACCAGGCTATTCAGACTAACCGGTGATGTAAAAAGGATCTTTCATTTTGTTCCCGGCATGGAAGCTGTTGTATTGTATTTTAATGACAATGAGGTGCGGGTCACTATTTCTGTTCAGATAAGAGATGGCTTATAAAAGAAGCGAGGCTTTGGGGCTATATTAATAACCGGGCTATCCTGATATAAACTACAGAACAATAGAATGATGCATTGTAGAATAATAAAAAAGGTTATTGAACATCAATAACCTTTTTTGTTGTCAGCATATTGTTGATCAGGCTTTCGGTTCCTCATTCCTTTTATAGGCTGCAGAATCAAATTTTCTATAGGCCCAGCCGAATATGAGCGGAAATACCCATAATGAAAACAGCATAGCACAAAGAATACCACCAATAACCACCCTGGCCAGCGGCCTGGAACTTTCTGAGCCAATGCCATGCGAAACGGCAGCGGGGAACAATCCTATAGCTGCCATCATCGCTGTCATCATTACAGGACGTATACGTGAATTAACCCCCAGTTTTATGGATGTATATAACGAACTGCTTTGTCCTTTAATATCTTCCAGGTTGTGTTTGAAAATAGTGATCAGCAGTACACCATCCTGTATACAGATACCAAACAATGCAATAAAACCGATACCCGCGGAAATACTGAAATTGGTGCCGGTAATATGTAAAGCCGCTAAACCACCCACGATAGCAAAAGGAACGTTTAAGAACACCAATGCTGCATCTTTCAGGTTGCCAAACATGGTGAACAACAGTATGAAGATGAGCAACAGGCTGATTGGTACTACCTGCGCCAGCCGTTTGGTAGCACGTTGCTGGTTTTCAAAATCGCCCTGCCATGCCATGTTATAGCCTCTTTTTAACTGTACTTTTTGTCTTACTTTTTCCTGTGCTTCTGTAATGGTGCTTCCCATATCCCGTCCGCGTACTGAGAATTTCAATGCGGAATATCGCTGATTGTCATCACGGAATATAAGACAAGGGCCGGTTTTCTGTGTAATGGTGGCAATTTCCTTGATGGGTACCTTGCTGCCATTTTGTGTAGGTACTAACAAATTGCCGATATCATCCGGAGTTTTCCTGAATTCTTCCGGTAATCGTATACGGATATCGAATGTTTTGATCCCTTCATATAAGGTGGAAGCTGCCACACCACCAATGGCCATAGCAATAACGGCGTCTGCATCTGCAGTGGCCACGCCGTACAGGGCCATCTTTTGCTGATCCAGGTTAATATCCAATTCCGGTTGACCGATATTGTGTATCACGCCCAGGTCTGCAATTCCTCTTACATCTTTCAAAATATTATAAACATCATTGATCTTTCCTTCCAGGTAGTTCAGTGAGTCTCCGTATACTTTCACACAGATAGACCCCTTCACGCCCGAAACAGCTTCTTCCACATTGTCCATAATAGGCTGTGAGAAGTTGAGATCGGCACCGGGAATTACAGATAGTTCCTTGCTCATCTGATCAATCAGTTCTTCTTTGGAAATGTGTGGTTTCCAGTCTGCTTCCGGATACAGCATTACTGAAAATTCATTGTTGTAAAAACCTGCCACGTCAGTTCCGTCATCAGGCCTGCCTGTTTGCGATACTGCATATTTTACCTGCGGAAAATTCATTAAGGTTTTTCTTACCTGTTTTGATATTTCAACAGATTTTTCAAGCGAAATACTATAGGGCGTTTGTACACGCAACCAGATGGATCCTTCGTTCAGTTCCGGCAAAAATTCAGAACCAAGAAATCTGAAGGAATAAAGTCCGATAACCATCACAATAAACGATGTGATCACGACTACTTCTTTGTGTTTCCAGGCATTGGTAAAGCCTTTTAACATCAAGCCTGTAAGATGATGTACGAACGGGTTGTGTTTTTCATGTACATTTTTCTTCAGCAACATGCTGATAAGCACTGGCACAAGTGTTAAGGTGGTAATGAGTGCTCCCAGCAATGCAAATCCCAGTGTATAAGCCAGCGGGGAGAACATTTTACCTTCTACTTTCTGGAATGCAAAAATGGGTAGCAGTCCGGTAATAATGATCACTTTGGCAAAAAAGATGGCCTTACCCAATTGAGCTCCGTTTTTTTTGATCAGCCCCAGTTTGGCAATTTTATTAAAACGGTCCATTCCCAATTCACGGGCCCGGTGATCCAGTATTACAAACATCCCTTCCACCATTACCACGGCACCATCTATAATAATACCGAAGTCAACAGCTCCGAGTGAAAGCAGGTTGGCCGACATACCCATGATGTGCAGGCAGATAAACGCAAACAATAATGCCATGGGGATAATGATCGATACAATCAGCGTGGTACGCCAGTTGAACATAAATACAGATACCAGCAGGGTAACCAGCAGAATGCCTTCAATAAGATTGTGCAATACTGTATGCGTAGCATATTCAATAAGATCTGAACGATCGTAATAAGGAACGATCTTGGTGTCTGCCGGCAGTATGAGATTGTTAAGTTTGCTGATCTTCTCTTTGACAGCTTTTACTACTTCGGATGGGTTTTCTCCTTTGCGCATTACAATGATAGCTTCTACCACATCCTCCTCATTGGTAATATTTCTTTTGCCGGTTGAATCCTTCAATCCATTTGACCTGGCTACCCAACCCAAACGTGGCAGGTTGGATATTTCAACCTGCGCCACATCTTTGATCAGGACAGGCACACCATTGTTATTGGTAACAATTACATTCTTTATTTCATTGATGTCGTTCAGTAATCCTATTCCTCTAACTACATAGGCCTGGTCATTGCGGATGATCATATCACCGCCTATGTTGATGTTGGTTTTTTGTACAGCGGTAAAAATATCAAGCGATGTAATGTTGAGCGAAGCCAGCTTGCGGGGATCTACTTTTATTTCATAAGTTTTTGTTTTGCCGCCAAAGGCTGTAATGTCTGCAACACCCGGAACTGATTTCAGTTGCCGGTCAATCACCCAATCCTGCATGGTCTTCAGTTCCCGTACATCGCGTATGCTGCTTTTTAGCGTGTAGCGGAAGATCTCACCGGTGGGTCCTGTTGGTGGTTGAACAGATGGCAGTACGTTGGGCGGTAAGGTAGCATTTCCCAGCAGATTCATTACCTGTTGCCTCGCCTGTGCGTCTTTTACATTGTCATCAAAAATGAGCTTGATATAAGAAAGCCCGAAAATAGTAGTGGAACGAAGGCTAACCTTCTGTTGCACAGGATTCATGGCTATTTCAATGGGTATCGTTACAAATTTCTCTACTTCTTCGGCGCTTCTGCCCGGCCATTGTGTAATGATACTGATCTCTGTATTGGTAACATCCGGAAAGGCCTCAATGGGCATATTCCTGAATGTGATAATACCGGTAATGATCAGGATCAGGGAAACAAAAAGTATGAAATATTTGTTTTTGAGAGAGAAAGCAATTATACCCTTCAGTACTTTGAGCATAATAGTGATTTAAGGGATTCTCTTAATTATTCAGTGCATCATAGATCAGGATGGCCTGTGAGCCAATAAGCTTATCTCCCGGCTGTATGCCGGAGGAAATATATGTCTTATCACCCAGGGCACTAAGTATTTGTACCGGTGTAATGCGGACATCGTTTTTAGAATTGTACAGCAATACATAATACTGGCTATGGTCAAATATTACAGACCGGGAAGAGATGCACATCGCCTGGTCTTTTTCCTGGTTTATCACTGTAACGCTGGCAAACATTTGTGGTTTCAACGCATAGTCATCATTGGAAAGCACCACGCGCATTTTCATCACCTTATTGTTGGGATCCAGTACGTTCATGATCTTGTCAACATGGCCTTTGAAAACTCTGCCCGGATAAGAAAGCGTGGTCACATTTACCTGGCTGCCTGCATGCACCCTGCTGATGTTGGATTCATACACATTGGCCTGTACCCATACATTTTTAAGATCAGAAATGGTAAAGATGTTATTACTGTTATCTGCCCTGATAGATGTATTGTTGGTAATGTTTTTCTGTACAATAAATCCGCTGATGGGGGCTTTGACAATGTAATCGCCCTGTATATTATCACCGTTGATCTTTAAAACGCGCTTTACCATTTCAAGCTGTGCTACTGCCTGATCATAATTGGTTTGTGCAGCAGTAACATCCAGTTGTGAAGAAAGGCCACTTTTGAACAGGTCTGTCTGTGCATCCAGTTGTTTTTTAGCAGATGTAAGATTGGTTTCCGCTACTACCAGGTTATTGCTGTAACCCGCCATTTCACTGCTTCGTATACGCGCAAGTACCTGTCCCTTTTGTACAAAATCGCCGGCCTGTACCTTTACATCGCTTATAATACCGCTTACAAGTGGGAAGATATTTACCTGATTGTCCTGGTTGAAATCAACAGTACCTGTAAAGGTGAGGGCATCTACCAATTGGGATGTTTTTACCGTATCAATAACCAGTGTTTTCATCAGGCTGTCGGGGATAACGTAGCCGGTCCGTTCTTCGGGGGCTTTGTTTTCGGTGTTGCAGGCCGTATACATAACGATAATAGTCAGCGCTGCAATGCTTCCTTTTATTTTCAGTTTAACAAGCTGTAGCATCTGAACAGATTGATTTAAGGCTTTAATTAAATAAGTTGGTACCAGTGTAGAAATTGATGTCTTCGAGCGTCTGTACTCTGTTGTAAAGGATATAATTTAATTGCAGTACATTTTGCTTATAGGCATCGTAAAAGTCAAGGAATTCCAGCAGGCTCAGGTTGCGTTTCTGATAGTTTAGCAATACTTCACGGGTAAGCCGGGAAAAGTCTGCTGCAAAAGGCGTTTCGATTTTTTTATATAGCTTGTCTGCGTCAATGGCTTTCTGCAGTGAGCGATAAATATTTTCTTCAACAGTTGCTTCTATACTTTTTTGCAAGGTTTCATTGTTGGTTATATTGGCTTTTGCAGATTTGATATTTCCCTGGTTGCGATTAAAAATAGGAATGTCAATGGAAAATCCCAATGAATTAAAATGGTTGATATAACTGCCCTGCTGATCATAACCGAATGAAAGGGTAACATCCGGAATGGCCAACGCTTTCTGATAATTGTAATTCAGTTTGCTGATATCTGTATTGATCCGGGCAATACGCAGATCTGTTCTGTTCTGGTATGCTGAATCCAGCAATGCAGTGTAAGAGAATTGATGCGGTGTTAACGTTATTAAATGTACTGTGTCAACAACAGGGTAAATATATACATTGGGACGCGTTTGTAAAACAAGTCTCAGTTCTGACTGGGTGTCGTTAATCTGGTTGATGAGATCATTGTATTCATTCAGTAAACTGTATAGCTGCGCTTTAACACGTATTATTTCCTTTTCGGCAATGTAGCCTTTGCCCTTTTGATCATCAAAGGCCCTGACTACGTTATTAAGCCCATCAATTTCACTGGCATATACTTTGGCAGATTGCTGCAGGTAGTAAATATTAAAGAAATCCGTTCGCAGGGTATATTTCAAGGTGCGTAACAGGTCGTAAAACTGTTCTTCGGAAAGTTTGGCGTTGGCTTCGGCAATTTTGATCTGCTTGTTGCGTTTGCCGGCCAGTATTACCAATTGCGATAACTGTGAAATCAGCTCGCCACCTTCCTGGCCACTACCGGTAGCAAAAAAGCGATGCGATACGGTGTTGTAAAAACCCATGCCCAATGCAATGTTGGGATTGTTGTATAACCTGGCTTGTAAAATGAGCGCTTTCTGAACGTCAATATTGTAACGCTGTGCCAGCAGTTGCAGATTATTCCTGACAAACATATTCTGCGCACTGTCCAGGGTAATGTGGAGCGTGTCGGTAGAGGGTGTCTGGGAGAATAATATGTTGTTCTGCAGAGCAAGGAGGAAGAGTACTACAGTATATTTAACTGCCTGCATATAAAGGAGATTATGATACAATTTAATTAATTAGCAATCTTAAAAGAACAGTCTGAAAAGTCTGAATGAAATGTTGAAGATTTTGGCGTGAAATTACTGACAAAGCTTTCACTAATTAGTCTATAAGGTCAGTATATAACCGATGATTAACAAGGAATAACTAAGCGAATAATGCTGTATGACAGCTGTTTGAAACGATGTTGCTAATCTTTGAAAATGATTGCCATAGATGGGAATAGCGTTATGTAAAGGGTTGCAATAAGGCGGGGTGAGGGTTTTTTTGTTGAGAGTTGAAAAGTTGTCTTGATCTATTTAGACGTGCTTTTAACCTATATACTTAATGCTTCGACGGTTGTGTAAGGTTATATGTACTTGATTGGAGAAAGATCGTTGACTATATTTGTACAACTTCGTTTATCTGACATTAGCATATTCTATAAGGTATGTAATTGATGTTCCGAAAATATGATATGGATATTACAGTTAGATGCAAATGATATGCTAAAATATGGGTGCGCATAAGCTTTATTTTAGGATAAAAGATATTTAATAGTTTTTTCACGATAATAAATGTTGTAATTCTCATTATATAGTATATTTGAATCAACTCGACCTGTTAAACCCTCAAACTGACTATTATGAAAAAAATATCTTCCCCGGGCTTCATTTCGCTAACGCTATTTTACCACGCTTATAATGCTATGAAGTTTTCCCCTCTGTGAATATCATAAATTGTAATTGATTATAATTGGGATAATATAATAAGGCTTCTCGGCTAGCCAATAATGATATTATACCAGCAATAATAGGATTATAGTAATGCCTGACTATTAATACAAGATAGTGCTAAGCGGGCATATCAAATAAATTGATATAAAAGCAAAATAATGGATATTAAGAAGTTTTATTGGTGGATGGTGATGTTTATTTTCAATACATCATATCTAATAGCTCAAACCGATCTGATAAACGTTACTCCGTTAAGCCCTAATGCTGCATCTTTTGCAAAGTATATTGAGAGTCCGGTAGGATCATTTACGGGAGTGCCTCCCATTTCACTGCCTTTATTTAACATAAAAACCAGTGATATTAATATTGCCCTGTCTCTAAGCTATCATGCCGGAGGCAATCGTGTAGAAAGCATCGCTTCGTGGGTTGGATTAGGCTGGAGCCTGAATGGAATTCCTTCCATTTCCCGGCAGGTAAAGCATCTGAAAGACGAAGGTACGGGAGGTTTTTTTTATAAGCCTGCTACGGAAAATGAAACGATAAAATATATCTATGAGAATAGAGGTATTCCCGGTATACCTTTTTATGATCTTATTGCCCAGGCATTTCAGGGTTTGGTTGATACGGAGCCTGATATCTTTAGTTTCAACCTGCTGAATACTTCAGGGAAGTTTTATTATAATCAGGAAACAGAGGCTTTTAATATAGTGCCTAGAAATAATATGCGGATCATAAAAAGTGGAGTTGGGAATGTAGGATTTGTTATTACTGATGAGCAAGGTATAACTTATCATTTTGATGTACTGGAAAATACCCTTGTTCAAGGGTCAACCGTTAATACTGACCCCCCGGTTACCAGTACCTGGTATCCATCAAAAATCATTTCATCATCTGGTAAGGATACCGTTTTTTTTGAGTACACAACAGAAAATCAGGTGTTCAGATCTAATTTTGGATCCACTTTTGTAATTCCCCTGGATAATTATGGAGACCTTGTGAGGTGGACCAATAATTTTAATGCAAATAGCGGGTATAGAAATAATTTTTCTAATACTTATAGTACTTCCAAAGTGCCCTATAAAATCACTTATTCTCAGGGTACAATTGAGTTTATAAAAGAAATATCCGAAAGAGAAGACCTGGAGGGAGGGCATCGTTTGGAAAGTGTTGTTGTAAAAGACTATAATTCCAATATTATCAATCAGTATAATTTCTTTCGCAGCTATTTATCTACTTCATCTTCTTATGACGTCATGTTTCCGATCTCAACCCCGAGAGAGCGCAAATACATGTTATTGGATTCATTGGAAGAAAAAGCGGGTTATGTAAGTAAAAAACATGAATTTAAGTATAACCGCGAAAACGTGCCAGCCTGTAGAATCAGTACAGCACAGGATGAATGGGGATATTATAATGGAAGGATATATAATAATACCCTTGTACCTGAGGAATATATAATGCATTATTCTTTAACAGCAGGCGCTCCACCTATAAAATCTGATGGATCTGACAGACAGGTTGATACTCTTTATAACCAGTTTGGTATATTGGAGTCAATAATATACCCTACAGGAGGAAAAACCTTTTATGAGTTTGAAACAAACAAAGCAATTGACCCTGTTGCAGGCCATCTAAGAAAGTATTATAAACCCGAATCTGCGGCTATTGAAGTTGCTACAGGACAGGGACAGACCTGGCCGATTACCGCTTTTTACCAGACATCATTTACGATCAATAACCCCCCTGAATACTATTTAAATAATATGAATGTAAATGGTGGTGCTTTTGTTCATATTGATGCCGGATATTTTGGATGTGATCTTACCAATGGCTCAGCTACTTGTGCTCAGATCAATATTAGGAAGGTTAATAATGACGGTGTACCTGTTAATAAGCCCGTATATGCTAATAAAGCAAATAATACAACGGATATGTCTACGTATCTACCTAACGGCAGCTATGTAATAGAGGCTACCTTTAATCAGGATCCCCCTCAATACAGTAGTTTCTATATTTCCCTTACCTGGTCCAGCATTGATTCTTCCAAAGATAATAGTTCTGGTTTTGCGGGTGGGTTACGAGTAAAGAAGATTAGTCACTTTCGTTCTAAAGATGACGCAGAGCCTGCATTAAAAACGGAATACAAATACACAATAGGTTGGGATTCCACTAAAAGTTCCGGGCAAATATTTTCTGCTTATAGTCCTGTATTTAGTAAAAAAGTAGAAACGATTGTTGTTGGCTCTTATCAACAAATAAATGCTAATCCTACGATGCAGACCATCCTTCAATCAGGTAGTTGCGTGGGATATACAAAAGTTTTTTCAATTGTTAAAAGTGCCGATCAAAGTAAAAAATCAATTATTGAGAAAAACTATATAAATGTTCCGGACGAGCTTAATACAATACCCCCTTTTAATATTATTCAAAACAATGAATTTGTCAGGGGAAACATTGAATCAGAAGTGAACTATGCGTTTGAAAATAATAGTATTAAAAAGGTTGCAGAAAAAGTTTTTGAATATGAATACATGGATTCAGTGGCTAAGAAACCTTATAGCTTGAATGTAGACCATTACAGGTTGACATGGTCAGATAATACGGTTCCTACTCCATGGAGTGTTGGTAACGTTGTTTATTATTCTTTTTATCATTATCCTACTTACAGTTTTTTGCTTAAAAAAGAAACTGATAGGATGTATAGTTCTGATAATGATTCTTATGTTCTGGAAACAATTAAAGAATATAAGCATAGCCCGATCTATTTTCATGTAAATGAGGACAGAACAGTTCTATCAAATACAGATGTCAAGAAAAATATTTATTATAGGTCATACGATCTTTCAGGATCAGATAGTTATTATCAGCAACTGGTAAGTAAGAATCAGGTTGCCAGTATTGTAAAAACAGAGACTTTCGTTAAAGATCAGTTTATACAGTCAAGCCAAGTGAAGTTTAATACTTTTGGAGGTATTCTCCTCCCATCTGAAGTGTTTAGAAAAAATAAAGGCGGCGATAATGAGAAAGTAATTGAGTTTGCTAGCTATAACGCATTAGGCAATATCGCTGAGCAAAATAAAATGAATAATGTAAAAGAAGTATACCTGTGGGGATATAAAGGCCAGCATCTTGTGGCGAAAATTCTGAATACAACGTATCAGGTTGCCAGTACTTATGTAAATCAGGCTACCTTAGATAATCCCGTTAGTGATAATGCTTTGCGTAATCACCTCGCCAATCTCCGAAATATTCCAGGTGCTCTTGTTACTATATATACATATAAGCCGTTGGTTGGTATAACCAGTGAAACGGATGCCAGGGGGAGAGTGACCTATTATGAATATGATAGCTTTAACCGCTTATACCTGGTTCGTGATCACGATGGAAATATAATTAAAAAGTTTTGCTATAATTATGCAGGTGAAATAGAGAACTGTAATAATGTTGATATTAGTGCTCATTGGGAAGCAACGGGCATTACCCGTTGCCAGCCATGCCCACAAAATCCTGTTTACAATACTAATATTCTTGAGTCTCAACAAAAAGACAATAATCCGAATAGCCCTACTTATAATAGTTTGAGATGGATAGCGAGTGGTATAAGCGTTACTTGTACTGTAACCGCGGATTGGAAAAATACAACAGACCCTGTTGAATGTAAAAAAGATGCTAGTAACAATAATACCGGTGAGCAGCAACAAAAGCAAAAAGATGCTAATCCGTGTTCACCTACTTATGAACAGTATCGTTGGGTTGTGACAGGTACTAATACTACAGCCTGTCCTCTTCCTGTAGTTTGTAATAATTCAAACTGTTCAGGTGAAGGTAAAAAATGCGTGAACGGAAGTTGTGAAACAGGAATTAAAGTATACACTTCTTCCTATCCTAATGGGGGTACGCAATGGGTATGTATTTATCATTATGAATGGAGTGACGGGTCGTGGTCGGGAAATTATACGGAATATAGCACTATGGGATCTTGTATTGAAGAAGAAGGTTAATCAGAAAAATATCAGATATATGTACAAATTGATTACAATAATAGGGATTCAGCTACTGTTTTTCTGTACAGAAATGAAGGCACAGGATAATAATGGAGCTTATGTAGCTGCTCATATAGCAGATAAAATGCGTGATAGTCTTGGGCTAAGTTCCTTACAAAGAGATAGCATTTACGCTATTAATATTGTACTTCATAATCGTAAAACGGCTGTCAGGCAGCAGTATAAGCAGATTGACTCTTTGCAGAAGTATATAAGTTATGTGGAGCGTAGCCGCGATAGCATGTATATACGTGTATTAGGAATTGAAAAGTTTACATTGTATCGACAGAAAAAGCGTTATCTGGTAAGCATTAATTAGTATATAATCAGGATTCACGCCTGAGTTTCACAAGTACTAAAAATAAAGGTGTGCCCTGGCTAGTCAGGACCCACCTTTAATGTGTAACGCCAGTCTATTGTTTATAATAATTCTTCTTTGCGTCAATAATGGCCTGGCTACGTTCTGTTTTTAACTGTCTTACTGTTTGTTTCTTTTCCTGTTTGGTCAGGCTATCATCCATTTTTGCTGATTTGATCTTGTCATTGTAATCTACCTTAATGCCCTGTATCTGCAGATCCAGCTTGCTGGGAGGTGTAGGTGCTGTAGCATAAGGATAAAAAGGGTAACCGTAGTAATATCCCCATGGAGAATAGAAGGGGCTGTAAAAACCACCACCTATTACAACGGTAGTTCTGCCACCGCCATGGAAACCACCACCATGAAAGCCGCCTCCAAAATGTGCGGCAGGTTTGGCTGAAACGCCGGTTGCTACTACTATTGAGAGCAACACTATCATTATCTTTTTCATATAATCTGTTTTTATAGTTTAGACAATGACCGTGTAATATAATTTAATGGCATGCCTGCCATTGACAATTCAATAACAATAGCATTAGTGGTTTATCTCAAATGGGTATAATGAAGAGTGAGAAGTATGAATGCAGATGTAAACAGGATTACTCTTGCTTGTTGATCCGCGCATCGGATACCTGTACGAGTATAACGTTGTTGATGTCGAAAGGGTGTGTGTTCAATCCAAATGTTTTGGGAGACAGTACAAAGGTAAATGTGATCCGTGCAGGGTAGCCGGGGAAGTTACCATTGGGACTAACGGGTTCACCGCGTGGTACTGTAAGCGCAAAATGAATGGCCATGTTCTGAACACTGTCATTTACCTGTGCCAGAACATCCATGTCGTAGGTTCGGCCATTATCTGCAGTGGTTAAGAAATCGGCATTTTGTACAGGGAATCGCCCGGTAAGTTTTAATACCAATGGTTTTTTATGTTGTTCCAGCGAATCTTCCGCATCGGGGTTGGGAACAATCGGAAACAATTGTATCAGTGCTTTAAAGTCGGTATTGTTCTGGATGGAGATAACCGCTTTAGATAGTACCGGCGAAAAAACAGTATCGCCGCTTTTGGTGGCCAGGGTAATTGTATTTTCAATCTGCTCCTGTGTAAACGCAGTAGTAGTTGAAACAAACAGCAAGACTATGACGATGCCGTATAATTTCCTGGCCGGATGCATAATGTTAAGGTTATACACAATATAATCAATTCTGTAATGAAATAACCAGTGATTATGCAGTATAATCGTGGGTTGGCAGGTAAAAGGCCATTCCAAACGGGAACGGCCTTTTTTTATAGGGATAAACAATGATTATCGCATTAATTTCTGTGGTTTCGTCCGCCTCCGTTGCCCATACTATGCCCGGGATTAAATGTTCCTTCAGGCGCTTTCCGGACAGGTAAACGATCTATGTTCTGTCGCTGCTGCTCCGTCTGTGTTTCCATCCGGTCGTTATTATTACGTACCGGGCCGGCGTTGTTGTTATCTACCCGTCTGAATTCTCTTGGTTGCGGGTGACTGATAGGCGGCCGGTATACATTGATCTCGTTGCCTTTGTGTTCAGCAACGGATTGTTTGTTCATTTCATGAATGGTGGCCGGCATTATCCTATGATTGGTATACCGCTGTACTTCATTAACATCGGGTCCTTTTGCATAATACTGGTTGTGTATTTTAGTAGTGTTGAAATTGTTGATAATACTGATCCGGTTGATGTTGTTGATCACCACGTTTCTTTTTTCGACTACACCGATGATATTCCGGTCGTAAATATGACCACGCTGACAAACATTCCAGTACATGGCAGCAGGTCGCCACGAACCAAATGCAATGCCCACATTCACATCGGGCATCAGGGGTGCCCAGGCATAATAATCATCGTACATACCCCAGGTTACCCAGGCCGGAGACCATTCATAACCGGGTATCCACAACCAGCCGTACATATCGTCATATACCCAGCGGCCATAGTGAAACGGTGCCCAACCCCAATTGTAATTTGACATCCACATCCAGCCTTCGTCGGAATAATCCCAGTAGCCATTGGTCAGATAGGGACGGAAATCGCCGGCGATGGCAGGATGCCATACATGGCCGTAAGCCGGATAATCAATCCAGGTACCGTAAGGAGAAAGATCGTCGTAAAAAGTCTGATACGATATGTTGGCAGATACAGACACCTGTGATGTTACCTTGTTGCCGGAGCAACCTGCAAAAACAATTATAGCCAGTAACAATACAAGCTTGTAGTAATGTAACTTTTTCATTGTTTAATGTTTAATAATCTAATAATCGGGTTGCGTATGCAAACCGGCCTTTACTTGTGGCGGAACAACAGGGAAGATGATTGTGGTTGGGGGATGGTATAGCACGGGTATACCACAAAGTTGATTATAAACAATGTATAGTTGGTTGCTTGTTTTACAAATTGGCTTTGGAATTATTGTTTTTTTGAACAGTTTGCTGTAAAATAAAAAAGACTGTTAACGATTGGTGAACAGTCTTTTATTTGAGTAGCTATTTCGCCTGCTAGCCTTTCATTTCCCTGAAAAAAGTAACGTTCCCTTCCATGTTGATCTGCAGAATAATGTTGCGCGTGCCATTGGATAGTTCTGTAAAATAATTGTCTTCATCGTCAAACTGATTGCCAAACAGGAACATGTCTGTGTCATTGTATTCGTTATCATCAAAGAACAATACGTTGACTTTTTTGTAATCTGCATATTTTTTATTGATATATGCCTGTGCGTTTGCAGGAAGGTCTTTAAATGTTTTTGGAATAATAGTACCTACCAGTTGGGCATCAGCATCATAATAGGCTTTTTGATTTGTACCATCTTTGCTGAATGATACTTCGTCAAACACAGGTGTTCTTTTCCAGGAAACAGCAGACGTGTTGGTAAAATCTGTTGCGAATGCTTGTTTGGCCTGGTAACTTACTTCAGAACCTTCCAGTTTTTTCAATGCTTTCCGCTCTTCTTTCTTTTCTTTTTTGATTGCATTCTTGTCTTCTTTGGTGTTGGAGGTTGACTGGGCCATTATGGCTATGCCTGTAAACAGGATGGATGATAAAAAGAGCAGTTTTTTCATTGTGCAGATTTTTAAGCCTGGTAAAATGGTTTGATATTGATAACAGGAGAAAGTAATGGGTAATGCCGGTATTGATATTAACGGAAATTGCCAGCCGGTAGATTTTTGGTTACAGTTTTCGGCTGTACTGCCTGTGAGATCATCTTTGGTTGTTCTTTACGGGTGTTTTAATAACAGAACAGATAGCAGGATAATAGCACATGTAATACCTGTATTTCGGATGCCGGTAACGTATACGATAGCGATTTAATGAAAAGTTGATTTTGGAAAATTCCCATTTGCACACTTTCATAATATATTCCGGCATAAACTTCTTGTATGTTCAGGCTATTCTGCACAGTTATGCTGGCTTTTCTGCTTTTTGCTGCGGGTAGTTGCAGTAAGAAGGGTGCTGCTGTAGATCCTTATCCTGCTGATTCTCTTGGCCGTATTAACCGTTGGGTGCTGGACAGCATGCGGAGATACTATTATTGGTCTGACGAAATACCTGCTTTTCCTGATTATTCTTTGCAAACTGACCTGTTCTTTAAAAGCTTACTTTCATCCAAAGATCGTTTTTCATGGATCACCAATGGCGGTTCGGTTGAAGCTGCTTCCAATTCTTATTTTATCTATGGTTTTCAATATGCATTGGTGTCGGTAACCGGTTATAATGGGTATATAGGGGTTGTTACACTGGTCAATACCGGCAGTTCGGCAGATAAAGCTGGTCTGCAGCGGGGTTCCTGTTTTGTGCAGGTGAACAATGCCGGTATTAATGAGCAGAATAAAAATGAAATCATCCGGCAATTAAAAACCGGTACACAGGTTAGTATAACACCGGCTGTTTACAGCAATGGCAATTGGATGACCTCTGCTGCTGTAAAGTTGACCAACCGGTATGCGGGTGAAAATGCAGTTCACGCGGTAAGAAATTTTACAGCAGGCGGCATCAGTACGGGCTACCTGTTCTATAATTCTTTTGATGAAAATTATGATGCTGCTTTGTTGCAGGCATTTACCAAATTGCAACAGGCGTCGGTGAAGGAGTTGATACTGGATTTGCGTTACAATGCCGGCGGCAGTGTAGCTTCCAGTGCTAAACTGGCTGCTATGATTGCTTCCGGAATAACAGCAGATGCCACATGGGTGATCTTTGAAGGTAACCGGTACGAAGGCAAAAGAGGAAGAAGTCTGCAAACAATGCTGAATACTTCGGGTAATAACGCAGGAAAACAATTTTCGGATCTTGTAACACGCAGGTTATCGCTGAAACGCGTTTTTATACTTACTACCGCTGCTACCTATTCTGCTGCTGAACTGGTAGTAAATAACCTGAAACCATATATCGAAGTGATACAGATAGGGGAGAGCACTGCCGGAAAGGATGAAGCTTCTTTTACCATAGAAGATTACCGGGTGCCGAAGCAGGTAATGTGGAAAATACAACCTACTGTATATAAAGTATTCAATAGCAATAGCCAGGGGGCATATAGCAAGGGCATTAATCCGTTATACCCTGTAAATGAATTGACACAATTGCCGCTTTATAATATAGGAACAACTGCAGATCCGTTGGTAAACAAAGCCTTGCAGATTATTTACGGAGTTGATCTGCCGGATAATTTTATTACCCTGCGCAATACATCGTCTTCATTACCAATACAGCCGGTATATCGTTCGGCAGCAGATGGAAATGGCTTGCAGATGATATTAAAACCATAACGTATATCCTAAATGCACATCGGTTTTAACAAATCATTAAATGCACTGACAGGAGAGCTGCCGAAGAAGCAGAATTTTACTTTTGCTGTAAACCTTAAAGTGTGAACAATACCGACAAACTGCATAAGGTGTTTCATCACATATTTGCCCGTTATAGCGACGGTTTGTATTATTATGTGCTGAAACTGACTGGCAATGAAGATACTGCCAGGGATATTGTGCAGGAATGTTTTCTGCGTTTGTGGGAAAATATTGAAACGGTAGATACACATGCAGACCTGTTGCCATTACTGATCACCTATATAAAGAACCTGTTAACAGACGATTTCAGGAAAACGGAACGCCGCCGGCAATTCCTGGGCAGGTTAGAAAATGAATTATCTGACAGTGTTACCCCACCTGAGGCCGAACAACAACTGATCCTGCGCGACAGGCAGCGCCAATTGTCACAATCTCTTGCCTTAATGCCCGGCAAGCGTCAGCAGGTATTTAAACTTGTACGGCAGGAAGGTCTTTCCTATAAAGAAACTGCTATACAATTGAATATTTCTGTAGCCGATGTAAAAAAACAGATGCGGCTGAGCATGCAGGTATTGCGTAAGATCATGAGCCTGTTTGTTTAATTGCAGGATTATATTAATCACTTCGTTATTATTCCATTACATGTTTCCGGAGCTGCCATCCATTCACAATAAATTTTTACTGAAGGATGTATTATTGCCGGTACTTATTACATCAGCAGAAGGATATACAGTGGCAATATTACCAAACTGTTAACTCAACAAACAGGTGTACCCTTTTGCATTTATCAAACGTGCTTATTATATATCACTCACTATGAAATTTGAGTTGTACAAAAAAATGCTGAAAGGAGAAACCTCTTCGGATGAAACCAGGCTGGTGATGCAGTGGCTGGAAGAGGAACCTGCTTTTTTTGAAAATGCCATGCTTGAAGAAGCCAGGCAGATACAACCACAGCAAATGCCCGACACTACCCGGGAGCAAATGTTACAGTTTTTCCGGCAGCAGGGCATAGGTAAAGTTCAACCTGAAAAAGTAACACGGGTAATCGCTATACGACGCATGTACAGATGGGCTGCAGTTGCTGCCATATTGGTAGCTGCGTGTACCGGATGGTGGTGGCTGCAGCAAGCGGGTAAAAAAACATTATCTGCCGCCTGGAGAGAGATACACAATAACCAACCGTCGGTAATGGCCATTATCCTGCCCGATAGCTCAAAGGTTTGGTTGAACGCGTATGCCACTGTGCGTTATCATGAAGATTTTAACGGCTATGCCGAACGTACAGTAAAACTGACCGGAGAAGCGTATTTCAAGGTAGCACATGATACCATACATCCTTTTGTAGTGCAAACAGAGAATCTGCAGACGAGGGTACTGGGCACAGAGTTCAATGTAGAGGCTTATCCCGGTGAGCAATTGATAAAAGTTTGTTTGCAGAAAGGAAAGGTACAGGTAAACTGTATAGACACTATTCATCCGCGTATCACTAATGGAAAAGTTCTGTTGCCGGGACAGATGGCAACTTTTTACAAAAAGAATGCACTGATCACAATTAAACAGACTTCCATTGCCATGCCGGAAGCCTGGATTGAAGATGCGCTGGTATTGAACGACGTGGCGTTGCCGGATGCCCTCAACAGGATATCATTAAAATACAATCAGCAGATCGTATTCAACCCGTTGCAGGCCGCGAAGTACAAACATGTAACAGCAAGTTTTAAAAATATGGATCTTTCACAGGTGTTGTCGCAATTAGGATTTACCTGCAATTTTTCAGTTAAAAAAATACAGAATACTTATCGCATTGATTTGCGTTAAAGAAAAACATCTTTTACATACAGGAACTGTTGCCATGTAAGCCGGTTCAATCATCATTAACAAATAATACAATCAAGTAACGAGGTATGAAAGTACAATTACCCGACTGGTTATCTATTGCTGCAAAACGTCAACTGCTCTGGATTGCTATCGTCTTCATTCAATGGCCGCAGTGTGTACATGCACAGGAACAGAAAGCAGTGATTACGTATGAAACAGGCACCGTAAAAGCCGGTGTGGTATTACAGGCTATAGAAAAACAAACAGGCTATACACTTACGTACAATGCGGACGAACTGAACAATGTGGTTATTAGAAAAGTAAGCTGGAAAAATGTAGCCATACAGGATGCGCTGAATGAATTACAACAGGAATATGGCATTCAGCATATTGTGAACGGTACTAATATAGCATTAAAGATAACTCCCAAAAAAACACCTGTACAGAAATCCGCACCAAAACCGGGTATCATTTCCGGAAAGGTGGTAGACGAAGAGAACGGTGATCCATTGGCCGGTGCCACCATTAGTATTAATAAAGTAAGCACTACCAGTAATATTGATGGAGGATTTACGGTAAGTCTGCCCAAAGGTATTTATAGCGCTACCGTCAGTTCTGTAGGCTATAGCGCTAAAAACATTACGGGTATCGAGATAAAAGAAAACGAGTTATTTGAAATGAACCTTACCCTGAAAAGAGAAAAAGGACAATTGCAGGGCGTAGTGGTTACAGCCAGCGCCCGTAAGGAAAGTGTAGCATCATTGTATACAAGACAAAAAAATAGTCCGTCAATAGGAGATGGGATCAGTGCAGAGCAGATAGGCCGTACACCCGATAAAAACATTGGGGAGTCGCTGAAACGCATCAGTGGTTTATCTACACTCGATAATCGTTTTGTGGTGGTCAGGGGGTTGAGTGAACGTTACAACCAGGCCTTGCTGAACGGACAACAGATGCCCAGTACAGAGCTGAACCGCAAACAGTTCTCGTTTGATATCATTCCTTCCAATATTGTAGACAATATTGTAGTGGCCAAAACACTTACACCGGATATGAGTGCTGAGTTTGGCGGCGGCCTGGTACAGATCGAAACGAAAAATGTACCTTCTGAAAACTTCCTGAGTTTCATAGCCGGGGGCAGCATTAATGATAATACGAATGGTGAAGATATGCTGTTCTTAAAAAGGAACAATAGCGACGCTTACCTGGGTGCTTACGCTTCGCATCGTTACCTGTATGGGAGAAAAGACTGGAATAGCTTAAAAGAGATCAGGGAGTTTAAAGATTTTAATAAGGACAATGCGGTGTTGAATAACAACTGGCAGCCTTATTATTATCGTGCTGTCCCTTCACAGAACTATCAGTTATCACTGGGGCATATTTTTAACCTCAATAACCGCCAGCAACAGAAACTGGGTGTCATTGCTTCGCTGAGTTACAGAAATACACAGACTGTGCAGGGCATCACTTCCGAACGATTTGGTTTTGACAGTCCGGATGAAACAGTGGATAATTATCTGCGCGGTAAGCAATATGCTTTTATCACCAATATTGGCGGTGTGGTAGGCATTGGTTATACCACGCAAAAAAATAAACTGAGTTGGCAGAATGTATTTACACGTTTGCTGGATGAACAGATGAATTTCGGCCGGGGAAAACATGTGGCACTGGATGAGAACAGCCGGGCAATGATAGAAAAGGTACAGCAGACAGGTTTATGGCAAAGCCAGTTGAAAGGCGAACACCTGATAGGTAGTAAAGGTGTTAAGTTTAACTGGATCGGTAATTACACCTGGGTAAAAAGGGAACGTCCTGACAATCATATTGCATTATGGAAAACCGTACCCGATACTTTCAGTTTGCCACACAACGACTTTACCGTGATGAATGTATATCCTGAAGGGCTGAGCTCCGGTGTGCTGAGAATGTATACCAATGCAGAAGAAAAGAATTATAGCTGGGATGCCAACGTTCAGGTGCCATTCAACATTGGCGAAACCAGGAATACGTTTAAGGCAGGGTACGCAGGGTGGAATAAAGACCGTAGTTTTTATGTGGCTATGATTGGCGACCTGCCGGGTTCTACAGCTTATTATCCTTCTTTACCTGTGTTGTTCTCGCCTGAAGATGGCGGTGGAAAGAACATAGTGTCGGGTTTTGGAGATGATTACAAACGCAAGGCTGCCCTGCATGCTGTATATGGAATGTTCGATAACAGGATCGGTAAATTAAGACTGGTGTGGGGACTGCGTGCAGAGTATTTCAACATGAACAAAGCCAACCAGGCGCTGGATGCTATTATCGAAAGTATCAGTCAATCGAACAATAACAACAATCTTGATTTCAGCCTGATCTATAACCGCGAGAAGAACTGGAAATTGTTTCCTTCAGCCAACCTGATCTATAGTGTAACACCGCGCATCAATGTGCGTGCTGCGTATGCCAAAAGTATTATACGTCCCGATCTGCGTGAAATGGCTTACTTCAGGGAATATGATTTTGAACTGGGGGGTATGTACAGTGCAGACTTTTTACGCTCAACCATGCTGGATAATTATGATGTACGGTTTGAATGGTTCCCGGGTGCAGGAGAGGTGGTATCAGCATCTTTCTTTTACAAGAACGTGAAGTATCCTATGGAGATCTACAAATATGCATCACAGAATATTTACCAGTTGCGCAACAATTTCAAAAGTAGCAATTATGGTGTAGAGCTGGAAGTCCGCAAATCGCTTTCGTTTATACCTATACCTATTATCAGGAACCTTACCATATACGGTAACCTGACCGCGCTGAACAGTAAAGTAACGCCGATGAATGAAAATGCCAATCATATTGAAAACAACAAAGTAATACCACAACAGGTGATCGGCAAGGAAGAAAAGCGGCCGTTGATGGGACAAAGCAATTATGTTGGTAATGCGGGTTTGTATTATGATGACAGGTTGTTGCATATCAGTCTCAATTACAATGCAGTGTCTAACCGCATGGTAGTATATGAGCAGGATGCGGTACACTCACAATACGAAAAGCCAATCCGCTCGCTGGATGCACAGATCGCCGTACGTTTTATGCACCAGCAGGCGGAGATAAAACTGAATCTCAGCAATCTTTTGAATGAAAGCAGCATCATTTACCTGAACAGGGGTAAAACAACAGAGGAAGATACACAGGCCATGAGCGGCAGCTATTCAAACAATTTTCTGCTGTACCAGAAATATGACCGGTTGATACAGCGCCTTACACCGGGTCGTACGTTCGGGTTAAGTATCAGCTATACGTTCAGGTAAGAAGTTGCTGTTCATGTACCCATAAAAACAAAACACCACAACACAGAAACATTGTCGGTAATGATACCGGGAACTGAAATGGTTTAATGGAGAGTGATTGCGTATGGGAAGAAGCATAATTTTTGTAAAGACGGCTTTTTCTGAATAGAAAATACAACAGGATACTGCTACAGGTTGCCACAGATGCGGGTATTTTCTATCACCATAAACATTAAACTAAGACTATGAAACAGAGAAAGATCATTCTGGGAGCGCTTTCTGTAGTGACCGCTACAGTAGTTGGGCTGGTAGCCTGTAAAAAAGGTTTTAATGACAAAGCAGACCGTTCTTTGTCAGCTGGTATCACTGCTACCTGCAGCACACCTGGTAGCTGTGGCGACAGTACTATTACCGGCGTAATTACATCTGACATTTACCTGCAAAGCTGTAAAGAGTACCATCTGAACGGCCTGGTATATGTGGCAAACGGAGCTAAGATCATTATTGAAGCAGGTACACGCATTGAAGGTAATGCAGGTACAGCCGGTACACCCGGAACTCCCGGTGGCGGCCTTGTTATTACACGCGGATCACAGATCATTGCCGACGGAACTGAAACTTGTCCCATCGTATTCACTTCTTACCGTTGGGATGGTGCACCTCAGTCTGGTGACTGGGCTGGTGTGGTTATTTTAGGAAATGCACCGGTTAACAAAACCAACCCGCTGATTGAAGGTATTCCTGACAACCCACCTGCCGATGCACATTATGGTGGTAACAATTGCAACGACACTTCAGGTATCCTGCGTTATGTACGTATTGAGTATGCAGGTTATGAACTGAGCCCCAACAACGAGATCAATGGTCTTACATTTGGTGGTGTAGGTTGCGGTACAGTAGTTGAGCACGTAGAAGTGTTCAAATCAAGAGACGATGCATTCGAATTTTTCGGTGGTACAGTAAACTGTAAATGGCTGGTTGCTGTAGATGCCCTGGATGACATGTTTGATACTGACTTTGGTTATGTAGGACATATCCAGTTTGCACTGGGACTGTCTGACCTTACCCGTGCTGACATCAGCCAGTCAAATGGTATTGAGTCTGATAACGACGGAACCGGTTCAAACGACAATCCTCAGACCTATCCCCAGATCTCTAACATGACCATCATTGGCCCCGGTTGCTCACTGGCATCATCTACTATGCCTCCTGCCAATGGAACTTACGGAAGAGCTGCGCATCTTAGAAGAAACACTGGTTTCTGCATCTCTAACTCTATTTTCATGGGCTTCAAATGGAGCATTTCTATTGATGGAGCAGCTTCTCAGAACAAATTGTTTGTAAGCGGCGTATCCAGCTTCCGCAACAACCTGGTACATGCCTGCGATACTGCTTACAAAAGAGAGAACCCTGCTTCAGGCGTATGGACTACCGATGCTTTGGCATGGGGTAACAAACAGTATATCACTCCAGGTGCTAATGACAGCATCCTGTTACTGGATCCTTATGATCGTCTGACCCAGGATTTTGCACTGCCAAGAACCAATTCTCCTGCTAAGAACTCTGTGTTCTACTCAGGTTGTTTTGATGGTGGCTGCTGCAGCTTCAGCTTTACCAGCGTAGACTTTAAAGGTGCGTTTGGTACTACAAACTGGGCCCAGGACATCAACTACGGTGGTTGGGTAAGATACTATGCAGATTAATCCTTATCGTTTTACAGGTAAATGGATACAACCGTATCCATTTACCATTTTTAAAAATTACATGTTCATGCAAAAAAGAAATTTGTTTTACCTGTTATTGGTGTTCACATTTATCATCAGTTGTACAAAAGAAAAAACTGTAGAAAGCTACGATTACGGCAGGGTGTCTGTTGCCTATAAGAATTTTGCCAGTGCCCCTGATGTAAAGATCGAATTGAACAATATGGTACTGGGTACATTAAAAGCAGGCAGTCCCCGTCCGCTGGAAAGTATGTTTGTGCGTGAAGAAAAACCCATTACACTTCGCATTAAGAAGTTGTCAACAGATTCAATACTGCTCGATACCACCTTTTTACCTGCTCACGAAAATAACTTTACCCTGTTCATTACAGAACTGCTGAATCTTGCTACTTTTTATACACCCCTGAACTCGTCAGTAAGTCTTGATTCAAACAGGTTCCAGTTGCTGAACAACGTCCGCATACAGGGAGTGCAACGAAAAGTGAATTTCAGGTTTTTTGCACCCCTCAATACCACGCTTACAGCTTTTGAAGAATTGCCTTATGAATTAAAAAATGTGGAATTTGGTCAACTAAGTACGGCTATTGACGTTCCCAAATCCAGGTATCCGGCGGGTCAGTCACAGACTTTCCGAAGGCCCTTGTACATAAAAGTGTATGATGCAGTGACAGATACTTTGCTGGTTGACCTCAGAACCGGTACTGCCAATGGCACTTACGGCAGGGTTTTATCGTCGGGTACATTTACTTCGGCATCTAGTGGTGGTGCATTTAAAATAGTGAATATGAGCACAGTACAGGCAAGCGGCCCCGCTGCTTATGTTGATCCGCTCACTATTTACGACATGTAACCAAATTGCTATTTCAGGCGGGTGGTGCTGGCATACAAATGGAATTAGTGTTAACTTTAGAAGAGCAAAAAAACAGTGAACATGCAAAAGTTATTATTAGGATGGCTGTTGTGTATGTTTGCGACACCTGCAGGCACCGGAACAGCGTTACCACCAGAAAGGGCCTTTCATGCCGGTGAAACAGTAAGTTACACCGTTTATTATACGGTAGCCGGATTGTATGTAAATGCCGGCACAGCCACTTTTACCACACAGCTTGCCCAACTGCAGAACAAGCCCGTTTTTCACCTGAAAGGTGAAGGCAATTCAAACAGCAAATACGACTGGATATTTAAAGTGCGCGATAAATATGAAAGTTTTGTTGACACGGTAAACCTGCAGCCGCTACAGTTTGTGCGCAATATCCAGGAAGGTTCTTACAAAAAATATGAGAACGTAAGTTTTAACCATACCACCGGTACCGCTATCACCAACGATGGCGTGTTCAAGGTGCCACATGGTGTACAGGATGTGATCAGTATGGTGTACTCAATGCGGAATACTGATTTTAACAGCTATAAGGTAGGAGACACCATACCTTTCAATATGTTCCTGGACAACGAGGTATATCACCTGTATATCCGCTATACCGGAAAAGAGAACGTAAAGACCAAATATGGCAAATTCAAAGCACTCAAATTAAAGCCCCTGTTGTTAAAGGGCTCATTGTTCCAGGGCGGAGAAGAAATGGATGTATGGGTGAGCGATGATGCCAACCATATTCCGTTGAGGATACAAACACCTATATCAGTAGGAAAAATAAAGGTGGACATGATGTATCACCGCAACCTGCGGCATCCGTTAAGCAGTTTTATTGACCTGGATTAAGGCAGTACTTTACAGAGGTTATGAAACGCTATCTTATCGACCTGATCAACTGGTTTCGTGGCAAAGAAAAAAAAGCCACCTGGCACATTGCTGCATCCTCTCCCGATCCGGACTTGCTGGCCGTAGCCGCGTACGAGATCAAAAAACATTTCCTGCTGTACAATCAACCTTACTGTGTATCGGTAGTACATGACGATGCCTGGGAACTGATCGATTTCTGGCGCAACAATGGCTGTCGCATCTGCCTGGAAGCTGACAATACCGGCGAACTGCTCTATATTATCTACACCCTTCCGCAACAGCAGAATCAACCTTCCTGATCTGTATTCTACCGGTGCTGTTGACTCATTTTCCGAACATGAAAAATTGATGAAAGGTAATGTGTATTTCCCTGTAAGTGCATAACGTTGCAAATAGATATCAATGAGCAACATGCTACAGATTGCTGAATGCTGCACATCCCTTGCTTTCATTGTTTTCTGTTAATCACTATTTCATACAACCAGCCAGGCTGCTTAAAAATGGCATTGTACCGACCGCCGGCAGCCTTATTACAACGGACACAATTTTGTAATTGCCCGATACAAGGCATTTTGCCTGAATTGACCGGGCTTCTATAATTCTAAACAGTCTAAAAGATGCATTTGAAAAAAGCCATTGCAGTTTCTATCCTGGCAGCAGGATGTTCCTGTTCAGTGCTGGCACAGCAACCGCAGCGTGTTCCCCGTCAGAACGTACCGGCAGGAGCAACTGCGCCCACAGGAGCGCCTTCTATGCCACAAAACACCCCCCGTGTAGGCATTAAGCCCTATTCTGAAGTGATCACAGAAAAAGCACGCACTTCAGTTGGTCTGTTCACCGTTCATCGTGTGGAAGACAAAGTATATTTTGAACTGGCCGATAGTGTGCTGGGCCGCGACATCCTGGTGGTAAGCCGCCTGGCAAAAGGCGGTGTTGATATGCGTGCCGGTGGTTCCATGTCTGGTTATGCAGGCGACCAGCTCAATACCAGTGTGGTTCGTTTTGAAAAAGGACCCAACAACAGGATATTCCTGCGCGATCTGTCGTACAGCGAATACTCCCGCGATTCATCTATGCCGATGTTCAAAGCGGTAATGAACTCCAATGTACAGCCTATCGCTTTGTCGTTTGATGTACGTGCATTCAACAGGGATTCTGTTTCCGGAGCACGCAGTACAGTTATTGAACTGACAGATGTGATCAACAGCGATAACGATATCTTCTTCCTGGGCAATTCTAAAAACGCCCTGCGTATCGGAGCTTACCAGTCAGATAAATCATATTTACTGGATGTAAAAACATTCCCGATCAATACCGAAATTAAAACGGTAAAAACCTATGCAAGGGCAGCCGGTAATGCAGGTGGTGGTGCTGCACCTATGATGTTTGGTGCGCCTACAGGCCCTGTTACGATTGAGTTGAACACCTCAATGGTATTATTGCCTAAAGTGCCGATGCAGCCCCGCTACTTTGATCCACGCGTAGGATATTTCACTTCCAGCTATACCGATTTCGATGCCAATCCGCAGGGTGTAAAAAGAGTTTCTATGATTGCCCGCTGGAGACTTGAACCCAAAGATGAGGATATTGAAAAATACAAAAGAGGTGAACTGGTTGAACCTAAAAATCCGATCATCATTTACATAGATCCGGCTACGCCTGCCAAATGGGTTCCATACCTGATTGCAGGTATCAACGACTGGCAGGTTGCTTTTGAAAAAGCAGGATTTAAAAATGCCATCATTGGTAAAAAAGCACCCACACCACAGGAAGATCCTTCGTGGAGCCTGGATGATGCACGCCACTCAGCCGTGGTATACAAACCTTCCAGCGTTGCCAACGCCAGCGGACCGCATATTTCCGATCCGCGCAGTGGCGAGATCATGGAAACACATATCAACTGGTATCACAACGTAATGAAGCTGATTCATGACTGGTACATGATCCAGTGCGCAGCTGTTGATCCCAAAGCACGTAAAATGGAATACGATGACGAACTGATGGGACAACTGATCCGTTTTGTTTCTTCGCATGAAGTAGGTCATACACTGGGCCTGCGTCACAACTGGGGTTCTAGCTCTACCACGCCTGTTGAGAACCTGCGCAATAAAGCATGGGTAGAAGAGAACGGACATACACCTTCTATTATGGACTATGCCCGTTTCAACTACGTGGCACAGCCTGAAGATAATATCACTGAAAAAGGATTGTTTCCCCGTATTGGTGATTACGACAAATGGGCTATTGAATGGGGTTACAAATGGATCCCTGAAGCACGTTCTGCCGATGATGAAAAACCCATCCTGAACAAATGGGTAGTGAATAAACTGAAAGACAAACGTTACTGGTTTGGTACAGAAACCAGCCCTGATGATCCCCGCGGACAGAATGAAGACCTGGGCGATAATGCCATGAAGGCAAGTGAATATGGTATCAGGAACCTGAAAAGAATCCTGGCCAATTTACCGGAGTGGACCAAATCTGCCAACGAAGGATATGATGACCTGGAAGGTATGTACAACCAGCTGACCAGTCAGTTTGGCCGTTACATTGGCCATGTTACCAAAAACATTGGCGGACGTTATGAAAACCTGAAAACTGTAGAACAGTCTGGTCCTGTTTATGAACTGGTACCTGCTGCCACACAGCTGGAGGCTATGGACTTCCTGAACAAACAGGTATTTGCAACGCCTACATGGGTACTTGATCAGAAAATACTGTCATTAACAGGAGCTTCTCCTGCCAACATTATCAGTGGTCTGCAGGATTTGGCACTGAACAGGTTGATCAGCGCTGCTACCATTAACAGGCTGTTGACTGCGGAAGCACTGAACGATAAAGCGTTCAAAGCAACCGATATGTTCAATGAGCTGCGTAAAGGTATCTGGAACGAACTGAACACCAAACAGGCCATTACTATCTATCGCAGAAATCTGCAGAAGTCTTATGTAGAGAAAATGATTGCTATCATTAAACCTGCTCCCGCTGTAGAAGTACCGGCAGTTATTGGTGGCGGCCGTGGTGGTGGTGCAAGACCTGCTGATAATACAAAGACCTCTGATGTGGTATCTGTTGTAAAAGCGAATCTTGTTGCTATCCGCACCAGCATTAAAGCTGCGTTGCCAACTGTAACAGACAGTATGACAAAATACCACCTGCAGGATCTTTCTGACAGGATCACGAATGCGCTGAGCACAAAAGGCGAATAAGCCTATTCACCTGTAAGTATATAAAGGAGGCTGTCGCAGGACAGCCTCCTTTTTTTATTGCCTGTTGATACCGGCAACAATATGTTGTATATTTCATACAATGAAAGTGTTTGTATTCAGTTACCTGCTGGTGCTTGTTCTATCAGCAGGTGCACATGCGCAACCTGCTAATTATGTGATCATCCTGCCGGATGATTCACAGGCTGATATTATTCGTAAAGCAGCCGGTGTAGTACCCGCTGTCAACCAATTGCGCTGGCAGCAATTAGAAGTAACCGCCTTTTTTCATTTTGGCATCAATACATTTACCAATAAAGAATGGGGCGATGGCAGGGAAGATCCGCAATGGTTCAATCCCACAGCTTTTAACGCACAGCAATGGATACAGACTGTAAAAGCAGCAGGCGTAAAACAGGTGCTCCTTACGGCCAAACACCATGACGGGTTTTGTTTGTGGCCTACCGCCACTACCGCACATTCTGTAAAAAACAGTTCATGGAAAAATGGTACGGGTGATGTAGTAAAAGAAGTAGCGCAGGCCTGCAATGCCAATGGTATTGGCTTTGGTGTTTACCTGTCGCCGTGGGACAGGAATGCTGCCAGTTATGGAACCGATGCTTACAATGACTTTTTTGTACAGCAACTTACAGAGTTGTTGACCTGGTACGGACGCATTGACGAAGTATGGTTTGATGGTGCCAATGGGGAAGGCCCCAACGGTAAAAAACAGGTATATGAGTTTGAAAGATGGTACAGGCTGATCCGTAAGCTGCAGCCGAATGCTGTGATCGCTATTATGGGGCCCGATGTACGCTGGGTAGGAACTGAAACCGGGTACGGACGTGAACAGGAATGGAGTGTAGTGCCGGCCCCCAATATAGACCAGTCTGTAATTGCGGGTAATGCGCAACAGGGAATTGTTATAAAGCCAATGGGCGATCTGCAGGGTGATGACCTGGGTAGTCGTGATAAAATAAAAAACGCCAAAGCGCTGGTATGGTATCCTGCGGAAACAGATGTATCTATCCGGCCGGGATGGTTTTATCATCCTGCAGAAAACAACAAAGTGAAAACGCCGCAAACGCTGATGGATATTTATTACAATTCTGTAGGCCGTAATGGGGTGTTGTTGCTGAATATTCCTCCTGATACAAAAGGATTGATACATGCAAACGACAGTATCAACCTGCTTGCGTGGAAAAAAAGACTGGACAATACTTTTGCAAAGAATCTTGCAGCAGATGCAACCATTGTATCGGTAAATGGATTAAATGCCCAAGCATTGCTGGATAATAATGACGCCACAGCCTGGACCACCAAAGGAAAAGATACTACCGCTATCATTGAATATACATTGCCAGCTATCCGCACTTTTAACATACTGCTGCTGCAGGAGAATATCAGGAAAGGGCAACGCATAGAGCAATTTGTATTGGAGTGCAAAAACGGAAATACCTGGAAGCATATTACAACCGGTACCACGGTAGGTTATAAAAGGATCATCCGTTTTCCACCGGTTACTGCACAACAGGTCAGGCTGCGTATTGTATCATCACGGATTAACCCGGTACTGGGTACATTTGGGTTGTATAAGGAAGTGACAGAGTAACCTGCAGCACAATTCACACGCTAAAATCTACAACTGGTGTATGGGAATATATGGCAGGTAAATTCTCAACAATACTTTTGTGTGTTAAAATAAGGCTATGACGCACCAGTATTTTTTGCAGACCGCCATGCATGTGGCAAAACGTTCTATGGAAAAGGGAAACCTGCCGTTTGGATGCGTTTTAACTGGTCCTGAAAATACCATATTGCTGGAAGGAGAGAATACCGTAGTGACCGATGCGAATGCCATTGCACATTGTGAGATCAATCTTGTACAGCAACTGGGCAACAGGTTTGAACGTGATTATCTGCAGCAATGTACACTGTATGCTACTACCGAGCCATGTGCTATGTGTGCTGCTGCTATATACTGGAGTGGTATTGGCAAACTGGTATATGCATTGGATAAAACTACTTTCCATCAGTTGGCGGGTACATCAGCACCTGAGCATATATTGGACATGCGTGCTGAAGAGGTATTGAACCGTGGCAGAAGAACTGTGAATGTGATCGGTCCGCTGATGGAAAAAGAAGCCGGGCAGGTTTATATGCAATGGCTACACGATAAATAGCATACTGCCCGGCATTAACTTATTATAGAGGGTGTTGTTATTACTTTCCGTCGTTCCTTACTTTCCGGTCGCAGGCATTGCCGCTTCTTCCATGATCAAATCCCTGCGCGCGTTCCAGTTCAATCATTGCTTCAGGTCTGAAGTTGACAATATAGGCCCTGCGCTGACTATCGGTACTGTTGCCCCTGCTGTAATGCAGTGTATGACCATGATGAAAAATACAGGTGCCTGCCTTGATCTCAATACCCAGCCCTTCGGCTTCCTGTGCTTCGCAGGTAAGTGCACCGCCCTTGCCGGTACCGGTGTGCGGGCGCAGAGGTGCCAGGTGTGAAGCCGGTACATACCACATACAGCCATTGTTCAGCGTAGCATTGTCAAGCGCCAGCCAGCAGCTTGCTGCTCTTTTATCGGGCATATTGATCCAGTATGCGGCATCCTGGTGCCAGGGTGTAGGTGTATTGGTGTGTGGAGCTTTATTGATCAGCATGTCAAAATCCATGGCAAGATCATTGCCCAGCAATTGCCTGGCAATCTGCAATGACCGCTGGTGATAGCTTTTCTGCAGTAATCCCGGTATAAAATCACTTGGCCACATGATCTGCGTAATATTCTCCACCTGTTTGTTATCGCCCAGGCCAATGCCAAGATCTGTACGGTTTTTACCCGTATCAATAGCGCCTGATAAAAAGTTGTTGTACAGTTCCCTGTATTCATCAAGTGCTGCCGGGGTAATGATGTCTTCAACCACTACATAACCATTGTCATTAAAAAAGTCAACCTTTTCCTGTGGTAAAACATAATTGGTTTGCATACGATCCTGTTTTGATATTGTTATAATAAAGTAAGCATGTTTTGAAAAAATACTTGTTTAATAAAGTTCTGTAGTACTTTTTTATAAAACAGGTTATTTACCTTTAGTGAACAAACAGCAGGTATGCAACTGGATGTGCGGTCTACGGCCAACAGGAAAATCATTGACTTCCGTAAAATGAACATGGGTAATCTTTGTGTGCTGGGACGTTATCATTATCACACGCCACAGAAAGATCTGCAATACCATCGTCATGATAATATGATCGAGATCTGTTATTATGATAAAGGCAGCCAGGTATTTGCTGTAGATGATGAAAAGTACCTGGTAACCGGTGGCGATATCTTTATCCATTTTCCCGGTGAAACACATGGTTCCGGCGGGCACCCTGAAGAAAAAGGAAGTCTTTACTGGTTTATTATTAAAGTACCTGGCGGTTCAAGAACATCCGGAGCAGATTATGATCTCAACAGCCTGGTGCAACTGCTTATACAGAACGGTATCAGGCATTTCAGGGGTGGCACAGCGATCAAAAAAATACTGGAAGACATTTTCACCGCAACACAGTCTGGCAATATGAACAAAGAAATTGTGCAGATAAAAATAAGACTGCTGGCTCAGTTGTTCCTGCTGAAAGTACTGGAGAAAAGCAATGAGCAACAACATGAGCCACAGAACGTGCGGCTGGACAAAGTATACCGTTTTATTGAGAACAACCTGTCTGAACAGATCACTGTGGCTATGCTGGCAAAAGAGGCTAACCTGTCTGAATCCAGGTTTAAGAACTGGTTTAAAAGTGCTGCCGGTTTTACTCCGCTGGATTATGTGCAGCGTTGCAGGGTGCAATATGCAGTAAAACGGCTACAGGATGATCCTGCATTACCGGTAAAAGACCTTGCCTATGAACTGGGCTTTTCTTCGCAACAATATTTTACCACCATTGTAAAAAAGTTCATGGGTAAAACACCTGTTGAGCTAAGGAGATAATTGTTGTATTACAATTACTTTATGCAGGGCTGATGGTATACAGTACATGTGTACAGAGCGGATGATCTTTCGCAATGTTGGGATGTTCAAAATCGGTCACATAGGCCATACCGGCACGCCGCATTACTGCTTCCGATCTCAGGTTGATCTTTGCAGTGAAAGAAACGATCCTGTTAAACTGTAAAGTGGTAAAGCCATAATCAATACAAGCCTTTGCTGCTTCTGTTGCAAATCCTTTTCCCCATGCTTCTTTCCGGTAACGCCAGCCCACCTCCACACAGGGCGTAAAGAAGTTGTTGAAATCGGGAATGGAAAAACCTGTAAATCCCAGGAATGTTTGTGTGCGCTTTTCCTCTGCTACGTATAGTCCGAAATGATTTGTTGTAAAACAATCTTCTATCCTTTGTAACATAGCCAGTGTTTGCCGTGGCTGAAGCGGCTGCGGAAAATATTGCATAACTACAGGATCGCTGTTCATGGCAATGAATGCTTCTGTATCAGCAGGCAGCCAGTGGCGAAGTCCCAGTCTTTCGGTGGCAATGACATAATTACTCATGCAGGGATACAATGTACGCTGCAAAACTGGTAAAAAGATCCGGGTCAGTTATCGTTACTGGCATTGCCGGGAAACGAAGCATGAAATTTAGCCAGTACCTGCCTGCATTGTAACCTGGTTTCTTCAAAACTCCAGCCTTTACTGGCTGCAATGTCTTCTACCGTAAGTCCATTGTAATAACAGAGATAGAACAACTCTGCTTCAGCAGGCGAAAACGATGTATTGTAAGTGAATTTTTCAGGTAGTACGGGCAATACAGGAAAAGCCTGTTCTTTAACCTGGTTATGGAGATACCGGCCTCTTATTTTTTCACGGGCTTGTTGAAGCAGGAAGGAATAAAGCCGAAGGTATTCCGGTTGATATTGATGTAAAGTATCCGGTAATTCTGAAAATACTTCTACCAGTATTTGTTCTGCCACAGAAGGGGTGTTGACCGCTGTTAACAGGAAGCCAAACAGCATACCGCTGTATTTATAGTACAGCGTTTCTGCAGCCTGCTGATTACGGGCCTGTACAGCCTGTAACAGCCCGGGATCATCGGGTGATACACCATGCATAAGACATTGGTTTGGTGATTGGGGATGTGATGTGGTGTAACCTGATGCAGCTTTCAGTGGGAGTCGGAAACGGGGATGTGTAACTGTTTTTTGCTTATGCCAATATCATGCCGTTTTTATAATGATAAGGCCTGTGGAGACTCAGCATTGAAAACAGACCCTTTTGCAGTGCAGGTTTCAGTAAGTTAACCGATTATCGGTTAAAATAGATCGTAAATGATTGGTTGAAAATGGAACCTGCATAGCGGGATAATAAAGGAATTGGATAACAGGAATAAACGATCATGAACTGCAAAATCATCGTTTGATAAAGATACCTGCAATAACAAACAAAAGGGGAGATAGCTCAGGCTTCTTTCAGTAACTTCATAAAGAGGTCAGCTTGCTCCTTGGTTTTGATAACCTGGTGCAGGGATGAACTGGCGGGAACTTTTACTTCCGCTTTTTTACCATTTTCCTTTGCCTTCCTGGTGAGCGCAGCAACTTTATTTGCCAGTGTCTCTTTCATACTATCAAATATACACACTTTTTATGAATTTTAGCAACCCTGTGTGATCGCTATTTCATATTGAATATGAAATAGTTATACATCTGATCCTGCGATACGAGGTCTCCTTTTTTGATCCTGAGCGGGTAGGTCAGGATATCTTCAAAATCAAACGGGTTATCATACTGTGTTTTTCCAAAACGGGTAATGCGTACAAAGTACTTAATGCCATACATGTGAAAGTGCCTGTCGAGGTAATTGAAATTGCGTTGCAATGCCCGGTAATAAAAATAGGCACGCGCATTATCCGATCCATCAATACCCAGGTAATGATCCGGGTTGTTCTGCAGATAAGCCAGTGCAGAAAACAGGATAGTGGAAAAAACACGGGAATAATCCATGTGTTTCAGTTCTGCTTTATCATCTATCTTGCCTTTGGCATTCAGCGGACCGAAAGACAGGTTGTAAACATTGGGCAGCAGGGCGTGCGACTGGTTGCTGATCTTTACCATCAATGGCAGGGTACGTCCATCGTTAAGGGCAGTAGTGAAACTGCTGAACTTCAGATCGGGCGAAATGTTTTCAATATCGTACAGGGTATCAAAATCTATTTTAACCGGAACAGCCATAGGTCAGCGCTTTTTACATTGGGCGTTATATAATTTCCGAATCTGGCGTGGCTGATGAAGGCACCGGCCCCAGAGTAACCCCGGTGGGTGTCTCTCCCGCCGGAACCAGCCACTTGATTCAATAATATTGAATCCGGCATCTAAATAAATGATTTGTTGTGAATATCGGCAGTAGTTGTGTTTGAATAATTTTTATATGGAAAAGAATATCCTGCAGCAGGCTACACCTGCACAGCTTGAAAAGGCGGCAGCAGACAATCATATAGCCTTGTTTGGTGCCAATGCCATTGCCGGTGGCGGCGAAGTGGTACGGGATGGCGATATTGTGTATACGTATGCGGGCACTACACAGCATGGTATGCTGGCCTTTCCTGTTGCAACGGAAGCATATATGGCAATTGCCCTGAACCGTATGATGGATTATTACCGCACCCATATACCCAATGGCGTAGGATGCTGGTCGCTGGACCCTGCACAACCGCCATCACTTGGTGTGCAGTTGCTGGCAAGAGGATTTCAGCCCGGTTGGCAACCCTGCTGGATGGCGCTTGACCTGGAAATGATTGATGATTCCTGGAATATACCGGAAGGGCTGGAAGTA
Source organism: Chitinophagaceae bacterium PMP191F (assembly GCA_001302245.1). Taxonomy (GTDB): domain Bacteria; phylum Bacteroidota; class Bacteroidia; order Chitinophagales; family Chitinophagaceae; genus PMP191F. Next base: position 58,665 of record LGYU01000021.1, read on the forward strand.
CAGGCAGAGAACCATACTGATCTTTCAATAGTGAGGGGATTGCCGAATGCCGGTATTAACAGCGCCTTATCATGGCAATTGTTACAACATAGCCCGGAGCAGGCACAACAGTTTGTTGCCCGGTTGCATGGCAATATAGTTGGACATAGCTGTGTACTGTTAAGCACAGGTGAATACGGCGTAGCAGGAATTTATAATGTGGGTGTATTGCCAAAGCAACAGAACCAGGGCATTGGTAAAGCGGTGGTAATAGCAGCCTGCCGTTATGCAAAGGAAAAAGGATACAGATATGCTGTATTGAACGCAACCGGCAAACGGATGTATGAACAGATCGGTTTCCGGTATATCAGCCACGGACTTACCTGGTGGCTGATGGGGCGCAGGTACATTACACATCCGCCTTCACCAAACATGGTAGCAATTGCGGAAGCAGTAGGTTATGGTAATATCGCTGCACTTGAACAATATAAAGCAATACTGGATACAGCAACTATTAATGAACCCTTGTGTAACCGTATGACGTTAATGCAACTGGCTGTACATTGCAAACAACCCGCATCAGGAGAATGGCTGGTACAACATGGTGCTGTTTATTCTGTACTGGATGCCTGGGACATGGGCTGGCAGCAACGCGCTGCAATGTTATTGTATCAGCAACCTGCATTGGTGAATGAACGATACGATCATTTTCAATATACCCTGTTGCATATTGCTGCCGACAGGAATGATATCGAACTTGCCCGGCTGGCACTGACCGCACATCCTGATCTTACCATTACCGATAATATTTACAAAGGCACGGCACAAGGCTGGGCCGAACACCTGCAGCGCAGGGAAATTGCTGAACTGATCAGTTCATATACCACACAATAAAAAAGACACCATCATGGTGTCTTTTTTATGATCTTTTTCACCTTATTAGCCAAGATATTTTTTCAGTTCGGCTGCTGCATGCAGGAACATAGAGCGCGTGGTGGGCAATGCAGCCAGGGCATTCAGTAAACCGAAATCGTGTATCATACCGTTGTAGCGAATGGTGGTAACAGTTACTCCTGCCTGGTCCAGTTTCCGGCCATAGGCTTCGCCTTCATCACGCAGAATGTCATTTTCAGCTACCTGTATCAATGCGGGCGGCAGTCCTTTCAATTGTTCTGTAGTAGCCTGCAGGGGAGACAGATAGATCTCTTTACGCTGTTGCGGATCTTTGGTATACTGGTCAAACATCCATTTCATTACATTGGTAGTCAGAAAACGGTCTTCTCCAAATTGTTTGTAGGAATCGTAATCAAACCCTGCATCGGTGACTGGCCATAACAAAACCTGCAGTTTAATGTCCGGGCCGCCCTGTTCTTTTGCTTTGATAGCGGTTACCGCGGCCATATTGCCACCTACACTGTTGCCCACCACAGCAAGCCGTTTGCTATCTACATTGATCTCATCTCCGTGTGCTGCCACCCATTTGATAGCTGCATAAATTTCATTGATGGCCTGCGGATAATGTGCTTCGGGTGATGGGGTATAATTTACAAAAACGGCTGCATAACCGGTTAACACTACCAGGTCGCGCACCATACGTTTGTGTGTAGGATAGTCGCCCAGTATCCATCCGCCGCCATGTATAAATATGAAAACGGGTATTTTCCCTTCTGCACCGGCTGGCCTTACAATATTCAGTTTTACAGTAAGACCGTCGGCGGTGATCGTTTTTTCAGATTCATCAATGCCGGAAAGATCTGTTTTAACACCTGCCTGTGCATCGGTCAGCACCTGTCTGGCTGCTTCTTTGGGAAGTGTTTCCAATGGAGGACCGCCTGCGTTCAATACTTTTAAAAATGCTTTGGTGCCTGTGTCAATACGGGGATCTTTGTCCCATGGAATAACTGCCGGCGGTGCTGTTGTTGTGCTCATGGTTAACAATTTTGTAATAAAAATATTTTTCGAAATGGCAGGCACCATTATGCCTGTGCTTCCTGCAGGTCGGGGATTGAGGGCCAGTCTACGGGTATCTGGGTTACTCCATGCAGAAAATTGGTGATGATCTTGTCGCCAATGATCACAATGGCATCTACGAGGTTTTCCCTGGTGTATCCTGCTGCAAAGAAATTCTCTGTCAGTTCAGTATCGGGTTTACCGCGGGTTACTACAAAACTTTTGGTAAGCGCAGCGAGGGTGTGTAACTTATTATCGAATGTAATGGATCCGCTGCGTATTTCCAATACCTGTTCATCGCTGAATCCGTTCAGCTTTGCAATGGTGGTATGGGCCGCCAGACAATAATCACAGTGGTTTACCTGGCTTACTACTAGGTTGATCACTTCTTTTTCTTTCGCTTTCAATGAACTGCCTGCACTTTGCAATGCCAGGTAGGTACCCAGTGCGTTTTTTGAGTAGGCCATGGTGGCATACAGGTTGGGTACACGGCCAATGGCTTTCTGCAGGTTGTCAAATAATACCTGGTTAGTGGGGCTTACTTCTTCTCTGGCAGGAACTGTGAACGTTTGCATATCATCTGATTTTTTGTTGTTTACTGTTGTTGTTGACAATGTAAAATTGCATTTGTACGGGCGGCTTACAAATGGACACAATTCCCGAAGAGTTGACGATTTTTCCTTTGGTGTATTAAATAGCCGGTGACGCATTATAGCCTGCATAGCCAGGGCATCGGCCTGCTGATAAAAATAGTGAGGCAGTATTTTTTACCGGAAGAAATGCCGAACTTTAAATTATATGACAGTTCTGTGCATCATATTGTTTTTCAGGAAGATATAATCTGCGTTTGGTTGTACTGCTGTTTTCGCTGTTTTCCGGGCCATCAATCTTCTTCTCTCTCTCCGTTTATAATTCCAGGCTCAGTAATCCCGGGGTAAACCCAGAGTATTCCCGGAGTATCCTGCTACCTGGTTGCAGTCTGATAGCAGTATTGTTTATACAATAAATAAGCACGGGTTAATGCATGTTTTAATAAATGTTAAAACAATACCTGTCTGTGCTCATGCAGAGTCTGAGCCTATGGATGGATAATGCGGTTGAATAAATATGCATGATCAGGTGTGGCGCAGGCACTGGCTTAGTGCGGATATACCACCTGGCGTTTGAAGTCAGAAGGACTTAGGGTAGTTTGTTTTTTGAAAAAGCGACTGAAGTGTGCTGCGTCCTCAAAGCCCAGTTCTGCTGCTATTTCTTTGGCTGATTTGTCTGTATAATGAAACAGTCTTTTAGCTTCCTGGATCAGCCTGTCGTGGATCACCTGTAAAGGCGATTTGTGATTGTACAGCAGGAACAGGTTGGATAATGTTTTGGGTGCCTTGTTTAAATGAGAGGCATAGAACTGTACCTGGTGACTGGTTTTATAATGCGTTTCTACCAGCAGGTTGAACTGGCGGATAATATCGGCTTTGCTGCTATCGTTCTGCAACTGGTTGCTGAGGTACTGACTGCGACCCAGGCGTGTTATTTTGATAATAAGCCGTACCAGCAGGTTGCGTAGCATGCTGCCCTGTATATCGTCTTTATGTTGCAGTTCTTCTTTAAATGTTTGCTGCAGCTCTGTAAAGCGCTGGTGTTCCTGTTCATCCAGATAAATGAACATCGTTTCTGTTGTTCCCAGGAAAATAAAACCTACACAGCTTACTTCTTTATCGTTGTCAATAATACAGTAAAAGTCCCTGTTGAACTGCCATGCCACAATATCGCCGGGATTTTCAAAACGGAACGACTGGCTGATCAGCAATGGCAGAATCTGTTGCGAAGGAAAGTTGTAAGGTACTTCATCAATGATCACCTGTTGATCGGGGCCTTTATTCCAGGCAATGGTAAGATATAACCGGGCACGATCGCGGGTAAAGAAAAAGCGGTCAAACTGTTCTTCGTTTTCAAAGAACAGCAGCTCCCCGCCGGTTGCAGGGTCTTTGAAATATAACTTCATGCATGGTAAAGATATGTATCCGATAACATATTAGCAGCTATATTGTTCAGACAGCCTGCGGCAGGTTCTATACATAAAGGCGCCATCCTTTTCAGGGGGATGGCGCCTGACCAGCTAATAACTAACACCAGGAAAAATTATTGACGCAGTTCGCTTAAAACCGGTTTTTCAATGCTTTGTAGTTGATTTTGTTCGGGTTTGATCAGTTCCAGCACAATGATCTCATTGTTGCCTTTCTGCAGCCATTCTGCCGGTACGTACAGGGTTTGCTGCGGACCTATTGACCAGTAGCGGCCTATATTGTGCCCGTTGATCCATACGCAGCCTTTGCCCCAGTTGCGCATGTCGAGATAAGTGTCGCCTGTTGCTGTAAGCTGAAAAGTACCTTTGCGCAATATGGGTTCTGCTGTGGCTGTGCTTTTATTGTTGAACGCAATGTTGTCTGTGTTTTCAAATGGCAGCGGATACATATTCCAGCCTGTCAGTTCTTTTCCGTTCAGCAATACTTTATTGGTAATGCCTTTTTTGTTCTTCAGCAGGTTTGGGCCAAAATTGATGCGCCCCATATTCTCTACCAGTATGTCAATGGTGGCAGTACCTGCGGGCAACTGAACAAAGATGCTGTCCTGTTTAAAGCGCCTGTCCAGTATGCCTATTCTTTTACCGTTAACGAATACAATACCATAATCGCGCAGCTCTTTAATGGAGAGCATACCGGAAGTACCACCTGGTTGTTGTGTGCGGTATAACATAAAACCATAGGCCTGGCGCAGGTCTTCAAAAGTGAGCGGAGCTGCAGAAGCGTGTGGCTTTGGCAGTACAGAAAAAATACCTGTTGCCTGGGTGAATTGTATAGAGGGAATGGCGATTGTTTTTTTAGCTGCGGGAACTTCGGGTAACACTTCGCCGGCCGGCAGGTGTTTACGGATCACATTTCTGAAAGCCATGAATTTTTCAGTGGCATTACCGGCTTCGTCCAGCGGGGCGTCATAATCGTAACTGCTGATCTGCGGTTCATAAAAACCGGTATCATAACAATTGGCGCCATTCATAAAACCACGGGTGGTACCACCATGAAACATGTACATGTTGATGGAGATACCGGCTCCCAGTATTTTGTCCAGCTTGCCGGTATAGTCAGCAGCGGGTACGGTATGATGCCTGGTGCCCCACCAGTCGAACCAGGCAGGATACCATTCTGCTATATAGAAAGGACCTTTGCCGTTGTTGTATTTACGTACCAGTGCTTTTATTTCCTCAGGCTTGTCTACACCATTAACAGCAGGAAATAATCCCGGCAGGTTTCCTTTGGCTACATCGCGTGCAGGATCGCAGGTATACAGTATGCAATCGAATCCGGCTTCAATAAATAGTTTCCGGTTGATGTCGAGGTACTCCCTGTCATTGGAATAGGAACCGTATTCATTTTCTACCTGTACCAGTAAAATGTTGCCGCCATGCGTTACCAGGTAGGGTGATAATTGTTTGCCTACCTGCATAATATAGTTTTTATACGCGTGCAGGTACTGTGGTTCTTTACTGCGTACTACCAGCCCTTTTTCATTCTGCAGCCAGTACGGATAACCACCAAATTCCCATTCAGCACATATATACGGACTGGGGCGCAGTACCACCCATAAACCTTCTTCCTGTGCAATTTTTACAAACTCAGCAATGTTGTTGTTACCGGAAAAATTGTATTGTCCTTTTTGTGGTTCATGTACATTCCAGAAAACGTAGGTACCTATAGTGTTAATGCCCATTGCTTTGGCCATCTGCATACGTTGTCGCCAGGCTTCACGGGGTACACGCGGGTAATGTATTTCACCGGAAATCATCTGGAAGGGTTTTCCATCCAGCACAAAGGCTGTATCGTTAGTGGTAAAGGTATGCCGGGACGTTTGCGCATGCAGTGTGTTGTAACAGAGTAACAGGATCAGCACTAATGATTGCCAGTTCGTTTTCATTGTTTCTTCTATTTAACTATTGGTTGAAAATGTCTTCATACATACAGACAAGTCATGTTCGTTTACAACCGGTGTACAGTGTTGTTACCGGCAGGCGTTCCTGCGGTACATGAACTGTACAGGTGAAATATTTTTTACGGCAAAAAAGCAGATCGGAGAAAATATCCAGGAAACACTGCTGCCCGGCAATACAGGCAGCAGTGTTTTGCAGCGATTATTGGTAACCGGGATTTTGTTCCAGTACAGCGTCTTTGTTCAGTTGAATTTCAGACAATGGTATAGGTAGCAGCAGGTTGAAACTGCTTATGCCGGTAGTAGGATGTTGTGCATCATTGGCATTGAGACGGGTGGCGCGGTCTACCAGTGTGCCGGTGCGCATCAGTGTCATGCGCCTGTTCTCTTCACCTACCAGTTCGCGTGCACGCTCATCCAGTATAAAGTCCATTGTAATGTCTGAAGCTGAAACCTGCCCGGTTGCAGGATACAGGCTGCCAAAGGCTCTTGCGCGCAGTACATTGATATTGTCGGCAGCCAGTTGGGTTTTACCCTGTTTAAACTGGGCCTCTGCCAGCAGCAGGTAGGTTTCTCCCAACCGCATCAGGGGGAAATCTTTGATCATCGCATAACCAAATACGTCATTTGGATCAAACTGTCCCCATTTGGTAGTGCTGGGACATATTTTATACAATGTATCCGGACCGGTATAAGGTACCTGTTTGCCGTAGTTGGCATTGGCAGGGTCGTTGTAATAATATTTGCGGCGGATATTGTATTGTGAGTTGCGGATATCGCCTGCAGCATACAAGCCGTACAGTACCCAGTTGCTCAAACGTAAGCGGGCAATAGACCGGCCTCCCAGTGAATCACAGATCACCATACCTGAAATATTGTAATATGCTGCACCCCATACACGGCGTTGCTGTGCATTGTCTGTATTGCCGCCTACTACAGTAGCGGGGTTTTCCTGTTCCAGTACCCAGATGGCTTCTGTATTACCCTGCACTCTGCGCTGGTTGCCGTACTGGAACATATCAGAATAGTAGTCGCCCGGTAAACCTGTTTTGATGCCATAACGGGCTTTGATAAGACTGAATTTACCGCTGCTGATGATGGCCTGGGCCTGTTGTTCTGCCAGGTCGTTTTTGTTCATACGCAGATACACTTCGGCCAGTAACTGCATGGCCATGAATTTGCTGGCCCTGCCATACATTTTTCCTTTTGAGTTGGATTTTACCGATTCAATATCGGGCAGGTTGGCAACGGCAAAAGTAAGATCGTTGGCGATCAGTGTATTGACTGAATCCAGCGAAGCGCGTACAAAATCTGTTTTAGGACCTGTTACCGGTTTGGTAATGATCGGCACTTTACCAAATAAGGTTGCCAGTGTATTATAGGCGTAGGCACGAAAAAATCTTGCTTCTGCATTCACAGCGTTCTTGCCGGCTGTTGTCATGGCAGTGAACGACGGATTTTCAATACCTGTAATAATGGTGTTGGCAAGATTGATCAGTACATATTCTTTACCCCATATATAACCGGCAGCTATATCGGTGGGCGTAAGCTGTGCATAGTTGTAGTAGGGTATCTCAATACCCTGCTGGTTGGCAGTAGCATTGGCCACATCTGTACCTACCTGCCACACGCTGGGCCATCCCTGGTAGTTTGAATAGGTAAGAATAGTACTTACATGATTGTATAAACCTACCAGCGATGCTTCAAAACCCAGTGAATCGCTGACAGATGCCGGTGTATAACTGGATGGCGGATTTTCGGCCAGGTAGCTTTTTTTGCAGGAAGCCACTGATACCAGTAGGGCTGCTGCTATATAGTAGTGAATGACTTTTTTCATGATATAGTTTTTTTACCTGTTAGAATTAGCGGAGCGTGATGTTGGCACCGAATACAAAGGAGCGGGTGGTGGGATAGTTGTTGGTCCAGTCGCCGGAGCCTCTTGATGAATAATTGTTTTCAGGATCCCATCCTATCCAGCTGGTAAAGGTGTGCAGGTTGCGTCCGCTGGCGTATAATGTCAGGCTTCCCAGGTGCAGTTTGTCTAACATGCGCTGTGGAAAAACGTAGCTGAGCGTAACGTCCTTTATCCTGGTAAAACTGGCGTTGGATGCATAACCATATCCGCGTGTATTGTTGTACGAGAGTGCGGGCCGGGTATTGCTTTTGTTATCAGCTGTCCAGTAGCCTATTTCTTTTGGCGTATTCCTTCTGCCGGTTTCATCTCCATAGGTCAGATCGGTATTGTTTTTGGTAATGCCCTGTGCGGTTTGGATAAAGATGTTCAGGTTCCAGTTTTTGTAATGGAACGTGTTGGTAATGCCGCCCATCCATTTGGGCGCTGTTTGTCCCAGTACCACACGGTCACTATCTGCAGTGATCTTTCCGTCTCCGTTCAGGTCGGCAAATTTCAGGTCGCCGGGTTTAGAGCCGGGATCCTGTTTGGAAGCGTCTTCTCCTGTTTGCCAGATGCCTGTCATTTTATAGTCGTATACCACGTTGATGGGTTTACCTATGAACCACCTGTTACCGATATCGCTTTTCTTATCCCCATACAGGTCTACGATCTTATTCTTGTTGGCTGAAAAGTTGATACCGGTTTCCCATTTGAAATCACGGTTGTCGAAGTTCTTGGTATTGATGGTGATCTCAATTCCCTTATTGGCTGTTTTGCCCAGGTTGTCGTATACACTGGAGTATCCGGTTGCAATTGGCAGGTTGCGTAACAGCAACAGGTCCTGTGTGTGTGATGAGTAGGCGTCAATAGTACCGGAAATGCGGTTGTTGAAGATTGAGAAGTCGATACCGATGTTGGTACTGACAGTATTTTCCCAGCGCAGATAGGTGTTGCCCAGGTTGCTGGGTATAATACCGATAGTGCTTACACCATTGAATGATGAACGTACCGTGCCATCAGTTGAAATGGTTCTGTACACAGGAATGGCTTCGTTACCGGATTTCCCGTATGAAGCACGCAACTTCAGGCTATTTAACCAGCCAATCGGTCGCATAAATTCTTCATTGGAAATATTCCAGCCGATCGCGGCAGAAGGAAACACGCCGTATTTGGAAGTATTGCTGCCGAATACGGAAGAACCGTCGCGACGTGCAGTAACGGTGAACAGGTAACGGCTGTCGTAGCTATAGTTGAGCCTGCCCATTTGTGAGGTGAGCGCATACCTGTCTGCATAGGAAGCGCTGGTTTGTGTAGCACCTGCGCCCAGGTTGTTGAACGACAACTGATCGTTTACAAAACCGGTAGCCTTGGCTGTGGTTTCTATATATTTTCTGCGTTGTGCGCTGTACAGTCCTGTAAAGTCAATGTGATGTTTGCCCCAGTCTTTGGCATAGGTCAGGATGTTTTCCAGCGTAAAACTGTTGGTTTCTGAATTGAACAGGGTAGCAGTACCGATAAGGTCATTGGCCAGCCTGCCGGTATAGGTTCCGTTGCGGGCGGGCAGATAGGTATAACCAGCGTTCAATCTGAATTTAAGTCCTTTCAGTATACCGGAAAATTTCACTTCTGCATAGCCATTGCCATTGGCATTGGTGCTGCGGTTAACACGGTCTGTCACCAGTCCCAGCATAGGGTTGGTGTACAGCAGCTCCGGTGTCATGGGATATATTTTGTAGGTACCATCAGCATTGTATACAGGTGCATACGGACTCATGGCTGTTGCAAACAGCAGGTTGGCGCGGCCTCCGTCGTAATTGTTGTTGGCAAAAAATAAAGAGGTTCCTACTGTCAGGTAGCTGGTAACGCTGATATCGAGATTACTGCGGAAGCTGATGCGTTTGTATTTATAACCGGGTATCACACCTTTCTGGTCCATGTACTCACCGGAGATGAAGTATTTCACATCCTGTGTGCCTCCGGATATACTCAGGTTGTGATCCTGCATAATACCTGTTTGGCTGGCTACTTTCATCCAGTCGGTAGTAATGCCTCTGTTGTAATAATCCAGCTCACCGGCATTAGGAACAGGGTTGGTTTGTGTTTGCCCGGTCTGTTTCATGTAGTCAGCATATTTCTGTACATATTCGGCGCCATTGCGGGGCTGCAGTATATGTGCAATGTTTTCAACACCGGCATATGCGTTGTAGCGGATCACCGGTTTGCCGGTAGTACCGCGTTTGGTGGTGATCAGGATCACACCGTTGGAACCATTGGTGCCATAGATCGCTACGGCAGAAGCGTCTTTCAATATCTCCATGGAAGCAATGTCGTTGGGATTGATATCGTTCAGTGAACCGCCGGTTTTACTCAGCGGAATACCATCTACCACGATGTACGGGCCGGTGGTGGCATTGATGGAATTTTGTCCCCTGATAAGTACTGCCGGGCTGCTGCCGGGCACTGATGAGGTAGTGGTAACGCTTACACCGGCTACAGAGCCTTCAATGGCCTGCAGCACGTTGGTAACGGGTAGCTGCGATAAACGTGATTTGGGAACAGAGGCCACAGAACCGGTTACATCCGATTTTTTCTGTGTACCATAACCTACCACTACCACATCGCTCAGTCTTTTGGCTTCATCTTCGGTCATTACGATGTTGATAGTACCGGAAGTACCAACAGTTACTTTTTTGTCGGTAAAACCGATTGCTGAAATGTGCAGTACAACACCGGCAGCAGCTTTGATCTTAAAATTACCATTGCCGTCGGTAGTAGAACCTGTACTGGTGCCTTCTATGGTAACGCTGGCTCCTGCTAAAGGATTTCCTTTGGAGTCAGTAACCTTACCGGATATAACATTGTCGGTGGACTGACTGTAAAGTGCTGCAGAACTGCCTGCCAGTATGCAGGCCAGTACTAAAAGCAGTTGTCTGATATAAGCTCGGGATGCTTTTCTCATATGGCTTATGAATTGTTAGTTTAACATGTGATGTAGTAAAGGGGTGGTTGAAATAACCATGCAGTTGATGATTATCATCCCGGGGGCAGGTATTTGTAATGTGTTGGTTGTTTGTTGGTCATTGAGGGATATTTAAAGTGATATAATGACGATGGATGGTATAGGCAATAGACTGCCGGGCCACCCGGGGCGGCGTTTGTGTGATGATGGAAGGGTGAATGTTTAATAAAGCGTCAGGTAACCTGGTGCTTACAGCAGATCATGATGAAAGTGCCGGTAAAAACGGAGAAGTGAGATGCTAACTTTTTCATACGCAATGTTGGTTTTAGATGCAAATCGTTAATAAGGGTCGGCAGTAGGGAGATGGTAATAATTAAGTGGCTCTGCTAAACAACAATGTAATATTAGCACCTCAACTTGTCGTGGGAGGGGGGTAAATCTCTAAAATAAAGGGGGTAAAATAACAAAGATGTAGGTATCCGAAATGTTTTCAATTTTCGCCAGATTATAATCCGTTGGTTTTCTTTGTTTTGATGGTATTGTAGTTGTTATTGAAAGTTGAGCGGTATTTTTTGATGTATTCAGAAGGCGTCATACCAAACAGTTTGATGAACTGCTCTCTGAAATAACGTACATCGCCAATCCCTACCTGTGTAGCTGATTGATTTACATTCATTCCTTCGGTGATCATCAGTACTGCAGCTCTTCTTAAACGGATAGATCTGATAAATGCATTGAGCGATTGCCCGGAAATAGCTTTCACCTTCTGGTATAGCCCTGAATGGCTCATACCCATGGCCTTGGAGAATTTTTTGATGGTGAAATCATCCGTGTCGAGGTTTTCTTCCACTACGCTGATGCATTTGCGGAGAAACTCCTGGTATTCGGCAGGTACCTTAATAGAGGTTTCTTTCAGCGTGATGTTGTCAAAGAAATAACGCTGCAACAGGTTGCGGTTGCGCAGAATGGATTCTACCCTGGCCTGTAATAATTTCTGATCAAAAGGTTTGGTGATGTAATCATCTGCGCCGCCTTCTATACCACGCAAGCGGGTGTCAGGGGCAGTAGAGCCTGTTAGTAATATCACGGGAATATGTCCCAGTTTGTCAGACTGTTTGATGGCGTGGCATAGTTCTACGCCATCCATACCTTTCATATTGATATCGCTGATGATGAGATCGGGAATGTGTTCGGCCGCCAGCGCAAAACCGTCGGAGCCATTGTCGGCCATGTACAGCAGGTATTGTTTGCGGAAAAGGTGTTGCAGGTAATCGCGGATCTCTGCACTGTCATCTATCAGCAGGATCGATTTTTTTTCTGTTACTACTTCTTCCACGGTTTTACCTTCTACGGTAGTAAGGTTGCTGGCCGAAGCGGTCAGTTCCTGTTCTACAGCCAGCTCTTCCAGCAGTTCGTGGGTGGAAGTATTTTGACGCAGTATGTAACTACCCGGCAGGTGTACATTGCCTTTGGGCAAAGTAATGGTGAAGGTGGTGCCTTTGTTTACTTCACTGTGACAGGATATGCTGCCCCGGTGTGCTTCGGTAAAATGTTTTACCAGGTACAGACCGATGCCGAAACCGGTTTTGCGGATGGATGCATTTTCGGCCTGTCCGAATTTTTCAAAGATCTTTTTCTGCGCTTCTTCCTCAATACCACAGCCATTGTCCTGTACGGTGATCAGTACCTCGTTCATGTTCTCTGCTATCTCAAAACTGATGGTGCCGTGGGCGGGTGTGAATTTGAAGGCGTTGGACAACAGGTTGAACAATGCAATTTCAATTTTCTCATAATCTACATATACCTGCAGCGGTGTGTGGGGCGTAACAAAGCGGTAATCAATGTGACGTGCTTTGGCCTGTTGTATAAAACACTGGTATACTTCGCGGCACAGATCGGTAATATCTGTAGCAGATATTTTCAGTTTGTCCTCTTCACTGTCAGCTTTTCTGAAAAGCAATAACTGGTCTACCAGGCTAAGCAGTCTGCGTGCATTGCGGTAGGCAATGGTCAGTTCCTGGTCGTCAGTATGATTCAGTTTTTCTTTCAGCGGATTGATGATCAGCGAAAGCGGTGTTCTGAATTCATGCGATACGTTGGTGAAGAAGGATAATTTCTTTTCTGTCAGCTCTTTGTCTTTCTCATTTTCAAGGTGTGCCAGCTTGATCTCGTAACGCAGTCGTTCCTGGCGTCTTGTATAACTGATGTAGAGGTAAATGAAACCGGCTGCGCATACTACATATATAAGGTATGCCCACCAGGTGTGGTACCAGGGCGGCAATACTTTTATCTGCAACAGATGTGTTTCGTTGCTCCACCGGCCATCGGGCCGGGTTACTTTTACTTTGAAAAGATAAGTGCCTTCCTGCAACCTGGAATAATTGGCTGTTCTGATGCCGTTTACATAGTTCCAGTCTTTATCCCAACCCTGCAGAAAGTAGGCATATTTGATTTTGTCGGTGCTGCTATAGTCCAGTGCTACAAAGTCAAGTGATACCACGGCTTTGTCAAATGGCAGTACTGTTTCACTGATGGCATCCTGTTTCAGGGTAAGCGGGTAGCTGTTATCTTCTTCAATGGATTTGTTGTTGATCTTCAGGCCGGTTAAAAAGATGCCGGGTGTTTTTTCCTGGTCGTTTACACTGTCAGGATAAAATATATTGAATCCCTTGATACCTCCGAAAAGGAATTCACCCGAAGATAATGCCAGTGCTGCATTGAAGCTGAACTGGTTGCTTTGCAGTCCATCGGATGGAGAGAAGTTTTTGCAGGTTCTGGTAGTGGGGTTGAACCTGCACAGGCCATTGTAAGTACTTAACCACAGGTTGCCTTTGCTGTCTTCCAGCATACGCAGAATGGTGTTGCCGGGTAAACCATCGGCAGTGGTAAAACTGGTATACTTACCGGTCTGCCGGTTAAACAACAACAACCCTGCACCCTGTGTGCCCAGCCACAGATGCTGACCGGCATCTTCATGAATACACCGGACAGGGTAGCCAATGACAAAAGTGTGATGGGTTTTAGTGCTGCGATCGATCTGTATGAGTGACGTGTAATTTCCGCCCCATAGATTTCCGGCACGGTCTTCAGCAATGCTTTGCAGGTTGATGATGGAAGGATCAAAAATTTCAAAACGGTTGTTGTTGCGATCAAAGCGGTACAGGCTACCATCATTGGTAGTACTGGCCCAGATATTTTTCTGAGCGTCTTCATATACCAGCCAGGCGTTGTGTTCTTCTGCACCGGTAGCAGGATTTACAAAACTGTAGTGTTCAAAAGTATGGCTGTTATTGCGAAGCCTGTTCACGCCACCAAACCAGGTAGAGATCCAGGTATCTTTGTATTGGTCTTTTATAATGCTGGTGATGAAATTGCTGCTGATGGAGTTTTTATCAGCAGGATTGTTCGTGTATTCAGTAAAGGTATTGTTGCTGCGGTTCCAGTAACGCAGTCCTGCGCCGTCTGTTCCTATCCATACACGTTGCGGGGCATCTTCGCAAAAGGACAGGATGAAATTGTCAATGACATTATTGCGGCCCGGTGTATTGTGAACGATCTTTTTAAATGCCAGCGGCCTGGAATCTACCATATTGACACCGCCACGCAGGGTGCCGATCCATTTGCGTTCATCATCATCTTCGTACACCGCATATACTGCATTGCTGTTTACAATGGATGTGCCATTGGAAGCAACAAAGGGCACGGCCTGTGATGCGCCGGGTGCAAGGCTCCATACACCACCACCATCCGATGCGATCCACAACTGCTGTTGCTTGTTGCGGCAAAGACCCACCACGTTGCATTTTACCGGTACCAGGTTACCAGAATATTGTTGTGTGGCTACATTGTACAGGAACAGGCCATTGTCATTACCTAACCACAGGTTACCCTGCTGGTCGGTTTTAAGACAGGTAGCCTGTCTGATGGTGCTGTTGACCGGTTGTAGTTTTCTGCTGGCAATATTGTACAGGAACAGACCGGACTTTTTAACGAACACCCATATTTTCTGTCGTAGCCGGTCAATTTCAATACTGGTGATGTTGTAATGTACATCCTGACCATTGAGTGGTATCTGTATGCCTTTACTGGTATTGTTTTCAAACACCAGCAGCCCGTTCTGGCTGGTACCTACCAGTACATAACCATTGGGGAGGGTCTTTATGGCATGCACCTCTTCCTGTATTTTCAGCAGGGCACCGGTATTGGCATCTGTATAGCGGGGTGATGAAAAGGTGGCCGTCAGCGGGTTGAATACATTGACACCGTTCTGCACACCGATCCAGATATTGTGGTGTGTATCGCCTTCAATGGTATAAATGTTATTACTGCTCAGGGAAGTACTGTCGCCGAGTGTGTTGCGGAATATTTTAAAGGAATAACCATCATAGCGGTTCAGGCCATCATAAGTACCAAACCACATAAAGCCCTGGTAATCCTGGTAAATACATGTCACGGCATTGTTGGAAAGTCCTTGTTCAATGCCCAGGTATTTGACAGGAAGATCTGTTGCCAGAAGCCTTAAACCAGTAAGCAGCAGCACTATAATATTAGCAGCAATTCTGTATCGCATCGTCAGTATATAGCCAATGTTTTGCTCATCACAGGTAAGCCGGTTACCGGCATCCTGTAACGCCAAATGTCGTGATTTCCGGCAAAAACAACCTGTGTTTTTAAAGATTGTGAACAACAGGCTACTGAACACGTTTCTGAAGTTGCCTGATCCTGATCAGCGCCAGTAATGTATACAGGAAGAACAATGCAGTGAGATGGAGCAATGCCGGAATATTATCTGCCAGTGATGCCCCGGCCTGGACAATGGATTGATATACTTTGATAAACGGTGTTGTTGGTAATAACATAGCAATACCTTGCAGGGCAACAGGAATATTGTGCAGTGGAAAAGTATAACCCGATACCAGAAAGAAGGGATAAGTGGAAAAGGCCATTATCTGTATATTAAGTAAAGGGCTGCTGAACAAGGAACCGATAAACTGTGCCATGGGTACCAGTGTAGTGATAAATAACAGGAAAACGAGGGCCAGTTGCAGCGGATTGCCACGCATGGGCAATTGGAGCAGCGAGTAATTCACCGTCATAAAAAAGAAGGCATAACAACCAAACAGTACTGTATACAGAAAGCCTTTACCCCATAAGGCAATGGAGATATTGTTGCCTGCCTGCTGCATCCATTCCTGTATACGTTGTTTACTTTTTTCGCCCGATACACTGGCCGACAAGCCCAGTAATAGAGTTTGCTGTAAGATCAGGGCCAGCAGACCGGGTAACAGAAAATCGCCATAACTGCTGCGGCTGTTGTATAAAGGACGATAATCAAGATTCACCAGCATCACTTCCTGCATGGAAGCGCCGGTATTCATGCCTTCAGATTTTTGCAGGTATTGCAACCGTACACCCGCTCCCAGTGTAAGGCAGGTTTGGTTAATACTCAGCAGCAGATCGCTGGATGGCAGAAAACGTGCTGCATTTAATGCCACTACAATATCGGCCTGGTGCAGTGATTTTACTTTTGCTTCCAGGCCTTGTTCTATATACAAAAATCCCTGGCAATTGCCCCTGTACATGGCTTCTTTGGCATCTTCAAGGGTGGGAACAATAAAAACGGCCGTTACCTGTGCGTTGCCGATCTGTTGTGTGATGAGCCGCGACAAGTGGGAATGGTCATCATCTACCACTGCCAGTTTTACGCCTTCTTCTTCTTTGTACATGTAAATGCTGCCGTAAAAGAATGCATACAGCAATGGCGCGATCAGCAGTGTCAGCAACAGGCTGTGATCTTTAATGATCAGCGCTGCTTCGCGCAATGTAAGCCGCCATACATTCAATATGGAATTAGGTTGCGACAATCTGCAAACGGTTCAGTTGTTTTTGAAAAAGTATAATGGTAAATGAAAAGGTGCATGCAATGAACAGCAATAATAAACCTGCTTCGTGCATGGCATATTGCAACGGCAGGTTCATATAGTACACTTTAAAAAATCCATCCAGGAAATGGGTATAGGGCATTACATTGGCATAGTACTGGTCGTACCAGGGCATGGCCCACCTTGGAAAAGTGAATCCGCTGAATACAAATGCCGGTGAAGTGTAGAATAGTGCAATGTCGGTAGCCAGCATGGTATCGCTGAACAATGCTGATACCAGTTGCCCGATGCCCAGGCAGGCAAGTGTAAGTAATGTATAGAATACAAAGAATTTGCCGGTAGCGGCAGCTACGCCAATACCGAAAACGGGGAAAATGATGCATGTGATCAGTATAAAATTCAGCCAGGCAATACATAGATGGGCAATGGTTTTGCCGATAATGATATGCGAAGAAGATCCTCTGGCCATTATGTACAATTGCTGCAGTGTTTGTGTTTTCTTTTCATAGTTCAGTAATAATACGCCCACCATAATAATGATCATTTGCAATCCCACTGTTATCAGACCGGGTACCAGGTATTGCTGGTAATTGTATGATGGATTGTACAGCATGTATGGTGTAAGCCGTATTGGTTGCACCAATGCCATGGCCTTATCAGTATTCATGCCTGTTTTGACAAACTTCTGTAAAATAACTCCGGAACCGGCGGTAATGATGATCTGCGCAGCTTCTTTATAGATCAGTTTGGCCGGTACTACTGCGGCTGCATTGGTATACACCACCACATTTACCGGGTGACGGCTTTTGATGTCCGTTTCCATATTGCGCGGAAAATGTACTGCACCCAGTATTTCACCCCGTTGTATCAGTTGTTCCAGTTCCTGCAGGCTGTTTACAGTACGGGTGAATGACATGGTTTCTGTTTGTTGCAACAGGAACAGCATCTGCCGTGATACAGAAGAATGATCCTCATCCCATACAGCCATGGATAAATGATCTGCTTTCTGGTTCTGATAGATGAATGCATACAGGAAAAACAACAGCGGTGGCATTACGATCAGTACCCAGTAATGAACCGGGAGTGTGAAGATGCGTTTCCATTCTCTTAATATGATCCTGGCAATTGTTGTCATCATCATGGTAATTGTAAAGCAGCGGTCATACCTGAACGGAGACCTTTTACAGCATCAGGTTGAAGTGGTTTGAATTCTATGGTAAATGTGCGCAATTCAAAATCGCCTTTGTCTTTCGATGGTACCCAGTTGGCAAACGTGAGGGAAGGAGATACGGATGATACCGATACATCAAACACTTCCGGATCGCAGCCGGGCACTTTTACTTTTGCCGTACTGCCGGGTTTAAACCGGGCAGCCATATCCTGCCGTATGTTGAAACGCAGCTTAAATGAGTTTTCTTTTTCTACGCTCATAATAGGATAACCGATGGAAACAATCTCGCCCTGGTGAATAACCAGTGAGGTAATTACGCCATCGGTGGGAGCGTAGATGCGTGTATTCTCTTTCAGAGCTTTGGTCAGTTCGTATGCCTGCTGCGCCTGTTGCACAATGGCATTGGCACTTTTTAACACTTCCGGGCGGGTCCCTTTCTGCAACATTTCAAGATTCAGCCGGGCTGTTTCCATTTCTTTCTGTGCTGCCTGGTATTTGAAATAGAAAATATCTTTCTCCTGCCCGCTGATCACATCTGCATTGTACAGCCGTTGCATACGGTCGTAGGTTTTGCTGAACAGATCATACTGATCTTTTGCAATCTGGTATAGTTTATCGGTAGCAGTTACCAGTTCAGTACGCGGCCCCTGTTGCAGTAATTCCTGCTGACCCTTGGCTGCATCTACCGCTGCCAGCGCCTGTGCACGGATGGCTTCTATTTCATTGCTGCGCAATACACCCAGCAACTGTCCTTTTTGTACGGTATCGCCCTGTTGTACAAACAGGCTGTCCAGTCTGCCGGGAAATTCTGCTGCCACGTCAACACTTGTCGCATCTACCATGCCTACAGGTGTATTACTTTCAGAAGGCGATTGTCTGAATAAAAAGAAAATGGCTGCAGCCAGTACAACAACCGGTACCAGCAAGGCCCAATAATTTTTCAGGAACTGTTTCATATCTCTGCGATTACAGTTTTTATTGTGAGTGGTCAGTGGTGAGTGCTGGTTGTATTGGATCGTGAGGCGTGAGTGGCTCTTGTTATTCCTGCTCACTGTCTGAAATTCAGCGTTTATTTAAAGGCTAACACCTGATTCCCAGTTCCCTAACCCTAATTCCTGATTCTCAGCATTCCCGCTATGCGCTCCGGTGCACCTGTTATATTCCAGTAAGTAGCCAATGCTAGGTAATAACCCAGTACTGCTGTATGGTATGCTTTTTCTATTTCTGCCTGCATCAGTATTACATCATTCAGATCTTTGAGCGATGATAACTGGTTCATTACTCTTTCATTGATCAACCTGCGGGTGGTGGCAATTTCCTGCCGGGCGCTATCGGTGGTGTTTACTTCATTCTGTGCTGCCTGTATCTTGTTCTTTGCCACTGCCAGTTGCATCTGTAAACTCTGGCGTGTGTTTTCTTCGGCCAGTTTTACTTCTTCCACCAGTTGTTGTGCAGCCTTTTTTCTTTTTTGTGTTTGGGTACCGTTAAAAATATTCCACTGCATTTCCAGTCCCACCATCCAGGGGGCAATGGTAACAGGCAACTGGTGTTGGTACAGGTTAAGGTTGCCTATTGCAAAAATGTTGGGAAGGGAAAATGAACGGGCTATTTTTTCAGCTGTCACAGCCGTGGCAATTTTGCTTTGTATTAATTGATAGGCTGCATTGTTCTGCCAGAAATCATTGTTTTCCTGCAATACCCCCGGTGTATTGTATACCAGCTTGCCTGTAATGGTCAGTACAGAATCTAATGGAACACCCAGCAGTTTATTCAGTTCAATAATTGCATTGGTCTTATCCATCTGCAGGTTATTATAAAATGTTCTTGCCTGTGATAGCAATACTTTGGTCCAGCTTTTCTGGTAAGGTGCCAATACCTGGTTTTTAACCATCTGTTCGCCATAATTATCATTACTGATAAAAGCATTGACCACTTCCTGTTGTGTATACAGCATATTGTTGAGGTACAATATGCGGATGTATTGCATTGCGATGGCATAATCGGCATCTTTTTCCACCAGTTGTGTGTTGATGATACCGCTGGCTACCTCAGACTCTGCGAGGTTTCGGGCTGCCGTTATTTTATTGCCCAGGTAAACAGGTTGACGCAATGCCAGCCCTGCCAGGAAATAAGATTGCCTGCTTAATGGTGGATTGTAATCAGGATAAATACCACCGATAATGTTCCTGGAAGTATTGTATAAACTGTTCTGTGCGGCAGATGAGAGGTCATTGCCTGTTATTTCTTTGTATACAGTATTAGCCGCATTAACTGCCTGCCGGGAGGAACCATCTACAATACCATCGCGTACCTGCGACAGGTTTATTTCCAGCGGCCGGCTTAAATAGGTATAACTGGCCAGCGCATCTATTTTAGGCAGGTAGCGTTGTTTTTCTACATCAAGATGATATTGTCTTGCCAGCAGCGATGCCCTGCTTTGTTGCATCACCAGGTTCCTGTTGCTGGCTATTCTGAAACAATCTTCCAGTGATGTTTGCTGTGCTGCTACCGGCAATACAACAGGCAATAAACAATACAACAGCACTATCCGCTTCGTTATATATTTGTTTATTCCGTGGATCATGAATATATTTTTAAATGAGCAATACCGTGAAGAGCCGGTTTACCATAGTCCCAGTAACTTCCACCACAATCCACCAATGCCAAACCAAACGGCCAGGAATAATACGCTGATGAAGAAACCATGTTTCCACCAGTCTTTCATATCAACGTATGTACTGCCGAAAAAGATAGGAGCAGGTCCGTGTGCATAATGTGTCAGCGAACCCATCAGTGTGGCACATGCGCCGAGGAATACAGCAAGCATATTACCGGGAACGCCTACGGAAATACCCACTGCCAGGAATGCGGGATACATAGCTGCGGCCTGTGCAGTAGCGCTGGCAAACATATAATGGCAATAGCAATATACCAGTATGATCAGGGGAAAGGCCATGTGCCAGCTAAGGGTGGCCAGTTTTGATCCTACCAGGTTGCCAAACCAGCCTGTAAAACCCAATGAGTTGAGATAAGAACCCATCATTACCAGCGATGAAAACCATACAATGGTATCCCATGCGCCTTTTTCTGCCTTTACATCTTCCCATGTCAGTACACCACTCAGTAACAAAATACACAGGCCGATCAATGCGCCGGTTGTGGCATCAACAGCAAACAGGTTTCCAAATATCCATAATACCAGCAATATAATAAAGGTGGCTACCATCAGCCATTCCTGTATGGTTACCGGTCCCATTTCTTTTAATTTCTGTACAGCCATTGCCGGAGCTTCTTTGGTGCTTTTTAATTGCGGAGGAAAGAATTTGTACAAATACAATGGAAGCAATAAGAAACACACCAGCCCTGGTAACAAAGCAGCCATGGCCCAGCTACCCCAGGTGATGGTAATGCCAAGGTCTCTGGCAAACTTCTGTGCCATAGGATTACTGGCGGTAGCAGTCAGGAACATCACAGAGGTGATCATGTTTGCATTATAGCTGCTTAGCGTAAGGAAGGCACCTATTTTACGGTGTGTGGCAGCATCTTCAGGGGAAGAACCCATATTTACTGCAATGGATTTCATGATGGGATAAATAACACCTCCGGCCCTTGCGGTATTACTGGGAATGGCGGGTGCCAGGATCAAGTCGGCGGTATTTAATCCATAAGCCAGTCCTAAAGGCCCCTTGCCAAATATCCTGATGAAGTTATAGGCCAGTCGTGTACCCAATCCTGTTTTAATAAATCCCCTTGCAATGAAAAATGCAAGTCCTATCAGCCAGATGGTTGAATTGCCAAAGCCGCTGAGTGCATGTGCAATGGATAATGCAGGATCACCCGGTGCCAGTACCTGTGTGGCAGCACACATGGTAATACCCAGCATCGCCATAGTACCCATTGCGGCTGCTTTTAAAATAATACCAGAGATGGTGGCCAGGAAGATGGCTAGTAAGTGCCATGCATTGGGTTTAACACCTTCGGGTACCGGCAGAAACCAGATAACGATGCCAATGATCACGGTAACCAGCAGTGCTTTGGGTCTTATTTCTTTCATAGACAGGAAAGGGTGTTTTATTTATAATCTTATTTGCAATTGTGCATAGGCCAGTTTATTGGTATAAGCCGTTGTAAGCGGTACATCTTTTCTGTACAGGTCTATTGCTACGCCTACCTGTAAAGCCGCATAAAAATTATCTGCAAAAATGAGCGATATGTTGGGTATCAGTGTTTGCCGTATATTACTGTTCAGTTTGTAATTTTCATCAAAGTATTCATACCGTGATGAGAATTCAATGGCCCGCACACGGGGTCTTTTGTATTCATACCGTAGTGTAGGAAAAATATAAAAGCCCTGCATTCTGAACTGACCAATACCGGGTTTGGGTGTAAGTGTACTGCTGTTGTAAGCTATGAAGTTGGTACCGGACTTATATTCAGCCATTAGCAGGATGTGCCATTTGGCAGAGAGGTCTATTTTGGCGGTTGCATCTGCACCCCACGCATTGCCGGTAGCGCTGGCACCCAGGCTGCCGGTGCCGCCATTGACAGCAATGGTGAAATCTTTTGCTATTATATCCGCTTCCAGCCTGCCATAAAAGTTTTTGGTATTGTTATCGTCTGATGGTTGTGTTTTGTTATTGCCGTTGTAGGCTCCTGCAAAATACCTGAGCTTTCCATTGTTGGTCACATCACCCAATACAGACAACCCTATCTGGAAACTCTGCCAGCCGTTTTTACCAAATGCATAGTACTGGTTGGAAAAATCCAGGGTACGAATGATGTCTACTGCCAGTGCATCTTCAATACCAAAGAAGGGGCGGAACTGCCCGGCCATTACATTAAAGTGTTTGTTGAGCGAGTATTTGATGTAAGCGTTTTCTAATACTTTATTGGTGGGATCACTGTTGAAATCGGCAAAGTTGACCAGTATATTCGCAGAAAAATGGTCGTTGATATTGGCTTTGACCATAAAACGTGCACGTTTTACCAGGAAGGTATTGGTAACTCCTTTAGTAGCTGAGGGGTCAAAATGTTTACCGTTTACATCCACGTCCTTTGAAAGAGAAGTTACATAACGGGTCTGCAGAACACCTGCAAAACTTAATGACCGCTGGAATGCAGAAAAATTGGTAATGGTATCGGCATTCATCAGGGAGGTGAGGTCTTTCTGTTGTGCCACAACAGAAGTAACAACAATGCATACGTACATGATTGAGGTTATGAAGGTTTTCACCATAAGCGTTAATTTCTGCAGACTTAATTGCAGGCAATCGTATCTGCCATTTGTTCCAGAACAGTATGGTAATGACAACATAGATACCTGCCAGCAGGTATCGTGACAATACAGAAAATGATGCTAAACCAGCTATAGCCTTAACGTCTCTGCAGGTTCCCGTTGGTTTTGCGGATATAACCAAACCATGCAGAGGTATGTACGAGGGATTTGAATTACAATACTTTAAGATAGGGAAATTCTTTTAATAAATGAAATCGGGTTATTAACCTTTTATGAACAGTAGCTTTATAAAATAACAATGCAGACAAGAACCATTTGTGTTTTTGCCTGCATTGTATACTGCAATGAGTATGTGAAAATAAGTTTGTTATTTCTCTGCTACTCTTCCCATGGGGAATTGTTGTGCACGTTCCTGTCCGTTGCGGACACCTGATATCACTGCTACCAGTGAATCGTTGGTAATAAGTGTGTAGGTGATTTTTTGCGGGAAATCGTGTGCCGGGTTTTCAAATACCAGTTGGTTGGCAGATGCTGAAGTGAGTGTAAAGGTTACAGGTTGACCATTGTTCTGGTTCTTTACAACAGGAATGTAATACAAACGGCCTTTTCGTTCTTCCAGTGTAAGTGTTTCGGAAGAAAGTGTGTCTGTTCCTCTTACAAATGCACTTTTGCCGGTGTAAGTAGAATCATCTTTTTTTTGCCATGATTCAGTAAGGGTACCGCGGGATGTTTTGTTCTGCCAGTTTCCCAGCAGCCATGCAGCTTTTTCAATGTTGATAGACGGACGCATAGCTGTTAATCCTATTATTGCCGTAATGATAGCTGCTGATGCAATGCCTGCTGTGCTGTATCTCATAAATTGTGTATTTATCGTTTGATGGCAAAATTGCAGCAAATGCCATTTCAGGAATTGTAAAAATGCGACTTCTATATTTCACCGCTGAGGTACCTGGCCAGTTGCCAGTTGTCTGAAAAATATTGTCTGGGATTGAAACCGGTAAATGCCCGGAAATCCCTGATAAAATGTGCCTGGTCGTAAAAGCCGCTTTCGTGTGCAATGCCTGTCAGGTTGCGGTATGTACCGGTGCTGATCAGATGCAGTACATGTTGAAAACGGGTAATGCGTGCCAGTAATTTAGGGCTCAAGCCAACACCGGCAATAAACTGCCGTTCCAGGTGCCGCCGGCCGATATTGCATGTGGCAGCCAACTGATCAATATTTACATTACCATGATGCCGTGCAATATGGTGCACACAATATTCAATGGCCGGATGATACGATGGCATACCGACCAGTTTTTTGAGCAAAAAAGTTTCCAGTATGGCTATGCGCTCGTTGTGCGTAGAAGCATTGAGTATGTTGTCTTCCAGTATTTCTCCGGCAGCACCCCAGTAATTGCGGACACTGGTATATATATCCGTCACTTCTTCCAGGCTGAATGCTGTAAAAGGCGCCAGTCCGCCGGGATGAAAACGTACACTGAAGATGCCGGTTCTACCGGTTGCCTCGATGTCCATAAAAGAAGTGAGCTGGCCATGTATAAAGCTGCGGGGCTGCACACCGGCTGTATCTTCTGTATGATATTTTTTATACAGGTCGCCATAATGAAAAACCAGTTCCATGCAACCGTCCGGAAAGATCCTGTCCTTTGAAGCAGCAGTAGATACTCCGGTACTTTCCAGGCTCCAGTAACAGCGAATGTATTTCGCCAGTGCCGGTGATGGTAAATATTGCTGATAGATCATGGTATGGGGATTGTGCCAAAGATAATTTTTTTCACCCAGCAACCGTATTATGAAAAAGACACGGCCTCCTTTGATAAGGAGGCCGTCTTTGCGGATACAGAAGCTATTTTATTTTGGTGCCTTCCTTGATCTCATCGGTAGCGTGCAGTACAATTTCATCGTCCGCGTGTACATTGCCAAATATCTCTGTAAAATTATTGGCGCTTAACCCTTCTTTAATGTCAGTGATCACCGCATTACCATCTTTTACAACGATCACATACTGTCTTTCTGTTGATCGTACAATTGCGCTATTGGGCACCAGCAATGAACTGGCATTGGACAACAACGGGATCTTTACTTCAGCATACATACCGGGTTTTAACTGTTGTGTTGTATTGTTCACATCAATTTCAATGGCTTCCGAACGCAGACTGCTCAATGCATTGGCCGAGCGACTGATCATTGCTTTGTTTTCTTTACCGGGTATTGAGTTAAAAGTAAAATGCACCGGGCTTTTCAGGTCAACCTTGTCTACATATACTTCGGGAATAAATACTTCCAGCCTCAGTTTCTGCAGGTATTGCAATACCAGCAATGGCTGGTCATTGGCTTTGCTGCCAGGGCCTACCAATGCGCCAGCCGATACATTACGCTGTGTAATAATACCATCAAACGGAGCGGTTACTGTCAGGTAGCTTTTGATATTATTGATAGAAGCCACATTCGATTTTTCAGACATCACCATGGCTTCATCGGCTTTCATGCGCGACAAAGCATTGTCAAGATCAAGCGGAGCAACAGCGCCTTCTTCTTTGGCCGCTTCTTTTAAACGACCGTATTTTTCTTTGCTGGCTACTGCATTTTCCTGTGCCTGCATATATTTTGACATAGCTGCCTGCGCCTGCGATTCAATTTCCGGTGCCTCCAGTGTCAGTAATACCTGTCCTTTACGGATAATGCTGCCCCTGTCTACCGGCACCTGTTGTACAAAGCCATTTACCCTGGCATAGATATTCACTTCTTCAAACGGCCGCAGTTGTCCCGGCAGTTTTACATATCCTGAAAGTGGTTTTTCCACTACCTGGCCAATTTCATACTTACTGGTGGTTTTGGTTGAAGTACTTTTACCGGTCATATCCACCGGTTTCTGTCGTTCGGTACAGGCAGCAAACGAAAGCACAATGAACAATAATAATATGCTGTTATATTTCATGATATTATCTTTTAAGCGTTGTCAGAATGATTGTTTTGTGGCATTAGTGAGGGCGACTTGTAGCCTGAACTTTTTTGTACCCATGCAAAAACCTGTGGTAATACAAACAATGCAGCAAGGGTAGAAGCCGCAAGCCCGCCGATGACAGCACGTCCCAGTGGGGCCGATTGTTCACCTGCCTCACCCATGCCTGATGCCATAGGTATCATACCTGCTATCATAGCAAGACTGGTCATTAAGATAGGACGCAAACGGATGGATGCGCTGGTAATGGCTGCCTGGGTAGCATCTGCATAAGCCAGTCGCAGTTTTTCTGCATTGGTCACGATCAGGATGGCATTGGCTACTGATACACCTGTAGACATGATCATACCCATGTACGATTGCAGGTTTAGGGTGGAACCGGTAAGCAATAATGCAGCGAGTGAACCTGCAATAACAGCAGGTACCGTTGACAACACCGTTAATGATAACCTGAACGACTGATAATTGGCTGCCAGCAACAGGAAGATCACCAGGATGGCAAACAACAGGCCGCTTTGTAAACCTGATAAGGTTTCTTCCAGCAGGTTCGACATGCCTCTTATTTCTGTTACCAACCCTTTGGGTGGCGTGCCTACCGATCTTAATGCCTGCTGCACTGCGGCTGTGGCTGTGCCCAGGTCTTTTTTATAAATATTGGCACTGACGGTTAAAAAACGCCGTGGCCCTGAACGGTCGTATTCACCCGGTACATAGTCAGTAGTGAATGAAGCGATATCTCCCAGTACAGGGCTGTTCTGACCTTTTACCAATGGGATCTCTTTCAGTTCATCCATAGTGTTCATTACGTATTCCGGTATCTGCACCTGGATCTGGTAGGTGTAGGCTTTGTCTTCATCCAGCCACTGATTTTTTTCTGTAAAGCGACTGGAAGATGTACTGGCTGTTACTGAACGTGCAATGTCCTGTACATTCAATCCCAACTGAGCTGCTTTCAACCTGTCGATGGTAATGGACACTACCGGGAATTTTAATGGTTGTGCAATCTGTACATCACGCAGATAAGGTATTTTTTTTAACGAGTCTGTTACTGCGTTGGCAAAGGTTTCAATCTGCTTCATGTCTTTTCCTGCCACACGTATTTCGATAGGTGTAGAGGCGCCCTGGCTCATGATCTTTTCTGTCATGTCAATAGGTTCAAAGCTTAACCGCAGTTCAGGCAATGTATACCTGATATTGTTGCGCAATGCATCTTTCAGTTCATCCATATTTACTTTGTAGTCTTCATCCAGGTTTACCTGCAATACAGCTTCATGTGTACCGGTATTGAAAATGTACAGGTTGCTGGAACCATAGCTGCTTGGTATTAAACCTACATAGGCAGAACTGATAGCTACATGGTGATTGACGGTAGTGTCGATGATCTGCAATACTTTCCGCAACTTCTCCTCGGTACGTTCCAGCCTGGTGCCATCAGGTTCTTTGATGCGTAACTGGAACTGGCCGTTATTGGTTTTGGGCATCATGTCTTTACCGATAATGGCAAACCCAGCGGCCACCAGCGCAAAAACAATCACCAGGTAAGAGATCACCATCAGTTTTTTGCGGGGCATGCGTTGCTGCAATATTTTCATATAGCGCAGTTTTATCCGCTCAAACAGATCGTTTTTTTCCGGTGCTGATTTTTCTGCATCCAGGTGCGCTGTCACCTGTTCTTTTTCAGCATCATTCAGTGCTTCACCTGCGTGTGCATGAATGCCTCCATGATGATAATGCTGGTATCGTTCGGCCTTGATCATCCAGTTGGAAAGGATGGGGACCAGTGTTTGTGCTGCGATGTACGATACGATCATGGTAAGACCGATGGATAATGAAAGCGGCAGGAACATGGCTTTCGGAACGCCGGTCATCAGGAAAGAAGGTGCAAATACAGCCAGGATACATAACAGGATCAGCAACAAGGGAAATGCAATCTCTTCGCAGGCATCCAGTACGGCCTGTCGTTTGTCCTTTCCCATTTCCAGGTGCTGGTGTATGTTTTCAATGGTTACTGTTGCCTGGTCTACCAGGATACCAATGGCAAGGGCCAGACCACTCAGTGTCATGATATTGATGGTTTGTCCAAACATACTCAGCAGTAATACACCGATCAGGATTGACACGGGGATGGTGATCACTACAATAAGACTGCTACGCAGATCACGCAGGAACAGCAATACCATTAAGCCTGTCAGCAATGCACCCAGTGCACCTTCTGTTACCAGGCTTTTTACGGCATTGACCACAAACACAGACTGATCAAACTCGTAGGAAACTGTTACGTCATCAGGCAACAGGCTTTGTATTTCCGGTATTTTCTTTTTAAGGTTCTGTACTACTTCCCAGGTAGAAGCATCGGCTGTTTTTACTACCGGTATATACACGGATCTTTTACCGTTGATCAGTGCATAATCCACTGTAATGTCTGTAGCATCGGCCACTCTTGCCACATCTTTTACCAGTACCGGCACACCGTTTTTAGTGATCACGGGAATGTCGCCGAATTCATCCACCTGTTTTACCAGTGTATTGATGGTAGTAAGATACATGGTATTGTCCAGCCGCAGGTTGCCCGATGGAGCCATTACATTGAACTTTGCCAGCGCGGCCACTACTTCATCGGCGGTAAGATTATAACTGCGTAGTTTATTGGGGTCTATATTTACGGTAATAGCGCGTGAGTTGGCACCAAAGGGCGGGGGAGCGGAGAGTCCCGGTACTGTGGCAAACATTGGCCGTACACGTGTAGCTGCCAGATCATAGATTTCTTTCAGCGTTCTTTTTTCTCCGGCAATTACCAACTGACCTACCGGCAACGAAGATGCATCAAAACGAATTACCTGTGGCGGTAAAGCACCGGGTGGAAAGAATTTCATAGCCCTGTTCACCTGCAATGCTACCTGTGCCGATGCTTCGGCCATATTGGTCTTTTCGTAAAAACTGAGTTTCAGGATGGTTAAACCCTGTATATTTTTGGCACTGATATTTTTGATCCCGTTCACATACAGGAACTGGTCCTGCAAACGGGTGGAAAAGAAACCTTCCATCTGTTGTGCCGACATACCTCCATACGATTCAATAACATAAATGGTAGGCAGGTTCAACTGGGGAAAAATATCAATGGGGATCTTTATAATGGTAAGGACTGAAAACAGCAATATGCTCAATGTAATCACCACAGTTGCAATGGGCTTTTTCAGTGCAGTTGTAACCAACGACATAGCCAGATCATTTTAATAGGTTCAGAAGAGGAGTTACTTTATTTTCTGTAATAGCTTTCTGGAACAGTGCTTTGCAGAAAATGTATTTGGCATTGGTGAAATCTGTTTCTGCGCGGTACAGTATACTCAGTGCAGCATTCAGTTCAACAATGTCTGTAAGCCCGTTTTTGTACAGTGATAATTTTTGCCGGTAAGCGGCCTGTGCTGCTGCCAACTGGTGAGGAATTTCATCCAGCCTTTCCAGCGCAGTACTTAATTCAGCCTCAGCCTGCGAGGTATTGACCGTAAGCAGTTGATGCTGTTCTGACAGTTTCTGTTGTGCATACCGTGTATTGGCCTTTTGTACATGGAGTTGCAGTTGTTTCTTTTTCAGATCAAACAGGTTGTAGGTAATGCCCACACCTACCAGGTAATTGGCGCGTTCAAAACCTATTCCTGACGGCAGGCTCCGGAACTCATCAGTGGCGCTAACGCTGGAACCACGTCCCCAGGCTGCTGCCTGTAATGAAACCTTTGGCAGGTAACTTTTTTTAACCAGCGTTTCCTTATCAAGGCTGTTCCGGTACAATTGCCGGTAATACAGCATCAGCGGATGATTGGCGGTATCGGCTGTTTCCGAAACGGCACTGGTGTAATGTTGCAACAATGCCTGCTCCATGGTAGTATCGGGAATGATCTGTTCTGGCGGAATATTACTGATGTACGAAAGCTGCAGTTGTGCCTGGCGCAACTGGTTGGCCAGTTCTATATAGGTCAGCCGTGCTTTGGATAGTTCCGCTTCTGCAATGCTGGTATCCACACCGGCTTTAACACCATTGGCAGCCAGCGAACGGATAGTGCGTTTGATCTCAGTATTGCGCAGTATATTCTGTGATTGTATGGATAACAGATCCTGTAAACGTACCAGTTGCAGGTAATTGTCAATAGTAAAGGCCTGGAGCTGGTAACGGGCACCTTCCATTCTTGATTGTTCTACCTGTACATCAGATGCAGCCACTTTCTGCTGCGCACTGTAGGCGCCAAAGTTGTACACTTCCCAGTCAAAGGAAGCAATGCCCACATCTGTAAGAATGGCGCTTGAATTTCCCTCTGCACGTACTTTTGAATTGGAAGGAACAATACCATACGAGAAATAGCCACCGGGCAGATTATTGTTGGTACCAACATTGGCCTGGTAATTGAACTTTAATGAAGGCAGCCAGTTGTAGCGGGTGGCTTCCAACTGGGCCTGTTTTACATTTACTGCAGCAGAGTCAGAAACAATGGAAGGGGCTGTTGCATTTACCTGTTGAAGCAGGGCTTGCAGGCTGACGGTAGACGCATGTTCCTGTGCATGAACACGCAATGCCATCATACAAAGCCAGCACATACCTGCACAGGTTTGTTTGAAACGACGCATATATCATTATGAATAGTGTGGGAAAAATAACGTTATGCAACAGGTATTACTGCTGCATGTGTAAGTAGCATGAAAATGATAATGGTATCAGATAGATAGCTTTCCGGACAACAGGTATACCTTCCGGTGTGGTGTGATGTAGAGGGGGATACTGGTGTAATGAAAATCTGCAACAGTATGTATTGCGGTAGTGTTGAAAGAAGTAGTGCGAACAGGAGGTGTTTTCTTTGCCTGTGTAATGGTCCCGTACCTGGCTGTTAGTTCAGCATATTCGTCAAGATCCTGTTTTCTTTTTTTAAACAGTTTTTGAATATTCCTGAAACTGTCCTCGTCGTCCAGGCGAACGTCGGACAATGCCATGCCCAGGCTGGGTTTTATTAGTAATAATACCCCCAGCAAAGTAATCAGTAGAACTCTTACTTTTCCGGTGCCGACCATATTTCAAATGTATAGCTTAATAGCGGGTAAATGCTACCGTGTATCAATATTTTGGTTAATAGGGTGTGAAAACCTGCGGGCGTCATCCTTTTGCCTGTAGTAGATCAGAGGGCAGGAAATAATATTTGTTTCTAAATCTATTAATCGTAATATTGCGATTGGTATGGGACTTACAAAATCTGAAATATTTACCGATAAGCAGAATAAGCTGGCAAACATGATGAAGGCACTGGCGCATCCTGCGCGTATCGCCATTATACAATACCTGCTAAAGGCAGAGGCCTGTATCTGTGGCGACCTGGTGAATGAACTGGGGTTGGCACAGTCAACCATCAGTCAGCATCTGAAAGAATTGAAGAATGCGGGTCTTATCAAAGGGAATATTGAGGGCACCAGTGTTTGCTATTGTATTGATGTAAAGATATGGAACCAGTACCGCGCTGCTTTTGATACTTTCTTTGTGAATTATGTTAACAGGGATGAATGCTGTTAGCATTTTTTTTGCCTTTATTAATCGCAATATTGCGA
>LGYU01000022.1 GCA_001302245.1 Chitinophagaceae bacterium PMP191F
AGGGGGTTATTGTTATTAAGCATGGCCCTGGTAATATCGGGGGCAGTATTAATGGCTCAGCCACAGATAGATACAGCATCCCGGAATGCTTTTTTACGGCAGCAGCAACAGATGTTGGAAATTAACCGGAAGGCAAAAGAAGAAGGGGAGCGCAAACGGGGAACTTACATAGCCCCGGGAGATTCCACAGCGGCGGACCGTGCCTGGGGGCGTTTGTTCATGGATAACCTGATATCGCCCAATACTGTGGCCTTACGATTGGCCGGAATAAAAAATCCTACAGAGCAGGATAGGAAAGAGGCATTTTTAGCGGGACGGGTGGATGAGATGTTGTACAAGATCGATTTTTACCCTCGCAACTGGTCAGAGGGAGTAGTGTTCTGGAACAGTTATCCCAATGATACCAGGCGATATCAATGGTTATTAAGCGCAAGCGCTAACGGGGTATGGCATTATTTAAATAAACCAGAGGCTGCCAGATACCTTGCAGAAGACAGGGATAATAAAACTAAGGTTGATATTACAGCATGGCACACACATGAATTACAGTATAGTAAGCTTAGACAAGAATTTTTAACGTCGCCAATAGTGTCGGCACAAGACAAAAACCAGTTACAGATAAACGAAATAAAAGCTTATATAAATCAACAATTACATCCTGATATCCGGGAGGGCAAAAAGCTAGACCTCGGAGAAGTGGAGCGACTGATACTGATAGCAGCCCCTTATTATTATGAGCATCTGAATGAAGCAAGTTTACATGGTAATCCTGCAGATGCCATTA
Organism: Chitinophagaceae bacterium PMP191F; assembly: GCA_001302245.1. Lineage (GTDB taxonomy): Bacteria > Bacteroidota > Bacteroidia > Chitinophagales > Chitinophagaceae > PMP191F. Next base: position 785 of record LGYU01000022.1, read on the forward strand.
CAACAAATATTGTATTTGTCTTCCAATATCAGCAATATTTTGATTTAACACTTAAAGACCTGGAAGTTTTTTGTGAGCGGCTACGTGTGTCAGGTGCGGCGTATCCACGGATCGTGTCAGCAGCAGAACAAAAGTTGTCGTTATTAAAGTTGCAAAGAGAACTGTTTACCTTTAAAGCCATGGCTACAGATGGCCGTGAAATAGATTTATCACAATTCCGTGGCAAGGTGGTCTTACTGGATTTTTGGGCTACCTGGTGTTCTACCTGTATTGCCAAAATGCCTGAGATCAGGAAGGTGTATGAAAAATATCAGTCGCAAGGATTTGAGGTGATCTCTGTCAATATCAACCCCCAGACGGATAAGGAAAAGGTATTGCAGGTACATGAGAAGATAGGTGCTGGCTGGCCGGTAGTGATCATTGGTGATCGGAACAAAGAAGCGACAGAGAAACGCAAGGGGTACTGGGCCGGTATCTGGAGTAAGTATGGTTTTGACAGTGTACCACAATTGTTACTGTTGGGCAAAGATGGTAAACTGGTGGCCTATAACGGTGAGCTATTATTCAACGGTATGGTAGTACAGGCTGTTGTACAGGCATTGGGGGATAAAAACAAATAAATGTTAAGATAGACTAATTGCAAAAATGGATTTGCATACTTTTTCTGAATATTCTTTTATTATTATCTAATAAAAAAAATAGGGCTCTTTAGTCTTTATTATTCAATCAGGTGTTTTTATAAGACAGCTAACAGATGTTTATAACTATACCAAAACAGATGTGTATTTGCTCCTAATACCTTTTCAGGCATGAAGAAGACAAACAAAAATTATCTTTTTTTTATTCTTGCAATATTGTTAACTGTTTTTTGGGGCGATACAATTGTTGCACAAACAATTACGCAGGTTGGAAGCGGAACGTCTTCTTTATTGTCCTATTCTCCTATATCACGTTCCGGTTCTACTTCTACCAATACAAATCAACGGGGTTGTTTTATTATTACGCAAGCTGATATGACTGGAGCAGGTATCCCCTCGGGTGCAGTCATTACAGGGATTCAATTTGAATGCCGGACTACAGGGGTATTTGTTACGCCGGTATATTTTGCCATGTATATGGCTAACAGTGCCAATACTTCACTGACAACAGGTATGTTATGGACTGACCTGATGACTTACCATACACAGGTATACGTGAATAACAATTTTAATGTGGTTGGCGTATCGGGAACCTGGCAGGAATGGGATATTGCTCCCTTCACGTACACCGGCAACAGTCTGGAGATTGCTACTGAAGCAGCTTATTCTGGTGCAGGCTCTTCAACCGGGCAGGTAGGATGGAGAGGCACTTCCGGGGCATCTCCTAAAGCAATAGGTGCCTTTAGCACTACTGGAGTTCCTCCGGCGTCTTTGGACGGAACATCCTCTTCTTCTAAAGTGGTCCCTAATGTAAAGATTCTCTGGTCTTTACCGGCCCAGCCTCAATCTATTACTTTCAATGCATTTGCACCAGTTACCTATGGTGTAGCAGATTTTGCACCTGGTGCCACTACTAGTTCAGGGCTGTCTGTGAGCTATAGCAGCAGTAATACTTCTGTGGCTACTATTGTTAATAATCAAATACATATTACGGGTGCCGGCACTACTACGATTACAGCCAGCCAGGCTGGTAATGCGGCTTACCAGGCTGCAGCTAATGTGCAGCAAACGCTTACTGTTAATAAAGCAGCTTTACAGATCAAAGCAAATGATTTGAACATGCTAACCGGCCAACCGGTGCCTACCCTCACACTTACCTATACAGGACTTGTATACAGCGAAACAGCTGCGGTGCTAAGCACCCCTGCCACTGTTACTACTACTGCTACCAGTAGTAGCCCCCCTGGCAGCTATCCTATATCTGTTGGTGGGGCGGTCGCTGCCAATTATACTATCAGTTATGTGAATGGTATCATGACGGTGGCTGCACAAACCCAGACCATTACCTTCGGGAATATGAATAAAACCTACGGGGATACCGATTTTGACCCGGGAGCTACTGCCAGTTCGGGTTTGCCGGTGAGCTATGGCAGCAGTAATACTTCTGTGGCTACTATTGTTAATAATCAAATACATATTGTCGGTGCCGGTACTGCTACTATTACGGCCAGTCAGCCGGGTAATATTGATTTTTCTGCTGCTCCGGATGTAGCTGTCACACTTACTGTGAACAAAGCTAACCAGGCACTTACATTGAACGATATTACCAAAACCTATGGTGCAACTGATTTCAGCCCCGCTACAGTTTCTTCAGGGCTTATAGTTACGTATACCAGCAGTAATCCGGCAGTTGCAACCATCAACAACGGAGCAGTGCATATTGTGGGAGCCGGTATGACTACCATCACAGCCTCGCAGGCTGGTGATAACAATTACAATGCAGCCACTGCGGTCAATAAAACGCTTACTGTCAATAAAGCACCCTTAACAATCAAAGCGAATGATCAGTCTGTGATCCAGGGATATCCGATTGCGGCTTTCACGGTGACGTACACTGGTTTAGTATATGGTGAGACGGAAAACAAACTGCAAAACAAGCCGGTCATTAGTACTACTATTACTTCTTCCCTGGTGCCGGTAGGTAGTTATACTTTACAACCAGCCGGTGCCAGTAGCAATAATTACGATATCAGTTACCAGCAAGGAACCCTGTCTATTACCGCTGTGTCGGTAAGCGGCTCACAGATCTCTGCCTTTTTTACCAGTACCTCTAGCTGCCAGGTGCGTGTGTATGCAGCAGCGGCTCAGAAAGCTGTATTGCAAATGGTGGATCTATCTGGGCACAACCTGTTCAGTAAAGAACTGAACCTGGCTGTAGGATATAACAGTCTTATGCTACCTGTAGGCAATCTGGCTGCTGGTCCTTATATCATTAAAGTGAAAGGGCCACAGATCAGTGTTGTTGCCAATATCATCAAATCCAATAATTAATACTATTATACGGCAACGTATATTGTTTTACACCTGTTATGAGATGCAACATACTGCATCAGGGATAGGACGAAAGAGTTTAATCCAATATGGTATGAATCCTGGGCCACTCATTGCCAAAACACAATAATTCCGCTTCATTAAAATTTCCTGTATGAAACAGGTGTACGTATGTTTTATAGCCGTGTTACTGTACAATACAGCGGCAGCGCAAACTTTTGAACAGACCCAGGTGATCACTACTGCTGTCCCTTCTTTGCAAGTCCCCGTCGATACACGTGCAGGTGGCATGGGAGAGGCAGGGATTGCCATCAGTGCCGATGTAAACAGTGTATTCGTAAATCGGGCTAAAACAGCTTTTGCAACCAACGGTGGCGGAATCGGGGTTAATTACATCCCCTGGCTGCGTGATGTGGCACCGGGTATGTATCTGGCTAGCCTGGCTGGTTATACTACTATTGGAGAAGGACAGGCTGTTTCTGCTTCAGTACGGTACTTCAATCTCGGCAACTTTGAGTTACGTGATAATAGCGGTACGTTATTGCAAACCAGTCATCCCAATGATCTGTTGCTGGATCTGGGCTACGCCCGTGCATTGAGTGATAAATTATCATTGGGCATAGCCCTGCGCTATATCCGTTCTTCGCTGGCTACCGGCAAGGTAGGTTCAGTAAGTTATAAACCAGGAAAGGCGATAGCAGCAGATATCTCTATGTTTTATAATGGTGCCAACGCAAAGGGAGAAGGCTTTACTGCCGGTGTGGTAGCTTCCAATCTTGGCACTAAGATCAGCTATATCGACAATGTTGCAGCCAAAGAATTTTTACCTGCCAATCTGGGTGCCGGTGCTGCTTATACCTGGATACCTGCTGAACAGCACAGGATCACCGCTGCAGTAGATATTAACAAACTGTTGGTGCCTGCCATGCAACCGGGCGATAGTATTGCAGATTATCACAATACCAGTGTTTTAAGCAGCTATGGTAAGGCTTTTAGTAACAAAATGTATCGTTATTCATTTGGGTTGGAATATACATTCAACAACCAGTTTAGTGCCCGTGCAGGATACCTGTTGGAACAGAAGAATAATGGTAACCGTAATGGACTTACCGTGGGCATTGGTTTACAGTATAAGGTATGTGCACTGAATATCGCCTATTTTGCGTCTACAGGTAATGGTGTAACCCGTAATCCGGTCAGTAACAGTCTCCGGTTTGGCGTGATCTTTAACCTGGGAAAAGGCGAATAGCCGGTCAAAGTACATAACGTTGAAAATTTTTTTGAATTCTTTTGGTACAATTCAGGTCTTACCTGTTTTATTTATTTTATAGAGCATACAAAGCATCAAAGCTTTTCCTCCCAGAATAGATTCATCGCGACTCAATGTTTTGCTCTCCGCCTGATGGTTTTGCCAGTGCCATTGGGCTTTTTATTATCTACAGGGTATTCTCAATGCCTGATTATTATTGTGTTATATAAACGAGAAAATAAAAAAGTAAAAAATATCAGATTCTTTTGGTAGAAAACCGCGCGTCGTTTGTTTTATTTAGTAGTAAGTGAGATGTCTTTTCCTTTCCCATCTGACGCTAATCTGCACGATGTTTGCCAGTTACATCGTGCTTTTTTATTGTCTCAAAGCCTATTGCCCGGATTTCTCCTTTCGTTTGAAATGATTGGCTCTCAATGTAATGGTTTTATTTTCCTTATTCAACAACAAACAGTGTCTCTAATGATAGAGCTAGTCCTGCTGAACGTGGTGGGACAATAAATCTGCAGCCTGTTTTATTAAATACAGGCGTGGTATTCAGTATCTGATTGAGCCGGGTTAAGTTTTCCGGTGAATACTGTTGTTATGATAGTCAGAATAGTTTCTGTAGCTGTTCATATAATAGGAGGAGTCAATCGGCACGCCTTTCCCTTTTAGCTTGTTGCTACTCCCGGTTTTAATAAGTTGTTTGTGTAAGTACGGTGTATGTCATCATACACCGTACTTCTTACAGATTGCCAGACAGGAGTCGGTAGCAGGGATATGATTTTTGTGCAGACTATTGCCCGGTGAATCTGAATAGTTTATTATTGCGTATATTTACTCAATACCCCTTTGTTACCCGACCTTTTAACGCTGCCTACTGCTTATCCGATGAAAGTTTCCGTTTTCTCCTGACTACACTGATTCTGATAGTATAACGACTTTTCGCCGTAAGGTTTACAACATTCAATTAGTAGCAATTCCCCCAAAGCAATGCTCAGTCAGTAATGACTGGTCATGATGCTTATTGATGGCATTGGTAGCGATGCATAAAAAGGGTATGGTATGTCCATGCCTTTTTTGTTGGAGATATTTGGAACGGGTTAGTGGCTTTGCACATCTACAAATTGGTCTGTCCGCACATCAGAGTATTTTCTTACCCCTGCTTCTGAACGCCGGCGTTTCATAATCCCAGCGTTCGCGGATAATAAGCTGCAGCTCTTGCCGGATGTCTGGATATTGTTTACTGAGATGGTCCAGTATGGTCAATGAAAAGGCTTTATTGGCTACAGGCTCGTCATTTTTTTCTATCAGCGTAAAACAGTAATTCATTAAAGGCCCGTGATACGCTTTGGGAATGCTGATGTCTTGTAACAACCGCAGAATATTACGCACTACTGCATTGTGAACACCAGGTGTCTGTAACAGTTGTATCAGCTTTTTAAAATACGGTTTTACCAGCTCCGGATGTTCGCGCACACAATAGCTCATAGGCCATGCTGCACGCTGTGTAACGCGGTATTCACCGGCAAAGAATAATTGCATCAGCTCTGCAAATCGTTCTTTGTTATTGCCGATATATCGTACAATGGCATCGGTCTGCGTTTTGGAATGTTCTTGTAATATGGCAGATTTCAGGTCCATGGGGAAATACAGATTACGGGATACCGGATACCGGATTGGAACCTTGTAACTTATCCTCTCGACAGTTTTCCTTTCATTTTGCCTATCACACCGAATATATCTTTATAGGTCTGCACCATGTAACGGAAAATATTGATGGTTTCTACCTGGATGTATTTTTTTAGAATGGCAATCATCAGCACGAAGGTCACCACGTAATTGATCACGGTAGCATAGGCCGCTCCCATAGGACCAAATCTGGTCAGGAATACATAGTTCAGTGCCAGGTTGAACAGCATAAACAATACGTTTACCCGAAAGTTCACCTGTGGTTTGCCGATAGCATCCAGGGTGGAACCAAATTGATAACTAAGCGGTCGCACCAGGCTGAACAAGATCGTTAGTTGCAGAATAGGTACTGCTCCCGCATTCTGAGGCCCTGCCAGTACGCGGATGATGAGACCAGGAAAAATGAAGATGAACAATGAAATAGGTACTATCAGCGCCAGGATAATGCCTACCATCCGTTCAAAATAATATTTCACTTTGCCAATGCCATCGGTTTCGGCCGCCTCTGCATTTTTAGGAAACAATACATCTGCCGCTGCCAGTGATGGTACATCGATCATATTGTTGATGCGCCCTACCGTATCATAATATTTTACATAGTTATTGCCCTGCACGGCATCCAGTATGTTGGCGGTCATATACCGGTCGAATGAGCGGGAAATATTGAAGAAAAGATTGGTGCCAAAAATATAGCGGCCAAAATAGAACATATGCTTAACAGTGGCCAGGTCATAATGAATGCCCTTCACCAGGTAGGGGCGGGTAGTCATGTACAATATCACGGCACCCACAGCTAGTGAAATGACCTGTAGCACCAGCATGTTCATAGGCGTAAACTGATCGCGTTTGAAAAAATACAGTACCACAATGCCTATAAAGAACAATGCCTGTCGTACAAAATAGGCCCAGAATATTTTAGAGAACTGGTAATTGGCCTGTAGCATGACTTCGCAATGGCTGTAGGGGATCAATATGATCACAAAAGTAAAACTCCATAATAACAACGGCGTCAGTTCGGGTGATTTCAGCCAATGCGCAATACTGCTGCCAAATACTTCCAGTACCACAATAGCCACTATAGAAAATGCAATGTTGAGCAACATGGCCGATGATTGTACTTCGTTTTTGCGGGTAGCATATTCTGCCATGTTCAGGAACTTGATGGTAGGGTTGCGTAACAATCCCTGTTTGATGGTTTCCATCAGGGTCAGTGTGGTCAGGTACAATGCCCATACGGTATAATGCTGATCAAGGCCACGGATAAGTATGGCGAATGAAACGGCACCAAAAAAGAACAGCGAAAAACGTTGCAACAGGGTATAGAAAATAGAGCGGAACCAGAACGACGATTTGAGCAATTTCAACGGAGTAGTGCTTTAGAAGCGAAAAATACAACAAAAGTTGGGAAGCGTGGAATTTTATGAAGAATGCTGAAGAAGAGTTATAGGTTTTATGTTGTAGGTTTTAAGTAGTGCAAAACGCCCGCCTGACCAGTCATTCGGCAGGCTCAATGCAAAGCCACGGGCAAAATACAGATTGTGTCTCTGCGTCTTTGCGAGGATTATTCCAAATTGTATCTTGTATACCATGAAACGCATTTGTTATTTTTTGTTTATCGTTTTGCTGGCCGCATGTCGGCAGGCGGCTCAGCAGTTGCCGGCAGTGGTATTTCAGACTGATTTTGGGTTGAAAGACGGCGCGGTGAGCGCCATGAAAGGCGTGGCAACCGGCGTGGATGCCCGGTTGAAACTGTATGACCTCACCCACGAAATTCCTGCCTATAATATCTGGGAAGCGGCTTATCGTTTAGAGCAAACGGCTCCTTACTGGCCCGCGGGTACCGTATTTGTGTCGGTGGTAGACCCCGGAGTGGGTACAGAACGCAGATCAGTAGTGATGCGGTCGAAGTCAGGACATTATTTTGTAACGCCGGACAATGGAACCTTAACACTGGTAGCCCGTTCACTGGGTATTGATGCTATCCGGCAGATCGATGAAAGCGTCAACCGTCGGCAAAATTCCGGACAGTCGTATACTTTTCACGGTCGTGATGTGTATGCCTATACCGGTGCCAGGCTGGCGGCAGGTGCCATTTCGTTTGAACAGGTAGGCGCTTTATTGCCCGATTCTGTGGTTCGTATTCCTTATCAGCAGGCAACCCTGCAGGGCGATAGTATCAGTGGCAATATTCCCATTCTCGATATTCAGTACGGCAATATCTGGACAAATATTCCCGACAGCCTGTTTAAGCAATTGCACATACAGGCTGGTCAACAACTATCAGTAAGCATCAGTCATGGCAACAATATGGTATACACCGGTACCATGCCGTTTGCACATACGTTTGGCGAAGTGGCCGAAGGTAAACCACTGGGCTATATGAACAGCCTGATGAATTTTTCGGTAGCCTTGAATATGGGCAGTTTTGCGGATTCGTTCCACGTTCGTAGTGGCGCTGATTGGACCATAACCATCCGGAAATAAAATTGCTGATGTTGTGATTTCGGAATTTTGAGATTGATAAAACAGCAACGGTTTGTTATGTCAAATGAAATCACCAGCTCTCAAAATCAGAGGTCTCTAAATGGATGTCTTCATTTGCACATTATCTAAGGCTTTTTAACACAGCAGCAATCAGTCCATCCATCGCATTGGCCTCAATCCAGCGGGTTACAATGATCAGGTCGTGTTCCTGGTCTATGTAGATAATGTTACTGCCTGCACCCACATGTGCAAATGCTGTGGCCGGTGCACTTGGATACAATTTTTTATCGGTATTGAGGAAATAGTTCATAAAACCATACGTAGGCTGTGCGGTGGTGGGGGTTCTGGCCATTTTCAGCCATGCTTCAGAAAGTATTTGCTGGTCATTCCATTTGCCATTGCGTAAAGTCAGGTAGCCAAAACGTGCCTGGTCAAAAGCATTGATGAACAGCCCTCCGCCCCAGTGTGATCCACCGCTCACAGATTGCATCAGTTGTCCGTCGATAACCACCCAGGAGTTTTCATAACCTGTCCAGCGCCAGAGGTTGGAAGCACCGATGGGATCCATTACTTTTTCTTTCAAAACCACCGGTAATGGTTTGCGCCACAAGTTGAGTGCTGCCAGTGCCAGTACATTCACGCGCGTATCGTTGTATTTGTATACGGCGCCAGGTTCATTGCGTTTGCGGGTGAGCCATTCTGATGAATTACCCTGCGGACGATCGGCCCAGTCAGGTTTGCCCCATAAAGTGCCTTCCCAGTCGCTGGTCTGGCGCAGCAGATGTTCCCAGGATATCTTTTTATTGTGTTCCGTATCAAACAGGTCAATCACATCTTTCTGGTTAAGCTGATCAGCTTTATTGGTAGCCAGTCTGTCCGGTTGCCAGGGAATGATCGGCGCCATATAGGTATATACTTTGTCCTGTACATTGGCAATCATGCCCTGATCGTATGCGATACCTACTACAGAAGAAAGAAAACTTTTGGCCACGCTGAATGTGAGATCAGATCGCTGTGGTTCGCCCCATTCTGCTACGATATACCCGTTTTTGATAATGAGCCCTGTTGCCGGCCCACGTTCTTTCATAGGACCAACAGGAAAGCCAAAGGGCTCACGACCAAAAGCACTTTGATAATGCGCCTGTTTCAGATCGCGCGGTTCTTTGGTTTCATGCTCAATGGCGTATTGAATGGCCTGTTGCAACAACACAGAATCCATATTCATGGCCTGCGGACTACGGTGTTCCCATACACCGGGTTTGGGATAATACACCGTTGTTTTTTTAGATTGGGCAAACAAGGTGGCAGTAGTGAATACGAACAATGAAACGATACCGATAACGCGCATACAAATCTGTTTAGCGATGAACAAAGTGTTGGCATTGCAATAAATTCCAAAATCCTCACATCTCAAAATATTAAGGGATTGCTGATGTTGTGGTGGCGGCATTTTTGTGATATATGAATAAACGAACTGATATACGGTGTATGGTGTTGGAGCCAATCCCAATATCTCAAATCTCCATATCAGCAATAAAGTTGATACTTTTACCATTCATTGGCCCTATTAAAATCAGTAGCATATGGCAATACATCGTTCAGGCTGGCCTATTCCGCTTTTTTTACCACGACTTACTACTCCTGACAGTAAGGATAAGATCATTCTGGCTGGCGATATCGGCGGTACCAAAACACATCTGGCATTGTATCGTTCTACCGGCATCGGCGTTACACTCATCCGGGATTTTAAATATGCTTCAGGTGAACATGCTTCCTTTATGGATATTTACAAGCTGTTCACTGAACAGGATGCTTCCCTGCAACCCGACGCGATCTGTCTGGGCGTGGCAGGCCCTGTATTGAACGGAAAGGTCAATTTTACCAATCTTTCCTGGGAAATAGATAGTACAGCCATCAAAAATGAAACAGGCGTAAAACAGGTTTCGCTGATCAACGACCTGGAAGCTTTTGCATTCGGACTGGCAGCGTTGCAGCCGGATGATTTCATTACCATTCATCCGGGTAAAAAAGACAGTACCGGCAACATGGCTATCATTGCGCCTGGCACCGGGCTGGGAGAGGCCGGCCTGTACTGGGATGGCAATTATTTTTATCCTTTCCCCACCGAAGGCGGACACTGTGAGTTTGCCCCGCGTAATGAAGAAGATATTGAACTGTATCGGTTTTTACAGAAAAAATATGGCATTGTAAGCTGGGAGCGATTGATTGCTGGTCCAGGTATTATGGACCTGTATCATTTTGTACGTGATGTACAGAAAATGGAAGAGCCCGCCTGGCTTACTGACGAGCTGAAGGCAAACAAAGATGATTCAGCTGTGATAAGCGAAGCTGCATTGTTGAAAAAGGCGCCTGTCTGCATTAAGACCATGGAGTTGTTTACGCGCTACCTGGCACAGGAATCTGCCAACCTGGTACTGAAAATGAAAGCTACGGGTGGCTTGTTCCTGGGTGGTGGCATTCCTCCTAAAATTGCTCCTTTACTGCTGGAGAAAAGTTTTTTGCAACATTACCTGGAGTGCGACAGGATGGAAGCTTTGCTGCAAAGCGCGTTCATCAGTATTATTAAACACGATACTACAGCATTGCTGGGAACAGCGTATTATGGAGCTTATGGAAAGGCAAATTAATTAGCCAATGTGCGAATGCTGTATCTCGGGATTGCGATTTTGAGATGTAGTGATCGCAAATACTTTTGAATAAATCACTACATCTCTCAACCACTACATTGCTCATCATTTGCACATCTGCACATTAGCTAATTTGCGTATTACTGATTTTCCAGTTCCATGATCTTCTCAAACACCTGTTCGTACTGCACATTCAACTGAGAGAGTTCTGTACTGGCTTTTTTATAGTCAGTTTCAGCCTGCAGGAATTTGCTTTTGTCTGCATACACTTCCGGGGAGGCCATCATAGCTTCCAGTTCCGTTTTTTGTTTATTCAGCTGTGCGATCTTTTCTTCCAGTTGTTGAAAAATACGCTGCTGTTTCTGCAACTCCTTTTTCAGCTCTTTGTTAATAGGCTGTGGTGTCGCCGGCGCAGCGGGCTGGGGTGTATTGGCGGGTGTCTGAGGTACAGCTGTATTTTCAGGCTTTGTACTTCGTATTTCAGGCTTCGTGTTTTCAGCTTCAGGCTTTACCTTTTCAGATTTCTGACTTGCACCTTCTGACTTCTTGCCTTCCGCTTTCCTTTTTCTTTCTTTCCATTCAGACCACTCATCATAACCACCGGCAAATACTTTGATCTTCTGTTCGTCAATTTCCCAGATGGTATTGGCCACCTTACTTACAAAATAGCGGTCGTGGCTAACCAGTATCAGGCTACCTTCATATTTTTTTAATGCTTCTACCAGCAATTCCACAGAGTGCATATCCAGATGGTTGGTAGGCTCATCCAGCATCAGGAAATTACCTTTACCAACAATGGTTTTAGCTAGTGCAACACGCGCTTTTTCACCACCGCTTAATACTTTGATCTTTTTATCACTGTCATCGCCGCTGAACAGGAAACAACCTAAAAGCGTACGTAACTCCTGTTCTGTTTTTTGGCTACCGGCTGTTTTCATCTCTTCCAACACGGTATTGTTCAGGTCGAGTGATTCCAACTGGTGCTGGGCGTAAAAGCTTTCTTCCACATTATGCCCCCAGCGACGATCGCCATTGTAAGATTCAATGCCGGCAATAATACGCAGCAGGGTACTTTTCCCTTTACCGTTGGCCCCAATCAATGCGATCTTATCGCCACGGTTTATTTCGGCTTCGGCATCGTCAACAATAACATTGTCGCCGAATTTTTTAGTAATGTGTTTCAGTTCGCATAATATCTTGCCGGGCACTTTGTCAATACGGAAGTTGATGCGCAGATCCGGACGTTCTATTACCACATCTTCCAGACGGTCCAGTTTGTCCAGCCGTTTCATGGCACTTTGTGCAGCCGCAGCTTTTGATGCTTTGGCTTTGAAACGTTCAATAAAGCGTTCCTGCTGGCGGATATAATCCTGCTGGTTTTCAAACGCACGTTGCATCAGCTCCACACGTTGTTCCTTTTCAGTTTCGTAAAACTCATAGTTCCCATTGTAAATGTGCAGCTGACGTTGGTACAGCTCTACAATTTTGGTTACCATGCGGTTCAGGAAAAATTTATCGTGACTTACAATTACTACCGATCCCTGGTAATGCGTCAGGTATTTTTCCAGCCACTCAATAGAGGGCATATCCAGGTGGTTGGTAGGTTCGTCCAGCAGCAGCAGATCGGGTTGCTGCAAGATCATTTTGGCCAGCAACACACGCATACGCCAGCCACCACTGAATTCGCGGTAAGGGCGTTGCAGATCGGCATTGCTGAAACCAAGACCCTGCAAAACCTCTTCTGTTTTATGATGGATATTATAACCACCCAGGGTTTCCAGTTCATGCAGTTTATCCGTATACTGGTGCAACAGGTCTTCTGCGCCTGTTTTTTCCAGTTCTTTACCAATCTCTTCAATTTCTTTTTCCAATTGCTGCACACGTTCAAAAGCGCTGAGCGCCACCTGCAGAATTGAATCATTGGTATCAAAGCTCAGCAGATCCTGGTGCAGGTAACCAATGGAGGTACCGCGACTGCGTTCTACTGTGCCTGCTGAGGGTAAATATTCACCCACCAGTACTTTCAACAGGGTTGATTTTCCTGTTCCGTTAAAACCGATCAACCCGATACGTTCGTTGGGTTGAATGTGCCAGGTTGCATCCTGAACAATAGTTCTTGCACCAAATTCAAAAGTTACATTCGTAAAACCAGCCAGCATAAGTATTTAGTTATATCAATTTTTCTTAAATCGTGAATTCAGGGGCAAATATTATTTCCTGAAATTATATTCGCGTTTAGCGTTTTTGTTCGATATTCAGCCTTTCCGGCGCAAAAATACTACAATCATTACGTAAACATTTAACTGCTATCTTTATCCAAATTTGGAACGCATATGAAAAAGGCTGTTTTAACAATTTTACTGCTATTGGTAGCGGGTTTCGTGGTATATTGGTTGGGTTGTAAAGGCAAAGACAAACCTGCTACTGAAGAAGAAAAACAACAGCCCCTTTCTATTGGCGCCAATACCGATGTGTTTAATACTTCTTTTCGCAACCTGCTGACAGCCTATTATGGCGTAAAAGATGCACTGTTTGCAGGCGATACAGCTAAAGCATCCGCAGCGGCACTGAAACTGGCTACTGCATCTGACAGTCTGAAACTGGACCAGATCCAGGGCGACAGCACCGGTATGATCAGGGAGACTGCTAAAATTTATACCGGAACTATTGTTGGTTCTGCTACTGCCCTGGCTGGTGAAACCTCCCTGGAAAATAAAAGGAAAGAATTTGCCAATACTGCCGATGCGTTATGGACACTGATCCGCACAGTGAAATATAGCGGCGAAAAGTTATACTGGGAATTTTGCCCAATGGCCTTCAATAATAAAGGTGCATATTGGGTTAGCGACGATGCTGCCATCAAAAATCCTTATTTCGGCTCCCAAATGCCTACCTGTGGTAATGTGGAAGATTCGGTGGATTATTCGAAGAAGTAGTTTAGTTAACGCTCAACGTAGAACGCTTAATGCTTAACGCTGAAGGCAAAGCCATGAGCAGAAGACAAGAGGAATTTGCTATTAGCAAAATACAGCCTTGTGCCTTAGTTTCTTTGTGCGCATCATAACCATTAAAAAAATCAAACCATCCAGCCATCTGACATCTCCATTTTCAAATTTGCACATTCTCAAATTTTCAAATTCGCCCACACGTTCACCATACTGCTTCGTCCGTTCTTCACATTACGGTAACACTTTCAACAGGAAATAAATAGTTTTCTCGTCTAAAACCGAAAATTAACGCACATGAGGAAATTACTCACCGGTTTCCTGGCATTGGGCATTGCCGGAACTGTTATGGCGCAGGGAGATGCGCCGGATGCAGCCATTGTACAGAAGATCCGGGAAGAAGGATTGAAAAATTCAAAGGTCATGGACATCGTTTTTTATCTTACCGATGCCAACGGACCACGGCTTACCAATTCACCAGGTTATCTGAAAGCCGCCAACTGGGCAAAGTCAAAACTGACAGAGTTTGGACTGGAAAGTGCTCAGCTGGAACCCTGGGGTGACTGGGGTAAAGGATGGGAACTGGAAAAATCCTACATCGCCATGACTGCGCCTTATTACAGGCCGCTGATCGCTTTCCCGAAAACATGGACCTCCAGCACCAAAGGTGTACAACATACCGAAGTAATTATTGTTGATGCCAAAGATTCAGCAGAACTGCAAACATATAAAGGCAAGCTGAAAGGTAAACTGGTATTGATCCCACGCACAGATACACTGATCCCTTCCTACAAACCGGATGCTACCCGCATAACGGATGAGGAATTGCAGAAAATGGAAGATTACAAACCCAATCCGCAACCCGGGGGGCCACGTGGAGGCTTTCCCCGTGGTGGCCGTGGTCCGGGTGCAGGTCTGAATCCTGCTGTATTGCGTGAGTTTGCGCAGAAAGACGGAGCGGTAGCCTTACTGAGTACCAGCCCGCGTGGTCGTGATGGTACTTTGTTTGTACAGGGCGGTGGTGCTTACGATGGTAAATCACCGGAGAATTTCCTGGACATTATGCTTGCGTATGAAGATTACATGAGCATTCAGCGCCTGGTACAGCACAACATCCCTGTAAAACTGGATGTGGAAGTAAAAAGTAAGTTCTATACCAGCGATCTGAAAGGATATAATGTGGTAGCTGAGATCAAAGGAACAGATCCCACGCTGAAAGAAGAACTGGTAATGGTGGGTGGTCACCTGGATTCATGGCACAGTGCTATGGGCGCTACGGACAATGCCGCCGGTTGTGCCGTGATGATGGAAGCATTGCGCATTCTGAAAGCCATTGGTGTAAAACCCCGTCGTACCATCCGCATTGCATTGTGGGGTGGTGAAGAGCAGGGCCTGCATGGTTCACGCAATTATGTACGCAACCACTTTACAGATACCACTACACGTCGTTATAACGCTGCGGGTGACAAAGTTTCTGTGTATTTCAACCTCGACAACGGAACCGGTAAGATCCGTGGTATTTATACACAAGGCAATGAACAGATCAAACCCATCTTTGCACAATGGCTTACGCCTTTCAAAGACCTGGGAGCTGCTACGGTTACCACACAAAATACCGGCGGTACCGATCACCAGTCGTTTGATGGCGTAGGATTGCCCGGATTCCAGTTTATACAGGACGTAATTGAATACAATACCCGTACACACCATACCAATATGGATAGCTACGATCACCTGCAGGCAGATGACCTGAAACAGGCAGCTACCATCGTTGCGTCGTTTGTGTACAACGCGGCACAACGCGATGCGAAAATGCCCCGTAAACCCGCCAGCCAGCAACAGGGCGGTGGCAGGTTCTAAATAAAAGATTACCTGTTCTTAAAAAGCTGTTCCATTTCCGGAACAGCTTTTTTTAATTATGAGCAGCTTTATGAGCTTGGACCGGGTAAATATTACACTGCATGGTTGCCGCAGCCGTTTTATGACCGAACCGTTTGATCCGCAATACTTGGTGAAAATGACTACAAAACTGGATATGCTAGCCCTGGTAAGAGAGAGGGCAAACGCCGGCATCATTTGCCCTATTGGAAGCATGTTTTGGAAATATTTACAGGCTGATAATGCCTGGATGATATAGAAACATTTTGTACATCGTGAAGCCCGGAAC
This sequence comes from Chitinophagaceae bacterium PMP191F, assembly GCA_001302245.1. Taxonomy (GTDB): domain Bacteria; phylum Bacteroidota; class Bacteroidia; order Chitinophagales; family Chitinophagaceae; genus PMP191F. The sequence goes on from LGYU01000022.1 coordinate 16,939, forward strand.
TGGTGACTGTACACCTGGTGGAACCTTTCGGCAAGTCATCTGACTAAAAGATAGAATTAGGCCATTTATACACATTTGTGAATAAAAAATCCCGCCATAATGGCAGGATTTTTTGATAATGTCATATTTATCAACAGAATGTGGAAAAGTAAATTTGTCCGTTCCCCGTGGAACAGTAATTGTCTGTAATGCGCGTGGGGCGTGAATTACAGCTTAAATAATGTTCATCGCCTTCACAAAGAAAGTACATACAAAAGGAATGATCATGGTAAGATATTCCCAATGTTGATCAATAGCGAATAGTAAACCTGCAGTTGAGATCAGGAACAATGCCCAGTACAAACCTTTTGATTTATTTTCCATGCTGATGGTAGAATTTTTGCAAAAATAAAGCGGAATAATTTATTATAACAATTTGTAAGTGTGTTTTTTGGGATGGTGCGAAACTTTTTATTTCTTTGATAGGGAACGCCTTATTGACCCGGATTCCGGGAGCAACGCCCTGCCGATAAGAAAACCTTATTCACTGCGAAAACTAACCACTGAGCGTTTAAATCCTTGTGAAAAAATCATATTGTGTAATTAATACACTTTGTGATAAATTAGCTGCTCTTTTGCTTAAAACAGGCATGATGAAGATTCATTTCTATATACGTTTTTATACTCATGTGGGCCAGACAATGGCGGTCATGGGCAATACAGACGAGCTGGGTAATAACCATACAGAACAAGCGCTGCAACTTACCTGGCTCAACAATGATTTCTGGTATGGCACAGTGCAGTTGGATACGCATCAACATGAAAAAATACAATATAAGTACTTGCTGCAGAATGATGATGGTACGCATGTAATGGAATGGGGTGACGACCGAATACTATATACTACCAGGCTGCAGGGGGCTGATGAATTACAACTGATCGATACCTGGAACCATGCCGGTGAATATGAAAATGCTTTTTATACCGATCCCTTCCAGAAAATATTGCTGGCACCTAACCGTACCAATTTTAAAGTAAAACAGCCGAAACACTATTCACATATCTTCAAAGTAAAAGCGCCCTTACTGGCAAAACACGAGATATTGTGTTTGCTGGGTAGCGGTGCTGTGTTGGGCGAATGGAAGACAGCCGCTCCCATAATGCTGGAGCGGGAGAATGGATGGTGGAGTGTGGCACTGGAATTGCCCAAAGAGTCATTTCCCTTGTCTTACAAATATGGTGTCTATAATGCCAAAGAAAAGACATTTGTAAAATTTGAGGAAGGCAGTAACCGCCTGTTGCATGGCGATGCCCAGCAACAAAAACTTACCATCCTGCACGATGGTTTTGTACACCTGCCCAATACTACCTGGAAAGGCGCTGGGGTTTCTATCCCTGTTTTCAGTTTACGCAGTAATAAATCGCTGGGCACGGGTGAGTTTACAGATCTGCCGTTGCTGGTAGACTGGGCCCATAAAACCGGGCTGAAACTGATCCAGATCCTGCCGGTGAATGATACTACTGCCACGCATACCTGGATGGATACCTATCCTTATGCAGCTGTATCAGCCTTTGCACTGCATCCCATGTACCTGAACCTGGAGCAGGTGGCTGGTAAAAAGAATGCATCGCTGCTGAAACCGATCAAAAAGAAACAGAAAGAACTGAACGAACTGCCCGAAATTCATTACGAAGAAGTGATGAACTGCAAGCTGGGTGTTATTAAAGAACTGTTCGCCCTGCAAAGGGAGGAATTGCTGCAGGATAAGGATTACCTGGACTTCTTTAAACATCATAAGCACTGGCTGGTGCCTTATGCAGCCTTTTGTTACCTGCGTGATAAATACGGCAGTTCAGATCCAGGGCGATGGAAAACACACAGTGTGTATGACAAGGCAGCCATTCAGAAACTGGTATCGCCCCGTAACAAACATTTTGACGAAGTAGCCCTGCACTATTTTATACAATACCATCTGCACCTGCAACTAAAGGATGCAGTAGAATATGCCCATAAAAAAGGCATCATCCTGAAAGGAGATATTCCTATCGGGGTATATCGCTATGGATGTGATGCGTGGACGGAACCGGAACTGTATCACATGGATGTACAGGCAGGCGCTCCCCCGGATGATTTTGCGGTAAAAGGACAGAACTGGGGATTCCCTACCTACAACTGGGAACGCATGGCTGAAGATGGTTTTGAATGGTGGCATCGCCGGTTTGTACAGATGGCAGATTATTTTGATGCTTTCCGTATTGATCATATCCTGGGATTTTTCCGTATCTGGAGTATTCCCCTGCATGCAGTGGAAGGTATTCTGGGATATTTTGTGCGGTCCATACCGATACATGTAAACGAATTTGCACAAAGAGGCGGCTGGTTTGATTATCGCCGTTTTTGTACCCCTTATATTACGGATGCTGTATTGTGGGAATTGTTTGGCCCCAATGGTGAAAAATTCAAATCTTACCTGCACGATACTGGCACGGGTGTATACGAACTGAAACAGGAATATGCTACGCAAAGGCAGGTAGAGGCGCATTTTGCTTCACTGGAATCTTCTGATGAGCATGTACATCTTCGCCAGGGATTGTATGATCTTATTGCGAACGTGCTGTTACTGGAACAGCCTGGCTCCAACGGACAAGAGTTCCATTTCCGTTTTGGTATCGAAAACACCGCATCTTTCCGTCACCTGGACGGACATTTGCAACAAATACTGAAAGACCTGTATGTAGATTACTTCTATCGCCGCCAGAATGATTTCTGGATGAAAGAATCCATGAAAAAATTACCGGCGCTGAAACAGTCTACCAATATGCTGATCTGTGGTGAGGACCTGGGAATGGTACCGGCCTGCGTACCTGATGTAATGAAACAACTAGGTATACTGAGCCTGGAAATACAGCGTATGCCGAAAGACCCTTCACAGGAATTTTTCCGGTTGAACAATGCTCCTTATTTATCAGTAGTAACGCCTTCCACACACGATATGAGCACCATTCGTGGCTGGTGGGAAGAGGACAGGGTTAAAACACAACGTTTCTTCAATAATGAAATGGGCCAATGGGGTGATGCACCTTATCATTGTGATGGCTGGATCAACAAAGCCATTGTGCGGCAGCATCTCAATTCGCCTGCCATGTGGGCCATCTTCCAGTTGCAGGATCTGTTGGGAATGGATGACGCCATCCGCAGAAGCAATCCGCATGAAGAACGTATTAATGTGCCGGCTAATCCCAAAAACTATTGGCGCTACCGTATGCACATAAGCCTGGAGCAGTTACTGAAAGAAAAGAACTTCAATGAAGAACTGAAAGAATATGTAGAAGCTGGTGGAAGAGGCTAAGGTTGTATGAAACATTCACCAATATTGTTGTAGCTGGTGAGAAACCAGTCATGGCGTATAGACCGCTTTGAAATCATATTGCCGTCCATTGGACGGCAATATGATTTATGATATTAATTGCAGAGGCTTTGGTCAAACAATATTAAAGAACTGAAAAAGTTCTGACGGTCTGCTGGCCGCTGGCATCTGCTATTTGCAGATAGTAAATACCACGTGTCAATGACTGGGTAGCAATAACAGCTTTGTTACTGCCTGCGCTGTATTCTTTTTGTTGTTGCCATACAATAATACCGGCGGTGCTGGCTACCTGCATAGTGACTGTACCACCACGGCTATTGATAAAATTGCAATACAACACTTCATGCGCCGGATTGGGATATAACTGTGCGGTTGTATTATCGCTGTTACGCGCAGATACTGTTACAATAGCTGATAACAGCGTTGCATTATCATAATCTACTTGCCTTAAACGGTAATAACTGGTACCACTCATGGTATTTTTATCTGTGAAAACATAGTGGTGTACTACCGCGGTGTTAGTACCCGCTATGATACCGATGGAATCAAACCGGTAACCATCTGAAGAACGTTCAATAACAAAATGACGGTTATTATTTTCCTGTTGTGTGGTCCAGCTTAATTGTACATTACTGTTGCCGTTTGTTACACGGAAATCAGTCAGCGTTACAGGCAGCGGACCATCTACCACAATGGCTTTGCTGAGCGTGGTTACACTGCAGGAGCCATTGCCCAATGCAACTGTAATAGTTCTGGGACCTTTGGTGCTCCATTTTACTGAAGGAACTGCAGCAGTAGATGTAAGTGGTGTGGCATTGTCTACAAAATTCCAGTTATATATTACACCGGATGAAGGAACATTATCAACCTTGTAAGTACTATTGATATTGTAAGTAGGGGCAGCAGCGCCGTTAATACTGAAAGTAGCGGAAGAATACAGCTCTATATCGTCAAGAATAACACCAAACGTGGTAGTATTATTATAATGCAGAAATTCAATATTTACCTTTTTGTCTGCTGAATTGGCCGGAACTGTAAATGAATAGGTTTGTGTAGTGAACGCAAACGTGGTATTGGAATATGTTTTATTCACATTGATATACTGCGTGCCGGATGATACACCGGTTACTTTAATCGTAATACCGGGACTGGCAGGTACAGTGCCTGAAGTACGGCGTGAGCCTTTAAAGCTTAATGTATAAGTAGTACCGGATAGAATACACATCTGTTGATTGATACAGCGTTCCATATCAATTTCTGTAGTCATATTGGTGGAACTATTGCCACCATATACCGCTTCACTGTTCAGCTCATACGTACAGTTGGTGCTCCAGCCGGTAAAACCCGAACTGAACCCGGAATTGGTAACGAGGTTCTGGGCAGAAAGTCTTGCCGAAAGAAGAGAAACAACACAAATAATTACAACACAATAGGGTACATTTGTTTTCATAAGGGCGTGGATATGCCACCGGATTAGGCAAAACCGTGCCTGTTTGTAACCTGCTATTAAACAAGTATTTATATTTGCTGTTAATAATGATTCTTTCCCGGTGCAGGATCTGAATTTCCGTATATGGGAATTCTGCCTGTTCTGGCTAAATATAAAGTCTGTATGAAGGTTAGCTATCGCACTACCAATTTACCCTTTACCTATCCGTTTACTATTTCAAAAGGCACCAAAACCCATCAACCTGCATTGATCGTTGCGCTGGAATATTTTGGCAACGTAGGATATGGCGAGGCACCGGCAATCACTTACTACAATATCCCGGTAGAAAAAATGGTGGAAGACCTGGAACGCAAAAAGATGTTTGTGGAAAAATTTGCGTTTACTGAACCCGAACGTTACTGGCATTACCTGCATCATTTATATCCACAGAATAACTTCCTGGTGTGCGCGCTGGATATTGCTGCCTGGGATATGTATGGCAAATTGCGTCGGCAGCCCCTGCACCAGCTCTGGCAACTGGATACCGCTAAAACGCCAGCAACAGATTATACCATCGGCATTGACAGCATTGAGAACATGGTGACCAAAATGCAGGAAAAACCATGGCCCATCTATAAAATAAAACTGGGTACTCCCGATGATATCGCTATTGTACAGGCATTGCGCAAACACACCGATGCTGTATTGCGTGTGGATGCTAATGCCGGCTGGACGTTGGAGGAAGCGCTGGAAAAGATCCCCCAACTGAAAGACCTGGGCGTAGAGTTCATTGAGCAACCACTGGCAAAAGACAATTGGGAAGGTATGAAGGTGTTGTTTAAACAATCATCTTTACCATTGATTGCCGATGAAGCCTGCGTATTGGAAAGCGATGTAGAAAAATGCTATGGTCATTTTCATGGCATCAATATCAAGCTGACCAAATGCAGCGGCATTACGCCTGCATTGCGTATGATTGAAAAAGCCCGCTCGCTCAATATGAAAGTCATGGTTGGCAGTATGAATGAAAGTACCATTGGTACAGCGGCTATTGCACATTTATCTCCCTTACTGGATTTTGTAGACATGGATGGTCCTTTATTATTAAAAGAAGATATCGCCACGGGCATCTCCTTCGATAACGGCAAACCTGTTTTTTCCGGCAAACCCGGGCTGGGAGTGGAGCTGAAGGCGGGTTATGAGCTAGGGTGAGGTACAGTTGTAAGTTGTAGGTTTTAAGTAGAATACAGCTACGAGCCGGGAGTGGTGAATGTTCAGTGATGAGTAGTTGTTACGGTATTCGCTCACAGCTCGTGGCCCAAAGCCCGCAGCAGTCAACAATAATTAAACCATTCAACCATCAAACAATAGGGCAGCCATTTTCAAATTAGCACATTCTCAAATTTTCAAATCTTCTTTTCATCTCCAAAAACTGTCTACGGGTCAAATGGATTGGCTGACTGAGACAGTCCACTTTTTACTTCGCATGTAAACCGTCGATAATATGTCTGGTTTCCGCTCAGGGGCAAAATTTTGCCACTTATCCCTAAACAGAGCTGGGCTGTAACCAATATGGGCGTTGCACGTCCTATTAGCGAATGAATTGATGCGGCCGGTCATCAGTACCATCGGCCTTTCAACATAATAAAATGTACTATGTTTTGCATAGTACTTGCTTTTGAACTGTAATGGATTACGCAAAGTATCCAGTAAATACTAGAACATGAAAAACAAAAAAAGCCTGCTGGCGGGTATAGCCATGATTTTCTTTTCCCTGGCCCAGGCACAAACCAAAACCGGTTCAGTAAGTGGTTCCGTAACAGATGTATCGCAGGTTGGCATACACGCCGCAACCGTTAGTCTGCTTAAAGCCAAAGATTCTTCGCTGGTAAAAATGGCTGCTGCCGATAAGGCCGGAAAGTTTGCCATTGACAATGTACCAGCCGGTAAATACCTGCTACAGGTATCGGCAGTAGGGTACACCAAAAACTGGGTACAGGTGCCCGAAGTAAATGGCAGTGGCGTAGAGGTGGCGCCGATTGTATTAAATGCAGCTTCCAAAGACCTGAAAGAAGTGACTGTAACAGCCAGTAAACCGATGGTGGAAATGAAGATGGACAGGATGGTGGTGAATGTGGATGCGGCTGTGACCAACACCGGCTCTACAGCACTGGAAGTACTTGAAAAATCACCCGGTGTACAGGTTGATAAAGACGGAAATATCAGTTTAAAAGGCAAACAGGGTGTAACGGTAATGCTGGATGGCCGGCCTACTTACCTTACCGGCGAACAACTGGCCAGTATGCTGAAAGGTATGCAGGCTTCACAACTGGAACAGATCGAGATCATGACCAATCCGCCTGCTAAATATGATGCTGCCGGCAACTCGGGTATCATCAATATCAAAACCAAAAAGAATAAGATCAAAGGGTTTAACGGAAATGTGAGCGCAGGTGCCGGACAGGGTTCTTATTTTAGAACCAATGAAAGCTTCAGCATTAACTACCGTAACAATAAGGTGAACCTGTTCAGCAACTACAGTTACAGTCACTCCAATAGTTTTCAGACACTGGATATTCACCGCCGTTACAAAAATGATGATGGTTCTACCAACGCTATTTTTGATCAGCACACCTTTATGAAACCCGTGCGCAGCAACAACAACCTGAAAATAGGTATGGACTATTACCTGGATAAGAAAACAACGTTGGGTGTTGTGGTGAGTGGTTTTTATAATCCTGAAAAAAGCAGTGTTGAAAATACCAGTTATCTGAAAAGTCCACAGGGTGTAACAGATTCAATTGTGTATGCTACTTCTTCTACACAAGAGTTGTGGAAGAACGCCAGTGTAAACGTGAACATGCGTCACCAGTTCGATTCCACCGGTCGGGAGTTGACAGTAGACCTGGACTACCTGGGATATGATGCCAGGCATCAACAACAGTTTTTAAACAGCACACTGACACCAGCCTGGGTTAAAAAGTATGATGAAGAATTGAAAGGTGATCTGCCTGTAAACATCAATATCTATACAGCACGTGTTGATTATATCCATCCGCTGAAAAACAATGCAAAACTGGAAGCAGGTGTTAAAACCAGCTATGTGTCTACCAATAATAAAGCAAACTACTGGTTGATGCAGAATTCACAGTGGGAGGTTGATTACAACAGGACCAATTACTTTAACTATAAAGAGAACATCAATGCAGCCTATGTAAGCCTGAATAAGCAGCTTACTAAAAAGCTGGGTGTACAGGCTGGTCTGCGTTTTGAAAATACCAGTTACAAAGGTTTTCAGTATGGTAACCCCACCAGGACCGACTCTTCTTTCAAACGTTCTTATAATAACCTATTCCCTACTGTTTATTTTAGCTATAGCCTGAATGATAACAACCAGTTTGGCGTATCATACGGCCGCAGGATCGACAGACCGGATTATGAAGATCTGAATCCATTCCAGATGTTCATCGACAAATACACTTACCAGGTGGGTAATCCGTTCCTGAGACCACAATACACTGATAATATAGAACTGTCGCACATCTTTAAAGGATTCTTATCAACAACACTGAATTACAGCTATTCGAAAGACATCACCAACGAAACATTTGACCAGGATGGATATGCTACCATTCTCCGTAAAGGAAATATCGGTCGCAGACAAAGTGGTGGAATCGCTGTAAGTGCGCAATTCCCGGTGACCAAATGGTATACTACTATGATCTATACCAATTATAATTACACCAAATATTCCGGTAAGTTATATGGCGATGATCTGAATGTTTCTGCTGCCAATTTCATGGTGAATATGAACAACCAGTTCAAATTTAACAAGGGTTGGAGTGCAGAGATCAGCGGCTGGTATCGTACCAAGGGCGTAGAAGGCCAGATATTGATCAAACCAATGGGACAGTTGTCTGCCGGTATTGGCAAACAGGTGCTGAAAGGCAAAGGTTCAATAAGAATGAATGTACGTGATATTTTCTATAGCCAGGTGGTAAAAGGTAGCATGGAGTTTAAAGCCACTGAAGCCAGTTTTGTTAACAAACGCGATAACAGGGTAGTGAACCTTACACTGACCTATCGTTTTGGTAAACCACTTAAAACAACAGTACAACGCAGCAGGAACGGTGCCAGTGATGAACAGAACCGTGTGAAGACCGGCAACTGATAAGAATACACCAACAAACCATGTTTTTTCTCATGTGATATAGCCGTAAAAAGCAAAAAGGCCTTGTTTCTACAGGGCCTTTTTCTTTTAACAAAAATTAACACTTGCCCATGAAACCTTTTGGCTTTACAAACGTCTTATATATACAAGGAACGAAAGATGAAGAAAGTTATACTAATAGCACTGGTTTTGGTTTACTTGGCAGGATGTGGAATCAGCTATATGTAAGCAAACGATAAAATTTTTGTTCTTTATAAAAGCAGTCATACAGTTTTTTCTCATAAGCAGTTAGTTTTGGTTAACGGGCCCTGTTTCTACAGGGCCTTTTTTTATTGCTATATCCCGGGTTTGCAGAGGAATGTTTCCTGTTTGCAGACAAACAACAATAACATGCATAAAAACAGCTTTATACGTTTAGCATTTTGTTGACAATTAACGGGAATATTTTACGTTTGTATCATGTTCTCCAACTTCAATCCTCCCTTTTTTCAATTTTATTGGTCTGACTTTAAACACAACGTATGTCTGCTCAGCAACAGAATCAGGACAGTGGGTTGTATACCTATGATTCCTTCAGTGGAGGACCGGGTAAAACTTCCAACAACAATTTTTTATGGTGGTGTGCCGGTGCGCATCAGCAGTTATTGAAAGAATTTCCTTCAGAGCACAGTAAATACACCGGGTTGGGTGGTGTAATACTGGCAACCTTTGTATTGGCTTCACTGGCCGCCGGTTATGCCATTTATAGCATTTTTGGCAGCATTACCTGGACGCTATTGTTCGCTATCACCTGGGGGTTGATCATCTTTAACTTTGACCGTTTCCTGGTATCCACCATGCGTAAGTATGGGGTGAGTCGCCGTAAACAGATCTGGATGGCTGTGCCGCGTGTAGCATTGGCCCTGTTGATCGGCGTCACTATTGCGCGGCCGCTGGAGTTGAAAATTTTTGAGAAGGAGATCGACACTAAGGTGGTTGAAAATATCCACAAAAAGATACAACTGAACGATAGTCTGCTGCAACAGGAAAACAAAGCCATGTTGCAAACCACACAACTTGAACGCACCCGGCTGGTGAACCGTAAACTATCTATTGAAGATACATTACACCTCTTACAGCAGGCCTATATCCGGGAAGCAGACGGAACCGGTGGTTCCGGCCGGCGTGGTATAGAAAATCTTACCCGTTTAAAAATGGATGCTTACACGGCCGCTGTCAAGCAGTTTACTCCTGAATTACAACAATTGCAGCACGATATCCGTACACAGGACAGTACATTGTCTGCACTGAGCGTATCGAATGAAGGAAAACGCAAACAATATGAAGCTGACGCTAAAAAGAATGTAGGTTTCCTGGAACGGAACAAAGCCCTGTCTGACCTGTCGGCAGAAGAACCCAGCGTTTTCTGGACCAGCCTATTATTATCCCTGCTGATCATATTGATAGAAATAGGACCGATTTTGTCAAAACTGATCATGCCGGTAGGGCCATATGATATTGCACTGGCCAAAGAAGAGCTGATCAGTATGTCGGCTGCGGAAAATGATATGCGCAAGGATAAAGAACTGACTACTGAAAAGAACCGGTCGTTTTACCATAAACAAAAAGAAGTATCAGAGCAGTTGGTAGAAAAAATGACCGCACTGCAACAAAAACATATTGATGAAGAACTGGATAAATGGGAGCGTGGTGAATGGAATCCAAAAGACCACCGTGCTTCCATGGATGAGGTCGCCAGGAAGATCAAAGAACGTTACCAGTTTGGTGAGGACGATCTATTGTAACAGATAGAGTCCGATGAGTATAGCCAGGAATAAGAGGGCCGGGATAAAAGCAATTTTACCGGCCCTGAATTTTTTACGGGACGATGGAGAACACAGTATCAGTAATGCCAGTACCAGGAAAAACTCCATGGCTGCCACAATACCAAATACAATATCGTACTGGCGTAGCATAATGTACTGTACAATGCTCCACGAAACGATCAATATGGCAAGCCCCAGTATAGCAGTTACTGCGATCCAGCCAAACAAACGGCGTTTAAGCAATAAAATGCTTCCTATAATAGCAGTGAGGATAAAAATATAATTGCGGAGATTCAGAAACAGTTCTTTGCGGTCCAGGATCAATGCATTGTCTTTTACAATGAAACTATCAGAACGGGATGAGGTGTGACTCATCACCTGTAATGCCAGGAATATAAGACCGATCAACAGCACCAGTATACCGGCGTAAATTTCGCCTGCTCCCAGTGAAGGACGTTCGGGTTGTAAGGAGGGGGTATCGGGAGTAGTTGTTACGGGCGTTGTCATATCAGGAAAATGAGATTGCGTTTTAAAAAGGCAGCAAGCGTTGGGAACAGGTATGCGTAAAACTATTCAATTTTCGATAAACTATTTATACCCGGCTGTCAAACTTATTGCTGATGGCATCAGCCAGTTGTGCGGCCCAGCGTGCATATTCTTTAGCAGACGGATGTAGTGCATCGGCAGCCAGCAGGCTGTTATCTTCTGCGGCTTCCCGGGTACCGGGTGTTATGTCAATATAATTGACTGCATAACGGGCCGCAACAGAACGATTAATACAGTTATAATGATCTATCTGCTGAGCAATGGTCTTGCTATCCCTGTCTTTGGCAAAAGGCGTAACGCCCCAGTCGGGTATTGATAATACAAATACATGCGATGCCTGGCCACCTGCAAAACTGATCGCCTGTTGTAACAATGCTTCAAATTGCTGCCTGTATTCTTCCGGATCTCTGCCCCTGTATTGATTGTTCACACCTATCAGTAATGACACCACATCATACGAGGACTGAAACTTTGTTGCCGTAACCTGTTGCTGTAGTTCATCGGTGGTCCAGCCGGTGCGGGCCACGATCTCTGGTGCATGAAACTGCAAGTCGTTTGCACGCAATAACTGTACTGCCTGGTAGGGAAAGTTTTCATACAAAGGAACGCTTTCACCAATGGTATAAGAGTCGCCTAAGGCCAGGTAAGTGAATGTTGATGACATAGATGCAAGATAAGAATTTCGGGTGCCAGATACCGGTTGTTGTTCACACAAAGAGGCTAAGCTGTTGCTGAAAATTCAGGTTCCGACGGGAGAGCGCTTTTTTTTAACATTCCAACTTATCACCCTCTCAGCTCCATTTAAACAAAAAAAGATCGTCCCCGTGAAGAGACGATCTGAATATATTGCCATGGCTAATTTCTAAAACCGAATAGCTAACTCCTTGTACTATTGCTGCATTCCCTGCATTCCGTTCTGCATACCTTCGGCTTCGCCCCTGGTATTTTTACGTTTGAACAGTGACAGATCGAATTTACCAAAGCGGTAGCTTAGGTTCAGACGTACCATCTGCGGATCTCTTCTTGTCCAGGCATCCTGTACAAAACCGGTTGCCACAGAATGAGAACGGAAACGACGTGTGCGTAAGATATCACTCCAGTTTACAGATACTGTCAGTGTATTTGATTTGATAGCGAAATCCTTTCTCAGACCTAAGTCTACACCATAGTTGGCGTCAATATAACCCTGTGTAGTAGATGTAGGACCGCCACCCATGAAACCACCGCCACCACCACGGCCGCCACCACCACCGCTGTTGCTGGTGCTTACGGGTAATGCACTGCGGCTCTGGTATTCACCACTCAACTGAACGCTCCATCCCTTGTTGAATTTAAAGGCATTGTTCACTTTGGTGGTCCAGCTGGTACGCTCGTTCTTAATATCGCCTACGCCGGGAATATCACTGCCATTGATCTTTGAATAATATATGTTACCGCTTAAAGTGGTTTCCCACCATTTGGTAATAGTATTGCGGAATACCAATTCAACACCTGCTGCATAAGCAGAAGACGCATTGATGTAAGAAGAAACGAATACAGAATCCTTGGTTACATCCAGCAGTCTGCGGCTCTGGTAACGTGCAATCAGATCGGTAGTGTATTTACCGAACAGGGTAGCCAGGAATGTATTGTTCTTTTTACCATAGGTTTTCTGGTAAGAGAGTTCCAGTGAATTGGTGAACTCCGGTTTCAGATTAGGATTACCGGTCTGGTAATTCAGGGTATCAGAATAGTCTACGTTCGGCATCAACTGGAAGAAGTTGGGCCTGTTGATACGACGGCTGTAGTTCAACTGAACATCCTGTTTATTTTCAAATGTGCGGGTAATAAATACGCTGGGGAACAGGCTCAGCGGGAAGCTGTTGGTAAATTTCTGTTTACCCAGTTGCTCACCATCGTATTTGGAACTTTCTGCACGCAGACCCAGCTGGTAGCTGTATTTGTCTTTGATCTTTTGTGAGAAAGTAGCATAACCGGCATAAATATAGTCTGTGTATTCGTAGTTACTGCTTACGTTAGGATTCAGTATACCATTATAATAGTTTAACTGCTCGCTGCTGAAAGTACGGGTCTGCGCTCTTAAACCTGCTTCCCATTTCATATTTTCATTGATGGGGTTTACGAAGTCAGTTTGCACTACCAGGAATTTATTGCTACCGTTGCTCTGTACACTCTGCAAAGCCTGGGGAAATTTGGGATTCGTCAGGTTGGCATCGTAGTAAGAACGGGAATATATGTTACTACCATTATTATTGGTGCTTGTATTGTAGTTCACATCGGCTGTCCACTCTTTGCTGGGCTTGGCAAATGTGTGTTTATAGCTCAGCTGTGTACCATAGTTGCGGAACTCAAAGCTACCTCCGGTGTTGCGGTACTGGCCTTCCAGTCCGTATCCGGCAGTAATGGTATCAACAATAGAAGTAGTACGGTTATCAAAATTGAAATTACCGTTTACCAGTGAACCTGATAAGGTGATGGTATTGCGGTTATCAATAAAGTAATCAAGCCCCAGGCGACCAAAAGCAAAGCTACCTTTGTTCACGTTGTTGTTCGACTGGTTCATGAGGGTCTGTACATTGTCCAGCGTAGTGAGACGATCTGTTTCCCCCCAGCTTTTTGATTTACGCTGGTTAAAGTTGGCATTGGCAAACAGGTTCACCTTACCCTGGCGGATGTTGATATCGCCACCGCCATTGATACGTGCGCGTGAATCAATACCTGCACGGATAGAGCCGTTGTAACCTGCTTTGCGGTTCTTTTTCAGTACCACGTTCAGGATACCTGCCTGTCCGCCGCTGGCATCGTATTTGGCAGAAGGGTTGGTGATCAGCTCAATACTCTGGATGGCATCAGAAGGGATCTGGTCAAGTGTAAGGGTAGTGGGACGGCCATCTACAAAGATCTGCGGAGCTGCATTGCGCAGGGTTACGTTACCATCTACATCCACATTTACAGAAGGAATGGTACGCATAATGTCTACTGCAGTGCCACCGGCAGAGTTGATATTTTTTTCAACGTTGAAGATCTTACGGTCAATACCCATCTGGATCAGGGGTTTGGATGCACTTACTGTAACACTTTCCAGTACTTTGGCATCTTCTTCCAGTTTAATATTGCCCAGGTCTTTGTCAATGGCAGCCAGTGCCTGGGTCATATCGGGCTGTCCGCCCTGACCTTGACCCTGTGCCTGACCCATGCCCATTTTCAGATCAAACGCTACTTTCTGTTCTACAGAAGTATAACCGATAGCTGTTATTTTAAGACGGAAATTGCCGAAAACCGGCAGGTTTTCCAGGCTAAAGTCGCCATTACCTTTGGTAAACATACCGGCAATGACAGAATCTTTACCTCCACGATTCAGGACCAACTGAACCGAAGCTGCTTCAAGCCCCTTGTTGGTTTTGGCATCTACCACTTTTCCATAAAAGTGGCCTACATTCATTTGCGCACGCCCACCGCGATTAGCGCCCCCGCCCATGCCCCCGGGAATCTGGGCACCGGCCATTACAAAAGAAAGAACTGCAAAGGTTAGCAGGAATAATTTATTCATAATAATAGTTAAGCGACAATTAGACGCAAAATTGAGTTACAACTTGTGACAGGTTAATGACAATGTGATGAGTGGTTAGTCTGCTGCTTTAGTATGCTAAAGCAATCGCTGATGAACTGGTTACATAGTTTATGCTGTTAATTTATTAATGATATGATTATCAATTGAATAAGGCCAATCAGGAAGCCGGTACAAGCTCCTGCAATGCGGAAAGTCCGGAATTCGGTGGTCATTGCCTGGCGCAGGCCAAGCTCCAGTTGTGCAGGGGAAATGGCAGCGATCTTTTGGGCGATCATTTGTTCCGGGTCAAATTTTTGCTGTAAATTTTTCATATACGCCTGCATTACTTCCGGGAAAATGATGGCCAACTCCTGCATGAAGATGGTTTTAAGCTGGTTGATAGTGGTATCTCCAATAAACATACTGATCATGGGAAATGCTTCACCCAGTTTGTAGCGTAGAAAGTGATCTACATGTTGTTCAGCCAGCGGCAATACCTGCTGCAGGTTTTCAGGACTGGTTATTTTTTCTTCAATATCGCGGAAAGAGAACAATTGTATACTAAGGTATTTGCTTAACCCGGTGGCCAGTTGTGCCTGCTTTTTAGGAAAAACACCTTGTAGGGTTATTCCAGATATTTTAACAGGATGATACGGGCGAAAAAGCAGGGTAATGAACAGGCGATTGATCAGCCAGCCGGTAGCGGCAGCAATAAACGGGAAAGAAATAAACCACCAATGCATCATGTACTCCAGGTAAGGGTAAAATAAAACCCCGGAGCAGTACTCCGGGGCAGTGTTGATTTTTGGGGAGGCTGAAGGGTCTCGAACCCTCGGCCTTCAGTGCCACAAACTGACGCTCTAACCTACTGAGCTACAGCCTCCGTAAATCGGGTTGCAAAAATAAAGAAAAAATTAATTCCAGCGCAAAAAGATGAAAAAAATCCTGGAACCATTCATCAAAAATGGTTGTTAATTATAATGTTAGGACAACAACCCAATTTAAATATCGTTATTTTTGGATACAATGATTAAAGTATTACGATATATGATAAAAGCGAAAAATCTGCCCATTGTGCTGCTCTTCCTCGGTGCTGGTTTGTTTGTGGCATTCCGTACGCTGGGACTGGGCGGCGGTACCCCCCCCACGAAATACGAAAAGATCCTGCACAGTGTGGGTGAAATGATTGCAGAGATTCATTACAGTCCTAAAAAGATTGATGACAATTTTTCAAAAGAAATATTCAAAAAATATCTCGGCGAAAAAGTGGACCCCCAGAAATATATTTTTCTGCAATCGGATATTCAGCAACTGAAAAAATATGAAACCAAGCTGGATGATGAGATCCTGGGCGGACAGGTGCAGTTTGTGCCTGCTGTAGGCGAGATCTATAAAAAGAGATTGCCGGAAACGGAGCATATCTATAAAGAGATACTATCTAAACCTTTTGATTTTACAAAAGAAGAAAGCCTGGTGACCAATAATGACCTGCTGGAGTTTCCCAAAACTGAAGCAGATCGTAAAGAGGCCTGGCGCAAACGTTTAAAATATCTGGTGCTGGACAGGTATGCCACTTTGCTGGATATTCGTGATAAGAACAAAGGCAAAGAAGGTGCTACCAATAAAACAGATGCTGAACTGGAAGCCGAAGCGCGCGACAAGGTGATGAAGATCATGGATAAAATCTATGAGCGTCAGAACAACAAAGTCACGGATGATGATCGTTTTAATGATTATGTAAATACCATTACAGAATCTATGGACCCGCACAGTACTTTCTTTCCTCCTGTGGAAAAGAGATACTTTGATGAGGGTATGAGCGGCCGTTTCTTTGGTATCGGTGCTTCACTGATTCCTGATGAAGATGGTAATATCAAGATCGGAACACTGGTTACCGGCAGTCCGGCATGGAAATCAGGTGAAATTGCTCCCGGCGATATTATCCTGAAAGTAGCTCAGGGTGCTGCTGAGCCTGTTGATATTGCCGGTTATGTGGTAGAAGATGCTGTGAAGATCATTCGTGGTTCAAAAGGTACCGAGGTACGTTTAACCATTAAAAAAGCTGATGGTTCTGTAAAAGTGGTGGCGCTGATCAGAGACGAGATTGTACAGGACGAAACTTTTGCCCGCAGTGCTATTATTAATACCAATAAAGGTAAGATCGGTATGATCTATCTGCCGGAGTTTTATGCAGATTTTGAAAACCCCAAAGGCGCCCGTTGTTCTGAGGACGTACGCAAAGAGGTGATCAAACTGAAAGAGCAGAAAGTGGATGGTATTGTAATGGATTTGCGTACCAACGGCGGTGGTTCGCTGTACGATGTGGTGCAGATGGTAGGATTGTTCATTGAAGGTGGTCCCGTAGTACAGGTAAAAGACCGTGATGGCAAACCCCAGGTATATTACGACCGTGATAAATCTGTATTGTATGATGGTCCGCTGGCAGTAATGGTGAATGAATACAGTGCATCAGCTTCTGAAATCTTTGCAGCCGCTATACAGGATTATAACCGCGGTGTTATTATCGGCAGTACTTCTACTTATGGTAAAGGCACTGTACAGCGTAACATCGGTATTGATAAAACAATGGGTTTTGCAGATGCCAACAGCGAGTTGGGTACTGTTAAACTGACCCTGCAGAAGTTCTATCGTATCAATGGCGGTTCTACCCAGTTGAAAGGTGTTGCTTCTGATATTCATGTTCCGGATGTTGAAGAATACTTCAGACAACGTGAAAAAGATAACCCCGATGCATTGCCCTGGGATGAGATCCAGAAAGCAGATTATAACCGCTGGAAATATGGTCTTGACCTTACCCCGATCAAAAGGGCCAGTGCTGAACGTATGAAATCTAATGAAGCGTTTAACAAACTGCAAAGCAGTGCTGAATGGTTAGCTAAACGTCAAAATGAAAAAATAGCTACCCTGAATCTGAAAAAATACCAGGAAGAACAGAAACAGATCCGTTCTACTGTAAAAGAGATCGGCACACTGACCAAGCTGCAGGCCGAAATGAATGTGGAAAGCTTACCGGAAGATGCAAAACGCTGGGATACCGATACCGCTAAAGCCGAACGCTTTAAAAACTGGATCAAGAACCTGCGTAGTGATATTTATCTGAACGAAGCTGTGAACGTAGTAAATGATATGGTAACCCAGACCAACCTGGTGTATAATATCAATAAAAAAGCAGAGAAAAATTAAGTGGCGGGTTGCTGTGACAACCGCATCTGAAATACTGAGCCGCGCTGTATACAGCGCGGCTTTTTTATACTGATATTTTCTGCATAATTAACTTACAGGCGTTGCTGCTTCCTGCTATATTGTTTAATGGCTTTGCCTATTTTTGTAAACAACGCTTTCTGAAAATATTATAGAATAATCGCAAATCAATAACCTGCAACATCATGAGCCTTTTAGAACGATTCAAACGTATTAAGACCTTTGTTTTTGATGTAGATGGTGTATTAACAGATGGTAGCATCCTGTTGCTGGATAACGGGCAGTTTCTGCGCAGTATGAATACCAAAGACGGTTTTGCATTGCAACTGGCTGTTAAAAAAGGCTACCGTATTGTGATCATTTCGGGTGGAACATCTGATGCGGTTACCGTTCGTTTGAATAAACTGGGTATTACAGATGTTTTTCTGAAAGTAGAGCACAAGAAAAAAGTATTGTCTGATTATATACAGCAGCACAACCTGCGCTGGGATGATATCCTGTTTATGGGCGATGATGTACCGGATTATGAATGTATGCTGGAATCCGGATTGGCCTGTGCACCTGCTGATGCAGTAGGGGATATCCGGCAGATCTCACATTACATCTCTGCATTACCCGGTGGACGAGGTTGTGTACGTGATGTAATTGAAAAGGTGCTTAAACTAAATGACCAGTGGGAGTTGCATACGAGTATTGCGAGTAAGTAGAATTTGGAAATGAGTCCGGAAGAAAGTGCACGCAAAGACACAAGTTGTATTTCGCCAAAAGCTAATACCTTGTATTAGCTCGTAGCTGAAAGCTCACGGCTAGCACCTGTATTCCACTTGCAACCTATAACTTATCACTGTATCTCACAGCTACAACCAACTCTCTACCAAATCCTCACCCTTACACTATCAGGTCTGTAAAGCTTATCGCCTGGCTGCACATTGAATACTTTGTAAAAAGCATCTACATCCGCCATAGGGCCGTTAACACGGTATTGGGCAGGAGAATGTACATCGGTCAGTAATTGGTTTGCCAATGCCTCCTTGCGTGCATGTCCCAGCCAGCCCAATGCGTATCCCAGGAAATAACGTTGTTGAGGAGTAAGTCCTGCAATTTTTTGTCCCTTTTTGAATTGTTCTGTATGTTGAAAGGCATCCCAACCAAGCAAAATACCACCCAGGTCGGCAATGTTTTCGCCAAGGGTTGCTTTGCCATTGATGCGTAAAGTATCTACCACCACATATTCGTTGAACTGTTTTACCATTACCTGTGCTTTGGCATTGAACCGGCGCTCATCTTCCTGCGTCCACCAGCTTACCAGGTTGCCGGATGCATCAAACAAACGACCTTCATCGTCAAAGCCGTGTGTAATTTCATGGCCAATAGTGGATGCAGCTGCATATCCATATACCACGGCATCGTCCAGCTCATTATCCAGGAATCCGGGCACGGTAAAGATACCGGCTGGTAACACGATCTCGTTATTGGAAGGATTGTAATAAGCATTGTATTCCTGCGGAGGCATTTCCCATTCTGTTCTGTCAACCGGTTTACCCAGTTTGTTCATGTAGAAATGATAGTACCATTTGTAACCTTGTTGTATGTTCAGTACCAACGGACCTTTATTGATCTGCATGGTAGAGAAATCTTTCCATTTGTCAGGATAACCAACTTTCTTTTTCATGGCAGCCAGCTTGATCAATGCTTTGCTTTTGGTGCTGTCGCTCATCCAGTCGAGTTTTTCAATACGATCTTTCAACGCACTGCGGATGGCTTCTACCATGGTGTCGTATCGTTTGCGCGTTGTTTCGCTGAAATATTCTTTCACAAACAACTGACCCACCAGTTCGCCCATAAGACCTTTTTGTGTATCCAGCATCTTT
This sequence comes from Chitinophagaceae bacterium PMP191F, assembly GCA_001302245.1. GTDB lineage: Bacteria > Bacteroidota > Bacteroidia > Chitinophagales > Chitinophagaceae > PMP191F. The sequence continues at coordinate 36,880 of LGYU01000022.1, forward strand.
TTCCAGCGCGGACGTTGTTTTTTTACACCGCGTAAGGTCTGGGAGTAAAACGCAAAATCCTGGTCGGCAAATGACCTGTTGAGAAATTCCGCAGAACGGTTGACCAGGTTCCAGCGCAGGTAGGTTTTCCAGCTATCGAGCGGAACGGAAGTTAATGCTGTATTGAGGGCTTTAAAAAACTCGGGCTGTCCTATAATAACAGAATCAATTTTATTTGCTCCCATACGTACCATCAACGCTTTCCAGTCTGCTACCGGCGCTATTTTCCTGATATCGGTAATGGCAAATTTATTGTAGTTGGCATGCGGATCACGTAGTTGTTCCAGCTTACGGGATGCTTTAGCCAGTTGCGTTTCGAGGCTCATTACTGTTTGGGCATTGGCAGTCGCAGTTAATGAGTCATCACCCAGTAAATGAAGCATTTTTGCAATATGCAGCACGTAAGCATTTCGGATAGAAACAGAATGTTCGTCGGTATTAAAATAATAATCCCTGTTAGGCAATCCCAAACCACCTTGGTACAGGTACAGCGCCATTTCATTACTGTTTTTCATATCCTGCGATACAAATAATGTAAAGGCGGGAGAAATGCCACTACTGTGCCAATCGGTCAAGAGGTTCAGCAGAGAAGGGATGTCCCGGATGCTGTTGATACTGTCAAATTCTGGTTGTAAGGGAGCAATGCCCGTTTTTTCAATGGCTGCTGTGTCCATCGCACTATACCAGAAATCGGCAATCATTCTGCCTGCACCGTTGGGTGCGTTTTCTTTTACAGCTTTTTCATTGATGGCCAGTACACGTTTATATAGTTCTTCGTTCACAAGATTGCCTATGCTCCAGCTGCTTTCCTCATCTGGTATAGGGTTTTGTTTTAGCCATGCTCCATTGGCATATAAGAAGAAATCATTACCAGGTTTAACTGTAGTGTCCATGTGTACAGCCACTACATCTGGTTTGACTGTTTTATCTGTTTCGTGGCAGGAAGTGATAGTAATGGCAATGGTCATACCGATCAGCAAGCAGGAATTTCTCATAGTATATGCTCTTAATAGTGAATAAAGATAGCAGATAGAAATGCCCGTATCTGGGTATTTTTTGTATCGTTATCCTGAATCGTCATCATGACAAACTTTTACTTGTATGTTTTGCTTCCGGTTCGTACACGGTGTTAAAACAATGAATGCATCAGTGAAAACATATATTGACGATTGTCATTCTTTTGTGTATATTTTTTTGATTTTTTATATAAAGGAGTATGAACATTTTGCAAGCAGGTTTATCAGAATGTAGCCGTTATTTATTTTATAAACACTATAGCTATAATGGGTGAAAAAACGGTTCCCGGCTGGTAAGTGGTTGTTTAAATTTGACCGGAGCTGGTTATATGTTGTAACCGGCATCATTGCCAAAAACTACTTAAACATGTTTGTCAAAGCCATTCTTTTTCTATGTATGGTGTTGCTGATGGAACAAATGATACAGGCACAGGAATACCGTGCAAATACCAGTCGTAGTTGGAAATGGCCTTCTACTGATATCAAGGTTTCATGGGTAAATCCATCGTTTGATAATGCTACCGAAAGAAGATGGGTGGAAGAAGCTATTGGTGATACATGGGAAAAAGAATCGGGTATTGTGTTTAAATGGGTTGATAATACTGAAAATGATTTTGGTATCAAGATCAGGATAGCGGACGAATGGCCCCGGACATTCGGACTGGGCAACCAGATAGCCAGGATGCCTGCAGGTATGATATTGAATTTTGACTTTTATAAATGGTTGCCGATCAGAGATGGTAACCGTGCACAGGTCATGAACAGAAAGGAGTTTTATATTAAAGTAATTGCTATCCATGAATTTGGTCATGCATTGGGATTTGCGCACGAACAGGCAAGATCGGATTGTTATTTTTGTGATGAAAAACAGGCCGGGGGCGAAGTGGAAGGTGACTGGTATATCACTACCTGCGATCTGAGTTCGGTGATGAACTATTGCAATCCACGCTATAATAATAATGGTAAGCTCAGTGATGGTGATATTGAAGGCATCAGGGCACTGTATGGTTATCCCAAAGACAAACAGGGAAGCTATTCAGCTCTTAGTCTTGCTTATACCACCAATAATCTAAATGATAATACCTACGGTAGTGCCATTAAAGTGTATGTAAGCGGGGCTTATGATGAGATCAATAAAATTGAATCTGTTAATTATAAACTTGATAACAGGTTTAACCCCAGCCAGGTATTTTCAAGAAGTGCCTTGGATAATTTTGCACTTAAAGTAAATGCTGCCAATTCTATCAATTTCTCTATTATAGCTGCTGTAAAATACAAAGATGGGACTACCCGGGAAGTGAGCAGGGCCATCAACTATATCAAACCCAGCGGCCCTGTGGAAAAGCCTGTTGTAAGAGTTCCGTGTCAGCACAGGATCGAATGTAATCACCGGGTAGCCTGTGTACATACTATGAGTTGTCAGCACAGAACCACCTGCCAGCATACAACTTATTGCCAGCATCGTGTTAACTGTCAGCATACCACCTATTGTCAGCACAGGATAGCCTGTCAGCACTTCTACCAGACGCCTTACGGGTTAAGGACTTCACACCAGTTCGATCTGCAGCATCAGTTTGACTGGATACACCAGTTTGACCTGGCACATCAGTTTGATTGGATACACCAGTTTGATCTTACACACCAGTTTGACTGGGTGCATCCGTTTGATATTCCGCATAGTTATGATCTGCAACATGCTTATGATTACAATTAGCATGCAAGTACCGGTATTATGTTTCTGGCAGAAAGAATAAGAAGCGCCTAAGAAACTGTTACCCGCTATAGAGGCGCTTTGTAGTTTTGGCGATGCTTTGTGATTACCAGTTATCGGTTGGAAATCAAGTAATAGACCTGTACGGAATTTATTGTGTTTATAAACAACCTGAGAACATAATAATTCTCAGGTTGTGATTAAGTAATAATCAGTTGCAAGTTACGCTGCCATTATCAGGGTCGGCCTCTGTGTATGCACCACCATACCGGATCTCATCATAGTAAAGTAACAGGCTTACATTCTGACAAGGGCGATACGGACCAAAAAATGCATCGAATTTTGCATTGGGTGTATAAGCTGTTCCAGCATATACAATACCATCTGCATAACCGGCCCTGCCATTCCATTGTATCATCAGTGTTCCGTTTTGCCATAGTTTGATCTGTCCATCCTGACTATCTGCTGTATTGCGCATAATAGTCATGATCACGAACGTGTTCCATTGTCCACGGGTAATAGTACCGCTATATACGGATACACCTGCTGAAGGATTGGCAGTCGTGTTGTTATTACGGATACGCAATTCATAATTGAATGTGGCACCACTTCCTCCCGGCATTAACCGCAATTCTACCGGCGGACTCATCGGCGTTCCCTGCCATACCTGGAAGATCTGTACAGTAGATGTTGGCTGTGGCATGGCGTTGTCGGGCTTGATGGCGAATCCGAAATATTTCTTCACGCCAAATGCCAGTGCATTGGCATCACTGCCGGAAAATATCCTGTGCTGACTTTTATCATTGGTTATACTACCTGAAACAGTTGTAGGCGGCATGGCATATGCAATACTGTTGCACCCTCTGTATTGATCTGAGTTGGTAATGTAAGGGGTATTATAAGTTCCTTTGGTAATGAAAGCATAGCTGTAGCCATCATCTGTTAAAATGCTGCCGGTACCCAATGATGCATTTTCAAGGTCAATGATGCGGTTATCACTGCTGCTTAAGGTGGATAGTACTGTACTGGCCTGTGACGGGCTTACCTGCTGAACATGTTGCTCTGCCATCTTCTGACAGGATGATATGATCAATAACAGTAGTAACTGGTGTAGTAAAAGAACGGGTTGTTTTTTCATATATGCAAGTATTGAGAATGAATAAATGCATTGTTGTCAACACCTGTCACTTAATATCCTGGATGTTTATCTGAATATCAGGCTTCCTCCGCGCACGATCGCTGCATGGTCTATAAATCCATCGATCTGTTGTGTGCCGTTCAGCAAAACATTGCCTGTTGGGATATTATGCAAAGATTGTTTGCTGATCCGGAACTGTTGTCCGTTCTCCATTTGCAGTGATATATTATTGAATAAAGGTGTTGTTACCGCATATTGCTGTGATGCAGGGTTAACCGGGTAAATACCCATGGAGGCAAGCACGTACCATGCGCTGACCTGCCCGGCATCATCATTACCGCTTAATCCACCGGGGCCATCGTCATACTGACTGCTAAGAATCTGAGCAACCTGCTTGTTGGTTTTGGTATATGCTTTTACATAATTGTATAAAAAGGGAATCTGTTGTCCGGGCTCATTGCCATGCCAGTACTGGCCTTTATCAAATAATTCATCCAACGCATGTTCAAAAGATACAGGGCCGCCCATGAGTGCTATTAATCCCGGTACATCGTGGGGAACAAAAAAACTGTATTGTCTGCTGGTCCCTTCTGTAATGAAGAATAGCTTTTTGTCAGGATCAAAGTCCTTGTAAAAATTACCATTGGCATACCTGCCGTTCATAAAACCACGGGCAGAGTCAAAAACATTCCGGTAATTTTTGCCACGTTTGCTCAGTATTGCATAATCTTCCTGTTTGTTGAGTGCTAAGGCCATCCCTGCAAGACAATCATCATCATAAGTATATTCCAGTGTGCGCGATACCTGTTCCTTTACATGAAAAGCATCTGGTATACTATCTTCCAACGGGTAGTAACCGTATTGCAGGTATGATGCCAGTGATCTTCTGCCACGTCCGTCTTTATAGGCTTCGGTAGATGGAATGTCAAATGCATTTTTGCGCATGGCATTGTATGCCTGTTGTATATCATAATCACGGATACCTTTCTGATAGGCAGATGCAATGAATGCGGTACCATGGTCGCCTACCATAGCTGTAGTATAGCTGTTCCAGCAGGGAAAATTAGGTAGCCATCCGCCCTGTGCTGATTTCAATATCAGGGAGCGTACAAAATCATTTACCCGTTTGGTATCTATCAATTCCAGTAATGGTAATTGTGCCCGGAAAATATCCCACATCGAGAAATCATCATAGTAGGATCCACTGCTTAATTGTGCCACCAGGTAGTTGCCTGCAAAAACAGGATAAGTGCCGTTGTGATCACTAAAAAGACGTGGTTGCTGAAAACTATGATAAAGGGCTGTATAGAAGATCCTTTTCTTTTTTTCGTCTTTATCTGATACAATGATCTTTGACAATGTTTTATTCCAGGTAGCAGCGGCTGCACTTTTGACCTGTTCAAAATTCCAGTTAGGAATTTCGTGGATAAGATTGTTCCGGGCAGCATCAATACCGGTGAAAGAAGTGCCTGTTTGCAAAGATACCTGTTCGTTTTTTGACAACGCAAAACCAATATATGCTCCCAGCTCTTTCTGATTGCTGATACTGTCTGAACCTGATGCTGTGTTGCCGGAAAAACAACCACGCACAACAAAAGACTTATTGAAACGTATGACAAAATACCCGTTGAACCCGGCAGGTTTTCCTCTTCCCTGGTAGATACGGTGAACCGGATTGTAACCGGTGATCTCCTGTTTGGCCAAATCTACATGAATATATCCTTTGCCAGCATCGCTGTTGGGGCGGATAAAAATGTACAGACTGTCTGTTTTTTGCATAGTGATCCGCATAATGGCGGAGCGTTCTGTAGCTGTTATTTCCGTTACTGTATGCTGTTGCGGCAAAGTAAGCCGGTAGTAATGCGGCAATGATTGTTCCTGCTGATGTGAAAAGGGAACAGATCTTTTATCCAGAGATAATTTCCCGGTTAAAGGCAGAATAGTAAAGCTGCCGTAGTCCTGCGTGCAGCTTCCGCTAAGCCAATGAGTGCCCCGGATGCCATAGAACATGCTGTCTTTATAATAGTAAGGCGCAAGGCATTTTTGTTCTGATTCCCGCGTCTGGGGCACCCATTGTGTCATGGCAAAGGGTAGTGTTACAGCCGGTATAGTATTGGCCAGTAATTCGGTACCGGCACCATGTGTTTGCGAGGAAAGCGTAGTGCTGGCGGCAGTGCCGGTAAGCGGATTTACATAGTACACCAGCTTATTGTTCACCTGGGCGTTTGCCGCCGGCAGGTACATACCCATGATTACAGTGATGATAATATATCTGATATTGCCCATAGTTGCTGAAAATAGTGAATAGCGCGCCGGTATCTTTTTATTGCACTGGCTGTTGCTCAAGATAAATGCCGGTCGATCTTGCGGTGTCGATCTCCTGCGGTTTGACGATGCGCAGGGATCTGCCTGGTTCATTGACAGTAATACCGTTTAAAAAAGCAGTCTGTACATCATCCAATGCTATTGCATAACGTGCATCGCTGTTGAACAGGTTGAACTGGATATCAAATAAACGTATCCCTTTTACATGCCGCACATAAAAACCATATGCAGGCAGACTTTCACCGAACATATTGGGGGTGGGATAGCCGCCATCGTTTTCTTTCACTGTCAAGTTTTTTTCTTCTTCGGTGCCGCCGCCGTGTATGTCGAATATGATGTGATGCAGTTGTATATTTTCAACATAGGTGCCGGGATATGCAGTGATTGAACTGGCACGATGGCTATGACTTTCAGAAATAATATTGCTGATAATAACGTTTCTTAATGTTGCTATTCGTGTAGCAGTATCTTCTTTCAGCCGGGCGATCCTGTTCCCCAGGCGTATGAAAATGGGAGTTAAGGTAGACCTGATTGTAATATTGTTAATGAGAATATCTTCAGTTTTACCGCCATCTACACACTCCAGTGAAATGCCTGATACACTTGCTGGTGATGCGGAAATGTTTTTGAATTTATCAGCCCATTTACGGATATGGTCTGCAGCGCTGGCATTAATGGTACAATTGCTGATGGCAATATTTTTAAAACCGCCATAACCGGGCGTACCGAATTTGATGCCATTACAATTGGTGGCTATTACACAATTGGTAATTGTTACATTTTCACAGGGACGGTCGTTCAGATAACTTTTAAGACAGATGGCATCGTCATCACTATCAATAATACAATCGCTTACTGTTACGTTTCTACTGTCAATATCAATGCCATCTTCATTCCAGTTGGCATGATTGTAAACCCTGATACCCTGGATCTTTACACCATCGCATCCCAGGTAGTCCTGCATCCAGAAAGCTGAATTGGTAAGGAATACATCTTTTACTACCACATTCCTGCAGGAAATGAAGAAGATCAGTTTGGGACGATTGGGGCCATTATCACCGCGTTGCCAGAAAGGATTATCTCCATTTCCGTTAATAGTGCCTGATCCCTCAATGGCAATATCATGTTGTGATTCTGCATAAATCAATGCCAGGTTTTTTTTAGGTTTACCATTTCCTCCGTGTGTACTCACTGATTTTACGGTAACAGGTGCATTGAACGGATAATCTGTGCTATCAGTACTGCCGGATAATACTGCACCTTTTTCGAGATACAGCGTTACAAAACTTTTCAGATAGAGCGTACCGGTGTAAAAGCTGCCGGCAGGTACCAACACAATACCACCTCCGGCCTTGCTGCAATCATCAATGGCACGTTGAATGGCTTTGGTAGAAAGTGTTTTCCCGTCTGGCCGGGCTCCATATCCTGTAATGTCATATACTTTCGGGTAACACGCTGTTGTAATGAACAACAACATTATTGCTATCGCTATTCTCTGTTGCATAAACTATTTTGTATAACCTGGATTCTGACCCCAGGAAGTGTTGAGGGTAATATCGCGGAAGGGTATTGGAAACAATGCCCTGAATGATGCCACTGTATAGGCAAAACCGTCGGATGCAAACTGTGCCTGCATTACAGCTACCATGTTGTCTGGACCTTTGCGTATCAGATCGAACCAGCGATGTCCTTCAAAACAAAGTTCAACTCTTCTGTCTTTATCGATCTGTGTACGCAAGGCTGCCTGTGTAAGATTGCTTTTGCCTGTAAGACCGGCACGGCTTCTGATCTGGTTCAGATAAGTAAGGGCATTGGTAGTGTCTGCAGTTTCATTCAGTGCTTCAGCATACATTAAAACGGCATCAGCATAGCGTAAAACGATCCAGTTGTTTTCGCCTTCATTGGCGGCTGGTGGCTGATCAATATATTTACGGGTATAATATGTGGTATTGCTGCCTACGGTATATATCTGTATGCAGGTGGCTTTGCGGTTATCGCCTGTTTCAAACGCATTGAACAGATTTTTGGTGCCCTGGTTCAGTCCTTTTGCCTGCACGCTCGATAACAAGTCTGCACCGCTCTGACTTGGTAGAAAATACTGGCAGAAATTGCTACCTTCTTTAGAAGTACCCCTGGCATATTGTATGGAGAAAATAATTTCTTTATTGCTTTCATTGGTTACGCTGAATACATCTGCATAGCTGGTAAGCAATCCATAGGTACCGGAGTTGATAACATCACGCAGCAATGGAATGGCTTCATTGTAACGGGAAAGTGTGAGATATACCTTGGCCAGCATGGTCTTGGCTGCACCGGAGGTTATGCGTCCAAGATCTGTTGCTGCTGTATATTTTGCAGGCAATACAGCCTGTGCATCACTCAGGTCTTTAATGATCTGGGTATATACATCGGCAGCGGGTGTTCTGGAATAGGTATAGGCTTCTGACTCTGTGATCTTTTTTAGTACCAGCGGTACATCTCCGTAAAAACGTACCAGGTTAAAATAATCCATAGCCCTGATAAATTTTGCTTCACCCAGCCAGCGTACCCGAAGCGCAGAATCCATGCCGGTAAAATTCTGTAGCTGATCAATAAAATTATTACAGTAAGAAATGTTTGAATAATTGTTTTGCCATTGTATCTGGATAGCAGCATCGGTACTAAGCCATGTCATCTGGTCCAGCGGACCGGTATCTGCGGCAACAGTAGCTGTTGATAATGTATTATCAGAAGGTATCTCTGCCATTCTGAAATAACCATCATACACACCGCGCAGATGTCCGTAAATACCGGTCAATGCTGCCTGAAAATTTAACTGGCTGGTATAATATCCATCCAGTGATATATTGGTGGGAGATTTTACGTCTTCAATAAAGGATTTTTTACAACTGAACAGACTGGTTAAACCTGCGCAAAGGAAAAATATATAGCGTGGTGTTTTCATTGCAAACAATTTGAGTGATTTAGAAACTAACATTGATACCAACAATGGCTGTACGTACCTGCGGATAAACACCCTGATCAACACCCGGCTGGGTAATGGAGCTGCCGTTCAGACTTACTTCCGGGTTGTAGCCGGGATAACTGCTGAGTGTAAACAGGTTTTGTCCGGATATATAGATACGTACATTCTGCACTTTCGCTTTGCGCAATAACGAAGCAGGCAGGTTGTAACCAAGGGTAATATTGCGTAAGCGAAGGAAAGAGGCATCATACACAACCAGGCTGGTAAGCGCATTGGTAAAAAGAATAGGGGCCTTGCTGGTAACACTGGGATACTTTACCTGGTCATTATTGCCTTTGGGATTATTATCGAGATAAATGTTCTCATACATGTCTTTTGGCAGGTTGGCGCCAGGTGTGCCCCAGGGATTCCTGAACAGACCATTAATGATATTACCGCCTTTTTGCCCCTGTAATACAAAACTCAGATCAAAGTCTTTATAACTGATGCGGTTGGTCATACCGCCTATGAAATCGGCCTGGCTATTGCCGATACGTGTAATGTCGTTTTGATCAATAATATTATCACCGCTTACATCCCTGATGCGCATGTCTCCGGCAGCAGGGAGTATTGTACCCGTACCATATTTCGGACTGATAGCAGCCTCTGCTGCATCTTTAATGATACCATCTACCTGGTAACCATACATATCGCCTATGGGGCTTCCTTTTTTAATGAGGAATACATTACTCCAACCTGTAATGGCATTATAATATCCCAGGTTATCTGCACCTCCAAGATCTGTTACCTTATTGCGGTTTACAGAAACATTGATCTCTGTACTCCATTTAAAGCTTTTGGTGACAATATTCTTAGTTGCCAGTGTAAATTCAACGCCACGGTTCCTGAGATTGCCTGCATTGGTAGTGTAGGAAGATGCGTAACCCACAATACCCAGCAGTTGTTTATTCAGGATCATGTCGAAGGTGTTCTTATTGTAAAAATCTGCAGTAAGTACTACACGGTCGTTGAATAAACCGATATCAAGACCGATATCCAACTGGTGGTTTTTTTCCCATGTCAGGTCGGGATTATAATAACCGCCGGGTATGGTGCCGAACTGACGGCTGGTGCCATAACTGTAGTTAACACCACGCAGGTAGTTTTGCCAGGAGAAACTACCAATGTTGGCATTACCTGTTTCTCCATAACTGGCACGTAATTTCAGATCACTGATCCAATCAATACGCTGTATAAATCTTTCTTCAGAAAGCCGCCATGCCAGGGCAAATGACCGGAATGTTCCGTACTTATTGTTTGAACCGAATTTGGACGAACCATCACGACGGATAGAAAGATCTGCCAGGTATTTTCCTTTGTAATCATAGCTTAGTCGTGCTGCCAGTGAATAAAAGGTAAAGATGTCGTAGGATACGCCACCACCTTTATCTGCTGAAGCAGAAGGGTTCTGTATCTGGGTAGATGTGTAGGAGCCTGTTCTGCCATATACAGTATCGTAGGTGCTGGTATATTTCTGTGCCGATTGCAATAACAGTACTTTAAAATTGTGTTCGTTGTCTGCACCCAGTGATTTGTTGTAGGTAATAGTGTTCTCCACCAGCCAGTCAACATTACGTCCTTTGGTTTCGCCGGCATAGATCACATTGTAGTTGGGATTTAAAAAGCTGGCAGTAGCAGACGATGTGGTGGGTGTAAATGGTGAAACATAGATCTGGCGACGGTTAAAATCAATGGTGCCGCCGGCATTCAAACGATATTTGAGCCCTTTCAGTGGATTCCATTCGAGGTAAGCACTACCGAGATTGCGGAAATTAGTATTGTGATTGGTCAGATTTTCAAGTACCGCAACAGGATTGTAAATGCCTGTATTAAAAAGATCATTCCCATTCAGAAAATTGGGTTGTGCATATCTGCCATCGGACAACTTGAGTGGAATAACGGGAGCAATCATCAGTGCAGTATAAATAGGACTGGGCACCACTACGCCATATTCTCCATCAGCAGAAGTATTGAAATTTCCTCCGTTAGGTCTTCTTTCCTGTTCTGTATAAGAAGGTGCAATGCTGACACCTACTTTTAAAGAAGGCGTTAGTTCACCATCAAAGTTTACGCGCAGGGTATAACGACGGGCACCTGTTCCCAGCAATACACCCGGCTGATTCAGATAACCACCGGAAAAACTGAACCTGGATTTATCAGTACCGCCGGTGGCAGAAACCTTCAGTTCGCTGTATTGTTTTACATCAAAAATGGCATCCTGCCAGTCTGTACCATTATATTGTTTCAGGGAGTCAAGTATTTTACCTGAACCGTTGCGTTGTTTGATCAGCAGGGGTTCATAATAATTGTATTCGTCTTTGTTGAGTACTGCTACTTTTTTAGTGATCTGTTGCAATCCCGTAATGTAGCCAACGCTGAATTTTGTTTTGCCTGATTTTCCGCGTTTGGTAGTAACGATCACTACACCATTGGCAGCACGGGATCCGTAAATGGCTGCAGAGGCTGCGTCTTTCAAAACTTCAATAGATTCAATATCCGAAGGATTAATGCTGGCGAAATTGCTTTCTGATTGCAAGGGATATCCATCTACAACATACAAAGGTGCATTATCGGCGCCCAGTGAACCAATGCCACGAATACGAATGGTGGGGCTTTCTCCAGGCATACCTCCAAACCCGCTTGAAACCTGTACCCCGGCTGCGTTGGCGGCAAGTGCATCGCCCAGGGTACCTACCGGCAATTCATTAACAGCTGCACTTTTAATAGATGAAATTGCTGTGGTGATCTTCTTTCTGCTTTTATCGCCATAGCCAATTACCACTACATCATTTAGTTTGGCTGCATCTTCCTGCATGGTAATAGTAAGCACTTTTGTGTTGCCCAATTGTATTTCGCGGTTTCTAAATCCTACAGAACTGATAATAAGTGTAGCATTCTTTTCATTTACCTGTATGCGGAATTTTCCATCTGCATCTGTGCTAACCCCTTTCTTACCATTCTTGACAGAAATGGTGGCACTTTCAATAGCCTTGCCTGATACATCCTGCACTTTTCCAGTGATCACAATACCTGTATCGATTGCTGCATCCTCTTTATTGATATACAGGTCGCCTGTATTTCCGGCATCTGCTGATGCACTATTTTTTTTGCGTAGTACTACATGATCATTAACAAAAAGAAATTCTATATCTGTTTTTTCAAACAGGCTGGTCAGCGCCTGTTGTAAGGGCGTATTTTTGGTATGAATGCTTACCTTTCTATCTACATCTACTGCCTGTTTATTATAGTAAAAAAGATAACCTGTTTGTTTTTCAATAGCAGAGAGCACTTCTGCTATCCGGGTATTGTCAAAGTTGAGTGATACAATTGCTTTGTCAGGCAGGGCCTGTGCTTTTGTGGGAAAGAAAAGAAACTGGAAGATCAAAAGAATCGACCATGAAATAACCTGGTAATAAGCAGATACACGTTTTCCTACGGGCAAAGATATCCCTGGAGGGGTTGTTTTTCTCATACAGCAATCGTTGACTATTTATTTATGAGGACTTGTATAATACAATTTTGCTGTTGCCCGAAAGTGTACTTAACGCGCTTTACTGATCACTATTTCTTTCCTGTCTGGCAACCATTGATACTGCAGTGGAATATCATTTTTAATAACATCCAGAATTTCACCGATGCTTTCCTGCTCCCTAAACTTGCCGGTACATTTATGGCTTAACAGCGATGAATCGGTCACTGTAATGTTAATATCCTTATATCGTTTCAGTTCGTTGAGTAATTCTCCAAAACTGATATCATTAAACTGGTATAATCCTGTTTTCCAGGTGGCAACGGCTATTGCATCTGTTTTTTCAACGATGGTGCTGTTCAGCACGCGGTTGTTCTGATAGTGTTCACCGGGTTTTAGCAGGGCATGCAAACCTGTGTTACTACTGCTTTCTACTTCTACAGAACCACTAATAAGCGTGGTTTCAAAAAGCTCGCTGTTACCGTAGGCATTTACGTTGAACACTGTGCCCAGCACATGTATATTGTGTGTATTGGTCTTTACCGTGAAAGGCCATTTTTCGTGATGCGTTACCTCAAAATATCCTTCGCCATCCAGCTCAACAATGCGTTCGTTTTTGCTGAACTGTTTTGCATAACGGAGAGTACTGGTGGCATTCAGCCAAACCTTTGATCCATCGGGCAATGTGAGCCGCATACGCTGTCCTACAGGCACAGTAACCTGCTGTATGGCAGTTTGCTGTGTACCGCTATTAAATGCATGATTGCTGTTCATCAACCACCAGCCTGCCATTACCAGCAATAGTATAGCTGCTGCTGCATATATTATCCGGCGTGGCGATAGTTTTTTCACTTTCCCGGAAGACTGTTGTGCAGAATCTGCTGCTATCAATAATTCAGGATGCAGACAAAGAGCATCCCACACGGCTTTTTCCCGGATAAATTGTTGTTTATTGGCTTCACTGCTATTGACCCATTGAAGTACTGCGTTTGTTTCCTGCTCATTGGCGGAACCTTCGAAGTACTTATAAAGGAGCTGTTTATCCATATTGGTAGTATTATTAACAAATGAACTTTAATGATCCCTAGTGCTGAAAAGCATTTTTTTTAAAAAAAGTGCGGAAGTGTCAGAAAAAGGTAGAACAGGTAGTCTTTTAACAATGTCCGCAGTTCACGGAATGCCTTTGAAATATGATATTCCACGCCTTTTTCTGAAATGCCCAGCAGTTGGGCTATTTCGCGGTACGATTTTTCTTCATACCTGTTCATCAGCAATACCCGGCGTGTTTGTTCCGGAAGCTGATCGATGGCCTTTTTTACAATCACCTGCAATTCTTTACTAAAAATGTTTTCAGGAATAGTGCCCTGCAGCATCTGAATGCGGAGTTCCACATCTGAAAGGGCTGTTTGTTGCAAAGAGGAATATACGCGGGATTCGCTTTTCTTTTTCTGCAGATAGTTCAATGATGCGTTTTTGACAAGCGTAGTAAGGTAGGCGGGCAGATTGGTATTACCGGCAAGTGTACTTTTTACTTCCCATAATTTTAAAAAAGCATCCTGGACAATATTCTCTGCCGCTGCATTGTCGCGTACATAGGAAAAGCAGAAACGTAAAAGCCGGGGGAAAAAGATGCGGTAAATTTCATTATATGCATCCTGGTCGGCATCCCTCAGCTTTGCTGCCAGTATTTGCCATTGTTCCATCATGCCATGTGCTAGTTGTGTTTTGGTTGGTATTGCCTTACAGGCAATCCGCAAATATATGTACCACGTTTTACAAGCCAATACTATAAACTGGCATAAACCAAAGCAATGTTAGCCGGAAAGAATGGACAGATATTTTAATGAACGGTTTATCAGATGGGCATTTTGATAAAGGTCAACTGATTACAATATTGTTGATGGCAGGAACAATAAGCGGGTCATACATTGAACTGCCGCAGATGATGATCCATATGCTTATAGGCTGCAATGCCCCATTCGCGGGTGGATATATTGCCAAAGGCAGGGTGAGTAAGTGTCAGTGATTTATTGTTAACAGGAAACTGTTGTATGATGGTTATAAAATCTTTCCGCAGTTGTTCAAAATGAAGATGGCCGGTTTTTCCCTGTGTTATATGTCGCTGCTCGCTTTGTATGTTCTTTTTAAAATGTGGCGCTATGTACAGTGCCAGTATGCGTAATAAGAACTGGCCGGCAGTGGTTTTGTTATTACCTCTTTTTTCTTCCATGATCTGCCTGTTGCACAGATTGCAGTGCAGCAGCATTTCATTGACATTCATAGTGCCCCATTGATGCGTGTTGTCAGGCGTAAGCAGCGAAACCCTGGTAACGATCTCATTGGCAGAACGGCGATCCAGCAGACTCTTTTTCATGACAATTATTTTTTCTTTGGCAAAGATAAAACGGATGCTGCACGCCTGTCATTAACAATTGTAAAGAAAACATGTACTGCCTATTTTATCTGCCGTTTGCGGATGCGACTTAATGAAACAGGAGAGATGCCCAGGTAAGATGCAATGATATGGTGTGGTACACGCAATAACAGATCTCCGTGGTGACGAAGAAAATACAGGTATCGTTCTTCCGGACTGTCCAGTACAAAGGACGAAATGATCATTTGCGCACTCATAAATCTCTGTTCGGCTACTTTCCGCGCCAGGATATGTAATGCAGGTATTTTATCATAAAGTTGTTGCAGTTGCTGATGTTGACACACTAGTAGTTCACAATCTTCTATTGTTTCCAGTGTTTGTATACTGCTGGTTTGTTGTAAAAAACTTTCATAGCTGCTGGCAAAAAGATGTTCCCGGAAAATAAATCCCGTATATTCTTTTTCTTCTTTGGTATAATAAAGTCTTACCAGCCCTTTGTTGATAAAGAATAATTCATTAGCCGTTTGTCCTTCGCGGGTGAGTTTTGTTTTGGCCGGTACCTGTCTGCAGGCAAATATGTTTTCAAAGCCTTGCTGTTCTGATACGGACAGGGTAATGAACTGACTGGTATACTGACGAAATGCTTCAAACATGTTAGGCAGGGTTAAGCCATCAAGTTAATAAAACATTGCAGATACAGTAGCAATTGATCCGGTTCTTTTAAATATGGATATGCTGACTTTGGTTGAGCCAGGGAGTTGGATTGAGATAGAACATTTTCTTCCATCCCTGTCTGCTGCCATCTATTTTCCAGGGATACGGAATAATGGTATTGATGGTATAATGTAAATGCGAAGGTTTGCCTGCTGCATTACCTGTGTTACCTACTGTGCCAATTGAAGTATTGGTTGTTACCGGTGAAAATAAACCAGTGGTAATAGTATCAAGATGCGCATAGTAATGTAAACGCCATTTAGGTCCAAGTACCAGCACTACATTGCCGCCTCTTTCTATATTTCCTTTGTATACTACAAGTCCATACGTTGCCGGATGTACAGATGTACCTTTTTTAGCAAAGATGTCAACTCCTTTGTGTGTTATTGATTTTCCCCAGGGATAAAACCAGAATGAATTTTGCGCATAGCTGTTTTTGGTGGCACCCTGAACAGGCATGGTGAAAGATTGCGGGAGTAGAAATCCTGCAATAATAATGACGAGCAGGATCAGTAATAACCTATTTAATTTTTTATGCATGGCAATACGGTTTACGGGCTACTAAATATCTGTAATAAACGGCAATGTGCAAGTGTTTATGAATGGTGATGTATTCAATAACACTGTAAAAAAACGTTAAAATGAAATTGAACAAAACATTTCCGGTATTGTTATACAGAGATAAATACCTGTTAAAAGAAGATTTAAGGGCTGATTACAACTGTGTTGAATATTTAACATTTCAACAATTTCATTTCTACAACGCACAAACAGGTTGTGTAATAAAATCTACATATTACACGCATATTCCGGTGAACAGGCATGGCAATTGCTTTTATATAATTGCAATACAGTGCTAACGTATTCTTTAATAATGTTTTAATGAATGAAAGGATGCTTGCCGGAAGTGAAAGGCTATTTTTGAACGCCTCGCTGCGCCATTGTGCCCGGCTTCTTTTCTACAGGTGTATTGTTGAATTTAATTCATTCATTATTGTATGGGACGACTGATCATAATATCTAACCGTTTGCCTTTTTCTATAGCCAAAGATGAAGGGCGTACTACGTTGCGTCAGAGTTCCGGTGGACTGGTGTCGGCTATCAAAGGTTATTTTGAAAGCGGCGCAGTACGTGAAGAAGAGATCACTGAAAAAATATGGGTAGGTGTGGCTGATTTTCCTGAAGAAGATTGGAGTGTTGTAAAAAAAGAATCATCCAATCTTGATTTCTCAGTTGTACCATTGTTTGTTGACAACAATATTTACAAGGACTATTATAATGGGTTCTCCAATTCTGTTATCTGGCCTTTGTTCCATTACTTTCCTTCACTGGCGCAGTACCAGGGAAATTATTTTGAAGCTTATATTAACATAAATAAATTTTTTGCAAACCAGTTAATTCCTTTACTACAACCTGGCGATACTATCTGGATACATGATTACCAGTTGATGTTATTGCCGGAAATGTTAAGGGCAGAGCAGCCTGATGCAGCTATTGGTTTCTTTCTGCATATTCCTTTCCCTTCTTACGAAATATTCCGGTTGTTGCCGGTAGAGTGGAAGGCTGCTTTGCTACGTGGCGTTATGGGGTCGGATCTGATCGGATTTCATACACATGATTATGTACAACACTTTATTCAGTCGGTAAAAATGATCCTGGGTGCCGATAATTATTTTCATACTATCCAGTATCAGGACAGGCTGGTAAGGATAGACCTGTTTCCCATCGGTATTGATTATAAAAAATTCAATAAGGCAGCATATGACCCGGAAGTGCTGGACTACCGTAATCGTATCAAGAAAAACTTTGATGGTAAGAAGATCATCTTTTCTGTAGACAGGCTGGATTATACCAAAGGGCTGATGGACAGGCTGAACGGGTTTGAACATTTCCTGGAACAATACCCCGAATGGCAGGGTAAAGTTGTTTTTATATTGAATATGGTGCCTTCGCGTGACGAAATACAGGCTTATACGGAAAGGAAAAGAATGATTGAAGAAAAGATTGGCACCATTAATGGTAAATTCTCTTCCATCAGCTGGCAACCGGTAATATATCGTTATAATCATTTGCCCTTTACTGAACTATCTGCTCTGTACCAGGCGGCGGATGCTGCACTGATCACACCACTACGTGATGGAATGAACCTGGTGGCGAAAGAATACGTGGCCAGCGCCGCTACTCAAAAAGGAGTATTGATCCTGAGCGAACTGGCCGGGGCTGCCAGCGAATTAAATGAAGCATTGCTGGTAAATCCTACTGATATTTCTGATGTGGCATCAGCCATCAATAAAGCATTGACCATGCCGCTGCCCGAGCAGCGTCATCGCATGGCATTGATGCAACAACGATTGTCTGACTATGATGTGGTAAAATGGGTCAACGATTTTCTTGACCAGTTAGCAAACATCAAAAAGGAACAAAATATGCAACGTACAAGGATACTGGACGATAAGGTAATGGAAATGCTGCATCAGCATTACCAGCAGGGGCAAAACCGTTGTCTGTTGCTGGATTATGATGGTACACTGGTGCCTTTTGCCCGGCTGCCGGAGGAAGCGGTTCCGGATGCTGATCTTAAAAAATTATTGCGTTTACTGGCCGGCGACCCTAAAAATAATGTTGTGATCATCAGCGGACGTGAAGCTGCCACGCTGGATAAGTGGCTGGGTGATCTGCCAATATCGCTGGTGGCCGAACATGGAGCGGCTTATCGCTGGAAAAACGATCAGTGGCAACAGGCTGTTGCAGTTTCGGATCAGTGGAAAAATGAGATCAGACCTATTATGCAGATGTTTGTAACCCGATGCGTAGGGTCATTCATTGAGGAAAAGACCAACACTATTGCCTGGCATTACCGCAATACACATCCTGATCTTGGTTTCAACAGGTCACGTGAACTGATCAATAATCTTTCTCAATTGTTACAAAACACCATGTTTCAGGTGCTGGATGGTAATAAAGTGGTAGAGGTACGTATGGCGGGTTTTGATAAAGGGGTAATGGCGCAGCGTATTGTGAATGAACAAAACCCGGACTTTGTGATCTGTATGGGTGACGATACTACGGATGAGGATATGTTCAAAGCATTGAAAGACCGTGCATTTAACATTAAAGTAAGTGGCGGGGCTACAGCAGCACAATACAGCGTGTTTTCACAACGCCGTGTATTGCAGTTATTAAACAACCTCTTATTACCATTAACCGAGAAACATTATGCCGGTTCATAAATACAACATGGGCATTATAGGCAACTGTTCTTACCTGGCCTATATAGATACCCACGCAGATGTAAAATGGATGTGCATGCCGCGTTTTGACAGTAGCTTCATCTTCGGATCACTGCTGGATGAAGAAAAAGGCGGTCATTTCTATGTGCGCCCTGCAGCTGAGCAATACAGCAGCCGGCAATATTATGTGGCCAACACCAATGTACTGTGCACTGAATTTACAGCGTCTGATGGCAGTTTTGTTGTGATAGATTACGCACCGCGTATGGAGAATTTTGCCCGTCAGTTCAGACCCCTGATGCTGGTGCGTAAGGTGCAATTGCTGCATGGCGAGCCAAAAATCCGCATCCGTTGTGAGCCCCGTGGCAATTATGGTAAAATGGTACCGGAAGTGTACACTGCCAGTAATCATATCCGGTACATGAATTTTGAGCAACAGGTACGTTTAACAACAGATGTACCATTGACCTATATACAGGAAGAAAAAGCATTTGTTTTATCGCAGGATCAATACCTGGTATTGACGTATGGTGAACCGCTGGAAGCACCGCTGAAAGAAACAGCAGAAGAATTTCTGCGCAAAACCATCCGTTACTGGCAGGACTGGATCAAAAGCTCTTATATTCCCGGTATACTGCAGGAGGAGATCATCCGTTCATCGCTGGTATTGAAATTGCACCAGTATGAGGATACCGGTGGTATCATTGCTTCGGGCACTACCAGTTTACCGGAGTTTCACGATAGCACCCGCAACTGGGATTATCGTTATTGCTGGTTCCGCGATGCCTATTATACACTCAGGGCATTTAACCAGATCGGCCACTTTGAAGAGCTGGAAAAATATTTCGATTTCATTCATAATATCCTGCGCAATTCTGACAATTTTCTTCAGCCATTGTATTCCATCAGTGGTGAAAAGGAGTTAACAGAAACTGTGGTAGACCTGAACGGGTATATGAACAATAAACCTGTTCGTGTGGGTAATAAAGCATATGTACAGGTGCAGCATGACGTATACGGGCAGGTACTGGTAAGCCTGTTGCCTTTGTATACAGATAAACGACTTACTTTCCAGAAGCGCAGCAGCTACAAAAATATTATTCCGTGGCTGCTGGACCAGATCGAGCGTACCATGACAATGCCTGATTCCGGTTTATGGGAATTCCGTAACCAGGTGCAGGTACATACTTATACTTTACTATTCCATTGGGCAGGAGCCAAAGCTGCATACAAGATAGCAGCCGTGTTTGATGACAAACCCATTATGGAAAGGGCACTCAAACTGGCATTGCAGGCAGATACCTTGCTGGAACAGTCTTACGATGCAAAGCGCAAATTATATCCGCAGGCAGTAGGTACCGGCAATCTGGATGCCAGTACACTGGCCATGATCACCATGAATTATCTGCCTCACGATTCAGAACGTGCAAAGCAACATATTGTGGCACTGGAAAAAGAGCTGCTGGCGGACCATGGATTATTCTATCGCTATAAACATTATGACGATTTTGGTTTTCCGGAAACAACCTTCCTGGTATGTGCCTTTTGGTATGTGGATGCCCTGGCTTGCGTAGGCAGGGTAGATGATGCTATGGAAAACCTGCAGAAATTACTACAATTCAGTAACCACCTGGGGATATTCAGTGAAGATGTAGGCACAGACGGCTCACAATGGGGCAACTTTCCGCAAACGTACAGTCATGTAGGATTGATCAATGCGGCCTTCCGTATTGCCCGGAAACTGGATAAGGCGGACTTCCTGTAAGGAGTATAAAAATAATACAGGTATGTTTGTTGCCTGTCCGTTTGCCGTTTGGTGTATATTGCTATCTTAGTGCATCTTCTTTTACATGACTACTATTTTTACAAACATTCAGCAACTGGTCAATGTGCGCACGCAAACACAAGTTTTACGCGGGGCACAACTGGCAACATTACCCTGTATTGAAAACGCTTACCTGGTAATAGAAGACGATACCATTGCAGATTACGGCAACATGGACGATTTTCCATACAAACAAAATGATGAAAGAATTACAGACGCATCCGGCCAGTTTGTATTGCCGGCATGGTGCGATAGTCATACCCACCTGGTATTTGCTGCCAGCCGTGAACAGGAGTTTATTGATAAAATAAAGGGACTAAGCTATGCGGATATTGCAGCCAAAGGCGGTGGTATACTCAACTCAGCCCGTAAACTACGGGACACTTCTGAAGACGAGCTGTTTGTGCAGGCATGGAAACGACTGGAAGAGGTAAGCAGGCTGGGTACCGGCGCCATTGAAATTAAAAGTGGCTATGGTTTATCTGTGGAAGGTGAACTGAAAATGTTGCGGGTGATCAAAAAACTGAAAGAAAGATCTGACCTTACTATTAAAGCAACCTTTCTGGGAGCACATGGTTACCCTGTTGAATATAAAGAGAACCATGAAGGTTATATCCGCCTGATCGTTGATGAAATGCTGCCTGTAATAGCCCGTGAAAAGCTGGCAGACTATATAGATGTATTTTGTGAAACCGGTTTTTTCTCACCGGAGGAAACCGAAACAATATGTCGTGCCGGCATGGCTTATGGCCTGAAGCCCCGTATACACGCCAACCAGTTACATTTATCCGGCGGTACACAGGTAGGCGTAAAACTGGGAGCTGTGAGTGTAGATCACCTGGAAACTATGGATGATGATGCCATAACACAACTGGCAAATTCCAACACCATAGGAACCTTATTGCCTACGGCAGCTTTTTTTCTGCGTATGCCTTTTCAACCTGCCCGTACATTGATTGATGCAGGCTGTGCTATTGCGCTGGCAACCGATTTTAATCCTGGTTCTTCACCCAGCGGCAATATGAACCTGGTAGTGGCCATGAGCTGTATTCAAATGAAAATGTTGCCCGAAGAGGCAATCAATGCTGCTACCATCAACGGTGCCTGTGCACTGGAAACCGGCGATACTCTGGGGAGTATCACTATAGGTAAAAAAGCTAACCTGCTTTTTACCGTACCAATGCCTTCTTTGGCGTATCTTCCATATGCTTTCGGAAGCAATCTTGTCCGCAAGGTTTTTATCCGTGGAAAGCAGGTGGTATAGACAGTATAGTTGCGGGTATTATTTAGCTAACCTATTACACCTTTATGCTGGGATTACGTAAAACGAAAAAACCGGATATCATTGAAGAACTGACGGCGAAAGAACAGGTGTTATCTGTTGCCGATCGTCGCAGGGGATTGGATTTTCTTGTGGCATTCTTTTCCCGCATACGTCCTGGCAGTAAAAAAGGCATGCAGAATGCCTCTCTGAACCTGCAGCGTGAACTAAGTTTCCTGTACCAGGATTCACTGCTGCTGAAAAACCTGCAACATGCTTTCCTGGCCCAACTGATCAATACCAATCTTACTTCCGTTATTACGGAAAGCGGTATTCCGTTGTCGCGCAACTTCTGGCAGGAATTTTCAGCCCGTCTTAAACACAAGTTTTTACCGCCGTTACTGGACGAAAATGATTTTCTGTATGTAGTACACCGCATCTTTTTTCGTAAAACAGATTTTGAATGGGTAGAAACCATTCCCCGCGAAACCTGGATCGATTTTTTTGAAAGGATCGGTTTTTCTTTTCGTGCCACAGATCCGCGTGTACAGAAACAACTACTGCAATCTTTGAAAATATTGTCGTTTCAGGTAGCGCAACTGGGCCTGGAAAAAGAGATCGCTAACTATCTTAAAAAGGAACAGCAACAACAAAATCCGCTGGTACTGCAGAGCTATCTGGTACGTGACCTGGAACAGTTGCTGGAAATAGGCGCTGAGTCGCACGATGTCAGTTCATTGTCGGCTTCCATTAAAGTGGTGGTTGCGCAATGTTACAACTGTATCAGCTTTATCCGTGAGGGACATACAGTACGTGGTGCCAGTCTTAACCAGACCTATCTGCTGATATTACTGGCAAACCGGTTACAACGTATGGAAATACTGCTGGACATTCTGGATCTTGACCATCATTTTGATACCGGCAGGTTTGTAGATTTTTTCCGGTTGATAGTCCGCAATGAAAACCGTAAGAACAGTATCCGGGAGTTTGTATCGCAGGGTACCGGTTATCTTGCTTACCAGATAGCCGAACACAAGGGACAGAAAGGAGGGAAATACATTACATCCACAAGGGCAGAATACTGGTCAATGATGTGGGGCGCTATGTCAGGAGGTGCCATTATCTGTTTTGTGGCAGTCATTAAAAATCTGCTGGCGGTATTGCATGCGCCACCTTTCTGGCAGGGGTTTATGTACAGCGTAAATTACAGTGTGGGTTTTGTGGCGATAGAAGAAACACATTCCACACTGGCCACCAAACAACCGGCTTTTACTGCCAGTGCGGTTGCCAGTTCACTCGATACACGAAAAAGTTCACAGCATCCTAATTTATATAACCTGGCAGTAACGGTTGCCAAAGTATCGCGCAGCCAGTTTGCTTCTTTTACGGGCAACCTGCTGATCGTTTTTCCCGGCACATTTCTGCTGGCATGGGTGTATCACTGGCTTACCGGCAGCAAAATTGCAGAAGGGGAAGCTGCGATCAACCTGTTGCGTGATCAGCATCCGTGGCAGAGTTTATCGCTGTTGTATGCCTGCAATACCGGTGTTTTCCTGTTTCTTAGTGGTATCATAGCCGGCTATGTACAGAATAAGATCCAGTACAGCCGTATTGCAGAACGCATGGTGCGTCACCCGGTACTACGGGTCTCGTTCTCCGGTGAACGTTTACAGAAAATAGCTCAATATATTGAATCGCATGCTGGTGCCATTATTGGCAACGTGGCGCTGGGTTTCTTCCTGGGTATGTCGTCCAGCATACAAAAGATATTCGGGTTACCTTTTGATATCCGTCACATCACCATTTCAGCCGGTAATGTAGCCATTGGTGTTTATGGAGTAGGCATAGAGAATATTAATCCTGTGTTCCTGGTAACGGTGATAATGGGTGTGCTGGGTATTGGGTTCATGAATTTTATAGTGAGCTTTGCACTGGCATTTGGTGTAGCGGTAAAATCGCGTGGCATCAGGTTCAGGGAGTATAAAGAATTTCTTGGTATACTTGGCCGTTATTTCCGGAAAAGTCCGCTGGATTTTATACGTCCGCGTAAACGATTAACGGAAGCAGAACCGGCCTGATGACTGGTTATATATTATTAATTATTTCCGGAGATCCATGTAAAAATAAAACGATGGCTATATGAAACATTTCAAAGTATATGGCAAGCAGGATGTACTGGCATATACACGCCTGCGAAAGTTTGAAACCAAACTGGGTGAGTGTATACAGGTTGCAGCCGATAAAAAGAGTATCGAACAGTCGCTGCAACATTCTGCTGCTCCTTACGTGTTGATCGGCATTCCTGAAGATATTGGTGTACGCGCCAACTATGGAACAGGAGGCACAGATTCTGCGTGGCCATCGTTTTTGTCTGCATTTCTCAATATCCAGAGCAATGATTTTTTAACCGGTGATGAAATACTGTTGCTGGGATATTTTGATTTCAGCGATGCACAACCCCTGATTGAACAAAATGCCAGCAGTTATGACGAGCAGATAGATGCTTATCGTCATGCGGTAGCCATGGTTGATGAAGAAGTGGAAGAACTGGTAAAGCTGATAGCAGCCAATAACAAAATACCGCTGGTAATAGGCGGTGGGCATAACAATGCTTATCCGCTTATCAAAGGAGTAGCCAAGGGGCTGCATAAATCAGGAAAAATACCGCTGGCGCAGATCAACAGCATTAACCTGGATGCGCATGCTGATTTTCGCCCTTCTGAAGGTCGCCATAGTGGCAATGGTTTCCGCTATGCAGAAGAAGATGGTTTCCTGGAGAAATATTGTGTCATTGGACTGCATGAAAGTTACCTTCCGCAAAACGTATGGCTGGATATAGTGAACAATCCTTTTCTTGATTTTATTACCTACGAAGACATCTTTATCCGCGAAAAAAGAAACTTTATACAAGCCGTGGCACATGCGGCGGGTTTCACGGATGATAATTTTACAGGTATAGAGCTGGATCTGGATGCCATTGAAGATACACTGTCAAGTGCTACTACACCTTCCGGCATTTCAGCCTTGCATGCCCGTCGTTATGTAAATTTTACTGCGAATAACTGTAAAGTAGCTTACCTGCATATCTGCGAAGGCGCTTCCTTACTGGCTGATGGACGTACCGCTGCCACCACCGGCAAACTGATCAGCTACCTGGTAAGTGATTTTGTAAAGGCGAAGGAGGAGGGGTAATTTTTTAATGTGCAAATTTGAAAATGGGAAGGTAATAGTTTGATGGCCGGATTGTTTGAGTGTTAGGGGCTTCAATTTGAAAATGAAAAAGCTGATTGTTAGATGGTTTGATAGTTGAGGTTGCTCTATATTACTGCTCGTAGCCCGAAGCTCTCAGCTTCTTATAACCGCAAACTGCTTTTCCGCTTAAAAGCTAACAGTCAATACCTTGCATTCAGCGTCAGGCGTTCAGTTTTCGATTGTATTCCACTTAAAACCTATAACCTACAACTTATAAACGCATTCCGCATTTAAAATGGTATACCCAGGTTAATATACGATTGCAGTTTTTTGGTCTGATCACAATACATGGCACTGATCTCCAATGGTCCCAATGCAAAATTGTAAGCAAACGTAAGCGCATAACCGGAGTAAAAATTCTGGTTCTTAAAGAAATTGCTTTCACTCAGAAAATTGGTCACCATTACGTTGGCCCGTGCAGTGATATAAGTATTGCTGAAGATCTGTGTACGCAGCCCACCCTGGATCATCGCCAGGTTAGCCGTATACAATGAACCTTCCGGTAAACCGGCAAAAGTGATCTGGTTACGGAATGTTTTGGTAAGACCACCTACCACAAACTCATTCATAATATTATTGGTATAGTGCGGATTGATACCCGCCTGCGCTGCCAGCAGCAGTGTACTGCGTTTCCATAGCGGAGTATAGCTTTCTACGTCCAGTGTGGCATGTACATAAGAGTTGGTGCCGATTTTAATGGAATCAGGATTGAGTGGCGGTACACCATTTACAGTATAGTTTACATAAGGGTGTTGACGGCTCACAATGCCAGCTTCTGTATGCAGCTTTACACCGCGTTGCGGAAAAATAGCTTTGTCCAGTGAGTTGAGTGCATAAAATCCATAATAGGTATTAAAGTAGTTGTAGCCTCTCAGTTCCAATCCCGACGAAATAGTGGGAGAGTACCTTACCCAATCAAACCGGTGCCCCACACCAATGGTATTGGTACGGTTCATAGACACCTGGAAACGTTCGCCAACTTTGAAAAGATTCTGCTTATACAGTCCGATCTGTTTGGCATTATCGTAGTTGGTGATGTCAAAACGATCAAACTGCGTTTCCAGTACGATTGCGAAATTTTTCAGACGTCCCAGGTATTGAAGATGTTCACCGCGGATACGGAAACTCTCACCCAGGTTTATCGAAACAAGACTTCTGGAATTGGTAGCAAAGAAATTGCGGATAGTAAAATTGCCTACCAGCCCCACGCCCAGGAAGCGGTTGTAATGCAACCCGATTTTGGCAAATGCAAAAGGGTTTTCAGTAACATCAAAGATAATATTGACCGAACCATCCTGCTGTGGTATCAGCGAATATACAATACGTCGGTAATAGCGGGTGCCATAAGCCTGACGTACCATGTTGGCCAGTTGTTCGGCACTGTAATATTGCCCTGTTGCCAGGTCGAGTGTATGTACAAAAAATGAAGAAGAAGTTCTGTCCACACCATGTACTTCATATCCGCTGATCTTCACTTTGTCTACATGCGGCAACTTATCGGCATGGATAGAGTCGGGACCATAGATGGCATTGAGAGAGTCTGCCAGTCTTTTAAAGCGTGGATACAGTCTGCGTCCTTCTTCCAGTCCCACGTCAAGAATGCCTTTAGCATCCGAAAAGCTCCCCATGTTGAATTTCTCCATGCTGAAAGGAACATAGATATCGCACTGTGGTACTTCTTTCCTATTGTCTTCCGCTTCTCTGAAAAAAGCAACCTGTAGTAGGATTTGCAGGGCGTTGCGCACCTTTTCGGAAGGCAGCAGACCGGTAGCTACGTTACTTCCAATGACAAAATCAGCCCCCATTTCTTTTACATCGCGCACCGGGAAATTGCGTACCAGCCCGCCATCAATAAGTTTTTTGCCGTTGTACTCCACCGCAGTAAAAACGGTGGGAATGGCCATGCTGGAACGGATGGCAGAGATGATCTCGCCTTCCTTCATCACCACGGCTTCACCAGTACCCACATCAGTACCTATACAACGGAAAGGGATACTGAATTTTGAAAAATCTTTCTGATTATATACCGGGAAAAAGAGTTCGGAAAACTTCAGCCATAATTCCTGGCCTTCCAATACACCGAGCGGTAACCGGAAGTTATGGTTTACCCAGGGTAGTTCAAGCACATACTTGGAATACTCGCTTTTTTCTTCCATAAAGATGCTCCGCAGTGACGACTGGTTGGTCAGCAGCAGATCCCAGTCAATGCGTCGGGCTATTTTTTCAATCGAATCGGCGCTGTACCCGATGGCATACAGTCCACCTATGATGCTGCCCATGCTGGTGCCGGTGATATAATCGATTTTCAGTCCTGCAGAGTCAATGGCTTTCAGAATGCCGATATGGGCCAGCCCCTTGGCGCCGCCACCACTAAGGGTAAGACCGATCTTAGGGCGTGGGGTAACAGGTTGGGCCCACACATACTGACAGGCCAGCAGCAGTATCATCAGGTAACAAATCCGGTGCATGGGTAACTTCATCTTATGAGAACTGATTGACACACAAATTAACAAGGATTTGCATATCAATAGAATTGAAAATTTGTTAACATTGATTTTTAATAGGGGTTTTCGTAATTATAACGTTATACCCCTGCGTATATCCGATAACGCATTATTGACAATTTTGTAAGATTGGTTTACGCTGATTTTCAATATTTTTGTTCACATTGAGAAGAGTTTTATTCATATTAGTAGCTTTTAGCATACTTAACCAGAGCATTGACCTGGATTATATTACCCTGAACTTTCAATACGCACGGTCTGTTGTGGCTGAGTTTGATGATGTTGACTCCATCACAGAATTACTGATCGAAACGATCATGCAGTCAGATGATTATACGCCGGAAGATTATCATGATGACAATGGCAATCCGCAACATAATGTAGTTATAAAATTTGCCTGGAGTCCCCTGATCTATCATACCGGAGAAAGGATTGCAGTAGCAAACCGTGATAAAATAGCCGATACTTGCCCCGCATATTTATTCCCTGTTCATCATACCTGTAAAGGGTATGGCAACATCGTTTCCCCGCCGCCGGATATAATGGCATAAATGTATTTAATAACTCCCCCGCGGAGTCCGGGTGAACCGATAGTTGTACGGCAGAACAGTATAATTGGATGAGTTTCTGATTATAGCCGGCTTCCATCACCACATCAGCCTGGCCTGTAAGTGTTTTCTAAGTTTAATGCACACCTTGCCTGCCAGGCAACACTGTATGTGTTTGTACGGATACATGTTTTGTGCAAATGATACAGATCCGGATGGCCTTCTAAAATCATGTCGCAACCGGCATGAAAGGTTGGTCCGGACAAACAAAACCGACCAATTTCAAAACGACCGAAAATATGAACAGAACAACAGCACTGTTAAAGGGCTGTGCAGGATTTCTGGTAGTATTGCTGACCACAACGGCAGTACATGCACAGGATACCCTACGCATTACCCTGCAACAGGCAGAAGAACAGTTTTTGCAGAAAAATCTTTCTCTCCTGGCCGAAAAATACAATATCGACATGGCCAGGGCCGATGTGATCCAGGCCCGTTTGTATGATAATCCTACCATTACATTCAGCGCAAACCTTTACGATCCCGAACACAAAAAAGTATTCAACGTAAGCAATCAGAACGGACAGTATGATATCGCCGTTACACAGGTGATACAGCTGGCCGGTAAACGGAACAAACAGGTGAAACTGGCCGAAACCAGTACCAGCCTGGCCGAAAACCGTTTCTTCGATCTGATGCGTACGCTACGGCTTACCCTCCGCAGCGATTTTTATGAAGCCTATTTTCTGCAACGTTCCATAGACGCATACCAGTTACAGATCAGTTCTCTGGAGAAACTGGCAGTGACCTACCAGGAACTGCAGGCAAAAGGAGTGGTAACCCTGAAAGATGCTGTACGT
Source organism: Chitinophagaceae bacterium PMP191F (assembly GCA_001302245.1). GTDB lineage: Bacteria > Bacteroidota > Bacteroidia > Chitinophagales > Chitinophagaceae > PMP191F. The sequence goes on from LGYU01000022.1 coordinate 66,150, forward strand.
ATTAAATCACTGCTGTACAACCTGCGTGCAGAGCGTACCGCGCTCATCAATAACATGCACGATATCCAGGCCGAGTTGCAATTGTTGTTACAGAACAACCAGGCATGGTATATACCTGTAGCGGATATGCCGCAGGGTAGTTTACCCGCATTAAAAAGCATAGCTCTGCGCGACCTGATTGATACTGCTTACAACAACAGGGCCGACCTGAAGCTGGCACAGAATAGTCTTGTGTACAGCCAGCAGAACCTTCAACTTCAGAAAGCATTGGCCGTTCCCAACCTTACATTGGGCGCGGAATTTGATAAACGTGGCAGCTTTGTAGACAATGCCTCTTTCCTGACCATGGCCATTGATCTGCCGTTCTTCAACAGGAACCAGGGTAATATCAAAAGCGCCAAAAGCGGTATTGAGCAAAGCAAAGTATTACTGCAACAACAGACCACTACGGTAGAAAACGAAGTACAGACCGCATACAATAAACTGCTCAACTCCGAAAAAATAGTGTCTACCATTGATTCTTCCTTCCAGGGCGATTATAACAAACTGTTGCAAAGTGTAACAGACAATTTTACCAAAAGGAATATCAGCCTGCTGGAATTCATCGACTTTTTTGATTCTTATAAAGAGAACGTACTGCACACCAACGATATGCTAAATGACAGAATGCAGGCTATCGAAAGATTAAATTTTGCAGTAGGTAAAAATTACATACACATTAACTGATTATAATATGAAGTTGTTTCAATTGATATCATTCCTTTCATGCGGTGCTGTGCTGTTATCTGCCTGTGGTGCTGAAACGAAGCCGCCGGCCATTGATGAAAAAAAGCTTTTTGACAGCGTTTCCCGCAAAGCGCAGGTAGCGCCTGTACAGGAAGAAGATATGGTAGAACTTATTAAGCTGAATGGTAAAATAGAGCCCGATGAGGCCAAAGAAGCCAGGGTATATTCACTGGTGAGCGGTAAAATACAAAAAGCCAATGTAGAGCTGGGCGATTATGTACAGAAAGGACAGGTGCTGGCACAACTGCAAAGTGTGGAAGTGGCAGGTATTACCAATGATCTGTCGCTGGCAACTTCCAATGTTGAAATGGCTAAAAAAGCGATGGAAACACAAAAGGAATTGTATGAAGGCAATCTGGCTACAGAGCGCGATTACCTGAACGCTAAAATCGAATATAATAAAGCCTTGTCCGAACTGAACCGTGCTAAATCCGTATCGGCTATTTCCGGTGGCAATAGTGCTTCCTATTTATTGCGCGCGCCTATTACCGGTTATATCATTGAAAAAAATGTTACCAATAATTCAGAAGTAAGACAGGATAATAACGCCAACCTGTTTACAGTGGCCGATCTGTCTACCGTTTGGATCATTGCCAATGTATACGAATCAGACATTGCCGGTATTCACCTGGGTGATCCTGTAATTGTGAATACACTGGTAAGTCCTGATAAAGAGTATACCGGTAAAATAGATAAGATCTACAATGTGCTGGATCCCTCCACACGTACTATGCGTGTGCGTATCAGTATGAACAATCCCCATGGTGAGCTGAAACCTGAAATGTTTGCCCGTGTAAAAGTAAGAGGTCAGTCATCAGGTCGTATGCTGTCTATTCCTTCGCAGGCCATTGTGTTGGACAACAGCAAACGGTATGTTATCGTGCGTCAGCAGGATTCACTGTCTATAAGGCCAATTGAGCTGATCAAACGTATTGATAACAGAGCCTTCGTACGCGGCTTAAATGCCGGCGAGCAGGTAGTGACCAGCAACCAGGTGTTTTTGTTTGAAGCATTGAATGATCGTTAGTTGTTATAAGTTTTAGGTGATAAGTGACAGGTCGCTTCGGAAAAAGCAGTGTGATCAAGTGAAGAATAACCTTTATTAACCTACAGCTTACTACTTACAACTATCTACTTTAAAAAAGAACCATGCAAAAAGCGATAAAAAAAATTATAGCATTTTCACTGAAGAATAAACTATTCATATTCTTCGCCACCCTGGTGCTCATTATCTGGGGTGTAATTGCATTCCGGGATATTCCCATTGAGGCATTTCCGGATGTAACCAATACTCAGATCACTATCATTACACAATGGCCCGGCAGAAGTGCTGAAGAAGTAGAGAAGTTTGTAACGGTGCCTATTGAAATTGCGATGAACCCGGTACAGAAAAAAACATCTGTGCGTTCTACCACAGTGTTTGGCCTGTCTGTTGTAAAGATCATTTTTGAAGATAATGTAGACGATCCCTTTGCGCGTCAGCAGGTAAACAACCTGTTGCGTGATGTGGAATTACCCGAAGGTGCAGACCCCGATGTACAACCACCCACAGGTCCTACGGGTGAAATTTTCCGCTATACACTGAAAAGCACCACCAAAACTGTACGTGAACTTAAAACCATCCAGGATTGGGTAATTGAAAGAAAGCTGCTGGGTGTACCCGGTGTAGGTGATGTGGTAAGTTTTGGCGGTGAGGTAAAAACCTACGAGATCAAAGTAAATCCGCAACGGCTTGCCTCTTACGATATCAGTCCGCTGGAAGTGTATACTGCTATTTCCAAAAGTAATATCAATGTTGGCGGTGATGTGATTGTAGACAATTCACAGGCGTATGTGGTACGTGGTATCGGTTTGCTGAATAATAAAGAAGATATCGGCAATATCATTGTAGACAATATCAATGGCACACCAATTCTGGTGAAAGATATTGCGCGTGTGGAAGAATCAGCCTTACCAAGACTGGGACAGGTTGGTCGCCAGGCACAAAACGATGTGGTGGAAGGTATCATAGTAATGCGTAAAGGGGAAAACCCCAGCGCGGTGATCAAACGCGTACAGGACAGGATTGACTATCTCAATGAAAAAGTGTTGCCTGCCGATGTAAAGATCGAAACCTTTTACAACCGCAATGACCTCATCAATTTTGCTACACATACCGTGTTGCACAACATGCTGGAAGGGATCATTTTTGTAACGGTGATCGTTTTCATTTTCATGGCCGATTGGCGTACTACGGTAATTGTAGCCATTGTGATCCCATTATCACTATTGTTTGCCTTTATCTGTCTTACATTAAAAGGCATGTCTGCCAACCTGCTATCGATGGGAGCGATAGATTTCGGTATCATCATAGATGGTGCGGTGGTGATGGTGGAAGGGATATTTGTGTTGCTGGATCACCGGGCACACAAACTTGGTATGGATCGTTTTAACAAGGTTTCCAAACTGGGACTTATTAAAAATACCGGCGGTGAATTGGGCAAGGCTATTTTCTTCTCCAAACTCATAATTATTGCCGGCTTACTACCCATCTTCTCGTTTGAAAAAGTAGAAGGTAAAATGTTCTCGCCACTGGCCTGGACACTGGGTTTTGCATTACTGGGTGCATTGATCCTTACACTGACACTGATACCGCTGCTGAGTAGTTTGCTGCTGCGTAAGAACGTGCGTGAAAAACACAATCCTTTTGTAGAGGTGCTGACCAGTGGTGTAATGAAACTGTTTGGTTGGACGTACCGTAACAAACGTATTGCATTGCTTGCATCATTGGTGGCGGTAGTGGTAGGGCTGGGTTGTTTCCGTTTTCTGGGAACAGAATTTTTGCCGGAACTGGACGAAGGAGCTATCTATATTCGTGCTACCTGCCCATTGAGTGTGTCGCTGGATGAATCGAAAGAACTTGCCAATAAAATGCGCAAGATCATCCGCACCTTCCCCGAGGTTAAGCAGGTAATGTCACAAACAGGCAGACCTAATGATGGTACAGACGCTACCGGTTTTTACAATATCGAATTTCACGTAGATATCTATCCTAAAAAAGAATGGAAAAGCGGCATCAGTAAAGAAGAGCTGATCGACCAGATGCAGGAAAAACTGTCTATCTATCCTGGCGTGAATCTCAACTTCTCTCAACCCATCATGGATAACGTGGAAGAAGCGGTATCCGGTGTAAAAGGCTCTTTGTGTGTAAAGATTTATGGCGACAGCCTGAACTATACCGAACGCAAGGCTACTGACGTATACAATATCATGAAGAACATTCCCGGTGTGGAAGACCTGGGGGTGATCAGGAACATTGGTCAGCCTGAAATGCGTATAGAACTGGACGAAAACAAGCTGGCGCTGTATGGTGTAACCACTGCCGATGCCAATGCTATTATTGAAATGGCTATTGGTGGTAAAGCAGTTACCCAGATATATGAAGGTGAACGTAAATTCCAGTTGCGTTTACGTTATGAAGAGAACTACCGCAGCAATGCAGAAGCGATCAGTAACCTGATGGTGCCATCGCTACGTGGTAATAAAGTGCCTATTAAAAACATTGCCACCATTCAAACCCTTACAGGACCCAGTATCATCTTCCGTGATGATAACAGGCGCTACACGGCGGTGAAATTCTCTGTACGTGGTCGTGATATGGGAAGCACTGTAGGCGAAGCACAGGCGAAGGTAAATGCGGCCGTTCCGCTGGATAAAGGATATGAAATGCAATGGGCGGGTGATTTTGAAAACCAGCAACGTGCTACAGACAGGCTGGCACATGTAGTGCCTATCAGTTTGCTGATCATCTTCCTGATCCTGTTCATCATGTTTGGCAATATCAAAGATGCGGGCATGGTGTTAATGAACGTACCATTTGCCATTATAGGTGGTATTGCAGCATTGCTGATCACCGGTACCAATTTCAGTATCTCGGCCGGTATTGGTTTCATTGCCTTGTTTGGTATCTGTATCCAGAACGGGGTGATCCTGATTTCGGTATTTAAAAATAACCTGCAGGGCATCCGCAAACAAGAGTTTAACCGCCTGTCGCTGGAAAATGCCATTAAAAATGGTGTAAAAGCCAGGGTGCGTCCTGTGGTGATGACGGCGTTGATGGCTGCTATTGGTCTGTTGCCGGCGGCATTGTCAAAAGGCATTGGTTCCGAAACATCTAAGCCGCTGGCCATTGTGGTAATTGGTGGTTTGATCACGGCTACCATCTTAACCCTGCTGGTATTCCCGCTGTTCTTCTATGTGGGATATCGCAAAATGGGTCAGAAAATGGATTAAAAAGCTTGAGTGCAAATAGAACAAACGGGCTTCATCCTGAAAGGTGAAGCCCGTTTTATGTAGAGGGGTTGATTATATTGGGTGTAAGAAACACCTGAATGGCGTTACTTATAACGAACAGTGTTGCCGGAACGTGCAGGCACAGGAACAGGGCGCAATTGTCTTTTGTCGAACAGGTTTACCAATGCATGCAGAAGATCGTAGGCCAGTGATTTTAAAGACATAATCAGGTTTTTAAAATGAACAATCAGAACGCCGTTTGGTTGAGTTTATCAACATTGAAACGATTCTGAGGGTGTAATACACTAAAAGAATGCCACCACTGCAAATGATTGATTGCAAACTGACTATCTGATCTGTAAATTTGATATATTTCCGGCAGGCGGAAAGCCGTAGACCAGCATGGGAAAACACCCTGTGCTGTGAAGCAGGGCCACAATACATGGCATGAATGATTCTTTTACAGTCTATGTTTCTCATTTATAGTTTCTTATTATAATTGGCCCTGATTTGCTATTGCATTATTACTTATTTTTGTTTCATTAAGGGAATACTATGCAGGAAGTTATCATCGAATTAAGACACGCCAACATTTACCAGGGAAATAACCTGGTTTTGCAGGATGTAAATTTTACCGTTAAGAAAGGAGAGTTTGTATACCTGGTGGGTAAAACCGGTACCGGTAAATCAAGTCTTTTAAAAACATTGTATGGCGACCTGCCCATGAAAGAAGGTGAGGGTACTGTAGCGGGGTTTAACCTGCGTGATATGGACTGGAAAAAAGTTCCTTTTTTGCGCCGTACACTGGGCGTGGTATTCCAGGATTTCCAGTTGCTGACCGACCGCAATGTGAACGACAACCTGAAATTTGTGTTGCGCGCTACTGGTTGGAAAGATGAAAAACTGATGGATGAAAAGATACTGGATGTACTGGATAAAGTAGGGTTGAAGGCCAAAGGATTTAAAATGCCTTTTGAGCTGAGTGGTGGTGAGCAGCAACGTGTGGATGTAGCACGTGCATTGCTCAATTCACCCAAACTCATCCTGGCAGATGAACCTACCGGCAACCTTGATCCTGAAACTTCAGATGAGATCATGCAGCTACTGTTCCAGATCTCACGCGATTACGGAACGGCTATTGTAATGGCTACCCACGATTATATTGTGATCAATAAATTCCCTGCGCGTGTGGTGCGTACAGAAAGGGGGCGCGTTATTGATAACGCTACCATATCCATTGAATAAGACGGCTGGCGTTCCGCTCATTATTGAAGGTATCCTGCAGTAACATTTTTCTCAATTGGATCTCTTCCGGCGCAAACGGCATGTGGTACAATTGTGCAATAATCTCGCGAAATGCGTTGGGCGTTGTACCTACATGGCAGGCACTTTCCAGTCCCGAACCTTTTACCGCAGCATCATTCACAATACAATGCCGGCCCGAGAAAAGAGCATTCAGGAGTTTTAGCTTAATACCTGTATTATTGAAAGAAGGCACTACATTGATCTGCGCTTTGGCAATCATATCCTGCATTTCTTCTTCCGACGGATTGGCTACCAGGCACGCATGTTTATGATGGGCAATATGCCGCTGCAACCTGTCTGAAGGGTTTTTACCGGCAATAATAAACGGCACCGGCAGTTTGTTAAATACATCCCTCAGCAACCATTCTACTGCCGCTTCGTTTTCCGATACCGATAAGTTACCATGGTACAGGCAAAAACAACCGGCGCCCGGTAACGAATTGACCGATTTGAAAGGGAGGAATACCGGCAATTGCGCTACCTTTTTTGCATTGAATTCTTTGCGGTAAGTATATACATCCTGGTCCGACACTGCCAGGATAGTACACTTGTTGGCAATGGCAGCTTCATATTTTTTCAGCAACCTGCTTTCATTCCAGTAATATAGTTTTTTTACCAGCGAGTTGGATGATTGCGCTAACTGGCAGTAATACTGGTACTCGGTATTGTGTAACCGCAGAAAGATCTTCCGGTGAGCAAAACGATCGTCCAGCAACAGGTGTGTACAGTGTATGCCTTCCAGTAAGATGGGGTAGTCATCCTGCAGCAGCCGCTCGTACAACAGCGGGTTGGCACGTGAGGCTACAATATAGGGCAGATTATGCGACATCCCTTTGTGGCCTTTCTGCCGTTCATAATAATGTACTTCTTTACAAAACTGGTTCAGCGCGGGCTGTTCACCACGGCCGTATTCAAAACAATGCAGGTAAATCTGAACGCCGGCAGCCTGTAAGGCGGGCAGTTTGTAATACAGATCAAATACACCACCATAGTCCACAGGGTATGGAACATCAAGGCATACTATGTGAAGATGTTTCTCCAATTGCTACTAATTAATTTGTTGATACAGGTTAAGCAGTATTTTTTCCTCCTGCTGCCAGTTCAGATGCTGCCGCGCCTGCAGACAATGTTGCTGCAGATTGCGGTACAGATCTTCATCCTGCAACAGGGTGTTAAGGCCCTGGGCAATGCTTTCAATGCCGGTATCCTTTATTAAAACACCAATGGGGTACATATTGTTTATTGAACAATAAACAGGGTAGTCTACGCACAGTTGCGGAATACCTGCATGTATATAGTCAAAAAAGCGGTTTGCGAGCGAAAAATAGTTACTGAGCCCCTTTTTATCAAATAAAGTAACGCCGATCCATGCATTGCGGGTGATATCTTTCAGTTCGTCGGGCGGCACCATACCTTTAAAGATCACCTTTTGCTGCAGGCTATATTGTTGGACCAGTTCCCTTGCCTGTTGCATAAAATTGCCATCGCCACATATTAATAAAGAAGCGTCTACATACTGCATGGCCGGTATCAAGGTTTCAAAACTGCGTCCCTCATTCACTGCACCCTGGTACAGGATATATTTACTTTTTTTATCAGGTATTGATATGGGTTGTAATACGGGTGTGTTGCGTACTACTGCATAGTCCACATTGTACATGCGTTTAAATTCATCTGCAATGGGCTGGTTCACTGTGTAGCCATATCTGAAACGGGGAACGGTCATTTGTTCAATGCGTTTCCAGAACCTGTAGATACCGGGCCGCTCTGCTACTTCCTGCATTTCGCAGAACAGTTCATGCGCATCATATACACGGGAAATGTTTCTGATACGTGATACATAATAACAGGGTAAAATGGTATCCAGGTCAATGGCACAAACAATATCCATTCTGGCAAACAACAGGTAAAAAAAGAGCCGGATATTGTATTCTATATAAAACAGTTTCCCTTTGGTGGCAAAACAATACAGTCGTTTCTGTTTAAAAGGTCTTGTGGTAAGTGGTATAGAATGGCGAAGCCTGCGTCCTGTCAACGTTACCTCGTAACCCGCTGCTGCCAGCGAAGTACAGATCCTGATCATGCGCTGGTCATAATTCAAATCGTTGGTAACTGTACAAATTATCCTTTTCATCAAAGCAGGCAGTCTCAGTTAAGAAATAAAAGGTGATGCGGCATAGATCTTTTCAATGATCTCTACTGTTTTCAATGCATCGTGCGCATTCATAAACGGGTGGGAGGGATCGTTCATTGTACGAATCAGGTTATCGTATACTTTATCATGATTGCTCATACTGCCTTCATAGGAGCCATACTGGTTAGCTGGCTGGCCGGGATGCAGTTGGGGCGTAGTTATGTTCTCAACAGCACAGAACTCCAGTTGGTTCAGATATTGCCCGCCTATTTTCACAGTGCCTTTTTCGCCCATAATGGTAATGGAACCTTCCATATTCCTGTTATAACTGTTCACGGTATAATGCAGGGTGCCCATAGCGCCCTGTTGCATGTGCAATATTACGGTACCTGTATCTTCAAATTCAATAGCCTGGTCATGCGCATAGTTAGCACGTAAACCCTGTACATGCTGTACATCGCCCAGTAACCAGTACAGCAGATCAATAAAATGACTGAATTGTGTGAATAATGTGCCACCATCTAATGCATTGGTTCCCCGCCAGTTATCATTATAATAAGCAATAGATCGGTTCCAGCAGCAACTGATATGAAAGCTATAAATATGACCCAGTTTGCCGGTATTGATCAGGTCTTTTAGCCAGACAACGGGAGGGTTGTACCGGTTCTGTTTTACCACAAATAATTGACGGTGAATCTTTTGTGCGGTTTCCAGCATGCGGCGGGCATCATGGCTGGTAATGGCCATAGGTTTTTCACACAGTACATGACAGCCGGCTTCCAGTGCGGCAATGCTATGCTGGGCATGTAACCCGTTGGGTGAACATATACTGATAATATCGGGTGTAGTATCTTTGAGCAGTTGTGTAAGCGAGGTATAAGAGCGGGCTCCGTATTGTTTGGCCAGTGCTACGGCCCGTTCGGGAACAATATCACAAACGGCTGTCAGGCTGCCACGGGCAGCAATGTGCCGGGCGTGTCTTTCACCTATGCGGCCGCATCCGATAATGGCAAAACTGTAACTCATTGTAATTTAAACTGTAAATGTACCCCTTTTAAAAAAATCAGGCTAATAGTAATTACAATATCCAAAATATTTCCCTACCTTTGCCGCCAATTTATATAGAAGAAAATTTTTGGATGTTTTTTTAAAAAAAATTGAGATGTCTTATTTAACTAAAGAAAAAGTATCAGAATTATTCACTCAATTTGGCGGTAAAGCGACCAATACCGGCTCTATCGAAGGCCAGATTGCTTTACTGACAGAGCGCATCAACCATATTTCAAAACACCTGCAGGCTAACAAAAAAGATTTTTCTACACACCGCGGGCTGATGAAACTGGTAGGACAGCGTAAACGTTTGCTTAATTACATGAGCAAACACAATCTGCAGGGCTACCGTGCATTGATTGAGAAACTCGGAATCAGAAAATAACCAGCAATATGCTTTAAAAGCACCCTATTCCCAACTGATTAATATGTCCGGTTGGGAATAGTTGTTTTTATTGCGGTTGATTTTTTGAGCCTGTGAAATTTGTTTATTAACCAGGCAGGCATCTGTGCAATTTAAATTCCCACCTTTTCATGCATAGATAGCAGGCCTTAAACTGAGAACCTTATGCTCTCACAACCAATTGGTGTATCCTTTGACATTGGTGATGGTCGTATTGTGACCATTGAAACCGGTAAACTGGCCCGCCAGGCTCATGGCGCAGTAACCGTACGTCAGGGAAACTGTATTTTACTTGCTACTGTTGTAGCCAATAAAGATCCTAAGGAAGGACAGGAGTTCTTTCCCTTGGTAGTAGATTATAACGAGAAATTTGCTTCAGCCGGTCGTATTCCCGGCTCTTTTTTTAAACGTGAAGGAAGATTAAGTGATTATGAAGTGTTGATCAGCCGTCTGATCGACCGTGCGCTGCGTCCTCTATTCCCCGAAGATTATTTCTGTGATGTGCAGGTACTGGTTACCTTGATCAGCAGCGACAAAGAAGTAATGCCTGATGCGCTGGCTTGTTTAGCTGCTTCTGCCGCACTTGCAGTGTCTGATATTCCCATTAAAGAAATTATTTCTGAAGTACGTGTTGCACGTATTGAAGGTCAGTTGGTCATCAACCCAAGCCGCACAGACCTGGCTAAAGCTGATATGGATTTCATTATCGGTGCTACCAGCAAAAACCTGATGATGGTGGAAGGTCAATCTGGCCAGTGCAGTGAGGAAGACCTGGTGAAAGCGCTGGAACTGGCACACGATGCTATCCGCGTTCAGATCAAAGCACAGGAAGAATTGCGTACCAAAGCCGGTGTAACCGGCAAGCGTGATTATACCAAGCCGGTTACCAACGAAGAATTACAGCAAAAGGTGAACGCCTTTGCAAAAGACAGGGTATATGCTATTTCCAAATCTGCTTCCACAAAAGCAGACAGAAGCCTGGCATACGATACGCTGAAACAGGATCTGATTGACAGCCTGGGTGAAGATGTAACTGATGCTGATAAAAAGCTGGCCAAAAAATACTACGAAGACCTGAAATGGGAAGTAGTACGTAACATGATCCTCGACGACCGCATCCGTCTGGATGGTCGTAAATTGGACCAGGTTCGCCCGCTGGCAATGGAAGTAGATGTACTGCCTTCTCCGCACGGTTCTGCATTGTTTACCCGTGGTGAAACACAGTCGCTTACTACTATTACATTAGGTACTCCGCTGGATGAACTGTTAGTAGAAAGTGCTGCTACTTCTGATTATACAAAATTCATCCTGCACTATAACTTCCCGCCATTCTCAACCGGTGAAGTGAAAATGATGCGTGCACCCGGACGTCGTGAAGTAGGACACGGTAACCTGGCTATGCGTTCTCTGAAACAAATGATGCCTGGTAATGAGTATCCCTACACGGTACGTGTGGTGAGTGATGTACTGGAGTCAAACGGTTCTTCATCCATGGCTACTGTTTGTGCCGGTTCACTGGCACTGATGGATGCAGGCGTGCCTGTTGGCAAACACGTAAGTGGTGTAGCAATGGGGCTGATCACCCGTGCTGATGATGGTAAGTATGCTATCCTCACCGACATTCTGGGTGATGAGGATCACCTGGGTGATATGGACTTTAAAGTAACCGGTACCCGCGATGGTATCTGCGGTGTGCAGATGGATATTAAAGTAGATGGCTTAAGTATGGATACCATGCGCGAAGCATTGGAACAGGCACGCAAAGGTCGCCTGCATATCCTGGATGCTATGTACGAAGTAATTCCTGAAGCACGTGCAGAGGTGAAACCGCATGCACCAAGAATGGAGAAACTGTTCATTGATAAAGAATTTATCGGTGCAGTGATCGGACCACAGGGTAAGATCATCCAGGAAATTCAACGCGAAACAGGTACTACTATCAATATTGAAGAAGTTGGTAACTACGGTGAAGTAAGCATTTTCAGTCCCGCCAAAGAAGGATTGGATAAAGCTGTATCGTGGGTTAAGGGCATCGTTGCTGTTCCTGAAATAGGTTCAGTATATGAAGCTACTGTGAAAGGCATTAAAGAATTCGGCGCATTTGTTGAATTCCTGCCTGGCAAACAAGGCTTGTTGCACATCAGTGAAATAAGCTGGAAACGCCTGGAAAGTATGGAAGGTGTGCTGAAAGAAGGAGATAAAGTAAAAGTGAAACTGATCGGTATTGATCACAAAACCGGTAAGTTCAAACTGAGCCGCAAAGTGCTGATGCCTAAACCAGAAGGCAAGCCCAATGTAGCTCCCCCCACAGAGTAGTTCCGTTTTTATTGAATGATACGGGGTTTGCAGCTTGCTGCAAACCTCTTTTTTTTAAACCACAGATTGTACGGATTGTTATCATAGGATTAAATGAATCCGTGAATTTGTGATCTGTTAAATCTGTTTCATTATCCATGAAACCGGTATCCTTAACCTGCTAAACCCTTGTTTTATTGTATTTTCACATCCCTATTAAACTATGAGCAACTATATCAGTATACGGTTTGATAATGTGCCGAAAGAACAACAGGAGATACTGGTGGCGCAACTGAGTGATCTTAACTTTGAAGGTTTTGAAGAGGGGCCACGACATCTTACTGCATTTATTCCTGAAACATTGCTGGACGAAACTGCATTGCAGGACATAATAGCAACAGGATCTTTTACTGTAGCCCGCGAGGTTATTGCACAAAAGAACTGGAATGAAGAGTGGGAGCGTAATTTTTCACCGGTTGTTATCAACCGGTTCTGTGCTATCAGGGCACAGTTTCACGAGCCTATAAAAGATGTTCCTTACGAAATCGTGATCACTCCAAAAATGAGTTTTGGTACCGGTCATCATGCCACTACCGCACTGATGATCACATTTATGGAGCAGCTATCGCTGAATAATAAAACTGTGCTTGATTTTGGTACCGGTACCGGCGTACTGGCTATACTAGCCGAAAAGCTGGGTGCAAAATTGATTGCAGCTATAGATAATGACGACTGGAGCATTGAAAATGCCCGGGAAAATGTAGTAATCAACCAGTGCAGCAACATTGTTGTTGAAAAAGCAGATAAATTGGAGATGGATGATCGCTACGAGGTTATACTGGCCAATATAAACAAGCATGTATTGCTGGCAAATATGGGGGCCATCCGGCAACATTTACAGCCACAGGGCGTTATCCTGATGAGTGGCCTGCTGGCAGGCGACAGAACTGATATAGAGTCAACCGCTACGCAGAACGGTCTGAAGATTGTTGATCAAAAGCAACAGGAAGGCTGGATTGCGCTTAATTTAACACATATACAGTAAAATAATGTGTTACAGTATGTTATCTGTATCTTAATTTTTAGTATATTCGTTATTCCACTTCAACCAACTATTCAATGAAAGAAGTTTTACTCATTGTAATAGCATACCTGATCGGCTCTATTCCTACTGCTGTATGGACCAGCAGGGCCTTTTTTGGTATTGACATCCGTGAGTACGGCAGCGGTAATGCCGGTGCTACCAATACTTTCCGTGTACTCGGCTCCCGCTGGGGTACATTCGTAATGGTCATTGATGTTCTGAAAGGTGTACTGGCTACCAGCCTTTATATTTTCCTCCCATATTATCTGCAATCTTCCAGTGAATGGGACCGTACCAACCTGATGGTGGGCCTGGGCCTGGCGGCTGTGCTGGGGCATATTTTCCCTATCTGGGCTGATTTTCGTGGTGGTAAAGGGGTGGCAACCCTGTTTGGAATGATCCTGGCCATTCAACCTGTAGTGGCAGTTTGTTGCGTAGGCGTTTTCTTACTAGTATTATATCTTACCCGTTTCGTTTCACTGAGCTCTATGTTGGCCAGTGTGGCCTTTGCAGTATTCATACTGGTTATTTTTAATGAAAAGGAACCATTGTACCGTGCATTTGCCATTGCTGTAGCCTTACTGGTGGTACTCACGCACCAGAAGAATATCAGCCGTTTGCTGAAAGGAAATGAAAGTAAGGTTCCCATCTTCAAATACCGCGATCGCAAAAGAGAACGTCGCCGTTCCGAGAAAGCCGATCATTAATTTCATTTTTTACATTGATCAAACATTGCATTGCTGTAACAAACAATGATGAGGAATTTTTATGTCTTCCAGTTAACAACAGAATAGTTGGTAACAAGTTTGCATAGTATTCGTAAGCAGGCAAGATAAGGCATGGGCATTTTGCCTGTTGTACGTGCGCAATTATCCTGATAATCATTCGTTTTATCTATTTTTGTTAAAACTTCAATCTCAATGAGAAGAACGCTTTCAATAGCCCTTGTTACGTTTTCTATTGTTTCCTGTAGTACCAATGCTATTACTAACAGGAGCCAGTTAAGTTTATTTAGTGAATCTGATATTCAATCTATGGCTGCCCAGGAATACACACAGTTCCTCAGCCAGAATAAAGTGGTAGCCACTACCGGCAGCAAAGACGCGGAAATGGTGCGAAGGATCGGTCAGCGCCTGGTATCGGCCATTAACCAGTATTACGCAGAAAAGGGTTTGTCAAAAGAACTGGAAGGATATAAATGGGAATATAACCTTGTTGACTCAAAAGAGGTGAATGCATGGTGTATGCCCGGCGGTAAGATTGTAGTATATACCGGTCTGTTGCCAATTTCTCAAAACGAAGCTGCGCTGGCAGTAGTAATGGGTCATGAAATTGCACATGCCCTTGCCAAACACGGTAATGAGCGTATGAGCCAGCAGGCGGCCGCACAATTGGGCGAAACTGCTTTGTCGGTAGCTATTGCCAACAAAACACCGGCAGCCCAGAACCTGTTTAAAACAGCTTATGGTGTAGGCAGCAACATTGGTGTATTGTTACCTTTCTCACGCAAACAGGAACTGGAAGCTGATAAATATGGTTTGATATTCGCTGCGATGGCTGGGTACAATCCACAGGAAGCAATTCCTTTATGGGAGCGGATGCAAAAAGCCAGTGAGGGGCAAAAACCACCTGAAATCTTAAGTACTCACCCTGCAGAGTCTACACGTATTGAAAAATTAAAAGAACTGATGCCTGAGGCATTGACCTATTATAAGCCTGTGGGTTCAAGCGGTAAATAAGGTAGTAAAAAACATTATATCATAATTTTGTCCGCACCACGTTGGTTTTGCTGGATTAAAAATGTGTTTTTTACAATAAAAACAAGCGAAGTGTATATAATTCACTACCTTTGCAATCCCGTTCATTTTTAACCCTAAAGCTATACTAAAACTTCTCAGGCATGTCTCAAAACTTGTTAGAAAAGCTTCAGCTACAGGACGAAAAAAATGTTCTGATTCAAGGTCTTCCTTCTTCGATTGAGAAACAGTTTGTAAAGTTGTCGTTTTCCAAAAATGTAACGCCGTTGTTAAAAGCACGCAAGATTGATTTTGCGCTGGTGTTCGCTATCAACGAAAACCAACTGAGCTGTATTTTGAAAGATGTATTGCCGGCTTTGCATGAGAACGGTAAATTCTGGATTGCATATCCGAAATCCGCTTCAAAAATTGTTACAGATCTTAACCGTTCATGTAGTTGGAACTGTGTTCGCAACGCTGGGTTTGATGTAACCAATGAAGTAGAGCTGGATCACGTATGGACAGCGATGCAATTTAATAAAGTAGTGGTGGCGAAAGCCAGTACACGTAGTGTTAAACGTGTTGCTGCAGTTGCGGGGTAATCATTTCTAAAAATATTCCTGCATAAAAGGGTTTGCTGAACTGGCAAACCCTTTGCTTTTGGTAAACTACTGCAATAGTTGCAATTGCTGCTGGCAATATTTGCCTGAAGCTTCTACGCATCATTTTCTATTTTATAACTGTAGTGTTTTAATTCCACCATTACGATGTCATTCATTAATATTGAAATAAAAGCACGCACCACTCACACAGCCACAATCCGTACATTTTTATTGAACAACAATGCTGATTTTCGTGGTACTGATCTGCAGACCGACACTTATTTTAATGTACCCAACGGACGTTTAAAGCTGCGTGAAGGCAATATTGAAAATAATCTCATCTGGTATCAGCGACCGGATCAGCAAGGGCCTAAACAATCAGATTTTCAGTTGGTAAAAGTACCGGATGCTGCCGGTCTTAAAACCATGCTGACCAGTGCCATGGGTGTAAAAGTAGTGGTGCAGAAAAAACGCGAGATCTATTTTATTGAGAATGTCAAATTTCACCTGGATGAGCTGGAAGGCCTGGGACAGTTTGTTGAAATAGAAGCCAGCAATAAAAATCATCCATTGCCAGTGGAGCAACTGCATGAGCAATGCAATTATTACATGCGCGCATTTGGTATTGAAGATGCTGATCTGTTGAAGTGTTCTTACAGTGATTTGATGTTGGAGCTAATTTGAAAATGAATTGATTTGAAAGTTTGACAATGTGACGGATTGTTATATGGCTGTATTGTTTGATAGTTACAGCTAAAATCTAACAGCTAATTCCTTAAAACAGCCTTCTCATTTCCCCAGATAAACCGTTTCGCCCTGCTTTAGCGTGAGTAGTTCAATTTCTTTCAGGTGCTGGTGGGTTTGTATCAGGATCATTAATTCGTCGTTGCTGTGTGGACGTTGCATATCGCGCTGGTTCTCTTCGATCATTTTTTTGATCTTCCGCAGCTTAAGGTAACGAACAGTATCGAGTACATATTTTTTCTCAAAATCATCAATCTCATCTTTGAAGATACGTGCATTGATATTGCCGTCCTTACCTTCTGCAAACTGTCTGAATGCTTTGTAGTCTGGAATGCGTTTTACCTCATCTTTAAAAATAGCATCCGATTTAATATCCTGTTCCCATGCTTTACTTAGTTCGTATGGAAAGCTGGTAATAGCAATGGCAAGAGAACTCACTTCCACATCATTGTGATAGATGAAGTCGCTCATTTCGGGTACCTTAAGTGATGAAGCAATATCCTTATATACATTGTATATTTTCTGATTACCGGGGTTTTCAAACAGGTCAGGTATTTCACTGAACTCACGGAAAATGTAGTCATACATTTTACCCTGTTCATCCATGGTGTGATGACCAAATTCAAGTAATGCTTTCAGCAATGCTTTTTCCTGCATTTCATCTTTGTGCAGCAGATTAAAAACATTGTCTTCAAAATTAGCTTCTTCACCAACGCGTGCATTCTCTTCAAAGAACCTGGCCTCTTCCGCAGGGAGTTTGCTTTCCTGTTTGGAAATTTTGTCGCGGATAAATTTGTTGACAAGGTTGTTCAGTCCCGTTTCGTCAATGCCCAGGATCTGTGAGCATCGCCTGATATAATCCTGCTGGCGGGTAAAGTCTTCCGCCTTGTTGATCTTGGAAATGGTTTCTGCAACCTGGTTTACAATAGCAGCTTTTTTATTGGAATCTTCACCGGCATCCTGCAACGATACTTCCAGCTGGAAGAAGATGAAGTCTTTCTTATTTTCTTTAACAAACTCCCGGAAACGATCGGCGCCTACTTTATTTACATAACTGTCCGGATCTTCTTTGTCGGGGATCAGTACCAGCTTTACGTTCAGGCTTTCTTCCAGTGCCATGTCAAGTCCGCGCAAGGCAGCCTTGATTCCGGCACCGTCGCCGTCGTAAATAATGGTAAGATTGTCAGTGTATTTTTTTATCAGCCTTAGCTGATCAATGGTCAGTGATGTACCACCCGATGCTACTACATTCTCGATGCCTGCCTGGTGTAATGAGATCACGTCGGTGTAACCTTCCACCAGTAAACATTCATCCTGTTTGTCAATGGCCTGACGCGCAAAGTAAGAACCGTAGAGGATCCTGCTTTTAACGTACAGTTCATTTTCCGGGGTGTTGATGTATTTGGGGGCGCGATCATTTTTGGCAATGATACGTGCTCCAAAGCCAATCACTTTTCCTGTTTGATTGTGTACAGGGAAAATAATACGACCGCGGTAATTATCAACCGGGCGGTCATCGCGTACTACTACCAGACCGCTTTTCTGCAGGTATTCCAGGTTGTATTGCGATTCGAGGGCTTTACGCGCAAATGCATCACGCTCCTGTAAACAATACCCCAACTGGAATTTGCGGATGATCTCTTCATTGAAACCTCTTTCTTCCAGGTAAGAAAGGCCAATGTTCTGGCCTTCTTCTGCATTGAATAAAGTATCGGAGAAATATTTCTGAGCAAAGCCATTGATGATGTACAGGCTGTCTGCAACCTGCTGTTGCTGCCGTACTTCTGGACTTACTTCTGTTTCTTCTACCTCGATATTGTAGCGTGCGGCCAGCCACCGCAGTGCTTCCACATAGGAATACTTTTCGTGTTCCATGAGAAAGCTGATCGAGTTACCGCTTTTGCCGCAACCAAAACATTTGTAGATCTCTTTGGCAGGAGAAACGGTGAAGGAAGGCGTTTTTTCATTGTGGAAAGGACAGAGCCCCAGGTAGTTAGTGCCTCTTCTTTTGAGTTTCACAAAACTACCTACCACATCTACCACATCAATGCGGTTTTGTATTTGCTGTATAGTTTGTGGGGTAATCACGAATCTTCAAAAATAAGACAAAAACGACGTTTAAAAGATACAAATTGTATTATAAAAAGTACAAATAGTAGTTTTTAGAACAACATTTGTTATTCATTAACAGCTGGTTAGGGCTTCAGTGTAAAATCATGCTGCTATTGCAGTGCGGAAAGCCTGTTGTTGTACAGGTTTCGCGGTGCATAACTTTAATGCTTTATTGGCACTATATGCCGTAAAACATTCTTAAATTAGAATTGAATCCTGACCTGTGGGAAAATAGCCAGCTCTTTTATTTCTTCACTTTAAATTTTTCTCCCATGGTTACTACTACCGAAGTCGCACAGCTTTCAAGAGAATGCAATGCCTGGAGGGAGACATTGCGTTCCTATCGTGATGAATTTAATATGCTTATTGACCGCTTACAGCAAGTGGCCGCCCGGCAAACAGACAAAGATATCCTCTGTGAAGTAGAGCACCTCGACAACCAGTTACACATCCAGCTTATCAACATTCACGATCTTAAACAGGCTATCAAGAATCATCAACGGTCTATCAGTTCAGCAATGGCAGTACCCGCGCTTGAAGATCCCGCTGCCGATCATGAGCAACTTTTCGACGATTATCAGAATCAGATCAACATGTTGCAACAGCTGCACCAGGAGTTTGATAATTTTCTGAGCCAGGTAAGATAGTATTCTTCATCTGGCTTTTTTGTTTACAGAAGTACCTGCGGGTACTTCAGCAATGCTATCTGCATACCCGTGGGAATGACTTTCCATGTTTGCAGGGGAGATTGTTTTATTTTCTTACCATTAAAAAAAGATTGCCATGCCTGAATTTGATACCTCACACGTAAAAAACATAGTCTTGCTGGGGCATGCCGGCTCCGGTAAGACCACATTGGCGGAATGCATGCTGTTTGAAGCAGGCCTCATTAACCGCCGCGGTTCCGTACAGGAACGTAATACCGTAAGTGATTATCATGAGCTGGAGCAGGAGCGGGGAAGTTCTGTTTTTTCAACATTGATGCATGCCAGGTGGCGGGGATATAAGATCAACGTAATTGATACGCCCGGATATGATGATTTTGCCGGTGATGTGGTCAGTGCATTGCGTGTAGCCGATACCGGTATTATGGTATTGAATGCTACTGCCGGTGTGGAAGTAGGTACTGATGTTATCTGGGAATATACGGAGCGTTTTAAAACACCTATGATTTTTGCGGTGAATAAACTGGATGACGACAATGCTGATTTTGACAATACGGTGGCTGAAGCTAAAACACATTTCGGATCCAATGTGGTGGTGGTACAATATCCCCTGCAACAGGGAGCAGGTTTTCATTGTATTATTGATGTGTTGCGGATGACCATGTATAAGTTTCGTGATACAGGTGGTAAACCAGATAAAATGGATATACCGGAAGAAGAAAAGGCTCGTGCGGAACAATTGCATCGTGAGTTGGTGGAAGCTATTGCCGGTAATGATGAGGGCCTGATGGAGAAATACTTTGACAAAGGTGAGCTGGATGAGGATGAGATGCGCGACGGGTTAAAAAAAGCCATGATCCATCAAGATCTTTTTCCATTGTTCTGTTTATCAGCAGAACGTAATATGGGCAGTGGCCGCCTGATGGGTTTTATTGATAATGTTTGTCCCAGTGCCAATGAAATGCCGCCACAGCTTACACAGAAAGGTGAAAAACTGTCCTGCGATGTACAGGGGCCTTCCTGTATTTTTATTTATAAAACCGTGTCTGAACCGCATGTAGGTGAACTGTCGTTCTTTAAAGTATATTCCGGCACTATTAAAAGCGGTATGGAGCTGGTGAATGAAACTACCGGCAGCGCTGAAAAATTGAACCAGTTGTTTGTAGTGGAAGGAAATAAACGTTCCAATGTGAATGAACTGGTGGCCGGGGATATAGGTGCTACACTGAAACTTAAAAATACGCACGTTAATAATACGCTGCACGAAAAAGGAAAAAGTATTGAACTGCACCCAATCGTTTTTCCTGTTCCAAATATGACGATGGCCATCGAATCGGTAAAGAAGGGTGAGGAAGAGAAACTGTCGGTGGCGCTGCATCAGTTGCGTGACGAAGATCCTACCGTGGTGGTAGCGTATTCGCCGGAACTGAGGCAAACACTGATCCATTGCCTGGGCGAACTGCACCTGTCTGTTATTAAATGGAAAATTGAACATCAGCAGAACATAGAGGTCCGGTTCATAAAACCACGCATTCCTTACCGGGAAACTATCCGGCGAAAGGCTGATGCCAGTTACCGGCATAAAAAACAATCGGGTGGTGCCGGGCAGTTCGGTGAAGTGTTTTTACGGATTGAACCATGGTATGATGGTATTAAAGATCCGGAGGGGCTTACCGTACGGGGCCGTGAAGAATACCCGCTGGACTGGGGTGGTAAGCTGGTGTATTATAATTGTATAGTAGGTGGTGCTATTGATACGCGGTTTTTACCCTCTATTCTGAAAGGTGTAATGGAAAAAATGAACGAAGGTCCGTTAACCGGTTCATACGTGCGTGATGTGCGGGTGAGTGTGTATGATGGCAAGATGCACCCGGTTGATTCCAACGATATCTCATTTAAAATTGCCGGTATGATGGCTTTCAAAGAAGCATTCCGGAATGCAGATCCGCAGATTCTGGAACCGGTATACCAGGTGGATGTAATGTGTCCTGATGAGCTGACCGGCGCTGTAATAGGTGATCTGCAAACACGCCGTGCCATGGTGGAAGGAATGGATGCTGAAGGGCATTTTACCAGGATCACTGCCACTGTTCCGCTGGTTGAAATGCATGATTATTCTTCTTCTTTACGTTCCATTACACAGGGACGTGCGCGGTTCACTATGCATTTCCGTGAATATGCTGCGGTACCTGTAGACCTGCAGCGGAAATTGCAGGATGAATACGGCAGACTGGAAAAGGCTGAAGTATGATCCGAGTGATATATATGCTACAATAACAAAAAGCCGTTGTACAATACAACGGCTTTTTGAATCCTGAAAAACCCTGTGTTCTTACGCCTTCATTTAATGTTGTTTATTGTAATTGTTTAAAGAATGAAATGTATCCTTCCGGAGAAACCTGCAGGATGATCGTATGTTTTTCGCTGGTCATTTCAACGAAATAAGACAACGGGTCATGGATCGGTTCATAAAAATAAGAGAGATCATTGCTGTTATCCTGGTTGTCTTCATACTTCAGCACCTTGGTAATGGAATAAGCTTTGTATTCTTTCTCTATTTTTTTAAGGGTCTGTTCTGACATCACTGTTTCATCAACATGTTGCATAACGCCCATCAGTTCATTATCAAAATCGTAATACGCGGTAAGGGTAAGCCCCTGCTGCTGAAAAGTTACTTTGTCAAAACTGGCGTCTCTTGTCCAACTAACATCTGAGGCTGCAGGAAAGTCAATGTGAAAACGGCTTACTGTAAGTGTGTTGATATGTTCATCACCTTTGTCTTTGGCAAATGCACTAACGCCGATACCGGCTGTGAGCAGGGAAATAAAGATTATCTTTTTCATATTCGTTGTTTTGTTATAAGAACGGGTTCGCTTATAACAGATAGAATATGAAGTGTATGGTTTAAGTGTTGTTTGTTAAGCGATTGTTGTTGCGGTTAACTGTTAAAGGGGTGTTATTTATGCTTTTTGATCGGCAATGGTAAAGAAAAAAGTACATCCTTCTCCTGGTACAGAATCAACCCATATTTGTCCGCCATGCAGTTCGGCTATTTTTTTACAATGTGCCAGTCCTATACCTGAACCTTCGTATTCGGAGCGGTTGTGCAGTCGCTGGAAGATGATAAAGATGCGTTGCTGGTGTTGCGGTTCCAGGCCAATGCCATTGTCTTTGACTGAGAATTTATAGAAACCATTTTCTTTCTGCCCTTTAATTTCAATGATGGGCCTCTCGTCTGGTTTTTTGAATTTAATGGAATTGCTGATCAGGTTCTGGAACATTAATTTCAGTTCGGTAGGGTAGGCGCTTACTACCGGCAGCAACTCTACATGGATCTCTGTATCATTCTCTTTGATCACTTTGTGCAGATCGGCCAGAACATCGGACAAGATAACATTACAATCTACCTGTTTGATCTCTTTCTCCCTACCGATACGTGAATAATCCAGCAGGTCTTTGATCAGTATTTTCATCCTGTCTGAGGCATGCAGAATATAGTCCAGGTATTTATCAGCGGTATTATCCAGTCGTCCACGGTATTGTTTACGCAACAGCTCTACAAAACTGGAAGTGGTGCGTAAAGGTTCCTGCAGGTCATGTGAAGCTACATAGGCAAACTGTTCCAGTTCCTTGTTCTTACTTTCCAGTTCGGCCGTACGTTGTTGTACCTTTCTTTCCAGCAATACGTTGGCGTCGCGGATCTCTTTCTCAAGTCTTTTTTTCTCAGAAATATCGCGAATGGCAGCTGTTACCAGCATGCTGCCTGCTATCTGCAATGGGCTAAGGCTGATCTCTACGGGAAATTCTTCTCCTGTTTTACGTGTTCCCTGCAATTCCAGCACATGCATAGGTCTGAAACGTGCATCTTTTGAATACCTGTCGCGGTGTTTGGGATGCCGGTGGTGAAAACGGGAGGGGATCAGTAGTTCAACACGTTTGTACAACAGCTCTTCGCTTTTATAACCAAATACCTGTTCGCACTGGTTATTGGCAAGCTGAATAATACCATTCTCATCAACAATCACAATGGCATCCGGTGCCGATTCCAGCAAGCCCTTGAACTTCTGTTGTTCCTGTTCTGTTTTCCGGATACTGCGTTCCAGCTCGTCGGACATAGTATTGAAATTGTTGGCAAGAATGCCGATCTCATCACCTGAAAAGATCTTTGCTTTACGGTTAAAATTGCCTTTGGTAACAGACTGTGCAGAAAGCAGTATTTCATTCAGTCCTTTTTGTATGCCCCTGCTGACGGTAATGGCCAGTATCAGGCCGGTACATTCTACCAGTAGAGCCACTCCAAACAACAGTTTTAAAACCAGGTTTTCCAGCCATCGTGAACCTTCACCCAGTGTATAGGAAAATTCATCTTCCAGTACTGTCAGTTTTGCGTTGATAGGGTCTATGGCTGATACTATTTCATTGATCCTGTCCTGTGATGGATTGGGGGAGTTGATCTCATCATGCAATTTCTGGCCAATGGGTATAAAATCCGCTACCTGTTTGTCGGCTTCTGTCCATACTACAATTGCCCTGTTGATGTAACGGTTGGCATGAAAACGGCGGAACAGGTTCACCATACCTTTCACATCATCGGGATGATTACGTCCTTCTATAAATCCCTGCCTGGTGATCTCCATATCAGGGTAGGGCTTATTCATTTCAGCAAGTGCTTTGTGGTCGCCTACCGGCACTTTCATGAAAGACAGGAATTCCTGGTAATCAGCTTCGTTATGTGTGCGGCTGTATTTCTGCAACTGGTACATGGCATCTTTCTGTGCCTTTGACCACAGTCCTTCACCACCAACATACGCTCTTACAGATGACAGGGTGTTGATAGAGAAGAACAATACAGCCAGTTCAATGGCTATCAGTGTAGCCATAATACCTACAGTGAAGTATAATTTCCTGGCAATGGATATTCGTTTAAACCATCCTTTTGGAAAATTTTTTTTCATGGGCAGCTGTTTATATGCCTTGTTTATGGCAAAAAGCTCATGGAATATGCGGCTTTTATTTTGCCTTTTTTGATCTTTTCAAGTTTGCTTTTGAACAGGGTACGTTTTAAAGGCTTCAGGTAATCGAGATAAAGGATACCTTCGGTATGATCGTACTCATGGTGTATCATGCGCGCTGTAATGCCATTGAATGTTGCTGTTTGAGGCTGCAGGGATCTGTCCAGGTATTCAATGGTGATGCTCCAGGGCCGTTCCACTTCGGCAGATAGTGTGGGAATGCTGAGACAGCCTTCTTCGTCTATCCAGGTTTTGTGCGAGGAATCAATAATGCGTGCATTGATAAATGTTTCCTGTATGCCTTTATCGCCGTCAAAATAATCATTACGCTCTTCCGGCGACAGGTTGGTAAAGGTCTGCACACTATCAATAATAAAAAGCCTGATGCGGTGATTGACCTGTGATGCAGTCAGACCGCATCCTTTTGCACCATACATGGTTTGCCACATGTTGTCTACCAACTGTTGCAGGTCGGGATAATGTTCATCTATATCCGTACATTCCTGTCGCAAAATAGCATGTCCATAAGCGATAATCGAAAGTATCATATGCTAAATGTAACGAAAAGGATGGCAATTCCGGAAGAACCAGAGGTGCGATAACCTACGGCAGGCCAGCTATTTAGCTTCAGAACTGGTATACCCATTGACAATCAGAGGGCTTTTGGGCGTTACCTGCAGAAAAATACCTTTTACAGGATGTATTACGGCCAAAGACAATAGCGATGTTTTGTGATTGAGTTACACCGGTAGTGTAGGTATAAAACAAAAATGTCCTGCAGAAGCAAGACATTTTTACTTTCAATATACCTTTCAAACAATTATGGCCTAGTAATAAGATGACTTTTTGTCTACCTGTCTTTTCTGAACAGTTTCATGTTCTTTCAGGTTGTTGTTCACCAGAGAGATCACGGCAGAGTTGGAAGGTTTATCCAGCAAATCTTTTTTTTCCTTCACTTTATTCAGGTAGTACAATAACTCGTATTGGGAAATGATGTTTTTGTCAAAACCGTAGTTGCTCAGCTCAGGAATGGTAAGACCTGATTCGTGTAACTGGTTTACAAAATCATCGGCATTCTGTTCAAATAAACGTGGAATGGCAATGTCTCTTACCAGTCTTGTGTTCATTGAATTTTTTAAGATCAGGCTGTTGATGAGTTGCGATTGCAGTTTCAGTTTTTCTTTGATCTTTTTTTCTTTATCCTTTAATACTTTCAGCATCTGAATATACAAGATACCTACCAGGCATACAGATGCAGCAGAGGAACGTATGTCGCTGAAGGTAAATTTTCTGATCTGGAGTAAGTCTACTGAAAGAAAGATAAAGGCCGATGCTAATACGAGTTGTAAAACGATAGCATAGTTAATTTTCATTGGATTTTATTTAGGTATACAGGGTTGAGTATGGTACATGTTATTTATAAGGTCGCTCTAAGGTCTCGTATTCGGCACATTGTAAATTTAGAAAAAAGAAATGAAAAAGTTGATAACTGATGTTACCAAATAATGATAAAAGCATCAGATATTTTTTTCTTTTATCTGAACACGTTCATATTATAAATTATTACTCATTTACCTAAGCGAAAACGCATTTGTGACGATGATGTGATGTTTGATTTTACACACAGCTGATGGCTTATTATAATATAAAACAGTAATGGTATAAGTGTTTCCCTATAAGTAATACAGCATATGTACATTGATGTGTTGCAACAATGCATGCGCGTATACATAATAATCATGATGCCACCGGTAAAATAAACGTGCAGATGTATGATGGTTGTTGCAATTTTCAATAACGATGTATGATCAATAGTGTTATTGTTATGATCTGTTGTTGGAAAAAGATGGTTTTGTTTTTCATATTACTGTAAATAAAGCTGGGTAAATACCAGTGTGCGAAAAGTAGAATTACGTTGATATGCGGATTTTATGCAATACGGAAACAGGAATGATCGCTGGCATATCCGTTGTTGATTTGCAGACGGGTATCTGTCGGCTGCATACGGGCTGTTGAATAACCGGTTCATTATTTAGAAAAGCGAGACCAGGTAACTTCAACAGGATACGCAGTTGTTTTGGTTTTATCGTTATAATTATGCTTCTGCTAGTTAATCATGTGTGCAAAAACGTTGTATCTGTATGGTTATCACATTGGCCGCCAGATTTACCACAAAGTGGTATTTGTTTTACTTTTTTTTACATTTACCTTTACCCTGAAGTATTTAAATATACGCCCAACCTCTCCCTGTTTCTACTGCACATTATTCCGTATACCTGTTGTAAGCTGTTCCTTTCTGGTTTTCCTGCTTCTGTTTTATTGTTCTGATCCCGGCCAATGATTTTTCATTGTGAAGAGCCGTGGGAATCTTTTTAACCGTTAAACCATATCTGATGATAGGGCTGGCCATGCATTTCCTGGTTGACGAGATCAACCAATACCTTCATTCCAAATTGTCTTTCCAGGGCGATAAAGTGGTGCTGGATAATGTTGCACGGCTTGATAACAGTAATTCCGGCAACGAGAACCGTATTATATTATCGCTGGTAAATATTGAAGAAGACCGTTTGTATAAGAACCCGGAAAATTTTACCCGCACCGACGATAATAAAGTGGTGTACAGCAATCCCGCAATACCGGTGAACCTGTATTGTGTATTTGCCTACAACCATGGCAATAATGATAATGAATCAGTCAACCATTACGAAGAGGGACTGATGTACATATCTTATATTATTCGCTTTTTTCAGCATAGACAGGTATTTACACCGCAAAATTCCCCGGCACTTGATACTGGTATTGAGAAAATGATCGCAGAACTGCATTCACTGGGTTTTGAGCAGATGAACCAGTTGTGGGCGATACTGGGTGGTAAATATCTGCCTTCCGTGATGTATAAATTCCGCCTGCTGGTAATTGATGAGCAATTACAACAAGGTTCGGGAGAGCTTGTCAGAAATGTGGGTGTTAACAATAATTAGTATCGGGTATATGAGCGTACAATTTCAATCATTGTTTACCATACAGGTGTTGCACGATTACTATAACCGGCATAACTATCACTGTGCAGACCTGGCAATTGTTCCTGCTGATGATTGTGAGCAACTGATGCGCAATATGCAGGTACTGTATAGGAATTACAATCATCGGCTACTGGCAGTGATCAATGCTTCAAAAGAAGTGAATGATGCTCCGCCACCTGCCTTCCGGTTAACACCTTTCCTGAATTTTCCTGATGAACTGGTGTTCCGCTATTACCTGTTTCCCCGTAATCCGCAGTTTGCCGGCATCACAGCACTCGCATTGCCGGTAACGGCCGGGAAGAGACTGTACTTCAGTAATCTTTCAAAAAATAAAACAGCTTCGATGCTTTCGTTATCAGCTGTAGCAGGTGTATTTTCTGTAAGTAAAGTATACCAGCCCGGCGACCTGGTAAAAGGACCGGATGACAGGGTATATGAATGTATAAGGGCCAGTGATGGTTCTGTTGCATCCAAAGACCTGATGAGCGCTACTTACTGGCTGGCAGCAACCAATGCCAATCCTTATGCTGGTACGGCAGACCAGGTGATACTTACCGGCAGCACTTACCGCTATACTTTAAAAACACCGGCAGCTAATATTACCAGTAAACTGTTCGGCCTGAACAAACAGGAAGATTCACTTCCGTTTGATACACTTTTACATACCGATGAACAGGTATTTCCGCAGGCGCAGGAATTCGTTTCTATTGACATGTCTGGTTTTGCACCGGGTAAATACAGGCTGGTGGTGAACAGTGAGGAAGATATATGGCTTTATATTGACCCGCTGGCTGTGAAGAAAGGAGCCTGGGGTATTGTAGAGATCCATCATTTTAAAAAAGTACCGGCCGATTTCAGTCTTTTAACAACCGGCAATCATATCAAAGTACCCGAACCGGTATTTACTATCTGGTTCAAGAACCGATCGGTGATCTGGCGATATATTTCGCAGCTGGATGCTATTGGCATTACAGACAGCGGGGCAACACCTTTCAGTTTTGCGCCGGCCAGCGGTACTGTGGTAGAATCGCAGCAGGCCATCGGGCTCACGGAAACCCCGCTTACTACCTTAACAGCTACGCGTACCAGTACCGGCAGGCAATTAAATAACCTGCAAAATCCAATGCCATCGCAACTGGTATATGTGCAGCAGGATAATACAGCTTTTTATTCGGGTAATATGTATATCAATATTCAGCAATAACACAAACAATTCATTCACTAAAAAACAAGCAATTATGGCAACGTACAACACGCCCGGTGTATATATTGAAGAGATCGCGTTGTTCCCGCCTTCTGTAGCGCAGGTAGAAACCGCAATACCTGCATTCATCGGGTATACACAAAAAGCCAAAAAAGAAAACGATGATCTTACGCTGAAACCAACACGCATTATGTCGCTGGTGGAGTACGTGCAGTATTTTGGCGGCCCGCAGGATGAGAAAGATATAGAGGTGGATCTGTCGCAGGACAGTGGTGGCCGTACCGTTATTGAAGTGAAGTTTAAAAGCGGTGCCAACCCCGGCGATCCTTCCAAGAAGCCCAGTAACCACGTTATGTACTACGCCCTGCAGATGTTCTTTGCCAATGGCGGAGGTCCCTGCTATATTGTGTCAGTAGGTGCTACCAGCGATGCAGGTACTATTGATAAAGCCAAACTGAAACTGGGGCTTGATGTATTAAAGACCGAAGACGAACCAACGCTGATACTGTTTCCCGAAGCGATCCTGGGTCTTGATGATGCCAATCATGCCGGACTGATCTCCGATGCTTTGAAACAATGCAAGGAGCTAAAAGACCGCTTTACCATTGCTGATGTAAAAGTAGATACCAGTAAAAGCATTGCCGATAATGCTAAAGTGTTCCGCGACAATGTATCCGGTACGTTGGATGAACTGAAATATGGTGCAGCTTATTATCCCAATATCAGAACCACCTTCCCGTATTCATGCAAGGAAACGGATGTGAAGGTTACTGATGGGCGTACAGGTGGAGCGTTGTCTGGTACACTGGATGCAGTAGCTACAGCAGACAATACCATTTATAACCAGATCAAGAATAAACTCAATTCATTTTATCTCACATTACCTCCTGGATCAACCATTGCCGGCATCTATGCTTCGGTTGACAGGGACAGAGGTGTATGGAAGGCTCCTGCCAATATACCAGTTTCCAATGTAGTGGGCCCCGATGTAAAAGTAACTGACGCGGACCAGGACGGATTGAATATTGACACTACCGCAGGCAAGTCTATCAACGTTATTCGTGCTTTTACCGGCAAGGGTACATTGGTATGGGGTGCGCGTACACTGGCTGGCAATGATAATGAGTGGCGCTATGTTCCAGTACGCCGGTTTTTCAATATGGTGGAAGAATCCATCAAAAAAGCCACTTACCAGTTTGTATTTGAACCCAATGATGCTAACACCTGGGTGAAAGTAAGAGCGATGATCGAAAATTACCTGACCATCTTATGGCGCCAGGGAGCATTGACCGGCTCCAAACCTGAACAGGCTTTTTATGTAAAGGTGGGGTTGAACCAGACCATGACAGCACAGGATATACTGGATGGATACATGTATGTAGAGATCGGTATGGCTGTTGTTCGCCCGGCAGAATTCATTGTGCTGAAGTTCTCACATAAAATGCAGGAAGGGTAATGGAAGCAGGGAAAAGGTTTAAGGTGCAAGGTTCAAGCGTTGAGAAATGAACAGGATGTTTATGCCTGACCTTTTATACCCCCTGTATCCTGCAACTGACATTCCGCGCTTATTAACATTTACAATCACAGGCAGCACTAAATACAGTTGTTGCTGAACAAAAAAAT
The DNA here is from genome assembly GCA_001302245.1 of Chitinophagaceae bacterium PMP191F. Lineage (GTDB taxonomy): Bacteria > Bacteroidota > Bacteroidia > Chitinophagales > Chitinophagaceae > PMP191F. The sequence continues at coordinate 96,200 of LGYU01000022.1, forward strand.
ACAATTATGGCAAATTATCCTTTACCGAAATTTCATTTCCGTGTAGAATGGGGTGGTGCAAAGATCGGTTTTTCTGAAGTCAGCGGTTTATCTGTTGAAACAGACGTGATTGAATACCGCGATGGTTCCAGCCCGGAATATCACAAAATTAAAATGCCGGGTATGCAGAAGTTCGGCAATATCACCATGAAGCGCGGTACTTTTCAGGGTGATAATGATTTCTACAAATGGTGGCAAACCGTGGCGCTGAACACTATTGAAAGACGTGACATCACCATCAGCCTGTTGAACGAAAATCATGAACCGGTGGTAGTATGGAAAGTAAAAAATGCATGGCCTACCAAAGTACAATCTACCGACCTGAAAAGCGACGATAATGGTGCTGCCATCGAAACTATTGAACTGGCACATGAAGGACTGGTAATTCAAAACGGTGACTAATTATGACAAACAACTATCCCCCGGTCAGCTTTTTTTTCAAAGTTGAATTTCAGCTCAGCGGTGTAAAAAGTGCTGATGCCATGTTTCAGGAAGTGAATGGTTTTAATGTTGAACTGCAGACAGAAGAGATCAAACAGGGAGGCGAAAACCGTTACGCACAGGCATTGCCTACACGTGCGCGCTACAGCGACCTGGTATTGAAAAGAGGCTTACTGGTGGATTCAGGTATTGTAAAATGGTGTAAAGATGCCATCGAAAACCTCGACATCCAACCCATTACGATCATTGTTACCCTGCTGAATGAAAAGAAAGAGCCATTGCAAACGTATAATATCGTCAATGCATGGCCTAAGAAATGGTCTATTTCAGATCTCAATGCACAGGAAAGCAAGATCGTGGTGGAAACAATGGAATTGTCGTACCAGTATTTTAAAACAGTATAGGTTGAAGGTGTAATGTATAAAGAAGTTGCTGCCCTGGCAGGCAGCTTTCATTAAACCTTAATGTTAAATATTAAACCTGATTTTATGCCGGTAGAGATCATGGAACTGATCGTGCGCGCCAATGTACAGGAATCATCCGGCAATGCCGGAGCCGCTGCTACAGATGATGGTAGTTCAGACGGAGCTGTACACAAACAGGCGTTGATTGAAGAATGTGTGGAACAGGTACTTGAAATTTTACGTCACCGCAACGAAAGGTAAACTCAAAAAACTTCCTTATGATCGGTTTACTGGAAAGATTAAAGATCATCGGCTTCAGGGAAGCAACGGAATCCTCTTTAGGTGTTCCGTTCAGCGTGTATATCGCCATGTTCAACCCTGAAAAATACAGTACCACCAAAAACAGCCTGTTCAATACCGACAGGCGTCCCGGTGCTACGGGCAGCGAATTGCGTTTTAACCGCGAACAGCACCGCACATTCAATTTTGAATTTGTGGTAGACGGTACGGGCGCCTCCGGTGAAAAACGTGAAGTGCTGGTAGATATTAACCTTTTCAGGCTTACCTGTGGTTTTTTGGGTGATACGCACCGGCCTACTTTCCTGATCCTGAACTGGGGAACCTTCCTTTCACGTTGTGTACTGACATCGCTGACCATTGATTATACATTGTTCCGGTCTGACGGTACGCCCTTGCGTGCTGCTATGAAGGCCACTTTTGCAGAGTACACATTGCCTGCACTGGAACAGCTACAGAATTTTCTGAGTTCGCCGGATGTAACACATGTACGCACTGTTACTGCCAACGACCGGCTGGACCTGATGAGTTATAATATTTACAAGGATTCAAAATATTATATGGAACTGGCAAGAGTGAATAACCTGAACCAGTTCCGGAGACTGAAAACCGGTGAGAAACTGGTGTTTCCTCCCATTGATAAGAACAGCGGCACTAAAAAATAATACCGAACGGAACCTATTATGCCTAATCTGAGATTACTTCCTGATCAGCAACAGACCGACCTGGTAACCTTTACGGTACTGGTGAACAATATGCCCGTTGGCAAAGAAACAGGCATCATTTCTATTGCTGTACATAAGGAGGTAAATAAAATTCCATGGGCAAAAATTGTAATACAGGATGGCGATGTGGCTGCTGAAGATTTTGCCATCAGCAACCAGGATACTTTCAAGCCCGGTAATACCATTGAAATACAGGCTGGCTATCATTCAGGCGAAACTACCATTTTTAAAGGCATTATTGTAAAACACGGTATCCGTATCCAGCGCGACCGCCAGTCATTACTGGAAGTGGAATGCAGGGATGTTGTAATGAAACTGACCGCAGGCAGAAAGAACAAGTATTTTTTATCAGACAGCGGTTTGAAAGATGCTGATGTAATTGAAGAAGTGCTGACCGGGTATTCAATCCAATCGGATATTACTGCAGATGCTACTGATGCCTTGTACAAAGAGGTGGTGCAGTATTATGCAACGGATTGGGATTTTATTGTTACCCGCGCTGAAGCATCCGGCAAACTGGTAATGCCGGATGACGGTACTGTATACGTAAAGAAACCGGATTTTGCCCAGGCGCCGGTAGCACTGTTGCAATATGGCGGTAACCTGCTGGAACTGGAAGCCATGATGGATGCTTCGGGGCAGTATGCAGGTGTCAGTGCAGCAGGGTGGAGCTATGCTGACCAGGAGTTGTCTGAACAGGATGGGGTAGAACCACTCATTACAGAAGAAGGAAATATTTCCGGTTCTGAATTGGCCGATGTGCTGGGACTGGATCAATATACATTACGTCACTCTGGCAAAGCTAATGACCAGGAGTTGAGAAGCTGGGCTTCCGCACAACTACTGAAAAGCAAATTGTCGAAAATAAGAGGGCGTGTAAAATTTTTAGGATTTGCCGATGCCAAACCCGGTGTGCTGGTTGAATTGCAGGGCGTAGGCGACCGGTTCAACGGAACTGCTTTTGTATCTGCTGCCCGTCATCATATTTCAGATGGCAACTGGTATACGGAGATACAGGTAGGGTTGTCTGCCCGCTGGTTTGCACAGGAAGATGATGTTACTGCACCACCGGCGTCTGGTTTGTTGCCCGGTGTTTCAGGGGTACAGATCGGCATTGTAACCCAGCTTGAAAATGATCCTGATGGTGAGCACCGGATACAGGTACGCGTTCCCGTAATAGATGCTGCTGCTGATGGGATCTGGGCCAGGGTGACCTGTGTAGATGCAGGCAATGAACGTTGTTCCTACTTCAGACCCGAAGTGAATGATGAAGTGATCGTGGCATTTATCAATGACGATCCGCGTCATGCTATTGTACTGGGCATGCTGAACAGCAGCGCCAAGCCGGTACCTACCGATGTGTTTCCCGAAAAAGATGATAACAATATTAAAGGGTTTGTAACGCGCAGCAAGCTGAAACTTACGTTTGACGATGATAAAAAGATCATTACGCTGGAAACTCCGGCCGGTAATAAAACAATACTGAATGATGATGATGGCAGCATACTGCTGCAGGACCAATCGGGCAATAAGATCACTATGAACAGTGATGGTATTACGATAGAAAGTGCAAAAGACATTGTGCTGAGGGCTGCACAGAACATCAATGCCAAAGCGGTCAAAATAGGAGCGGAAGCCGATTCAGAATTTTCTGCCAAAGGAAATGCAAAGGCTGCTGTGGAAAGTGGCGGACAAACAGAAATTAAAGGTGGAATTGTAAAAATAAACTGATTATGCCCGGAGCTGCCAGAGTTGGAGATATGCACGTATGCCCGATGCTGAACCCCGGTGGTGCACCACATGTAGGTGGGCCGGTAATACCGCCCGGCTGCCCAACAGTACTGATAGAAGGGCAACCTGCAGCACGTATGGGCGATCTGCTTACCTGTTCGGGGCCACCGGATAGTATTGTAAAAGGTTCGGCTACAGTATTGATTGGAGGTATGCCTGCTGCACGTATGGGAGATACCACGGCACATGGCGGTATGATTACGCTGGGAAGTGCCACAGTGTTGATTGGAGGATAAGAAAAAGGAGTTGGTTTTTAGCTGTAGTATCTCACAGCAATTACCCAAACCTGAAACTCAAAAACCGACACATGAAACTGACATCCGAAATAAAATAATATGGATAATCAAAAATCTTTTCTGGGTACCGGGTGGTCTTTCCCGCCAACATTTTCAAAAAATCCCTGTGTGGTACAAATGGTATCAGACGAAGAAGATATTGCGGAAAGTCTGAAGATATTATTGTCAACCAGGCATGGCGAACGGGTAATGCAACCGGAATATGGCTGCAACCTGGATGTATTGCTATTTGAACCTATCAATACATCGTTGCTGACGTTTGTAAAAGACCTGATCGAAAAAGCGATCCTGTATCATGAACCGCGCATTGATCTGCGCAATATCAATATTGTTACGGAACAGGTATCTGAAGGACTGCTACTGATAGAACTGGAATATGTAATCCGGCAAACCAATTCGCGATACAATCTTGTATATCCTTTTTACCTGAAAGAATCAGAGCAACAACACCAATAATTTAACGCTATGTGCGCTATTGTAAAAAATCCATTGCAGCGTGATGGCACCGGCCAGGAAGAAAGATTGCTGAAAGCACTGCAACCTGCTTATGCCCGCATTGACGATAGGAAGATCCAGGAGATCATTGCTTTTTCTGTAGAGTATTGTAAGCTGATCAGTTATTACAATACCAGCAATCAGCAGCAGGGTGATTGGTCGTGCTTTTATGAAAACGATCCCTGTATAGTGCTGGCATTGCTGGCCACTATTGATACGGATAGTATAGAAGCCGCTTTTAAAGAACTGGAAATAAAGGTCAGGGCGCTGCTTGCCAAAGATGCAGTAGTACAACCTGATGCGTGCGATATAGACCCTTTGCCCGGCTATTATGATGAGCTGATCAATCTTATTTACAGTGTTGCTATCCGCATTCAGCAGGCCTGCAGTAAACTGCCTAACGATAACCTGTTAAAAGAAGAGATCATTACTTTTGTTACCAATGATCTGCGGCTTGCAATTATTGATAACAAGCAACAGGATGCACTGGTAAAACTGATCGGGTATGATAAAGGAAGCCTGGCACCTGTGAACGACTACAGTCAGTTTATGTTTACGCCGGACAAGGGATATTGCGTATGCCGGCGTACGTGGCAACTGGATGCTGAAGGATATGACTGTATTTACCCGGACAACTCATTTAATATTGATAGTTTAAAATCACTGTTCTATATTTTCTTCACTGTACTGTTGCACATAAAGCAACGTGCCGGTTCTTACTTTGAAGATTGTATTGAGAAGAATGATAATCATCAACCTCATGTTACGCTTTTCCTGTCATTCCTTTACCTGTTACGTTTACTGGTTGATCAGTTGAATACACTTACCGAAGTACACCTGCAGTATTATTATGAAAAGGTGCTTTGTTTGCATAAAAAACAGGAAGTACCAGATAAGGTACATGTGATCTTTGAGCTGGCTAAGAATTTTGAAACGCATTTGATAGAAGAAGGTACTTGGCTCAATGGCGCAAAAGATGATACCGGCAAGCAACGTATATACGCTATATTGGAAGAAGTAGTGGTGAAGAGGGCTACTGTGGCACAGCTTAAAACAGTATATATTGATGAGGTTACCGGTACAGTACATGCAGCACCGGTAGCCAATTCAAAAGACGGGCTGGGAGATACTTTTGCCAAAGAAGAACAGGCACACTGGACAGCGTTGGGAGGAAATAACAATCCGCTGACTGAAACCGGTTTTGCCGTGGCATCGCCCATGTTCCTGCTGGAAGAGGGGGTGCGGGGAGCGATGGTCAACTACAAGCTGGATATTAATGATCAACCAGGCACACTACAACTGGCTGATCTGCCCAGGAAAGATGCATTTCGTTTATTATACAGTTCAGGAAAAGACTGGGTAGAGGTAGAAGATGCGTTTACCATTGTTGAACGTATATTATCGGATAATGCTTATCCTATACTGTCTGACCTGTTTCATAAACATCTGGATGATATCTATGCGGCTGTAGGCAAAGGCTTCGATACTATTAAAAAACTATACGAAAAGATCTATCCTGATACGGCTGTTGCAGCCGTAGCAGCCGAAGCAAAAACAGCTCCCAAAGCAAAAAAGATTAAAGCCGCGGATAGTGGTAGTATTCCTGATCTGAAAACTGCAATACAGTTTGTGCAGAATGCGGATGCTTCTGCATTGGCCGGAATGTTGCTAGATGCAACTGCCGGCAAATCTGTTGCTAAAAAAAGTGTAAAAGCCGGTGCAAAAGAAACGGTTGCTGATGATGCAAATATCAACGCACAGCAACTGGTAAAAGAGATATTGCAGATTCGTAATGATATACTCGCCGTAAAACATGCCTATGTATACCGTACAGATACCGGTAACAACGAGCTGGATTTTTTTATGCTGGCTAACACTACAGCGCCTGCATGTTCTCCACGTATCACAGATGACAAGGATACAGATGTACGCGCTGACTGGCCGGTATTAAAAACACTGGTGAGGAATAATGCGCAGGATCCCAATGATGTCACCTGTCTGTACAATCAACTGAAGACATGGTGCATGAAAGGTGTCGATATCAGGGTAGGTGCTTACGGTATGAAGAAGCTGGTAGTACAAAACGATACCGCCATACTGGATAATTCAAAAGAAATATTACCGTTTGGTAATCGCCCGTATATCGGTTCGGGATTTTATATTGGCAATTATGAAGCATTTCAGAAAAAACTGGATGCGGTGGGGGTACAGATGGAATGGGCAGGGCGTCCGGATGACTTTACTACATACTACAACAATTATATCTCCAAGGATATTTACAACGGTTCATTCCGGGTAAATACTGAAGTGCTGAACGGTGGCATATTTCAGAATATTTATGGTGGCAACCAGCAGGAGATATTCAAAGTATCATCTCCCGGAAAAAATACCATAGTGCTGGGCGCTATTAAGAATCTGGATAATGGCGATGAAGGAAGCGGTAAAGATGAATCCGGTGCTCCCGGCCTGAAAAAAATAGCTGCCAAAGAACTGATAAACCAGGATGCTGTGCAGGTACCTGATCTACAGAGTAATTTTGAATTGCGTGCGTTTGGACGTGATCCGTATATGCAGAAATTTGCCGACTACAACGTAAATATACAGCGCGGTTTTATGCGGCTTTCGCTGGATGGTAAAGACTTTTTGCATGAAGAATATCCCCGTGCATTACTGAAACTGGTAATAGGTGCTAAAGACCCAATTACTGATCCTACCAAGATTATCAATGAACCTTACACACCGAAATTAAAGAACACCACGCTGTTCTATGTGTCTTCCGAAAGGATACTGTTCGGTGCAGGACAATACAATGCCAATATTGAACAATTCTTTCACTGCACTCCTTTTGGGTATAAGAAGGTTGCGATCAATAGTGATACGCAGGTAAATATGTTGCCACAGTTCAATAGTGCGGTAACTAACGTGTTTACACAAGGAAACCTGTATGTCGGTTTGCAAAATGCAGCGCCGGAGCAGAAGGTGAATATCCTTTTCCAGGTGATGGATGGTTCGGGCGATAACAGGTTTGCACCGCCGGATATTGAATGGAGCTATCTTATCAACAATGAATGGATATCCTTTAAACCGGTAGAGATCATGGATCATACCCGGGCAGATGAAAGTTCGCGTAAAAGTTTGCTGACCTCAGGTATCATTTCGTTTACCCTGCCCAAGGAAATCACCAGTGCAGGCACTACCATCCTGGACAAAAAATTATTGTGGATACGTGCCTGTGCGCATGAAGAACCGGTCAATACTGATGATGTGGTATTGATGCAGGCCATTCCCCGTATTGCTGCTTTGCCAGAACTGGTGGCGGTGATAGCACAAGCAGGTATTGCGCAGTTTGAAGATCATAACAATTCCCTCAATCACCTTGCAGTGCCCTTGCCGGCACATACTATTAATAAATTTATTGACAGCCGGGCTGCTGTTAAAAAACTGGATCAGCCATTCAATTCTTTTGGCGGACGTATGCCGGAAAATGATGCCGCATTTTTTCTGCGCATCAGCGAACGTTTACGGCATAAGAACCGGGCTGTATGTATATGGGATTATGAACACCTGGTACTGGCGCAGTTTCCGGAGTTGCATAAAGCAAAATGCCTGAACCATACCAGCATACTGGAAGCACACGAACTGGCCCCTGGTTTTGTTACCATGGCAGTAATTCCCGATCTGCGCAACAGGAATGCAGTGAATAAACTGGAGCCCCGTGTACCTATTGGTACGTTGGATGCTATTCGTGTCTTTTTACAGAAACGTACTAACCTGTTTGTTGCATCATCAGTCAATGATCATCTGAATTACCTGCAGGTGGTGAACCCGGTATATGAGCCGGTACGCATTACCTGCTGTGTGCGTTTTCGCAGCGGACTTGATCCTGCCTATTACAAATATTTACTGAATGATGATCTGAAAAAATACCTGTCGCCCTGGGCTTATAATGCCAATTCGGAGATCAATTTCGGTGCACCGGTGCAGAAATCAGCTATTCTCAATTTTATAGAACACAGAAGTTATGTGGATGTTATCCTCGGGTTCAGGGTTGATCATTTCCGGAATAGTATGACTGCCCCCTTACCAGCTACGGATGACGACACCATTATACCCACTACCTCCGTTTCTGTATTAACGTCTTACAATACTATACAGACGGGTAGTGAATATGAACACAGCATAGAGCATGTTCCTTATGATGCTAAAAATCCCTGTCCAGGGTGTAAGGCTATAGTCCGCTGATAGTATACGCCATTTTTAAATGCAGTGAACAATGACAGAAAATAAAACTATATCGAAAGCCAATCCGCCGTTTGAAAGTATGGATTTTGCGGTCCTGCGGAGAAAAGGAATTGAATACTTTGAAAAGTCGGGGAGTAAACAGTGGACAGATTATAACCTGCACGATCCCGGCATTACCATATTGGAGGTATTGTGTTATGCCATTACCGACATGGGTTTTCGCACCAGTTTCCCCATACAGGATATACTGGCATCCGGTGCTCCATCGAATGCAAAACAGTTTTTTTCAACGCAGGAAATCCTGACCTGTAACCCTGTTACACCAAACGATTTCAGAAAAATACTGATAGACCTGGAGGGTGTTAAAAACGCATGGCTGCTGAAAACCGCACGGCAGGAAATGGGCCTGATTGCAATCCAGGAAAAAGTAAAAGATAGCAACGATAATAATACATGGCAGTTGGAATATGGCAGCAGCGAAAAAGATGCCGTGTTGCTGAACGGTCTGTACGATGTATATATAGATTTTGAAGATGATGTGGACCAGGATGACCTGGAAAGAGTACATGCCATTACCCGCAGTGTATGGAAACAGTTGTGGAAACATCGCAACCTGTGCGAGGATTTTGTAAAAGTGGATGTGATCAGGCAAACCATATTGGGTATTGATGTACAGGTAGAGCTTTGTCCTGATGCGGATGTTAACATTGTGGCCGGCGAGATCTATTACCAGGTTCAGGAATTTCTGACACCGACGGTACACTTCTATAGTTTTTCTGAAATGCATGATACCTGGAAGAAAGATTGCGATGAGATCTTTGACGGGCCTGTATTGTGTAATGGCTTTATTGATAATGACGAGCTGGAAAATGCACAACTGCGTAGCGAAGTATATGTATCAGACCTGTGGCAGGTAATCATGAATATATGCGGAGTGGCTGGTATTAAAAAGCTGACCGCTAGAAAATATGATGATAAAGGGAATGTTATTGCTACTACCGGTGATAGCGAATGGTGTATCATGATTGATCCGTTTCACAAACCGGTACTGGACGCTAAACTGTCTGCATTGTATTTTCAACAGAATTTCGATTGCATTTACCCTGATGACCGCAAGGTGCAGGAACGCATAGCATTGCAGAAAAAACTGAACGAGCCACGGAAAAAAAGCAACCGGCTGCCAGTTATGGAACCAGGCATTAACAGGGAGCTTGAACAATATTTTTCTATACAGGATGAATTTCCTTTTACCTATAAAATAGCCGAAGGACAGATTGTTGAAACTGATTCCGAACTGCGTAAGGCACAGGTAAAACAACTGAAAGGCTACCTGATGTTGTATGACGAACTGCTGGCAGATTACCTGGCATTGCTGGGCAGGGTGAAAGAACTGTTGTCGGTAAGCCAGGATGAGGATCATACCTTTTTTTATTCCACCCTGTACAATGTATCAGGAGTAAAAGACCTGATCAAAGCATATCCTGAAAAAGAAGACCAGACATGGGATACGTTTGTGGCAGATGATGACAATGCGTATGTACACCGTCTTAAAGAGATCATTGAAACAGAAACCCGTCGTAAACAGCGCAAGAATGTTTTTATTGATCACTTGTTGGCGCGTTTTGGAGAATCGTTCACTGAATATGTGATCATGCAATACCGAGATCAATGCCAGTGTACCGGTTCTGTTGAAGGCACAGTCATTGAGAACCAGTTGTTGCAGCATAAATCTGGCTTTCTGAAACGTATTCCGGAGCTGGGCAGTGAGCGCGGAAAAGGGTTTAACTATAAGGCACTTGATTGCAGTAAACCGGATATATGGGATTCGGTAAACGTATCAGGATTGAAGAAAAGAGTATGCATGTATCTTGGGTTTAGTGATTTTAACCGTAAAACACTTACCTGTGCACCGGAGTTTGACATTGTGGCTTACCGGCAGATCACAGATGGAAAGGTGCAAAACTACCGGTTGCGTTTGCAGGATAAACATGGCAGCATATTGCTGGATGGTATCAAGAGCTACCGGTTGCAACAGAATACCCAGAAAGATATTAAAGACCTTCGTGAACAGATATTACGACATGTGGCAGATGCTACTGATCCTTCCAAAGGAACGGTAATAGTACCGCCGGCAGATGTGAGCGGCTATTCGCGGGTATATGTAAAGGACCGTGAGAACAACAATGCCCTGCAAAGCGATATGATGAAATATGCCGATGCCATTGCATTGCGCGCTAAAGTTTTGTTACTGGCCTTTCCTGAAAGCTGTGCCGTAGAAGGGTTTCATATTGTAGAGCATATCCTGCTTCGTCCCAAAGATGATGATTACCTGCCATTGCCCGATCCTGTAATGATCGAAGCTCGGGATGCAGGTAGTTATGTGATCAAAGACCCTTATTCTTTCTGGATCACAGTAGCTGTGCCTGCATGGTTGCCCCGTTTTAAGAACAATCCAAATGCACAATATCAGTTTGAACAACTGGTGCGGAGGGAAGCTCCGGCACATATTTTAGTAAAATTCTGCTGGATGAACCCACATGAAATGTATGATTTTGAATCGGCCTACCTGCAGTGGTTGTACGAACAGGCTTTGGAAGAACCTAATGACCGGGAACTTACCAATCACGTGAATGACCTGGTTTCATTGATGAAACGTTGTTCATTTAAACTTCGTGATATGGGCGATCCATGCCTGGCGGCAAAAGAGCAGCAGTCGATGCATAAACAATAAAACGTATTGCTTACCTGTACATAGCTGCGCTGTGTACAGAACAACAAATTCTATATCATGACAACCTGTGATAATATCACCAATTTTAGCTCAAGCCAGGTTACCCGTGTAAAATTGCTGGGGACAGGAATTGTATGCGGGCTGGAAATATTTCGCGACACACAGTGTTTTATCAGTCTGACAAAAGGAGTAGGCGTTACCTCTGCAGGTCATGTGATCTGTTTACCTGCAAAAACATTTAAATACTATCGGGAATATACAGGAGGAGTTGAGTATTTCAATACATTGATCAATTGCAAACCCGGTGTACAACAATCAGTAACGGTTTATGAGTTGCTGGAAAACCGGCAGGACGGTGCCATTTCCATTGTACCGCAGGATGTGGCTTCTATTGAAAAACCATTCCTGGAAGATAAAGTAGTGCTACTGTACCTGGAAGATGAAGTGAAAATGACGGTAAAGGTACTGCTGATCAGCGAGCTGGATATGTGGTCTATTTTAAAGTGCAAGGGTATTTTGAAAAGCCATTGTATACAGACAGAACCCCTGGAGGAAGAAGATATTTCCATTTTTGATAAAGAGCGGGATAGCACATTGCCTGGTGAGGAAGAACTATACAATGCCATTAATAAAAAATACCTGATCCAGTCTATCGCTATCCGTCGTTTTGGGTATGGCAGTGTTGATATTGGTGATCTGTATCCGGAAGATGCCACAGAAAAGAATCTTAATCCCGATTTTAGTTTTGCTGACAGAGATGAGTTCTTTAAAGAATATACATTGCTGATCGATGACGCACTAGACAAACTGGATAAAGGGATAGACAAACTGCACAATCATTTTGGTTGTACACTGGACGCCTGTGGTTGTAACAGCAATAATGAAGAAGATAAAGAAAAAGAGATCCGTTCACCTTGCAACCCACTGAACCCGGACAAGCAGGCTGAAACAGGATTGCAGATACATAATGTCAGGATCTTCGACAGCTACTTTACGCTTATAAATAAAAAATGGGCAACGTATAAAAGGAATGGTGCACCGGTGGAAAGTGTGCAGTATTTCTATGACTTTGTAAAGGACCTTATTAAAACATTCAACGAACTGGTGTTTGAATTGCAGGACCTGGTGAATGAATGTTGTCCGGATACTGATCTTTTTCCGCGTCACCTGATGCTGGGCCGCATTAAGGAGGATGTGAGTTTTCAGCTTTCTATTTTCAGGCAGTATTACCAGCAACCACCGGTGTACAACAACAATGCCGACCGTTTGCAACTGGTGCGTTTCCTGCACTGGCGTATGGTGATCATGATGAAATGCTTTTATATTCCCGACTGGGAACTGGATGACCTGAGCGATGAAAGTTATTATGATGTATTACAAATGGAAAATGAAAAAAAGTTGCCAGATGATGAAGCGGATCATCTGCCGGTACGCATAACGCCGGGCAGACTGTTCTGCGAACCACTGGGTGCACAAACGATCCCTTTTTATTACAACCTGTCTAATAGTCCTTATTCTTTACAATATTACTGGGATTACAAATCGGTAAAACACAACCGTGAAGATCACCTGTTGTCATACTTCAGTAAAGAGCCTACCGGTTATACCAATCGTGATTTTGTAGTCAATCCATTTGTTTTTTCGCTGGATCAATATCCTTTTTACAGGGTAGAGGGACATACCGGTATGAAGGCAGATGAAGCAGTAGCTGCTATTAAGAATCTGCGCAGACGTTTTGCGCTCAGCTTTGATGTGGTAACGGCTACTTTAGCTGACCTGGAAAAATTGTTCAGTGACAATAATAATGACAACATCCCGGCATACGGGTTGGAGCATGTGGGCGGTGTACAAAAAGGATATACACTGATCTTACTTTGTGATGAACATAGTGAAGGTCGTAGGGTGCTGGGAGATTTCCAGGTACCTTTTATGGTGTTTAACAACAAAAAAGATAATAGCCAGCTACAACCTCCCAAACCGGACGATGTTGCCGTAGTAGAAACAAAATGGCAACAGGCTGTGCTGAATAAAACTGGGGCAGCCGTAAGAACGGACCCTTTACAACGGATACCTGGTATTACTGCCAATATGGAAACAGTTATGCAGCAACTGGGAGTAAAATCGTACGACCAGATGGCGAGACTGACAAAAGACGATATTCCTGTGCTGGCAAAAGCGCTCAAAGTAGATGAAAGTACCATCAATCCTGAATGGTTTAAAACCGCAGCAGACCTGGCAAAAAAAGCTGATATAGAAAAGAACGTTCCGACCGGTGGATTGAAAAAAGAGAATATCAGCACTAATACTGCTACAAAAACAAAAAAAAGGCCGGATAAATAATACCGGAAGCAACCGGAACAACAAGTATGAGGTCACAACATACTATACGAAAGTTTTCACTGGAATTGCAACTGGCAGGACAACAGGAGTCTTACCGGTTGCAACGCCGTGCAGCTACATTGATCAAAGAAACCATGCTGAATGAACTGGATACAGTATTGACCACCTTTTTCCCCGGAGAAGATTATACACGCATCGGTTGTATAGAGTTGAACCTGGGAACTATTGGCGCTGATGTTTTTGATCACGTATTTGTAGAACATTTTATCAGCCTGTTAAAAACCCGTTTATTGTCATTACAGGCAGCTGCGTATAGTAATCAAACCGGTGAAGATATACCGCAACATATTCCGGCAACGATGCATGTATTGCAGCAACTGCTTCATTTCCTTGCTCATGGAACAATCGCTTTTGCAGGAAGCACACCGGTTGTAAAAAGCTGGGAACAACATATTGAACAGGCTTTGCGTGAGCGTCCGCAAATGTTGGCGACTTTATCCGCAAAGTATGTTTCTTTTCACCGTACTATGGCAGAAAGGATGCTGTTGCAGTTTGAATCATCATTTGTTGAAGTAGTGCTGGAATTACTGGCGCCCGGTATAAAAGGAATGATGGAAATATTGCATCAACTGGAAAAACAGGTACAACAGTACAGTTTTGCAGTAGCAATGCATAAAAAAATACTGGCGGTACTGGTATATTATGTGTTGCGGTCAGATTCGGATCTTGCTGTTGCAATGCTGCAGCAAATAATCACCCAACTGAACAAAGCTGAGAAACAAGGTACTCCACTACGCGCTATGACTGGTATTCCTGGGGGCATTGCCGTTTTACTGCAACCGGTGTATCCTGTTGCAGTAATGACATTACCCGTTACAAAAGGAGATAAAATACAGGATGTGAATGCCCGTGAGCTACCGCTGCAGCAACCTGAACAGGAAATAGCAGGAGAGGTGGCAGAAGAAAGTGTTTTTATTGATAATGCAGGGCTGGTATTACTGCATCCTTTTTTGGCGGACTTTTTTAAAACGTTGCAATTGATGCAGGATGGCCGTTTTGTAAATGAGCAGGCGCAATATAAAGCTGCACACCTGCTGCAATACCTGGTAAACGGCGAAGAAGAAGCACCGGAATATTGTATGTTGATCAATAAAGTATTATGCGGTCTGCATAGCGATCAGCATATTGAACGTTTTGTACAATTATCCGATGTAGAAAAACAGGAAGCGCATCACCTGCTACAAGCAGTGGTAGGGCATTGGACGGCTTTAAAAAGTAGCTCACCCGAAGCATTGCAACAAACCTTTCTGCTACGAAAAGGAAAATTACGTTTTGTCGCAACCGATCATTGCTGGAAACTACAGGTAGAACAGAAAGCATTTGATATACTGTTGGATAAATTGCCCTGGGGCTTTTCATACATCCAGCTATCCTGGATGGAAAGCCCATTGGTAACGGAATGGCAATAGCTGGCAGCAGTTCATTTTTAAAACAATGGCTATGCAAACTGTAGCTGAAAAAAATACAACATCTGCGGTACCAAAGAGCAATGGATTGTTTTTTGGCAATACTGTTACCAGTACACGTGCGTTTGTTCAGCCAAAACTGACTGTAAATGAGCCCGGTGATGCTTATGAAAGAGAAGCCGATGCCGTGGCTGAAAAAGTATTGGGCATGCATGATGCTCCGGTACAGGCAAAGGCTTTACCGGTTACATATGTTCAAAGAAAATGTGCTGCCTGTGAGGAAGAACAGAAGAAAGATATTCAGCGTAAATGTGCACACTGCGAAGAAGAGGATAAAAACATACAACGTAAAGAACAGGCTCCCGAACAGAATACAGTAATGGTACAGGGAGATCAGCAAATAGCAACTACACCTGTACAACGTAAATGTACACATTGTGAAGAAGAAGAAAAGAAAATGCAGCGTAAGGAAGAGCGCGCGCAAGCAACTTCTGCTGATTCAGGATTGAATGATTATGTAAGCAATCTTCCAGGAAAAGGGGATGCGCTTCCTGATGATGTACGCAGTTATTACGAGCCCAGATTTGGTTATAATTTCAACAATGTACGGGTACATACAGATGTTGTTGCTGCCAAATCTGCACAGTCCATCAATGCATTGGCATATACTACCGGCAGTAATATTGTTTTCAATAGCGGGCAATATGCGCCGCAGAGTGATACCGGTAAAAGATTACTGGCACATGAGTTAACGCATGTAGTACAGCAGGGTGCAGGTACAGGTGAGCATATTCAGAAGCAGGAAGGGGAAGAAAGCACCGATGCAAACGGTACGGCAACAGGCAGTGGTAACGCTGTACCTGATTTTGGTACTACACCACCGGAGCCCGGTTGTCCGCGTGAACCAACAAGACTGGGTGATGTAACACCGGAGCCTCCCTGTGAGCAAAGTGATACTGAGATTGATGGTGAGAAATTCCAATTTTGCAAATCCAGTGATGTATTTAAAGATCCGGCAGATGCAAACAGGTTGGTCAATTTTGTACGCAGCCAGCGTGCCAATGCCACTTTTGAAGTACATGCCTATGCCAGCCAGGAAAGTACTAATACCTACAATATTAACCTGGCCTGTTACAGGGCCAAACGGACAGCCCGCAGTATGATCAATGCGGGTGTGCGTTCAGAAAGGATCCGTATCGTTAATAAAGGGGCTACCACAAGATTTGGTGCAGGCTGGACAGAAGCCCAGTTGCAAAAGAACAGGGTAGTACTGGTAGCGCCGACGGCGCAGGCGGATCAACCGATGGGTGAACTGCCTGAAAACAGGCACGAGATCGTAAATATTGCACGTGATAAACTATTGCGTGGTGAATACAGGCTGGCTGCTGATGCCTACATCTCTATGTGGACATGCGGCACGATTCCCAGTATCAGCGAAGCCGTACGCAGAACCACTATACTGATAGAAGATGAACCTAACGCCCCACAGAATGTAACCCCAATGGGACACCTGATGCCACGTGGCTTAAATACCATTGTACTCAGTGCGGAAATATTCAGCATGTCCAATCCATTGGAGTGCGTTATGGGCAGGATTATTGATATGTCTTTTCACCACATGGCAAGACCAGAAATACCCGATCCGAACGAAGTACATGGTGCGGCACTGTTCCTGGTTGAGCTGGCAGGTTTTCAACCCTGTGAACAGGCTGGTACCCCGGATCTTCCGGGATTGCCGGGAACCGGCACGCCTGCAACACGTTTGTGGAATCCACCGGGCAGGGATCCGATGGCAGCCAATGGCCGCACACCATCCTGTACTGCCACACCATTAGCCGGCCCGCAGGTAAGAGGTGACCGTTCACAGATCGGTCATACGGCACCGGTATTTCTTGCTAATGTAACAGCTCCCAATGCCAGTGGTAATACTATTGTAAGGATGCGTGGCGGAATGATCAGTATGGCATCACCTAGTGGAGCAATGTCGCTCAATGCAGTAATAACAGCAACCGGGAATGCTGCTGATTTCCCTAACTACGAGCTGGGCTTTATACAAACCATCGTAGCCAATGATATTACGATCGATTATGTATCAGGGCACCGCCTGAACTTTATATTGCCATTACCTATCAGGGATGGCAGACCTTCTTCTGCAGGTGGTGTGGAACCCTGGTTTGAGCCGGCCGCAATTGCAACGCCGGATGCGTCGGGTAATGCAACCGTATCATTATCAGATTCACCCTCGCAGAGTATGAGCAGAGACTACCTGGATGTAGATAATTCTATAATGGAACCCATGATATTGGGTGGAAGCCAGCAGCAACCGGGACAACCACCGTCTCCGCCTGTAGTACATAGACCGCAGTTTCCTACACAGGCTGGCAACACATTGAACCGGGCGCGCAAACACGTTGTTTTCAATACCTGGCTGGTTGCACGCCGCACAGGGGCATCACTGGACAGGTATGCTACGCAATTCCTGGATGGTACACAGATCACTTTTGATATGAACCTGGACCTTGTAGGAACCAATACTTCCGGTACCTATAATGTTACCATGGACAATGTTACCGATAATACACCCATGCAGTTCCGTAACCCCGTTCCTGCTGATATAAGACCTGCAGAACAGCTTACTAAAATGGATCCTGCTCCCCGCAGATCAATCGCAGACAGATCGGAAGAGTTGCGTGAAATGCGTCGTTTCTCCAATGAAGTAAATCGTATTGCTGTGCCGATCCGTACGCGCATGGGATTAACGGACAGGATGGAAGCAGTTATCAAAATTGATCGTACAACAGGACGTATTGCATTCAATAGGCCAGGTAACCGTGCCGTATCGGTATCTTCTCCTGAAAGAATTATACCGCGTGATGTGCTGGATAATTTTGCAGATGAATTGTTTTTCAATATCCGGAAAGACAGTGTGCTGAATGGCCAGCTTACTACTATAAATGTAGCCCTGCCAGCCATGTCGGGCGGCACATCCACTCCGCCAACCTTTACCAATTTGATCGATCGCCCGGGTATAAAGGCAAGGATGCGTGATATCTGGAACCGGTCGGTGGCTGATCCTTTAAACTTCAGAGAGTTTTCCATTACTGTTTTTATGAACAGAAGCAATCAGCAAATGGAATACGTGTTGCGCGAAGGACCTCCTGAAGATCAGGGTGGTGGTCATGGCGTGGCTATTTGCTACAACGGAGGGCAACCTTTACCCATCAATATATCGGTGCTTGGTACTTTTCATACACATCCTGATCCTGATGGAAGACAGGAACCCAGTGATGATGACCTGGGAAATGTCAGGAATAATCCTGACAGATGCGGCACTGAACATTATGTAATAGCCGAAAGGAATGTGTACCAGTATACAGGCGACAGGCGTATTACGCTGGGCAGAAGAAACGTTGTGCTGGGTAATTAACAGCAACCCGGATGTTGTGATGGTTGCAATAACAATAAGGTGTTATGAATGAAAAAGAACGAAATCGTACGGCACCGGTAAAAATTGTACCGGACAATACTGACAAAAATGGTGATGGCAACTTCTTTCCTGCACGAAAACATATATCGGCACAGGAACAACAGGCTGATCATATAGCGGAGCAGGCGGTGAATGCCCCGGCTAAGGCTACTATCTTGCCGGTGATACAGAAAAAAGGTAACGGCGAACAAGCCGAAATACTGGAGCACGGATTGCAATCTGCAATGAGCGGTGGACAATACCTGCCAGATACCGTTCGTAGCTACTACGAACCCCGGATGGGTTTTGATTTCAGCAATGTAAAAATACATACAGGTGCTAATGCTACAGCTTCAGCACAATCGCTGCATGCACAGGCGTATACTGTTGGCCAAAATATTGTATTTAATAAAGATCGTTATGCACCGGATACTCATACCGGCAAAAAGTTGCTGGCGCATGAACTGACACATGTAATGCAGCAACATGGACAGGCCAGGTCTGTTCAGAAAAAGGAAGACTGGGATTTTACGCCGAAAGATTATGAAACACTTACCAAAGCCAAAGGTGATCTTACTTTTGGGGTAGACAGTGGTTGGGTTCCACAAAAGCTGAAGGATAATATCCTGGCTACGTTGAAATTTGTATTGACCTCCAAACCTGTTGAACGTACCAAAGGCATTAATGTAAAAGACTTCTATCATGGTCACCTGGCTGTTCCCAAAGCTGCTATGACCGAAGAGCTCCGGAAATCACGCAGCCAGTTCTCTTCTGATAGTGATGCACTGGAAGCAAAGGGAAGGGGCGGAGAATCGTATGACAAGATCACCAATAAAAATCTGAAAACATTTTCGGAGGCCATGGTGAAAATTGAGAACCTCGCTATTCCATTGGTTGATAAAGCTCTGGCTATTAAAGGATGTACTGTAGTATATCACACATTTGAACTGAGCGGACCTGCCGGTATGAAAGCAGGTAGTGACGTGAGGAATATTAAAACGGATATAGATGGATCACCTGCCGGTTTTTCACCGCCGGATATTAATAATGCCTCCAGCTATACAGACAATTTTGTTCCCATATTACAGTTCGCATTCCTGGTAGATGAAAAAGGCGCGATACATGTTACAGTAGGTACTACATCCAATTTATCACGGGTTACAGGAACCCCATTGGAATAAAAGCAAGGCACATGTTTGATCCACTACTCAGAACAATACCATCTAACATAGCGGGCGCTAAAACTGCCGGCTTTTTTCCACCCGTTGTACAACAGGCGACACCCGCTGCTCAGCAGCCACAAGTGTTGTCTGGATTTACATCTCCGCAGTTTACCAATACGGGTTTTGCCAATTTTGATGCTGTATACAATGTAGATGGACCTGTTCCCAAAACAGGCACATTACAGATCACTCATAAAGTATTTCCGGTGTACCCTGCCTCTATGAACCAGGCGGAGCGTACTGCTTTTGAAACTGATCTTAAAAAAAGTGTACATGATGGCTGGAGTGATAAATACCTGCTTACACTGAACATTCCCGGTTTTGCACCGTATCGTTGTAAAGTAGAGGTAACGGTAAATATTGTAACTAATAAAAAAGATGCGCATACGGTGATTGATGTTGTAAAGCCGGGAGCCAAAGAAAAACGTTTCCGGTCGAGGGTGTCTGGCATCCATAAAGAAAAAGATTCAGCAACTACGCATACTGCAAAACTTGATCTTCGTGATCCCTCCAAACCAGAAGAACGCAGAACTGATACTGCTGACCTGATCAAAAATGTAGGCAATTTTGATTTTGACAGTGCGGTGGTGAATAAGGATTGTGCAGATGATATACAGGAAATAAAACGTTTCATCAGCAGTATACCTGCACCGGTCAATGCTGATAATTGTAAGTATACACTGGAATTTACGGGCAGAGCCAGTTCTGAAGGATCAGCAGCTTATAACAAGGAATTAAGTCGTAAAAGGATCAAAAGTGTTGAAGAAGAGCTGGGTTCGCAGGATGGGCGATGCTTTTCTATAGAAAACTCAATTGGTGAAAGAAACGCCTAAGCGGAGGCTGAGTACAGACGCGTAACTGTAGCGGTTTTTATCAATGATGCAGTTAAGACCAATAAAACACAACAGAATGTGGCTGCACATGAATTTGGTCATATGATAGGATTGGGTGACGAATATATAGAATCAAAACCTGCAATCCCCGGTACATTGCCCAAGGAAATGGGAGACCAGCCTACGCATTATGACGTGGTGAAAGAGGGAATTGACCAGGCTGCTGCCGATGAATTGCTGGTACAGAATTCTGACTCGATAATGGCATCTGGCAACACGGTAAAAAGAGGTCACTATATTGCTTTTGTAGCAGCACTGGATGCCATGACCAGGCCGGAAATGCCTGCCAACAGGCCGCAGCAACGAGTGGCATGGAAAGTGGAGTAAGAACATGTTAATAAGAACCTTTCAAATTAAAAAACAAGCATGGCCACTAATAGCCAGAACATTGTAAGTGCATTGCAGAACTTCCGGCAATTATTACGCAACCGGCTGGAAAGTCATTTGAAAAAAGAAGATAAGGAACTTGCTGATATTTTTCCTGCTGTACAACTGGCTGAAGATGGAACTGCTTTACACCATTTCATTATACAGCATCAGTTTACTGTAGAAGAATATATAGCGCTGATGACTGCACTGGTACCGCATATACAACCGGCTTTTTTTGAAAACCTGATACAGGAATTTTTACCCAATGGGGGCGATTTTCCGGAATTTGGTGGTATAAAGGCCGGCAACAGTCGCAGCATTTTGCCAACCGGCGAAACGGTGCTGTTTATACTGGCAGGCAGTAATGTACCGGCACGTTTACAGCTACAGGAGCTTTTCAGCCAGGAACACCAGTTCTATAAAGAGAAACTTTTGTGGCTGGAAGATGTAAAAGAAGGCGAACCTGCTATCAGTGGAAAACTGGTATTGGCACAGGAGTATGTAGAGCTTTTTTTGTTTGATAAAGTATTGCTGCCGCGTTTCAGCCAGGAATTTCCTGCTAAAAAACTCAGTTCGCAAATGGAGTGGAGCGACCTGATATTGCATATACAGACTGCAGAACAGATCAATGATATTAGAACATGGTTACAGCACAATCAAACTTTGTTGCAGGACACAAGCATTGCACGCAAATTAAAACCCGGTTACCGGGCATTGTTCTATGGACCGCCAGGTACGGGTAAAACATTAACAGTTACATTACTGGGCAAAGAGTTTGGTAAAGATGTTTATCGCATTGATCTTTCACAAGTGGTTTCCAAGTATATCGGCGAAACGGAAAAGAATCTTGAAAAAGTATTCAGTAAAGCGGAGAACAAAGACTGGATACTGTTTTTTGACGAAGCAGATGCATTGTTTGGCAAACGAACCAACGTCAGTAGTTCACATGACCGTTTTGCCAACCAGGAAGTGTCTTATTTGCTGCAAAGGGTAGAAGACTTTCCGGGTTTACTGATCCTGGCATCCAATTTCAAAAGCAACCTGGATAAAGCTTTCACACGCCGTTTTCATACCATGATCCATTTCCCCATGCCCGGAGCCGGTGAGCGACTGGAGATATGGAAAAAAACAATTCCCGCAATGATCAGTCTGGAACAGGATGTAGACCTGAATGTAATTGCACAAAAGTTTGAACTGAGTGGCGCATCTATTCTAAATATTGTACAGTTCGCTTCCCTGCGTGCTATCAGCAGCGGAAAAATGATAATTGACCAGCAGGACCTGCTTACCGGAATCAAGCGTGAGTTCTGGAAAGATGAAAAAACAATCTGAGCATTTTATACTATTCTTCTAAAAGAAAAGGTTGTCCTTTTTGAAGGACAACCTTTCTCATTGAACGGCTTTGATAGGACTATTTCAGTTTCAATACCTGTTTGATCACAGACGTGGTATTGCCTTTTATTTCGAGTATATACATACCTCCCGGTAATTTACTTACATCAGAAAGATTGATGTTGTTGGTACCTGCACCACCGGTTGTGTAATACGTTTTTACTACACGGCCGGATTGATCGAACATGCGGATAACAAGGTTTTCTTCAGCCGCAAGCTGGTAAGAAACATTGATTTGGCTGGTAAACGGATTGGGAGTTGTTTTAACCTGGTTATCACCTATGTCGCCACGTAATACAATAACACGGCTGAGTGTTGACTGGCCATCTACATCTACTTGTTTCAGGCGATAATGGTTGATTGCAGCAGTTGCATTTTCATCAGTGAAATTGTATGCATTGGTTACACCACCCAGCCCGCTGACAGTACCGATCTTGGTAAAGTGTGTGCCATCAGTACTTTTCTCTACTTCAAACTGTTTGTTATTTACTTCGTTGGTGGTAGTCCAGGTAAGATATGCCTTACCCTTATTCAAACGACCTTTGAATGAAGTAAGTGTTACCGGTGTAACTGTGAATTTAAAGTTTCCGCCAAACTCTGAGGTACTGCCGGCGCCAGTAGTGTTTACATAAGCCACTGCTACAATATTGGTACCGCCGGTAATGCTTACCGGTAATGAACTTGTGGGAACTGTAAAACTGAATTTATTTTCTGTAATGGTACCGGCAAACCCAGTGCCTTCGTCTGCTCCATTATAAGTACCGACATCTGTTGCATCATCCGTTACAGTGCCCAGCGTGGCATTATCCTGTCCGCGGAACAGCAGGATTTGGCCTTGTCCAAAGGTTTTGGTAAAACCGGGTTGCAGGGGGTGAGGCCCTGCGTCTGCCACGAAAAATTCAACCACTGTGTTGGGACGCGAAAAACCGGTAATGGTAAGATGAGTGTTTGTCCCATCCATAGATACAGAAGTGATCACGGGAGCATTCAGCTTTTCATTGGCTTTGCCTGCACCACTGCCATTGTCGTTGGAAGAAATACCGTCATCACCCAGGTCAATGCCCAGCAATGTATTTTGAAAAATAGAGTTGGAAGCAATTTTGTTGCCTGTACAGGTAGCACCGTTTATGGGGTTGCGTATAACAACGCCGTTCTGGTTATGGGCAATCAGGTTGACCATGCCTGCATGATTAGGCTTTGCATAATCAACACCTATAATGTTATTGTTGGCTCCGAACGATCCGAAACTGGCATAGATCAGTATGCCTGCATTGGCATTGCCAGCTACCAGCGCGCCATCATCACTGGTGCCTATTGCATTACCGGCCACAATATTATCAGAAGCATTTGCTTCAAAACCATAAAAATATTCGGATGATATTATAATGCCATAACCATCGTTATAACCAATAATGTTCATTTCCTGGTAGTCAGATGTACCGTCGCCATTGGTTCCGATTACATTTTCTGAGCTGCCTAATAAATGAATACCATTGCCTTGGTTGCCTGCTGCATTCCAGTTAATATCAAGACCAATATTGTTGCCGGCAATGGTGTTTTGTTTTGACTGACCGATTACAATGCCATTACTATCATTGTTACAGATATAATTGATCTCTACATCATCAGACTGGTTATCTCCATCGGTACCAATAACGTTATTGTCCGCACCTACAGTCAGCAAAATGCCAAAACGTTTGTTGCCAAAAGCTGCACCGCCTCCACCATTCTTATTTAACCCGATGAAGTTGCCCGCAACTTTTGAGCTGATGGTTTTCCATAATATGATACCGTCGCCATTATAACCGGAACCATCGCCTTTACTGCCACATATCAGGTTCCCTTCGTTAATATCGTCGGTGCCATTACCATCAGTACCGATAATGATATTGGCGTTGATGTCGAAATAGTTCACATTGGAAGCTATACCGCCCAGCTTGTTGCCAATACCGGTGGTCATACCGGTATTATCAGTACCGATATAGTTGCCCCATATAAAGATATTATTATATACCAGTACAGGTTTAGCGCCACCGGAAGGACTGATGCGGATGGCATAGCCGGGTGAATTGTAAATTGCCAGACCTGCAATCGTAACATCACTACTTAAAATGGTAAAAATATCACCGGAACCAATGCCTGCACCATTGATATTGATCAGGATGGTTCTGGAAGCAATAGGGCCGGGCGTAGTGCCTGCCTGTAAGTAACCATTGATCTCAAGCTGATCGTAAATAGCGGGTAATGGTGATGTAAGATTGATAGTAGAAACACCGGCAGGTAATGAAAACGTGATCCTGTCGGCACCCGAATTCAGATTAGCCTGATCAATTGCGTCGGCCAGTGAGCCGGCTCCTGAATTGTTGGTGTTGGTAACTGTAAAGTCTGTTGCTGATGCATGCTGCATGATAATACTACATAAAAAAGCAGCAGAGATCCTGAGCAGGTTCTTGTAAAATTGTGGCATACAACCAGGTTTTTTTTGGGAGTTCAGAGATGAATTACAGCGGATGCGGATTCTGTTGGCTTTTCCGGAAGGAGATGAGGATCTATTAATTATGTACTAAAAATAAATACCTTCCATTAAATAAGCAACGCTTATTTTATTTTTTCCGAAAAGTTTATTGAAACAGTGTCCGGACTGGCCCTGAATATGCTTGTTCTGTATGGCTTCAGAACAGTATATACCTGGTGTGTGTAGTGTTGAATCATAGGATATAAATTTGAGCAAAGAAAAAAGACTGCTTCCACACAAAAAATAGGTGAAAAATATTAGCTAAGCGCTATTGTACAAACACTGTAAAACTTCATAGCAGCCACTGTAAAATCCGATGCAGAATATACGATGCTTATAAGGCTGTATCAACGGATGATAGCGATAGAAATATTGCTATCCCTTAGCTTATAATGGCTCATTATCGGCCATATTATAGCCAACTGTAATGTATGATGATTGTGTAGGAGAAACATTATGCGTGAAAACGCATAGCTCATCAGGCTGTCATCACCTGCAGAAAGGCTTTACCCAGGTAGTCTGTAATGTCTGAAGCAATCATTGCTTCCTGTGAGAGTGCTGTTGCTGCAAGATCACCTGCCAGTCCGTGTAAAAATACACCGGCAATAGCGGCCTGTTCTGCTACATAACCCTGCGCCAGCAATCCTGTGATGATCCCGGTCAATACATCGCCACTGCCGCCGGTAGCCATGCCTGCATTACCAGTACTGTTGAACCAGGTTTTTCCACCAGGGGTAATGATAGCTGTATAATGACCTTTTAGTACAATGACAATGTTTAGGGCGGCAGCCTGTTGCTGTGCCAGCGTCAGTTTTTCAAAATCATTGGTAGCAGGGCCAAACAGTCTTTCAAATTCGCGCACATGCGGTGTGAGGATAGTACCTGCAGGTAAGTGCTGCAACAGGTCTTTGTTAACAGATAGTACATTCAATGCATCAGCATCTATCACCAGGTTGCTGGTTTCTGTAAATACTTTTTCCAGCAAGACGGCATGTGTATTGTATTGACCCAATCCCGGTCCGATGCCCACTGCATTGTATGATGTAAGCGCCGGTAGTGTTTGCAGGTACTCAACATTTGTTGCGGCTGTATGGCACATGGCTTCGGGTACTGTAGACTGTAGTATAATATAACCCACGGATGGAATGTGACAGGTCAGTTTTCCGGTGCCGCTGCGTAAGCAGGCTTTGGCACTTAGTATAGCAGCGCCCATCATGCCTTTGCTGCCGGCAATTAACGCTGCATGTCCGTAGTTTCCTTTATGTGCAAAACGGTTGCGTGGACGTAATATAGAACGGATCAATGGTTGATCCGTCATTTCATACGGCATGTGCAGGGTGTTAATGAAATCTGGGTGAAGACCAATCGGCAGGATATGCAGGTTGCCGGTATTGGCGGCATTTTCCGGTAGCAGAAATGCCAGCTTGTAACATTGAAAACTGACAGTATGTGTAGCCCTGACCACTGTATTGCCGCGTGAACTCTTATCGGTATACAATCCGCTCGGAATATCCACGGCAATAACTTCGCAACCTGACTGGTTGATATGTTGTATCACTGCAGCGGTTAAACCTTCTGCAGGCCTGTTCAATCCTGTACCCAGTAAGGCATCGATCGCTATTTCACCAGGCACCAGCGGATGCAGGTTTTCTTCTGTGCTGATGAACCGGATGGTGACACTGGTTTCGTGCAAACGGGCCAGGTTTACCTGGAAATCGCCGGTGCCTTTGTGCCCGAATTCCAATATGTTTACTGTAACTATATGACCGCTCAATGCCAGCAGGCGTGCTATTACCAGTCCATCGCCGCCGTTGTTGCCTTTACCGCAGAAAACGGTAAAAGACCTGCCCCTATATCCGTGCAATAAAAGCCAGTTGTAAAAAGCTGAAGCGGCTCTTTCCATCAGGTCAACCGATGTTACCGGTTCATGTTGAATAGTAAATTCATCCCAGGCGCGCACCTGTTCCGCTACAAGAATTTGCATACGGAAATTTACCTACTTTTTGGGAGTAACAGCAGTGCGGGCACGTTTCTTTTTATGGACAACAGCATGACGTTTGGAAGTAGTGGTGCGACGTACCGTATGTTTTACAGGTTTAGGCGTTGCTGCAGCTACGGGAGCAGGAGTTGTACTGTTTACTACGCCTTCGTTGTCTGGTTCCTCTTCAAAGCTGCCCCCCTGCATATAATCGCCAAAAATATCGGCCATGGTTTTGATGGCGTATATTTTCTGGCAATCGTTATTGCTGAGGCCAATGATGGTCACATCTTCATCGGGTAAACGGTAGAATGCTGCACGGTTACCATGCCACCAGCCATTGTGATAAATGATTTTCTTACCGTTCTTCAGGTTGTACATTCTCCAGCCCAGGCCATAATTTTTGATGCCGGGTTTTTCGTTGCTGTAACCTCTATAAGCCGCTTCCAGCGTAGCAGGAGTGAACAGGCTGTCAGAACGCAGTGCCTGATCCCATTTCAGCAGGTCCTGGGGGGTGCTGTAAATATTTTTATCGCCGTATACCATGTCCAGGAACTCAAATTTATAAGGACGGCCACTGGTGTAATAAGAATGCAGGTAGGTAGCAGAATCTGCTGCTGTAAACACATAGCTATTGTTCATGTGCAGCGGCTCAAAAAAAGTATGCTGCATAAAATCATGATAGGAAAGACCGCTTACTTTTTCAATGATCAGCGCCAGCAACGCAAAGTTGGTATTGGAATAGCTGAAAGCACGATCAGCTCTGTTAACCGGAAGTGTTTTGGTATGTGAAATGATAAAATCCAGCACATCCTGGTTACTCACCATTTTACGCCTGTTCCATCCCATAGAAGCCATATAGTGATCGTACTTGGGCAAGCCGCTGCGATGGTTCAGTAATAGTTTTACCGTAATAGCAGGATAAGGAAACCCTGGCAGGTAAGTACTTACAGGGCTGTCTATGTTCAGTTTCCCGTCCTGCCACAGTTTCAGAATACCCATGGCAGTAAAGGTTTTGGAAGTAGAAGCAAGATGAAAGGGGGTAGTGGCGGTAATGGAATCTTTTTTTATCCTTGGGTTATCATACCCCATATATTCCTGGTAAATGATCTGCCCGTTCTTGGCAACCAGTACGCTGCCATTCAAGCGGCCGTTACCGAACATAGAGTCTATAAAACCCTTTACACGTTCAGCATACACGTTCTTTTCACCAGCAGGAACCCGCGCACCGGCAGCAGACAGGGTAGCCTGCACAGTAACGGGTACAGAATCTTTCACTTTACTATTTCCATCGCCACAGCCTATCAGTAAAAATGGTGCAATCCAAAGCATGTTTTTCAACAAGAGTACTTTTTCGGGTTAGTAATCGGGCAAATTTACGGCAAACACACTTCAGTCAGAACGCCACAATACGTTTTTCCGTTTCAATTTTATGAGACATATTTGCAGTTCTTGCAACACACTAACGTAAAAGTCGGGGGATTTATATATGAGCGATAAAAAAAATACGAGTTATCCCAAGGAAAAGATCAATATTCTTCTGCTAGAGAACATCAGTGACAAGGCCGTAAAATTTTTTCAGGACGCTGGTTATGCAAATGTTAAAAAGATCGGCGGTGCCTTATCTGAAGACGATTTGGTACGCGCTGTAAAAGACGTACACTTGCTGGGCATCCGTTCCAAAACCCAGATCACGGCCCGCGTACTGGAGGCTGCCAAAAAGCTACAAGCCATCGGTTGTTTCTGTATCGGTGTAAACCAGGTTGACCTGAAAAGTGCCACACAGCATGGGGTGACCGTATTTAATGCTCCTTATTCCAATACCCGTTCTGTAGCAGAACTGGTAATCGGCTTATCTGTAATGCTGATCCGCCGTATTCCTGACAAAAATAAAGCTGCCCACAATGGGGTGTGGTTAAAAGAAGCCAAGGGCAGTTATGAACTGCGTGGCAAAACATTTGGCATCATTGGCTATGGTAATATCGGTACCCAGGTAAGCATTATGGCCGAAGCACTGGGCATGAAAGTGATCTATTACGACGTGGTGACCAAACTGCCACTGGGCAACGCCTCAGCCCGCAAAACACTGAAAGAAGTGGTAAGTCAGGCCGATATTGTGAGCCTGCATGTACCCGAAACCAATGCTACCAAAAATCTTATCAATAAAAACGTACTGAAGAACTTCAAAAAAGGTTCTATCCTGATCAACTATGCAAGGGGTGAAGTGGTAGATCTGGATGCATTGAGTAAGAGTATTACAGATGGGCAGATCGCTGGTGCAGCCATCGATGTATTTCCGTGGGAGCCTGAAAAGAACGGTGATAAATTCACCTCACCATTGCAGAACCTGCCCAATGTGATTCTTACCCCGCACATTGGTGGTTCAACAGAGGAAGCGCAGGAAAATATTGGTGAAGACGTGAGCAATAAGCTGTTCCGTTTCCTGGAAATGGGCGCTACTACCGGTTCACATACCGTACCATCGTTAAGCCTGCCTCCGCAGGAAGGTACCCACCGTATTCTGCATGTTCATAAAAATGTGCCCGGCGTATTGTCGGCCATCAATACACAATTGTCCAAAAACAATATCAATATCCTGGCGCAGTATCTGAAAACCAATGATGAAATTGGCTATGTGGTGCTGGATGTTGACAGAAAATTGTCTGAAACTGCATTCCGCCTGTTAAAGGAAGTGAAAGACACGATTAAAGTACGCTTGTTGTATTAACCACCCTACAGATAACTGAAATGGGTTTCCCACAGTAAATACTTGGCATTTCGTAGGGTGCGTTCTATATTAGTGGAAATATTCATCCCTGAAAAACGGGGAGATAAGGATGATTAGCAGCTCAAAAGTGTGTGCATGACAAACGAAACCATTAAAAATCTGCAGGAAGCGCTGATAGTGTCACCCGACAATATCCCGCTGCGATTGCACCTGGCAGATATTATGACCCAGGAAAGAATGTATGCTGAAGCAGCAGAACAATACCGTGAAGTGCTGAACCGCAATTATGGTAATACCAAAGCAAAGATCGGACTGGCAGAAGCATACTATTATCTGCAGAAATATTCCGCAGCGATTGTTATTTATGAAGAATTGCAACACCAGTTGCCGCCCGATTCCATGGTGTTATTCACCCGCTGTCTGATACGGGAAAACTCATTGCAACAGGCCGTGGAAATATACCAGCGTGTTATTGCACTGAATCCTGGTTTCAGGGACGAAGAAATTGATGCTAAACTGCGTATGCCCGGTGCCGGTATACAGACCGATGAAGGCTCTGTTGATGCTGATATCATGTCCGACAACGATATCTTTATGGAAAAGCCTACTATCAACTTCGATAGTGTGGGTGGCATGCAGCGTATTAAAGAAGAGATATCCATCAAAATTATACAGCCTCTTAAAAATCCCGATCTGTACAAGGCATTTGGTAAAAAAGCCGGTGGCGGTATTTTACTGTATGGCCCTCCGGGTTGTGGTAAAACCTATATAGCAAGGGCTACCGCGGGCGAGATCAATGCACGCTTTATCAGTATCGGTTTACACGATATACTGGATATGTGGGTAGGCAACAGCGAAAAGAACCTGCATGGTATTTTTGAAATAGCCCGTCAGCACGCACCCTGTGTGTTGTTTTTTGATGAAGTGGATGCTATCGGTGCCAGCCGCAGCGATCTGAGGCAGTCTGCCATGCGGCATGTCATCAATCAGTTCCTGGCCGAAATGGATGGAGTAGGAGCCAGTAATGACGGTGTACTGATACTGGCTGCAACCAATGCTCCGTGGAGTGTAGATCCTGCATTCCGCAGACCGGGACGTTTTGACCGGGTAATCTTTGTAGAACCACCTGATGAAAGCGCCCGTGAAGAGATATTGCGCGGTATGCTGCACGATAAACCGGTAAAAGATATTGATACACGTAAAATAGCCCGCGAAACACCTGATTATTCCGGTGCCGATCTGAAAGCGCTGGTAGATATTGCAGTGGAAGAAAAACTGCGCGAATCAATGAGTACCGGAAGCCTGCAGTATATCACTACCAAAGACCTGCAAAAAGCGGTTAAACAACACAAACCTACCACCCTGGAATGGTTTTCATCGGCCCGTAATTACGCACTGTATGCCAATGAATCAGGTTTGTACGACGATATCCTGAAATTTCTCAAGATTAAAAAATAACCATGATCGGGGTTGATGCCCTGCTGGGCAGAGCAGATATGTTGTTGAGACAAAACCGTCCCAAAGAGGCGGAGAAGGAACTGTTGCAGGTATTGCAACAGGAACCTGACAACGATCATGCGTTATCTATGCTGGGGCGCAGCAAATACGATCTGCGTTTGTACAGCGAAGGTATCGGTGCCATTCAGCAGGCCATTCGTGTTGACCCCGAAAACGGATACTATTTTTACCTGCTGGCCTTTGGTTATTATCAAACTGATGCCAATCATTCCGCAAAACGTTACCTGCAAAGAGCTATTGAGCTGGCGCCGTATGCAGCAGATTTCTATGGTCTGTGGGCCATGATATTGCTGGAAGAAAAAGACTTTTCGCAGGCACTGCAAAAGGCCAATGAAGGCCTTGCAATAGATGCAGAAAATATTACCTGTCTCAATGCACGTTCTACCGCTCTCAACAAACTGAAGCGTGTGGATGATGCGATCAGCACAATGCAGGATGCATTGCAACAGGATCCTGAAAATGCTTTTACCCATACTACCATTGGCTGGAACTTACTGGAAAAGGGACGTCATAAAGAAGCCGGCGATCATTTTCGGGAGGCCCTGCGCATCAATCCCAACCTGGAAGGTGCAAGAGGTGGATTGAAAGAATCCATGAAATCAAAAATAGCTCCTTACAGATGGTTGCTGCAGTACAGTTTCTGGATCAATAATAAAGGCAAAAATGCACGCTGGATCATCCCTGTGGGGCTGATCTTCCTGGTACGTTTTGTATCAGAAATGACCAGGCAGAGTGATAATACAGGTTTGACCATTGCCGGCAATATTGTTATTGGTATTTACATCCTATTTGTACTCACCAGCTGGCTTATTAATCCTATTGCTAATTTCTTCCTGCTTTTTTATAAAGATGGCAAATATGCCCTTTCTGCTCATGAGAGATGGAATGCCATTTCTACTGTTAGTGTAATGCTGGCTGGATTTGCCATTGCATTGGTTGGTCTGTTGTTGCCGGAAGCGGCACAGGCCGGTGTGGTAATGGGTGGCGCTACTATTTTTTCACTGGCGTTGCCACTGGGGCATCTTTCCCTGCCTGTACGTTTGCACGGTAATTCCCTGCGTCAATGGTTTACGCTGTTGATACTGCTTATCGGAACTGTTACTGCTGTATTGTTTTTTGCCGGTTTACCGCTGGCCGAAACCGCAGGCATTACCTACCTGGTAGCCTTTGTATTGTTTACCTGGCTGGGTGTTTTTTCTTCCAAGTAGAAAGATTGTTTACTGTTATGTAATTGGCTGCTAAATAGCCGATGCAGGTAGCTTGTCATTCAGAAAATGAAGTATGTCTGCCGGAAGTTCCTGGTGAAATGCTTCCCTGTCAAAACCTGCCGGATCGGTTGATGGCAGAAAATGAGGATTCTTCATAGCAGCAGGGAATGGGCTTAAAAAGGAAAAATGTCCTGCATTTTTTATTTTCCTGAAAACGATCTGCGAGCTATCGGTTACCATTCTGAAAACAACGTCTGCATTCCAACTGGGGGTTACAGGATCGTGTTCTGCCATCAACAACATTATGGGGATGGTAACATGGTTGTGGTCATGATTAAACCACCCCGCACCAGGCGCCATCAATACGATGGCTTTGATCCTGTTGTCACTATCCACTTTCACTGGCTGACCTTCCAGGGTATATGGCAGACCGCCGGCTAATGCCAGTGCTGTATAGCCACCCATAGAATGACCGATAACAGCAATCCTGTTTTGTGAAATACCGGCTGCAAAAAAAGGATCAGCCAACAGGTGATCAATGGTCAGGCTTATATGTTTGGGTCTTAATTGTATGTTCTCAATGGTATTTTCCAGGCTGCCATTGTTCCTGTTATTACCATAATGTTCCAACATGGCAACGATGTATCCATGTTTGGACAGGTAAGTACTGATGGTTCTGTACAACAGGTGTGAACCGTTATTGCCATGAGAGATAATTACCAGTGGAAACTGCTGATCTGCTATGATAGCAGCATCGATACTCACATCCATCAGGTATGGACCAAAGTTAACGGGTGCTGAAGGCGCATAGGTAGGGTAGTGAACCAGTACCGGAAATGAAATACCTTTATTGTTATCGGTTACCTGCAACTGTTTGCTGCCGGTAAAAATAGGTTGTTGTGTGATCATATAAAAACATATAGAATAGCGCCTGTACTACAGGCAGTTCTTTATTGCGTGCTCATGAATCTGGCTGAAAATGTTATTTGCTTCTGATAGCCACTACTGGGTCCATGCGCGCAGCAATGGAGGCAGGAATGATACCGGCCAGCACACCTACCACAATACAGATGGATACTGCGATAACCAGAATATGCGGCGCTATAAACAGTGTAAATCCTGAAGTGGCGGAAATGACCAGGGTAAGCAGGAATACAATGATCAACCCCAGTAAACCACCCATGATACACAGGAATGCCGATTCCAGCAGGAATTCTGTAAGAATGGTGATGCGTTTGGCTCCGATGGCTTTTTTAAGACCGATTTGTGGTGTTCTTTCACGAACCGTTACAAACATAATATTGGCTACTCCAAACATGCCTACGATCAGTGAAAGAATGGCAATGGCCCAGCCTCCTTTGTTGATGCCGCTGAAGATTCCGCTGGCAAAACTGCTGAAGGCATCAATATCATTGAGTGAAAAATCGTCTTCCTGTGTGGGTTTCAATTTACGGATGGAGCGCATAGCGCCTGTCAGTTCATCACGCAATTGTGCCATGGGTACTGTTTCCTTGCCCTGCACCATAATAACCGGGCTGCTGTTCTGTTCACGTGCCAGCTGGCGCATATAGCTGCTTGCCATCAGGATGCTGTTATCATATTCAAAGCCGCCGATAATACTTTTACCCTGTTTTTTTATCAGACCAATGATCGCAGCTTTTTTACCACCCTTCAGTTTTACCAACTGACCCAGTGCTTTTTCAGGACTGCCAAACAGGTTGGTGGCTACTTCATAACCCATTACAATATTGTTGTTGGCCTGTTCGTAATCGCTGGATTGTAAAAAACGACCGGCGGCAATTTCAATATGCTGTATATTGGCAAAGTCTTCTGTAATGCCGTAATAGTTAACGCCGGAAACACTGTTATCGCCAAAATCAAGATTGCCATTCATGCTGGTATTCAACGCCACGTTGGCCGCAGCCGGTACTTTTTGTTTCAATAACAGCATTTCGGAATATTTGGGAGAGGGGCGTTTTACATATTTCCACCAGGGGTAATCGTTACCTCCCGCAGTATAATCCCATTTGTCGATATACACCGTATTGGTACCAAGCGATTTGATGTCCTTCTGTACCGCATATTCCATACTGTTCACTGCCGCCAGTACGCCTATGATACAGAAAATACCAAAGGCCACCCCGCTCAGTGACAGCAAAGTGCGGATCTTGTGCGATTTGAATTCCTGCCAGGTAAGGTTGAGGCTACTACTTAATATTTCCAGTACACGACGCATAACCAAATGTAATATTTCCTGGCGATTTTTTTGCAAGAGTTTGTTTAGTGGTAGGGGATACCAGAATTTGAAAATGTGAGGATTTGAAAATGGTAGGAACGCCGATGGCTGAAATTGTTTGATGGTTAAATGGTTGTAATTAGTTTACGTTTTTCCTGTGTTTAAATCAGTTGTGAGGGGGGATGATGGTTGGTGGTAAGCTGAATACTGCCGCGAGCTATTGCAAGGTGTTAGCTATTCGGTTTTTGCTTTTAGCCAGATACGGGTTGCGTCTTAGCGGCTTTGCGTGCGTATTTCTTTCAGGCTTTCCGGCTTCCGGTCTTCCGGATTTTCTCAACCCAACAATCAAACCATCCAGCCATTTAACAATTCAACCATTAGCCAGCCTCGTTTTCAAACTTAAATCCCAACTATCTTTACACTTTAAACATGGCACCATGATAACTATAGAAAATGAAACGTTAAAAGTGGAGATCAATCCGAAAGGCGCGGAACTGACAAGTCTTTATCATAAAATGCACCAGCAGGAGTATATGTGGAGCGGTGATCCGGCTTTCTGGGGCAAACACTCACCAGTGCTGTTTCCTGTTGTAGGCACACTGAAGAACAATACTTACGTGTATAAAGGACATGCATACCAACTGGGACGTCATGGTTTTGCCCGGGACAAACAGTTTGTGGTAGACAAACAACTGCCCGATACGGTTTCGTTTTTACTGAAACATACAGAGGAAACCCTGCAGGTATTTCCTTTTGCATTTGATCTTTATATCCGCTATACACTGGCCGGCAATGCGCTGGCAGTAAGCTATGATGTGATCAATACAGGAAAAGAAGACATGTACTTTTCTGTAGGCGGTCATCCTGCGTTTAAGGTACCACTCACTACCCATACTACTTACGAAGATTATATCCTGGAATTTAACCAGTCAGAAACAGCACCAAGATGGCCCATTTCTCCTGATGGATTAATTGAGATCACTTCATTGCCTTTGTTGAAACAGTCAGACCGGTTGCCCCTTACAAAAGCCCTGTTTCAGCAGGATGCCATTGTGCTGAAAGAGTTGCACTCTACCAAGGTCACCTTACGGTCTGATAAAACTGCGCGTGGATTGCAGTTTGATTTTCCGGGTTTCCCGTTCCTGGGTATCTGGGCTGCTAAAAACGCCGACTTTGTTTGCATTGAACCCTGGTGTGGCATTGCAGACAGCGTTGATACTGACCAGCAACTTGAAAACAAAGAGGGTATAAATAAGCTGATGGCAGGTGAACGCTTTACGCGTACCTGGACAGTAGAAACCTTGTAAGCACATTCAGTAATTTCAAAATTTCATACCGGGTTGAACATGCCTGGCTGTTCTAATTCCGGCAGTGCTCACAATGCAGTTGCATCAGTGTATCATATTCAAGCAACTGAAAACTGTTGCCGTTTTTATTGATTGCGTTGAAAAATTTACAGAACCTTTTGCGGTTGAGCGTAATGGCATTCTGTACAATGCTGCTGAATGCCGGCGTTTTGAATAGCGATTCGTTAGACAAATTAAGGCTGACATAATAGAACAAAAGATCTTCGTCCACATCTATCGCTGCTGCGCGGGTTGAAATGATCTGCGATGCCAGGTAACAATGCGCGTAAAAACACAGGTATTTAGCCAGCGACAGTAATGCTTTATCATCCAGGTTCAGTTGTGCGTAATTCATGGCAATGAACTTAATGGATTCGTCTTTGGCAGGGTAGTCCAGGCGACGCATAGCGTGTTCGCTGGCTATGATATGATAGTTGATCTGCATTCTTTGTATCAGTGATTGTGCTATACCGTACTTTTCAAGGTTATTGATATCCTGCAGAAATGTTTGTGAGTTTACAAAAGAGGTATCGAAACGCCAGCCGGGAAAGCTAAGCGCACAGATATTGTAGCGCACTTTTCCATTGGCAGGATCCAGTTTTAATAAAGCCTGGAAATTGGCCAGTGCTTCTTCTTCGGGTGATAGCAATAGCTGGTACCGGTAACTTTCATGATCAATCAACAGGTCTATGTACGGTTTTTCGTTTGGTATTTCCAGCTTGTCAAGGTATTCAGCAGCCATGCGGTTGTCTGCCACCCGTTCAAATATCTCACGTTGTATTTTCAGGGCTCTGATAACATTTTTTTGCTGGATGGCCTGTTTGAATGAAGATAACAGGCTGTTAGATGGTGCTTTTTCAAAATCACTACGGTTGTCGAGATAGATGGTGATCACCGCCTTGCGGTGATTTTTTAACACCGGTTCCAGTGAATCCAGTGTTGCTTTTGCAGTCAGTGCTTTTTTGATCTCGGCATGTGACAAGTTGGTAAAACGGCTATAGGCGGTCTGGCGTACATCACCGAAAAACTCCACCCAGTTCTCATTGGCAGTAATGCTGGTTACAATCTGTGGCCCCTGGTATTGCTGTAATGCCCTGATGATAGATGCTGCACGTTGTTGCTGCAACTGCCGGTTAATATTTTCAGGACCTTCCACAGAAGAGTAAGCACGGATAGCAATTTTTTTGATCCTGTAATTGGTGAGCTGCAGTGAATCGTATAATGGTTTTACATCAGTTGCATTGTATACCGATTTGTTTTTGGCAAACGGAACAATGCACTGTATTTTTTTGCTGTAATGCAGGATGTCGGCTGCACTGTCGGTAAAGTTTTCAGTATTCAGTAATGTATCTGCAAAAAGCCCCATGGGCAGCAGATTCCATACACTTCGTTCAATGTCTGTAAAATAGGTATAGAAACAGATCATACCATTTCGTACAATTGCCAGGTTACCTTCCAGTTCTTTGTCTTTCAGAGCGGCAGGAACAGTACCGATCTTAACCATTACTGAACCTTCCCCTTCGTTGTGATACAGGTTCTTTTTTAATTCGGGCAACAACACAGGTGAAAGCATATAGCCTTCCGGCAAACCTTTTTTACCGGGTTGTGATTGGCCGCATACATATTGGTCTTTGGCCACCAGGTCTACTGTAATACCATCAGTATTGGCTGTAAACAGCTTGTTGAACCAATTGACATCGGTCATGGAAAACACAATGTCGCCATTGGGATCAATGCTTATGCCAAACAGCACTTCCTTAGGTTTGTTCTGTATCAGGCCCTGGCAAGCGCTGCAGACCGGTAATTTACGTCCATCGGGCAATGGGCGGCTCTGGGCAAACAGGCTGTTGTGTATAGCGATGTTTATCAGGAAAATGGCCAGTATCAACCTGAACGCGGAATGGAGGGGTGACATGAACGGTAAGGTTTATTTCCGGTTACAAATTAATGCGCGATGGTGATATACTGCAATCCGGCAGGTGATGATTTTCTGCTTTTTATGCAATTTCTATGCAACTGAACAGGTCATTTTACACGTTTGGGACTAAACCGCAAATCAACAGGCTCAATCTGCCTGCCAAATTGTACCTTTGCGGGCTCAAAAGTCAGAAAATCAGGTCAGTCATAGAGCCGCATAACAGTATTTGATAAATACGCTTGTTTTGCCTGGCTGGCCTTTGGAAACACCCACTGACTGTTTATGACCGACAGAATTATATGAAGTACACAAACGAAATCAACAAACGCCGCACTTTCGCCATTATATCGCACCCCGATGCCGGTAAAACAACCCTTACGGAAAAGTTCCTGCTGTTTGGCGGAGCTATCCAGACGGCTGGGGCTGTAAAAAGCAATAAGATCAAAAAACACGCTACCAGCGATTTCATGGAAATTGAGCGACAGAGAGGTATCTCGGTAGCTACTTCGGTAATGAGCTTTGAATACCAGGGTATCCTGATCAACCTGCTGGATACACCCGGTCACAAAGACTTTGCAGAAGATACTTACCGTACCCTTACTGCGGTAGACAGCGTTATTCTGGTGGTAGACAGTGTGAACGGGGTGGAAGCCCAGACCCGCCGCCTGATGGAAGTGTGCCGTATGCGCGATACGCCAGTGATCGTGTTCATCAATAAAATGGACCGTGATGGTAAAAACCGTTTCGATCTGTTGGAAGAGATTGAAAAAGAGCTGAACATATCCCTGCATCCCATGACCTGGCCCATCAACAGCGGTAAGGATTTTAAAGGGGTGTATAACCTGCATGATAGTAACCTGTTGTTGTTTACAGCCAATACCAAGGCTGCTGATGAAGATGTGATCCAGATATCAGACCTGGCAGATGCTTTACTGGACGATAAGGTAGGAGAGAAAGACGCTTCCATTTTGCGCGAAGATGCTGATCTGATCCAGGGAGTGTATGGTGAACTGCCGGTAGATGATTACCAGGCAGGTAAAGTAGCGCCTGTGTTTTTTGGCAGTGCCATCAACAACTTTGGTGTAAAGGAAATGCTGGACACTTTTATCCGCATTGCACCTACGCCACGTTGCAGACCCACTTCAGTAAAAGAAGTATGCCCGGATGATGATAAATTCTCCGGTTTTATATTTAAGATCCACGCCAACCTCGATCCCAAACACCGCGACCGTATTGCCTTTTTGCGTGTATGTTCCGGCAGGTTTGAGCGCAACAAATACTTCCACCACGTGCGGCTGGATAAGGAAATCCGTTTCAGCAACCCGTATACTTTCATGGCACGTGATAAGGATGTGATTGAAGCTGCCTTCCCCGGCGATGTGGTAGGTTTGTTCGATACCGGCAACTTCAAGATCGGCGATACGCTGACGGAAGGTGCTGATTTCTATTTTACCGGCATTCCTTCATTCTCACCGGAAATTTTTAAAGAGGTAGTGAATAAGGATCCAATGAAAACCAAACAATTGGAAAAAGGCCTGATGCAGCTTACGGACGAAGGTGTAGCACAGCTTTTCACCCAGTTTGGTGGTAATAAAAAAATCATTGGTTGCGTGGGTGAACTGCAATTTGAGGTAATACAATACCGCCTGTTGCAGGAATACGGAGCTTCAGTCGAGTTCAGGGCACAGCCTTTGTACAAAGCCTGCTGGATAACCAGTAAGGATGCGAAAAAGCTGGATGATTTTACCCGTTTCAAATCCAGCAATATTGCAGAAGATAAAGACGGTCACCTGGTATACCTGGCCCAGAGCGAATGGTTCCTGAACACCGAACGGAGCAACAATCCAGATATTGAATTCCACTTTACTTCAGAAATTCATAAAGCCAGTTGATAAGTTAACAGGGATCATATCACCATGTTACCTTATCAGCTATTCAACTTGTTAACTTGCTACTATGGCAGCCATCATTTTTGAAACTGAACGGTTACTGGTGCGTCCTTTTACAACAGATGATGCAGAGCCTTTTTTCCGTCTCAATAGCGAAGAGGCAATTATACGGCATATCAGGCCTCCCAAAAACAGGCAGGAAAGCGATATTTTTTTACAGGAGAACCTGGCAATGTACCATAATACACCCGCTTACGGACGTTGGGCCATGTTGCTAAAGACAACCCGCGAAATGGTTGGTACCTTTGCGGTTTTTCCACTTGAGAATACAGAAGAGATCCAGTTGGGATATGCGCTTTTCCCCGAATACTGGGGACAGGGCTATGCTACTGAAAGCACGCAGGGAGGCATCAGTTATGTATTTGAACAGCTTCATTTGTCCTATGTGGTGGCTGTTACTGAAGCTGTTAATATTGCCTCACAACAGGTATTGCTGCGCACTGGTTTTACAGAGGACAAAACTTACGAACGGGGTGGTAAACTACTGAAGAAATATATCCAACACAATACAGCTATAAACTAATATGCAGATGCAACAGTGCGTTACATCTGCATATTGAAAATGAGATACTGCTATATTTCAGGGTTAATACCGGTATAATTGTGCGGGGTGATCTTTTTCAATTCTTTCTTTACAGTAGCAGACACCTTTAAACCATCAATAAATTTATGCATGGTTTGTTTGTTAATGCCACCTTTTCCCCTGGTCAGTTCCTTTAATGCCTCATAAGGTTTCGGATAATTTTCACGACGCAATACAGTTTGTACTGCTTCTGCTACCACAGCCCAGTTGTTATCCAGGTCTGTATAGATCTTCTCATCATGCAGCACTAATTTACCCAGTCCTTTTTCAATAGATTTTAATGCCAGTATGGTGTGTGAAAAGGGAACACCGATATTGCGCAATACAGTAGAATCTGTAAGATCGCGTTGCAGGCGACTGATAGGTAGTTTGGCAGCAAGATGCTCAAAAAGCGCATTGGCCAGTCCCAGGTTACCTTCTGCGTTTTCAAAATCAATCGGGTTCACTTTGTGTGGCATGGCCGAAGAGCCGATCTCTCCTTTTTTTGTTTTCTGTTTGAAATAATCCATGGAGATATAGGTCCACACATCGCGACAGAAATCGATCAGGATATTATTGATGCGTTTCATGGCATCAAAGTGTGCTGCAAAATTATCGTAGTGCTCAATTTGTGTAGTAAATTGCTGGCGTTGCAGTCCCAGTGTACCTTCTACAAATTCATTGCCTAGCTTTACCCAGTCTTTTTTAGGAAATGCTACATAATGTGCATTGAAATTGCCGGTAGCACCGCCAAATTTGGCCGA
Source organism: Chitinophagaceae bacterium PMP191F (assembly GCA_001302245.1). Classification (GTDB taxonomy): domain Bacteria; phylum Bacteroidota; class Bacteroidia; order Chitinophagales; family Chitinophagaceae; genus PMP191F. The sequence continues at coordinate 137,532 of LGYU01000022.1, forward strand.
AACCGGTACCTGTATCAACAGCTCAATCTGGTTAGAAAGACGTTCTACAAATACCTGTATTTCTTTACCCAGTCTTGTAGGGCTTGCCGGTTGTCCGTGTGTACGGGCCAGCATGGGAATATCCAGCCAGTTTTTTGCCAGCAGTTCCAGTTGCCTGTTCAGGTTTAGTAATGCGGGCAGGTATTCAAATTCAAGTGCCTCTTTCCATGAAAGGGGAATAGAGGTGTTATTAATATCTTGTGAAGTAAGACCAAAATGGATCCATTCTTTGATATCCACGGCTTTGGGGTCGGTCAGTTTTTCTTTCAGAAAGTACTCCACGGCTTTCACATCGTGGTTGGTTACTTTTTCTGTTTCCTTGATATGCTGTGCATCGGCCAGGCTGAAATTTTCAGCAATTTCACGCAGTTGTTTGCGGGCAGATGCCGGCAATGAAAATATCTTTTTATCTGCCAGGAAAAGAAAATATTCAACTTCTACCAGCACGCGGTACTTAATTAGCGCAAACTCTGAAAAGTAATCAGACAGGTTGTGTACCTGGTTGCGATAGCGACCATCAATAGGAGAAATTGCAGTAAGTGTTTGTAGTTCCATGAACAATAGTTGATGTATAATTAAGGCCCGACCTGTACCTTTGTTGCCGCAAAATTAAATGAATTGGAGAAGATTAAGGTTGGAATGGTGAATTATCTCAATACCCAGCCCATGTTATATGGTATTGAGCATTCGCCTGTTAGCAAAGAAATTGAGCTGGTACCCGATTATCCTGCCCTGGTTGCACAAAAGCTGATAGATGGGGTAACTGATATTGGCATTATTCCGGTAGCCGTTATTCCACGTTTGAAGGAGCACCACATTGTAACTGATTTTTGCATTGGTTGTGATGGGCCAGTGGCGTCTGTTTGCCTGTTCAGTGAAGTTCCTGTTGAGCAGGTAAAAACCGTGCTGATCGATTACCAGAGCCGCACATCGGCAGCGCTGACAAAAGTATTGCTGCGTGATTACTGGAAAATAACCCCTGAACTGGTAGATACACAGAGCGGCTATCAGCAGGGCATTAAGGGCACTACTGCAGGGTTGGTTATTGGTGACAGGGCGCTGGAGCAGCGTCATCATTCACCCTATATTTACGACCTGGGTGAGGCATGGAAAGCCCATACCGGTTTGCCGTTTGTATTTGCAGCATGGGTAAGCAACAAACAGTTGCCTGCTTCTTTTATACAGTCGTTCAATGAAGCGCTGACACTGGGTATGCAGCATATCAGTGAAGTAGTAGCAGCCAACCCTTACCCGGTGTTCAACCTACACGATTATTACACCCGGTATATCAGCTATGATCTGAATGCTGAAAAAAAGAAAGGGCTGCAGCAATTTCTTTCATTGCTTACAGGCCTTGCTGTTACCGGATAAGCATTACTGTACCGGTTCGCTTGATAGGTCCACAGAAAGATTCGGCGGTAATTACATACACATAGCCTCCTGTAGCCTGCGGAACGCCATTAAAGGTTCCATCCCAGCAACCGGAAGGACTTGTAGTGCTGAATACTTTTTGTCCCCACCTGTTGAATATAGAGAACTCTTTCACTTTCACATTGCCCCAGCGCCTGATTCCAAAACAATCGTTTTTACCATCGTTGTTGGGAGTAAAGGCATTGGGAATAGAAAATACCGGTATGCCGGTAGCACTCACTTTTACAATTACGGAATCTATAGCAGAACAACCGTAGGCATCAGTACCTGTTACATAAAACTTGGTCGTGGAATCAATAGCGGCAACCGGGTTGGAGCGATTGGGATAATCCAGGTGTGTGGCCGGTGACCATATATATGACTGCGCTCCTGTGGCTGTTAATGGAGCCAGGGTGATCATACAGTCTATATCATTGGCTTTCTGTGCTACCACAGCAGGTGCAGGACGTGCATTGACCACCACATTGAAGGTGGTATCATAGCTGCACAGCGGTTCATGTACATACAATGAATAGGTGATATTTGTCAGCGGACTGGAAACCGGTATCCGTCTTGTGGGATCATCCAGGTAAGTAGCTGGTGACCATTGATAATCGTAACCAGGGGTATTGGAATGCGTCAGTTGTACGCTGTTGCCTACACAAACGTCTTGGTCCGGCGGTTTGATAAATGTTGGCCGTTGCAATACATTCACCAATACAGAAGCGGTATCACGACAGCCGATCTCATTGGATACAGTAACCTGCAGGCGTCTTGTTGAATCCAATATTGCTATAGGTGTGGCGATAGAACTGTTATTGAGGAAGCGCGCAGGGGTCCAGTGGTAAATGGTGCCACCCGTAGCGGTCAGCATCACCTGGCTGCCGGGGCAGGTGAGTGATAATGCAGCTGAAGCCCTGGCTGTTACGGTATCAATACGGATGGATTTACCGGCTGTGTCTTTACAGCCATTGGCATCCGTGGCATACAACATTACTTTATAGGTTCCTGCCTGTTCATAGCTGTGTGTGATATCCACTGCATTGTTAAAGCCTGTACCATCTCCAAATTCCCATGCCCAATTGGTAATGGTAACCGGGTGCCCGTTGGGTTGTGCCAGTAACTGCAATGCCTTACAGGCCGGAACAGTATCCTTGTAACTGATACCTGGTTTGGGATTTACCGTGATCAGTGCTTTTAGTGTGGCATTATAATGACAGGTATTTTCACTGATATACACGTCGTATTGTGTGGTAACAGGTGGTGTTACTACAGGATTTTGTATTGCCGGGTTAGAAATGTCTGATTGCGGACTCCAGGTATAGGCATCACCACCCGTTGCATGTAATGTAACCGGCGAACCGGCACAGACCGTTGTATCGCGTGGTCCTGTAAATACCGGGCGGGCCCTGACGGTCACTTGCACCGAATCGATGTTGGAGCAGTTATTGAAATCGGTAACCAGTACTTTATACTTTGTATTGGTAATGGTTGTAACAACGGGATTGGCAATATTCGGGTTGTTCAGATTGAGAGCTGGCGTCCATTGATAGGTAGTACCGCCTGTAGCAAATAACTGCAGGGGTGCATTATCGCAGGCCAGTGTATCGCGTGTTTTGGTAATAACCGGCTTGGGATTTACACTTACCAGAACGCTGTCTTTTGCCACACAACCGTTGATGGTGGTTCCGGTAACATAGTATTTGGTAGTTGCTGCAGGCGTAGCTACCGGGTTGCTGATATTGCCTGCTGATAATCCTGTTAACGGCGACCAGCTATACGTTGCTGCGCCGGTTACCTGCAGCGGAAGATTGATGCCTGTACAAATAGTAGTGTCTTTATTAATGGTCAGTGCGGGTTTTTCCACTTTGATCACTACACTGTCTCTTTTGATGATTACCGGTGCAAAGGAAATATCATCAAGGGCAAAATCATTCCCGGTAATGGCATTATTCTTATTCACAATAGCAATAACAGCGGTAGTGTTGTTGCCAGAATTCCATACAGTATAGAACTGTGACCAGTTACAAACCGGTAAACTGGCGCTGATAACATTTCCAATGGTTTGTCCGTTGATAGAAAATTGCAGCCTGGCCGGACTGGTGGGCGAAATGGATTCAATCCAGGTAGAGAATGCATAGTTGGTATTGGGTACAACCGATACCGTCTGTTGCCAGATCTTTATATCCAGTGCAGCAGCGCCATTTACCAGTAGCATATTGCCGTTTGCGGTGGTATGGTCCCTGCAATTGCTCAGGTACATGTTCCAGCTTTGCGAATTGTTACCTACATAATACTCACCTTCCAGTACACTGGGAGGCGGCACATATTTATAGTCAGAAATAAATCCTGTATTGCCGGCTGAAAAATCACCGTTCACAATCAGGTTATTTCCTTCCATCCTGGAAGTGAGATAATAGATAATATCTGAGGTAGTGGAAGTGACCGGATTAGCAATAGTGGTACTGCTTAAAGAGGTCGCCGGCGACCAGCAATAGCTCAACGCAGGCAGTGCCCTGAGTTGCTTGGAAGTTCCGTAACAGATAGTGGTATCGTTGGTAATGATAAGGCTATCTGTCAACAAATGAATTGGGATCTGCTTCGTAATACTAACAGTACAGCCGCTGGTAGTTAGTGCAGAAAGCTGAACGGTATAATCGCTGTATGTTGTGAATGTTGTGTTCACGGGTGACGCTGTTGCTGTATAGCCATTGCCAAAGTTCCATATTGCTGTAACGCTGTTCAGCGTTTCATTCGTGAATTTTACAGACAATGGATTACACACGTCCTGTTCAAAACTGAAATCGGCAGTTTCACTGTTCACAATAATACTATCGCGGGTTGTACACCCAAAACGGGATATATCTACCCAGTAAATACCGTTCTGTGTTACATCAATGGAGTCGGTTGTTGCTCCGGTATTCCACACATAAGTAGCCGGCTGTGTTCCTGTACCAATTTTTTTACTTTGCCCCGGACACCTGATCACCGATCTGGTAGGTGTATGCACAGGTGGTGCCATTACTATTACCTGCTTACAAAACGTTGTTTGAGAAGGAAGCCCTTCATCTATTGTAAGGTTAATATTATAAATACCTGGCTGGTTATAGGTTACAGGCGGAGGTGTTTCTGCTGTTGACCCTGGTGCACTGGCGTTGGTACATCCTGCAAACCTGATCCGTGTTACTGTATTATTGTTCACATTGGTAATGAGGGTATACAGGTCGTCTCCAACCCTGAACAGTTTGGAGATAGAGTGGGGAAAATTCAATGTTCCGATATTACCCAAAGAGGTAGCAGATGGCACAGACAGCAGATCATTGTTGAAGTCAAACCGCACAATATCGTTATAGGCTGTATTACCATTTACAAGAAACCCAATTATCTTGTCACAAAATTTCATGATCGTAAGATCGCGGGGTGAGTGTAATGTATTATTGAGATTACCCAGTGAAACAGCTATTGGAGTGGTCAGCAATGAATTGCCAAAATCAAGCCTGGCCAGGGATCCCGACCCGTTTCCATTGGTAATAAATACGTGCCATTGCCCATTATTATTAATAGCATGTATGCCTGTAGGATAATCCAATACTCCACCGGGGTTTCCCAGGTTTACAGCTGTAGGTGGATTATCGAAATTAATCCCAAAATCAAAACGGGTAATGGTATTGTTGGTGGCATTCACTGTTAAGCCAAACCAATTGTCGCCCTCCTGGAAAAAGTAGAGATCAATGGATTGAGCCAGGTTCCCGATATTCCCCCAATTGGTAGCCACCGGCGATGGATTGGCCAGGTTGGTACCAAATTCAATTTTTACGAGTCTGGGAGTACCGCTGCCGGGTAAGTAGCCGCCTACAACAAAACCATACCATTTGCCATTCAGTTTTACAATCTGAACCCCTTCTGAACCTGCACCGGTATTTAATGCGCCGCCAAAGTTTCCCAGGTTTACAGCTGTAGGTGTATTGAGCATACTATTGCCAAAATCCAATCTTACAAGTCCGCCGGGAAGATGGTTTACCAGGAAACCATAGTACAGTTTAGTGTCAGCGTCATATACAAGATCAACAAAAACAGGTTGCGCCAGTACACCGCTTACGTTGCCAAGATTAGTGCCTGTTGGCATTTGGTTGGCTATATCTGCCACACAGAAATTCCAATAATAGCTGGAGGCGCCTGTTGATGTATTGGTGATGTTTACTGGTGTATTGATGCAAACCGTATCGGGTGCTGTAAACTTTGCTACCGGTGGAATGCATTGTTGATTGGTTTTTACAATAATGTTCACTGAGCTTGTTGCCAGACAACCGTTAACAGTAGTGCCGCCTACATAGTATTTGATAGTTGCTGTTGGTGTAGCCACCGGATTGCTGATATCACTTGCAGACAAACCTAGTGTTGGTGTCCATAAGTAAGTAGCTGCACCTGTTGCATTGAGTTGAACGCTGCTGCCAGGACATATTGCTGTATCATTATTGCTGATGGTTACGGAAGGTTTATCTACCGTAATCACAACACTGTCTCTTTTGATGGTAACCGGTGCAAATGAAATATCATCCAGTGCAAAATCATTGCCGGTAATAGCCGTATTGCGGTTTACAATAGCAATGGTAGCTGTAGTATTATTACCGGAATTCCAGGTGGTGTAAAATTGTGACCAGCTACATGCAGTTGCACTGGCGTTAATGGTATTGCCGAGATTTTTGCCGTTGATGGAGAATTGTAATTGCGCCGGGCTGGCAACATGGATGGATTGGATCCACGTAGAAAAAATATAATTTGTATTGGGAGTTACACTAACTGTTTGCTCCCATATTCTTACGTCAAGGTCCGGAGCACCATTTACCAGCAGCATATTGCCATTGCCGGTAGTATGATCTCTGCAGCTGTAGAGGTTTATATTCCAGGCCCTCGGGTCGGGGCCAACAAAATATTCGCCCTGTAATACGCTGGGGGGAGGAACATATTTATAGTCAGAGGTAAAGCCGGTATTGCCGGCAGAAAAATCACCATTTACGATTAGGTTGGTTCCGGGTGTTTTTGTTGTTACGTAATAGGTGGTTGTTTGAAGTGGACTGGCCACCGGGTTGGCTATTGATGTGTTACTCAGATTGGTAGCGGGAGTCCAGCAATAACTTAATGCAGGCAGTGCTAAAAGTTGTTTGGAAGTTCCGTAACAGATAGTCGTGTCATTGGTGATGATAAGACTGTCTGTCAATACATGGATCGGAATCTGTTTGGTTACGGAAACAGCACATCCGCTAGACGATTTGGCAGTAAGTTGAACTGTATAATCGTTAAATGCGGTAAATAGGGTATTTACGGGAGAGCCGGTTCCGGTATTACCATTGCCAAAACTCCATGTAGCAGAAACAATGTTGGGCGTTTCATTGGTAAACTTAACAGCTAAAGGGTTGCATGCATCCTGCTCAAAACTGAAATCGGCAGTTTCGCTATTTACAATAATGCTATCACGTGTTGTACATCCGAAGCGGGATATATCGACCCAGTAAAGACCATTTATTGTTACATCAATGGAATCGGAGGTAGCGCCTGTACTCCATAAATAAGTGGCAGATTTTGTACCAGTACCAATTCTCTTATTTTCATTCTCACACCTGATAACCGATTGGGTGGGCATATGTACAGGCGCGGCAACTACTGTTACCTGTTTGCAAAATGCATTCTGTGTTGGCAAACCATCGTCAATGGTAAGATTGATATTGTAGGTGCCAGGCATATTATAGGTTATAGGGGGAGGGGTTTGCGCAATGGAATTGGGAATACTGGCATTGTTACATCCTGTAAATCTTAACCGGGTAATAGTGTTATTACCTGCATTGGTTACAAAACTGTACAGATCTTCATTTACCCTGAATAACTTGGAAATGGAATGTGGAAAACTGAAGCCGCCCGTATTTCCCAGGGAAACGGCAGCAGGAGTAGATGAAAGGTCTCCTTTAAAATCAAGCTTGACAATATCGTTATAGCCCGGATGACCATTTACCGAAAAACCAATGATCTGTCCGCAGGATTTCATAATAGTGATATCACGTGGATGCTGAAGGACATTGCCGAGGCTGCCGAGATTGATGCCGGTAGGTGTATTGAGCAGGGAGTTGCCGAAATCAAGTCGTGTTAAAGAAAAAACACCGCTGGTAGAGGTGTTGTTCCCTCCGTTTACAATAAAGACACGCCAATACCCATTGTCATTGATGGCGTAAATACCTGTTGGGTAGCTAAGGCTGCCAATATTGCCCAGGTTGGTAGCGGTAGGGGTATTTTCAAAACTATTGGTAAAATCAAAACGCGTAATGGTGTTGTTTTCTGCATTTACTGTAAATCCATACCAGTTGTTGTTTTCCTGGAAAACATGCAGGTCTATCGGCTGGTACATATTGCCCAGGTTCCCCCAGTCGGTGGCAGTGGGCGCAGGGTTGGCCAGATTGGCGCCAAATGATATTCTGACAATTCTTGGAGAACTGCCTGATGGTGTGTAACCTGCAACAATAATCGCGTACCATTTCCCTTCGTTAAAAACCAGCTGTATTCCTTCAGAGCCAACGCCTGTAGGCAGAATGCCTCCAAAATTACCAAGGTCTGTATAAGTAGGTGTGTTTAATAAACTGTTGCCAAAGTTTAGCCTGATGAGCCTTCCTGTGTTATAATTGGTTACGAAACCATAGTAATTATTGTTGAAAAAGGCATAATCCATGAAAACCGGCTGGTTAAAAGTGCCGATATTTCCCATGTTCAGCGTAGTGGGGGGCTTATTTATATCGGCTACGCAAAAATTCCAATAATAACTGGAAGCTCCGGTTGAGGTATTAGTAATATTTACCGGGGTATTTATACAAACTGTATCCGGGATATTAAAACTGGCGGTTTGACCGGTAATAACAGAAAAATATAAGCAAAGAGGAACTGCAAAAACAGCACGCAATAACCTTTTTCTTCTCATAAATCGGTTTGGCTGGGGTGGGGGTTTGCTGCAAAATACAGCAAACGGTCACACTGTGCGAAAAATCTTATTTGTTTTTTGATTAAAAGTGCAACACAACATGCAGAAAATGTTAGTTATATGCCGGGATATGATGTGTATATAATATTTGTTACTTATATATATTCTTCTTTTTACAAATAACGGGAATACAATAAATTCGTGGGCTAATTCAAAAATATGGCAGAAACACTAGGGATGCTTTGCGACAAACTGACTATTGTAAAATTGAAGGAATACCATACTGAGGACGCAACCCGTTTGGCAAGTTTGCAAAAACAGGCAATTCAACTGCAAGAAGAGATTAATGAATATGTAACAGATGCAATAAACGGTACTATTCCCATTGAACGCCTTACATTTGCGGCCAATAAAGTGTTCAAAAAGGAAGGCAATGAGGTGGCGGAGGTAAGTGGCAGAATAGGAGAAGTGTTTTATCAGCTTGCCGATGTAAACTGCCGGTTATGGCATGAGCAGGAAAAAGTATACGAATTTGAAACAGTACCGGTAGCGGAGAAAGATAAAGTGGTAAAACAGCTGGCCGTACTGAACCTTGAACGGAATAAATGCATTGATGCTATTAATCAACAATTTACAATTTTTATTACGGAAAAGAACAATCGTTAGGATACGTTAAACAGTCATTGAAGTTTTTATGCATATCAGAACCAGGACAACCTGCAGAGTTTGTGGATCATCTTCTCTGAAAAAAGTAATTGATCTGGGCCCGCAGTACTTACAGGGTTCATTTATAAAACCGGGCAAAGAAATGCCTTCTACCCGTAAGATTTCCTGTACGCTGGTGCGCTGCAACCCGGAAGAAGATGAAAATGCATGTGGACTGTTGCAAATGGAGCATTCCGTTCCTCCCGAAATATTGTATGCTGCATACTGGTATCGCTCTGGTACTAACAATACCATGCGTAATCACCTTAAAGGAATTGTTGAATCTGTAACTTCTATTGTAAAAAAGAAAGACGCCATTGTACTGGATATTGGCTGTAATGACGGCACTTTATTGAGCTACTACCCAAAAGGTGGCATGAAATACGGTATCGATCCTTCGGATGTGGCGCAGGAGGTAAAAGAGGATACGATTGTGGTTCAGGACATTTTCCCTTCCAAAAAGCTGGTAGAAGTACTGGAGGGTAAAACCCTGGATGTTATTACCTCCATTGCAATGTTTTACGACCTGGAAAACCCGGTTGATTTTGTGCGGGGTATAAAGCAATTACTCAATCCTAAAGGCGTATGGATTTTTGAAATGTCGTACATGCCCGACATGCTGAAACTCGACTCATTTGATACGATTTGTCACGAACATCTTGAATATTATAGCCTGGCAGTGATAGAAATTATTCTGAAAAAAGCAGGTATGCGTTTATTCAAGATATCTTTCAATGATATTAATGGGGGTAGTATCCGTTGTTATGCTACGCATGATACCAATATTACTTACGATACACCCGAAGAGATCCGTTTACTGAATGAAACACGCCAGGCTGAGTTTGATCTGGAACTGGATACCGATAAGCCTTACCAGGCTTTCTGGGAAAGGATCAGTAAACTGAAAGATGATTTATACAATTTGTTGGTAAAGCTTAAATCTGAAGGGAAAAAGATACATATCTACGGTGCATCTACTAAAGGAAATACGATTCTGCAATGGTGTAATATTGATAACTCGATTATAGATTATGCAGCAGAAAGAAATCCTGATAAATACGGGGCAATGACTTTGGGTACCAATATTCCGATTATCAGTGAAGCTGATAGCCGGGCTATGAACCCCGATTATTACCTGGTACTACCCTGGCATTTTAAGGAAGAATTCCTGGAACGAGAGAAGGCTACACTGGAAAGAGGTATCGGTCTCATTTTCCCATTGCCCACTATTTCGATTTATAAACAGTAAGGCAAAATGGCTGCAAATGGCTTATTCATTAACAACGTAAAGGCCCAGGACAGTATTTATGAATCGGGATTGATGGTATATAATTGCCTTCGGTTATCTGAGCAATACAAACTGGATTATATAGAGATCAACAGTGAGCAAAGAACTATCCCGCTGGGATATGATTTCTATTTTTTCAATTATCATCCCGGTACAATGCCATGGTTGGATACAGGGCAGCTTAAAAAGCTGCCAGGTCTTGTATTGACAATGGTACTGGAAATATTGCCGGGTAATCCGTTTGTATTATGTCCACCCAAACATTTTGATGGTTATTGTGTGCTGGATCCTACCATCAGGCATAAAAACACCCGGGTGTTCGCCTTTCCCAGGCCATTGGAATCTGTAAGTCCTGTTGAACCTTACGTGGAAAAAGAGATTCCTGTGATCGGTACATTTGGTTTTGCTACCAAAGGAAAAGGGTTTCAGCATGTGGTGGATGCAGTGAATAAAGAGTTCAGCAATGCTGTTATAAAAATCAATATACCCTTTGGCAACTTTGTTCCTGATTCAGAGGCATATTCGCAGTTTCTGGCCAAACTTTGTAAAGAAAGGGCAAAAGAAGGTGTGGAGGTAATAGTGACACATGATTATATGAGCAAGGAACAACTGATCAACTGGTGTTCGCAGAATACCCTGAATTGTTTTCTGTACGATAGAAATATGCCGGGGCTGGCTGCTACTACAGATCAGGCAATTGTGGCCGGAAGGCCTTTGTCTGTTGCTCAGAATGATACATTTCGCCATATATTGGCATATTTGCCGCCATATCCCCAATGGAATTTGCAACAGTCAATAGATCAATCCATGCTGCATGTACAACGTATGCGTGAAGACTGGTCGCCCGCAAATTTTGCCCGCAGGTTTGAAGATATGCTGCGTCAACTAATGCCATTACATAAGATGGATACAAAGCAACAGGGAAGCTTTGAATTGCCGCTTTGGAAAAACGACCTGCCGCAACAGGTAAAGAAAATTTTTAAAAAATATAAAGGCGTCTTTTCAATGCGCAAGCTAAAACAACTGCGTATTTTCAGGCGCCTGTTTAAATATGAGGAACTTATTTAGAAAAATAGTGACCAAACTGTTGCTGAAACATTCCCAATTGGTGTATGCTCAGTCTGGTGAGGATCTTATCCTGGCCCAATTGTTTTTTAAACTGGATATCCTTCATCCTACTTATTTGGATATTGGTGCCAATCATCCCATGTATATTAGTAATACTTATTATTTCTATATGCGGGGTAGCAAAGGAGTTTGTATTGAGCCCAATCCTTACTTATATCAAAAAATTAAGAAGGTAAGACCCCGTGATACAGTGCTGAATGTTGGCATCGGTATTACCGGCGAATCAGCTGCGGACTTTTATCTGTTTCCCGAGCATGCACATGGTCTTAGTACCTTTTCAAAAGAGGAAGCGGAATACTGGCAGCATACCGGTATGAAAAAAGTAGGAAAAATACAGTATGAGAAGGTGATACAGGTTCCATTGCAAACCATCAATACTGTTATCGGTGACAATTTTCAACAGACACCGGATTTTATTTCTATTGATGTAGAAGGGCTTGATCTGCAGATATTGCAATCACTGGATTTTGAAGCTTATGCACCATTGGTGTTATGTGTTGAAACGCTTGCTTATGACGAACAGCAGCGCGAACACAAAAAAGATAATATTATTGAATATGTAAAAAGCAAAGGATACGAGGTGTATGCAGATACACACATTAATACCATATTCCTGCGTAAATAATACAAACTTAATTTAACAGATAGTGACAGCGATTATATTCGGCGCCAATGGCCAGGATGGATTTTACCTGACAAAGCTTTTGCAACAGCAGCATATTGAAGTAATTCCTGTATCAAGAAAGGCCGGAGGCATACAGGCCGATGTTGCTGACAGCGAAACTGTACAAGCCCTGGTGAGCAAGTACAAACCTCAATATATTTTTCATCTCGCTGCCAATTCTACCACCCGTCATGATGCCTTATTTGAAAATCATGCGGCTATTGCAACAGGTACGCTCAATATACTGGAATCGGTAAAAACATTGCATCCATCAGCCAGGGTATTTATTTCCGGTAGTGGCTTGCAGTTCAGGAATGCAGACCTGCCAATTAAAGAAACAGATCCTTTTGAGGCCAGGGATGCCTATTCTGTCAGCCGTATCCAGTCTGTATACGCTGCCCGCTATTATCGCACGCTTGGTATACAGGCTTACGTGGGATATTTTTTCAATCATGACAGTCCGCGCAGAACCCCCAGGCATGTTACCAAAATGATTGCCAATGCAGTGAAAAATATTGCTGCAGGACAGGAAGAGATCATTGAGATAGGTGATATGTCGGTAAAAAAGGAATGGGGGTATGCCGGCGATATTGTAGAAGCTATCTGGACATTGGTACAACAGGATGCTGTAACGGAAGCTACCTTAGGTACCGGGCAAGCCTATTCAATACAGGAATACATTGAAACCTGTTTTAACCTGGTGGGTAAGGACTGGAAAAAATATGTACAGCCGCGACAGGGTTTTACTGCTGAATACCGTCAACTGGTTTCTGATCCTGCCACTATATTTTCTCTGGGCTGGAAGCCTGCCACCAGCTTTACTGATCTGGCTAAAATTATGCTGACTGAATAATGCCTGCTAAAATTTTACTGATACAACTGTATTCAAACGGCGATAGCCTGTATGCTACAGCAGTAGCAAGACAAATAAAACAGGACTATCCTGGTTGCCATCTTACCTGGGCTATCGCTGCTTTCTGTAAGGATATTATTGCAGGTAATCCTTATGTTGATGAAGTACTGGAAGTCAATACCGTTGCCAAAAACGATGTAGTGGCTTATCGCAGGTTCAGGAAAGATATGTACCGGCAAAAGCAGCAGGGCAGGTGGGATGAGATCGTGATCACCAATGTGATTGATGAAAAACAGGCTAATTACGATGGAACGATCCGTTCGGCCACTTTACGGGGGTATAACAAACCTGTTACAGTACCGTTGCAACCTGTATTGCGGTTACGTGCGGAGGAGATAGAGAGGGCTAAGAGTTTTGCAGCAACACATCAGCTGCACACATATAAGCATGTTGTATTGTTTGAGTTTGCCCCACAAAGCAAACAGTCGGATATGACACCTGCGTTCGCCATTGATCTATCCGAAAAAATAGTGCAACGGGCAGATACAGCTATTATATTGTCCTCTGCTCTGAAGATCAATCATACGCTGCCACAGATCATTGATGGCAGCAGTCTTTCATTGCGTGAAACAGCAGCGCTTACACATTATTGTACTTTGCTATTGGGTTCCAGCAGCGGCATAACCTGGGTAAGTACTTCTGATGCTGCCAGAAGGTTACCCATGGTACAGGTGCTGGATCCGTTTACGCCGTGGGTAAATGCTGTATCCAGGGATTGCGAACGATTCAACTTTCCAACAGATAAATTGATTGAGATATACTGGTTTGATAAAGATGTGATCAATAACTGTGTGCAGGCCGCTTTAGATGATTTTGCTGCTGCAAAAAACAAATGGCATCAGCCTTTGCCATTGCATTTTAAAGCTACAAGAGGTATTGTATATAACCTGTTGTGTTATTTTCATTTTGCTGCCATTGCACGTCATATCCGCGTTAACAGAGAAGTGTATGGCAATAAAGCTGCTTTTTATAAAGAGGTGATAATGGGCTTTGTGGTTTTGCCTTTCTGGCTGATCCGCAACTTTACCCGTAAAAAAATACTGAAGCAACGATAGCCGGAGGTTTAATGATACTTTCCGGTCAGTTTTACATACCACAGACCAGCATATTGCTTGGGATAGTAGATGGCGGCAAATATGTACCAGCGCCAGTCGGGATAAAACTTCTTCATCAGTTGCGCGTGGTTCTTCATACCGGTGATCCTTACTTTCATCCATTTTTCTTTGGACACACTGCCTTTGTGAATATGCATCACTTTGGCCTGCGGTAGAAAATGGATCTTATAACCCAGTTGTTTAAAATCCCAGCACCACAAGGTGTCTTCACAATACATAAAGAAATCGTCTGACAGTTTTTTCTGTGGCAACTGTGCTATAATGCTTTTGGGAAATAACATAAATGCACCCCACACCCAGTCACAATCCGCAAAGCTCTGGTGGTCAAAATAGTGGTGCAGCATCAGATGACCACGTTTGTCTTTCGACAAGAACTTATAAAGCGGTATCACTTCCAGCAACTCCCAGCCTATAGTGCGGAAACGCCGGCAATTGTATTGCACACGCCCGTCGGGATACAGCAACTGGCAGGTAACCATGCCTACGCCCGGATGGGTAGTGATATAATCATAACAGATCTTTGGTGCGTTATTGATCAGTTCTGTATCGCTGTTCAGCAATAAAAGATATTCGCCCTGCGCTTTTTCCACGCCCAGGTTGTTGCCCCCGGTAAAACCGGTATTCACAGCACTTTTTACCAGTATTATATCCGGAAATTTTTCCAGGAATAGCTCCGGATCACATTCCACAGAAGCATTATCCACCAGTATGATCTCGTAAGAAAGACCGGTTAGTTTTTCTTTAATAGATTGTATGCAGTTACAGGTTAACCGGAGTGTATTGTAGTTGATAATGATAATAGAAAGCTGCATACGCAAAATCCTGTTTTTATTGCTAAACTACCTTGTAAAAATAAGGACGGTTAAAGGCAATTGTAAAAAAATATTTCAGCAGACACCCGATGTTCTTTACATAATCTGCAAAATTGGTCCATGTATACCTTGCTTTACGTTTGAACAGTTTTTCAATGGCCAGACCGATAAAGAAGATGGGAATATCTGCTACAAAAAAAGCTACCATCAGAAAATACCAGCCCAAACCATATTGTTTCCGTATGCGCAGCATCATGGATATAATGATCTGCCGTCCTTTTTTATTCCAGAGATTCTTGCTGTTCTCCGTTTCTGTAGTATCGTAGTAATCGCTGCTGGTGCCACCTCCCAGGTGAATTACCTGTGGTTCGGCATATAGCAACATGTTGCCCTGTTTGCGTAAACGCGCACACCATTCAATTTCTTCAGCGTACATAAAAAAGTCATCATCCAGCAGTCCTGATTGAGATAACACTTCTTTACGCACCATAATAAAGGCGCCTACAATCCAGTCAACCGGTTGTTTTTCCTGTACACTGGTAATGCTGGGTACGCGTGTTTTCAATTTGTATCCCCAGTAACGAACAAAACGTCCCAGGTAGGGTAGTGGTAACAGAAAGTTCAGTCCGCCTTTTACAAAGTGTGCTCCGGATATCTGGTGGGTTCCGTCTACGTTCAGCAATTGTACGCCACAGGCCACTGCATCATCCTGCTGAAAAAGATCAATGGTTTTATCCAGTGCACCATCCAGCACAATGGTGTCTGCGTTCAGCAGCAGTATATATTGCCCGGTAGCTTTTTTGATGCCTGCATTATTGGCTCTTGCAAAACCGGCATTGTATCCCATCTGTATCCAGTGAACAGCGGGAAAAGCGGCTTGGGCTTTTTCATAGCAATCATCCTGTGAATGATTGTCAACCAATATGATCTCAAAGCTGTGCCGTGTGGTTTGCTGCACAATGCTTTCAATACAGTCTGTAACCAGCCTGGTTGATTTATAGTTGATAATAATGATGGAGAGATCCATAATGCACGCTTCCTGTAAAAAATCTGGCACGGCTACACACCGTGCCAAACAAACTATTCTATGTTATATTTTTCTAAGCAACGGGTTGATCGGTAAGATCGTCGGTTTCCCTGCGTTTGATGGCCTGCCAGAGAGCGCCTGCAAACAAAATGATGGAAAGGATACCAATGATCAGGCCAATGGTATTGGCTTTCTCATAGGTAGCAGGCTCAAAACGGAACACAATGGTGTGATTGCCCGATGGAACAGCCATACCTCTCAGGGTATAGTTTACACGTGCAATCGGCATTTCCTTGCCATCTACAAATGCTTTCCAGCCGTACGGGTAGTAGATCTCGCTGAATACTACAAACTGGTTGGTAGGTGCATTGAACTGGTACGTGATAATGTCATTGTCATTTTTTACCAGTTTGATAGATGCTGTTGAATCAAACTGTGGTGTAAACGGTATTTTGGATTGTTCACGTTTGTCAATGATCACGGTGTCAGCCGGAGAGAAAGTATCCAGTGCTTTCATTTCCTCATCAGCATTATTCACATACTGAATGCCTTTTACCAGCCATGCTGCACCCAGTGCACCGGGGTTCTGTTGTGCTACCGGTTTACCATCCTGCGGATTGCTGACGATAAAATATTTTGTATTCAGCATATTGAACACACGCATATTGTAGCGGCGCAACTGGCGGTTCAGCAGGTCATCATACAGGGCCAGTTTGGCCGGATGATAACCACCTACTGAATTATGGAAGTAAGAAGAACGCGCATCGTCAGACAGTGCACCTCTTGCCTCATCAAGCACACGGAAATATCCCGTGTCCTGTTTGATCTGCAGATCGGCCTGCGTAGGTGTGAAGTACGACATGTATTCATCCGGCTCGGTATAGTTCTCGTTTTTCAGGTAACGTCTGTCAACCTGTATCAGGTCAATAAAGCTGAGTGCTGTAAGACCGATCACTGCGTATTGTGCTTTCAGTTTCTGACTTACGGCCAGCCAGATAAGAACACCAGCCAACACTATAAAGACAATCGTCCGCAACAGATCACTGCTATAAAGTGCCTTGCGGTCTTTCACGAGGGCATTGTTCAGCGAACTGGCAATGCTGTTGGCCTGCTGCATCATCTGCTCTGTAGGTTGTCCGCCCTGGCCTACCATCTGTGTCAGGATATAGCCCAGCTGTTTGTCGCGGTCAATTTTAAAATCAGCATTGAAATAATCCAGTGCCAGTATTACTATCAGTGCACCTACACCAATACCTGCAAACTTCAGTTTTTTCAGCAGTTCAGGTTTGGCAATATTGCCATAGAATATCTGCTGCAAACTCATACAGGCCACCAGTACCATCGTGATCTGTGGTATCACCAATGCCATGGCGGGTGCACGGAATTTATTGTAATAAGGAAGATGATCGAACAGGAAATAGTTAATAGAAGGGAAATGTCTTCCCCATGATAATACGATACCGATCACCGTAGCTGCTACAAGCCAGCCAAGATGCCAGCCACGTACTACAAACAAACCGGCAATGAACAACATGCATATAATGGCGCCAAAGTATACAGGACCGGAAGTAAAAGGCTGATCACCCCAGTAGGTAGACATGGCGCGCTGGTACAGGTAATTGGCCGCCTGCGGAGGCAGTTGTGATTCCTGTAAAGCTTCCTGTGAATGGCTGTCTTCACCCAGTTCAGCAGCTCCGCTGCCACCACCACGGGAAGCGGCTACTGCCAGCGTAGTGGTTTCACCAATGCCATAGCTCCACTGGAAGGCATAATCTTTATCCAGGCCGCCTTTTGATTTGTTTTTATCAGTATTCAGGCTGGCCTGTGCTTTTTGCTGGGTGCTGTCCTTTTCAGGTGTCAGTTCTGAACGGCCGCCACGCATGGTTTCTTTGGCATATTCGTTATTGGGCAACAGTATCACTGAGAAGGAAAGCAACCCGATGGCCAGTGCCACAGCTGCCAGCGAACCACCTATCAGCAGGTGTTTGATCTGTTTTTGCCGGATGGTATGTATGGCATAAGCTACGGCCATACAGCCTATAATGAGAAATACATAGTAAGTGATCTGTACGTGGTTCTGATTGATCATCAGGGTACCGAATAACAGGGTTGCTGCAAATCCCAGGAAATATTTTCGCTGGGCCAGCCACACAATACCTGCCAGTACTGCGGGTGCATATCCCATGGCAGCCAGTTTGGTTACGTGTCCTGTTTCAACCAGTATAGGGTTATACGAACAGAAGGCATAGGCCAGTGCTCCGAAAATACCTATCCATGGGCGTAACCGCATGGCCATACAGAGTATGTAAAAGCTGATACAGCAAAGGAAGAACAAGCTGGCGGGAGAGGGTAGGAACAGGGTAAAGATGTAATGCGCCCAGGTAAGTGAAATATTATATTTAGAGCCGATAGCGATCTGGTAAGCAGGCATACCGCTGAATACGCTATTGGTCCATAAAGGCAGGTGCCCGTGTTTTTCCTGGAATTCAACTGATTGCTGTTTGGCACCAATGGTTCCCAGCATATCGTACTGGTTTACCACCAATCCTTTTAAGGCTGGCAGACAGTAAACACAGGAAATCACTAAAAAAATACCAATGGCCAGGGCATGTGGCGTAAGACGTTGCAGCAGAGTCTTTTTCATTATATCTTAACTGGTTAATAGAATGGGCAAAATAATGCAATTTTACAGCAAGTTGATATATGCAGAAATTAATATTTTTCGCACGTGTGGCTTTTATTTGTAATGTCTGTTTTGTGCTTACCTGGTTTATGCGCGCTGCACCGGGTCTGCAACAGGGCCAAATTGCATCCTCCATCATTGTGCTGGGAGTAGGACTTGCCATTATACTGAATTGTTTAACCTCACTGGTGGCCGTTGTGATGCTGTTGCGCAAAAAGGTAACAGGTACAACGTTTCCATATTGGCTATTTATTATTAATTTCCTTTTTTTCATCGCCCAGTTAATACTGATTCTTAAATGATCCATAATATACTGAAGGATAAGCCTACTAAATTATTTTTGTCATTTACCGCCTTTTTTGTTGCCAACGCGCTGATTGCCGAATGTATCGGGGGCAAGATATTTTCACTGGAAAAACTATTTGGGGTATCGCCGGTACATTTTTCCTTTTTCGGGCAAAAAGACCTTTCCTTCAACCTGACCTGTGGGGTAATACTGTGGCCGCTGGAGTTTGTGATGACGGATATTGTGAATGAATACTATGGACCCAGGGCGGTGCGTCGTATTTCCTATACCGCTGTAGCACTTATTTCATATGCTTTCCTGATGTTTTACCTGGCTATTGAAGTTCCTCCTGCCGATTTCTGGTATGGCAGTTCTGTACAGGATGGTGTTCCTAATATGGACAATGCGTTCAATGTGATCTTCGGACAGGGAATGTGGATCATTTTCGGAAGTCTTGCGGCCTTCCTGGTAAGCCAGATTGTGGATGTAACCGTATTTCACCGTATTAAAAAAGTAACCGGCGATGAAAAGATGTGGTTAAGAGCTACAGGTTCAACACTGGTATCACAATTGGTAGACAGTTTTATCGTGTTGTTTATTGCGTTTAAGCTGGGCAAAGGATGGAGCTGGCAACTGGTACTGGCCGTTTGCTGTGTAAATTATATCTACAAATTTACCATGGCCATTTTACTCACCCCCGTCATCTATATCGCTGAAAAAAGAATCGAAAAATACCTTGGACACGAAACTGCCCGCAAAATGAAACTGGCTGCCATGGGAAAAAAAGAAGAGTAGTTAATGTGCCACGCATTGGAAATGCTGAAACGTGCGTGGGCATGGTGCATTGTGAGTGCCCGTTGATACCAGCCATAGCAATCGAACAATATAATCATCCATCCATCCAGTAATTGCTAAAAGCTAATACCTTACAGCCAACACCTGTTCCCGGACGTTCAGCATTCAATTTAAAAACTGCAACTTAACACTTCCAACTCTAACCCGCCATCTCCTGTGCCCATTTATCTCTGTCATCCGGACTGAATTTCCAGGGAGCGAAGTTGTTCTCCACATTTCCAAACATCACGTTCCATTCCTGCGGAGCATTGCTTTCTTCCATCACCAGTGAACGGCGTAATTCAAGAATGATCTCCAGCGGACTGATGCTTACCGGGCATTCCTGCACACATGCATTACAGGTAGTGCAGGCGCGCAGCTCTTCGGTAGTGATGTAGTTATGTAACAATGTTTTTCCGTCGTCCTTAAACTCTCCGTTTTGATTGATATTATTACCTACTTCTTCCAGCCTGTCGCGGGTAGACATCATGATCTTACGGGGGGATAATAATTTGCCGGTCTGTGTAGCGGGACAGGCAGCACTGCATCGGCCACATTCTGTACAGCTATAGGCATCCAGCAGGTTGCGCCAGCTCAGATCCATAACGTCTTTGGCTCCGAATTTATCGGGGGCTGCTGCTTCGGCTGGTGCTAATTCCGGTTGCATGGCATACAATACTTCGTTTTGTATGGATACCATGTTACGTATTTTACCCTCGGGCCACAGGCGTGCATAATAGGCGTTGGGAAAAGCCAGCAGAATATGCAGGTGTTTGGAATAGGGCAGGTAATTCAGAAAAGCAAAAATGCCCATTATATGCAGCCACCAGCAGATCCTCTCCACTACTACCAGTCCTTTTACGCTCAGGCCGGCCAGTAATGGCTGCAGGTATTGTGATACCACAAAATTGCCGGTAATATGTTCACCATAATGACCGTATGCCTGTTGTTGCAGCAGCGTGTCTGATGCATTCATCAGCAGGAACAGGCTCATCAGGATGATCTCGGTAAACAGAATATAATTGGCGTCGCTGCGGGGCCAGCCGTCCAGGTCGCGACTGATAAAGCGTTTTAACTTCAGGATGTTCCTGCGTACCAGGAAAATGGCGCAGGCCAGCCATACACCCAATGCCAGCAACTCAAAGGCGTTGATCAGGAAAATATAAAAACCTCCCAGCAGCCCGGCAAAAATGCGGTGGGTGCCTGCAACCCCATCAATAAATATTTCCAGTACTTCAATATTGATGATCACGAAGCCTGCATATACCACAAAGTGCATTACAGCTACCAGTGGATTGCGGAACATCTTTTTCTGACCAAATGCCAGCAGCAATAGGTTTTTCCATCTTTCACCGGGATGATCATTATACGCCTCATCCTTTCCCAGTAAAATATTCCGGCGGATAGCTCCGGCTTTTTTTGCAAACAGCCAGATGGCCAGACAGGCAGCAGCCAGAAACAATATTTGTTGCAGGTACATCATGTACTAAACAATTGATGGCTGCTAAGATAAGCGATTTGCCTGAACCGGGGGATAGAGAGCATTTGATAATGAGGGAATTTGAAAATGAGCTGATTTGAAAATTTGATACTGAGAAGGGATGGCTTAATGGTTGGATTGTTTGATTGTTGAGAAGAAGTCCGGAAGAAAGAACCACGCAAAGCCGCAACTTGTATTTTGCCCGCCGATGTATTCGGCGTTAGGCGTTCTGCATTACCTGCAAATTATAACATCCTCCCGCATCTCCATATTGGTTTATTGCCAGCCAGCTATTAGCTTTGGACAAAAATTACGGCATGACCAGGAATTATATATTAGATAAAGACACCGCAGCCCGGAAATTGCAACGGATGGCCTATGAGATTGTTGAAAGTAACCTGGACGAGCAACATATTATCCTGGCCGGTATCCGCGACAATGGCAGTGTTATTGCCGCTACTGTGCAACAATTACTACAATCCATTGCGCCATTTTCTACTGAACTGATCCATCTTTCCCTGGATAAAAGAAATCCCAAAGAGATCAACCTTAGCGCCACAGTTGATTTTAATAATACAGTGATCATTTTGATAGATGACGTGGCCAATAGCGGTAAAACCCTGTTGTATGCTATGAAACCATTCCTGGCCTTTCATCCTAAAAAGATACAAACACTGGCACTGGTTGACAGAACGCACAAAACCTTCCCCGTTAAAACCGATTATGTGGGACTATCTGTAGCAACTACTTTACTGGAACATATTTATGTGGAAGTAGAAGGCGATGCCGTAACAGGCGCGTACCTGGAGTAGAGCGCGTGAAAACAGTTCCGGGTTACGTGTTTCTGGTTGCTGGTTTTGCAATTCCCCAATTCCTGATTAATCTGTCAGCCTTTTCCTATCCGTATGCACCCGCGGCTATCCATTGCCTCTTGGCCTTTTCAGACTTCCGGCCTTATCTCTGCTCATAACCATTTTCAAATTAGCATGCACCTCACTTCTTCTCAAACAACACATACATATATCGGAAATTGATGATCATTTCGCGGAACTGGGTCATTACATCCTGTCCGAGGTTGCCATAATAAAATTTGTCAGTACTGCCTGCATGTACTGTTTTTACCGCTATATTTTTTACCGTGGTCTGTAGTCCGTTGATGTTAAAGGTTACCGAAGGCAAACGGTAAGCGGTAGTATGATGAGTGCCGCCTGCACCACCTTCACGCAATTCAAAAGCAGTACCGTTCTGTGTAACAGTGGATTGATATTTTCTGTAGTAGGGCTGGTTCAGCGCAGTGGTTTGGGCACCGGTATCAAATGTAAATGCCAGCGTATCGCCGTTCACTACGGTATTCAGTACAGGAACCAGTCCGTCAATACCAAAATTGCCAATGCTGTTTTTAGTGGCGTCACGGGGAATGGTAATGGTATCGTTTTTACCAATGCGTACTTCCTGCAACTGTTCTATCACCGGGAAGCCGATAATGCCATCAATTTTATAAACGCCATTCAGAAAAGACAGGGCACTGTCCGGAAATACCATAAACACCACATTGTTGAGTGTAATAGTGCCCAGCTTCAGCGATTTGGCCACTGCCAGATCGGCCGTAACCTGCAGACCGGTAATGGCGCGCACTTTAAAACGGGTATGCAGCAGTTGCAGATTGCTTTTGGCCGCGTAGGTTTCACTGATCACAGAGATATTGGCACCGGTATCAAATACAAACAGAAAAGTACTGTCACCAAATTGTACAGGAATGTTTAGCAGGCGTGCCATATCACGTTTACCGGCAATACGGGTAGTATTATCAATAATGGCTTGTTGCGGTGGTACATTCTGCAAGCCTTTCCAGATAGCATCGGCATTCATGATCTCTTCTTTTTCTTCAGCCGACAATACATCTGTGTACCGGGTGAGCATTAGCTGGCTTACTTCATGTGCAAGACGGTATTGATAGAGTTTAATATGATTGTCAATCTGCTTGGAAAGCAGTGAACTCATTTCTTTATCAGAAAACTCGCGGATGTGTTTGTTGTATACCTGTGTGATCTCCTCGCTGGACAACTCAAGGTTATGAAAAAAGTTATGGACAAATGCCAGGTAGTATAATTTACGGGCGTCAGAAAGCTTTTTGTACTGTCTGTGCTGCAACTCATCGCGTAGTTTAAAAAAATCACGGTTTTGCAGCAGACTATCCAGTCTGTCAGAAGATACGGCCATGCTGTTAACACCGGGTAGTAATAATGCTACGATCAGCAGGTATTTCATATACATCACCATTAATCGAACCTCCTGTTAAAGTTACCCGGTTTTTTATATGTTTAATAACAAATGGCGTTGGTTTTTGTTAAAAAGTGACAGTTAATAAGTAAATAAGCCCTCAGGCTATCCTGCATTTGTCCCTGCACTATTTACCTATCTTTGCGTCATCTATAATTTTTTGATCTTTCAGCACGGAAATATGACAACACCTTTTAATACAGAAGCGATCAATCAACTGATCAGAACCCGCAGAAGCGTTTTTACACAGCAATTTGAACCCGGAAAGGTAATCCCTGACGAAATTGTTGAACAAGCCCTTGAAAATGCCAACTGGGCACCTACACATAAACTGTCTGAACCCTGGCGTTTTACCGTATTTACGGGTGCCGGACTGCAGGTATTGGCCGAAAAACAAGCTGCTATTTATAAGGAATTTGCGGGTCCGAAATTCAAACAACCCAAATATGAGCAGATGCTGGTGCTACCGCAGCAATGTTCACATATCATTGCCATAGGCTGCCATCCTGATCCCAGCCTGCCGGTAATGGAAGAAATTGCCGCAGTGGCCTGTGCTGTACAGAATATCTATCTTACCGCATCTGCATACGGCATTGGTGGTTACTGGAGTACCGGGGGCATTACCTTTATTGAAGAAGCAAAACCCCTGTTCAACCTGGGTGCGGAAGACCTGTTCATGGGATTCTTTTACATGGGTTATGTACGGGTGCCATCCGCTTCCGGCAAACGCAAACCTGTGGCAGAGAAAGTACAATGGGTGAGGGGATAGGTTGTAATGTCATTTCGTTGAATTAAACAGTTGGCCAAACACCAGCCAGGGTTCTTTCCCCGGCGGGCGTATCACCAGCCCGAATCAGCATTACTTTACGCCATTGATCTGTTATTTCCGCTTTTATATTCTTTAACATCGCTGCACAAAAACAAACTCCATAGTAACAAGAGAAAATGTTTTGTACAGCGATGTTGTTTTTTGTCCTTGTAAACACACAACCGTACTGCGTTGTACGCTTCTTTCCATGTTTCCTGCACTTTACTTTTTCTGGCTTACTTTTGCAGTATAATTGAAGAACAGCATGGCATATAAAAACCAGCAGCATTTTATTGATACATTAGAACAGGCCGGTGAGTTGCTCCGTATTAAAACATACGTAAATCCCAGGCTGGAAATAGCAGAGATCACAGACCGTATCAGCAAAACCCCGGGTGGTGGCAAAGCCCTGTTATTTGAAAATACAGGATATCCTTTTCCTGTATTGATGAATGCTTATGGCAGCGAACGCCGGATGTGCCTGGCGCTGGGCGTTGAGCACCTGGATGATATTACCCGTGAAATAGAAGACCTTTTCAAACTGTTGTCCGCTCCTAAAGAAAGCATCATGGACAAACTGAAGCTGTTGCCCAAACTGGGACAGTTTGCATCCTGGATGCCGAAAGTAAAAAGCGGCAGGGGAGAATGCCAGGAAGTGGTGCTGAGCAATCCTGATATAACACAGTTGCCCGTTATTACCTGCTGGCCCAAAGATGGTGGCCCGTTTGTGACCCTGCCCGTTATTCATACCAAAGATCCCAATACACAGGCACGCAACGTAGGCATGTACCGTATGCAGGTATTTGGACCTGCGTTGACAGGCATGCACTGGCATAAACACAAAGTAAGCGCCAGGCATTTCAATGAATATAAAAAATTAGGTAAAAAAATGCCGGTAGCTGTAGCGCTGGGGGGAGATCCTGCTTATGCTTATTCTGCCACAGCTCCTTTACCGGAAAATGTTGATGAATACATGCTGGCCGGTTTTCTGCGCAAGAAAAAAGTAGAACTGGTGAAATGTATTACACAGCCGGAAATAGAAGTGCCTGCTGATGCTGATTTTATTATAGAAGGCTATGTTGATCCCAATGATGATTTGTTGTGGGAAGGCCCTTTTGGAGATCATACGGGTTATTATTCCTTGCCCGACTGGTACCCGAAATTTCATATCACTGCCATTACACATAAAAAGAATGCGGTATATCCCGCCACAATTGTAGGTATACCCCCGCAGGAAGATGCCTGGCTGGGAAAAGCCACTGAACGTATTTTCCTGGCGCCGATCAAAATGGCCATGGTGCCTGAAATGATCGATATGGATATGCCGGTGGAAGGCGTGTTCCACAACCTGGTGATTGCTCAGATCCAGAAAGAATATGCAGGACAGGCACTGAAAGTAATGAATGCTATGTGGGGAGCAGGACAGATGATGTTCAACAAAATACTGGTGCTGGCCGATGAAAAGGTGAAGATCCAGGATTATAAAGCACTGTCGCAATACGTTTTCCGCAATATGAACCCTGCTACGGATATTTATTTTTCACAGGGCCCTATGGATGTGCTGGACCACAGTTGCAGTAAACTGGGGTTTGGCGGTAAAATGTGTATTGATGGTACCCGCAAGTGGGAAGAGGAAACGGATGATGCATTTGATCTGCTGAACACACCATTGCAATCCGGCGCAGCAATAGAAAAAGCGCTGATAGCAGCATTTCCTGAGATTAAAGCTGTAAATACGGCATTACTGGCACAGGATATTGCCTGCCTGATGATATCGGTGGAAAAGAACAAAAGAGGACATATCAGAAGTCTGCACGAAAATATCTGCAGCACCATTGAACAGGTAGAAGGTGTGAAAATGATACTGTATGTTGAACATACGGTAGATGCACATGAGCTGACGGTTGCATTGTGGCGTTTCTGCAATAATCTTGATCCCAAACGCGATAATATCCTGTTTCAGCAACCTGCCCGTACACAGAAAGGGAAAACATGGGCCTGTATGGGCCTGGATGGCACTATCAAAACCAAAGAGCTGGACGGTTTTCAGCGCGACTGGCCGAATATTATCGTGGCAGATGATGCTACAATAGCTGCTGTAGATGCCAAATGGAACGACCTGGATATCGGCGCTTTCCTTCCATCGCCTTCTTTAAAGTTCAAAGATCAGATGTATGGGGAAGAAGCAGTAGCTGGTAAGTTGTAGGTTATTGGTAGTAAATTATAAGTAACAATATTAAGGTCGCGACCGCCATGCAGTCGCGACCTTATTTTATCAGAAAGTTGCAGCAACCTATAACTTACAACTACAACTTATCACTTGTTACGCTTTCTTCTTAAACACGATCTGCTCATTCAATCGCGTGAACAGTTTTTTATAGAACTCTTTAAAGGCATCGTATTCCTCTGCTGCATACACCGGGCGTTTAAATTCCAGTATAATACGGTATCCGAGAGTGTTGCCGTTTACCTGTAATACCCGTTTGAAGATAATACTGGTATCGGGCATGATCATGGTCATGTTCTTGGGAGGATCTTCAAACGTATAACCTTCCGGAATATTGATATTACCTACCAGCATATAATACTGGTTGCAGCCAAAATCAATATTGGTCTGACGCAGATCCTGTACAAAAGGATTTTTTTCCAGCCCGGTAAACAGGTTCAGGTTTACAAACTTATAATCACCGGA
Organism: Chitinophagaceae bacterium PMP191F; assembly: GCA_001302245.1. Taxonomy (GTDB): domain Bacteria; phylum Bacteroidota; class Bacteroidia; order Chitinophagales; family Chitinophagaceae; genus PMP191F. Next base: position 164,657 of record LGYU01000022.1, read on the forward strand.
TGAACTGACAGGCTGTGAAAATTTAAATTTCTGCTCTAACGGAAGAGAGTCTACCTCATCATTCACTACTTCCAGGTCCTGCACATGCAGGTTACTCTGGTTGGCAGTAAGATAGCTGCTGATGAATTTTTCCTTGCTTTGTTTCAGGCTTCTGATACGCGGGTTTTTGGCATAATCAAAACTGGTCAGTGATACTTCGCCCGACAGAGAATCCTGTTCGCTGACAAGGGCATTCATGATCACATACTGTTTGTTCTGGCTAAGGCCATCCCATAAGGTTACAAAACCTGGATTGTCTTTATCTACCAGGAATGCCTCTGTGCCTATCACATCGTGCGGAATTAGTCCGGGTGGGTTATACTTGTCAGTAGCATCAAGTATATAAGGCTTGTTGCCGATCTGTGCAAACACCAGCAGTTTGTTAAATTGTTTCAGGAAAGGATAGGCTGAAAATACCTGTCCATGGGTACGTGTGCTGCTTAAAATGGGGTATGATTCAATACCGGCGTCTTTCAGCAGATTCAGTAAAATGAAGTTGATATCACCGGAAGAGCCAGAACGTTTGCTCCAACAATCCTTTACACTTTCACAATAAAAATCATTCACGCCGTTCCATTCCATGTATTGTTGTACATAGCGGAAAATAGCGAACAGTTTATCAGTGGGTGTGGCTGCCTTAGCCAGTTGCTTGGTCAGCTCATCACCTTTGGGAATATTCTTTTTGATCTGGGCGCCAAAATAATCGCTTTCCATCAGCGAGGTAGCCAGCCTGGGCCAGGTGTTGCGGAAGTCTTTTACACTGTGGTCAGGGTAGATGATCTGCGCCAGTTGAAATTCAACCCGCTGCAGGTAATCACCGGCAGCACCCATGTAAGGCTCAAACTTCAGCCCGGGAATGTTGCGCATCTTATAGGTAAACTCCTGGTTTTTGTATTCCAGTGAGCCACTGGCGTTGGATACACTTCCACGGTATTCATCCTGTTTGGCCTCTACCGGCAGGCTAATGTGTTTACTGGTGGTAAACTGGAAGTATTCCGGAATGGCAATACGGAATGAGCTGATCCTGGTAGGAATACGGTCCTGGAATATCCAGGGATCAATGTGATCAGAAGTTTCACGGATCACTGTGTATTGATACTCGATAATGGTGCCTGGTTTAATATCGGGAAAGGTGAATGTGATAGAGGAGTGGCTGGCATCGGCCTTTTGTTTAAAGATGTTCTTTTTTTCTACTTTGGTAGCCACCACTTTACCGTTGGCATCCAGGTTGTAGGTATAGGCGTCCAGGTCCAGTACTTTTTCATAACGGTCGTCGCTGATATAATACAGCTTGATGTTGGCAAGGTCAAACGAGCTTTCACGGAACAGCTTAATACGTCTGCGGATCTCTTTCTTCATTGCAAACAGCGACAAGGTACCTTTCTGGTAGGTAATATCGCCATAATCTACCAGCACCATGGCATCCGCTTCTTTATCAATATTGCATTCTTTCATTTGCAGTTCGGCTGGTTCTACTTTGCCAAAGGCCGGGATTTCTTTATCGCGCTGCGCCAGCAACAGCATAGCGGGCAGCATAAGTAAGGTTACAATGATTAATTTTTTCATTATCGGTGTTTAAGGGTAAAAATGTTAATGCAGAAATGGTCAGCGTGATCAGTCGGTAAGAATGATCAGTTTTTCTGCTTCGTTTTTGTTCACTTCTTTAATAAAATCGGCAACGCGTATATACTCTGAAGGAGCAATGATGTGCTTTTTTAAAGAAAGCTGAGATACAATGATCACTTCATTGCGCTGTTCATTTTTGATCACCTCATTTTTGTAGTAACCAAAAGCGGTGCTGATCTCCTTCGTGGCAGGAAGATTGCCGAGACTGAATCCTGCAGGCAACACATATACAGTAGTATCTGTTTTTTCATAAGGAAAATCAAACAGGTAATCTGTTTTGCGTTCATTATTCAATTTCAGATCTTCATCGCATATTTTATTCACCCGCGGACGGAAGAACAATTTGTTGCCGGAGCGGAAATCGAACAATTGCTCGTATGCCAGGCTAAGCCGGAACAATTTGCCGGTAGCAGAATCGCCTGCTGCAGTGAAACGGAACTCATCGGGTGATTTGTAATTCAGGGCATTTACAAAAAATGTTTTCTGGCGTTCGCGTTCCAGTTGTGTAATGTAATGATAGGTTTCCCAGAAATCGCCGGTGCAGTAAATAGACGACTGGATGGCTGACTCGCCTTCCTTATTCAGAGAAACCACTGTTTTGGTGGTCAGTATATTGTTCCTGCTGTTACTTCTGGGGGTTGGTACCAGTATGCCACCTTGTTCAGTGAGCAGCAGTGCATTTTTGTTTTCGGTAAAATTGCCCAGAAAACCGGTTTCACTGATATTGCTGGTACATTCCAGCCATACGGAATCTTTACCCTGTGGTATGCACAGAATAACGTGATTGAACGGATCAGCCGGAAAAGCAGGATCAGCAGGAGCTTTGGAAGCACCTCCGTTGATCAGGGCCGGGTATGATTTGATGCCAACGGTTTTCAGCATATAGCGCATGTAATTGGTCAGCGCTTTACAATCGCCATACTTCTTTTCATCCACAAACGATACCGCAAAAGGTTTAAAACCGCCGATACCCAACTGAATGCTCACGTACCGCATGGTTTGCTTCAGGTGATTGTACAGTACTTTTATTTTTTCGCGGTCATCTTTGCAGGTAGCTACCAAAGCTTTGATCTGTTCTGCACGGGCTGGTGTAAACGGGTTGGCATCCTCGTACAATTTATAGTTCCATTCACCAAAGTCTTTCCAGGATGTAAAGTTGCCGGGATAACCATCGTATTCAAATGCAAGTGGTATTATTTCCACCCTGGGCGCATAATTACGGCTTTCATAGCCACCATATTCCGCACGACGGGCTACCAGGTTTTTCACTTCCCATACATAGGTTTTGATATTGTTCTGGGTAGTGATGGCCGGTTTTAGTTCAATGTTCTGAACACGATGACGGATATCCATGTTCTGGGGCATCCTGATGGTGTAGCGTGCCTGTTGCGATGCTTCACCGGAACCGCCAAAATAAAAAGAAGGTAAAATGATATGTCCGCTTATACGTTCTTCGGTAGTGATCTCAATGGTACAGGGATATGTCTGGGCAGGAATGTCCAGTGTCATGATCCCGGCATCTGTAAACAGCGACATGCGGTCATCATAGCTGCTGACCTCAAAGTCTTTCTTTTTGTATTTCTTGATCTCTACACCAAAGGAGTTGTACAGTTTTATTTCTACATCTTCCACCTTGGTTTGCTTATTGAAGAAGTGGCGTTGATACAGGTGATGGGCTGCATCTTTGTTCAGCAGGGTAATTACCTGGTGTGTGGTCTGAACATACTTTGCCGCAGACTGAACGTCTACTACCGACTCATCCAGCCGGTAAACGGCATCCGCGTCTTTTTTCAGGCTGTCGGGAATGGTGTAGGCCGAATACAATTGCAGGCTGTTACCAATGCCCTGCGCCGAAAGCATTGCGCCAGCCAATAATAAATACACTAAGGTGAATAAATGTCTCATGGGTTTAAGGGTTATTGTTTCTTCCGTAATACAATTTGTTCGTTCAGGATGCCGATCATTTTTTTATAGAATTCTTTCAGATAGGGGTATTCGTCGGCTGTAAAAATGCTGTGCATAAGGTCTATTTTGTAGCGAATAGATAACATGTGTTCCGAACGCGCTATTTCACGCGAAAAAGTAACGCTGGTATCCGGCATAATCAGTCGCAGGTTTTTGGGCAGGGCTTCCGGTTCCATGTTATCAGGAATAGCAATATTTAGACTGATTACATGGTTCTGCCGGCAGTTGTAATCCACATTGCTGAAACGGACGTCCGAAATGAAGGGGTTCTTTTCAAAGCCACTGAACAGGTTGGTATTGATCAGGGTGTAATCTCCACTCACATTAGCTGGTAGTGAAAACAGGAAATGTTGTGACAGGGGCAGGGAATCGTTGTCAATATTCTCCATCTGCAAACTGTCCAGTTTCATTTCAGGAAAAGGACCGGTAAAATATTTCTCTGTATAGGTTTTCTGACGCAGGTTGTAATCCTTGCACCGTTGCAGGCGTGAATAATCGTAGCTGTAAACAGAAGCGTTGCCATCCATCGCACCGGTTGTATTTACCCTGGCCATTACAGCTACCAGATTTTTATTCATGTGTGCATTGTCTTCCAGCCTGATGATGCTGCCTTTACTGCGTTTGCGGCTTACAATGAATGCATCGGTATTGATAGCGCTCAGCGGTATCAGGTCGGGAGGTGTATAGTCGGAAGCATCCAGCACATACGTTTTTTCACCAATGGTAACATAGGCCATAACGCAATTGAACTGGTCAATAAACGGATAATTGCTGTTGATCTTTCCATTGCCATGTTTGCTCACCAGCAGGGGAGATACGTCCAGGTCGGCCGATTTCAGCAGGTTGATCAGGATCATGTTCACCTCTCCGCTGGTACCCTTGCGTTTATCCCAGGCATCTTTAATACCGTCTGAAGAACCACGACTGTCATAACCGTTCCAGTTCATGGTTTTGTTGACAAATTCATAAATGATCTTCATTTTCCGGTACTGATCAGGTATTGTTTTTACAGTGTTCAGCAATTCGCTGGTTCCGGAAAGGTTTTTACTCAGTTGTTGACCCAGGTATGGACTGCTCATCTGTTCACGACCCAGTTCATCCCAGGTGGTCATATAGCGCATACGGCTGCCAAACATACCCTGGTAACCCGAAAGCTGGAATTGCACACGCTGCACATAGTCGCGGCGTGAATCCATAAAAGGCTCATCGCGTAAACCGGCAATGTTGTTCATTTCAAACAATATTTTGCCTTCATATTTATCGGGTTTTACCACAATTGGCAGATCGCTTCTTTTATACACCTGGTAAGCAAATTCTGAATTGGGTAAAATAGTGAGGTAGTAACTGCTGAGCATGGTGGGAATATCGCTCTGGAACGACCAGTCATCCAGTCCGCCATAATGTTTCATGGTGCTTACATACTGGTATTCCAGGATGCTGCCCACTTTTACATCGGGAATGGCAAATTTCACTACAGAAACACGTTCGTTCAGTTTTTGCCTGAATACAGAAGCAGGCGCCACCGTTTGGGTAAAAAGCAACCCTGTTTCATTGAAATTATAAACACTGGCCTGTATATCGCTGATGTTCTCAAAATCTTCCTTACTGTAATAATAGATCTCGATATTACCACGCCTGATGCCTTTTTCTTTCAGGATCTTCATACGGATCCTGCGCGTGGTAACCAGGTTATGGTCGCCGTTGTGGTCGGCAATAGCTTTGTCAAAAATAATAATGGCGTCCGCTTCAGGGTCGAAGGAACATTCTTTCAGTTTCTGTTCCTCATCGGTAATAATTCCAAAATCAGGAACCTTGGTTTGGGCAACGGTAAGCAGACTTAATACCGAGAAAATACAACTCAGCAAAAACAGTTTCATGGTTCTGGGCTTTGTTCAAGGGGTTTAAATATATAGAAACAGTAACCTGTTTGTTTTAGTTAAGGGCTGTAGTGTTCCCAAAAGGATATTTTAGTATATGTCGTTCCCGCAGAGTAGTTTTGTTATCTAGCCGGGCGCACCATGCTGCGGAAAATAATAACGTCAGCAAAATAATAAAAATTTGCCCGGATAAACGTTAAAAAGCACCTGAACATGTTCGTGACCAGATTTTCCTGGGTTTTTAGCTGTTTGTTACTGGCCGGTGTTTGCGCTGCCCAGCCCGCTACCACTAAAAAGGCCGTATCCACCCGGCAGGCAGATCCTGCAAATACACAAAAAAACAATATATCAAACACCCTTTTGTGGGAGATCAGTGGAAACGGACTGGCCAAACCCTCGTACCTGTTTGGTACTATGCATATACTGTGTGCAGACGACGCACGTATGAGCGATGGGTTGAAAGATATTATTAAAAAAACTGATGTTGTATACCTGGAACTGGATATGGACAACAAGCAGGAGGTAATGGGGGCTATTGATTACCTGCGTATGAATGATGGCGTAAAGCTGTCGGACCTGGTGACCAAAGAAGAATATGCAAGGGTTGAAAACTATTTTAAAAACAGCAAATTCCCATTACCGGCATTTATGTTGAACCGGTTTAAACCATACCTGGTAACTGCACTGATCAGCGAACAACTGATGGACTGTGAAAAGAAAAATGGTATGGAAGAAAGGATCATGGATGAAGCCCGCAAGTATTCCCGCGACATAGAAGGACTGGAAACCATGAAATTCCAGGCAGGTCTGTTCGATAGTATTCCTTACCAGAAACAGGCAAAAGAACTGGTTCAGTATATTGATAGCCTGGGCAACTATAAAAAGGTGAACCTGCAGATGGTGGATGCCTATAAAAAACAGGATCTGCAATATATGGACGAACTGATCCATAAAAGTGACCCCGGACTGGAAGAATACCTCGACCTGCTGGTATACAGTCGTAACCGCAATTGGGTAAAGCAGATGCCGGAGATCATGAATGATAAATCTGCTTTGTTTGCAGTAGGCGCAGGACATTTACCGGGCGATAATGGCGTGATCAGCTTGCTGAAAAAAGCAGGATATACTGTAAAACCTTTAAAAAATTAAATATCAAATAAGTTTTGTAATAAGCTAACAGATAGTCTTTTATGTTAAAATGCCCCATAGCGTAAGCCTGGGGCATTTTTATATATGAAAAAGCTTTGGTTAAAACTGTTCCAGGCCACTGAAGAAAAAGCTGCCTTCGATAGCTGCATTTTCATCGCTGTCGCTACCGTGTACAGCGTTTTCGCCTACGGAAGTAGCATATAATTTACGGATAGTACCTTCATCAGCCTGGGCGGGATTGGTAGCACCAATCACTTTACGGAAATCAGCCACTGCATTGTCTTTTTCCAGTATTGCTGCAATGATAACACCGCTGCTCATAAACTCCACCAGTTCACCATAGAAGGGTCTTTCTTTGTGAACAGCATAAAATTCACCGGCTTTCTCAGCGCTCAGCCTTGTTTGTTTCAGTGCCACAACACGGAAACCGGCTTTAATAATATGATTCAGGATAGCACCGGCATGACCATTTTTCATTGCATCCGGCTTAATCATTGTAAACGTTCTGTTGCTCATAACTATTTCGTCCATTTAGGGCGCAAATATAGTGTTTCTGTTTGTTTGCCCGTCTTCCAATCATTTAAAAATACATATTAATACAGGGATAATAATCCGCAATACTGTGGCTGAAAATGGGATTGTTTTATTTGTGGGTAAATTTTAAATAAAATCTGCAAATGGTTGATATGTATGTTATTGTATTTGGTTTGAAGAGATTGAGTACATATGTCGGCTGCTGATTTTTTACCCCACAGACAAAATGCAGCCACGCGGCAGGGTTGATGGCCTGGTTTTTTTAGGTACTGGGCAGATTATTAATGTTGTTAACTAACCTAAAAACACGGAAACTATGAACAAGATTGTGATGGCCATTTGCCTGGCAACAGGCGTTTCAGTAATTGCCTGTAACGACAGCGGTAACCAGGACAGCGTAAAACAGGCTGAAGATTCAAATGCAGTAAAATCAAGAAATGATTCTATGGCAATGGCGGTGGATAAGGATGCCGCCGATTTTGCAGTGGAAGCAGCCAATGGCGGTATGATGGAAGTGGCCCTGGGTAAACTGGCGCAGCAAAAAGGAGTGGACAAACGTGTAAAAAGCTTTGGAGAAATGATGGTAACCGATCATACGGCTGCCAATGATAAATTGAAAAGTCTGGCAATGTCCAAAAACATTACCCTGCCCGATAGCATGGGAACCGATGCCCGCAAACATTATGACGATCTGCAGAAAAAAACAGGACATGATTTTGACAAAGCATATATCAGCATGATGGAAGATGACCATAAAAAAGACGTAGACGCATTTATGAAAGCATCACAGAACCTGAAAGACGCAGACCTGAAAACATTTGCTTCAGAAACACTGCCCACATTGCAGAAACATCTTGATTCCGTAACAGTGATTAACAAAGCCCTGAAGGGTAAGCACTAATACACTTCAGCGTTTTGAGTACAAAAGCCCCGCAAGGGGCTTTTGTTGTTTTAACCCCTGGTAGTCTCTGTAGCTGATTAGTAACATACCCGTTTTAGTAGTGACTTGTCATTCTAACACGGGCAGCCCTCGTCACCGGTTGGAAACATGCCTGCCACCACGGCGCCCCGTCATTTCGACCGAAGGGAGAAATCCGAAACCCACGCCTGGAATAAGCAGCATTAAATGCAGCCTGCTGTTTTGATAGTACCCTGTTATTCTAATACGGGCAGCCCTCGTCACCGGTTGGAAACATGCCTGCCACCACGGCGTCCCGTCATTTCGACCGAAGGGAGAAATCCGAAACCCACGCCCGGAATAAGCAGTATTAAATGCAGCCTGCTGTTTTGATGTACC
>LGYU01000023.1 GCA_001302245.1 Chitinophagaceae bacterium PMP191F
CATCATCGGCTGTAGCCGTCAGTTGTACTTTTTTTAAGATCACCTTCCCTTCCTTGTCCTTGAACTCTACCACCTGTTTGCCGTGCTCATCTACTACTACGTTCTTGTACAGTTCTCCGGCGGCATAGTTACCCGTTACACTATACGTGCCCCAGTCATTGCTCACATTGCTCACTGTCCAGATCTTCACCGCATCGGTGGCCGTGTTGATCCAGTATTTATTTTGTACCCCACGGTTACTGCCGGTCCAGCTATTACCGGGGGCCATTACCTTGTTCACCCGGTTCAGTGGCGAGGCTTCATAATCCGTCTGGCTATAGTAATAACTCTCCCCGCTGTACTGGGCGGCCCCGAACACCGGTTGCTGCTGGAAGGGGTTCAGTTTAAAACCACCATCACTGAGGGAGGTATTGCCATTGGTATTGTTCGCGGCAAAGGGTAAATATTTTTTTACCTCCCGGCCAAACGCATCATACTCTACCGGGCTTACCAGATCCACGGCGCTGCCGCCTGTGGGGAATGAGCCTTGTCTGGAAACAGATTGTAAAGGCCGGCCCAACCCGTCCACATAGGCCGTGGCCATTTTTACATCTTTTAAAGGACGTGTTACCAGCGTCGCCGCATTGCTCTCCGGCGCTGTCGCTTCCCACGTACGCACATAGTTGATCTTGGTATCCGGTGAATACTGTGCCCGTATTAATACAGGCGATAACAATAGTATCACCAGGGCATATATATTCACTAAAGATCGGTTCAGGTGCATAACAAAGGTTTAAGAGTCTGTAAATGCTTCAATGATCAACAGGTACTAATGACTGCTCACCAGTACCCGCTTTTTTTGCAGGTACAGTAAATATTGCTGATTGGTAAACACCGGTGCCAGTTGCTGCAGATACTTTTCTGTATTTTTTACCACATCTCCTTCCAGCCGGGACGCTTTTTTATTGATCCTGTCCAGGAAACGTACAGGAAAACCGGCTATGCGGTCCAGGGCGGAAAGACTGTCAACTTTCTGTGCTATTACGCTTACACAGGTTACTGACAGGCATAGCCATAACAGTATGCAACGTTTGGTTATTTGCATGGCCGGGTTTAGGGGTTATATTATATGTACTGGTTGCTACCGGTCGCGGGCAGCATACCAGGAAAATACAATCCAGTACTCAACATGAATGGATAAGGCAAATGGTACGGCGGTAATGATCAGGTAAGAGAAAGGATGAAGGTTTAATACAGAGATGCAAAGATTGCGGAATTGCATACACAGAACAATTACCACTTCGTGGTATATTTATAATATGTTAAGAAAAATCTAACAGTAACAGATATTGAAAAAGTAGCCTTAGGCAAAACGGTCATTCAGCATTTTGCATTCCTTAAAATCCCTTTGCGTATACACCCCCTGTTACAACGCTTTTAACAACTCCCCCTTTTCCTTGTATCCAACCAGTATCTTTCCCTGCTTACTCTAAGGTACAGACCCTTATTTTGTACGCTTTAATACCGGAGATGGTACGAAGAAAGTACGAACGAAATACCTGCCAGGTACGAACCAGGGGGCAGCAGGAATGTTTAAAGTCAAAAGTTTAAAGAAACACAAAACGGCATTTCCGGCAAAAAACGGAAAAAGAGAATTTGAAAATGGTTGAATGCTTTGACGGTTAAGAAAAAGTCCGAAGAAGATGCACGCTAAGCCGTAACCTGTATCTTAAAACTTACCACCTGCATTCAGCGTCAGGCGTTCAGCGTTTTGCATTCCTTAAAACCTACACTTATAACCTGCAATCTGTACTAACGTTGAGCATTCAGTGTCTATCGTTCTTTCAAAGCAACTCTTTCTTCACATACACAGCACTGCGACGCACACAGCTCAAAGCATCCGGTACGTAGTTATTACCCTGCTCTACAAACAGGTGTTGCACACCCGCCTGCTGCGCAGCGGACATTATCTTTTTAAAGTCAATGATTCCATCACCGACTGTGGTATGCAGGTCAGGGTCTTTTTTATCCATATCCTTGATATGCCACAATACAAAACGACCAGGCTGTTTTTTAAACCACTCCACAGGCGATATACTGGAAGCCCTCGACATCCAGTACAGGTCAGCTTCCAGCTTTACCAATGCAGGATCAGTTTCATGCAAAATGATCTCATAGCCGGTATGTCCGTCCTGTTCCACAAATTCAAAATCGTGGTTATGATAAGCAAAGGTCAGTCCCCCTTTTTTCACCCGCTCTCCTACCGTATTGAAAGTTTCTGCCAGTCTTTTAAAATTGTCTATACTGCGCAGGGAAGGGTCCAGCCAGGGCCATACAATGTATTGCTGTGCCAGTATATGGGCACCAGCTATACATTGATCCACATACCGCTTCAGGTCATCCGGAGTTTTACCGGTTAATACATATTTATCTACATCATAATGTCCGCTGCTGGTGGTCAGTCCGTGCTCATCCATCAATTGTTTAAAATCCCTGGGAGACATACCGTAATATTGCTTACCATCAAACCCGTAGGTTTCTGCTTCCTGGTATCCAAAACCTGCCACCTGACTGAGCGTACCTTTCAGATCAGCAGACAGTGCATCGCGGATGGTATAAAACTGTAAACCCAGTTTATACCTGTGTACATTACCCGCCTGCAAAAAAGACGGTAAAACAAGAGAGGCAGATAGCAAACCGGTTTGCGTAATGAATTGTCGTCTGGATTGTAACATAACATATGGCTTTGGTGAAAACATTGCAATCGTTGCCCGGTAAAAATAGTTGTTCAACGATCATGTTATACCCCTACAGCGCGTATGATGTGGTAATGAAGTAGTAATTACAGGATGTGTTGGGGTAATGATGCAGTAACGCACCAATCATTTTGCAGTTATAAACAAAAAACCGCCCCTCCCGGAAACGGTTTTTGTTTATTGTAACACACCAGGCAGTAGTTTTATGATACACTGCCTGACGGGCCGGATAAAAATTCTTACTGTTTATTTTTCCGGTAACTGATCACCGTAAGTAATGCGCCCAGTAATACGATCAATGCACCGATCCAGGGTGTAGCCTGCAATCCCAGGCTGGTGGAGTCAACCACCAGGCCACCGGCATACGAACCTATGGCAACACCCAGGTTGAATGCGGCAATATTCAATGAAGATGAAATATCTTCTGTACCCGGCAGGTATCTTTCTGCCAGTTGTACCACGTACAACTGCAGGCCCGGTACAGTGGCAAAGGAAAGTCCCCCCATCAGGAAAATGGTAATCACCGCAGGTATTTTATAATGAACCGTAAAAGAAAATACCAGCAACGCTGCTGCCTGCAACAGGAAAAGCCTGATCAGTATGCGCGCAGGTGAGATATTGGAAATTTTTCCTCCAACCATATTGCCCAATGCAATGGCTACACCATATATCAGCAATAAAACACTGACCGAACCCGAAGAAAAACCGGTTACTTTTTCCAGTAATGTGGCCAGGTAGGTAAAGGAAACAAATGTTCCTCCATAACCAAATGCTGTAATAGCCAGTACGGTAAGCACAGGCGCATTGCGTAAAACCTTCATCTGGTCTTTTAACCGCAACGGTTTATTCCCTGCAATGGTAACCGGTACCAGCAACATGATAAATACACTGCTGATAACACCCAGTATAGCCACCCCGATAAAAGTAGCACGCCACCCAAAATGCTGACCTATAAAGGTTCCCATGGGCACACCTGCAATAATGGCTACTGTTAGCCCTGCAAACATCAGTGCAATGGCAGTTGCCTTTTTATCGGCAGGTACCAGTGCGGCTGCAATAGTGGCCCCCACCCCAAAGAAAGTGGCATGTGCAAAACCTGAAATAAATCTTGCTACTAACAATGAAATAAAGCCCGGCGCCATTGCAGAAAAAATATGTCCTGCCACAAACAACAACATCAGGGCTACCAGCAATGGTTTGCGCGGCATTTTACCTGTCAGTACTGTCAATATAGGTCCGCCAATGGCAACACCCAGTGCATAAATACTTACCAGTAAACCGGAGGCCGCAATACTTACGCCCAGGCTTTCAGCTACTGTAGGTAATATTCCAACAGCTACAAATTCAGTAGTACCAATAGCAAAAGCGCTGATGGTCAAGGCCCATAATGCCGGTGGCATTCCGCGTTTCTTTTTTACAGAGGTACCCGTAATATCTTGTATTGTTTGTGTATTTAAAAGTTCCATTTCTGCGTATTTAGGCGCAAAGCTACCACGGCTTCATACATTACTATAATTATTAAATTTTGTATCTTCAATCATTAAAATAATAGATGTATGATACTCAATTTTGAATGGTTCAGAACATTTAAAACCATTTATGAAACCGGTTCGCTGACCACCACAGCACAAATACTGTATATTTCACAACCGGGGGTAAGCTTGCATCTCAGTTCACTGGAATCGTACGTAGGCTATAAACTGTTCGACAGGGCTGCGCGGAAAATGGTTCCTACAGAGCGTGCTAAAGTGCTGTACAATTTTATACTGGATGGTGTAAACAAACTGGAATCGGCAGAACAGCATTTCCATAAAAGTTCGGTCACCGGGCGATCTACCATCAGTATTGGCATGTGTATGGAAACATTCCAGTTTACACTGGAGCAATACATCTCTTCGTTACCTTTCAATGTAAGTATCAAGTTTGGAGAGTATCCTGCAATGCAACAGGATCTTGATAACGGCACTTTAGACCTCATCATTACCCCGCAGAAAGGCAACCAGGCTAATCTTCAGTACGAACCCTTCTCTAAAGAAACCATTGTACTGGTGAGCGGCGGTAAACAGGCCACTACGGAATTTGAACAACTGATCAAAAATAAAAAGATCAGCGAAGCTGAAGCATGGCTGAAGCAACAGATCTGGTACAGCACTGCCGAAGACATGGAAAATCTAAGAAAGTTCTGGTACAGGAATTTTAATGCACACCCCGATTTTAAACCCAATTATATTGTACCCAACAAATGTTCTATTGTACGTTGCATAAGCAACAAGAAGGGATTTGCCATCATCCCCGACTTCCTGTGCAGGAACGAATTACAGACCGGCAAACTAAAACTGGTTTGGGAAGGTTTGAACAGGATGGAAAACACGTTGTATTTCGGTAAAAGAAAAAAGACCATGTTTACCAGGGAGATCAGCACCATTGAAGGATTTTTTAAACAACAGGCAGGCTGATCTTTACAATTCCAGCGGGCTGCAACCGGTAAGCGCACGTGCATCTTTAACAAAATGCGGAAAATCGGTATACCCGAAATCTTCATAATGAAAATTGTACCCGCTGTACCTGTATTTGTGTAATGCTTTTTTAAAACGGATGGTTTTTTGTGCATACCCGGGTGTTACACCAACTGTTGCCAGGAAATACCTTCGCAGTGAAGCATAAGTAACATGCAGTTGTTTACACAGGTACAATAGTCCTTTTTCATCTTTCAACTGCAATGATTCGTATTTCTGAATACAATATTGTACTATTCCAAACCTGTAAGTATCACGGGGCTGTAACGGGCAGTATTGCAGGTACATTCTTTCAAACAATTGTACCCTTTCTGAAAAGCTGGCAACATCTCTTAACTGGTCTTCCAATGATGGTATTTGTAATAAATATGCCAGTTCTGCTTGTTCATTTTCCAATTCTGCAGCCTCACACCTGAACAACCAGGAAGATACCCCCGGTTTCAATTTTACAAAAAAAAGGTGCGTGCCTGGTGCATAAGCGCTGTTAAAAGTCCGGGTAATATGTCCCAGTAACTGTGATGTTTGTATGTGTAAACTGGCGTTGTTCTTTTCAGTAAAAGAGGCCCAGGGAGTGGCATTCAACTGGAAACACAACAGTGTATTGACCGCAGGAATGCCTTTCAGATAATGAATCGCCTGCGGCGTATTGGCAGTACAGATCTCAAAGTAATATTCAATAATGTGCCGCAGCAAAGCAGATGGATAAGCTATGCGAAGATGGCGAACCGGCTCATTTTCAAATACTACCCTGCTTCTCATATTGCAGTTTATTTTTCCTGTAATGTGTGTAATAAGCTAATACCAATTCCGGAAATAAGACAACGCTCTTTACTATTTCCCATCAATTGCTGGGTCCAGTCCACAAAACCACCATCTGCTATTTCTGCCACGCTATTCTCCAAACGGATATACACCTTGAACTGTAGCCCTTTATAATAATTGTTTTCTGCTACAGCATCCTTCCATTGTATTTCAAAAGGCAGATCAGCTAAAGACGTCTGCTGCACTTTCATAAAATGATCTCCCGTTGTATAGCCGGCTCTCGGTTGTATAATAACATACAGTTCCTGTACCTTAAATACTTCGGTCAGCAACATGTGTATATTCAGCAATTGCTCGCGCAGACAAATCTGCTCAAACGCATAATTACCGGTATCTCTGCCGGCAGCTACCATACAGGCAATTTTGAAATGTGGTGAATATCCTTTTTGCGGCAGGTGTACTGCACGCAAATGTCTTTGCACTGTACAATATCTTGATATAACATCTGTATTAGTTCGTTGCCGCATATCAGCAATATGCAATGCCAGTGCATTGGTAGCATCGGCCAGTACTTCCGTATTTCTGACTGCCGATATTATTTTATTCTGGTTTACAGTGCCCACTACCGAACAACTGCCAAACGGTGCTACCGGTGAAAGCTCCAGCGGCCAATAATGTTGTGTTTGCAACAACTTCAGTACCTGCAATTCTTTTTCCAGCGACGAAACCATATCCGTTTCTGCCGGTTGTACAAACCTGTTATTCCTGTATTGTTGTAATAAAGCAGCCGGTGTTATGTGCAATGAGCGCTGCCGGTATACCTCTAACAGCAATGACGACAGTTCAGAACTGCTTAACATTGCAGACAGCAACTGCACCATATCCGGCACACCTGTCCTTTCGCTGATCTTTTGGGCAATGTGTTCTGACATATAATAGTTAGAGATTCAATTTAACAAATAAATGCTCATCCAGCAGTACCCCATTTTTGATCACCGCTTTCTTTTTAATGGCTTCGCAGTGAAAACCATTTTTCAGCAGCACACTGGCAGATCTTTTATTGGGTGCAAATACACCGGCAGATATGCGGTAAATATTCAGTTCTTTAAAAGCATATTCGGTTACCAGGAACACAGCTTCTGTCATAATACCTTTTCCCTGATAAATTTCACCCAGCCAGTAACCGATCTCGGCAGAGTGCCGGTAAACATCTGTTTGCGGAATGATGCTGATAATACCGGCAAAACTGTGATCATAAAAAACACCCCATACATGCCCCAGTTTACCTTCCTGTATCAATGTATAAAAACTCCGTGCATCAGCCCTGGTATAAGGAGAAGGAAAAACATCTTTCAGGTTGGCCGCAATAGCAGGGTTATTGGCCAGCACAACCAGTGTATCCAGGTCATTTTCAGTGACAGGTTGTAATACAACAGATCTGCCGGTTAACGTAACGGTATTCATACAACAAAAATATGCTACTGCCTAAAAGCAACTGGTGTAAAAAACTTGCATTATTGGTAAACCAGAATAATAAAAGGGCCGACCCTGGTGGATCAGCCCCTATCTATGCGTTTCCTGCTATTCAGATATCAGGCCGCCGAATCGCGCATGGCTTTGATCTTATCATGCGATTTTCTAAGCGTTTGTTGCTGGCGACGGATAATGCCTTCCAGGTTTACAGGAATGTCGCCTGATGTAAGCGCTGTCTGATAGGCTTTCTGTATAGCATCTTCACCGGTTTCGCAATTGGCCAGCACAGTGTGCCGGTTATGTCCGGTAAAGGTTGCTTTTACATCCATCCAGGCACGGTATAATTTACCCATATTTGAAGTGCCTGTTTTTACCTCACCGCCTACCGCAGCTATCTCTTCCACCAGTTCCTGTTTAATGGTCAGGCTCTCACTGATCATCTGGTTAAAAAGGGAACGCAAATCAGCATCTTCTTCTTTCAATTCTTTTACAGCTTTTTCATACCCGGCTACACGATCGTTGTGCATTTCTACCAGGTCGTTCAGTGTATCTACTGTTGTCATCACATCTTTTACACCTGTTCCTGTTTGCATAATATAAGTTTTTGAGTTTTGATAAATCAGAATACCCGGTCAATTATTTACCGATCCATTCGTATATTTCAAAAGATCATGCCACAGGAAATTCTGATGTCTTAAAACCATGTATTACAGAGTTGTTGAAAATCTTCATCAACCGCAGGTTGTTTGTACGGGGCAAAAATTCATCAACAAGACCTATCAGGCTATATCACCTGCATAATAAGCATACTCCAGTTTCCATTCATCTTCAAACCATTCAAACCGTTGTAAACGACCTGCCAGTACATCATTCAGTAAACGCAGATGCACATGCCATCCGGCAGCAAACGCATACACATCGCCTTTTAACAGGCTATGGGTTAATGTGAGGTTGCATTGCCCCTCTTTATCCTGCTGCAGTTCCCAGCGAACCAGTGATGGTTCTGTTCCTGTATGCTGCCAGGTATATTCTAATAACGAAGCCTGTCTGATAGAAATGATAACACCTTCGTTAATGTTGCCGGTCTGTGTAAAATGCAGCGCGATAGCGCTTCCGGGTTGCCAGTCTGTTTCCGTTTCTGCCAGCCAGGTATGCAGCAATGCCGGGTTGGTCAATGCATTCCATACCTTTTCTGCACTATATGGCAGTATACGCTCAAACTGTACGGAATAACCTTCAGAGGTTTTCCTGATGGTACCATGTGCACTCATATCTTCTGATTGAGATAATAAGTTATTGATTTCCGGCAACATATTCATAAGTCAGTTTTCTATTTACGCTCCGTTAACCACTATATATGGTACAGCAGTACTATTTTATCGAATCTTTTACTTCTCCGCAGGTTAACATTTGAGCTCCCATGTATGGGTTACGGATCTCTTTTTCCGCACTCATCCAGTATGCACCTTTATCATCCAGTGCCATGGGGCAAAAATCAACATACAGTTCTCCGGTTGCCAGTCCTGTTCTTTTTACTTTTTCTATTAAAGCATTGTTCAGGGCTGCATACGCTGCACGCAAGGCAGTAATATCCGTAGCTTCTGTAACCTTCACTGCAGTATTTTTAACAGCCTCCCCTCCTTCCAAACCATGCATTCCCGCTGCAATTGCATTGCCTGCTATGCGTGCATTTTTCAGATCATCGTTCACCAGTGCATTGGTCAGTTGTTCATACTGCCGGTAAACAGCCGTTAAACGGTCGTCTTTTAACACTACGGTGTTAACAGCTTGCCGGTGGTGCTGCGCCTGGTGCATACTGCTGTCAACATGTTTTTCGTGTTCCTGGTGTGGCGATAGGGATTGTTGTCCACATGCTGCCAGCACACCTGTTATAACAAATGCTGTTGTATATTTTATAAACTGTGGTATCATATCATGTTCTTTTTATGCTTTATTAATGCAGATATCCTTATCCATGTTTGTGTGCACCGGTGGGATGTGCCCCTTTTTTCAGCACATATTCACTATATAATAAATAAGCGCCTGTTACAACTACCTGTTCGCCTGCATCTACTCCTTCTGTGATCTCGATCATATCAGCATTTTCCATTCCTGTTTTTACAGGCCGTGGTTCAAATACACCTTTACCTGTTTCAATCCATACGTGTGCATCTTTACCATTTCGTATCACAGCGTCTACCGGCAACCGCAAACCCGCAGCAGTTTTTTTAACGGGTAGCAGAATCGTAGCCTGTAAACCGGGTTGCCATTGACTACCTGCGTTTGCAATGGTGCCGCGCACCTGCAGCAACTGGCTGCCCGGCTGCAGCGCCGGGTTAATAAACTGGATGGTCATAGACTGTGCCTGTGCTTCCCAGCCAGGTATCATCACTTTTACTTCCTGTCCCGGGCGGATACTGCCAGCCTCTGACGGGTACACATCAGCTTCTACCCACAGTTCCTGGTAACTTTCCAGCTTCATAATATCACCACCTGCCGGTACATACTGTCCCTGTGTTACTGATAATGCAGATACTGTTCCGCTTACCGGTGCATAATAAGTAATAAGGGGGGCAGACTTTTGCGTTTGTACCAGGTGCTGCAACTGTGCATCGGTCTGATCATACAACAATAATTTCTGGCGGGCTGCTTTTTCGATCTGTTCAAACTTTGCATCACCGGGAAATTGTTTTACCTGTGCCACAGCCAGCAGGTACTCCTGTTGCAATGCAGCCAGTTCTTCAGAATATATACTATACAATGGCTGACCTTTGCGTACCTGCACACCGGTTTCCCGTACATTCAGCACATCAATTCTGCCGGCTACCCGGCTGGAAACAAAAGCTGTTTGTGCCGGGTCTGTTACCAGGCGGCCAGCCAGGTATTTGTATCCGCCAATGCTGCCACTGTCTGCCATTACGATGGTAATATTGGCCAGTGCAATCTGGTCTTCCCCCAATGTTAACGATGCACTGATATTGTTTTTATCAAAAGGTACCAGGTCCATACCGCATATCGGACAGGCACCGGGGGCATCCCGTACAACCTGTGGATGCATGGAACAGGTATAGGTTTGCTTTTTTTCCGCCGCTACTTCTTTTTTTGCCGTCTGTTGTTTACAGGCAGTCAGCAATACTGCGGGCAATGCCATTATACATACCCATAATATTATCCATCTCTTTATAGCCATATTGCAACGGTTATTGATTTGTACTTGTTTTAATAAAACTCTCGCTATCTACCAGGTAAGCTGCATCTGCAGCGATCTGCCAGTTGCTGATATCTGTTAATACCTGCAGCATTCCTTCCACTTTTACGCCGGTTTGTATCATTGCGGCTTTCAATACGTCCCGTTCCTTCCTGAAAACATAGGCCCTGTTGCCCGACTGCCATACAGCCTGCTGCGGCACCCACCATCCTTTTTCATAAACCACGGGTATGGCAGCTGTTACCAGTTGCCCGGGTTGAAAAGTATGTTTACCCTGCAGATAGATCCTTATACGGGTAAAACTGCGGCCATTCTGTAATACCGGTTCTATTAAACCAACAGTACCGCTTTTCACAACATTGTCTGCAGCATAGAAGACCAGCCTGGTCCCCGTTTTTACCGATGCAGATAAAGAAGGTTCCAGGAAAAGCGTGGCAACCAGGCTACCTGTCTGGTAGATAGTGTACAATGATTGTCCCGCAGCCACATACTGCCCTTCGCGTAATAACACAGGCATTGCAGTAACTGTAGCTGCAGTTGGTATTGCAACAGTTCCTTCCATACTGTTCATATCAACATTACCAGGTGTTGCGGAAGCAACTGCACTTGTACCTGCAGCATTGGCCGTAGCCGCTTGTGCTATTTTTTCCAGTATAAAACCGGAAGCATTGCTGTACACCGGAATGCGATATAATATATTACCGGTTGCCAGTATACGCTGTACCTGCTCCGGCGTCATACCCAGCAATACTAATTTCTGACGGGCAGCCTGCAGCAATGTTTCATTACTGCCGTTGCGGGCTATCAGCAACAGCTCACGTTGTGCAGCAGCCAGGTCGGGCGAATAGATCTCCATGATCAATTGACCCTTTTGCACCGGCTGGTAATTATACCTGATATATAGTTTTTCAATACGGCCACTGACCCTTGCAGCAAGACTGGTTTCATTGCGACTATCGTACTCAATAACCCCCTGCGCAGTAACAGAATAAATTTGTGTTCCTGTCCGGGGAATGATGGTACGTACGTTGGCAATTACCTGGCTGTTCACCGGTTGCAGTTGTGCTGTTAATCCTGTATCCATTTTATTGTGCTTAGCATGTGCTGCCGTTTGCTTTTTATCCCTGCAGGCAGCTATTACTATTACACCTGCCAGTAACAGACTGTATTTAACGATATAACTGCTTTTCATAATCGGCGATCATTTCGTACAACTTTAATTTTTCATCCAGTACTTCCACCTGCATCATGGTCAGTGCTTCCCAGGAACCGATCACCTGCGCAAGCGGCAATGTGTTCTCCTGGTATTTTGCAAAGTCAGCATCCATGCTCTTTTGTAAAGCAGGGATCACTTTATCTGATTTGGCGGTTATCCTGGTTTGCATGGTTTGTATCTCGTATTGCATGCCATACAACATACCTTGTGTTTCCTGCAACATAGCAGCACGCTCTTTCTGCATCCCCTCCACATTGTACTGCATGGCCCTGATCTCAGATTTATACATCTTTGATGCCCACGGCACAATAGGTATGCTTACCATGCCCATAACACTGTATGCATAAGGCATAATATTGCTCAGCGGATGCATATGCTCAAAACGGATCCGGAAATCGGGTTTTCTCTCGTTTTTCATACTCGCAATATTCAGTTGCATAGAGCGGATGCTTTCATTCATTTTCAATACATCCTTACGAACGCCCGCCAGCGTTGTGGTATCGTATGCAGCCGCTGCAACAAACAACGGAACATAGGTTGTATCGATTTCAAACAACTGGTTACCGGGTGCATTCATCAGGCTGTTCATCCACGAACGCGCTTTGGCAATAAGACCTTCCTGCATACGGATCATATTCCTGTTCTCTTCGATCTTTGCATCTGCCCTGTACACACTGCCCAGTTGTGACTGGTTGTACGGGTACCGCACTTCCTCTATCTTTTTCATCATCACCATGATCTTTTCATTCTGTTGCAGCAACTGTATTTTTTCACGCGCTATCAGCCAGTTGAAATACAATCTTCTGGCCTGTGCTTTCAGGTCATTTAATGTAACTGCCCGGTTGGCATTTTCCACATCGCCCAGTGAAGCGATGTATTGTTTTTTAGATTGCTGTTTGGCAGTATTGGGAATATCCTGCTCCAGTTGCAGCATCAGGTTTCCTTTGGACATATCGTCTGTTTTGCGTTGCCCGGGATAAGGTGTCATAAACGTACCAACACCTACCATTGGCGCCATCCATGCAGTAGCAGCTTCGGCACTGTATTTATAGGCAGAAGCTTTCAAACCGTACGATTGTAACAGCAGGTTACCATTGTCAATACGCTGCAATACGGTATCCAGCGATAATACCGGTACCTGTGCATGGGCACTCAATGATGATGCCATACAAAACCACAGGCCCAGCAGTTTAATGATGTGTTTCATGTATCTCCAGTTTTCCAAACTTTCGTAATTCATATTCTTTGGTCATTAAAAAGATCAGTGGTGTTACCAGCAGAATATGTGTGGAAGAGGTTAACACCCCGCCGATCATAGGCAATACAATCGGTTTCATTACATCTGTTCCTACACCGGTTGACCATAATACCGGCACCAGTCCGAACAACGACACACAAACCGTCATCAGTTTGGGACGCAAACGTTTGGCAGCACCATGTATCACATACTGCCGCAGATCTTCGGGGGTAATAGTTTCTTTTGAATTGCCTTTGGCTTTTACCAGTTGCTGCATGGCATCGTTCAGATAAATGATCATTACAATACCTGTTTCCACTGCAATACCAAACAAGGCAATAAAACCAACTGCTACGGCCACCGACAGGTTTACCTGCCATGCGTAAATAAGATAGGCGCCCCCTATCAATGCAAACGGAACCGTCAGCAGACTGAGAAATGCTTCGCGCAATGACCTGAAAGCCAAATAGAGTGAGAAGAATATGATCAGCAATACCACCGGTGCTATCCACATCAGGGCCTGTTTGCCACGCACCAGGTTTTCATACTGGCCGCTCCATTCCAGGTAATATCCCTGCGGTAAAATGCCCTGCGCTTTATTCATTTTATCAATCGCTTCCTGCACCGTACTACCCAGGTCACGATCACGCACATTGAACAGCACAGCACCACGCAACATGGCATTGTCTGACGTAATCATTGGCGGTCCTTCTTCAAATACCACATCTGCCACGGTTGATAACGGTACTTCGCCCATTGCCGGGGACATCAGCGGTATTCTTTTAATAGCATCCAGACTATTGCGGTAATCCTGCGCCAGTCGCAGACTGATGGTAAAACGCCGGCGGCCTTCAATGGTATTCCCGATCACAGCGCCACCCAATGCAGTTTCTATTACCTGGTTCACATCATCAATGGTCAACCCATAACGTGCCAGGTCTTCCCGGCGTGTATTTACCGCCAGGTATTTACCACCGGTAACAGGTTCTACATACAGATCGTTGATACCAGGTGTGCCTTCCAGTTCTTTACGTACTTTTTCAGATACAGCCGCTATCGTATCCAGGTTCTGGCCATATACTTTTACGCCCACATCTGTACGGATACCGGTTGAAAGCATATTGATACGGTTGATGATGGGTTGTGTCCAGCCATTCACCACGCCTGGTATCTGCAGCCTGGCATCCAGTTCATTGATGATATCTTTTTTGGTAAGTCCTTTGCGCCATTGTGAAGATGGCTTCAGCATAATGATCGTTTCGATCATACTGATGGGCGAATTATCAGTGGCGGTAGAAGCACGACCGGCCTTACCCAGTACTTTATCCACTTCAGGTACCGACTTAATGATCTTGTCCTGTACCTGTAAGATCCGTTTCACTTCGGTATTAGATATATCGGGTAGTGTAACGGGCATAAACAGGATGCTTTGCTCATCCAGCGGTGGCATAAACTCTGTACCCAGGCTGCGCAACAACGGAATAGAAATCAGCAATGCAATAATGTTAATGGCAATCGTTGTTTTGCGCCATTTCAATACAGTTCTGATAACAGGTTCATATATTTTTTCCAGCAAGCGGTTGATGGGATTGGCATTATCCGGTCTGAAACGTCCCTTCATAAAAAAGGAGATCAGTACCGGCGCCAGTGTAATCACCAGCACTGCATCTACCAGCATAATGAAGGTTTTGGTATATGCCAGCGGATGAAACAACTTACCTTCCTGCCCGGTAAGCATAAATACCGGTAAAAAGGAAGTGATAATGATCACCGTTGCAAAAAATACCCCGCGCGATACCTGCCTGGAAGACTGTTCTATGACCTTCAGTCGCTCCTCTTCAGTAATCCACTGCGGCTTTTTTCTGAAAAAACGTTTCATGTAAAATTCTTTTAACTATGATAATATCACAACGCCACTGCTTCTCACCATGCACTTTGTACCTTAAAACTTTAACCTTGCACTTTACCCTTCTCCCGCTCCCACAAAGCATATCGTTCCGACAAATGTTTATAGGCATTCTCACTCATAATTATACCATTGTCTACAATTACACCTATAGCCAGTGCAATACCGGTCAGTGACATAATGTTGGAGGAAATACCAAATGCATTCAACAGCAGAAAACTGGCGGCCAGCGTAATGGGGATCTGTATCACAATGCTCAATGCACTACGCCAGTGAAACATAAATACGATGACTACCAGCGTTACCACGATCATTTCTTCTATCAATGTTCTTTTAATAGAATCAATAGATTCATGGATCAGTTCACCACGATCGTACACAATATCAAATGTTACTCCATCGGGAAGTCCTTTGGAAACATCTTTCATTTTGGCTTTTACTTTATCAATAACAGCAGCAGCATTTTCACCATAACGCATAACCACAATACCTCCTACTCTTTCGCCGGTACCGTCCTGGTCAAAAATGCCATTGCGGGTCTCTCCGGTCATCTGTACGGTAGCTACATCAGCTACACGGATGGGAACACTGCCCTGGTTTTTGATGGGAATATTTTCTATTTCTTTTACGGATTGCAGGTATCCAGAGGTTTTAATGATATAACCGATGCCACTCATCTCAAATTTTCTTCCCCCCGATTCATTGTTATTGGAACGTACGGCATTGATCACTTCAGGTACAGATAACCGGTAGTACAACAGCTTATTGGGATTGACCACTACCTGGTATTGCTGCTGAAAACCACCGAAAGAAGCTATTTCACTCACTCCTTCTACATTCTGCAGGGCAAATCTGATATACCAGTCCTGCAGGGCACGTTGCTCACCAAGGTTCATACCTGGTGCTTTTAAGGTATACCATAAAATATGTCCTACGCCTGTGCCATCAGGCCCCAGTTGCGGTATAACACCGGCAGGTAATGTGCGGGAAATGGTGCTGATTTTTTCCAGCACACGTTCACGGGCCCAGTAAATTTCAGCGTCATCCTGGAAAATGACATAGATAAAACTCATGCCGAACATAGATGATCCGCGCACATATTTTACGCGTGGCAATCCCTGCAAACTGGTCACCAGTGGGTAGGTCACCTGGTCTTCCATCAGTTGCGGACTACGTCCCATCCATTCTGTAAAAACGATCACCTGGTTTTCTGACAGATCGGGAATGGCATCAATGGGATTCTTCTTTACAGCGAAAATTCCCCATACAAACAAAGCCGCAGCTAACAGTAATACAATAAAGCGGTTTCGTAAAGACCAACTGATCAGGCGATGCACCATAACTGAACATTTTGTGATTGTGTGAAGGAAAGGATCCGGAGATCTTCAATATCCCGGATCCCTGGATCAGCCATTTTACTATTGCTTATCAGCTTTACGATCGTAATGGCAGCAGCCGGGCAGTTTATTGTATACACTTTCAGATGCTTTCTCCTTATCAGTATCATGCCCTACCGCAGCAACTTTTTTCTGGATGGCATCGCTGGTGATCTTTGCAGGGTTGTATGTTACCAGCAACAGTTTGGAATCTTCATCCCACACAGCTTTAGAAACACCATCTGCCTTAGCAGCTGTTTCAATACGTTTTTTACACATACCGCAATTACCGTATACTTTAATGGTATCGGTTTTGGCAGACTGTGCAGATACTTCGTTTACCAAGAACAGGGAAGCCAATACAAGGGCTGATGAAAACAACTTTTTCATGTGTTAGATTTTTTGAGTGTATAAAAAGATAATGTGTTAACAGGTATGTCGTAACGTGAACAGTATGTGGCGCTGAACCACACAAGGTTTTTACTGCAGCAACAATGAATGCACCGCTGTACAGGCAGAAAAAATACGTTTACAACTGTAAAATGAATATTACACGGGAAATGCAGGAAACAGTCATTGCAGGTAAAGCAATGAGATACTCTGTGGAAAGGGATCAGATCAGGAAAGTACAGTGAAGAAGATAGATATATTGGCCATTATATCCCGGCGGAGCATGGCTTACAGGATAAGCTACCGTAACGGCATTGAGAGGCACATTCTGTAAAGCAGCAAATACGGGAGGAACAACCGCTGCTACTACCGGTGTAAAAGGAACAACATTTTCACGGGCCAACTGGTCTTTTTCCAGTTTTACCAGTTTGTGCTCGTCTTTGCAACAGCCATCAGCGGCTTTGTTGCTTTTGCTCATGCCACATTTACCACATTGATTATTATGGTCTTTATCGTGCCACAGACTCCAGTTCACCAGTTTACCCATGCAGTAATGCATGTGAATGGTAGCACCGGTGGATGTACCGATATACAAAAAGGCTAATATGGCTACGATGAGCTTTTTCATCCTGGTAGTGCAAAAATATACGTTTTGCCTGGTTTTCCTATACCTTTTAACAACATGGAAGATCTGACGGGGTAAAACTAATACTTTCCCTTTGCCGGGGTGTTATACATTACCGGAAAGATTTTACATTTTACAGGACAAAGGTCTGTATAACAGACCTGCACAGATGTGATGACTTATCAATATTATTCCACTAGGCTAATATCCCGGAGCGAATATGCTACAGCCGGTGGCGCATCATACATATAACAGCTCAGGCAACCAGGTCTATCAGTGGAAATGCGGAACCTGATATAATTACCTTCGTCAACACCTGTGGGGATAGCGGTACAATAGTTTGTTACATTCAATACGTTATTGTATACATTGTCATTCCTGCTCCGGATATCTTTCCAGTTGTTTTCTCCTATATTCGGACCTATTACCTGGATTACAAAACTGGCACATGAGATCCTGATCACTTTTCCTTTAAGGAAACCATCACCTCCACTTTTCCGGCAGCCGGTTATTACAGCAACAACCAGTAACAAACAGGTAAACCTGTACATGACATCTTATTTCCGGCATGACAAATTACTCCAACCCGATCGTTGCATGCCGAAATAATAAAACTGTACAGAGTGATTTTTTAAAATGGTAACTGTACGACATATGCGCAGTAGCATTTACTATTCGCTATTCAATAGCCTTTACTGAAGAGTTCCTGATTCCGGCGGGTGGTTCACCCGCCGGTGAGCGCATCCGTAACGGGCATCTCACCTGCTACTCAATTCAACTACATGTATTTTCAATTCAGCATTTATTAATTACAATTCACTCACCATTAAACTGCAACCCCTGATATCACTGTTATCACGCCGGCCCTGTATTTCAAAACTGCCATCGGCAAAAACACTGCCCACATCATCAGTAGCTATGAATGAACAGGAGTAAATATTGGCAAGATCAATTACATTCACAATACCGTTACCGGTGCTGCGTACATCCAGTGGGTCGTTCTCATCACGCACCATGATCCGCATCCACGGCGGACAACGAAAAATACCGTTTCCATCAGAATATCCCTGCGATAGCAATTCCGTCATACCATATTCAGAATGTATGGTTTTCAATCCAAAGGCCTGGGTCAATGCAGCATGCACTTCCTGGCGGGTCATTTCTTCCCGCCTGCCTTTCATACCGCCTGTTTCCATGATAATGGTATGTTGTAAAGGAAGCGGATACTGAGCCGCAAAGTCCAGCAATGCAAAGGTGACGCCTATCAGTAATGTTTTTTGCCCCTGTTGCTCCAGTTGCTGCAATTCATGGTGCAGCCTGGCATGGTCATACAGGTAAAAACCGCTGGCAGCATGTCCGCTGCGGCGCACCAGTTCATCTACCATCACCACCAGCGAAGAATGCTGGCGTTCCAGGTAAGCCGGCAATAACCCGATAATACACCAGTCCTTCACCGGTCCGTAGAACAGTTCAAATGCTTTTAAAAAGCTTTCCTGGTACACCGACAGGTGCTTTACCTCGTGCCGGCTATTGACCATTCCGGTGGTACCGCTGCTTTCAAATACCACTTCCGGCTCAAACGCCGTGGTTCTGATCTGCTGAGTTTTAAAAAATGAAATGGGTAAAAACGGGATATCTTTCAGGGTATGTACCTTTTCACCAACGATGTGTAGTGCTTTTACGTATTTATTGTAAAGCGGATTGTGTTGATACTGAAACCGGAAAATATCCAGTGCCAACTGTTCAAAACCATACTGATCCGCCAAAAAAATTTTATCTTCATGTTCACAAATCATCTGCCGGTATTGTAAAGGATGATGTTATTTTTGTACGATTGAGCCTGTTAAAGGGGCGTTAAAAACAAATTTCAAGCGATGAAATTACACACTTTGCTCGGATTAATGACAATAGGCATAGCAGTAGCAGCGTGCAATAAATCTTATGACACAAGGCCTTCGCTGACTTTAAAGTCTGTAAATCCCAGTGTGGTACAGGTCAATCAACCATTGAGCATCAGTCTTGAATTTACCGATAAACAAGGCGATTTTTCTTCCATCTGGGTAAAGAAAACACGCGTTAATCTGCAAACAACGCCCACCCTGCGTGATACCTTCCCCATACCGCTTTCTACCAGTGCTCCGAATATATCAAAAGGAACTATTGATGTGAACCTGGAATACAACAGCTATCTTATTTCTGCCTCCAATCCTCCCACCGACGGTCAGGGTAAACCCATTCCAGACACACTGATCATTTCATTGGTGCTGCGCGATAAAGCCGGCAATGCCAGCGACACTGTTCAGACAGGTAAGGTAGTGGTACTGCGCTAATAACAGTTACGGGTTTCGGATTCTTGTGCTCGCGTGTTCCTGAGTAAGGGTATATTTCGTTTTTTACGTGAAAGGTGAAACGTCAACGAAAACAGTTTCGGGTTACGTGTTCTGGTTCTGTAATTCCCGAATTCCTGATTAAAAGAAACTTCGTTCGCTGATTCCTGGTTAACCTGTCAAGTTTTTCAACTCTTCCGGGCTGTATTTGCACGCTGCCCGTAGCTTTTTTTAAACTTCTGGCTTCCCCTTGAACCTTGTGCCATGTGCCTTTTCAGACTTCGGACTTCCGACTTCAGTCATCTTTCTTCCGGGCTTTTCTCAACCATTTAACATCCAACCATTAAACAATTCTTCCATTCTCAAATTTTTCAAATTGCTCTTCCCGTAAACCTTCTACCCTGTACCTTTCCCTCAGATTTTAACTATTTTTGAGCCTCATCAAACCGGCAACATGCGTTTTATTTACAGGCAACCCTTCCTTTTTGCTGCCCTTTGCTTTTCTGCCAGTTTTATACTGCTTTATCCGCTGTACCGGTATGTGTTTGATTTTGATGGCATCGGTTATATGATGATCACCAGGAGACTGGCTAAAGGAGATGTGTTCAATGCTATCAATGGCTGCTGGAGCCCGCTGCAATCGTGGTTGCTGGCGCCCGTCTGCCGGCTGGGTGTGAACGAAATGACTGCATTCAAAATTAGCAACGGCATAATAGGGTTCGGTATCCTGTTCTTTGTATATCGCCTGTTGCTGAAAACCACGCTGTCGCAACCACTGCGACTGGCCGTATTACTGACAGCCATTCCTGTTATATTGAGCTATGGCTTTTTTGAACTGGCGGGCGATCTGTTGCTCTGCCTTTTATTACTGGTTTATCTCGATGCAGTAAGCGACCAGCATTTGTTTGAAAAACCGCTGAAAAATGTCTGGTGCGGGGTGATTGGCGCACTGGCATATTTTTCCAAAGCGTATGCCCTTCCATTTTTCATTATACATTTCAGTATTGTACAGTTCATCTCCTGGCGACAGTCCGATCTATTCAATAAGAACATGCTATTATTCAGAAACCTGTTACTGAGCATCGGCACCTTGCTGCTGCTGGCAGCACCATGGGTATATGCACTATATGTAAAATATCACTTCTTTACTTTCAGTTATGCAGGTACGCTAAACATGTCGTGGGAGCTGATGCCCAACAACACCCCTGATATATTTACCATTGCAGCTCCTCCTGCACCGGGTTCACCGGGATACTGGGAAGATCCGTATTTTCCGCCACCTTATTACAATGCGTTCAGCTCTACCCGTGCCTTTATCAAGCAGCTAAAGGTATTATTCCGCAACGTTACAGAAGCATTGAGATGTTTTCACCTGATCTCTGTATTAGCTGTATGCGTGCTGCTGGCATTAAGTGCCTGGTTACTGAAAAATAAAAGCAGGCTGTTCACCGTATCCTGGCTCACCATACTGATATTACCCGGTGGTTATCTGCTGATGCATATAGAACCCCGCTATATCTGGGTAGTGACCTTTTTGATACTGGTTGCCGGCACCGTATTACTACAGCAGTTACTGGCCTGGTGGCAGCCCAAACGTTCGATAAAGATCATTGCCTGGTGCATTTATTTTGGCAGCTTCCTGTTCTATCCTGCCAGCCTGTTAAAAGAATATGCCAATGGAGATCGCTCCTATACAGACCTGGCCAATATCCTTAACCAGGAACAGATACACGGGAAACTGGCCTGTAAATGGTATGAATCACTACCAGTACAAAGAGTGGCCTATCTCACCAACAACCAGTGCTATCTTATCAAAATGGCTGATTACACTTACGACCAGTTGGGTGAACAGCTACGGAAAGCCGATATTCCCTATTATTTTTTTTATTACAGCTCTCTCCCGGAACTTGAAATGTTCCGCCAGACGGATTTCTATAAATCTTCCTCTCCGCTGCATTTACCCAGGTTCAAACTGGTAATTGTAAAAAGGCGGTAATAATAATAGTTTTATCTTCGCACTGCTTATTTTGTATTATAGTGCAAAGGCTTAAACAGCATTCAATTATCATTAATATCCTCACAGCATGGCAAAAGCAGCAAAAAAAGCTTCAATGGAAACAGCAGCGGCTGTAAACTTTCTGAGATCATACATCAACAATCCCTCTCCTGTAGGTTTTGAAAGCAGCGGACAGAAACTGTGGCTGAATTACATCAAACAATACGTTGACACTACTTTTACTGATCCTTATGGCACAGCAGTAGGTGTTATCAACCCCAAAGCAGCTTTTAAAGTTGTTATTGAGGCACATGCTGATGAGATCAGCTGGTTTGTAAACTATATTACCGCTGAAGGTTTGTTATATCTGAAACGCAATGGCGGTGTAGACCATCAGGTAGCCCCCGCACAGCGTGTATTCATTCACGGTAAGAAAGGACCCGTAAAAGCAGTATTTGGCTGGCCTGCCATACACACACGCCTGGGCAATCCTGAAGCAAAAGAACCTCAGCCCAAAGTAGACAACCTGTTCCTTGATTGCGGCGCACGCAGCAAAAAGGATGTGGAAGAGCTGGGCATTCACGTAGGCGCTGTAGTAACTTACCAGGACGGTTATGATGAGCTGGCCAATGATTACCTGATCGGTCGTGCTTTTGACAACCGTATCGGTGGTTTCATGATTGCCGAAGTGGCCCGTTTACTGAAAGAGAACAAAAAAACGCTGCCATACGGTTTATATGTTGTAAACGCTGTACAGGAAGAGATCGGGTTGCGTGGTGCTGAAATGATCGCACGACGTATTAAACCCGATATTGCCATCATTACAGACGTAACGCATGATACCACCACCCCCATGGTCAACAAGATCATTGAGGGCGATATTGCCTGCGGAAAAGGCCCCTCACTGGCCTATGCACCCGCCATCCACAATAAACTGCTGAGCCTGGTGCAGGACGTGGCTGCCGGCAAAAAAATCCCGGTACAGTTACGGGCACTTTCACGCAGCACCGGCACAGATACCGATTCATTTGCGTATGCCAACGACGGTTGTCCTTCTGTGCTCATTTCCATTCCTTTACGCTATATGCACACCACCGTGGAAATGATCCATAAGTCAGACATTGAGCATACCATCCAGCTGATGTATGAAACTTTGCTAACTTTATCGCCTAAAACCAATCTTAGTTACCTGTGATAGCCAACATAATTCTACTATACCTTGACCCAGGTAGCGGAAGCTACCTGGTGCAGGTTATTATAGCCGCCATACTGGGCGCACTCTTTTATTTCAAAAACCTCTGGTGGAAAATAAAGGCCTTCTTCTTTAAACCCAAACAACAGGACACCACCAATACCATACAGGACGAGCCTGAAAAAGAATAATACTGCTTCTGCATACTACAGTGTTGTATAACCTTCAATACATGTATGATCTTACCAAGACATTTTTTTCAGCGCATTCCCCTGTTTATTATCACCATTCCCCTTTTTGTAGTTATACATACCAAGCTTGAATACGGCAGACTGATCGTATTCAGTACTGTAGCCAATGATATTTTATTACTGTTCCTTCCTGCTGTGCTGATCTTTTTCATTACACTGTTGTTATGGCGCAATATTGTTAAAGCAGGTGTTTTCAGTGCATTGCTGTTGTTGTTCTATTACTTTTTTGCCGATCTGAAAGACTGGCTGTGGCAACTGTATCCACGCCATCTCATCAGCAGCTATCTTTTTCTTTTACCAACATGTGGCCTGGTGCTTGTGTTGTTGCTGATCAGCCTTATCAGGATGAAGAAAACACCCGTACGTTCCTTTGCCTTTTTCAATGTGCTTTTTTTATTGTTCATAGCGTACGACGTACTGACACTGGCCTTTTCAGGAAACCGGTTACAGGACCTGGGCGATCCACATAAACGGCTTTCCGGCAATTATACGCCGTGTGATACCTGTCATAAGCCGGATATCTATTACATTGTACTGGATGGCTATACTGCATCCTCTACACTACAAGATCATTTCGGATATAATAATGCAGCCCTTGATTCCTTCCTTCGGCAAAAACAATTCTATATTGTACAACACTCCAACAGCAATTATAACCTTACCCCTTTCTCCATATCGGCTACACTCAACCTGGACTATCTTACCAGGCTCAATACCAGCAAGGATTTTTATATGAAAGAATACATGCCGGGTGTAGAAACTGTATATAAAAACGAATTGTTCCCCTTGCTGAAAAAAGAAGGCTATCACCTCATTAACAACTCCATCTTTGATATAGACCAGGCGGCCCCATTAACACCCTATAACAACGAATGGGGTATTGACAAACTGTTTAAAAGGCATCATTTCTTTTATAAGATCATCCGCGATATTGGCTGGAAACTGCATCTCAGCCTGTTTGCAGGCAATGCTGAAGAGAACTACAGGAATGAGACCATGCAGCTCGGCAGGCATGTAAAAAGTGTTATCGGTAATCTTGATACAATTATTAAGGGTTCTAAAACCGCACCTGTATTTGTTTATTCACATCTTTTACTGCCACACAACCCGTTTATTTTCGATTCAGCAGGTAATGTCATTCCTGTGCCGGCATCTTCTGCAGACAAGAACAGGTATGTACAACAGTTGCAGTACACCAATACACTTATACGTGAAATGACCAATACCATCCTGTCAGATACCACAAGGTCCGTAGTGATCATTCTACAGGGCGATCATGGATTCCGGTTCTGGCATGGTAAAGAAAAAACAGAATTCAGCAACCTGAATGCATTCTATTTCTCCAATAAGAATTATAGTCTTTTATACGACAGCATTACCAATGTCAATACTTTCCGGGTAGTATGTAATACCTTTTTTAAGCAGCACCTGCAGTTATTACCGGATACTTCTTACTTTTTACAATACCGGTAAACTGCCGGAATTGCACCTGTTTCATTAACTTTAACTGTTATCAGAATATATGTGATATTCGCAGCAGTAATCCTGTTTTATTCAACGTAACGGAAACAGTAGTATCTCAATGAGCAGTTTTCACCTCCATGCTTCCTCTTTTAAGGATCCGTCAGGTTTTGTTTTTGTATCTGGCGATAAAATATACCGGCAGGTAAACACATCCTATGCAACAACCTATCAGCAACTGATGAACTCAGGGCTTTACCAGCAACTGGTAAAACAACAATTGCTGATACCACATGTTGAGATAACAGACAATCTTACACAATCCGGCAACTGGCATGTTACCTTATTACCTGAGTTCATTCCCCATATCACTTATCCTTACGAATGGAGTTTTGATCAGTTAAAGGATGCAGCATTGCTCACCCTGCAGGTACTGAAAACAGCACTGGAATATGGCTTGATACTGAAAGATGCTACTCCTTTCAACATACAGTTCCTGAATGGCAAACCGGTTTTTATTGATACCCTTTCTTTTGAGAAGTATGATGAAAAACAGCCCTGGGTAGCATACCGGCAATTCTGTGAAGGTTTTTTATTTCCACTTTACCTGGAGTATTATTTACAAACAGCCTCACAACCGCTTCAACGGGCTTATTTTTCAGGCATACCAGCTACTGTAACAGCAAAGCTGCTGCCTTTTAAAAGCAGGTTTAACCTGGGGGTTTGGCTGCATGTTTACCTGCAACGTTCTGTCAGCAGCAGCAGTACTGCAGGTAAATACCAGGCACAGTTCAGCAAAACAAAACTGCTGAACCTTATCCGCCATCTTGAACAGATCATCAGCAAACTTGCCCTTTCTGCCAACCAACGCACCACCTGGAGCAACTATTACGAAGAAACCATACTGGATCAGGCCTATCTGCAGGAAAAAGAGAAATTGTTTCAATCCATGCTGGCAGGCATACAGGTAACCACTGCACTGGATATGGGAGCCAACGATGGTTATTTCTCCAAATTAATGGCCGCCAAAAATATCCGGGTGATTGCTACCGATTTTGATACCCGTTGTATCAATAACCTGTACCGGTATTGCAAACAAAACAAAGTAACCAATATACTGCCGTTGATAGCAGACATTGCCAACCCATCACCTGCGATGGGATTTGCCAATGCAGAACGTAGTGCATTTGATGAACGTATACATGTGGAACTGGTAACGGCGCTGGCGCTGATCCATCACCTGGTGATCAGTAAAAATATACCGTTGCCATTACTGGCTGCCTATTTTCATGGTATTGCTCCTTTGCTGCTGATTGAATTTGTACCCAAACAGGACCCGAAAGTACAGCAGATGCTGAGCGGCAGAACTGATGTATTTGATGACTACAATGAAAGTGAGTTTGAAACCAGCTTTTCAGCTTTCTTTACCATACAGCAGAAAACCGGTATTTCCGGCACCCATCGTACACTTTACCTGATGAAGAAAAAAGAAGTAGTATGATCGAAAAACTAAAAAAGTTCCCTTTTTATATCATACTGCTGCCCGTCTTTTTTGTATGGCATGGTTTTACAGAAAATTCCATGCTGCTGAACCGGACCGATGTAGCATTGCTGATTGCATATTATACCATTCCTTCGGTTATATTGTATATTCTTGTTGGTCTCATTAGCAGGAACTGGCAAAAAGCAGCACTGTTCACTGCTGCCTGCCTGACCATCTTTTTCTTTTTCGGCGCTATTTTCGATTTCTTACAGAAACATTCACCCTTCGCTTTTTTTTACCGGTACAGTACACTGCTTATTGTATTTACCCTGCTACTGGTGGCTTTAGCGCTGTGGCTTAAACGCACTGACAAGTCTTTTACAAAACTGTTTTTATTCATCAACAGTCTGTTGCTCATCTATCTGCTGATCGATACAGTCAGTATCACCCGCAGCAAACTGTTTACCGGCAATACGTTTACCCAACCAGTTATCCATATACCTGATAACTGCAAAAAGCCTGATATTTACCTGCTGCTGTACGATGAATATGCCAGCTCTGCAGCGCTGCAACAACAATATCATTTTCACAACAACCTCGATAGTTTTCTTACCCAACGGGGGTTTCGTGTATTGCCTGGCAGCAGGGGCAATTATAATTACACACATTTTTCCATGGCCAGCATGCTGAACATGGACTATCTGCCACTGTCGCAAAATGTATACACCAAGGGAAGTTACTTTTCCTGTTTTCCACGCATACGGGAAAATTATGTGGTCAGTTTCCTGGAAGCCAACGGGTATAATACCACCAATCTTTCCATATTTGATATTGGTAAGCAAACAGCCTTTTCTGATAAGTCCTTTCTGCACATCAAAACAACTGTGATCACTGAAAACACACTGTTGTCAAGAATACAGCGTGATCTTCCGGCAGTATTGCTCAAAGTAAAGTTCTTATCATTCCTGATCCCGGAAAGCTATAGCTACCTGGCATCCAGTTTACAGATCATGGAACGGGTAAAGAATGTATCTGCTACAGCTAGCACCCGGCCCAGGTTTGTATACGCACACCTGTATATGCCACACTGGCCTTACTACTGCGATAGAAATGGCAACCCTTTTCCGGCAGGACAATGGAAAGACACCGGCAGTTACCCGGCCAAATACCTGGAATATCTTTTGTACACCAATACGCAGATCGAAAAACTTGTTGCTGCAATACAACAGAATACGCACAACGAAGCAGTGATACTGGTAATGGGCGATCACGGATTACGTTTTGGAAAAGAGCGCCCATATTACTTTCCCAATTTCAATGCAGTATATCTTCCGGACAGCAATTATAGCCAGTTTTACGATACGATCACCAATGTAAATGAATTCAGGGTGCTTTTCAATACCCTATTCAGGCAACAGATGCCATTGTTAAAAGACAGTACTGTTTTCCTGGAACATAGTTCTGCCAACTGGCGCGATGAAGGCAAATAGAGTTAGCGTTTTCTGCCGGCAGTTATTTTCACAATACCCAATATAATCCATATCAGCAGTACAAAAGCAAGTGCATAGTTCAATACAACCCGCAACCAGAATGCACAACGTGTAGTAGTTGCGTTGTCTGAGTATATGGCATAATACGGTTTGTAATTAAAGAAATTGATCATTTGCTTCTTCCATCCCGTTACATTATAATTATCGAGAAATCGTCCATAGCTGAAATTAAATACAGTATTTCTATGCAGGTAAAAACCAATATCCTGCGCCATTACTGTAAACGGAACACTGGCAAGACTATCATTGGCATAATGTAAGGTCCTGACAACAGAATCTGTTCCACTATACGTCAATAACCGCTGAACATCCATTCCGTTCAGATAACGTTTGCCATCGTTGGGCAATACTGCATTCATGGTCAGGTCAACATACGACCAGCACCTCTTTTCCCTGATATATACCTCACAAAAAATATGAATACCACTACCGATATTATCTTTAAAATCGCCCGTTTGCACCGTTCTTACCGGTATCCCGGCTACAGAAGCCAGGCAGCTGAATAAGGCACTGATATTTCCACACCATACTTTTGCACCTTTATTTTGTACATCATACAATTGCTGCAACGGATGCTTTCCAGCAAATGAATCAGGAGGATTACCCAGGTGGCCTGCAATACGCTTCAGAATAAATGAGGATATCTTTAATACTTTATCTACTGTACTATCCTGGTCACG
The DNA here is from genome assembly GCA_001302245.1 of Chitinophagaceae bacterium PMP191F. Lineage (GTDB taxonomy): Bacteria > Bacteroidota > Bacteroidia > Chitinophagales > Chitinophagaceae > PMP191F. Next base: position 28,385 of record LGYU01000023.1, read on the forward strand.
CACCATTACAGAATCATGCAACAGTTTCTGCACTTCGCTGACAGGTACTCTTGTTTCTGTAAACCAGAAGTTAGTAGTCCATGCCTGTAAAGGATGAACAACTTTGGGTTTTACCACCAGCTCACGGCTTACCAGCTCATACTGATGTTCGCCGGTTTTGTTCTGCGGCGTAATATCACCGATATTCAGTACAAAAGAATCACTGTTATTGATGGTAATAGCTACCGCATGTGTGGGGCCTGCTACGGCAGGTTTATACCGCAGAAAATTACCGCTGTAATGAATTGTGTCAAAAGAGGTATCTGTATTATTACCCGGGTAAACATGCAATGTAAACTGCCGGGGAGCAGGAGGCAGTGTGCCATCAAAATGCAGTTCCAGTGAATCGTGATACACTTGTGTATTACTTACATAGATACCGGCATCGGTAAGATACAGGCTGTTATAATCAGCCACTTCAGTATAGGCAGCAGGTATCCATTTCCTGGAAGCATAATTCAGCAATGCCAGTATGATCAGCAAAACAGAAACTTTCGGAAACAATTTCATGCTGTATTCTTTTTACGCTGTACCTGTACGGCAGCGGACTTTGCAAATTAAACGCTTATTATGATACCCTGCAAAGTCCGGTTATCTTTCCACAGCAAACGGTACATTGTATCATTCTTACACAGAAACCAATACATTTGTCCTTCAAAGCTCATATAATATGAAAGCCCCCATCCGCAATGACTGGTCTGTTCAGGAAATAGAAAACGTTTACAATACACCATTGCTTGAGCTGGTGTATCGTGCAGCCACCGTACACCGCCAGTATAATGACACCGGCGAAGTACAGGTATGCACCCTGCTTTCCATAAAAACCGGTGGTTGTTCTGAAGACTGTGCCTATTGTCCGCAGGCTGCCCGTTACAATACCGGTGTAAATGTGCACGCCCTGATGAAAAAGGACGAAGTACTGGAATATGCGGCCAAAGCGAAAGCTGCCGGTTCTACCCGTTTCTGCATGGGTGCCGCCTGGCGTGAGGTACGCGATAACCGCGACTTTGACCGTGTACTGGATATGGTAAAAGGTGTAAACGAAATGGGCATGGAAGTGTGCTGTACACTGGGCATGCTAACTGCAGACCAGGCCCGGAAACTGGCCGACGCCGGTTTGTATGCTTACAATCACAACCTGGATACGTCTTCTGAATATTATGGTGAGATTATCACTACACGTACTTATAACGACCGACTGGAAACGCTGGACAATGTGCGCAAAGCTGGTGTATCTGTTTGTTGCGGCGGTATTGTAGGACTGGGTGAAACACACGAAGACCGTGTTAAGATGCTGCATACGCTTGCCACCTTGCCCGAACATCCTGAAAGTGTACCCATCAATGCATTGGTACCGGTACCCGGAACGCCGCTGGCCGACAATGCGAAAGTAGATGTGTGGGACATGATCCGTATGATTGCCACTGCACGTATACTGATGCCCAAAGCGATGGTACGTCTCAGCGCCGGCCGCACTTCTATGAGCGTATCAGATCAGGCGCTTTGCTTTATGGCAGGAGCCAATTCTATATTTGCGGGCGATAAACTTCTTACTACTCCCAATCCTACTTTTGATGAAGATATGACCATGTTCAACATGCTGGGACTTCAGCCAAGAGAAGCATTTAAAAAAGAAGAGACCGGTGTTAGCTGTTAGGTTTTAGCTTTAGTAATACAGAAACGTGTTATCAATTGTTTTCTCAACGTTATGCATTAAGTATTTCGTGTAGAGCAGGCAGTACTGTATTCAACCTATAACTTGTAACCTATTATCACTTACAAACCATAAAAAGTATTCCTGCGTTACACGTCCGGCGTTAAGCGTTGGGCATACTAAAACCTTATTTCTTCCCTCCACCCAGGTCACTCATCTTTAAACTAAGGCCGAACTGATTATACGCAGCATTATTCTGGTAATAACTGCGTGCATAACGTATCTGAAGCTTTTTAAACAGTGCACCCACTCCCAATGAAAAACCATTCAGGCCATTACCGGTGTTGCCGGTATTCAGCTCTTTCCGGCGCAGGTAGTTGTACCCGGCACTGATCTCAATTTTATCGCCAACATACAATTGTACGGCCATTACCACATGCCGGAATAATTTGTCGAATGTGAAAGATCTATCACTTGCATTCTGCAATTCATTGGCATTATTAAAAACAGTGTCATTATAAAGTATATTAAACTGTTGCAGGTGGTGCAGTGTAAGCGAGAACTGCAATGGTGCATGTGCCAGTCTTTTGGAAATCCCTAATTGCATATCAAAAGGCAGCTCACCTTCGGTGGTACCGGCATAACGCGTAAGTTGTGCACCCATATTCTTTGCTGCAAATGATACCTGTAACAAATTCGCCGTATCCAGGTAGGAAACACCCACATCGGCCGCAATGCCCGATGAACGGTACTGCCCATACCCTGAATGAATGAATTTAAGCGTAACACCGTAATGCCAATGCTCCAGATACCGCCGACTGGCAGACACCTGCACCACATAGTCCGCAGGTTTAAAAGTTCCCAGTATATTACCGGCGGCATCGGTTTCCTGTATAGAACCGTACGTAAAATAATTTGCACCCAGTGAAAAAGTGGTTTCCAGTTTTTCGCTGTGCAAACCTGCCAGCAAATGATAGTTCCTGATACCAGCAGTAAAAGAATTGAATACAAAATTGGCCTGCGTGTGCATAGAAGCCCTGAGCAGCGAAGGATTATTAAAAGAAAGACCAATATCATCAGATAATTGGGAAATATTGATCCCTCCCAGGCCGGTTAGTTGTGGTGTGTTGGAGAGCTTAAGAAAATTATACACAGTACTGCCTCCCAGGGTTTGCGCGTTTACCCGGAACAACAGACTTTGAAACAACAACATTATCAGCAGTAATATTCTCATGCATCAGCAGCAGGAACGAAAATAAGTATTTACAATAAAAAGCGGGGCGGAAAAGCATTTACAGGTGATCCGATTGTTAACAGGCTTCAGATAAGTACAAAAAAATTCCTCCATTGACATGGAGGAATTTTTTTTAACCCTTAAAACAACCAACATGAAAAATTCTTCTTTGTTGATATGAATTTAACAGGGATCTGGATATTTTGTTTGCTTTGTTTAAGCTCAGTCCGATTAAAATTACATTAAACCAAATTACTGTTAAACCAATGCAACTTCCAGTACCTGCTGCATCGTTTTCGCATAGTGGAATTTTAATCCTTTGATGAAATCAGAATCAATTTCTAACACATCTTTTTCATTCTGCCAGCACATAATGATCTCTTTCAAACCGGCACGTTTGGCAGCCAGTACTTTTTCTTTAATGCCACCTACCGGCAATACCTGCCCCCGCAGTGTGATCTCACCGGTCATAGCAAGGTAAGACTTCACACGTTTGCCCGTCAGTGCCGAGGCCATGGCTGTCATGATGGTAATACCTGCACTGGGACCATCTTTTGGTACAGCACCCTCAGGCACATGCACATGCAGTGTTCTTTTCTCAAAAATTGCCGGATCGATGTTCAGCTTGCGTGCGTTTGACTGCAGGTAAGTTAAAGCTGTTACCGCACTCTCTTTCATCACATTACCCAGGTTGCCGGTCAGTTTCAGCTCTCCTTTACCTTCGCTGAGGCTGGTTTCCACAAACAGGATATCGCCGCCCACATAGGTCCAGGCAAGTCCAACAGCTACACCGGGCATATTGGCCACTTTGTACAGCTCGTTGCTGTAACGCGGTTTACCCAGTATTTTTTCAATGTCTTTTACGGTCAGCAAACTTTTAATACGCTCTTTCAATGCATACTCTTTTGCTTCATAACGCATTACAGCCGCTATATGCCTGTCCAGCTCACGTACTCCGCTTTCACGGGTGTAATCCTGAACTATTTTTTCCAACACACTATCATTCAGCTTCAGGGTCATATCTTTCAATCCATGCGCTTCTTTCTGTTTGGGCACCAGGTGACGTTTGGCTATTTCCACCTTCTCTTCTACCGCATAACCGCCCAGGTCAATAATTTCAAGACGGTCGCGCAGGGCAGGCTGAATATTGTTGATATCATTGGCCGTGGCAATGAACAGTACTTTACTCAGATCGTATTCCAGCTCCAGGTAATTGTCATAAAAGGTATGGTTCTGTTCCGGGTCCAGTACTTCCAGCAACGCAGAAGAAGGATCGCCACGGAAATCGGTTCCCACTTTATCAATTTCATCCAGGATGATCACCGGGTTGGAAGATTTTACTTTACGCAGCGACTGCATAATACGGCCCGGCATAGCACCGATATATGTTTTACGGTGACCGCGGATCTCGCTTTCATCGTGCAAACCACCCAGGCTTATACGCACATACTTACGCGCAATGGCGCTGGCAATGCTTCTGCCTAAAGAGGTTTTACCAATACCCGGAGGACCGACAAAACACAGGATCGGGCTTTTCATGTCTCCCTTCAGTTTCAGTACAGCCAGGTACTCCAGTATTCTTTCCTTTACCTTCTTCATACCATAATGATCCTTGTCCAGCACCTTACGGGCCTTTTTCAGGTCATACAGATCCTGTGTATAATCACCCCAGGGCAGTTCCAGCATCAGGTCAAGGTGATTGTATACAACAGAATAATCCGGTGTACTGGGATGCATACGCTCCAGTTTCTCAACACCTTTTTTAAACATTTCACGCGCAGCTTCAGACCACTTTTTAGTTTCGGCCTTTTTCTGCATTTCCTTTATTTCACGGTCATTGCTGTCGCCCCCCAACTCTTCCTTAATACTTTTCATCTGCTGTTGCAGAAAGTATTCACGTTGCTGTTTATCCAGCTCCGTTTTGGTTTTGGTGGTTACCTTATTTTTCAATTCAGCAAACTGCAACTCTCGTTGCAATAACTGCATCAGCAGATCGGCTCTTTTTTCAATATTATTCAGTTCCAGCAATTTCTGTTTTTCAACCAGGTCGGTATTCAGGTTGCTGCTGATAAAATGGATCAGGAAAGAAGGGTTCTCAATATTCTTGAGAATAATAGAAGCTTCGGAAGGAATATTGGGAGAAAGCTGTATGATCTGTGCTGCCAGGTCTTTTACATTGGCAACATAGGCTTCAAAGTTTTCGTTTTTAGGCGCTTCATCTTCTTCCAGCAATTCTACACTGGCTTTAAAGTAAGGATCGTCTGTCAATATCTGGTTCACTTTAAAGCGGCGTTTGCCCTGGATGATCACCGTGGTGCCTCCATCCGGCATTTTGATCTGCTTGATAATTTTGGCAACAGTACCAATGGCTTCCAGATCGGCAATTCCGGGATCTTCAATAGAACTGTCTTTTTGCGCTACCACGCCTACCAATTTGTCAGTCTTATATGCGTCGGAAATTGCCTTAATGCTCTTATCCCGCCCTACGGTAATGGGCAATACCACGCCCGGGAACAATACGGTATTGCGCAGCGGCAGCAGGGGTAATTCTGCAGGAATCTCAATCTCTGTGCTGTTATCCCCTTCATTTTCATTCAACGGTATTATGGGAATGAAGTCCATCTCATCTTCGGGGGTAAACAAAATATTCGTTTCTTTCATGCTACTATTTAACTGTGACAAAATAACATACTCTACCTGAAAATACCATGATTTACAAGATAATGCTATATAGGTCAAGTTTGATGCCATCATCCAAAACAATTTCCTGTAAAACAATCGATTCGGTTTACGGGAGATTGTTTACACAATGCTTTTCTCTCCTATCCTGCCCATATTCAGGGAACGACGACTTGTCGTAACCGGTGGTACACAAAAGCAAATCGCCTGTTTACAGGTACGGTTTTATTACTAAAGGGGATGCCTTGCCTACAATATTGCATACCGCAATAAGCAGGAACTACCACCAAAACAAGCACCATCTGCCCCGCAGTGCTTGTTGATAGTCACAAAAGAAAACCGCGGAAAACAATGTTGTTGTTTTCCGCGGTCCGTTCATTATTTCAGGCTGGCCTACTAAAATATGCGTAATCCCAGGTACACCTGGAAGCCCTGGTTTTTCCATTTTTCTTTATCATCAATGTCGTTGATGTTAGACAAACCAACAACATAGCGTCCACCTATTTTCGCATTTCCCAGGTTCAGCTGTACACCACCCAGCAACGAAAAGTCTCCGTTTTTAAATGCATCCTGCCCATTTTTTACAAGTGTTTTATCCTGGTTGATCAGGATGCCAAACTGCGGACCTGCCTGCAATGACAGAAAAGGTGCAGGCCGTACTGATAACAGGATAGGAATACTTAAGTAATTGAGCTTTCCTTTTACATCATTAACACCTTCGGGATAAATAGAACTGAATCTGTCGCCTGTACGATAATTGGTCTGACTCCACAATACCTCCGGCTGAATACCTATTACCTTATTAAAATTAATTTCGGCAAAAGCTCCCACGTTGTAACCAAACTTAAACTCGTCTTTAAATGATTGCCCGTCAACTTTAAAAATATTAGCTCCTGCCTTAACCCCCAGGTGAAAACCCTGGGCAAAACTTACAGAGCTGATTAAAACCGTGGCAGCTGCCAGTACCAGAGATTTGTATTTCATAAACTGGATGATTTTGTTTGATATAACTTTTCAACTTATATGCCAATGCATTACACAGGTTGTTAATTTGTATTAACAGCTGCGTGAAGGAATTTGTAAAATTTCTATGCCAACAAACAAAAAGAGTATTACAGTATTGCACATCACTAACGTTAATCAGCAAACTATACCAACAAGAAAAGATTAACCTGTTGCAAGGTTATCGTGTACGGTATTATCAAAGTGTAAGACCAGCCATTACAGAAAATACTGTATGGAACTTGTCTGTACCATCAGGAAGATAATAGTCAAATAATACCTGCGGCTGGATCAGCCAACGCTTCCTGAGATAGCTGCCTCTTAATACCAAACCGGCAGACAATACTTCAAAATTTGACTGTTCGGAGATCTGTTGATTACTTGGCTGGGAATTGATGCGGATCTTTGCGAAATTATAGGAATAAGCGGTATTAAATCCATAACGCTGCGTGCCTCCATTCAGCAATAACACGGGAGTAAAGGTAATAATGTCTTCTTTACCCAATACATCGTACCAGTTAAAATCTTTGCGCAATGAAAATCCTACAGAAAAGTCTTCCACCGATTCTGTATTCCTTCTTACTACTGACAGCAACCTGCGTCGCAGCAGTAATAGTTTTCTTAACCGGGCAAATTCTCTTTTCTGGTAATCTTCATTGCTACCCCATCCGTAAGTAAAACTGATGGTAGGTCTCAGCCACCATTTTTTATACGAGAAATAGGCAAATATTTCGTTCTGTATGGGCGTGGTATAAAAATCGAGTGAATCTTTGGTGAAGTATTTTGTAAAAGAAACCCCGGTTGAAAAGTTTCGGTTGATAAGATCGTACGAGGGGCTGATGGCGTACTGGAAGATATTGAGACCCGAATTGTCGCCAATTACTGTTCCGTATGCAGATAAACCAAGCCCGGATTTGTGAAAATACCCGATAGTGGGAGAAAATAACAATCGCTGTTTTGTGGAATAATATACCGTGTTTTTTTCCTGGAAGCTAAAAAAGCCCGTACCAACGCCTACACTTACCGCCAGGAAACTATGCGGAGCAGACATGGAATCCAGGAATTTATCAAAATCCCGCATCAGTGAATCCAACACAGCGGTTGAGTCACGCGATGCGAACAATGAGTCCAGTTTTCCCTGGCCTTTTACTACTGTATGCATAGCCGCAATCAGTAAAAACAGCAACCAAAACTTCTTCATGCAGGTCTTTGCGATTAAATCCGGATTAAGAATTCAAGGTTAGAACGCAAATTTGAATAAAAAATTGGCACCAGGTTTAACGATTGTATTATTTTCCTTACCTTAATCCTTACGTATATATTTAAACTTTATCACTGAAAAGCAGCATGATACGATGCCTGATAGTTGATGATAATGAAATGGCCAGGCTTACCTTGCACCAATTGGCCAAACATACCGGCATGCTTGAAGTGATCGCTGAATGCAATAACGCCATAGAAGCGCACCGGTACATCACCACACATTCCGTAGAACTTGTTTTCCTGGATATCGAAATGCCAGGCATGACGGGAATAGAATTGCTGAAATCGATCCCCCGCAACCCCCTGATCATTTTTACCACTTCCAACAAACATTATGCAGCCGAGGCATTTGAATTGCAGGTGGTAGATTACCTGGTTAAGCCCTTTACATTGCCACGCCTGCTGGCAGCACTGGAAAGGGTGCGTGAAATTATGCAACGTACAGACAATGAAATCAAAACCATAGAAAATGAGCACCTTTTTATAAAAGACAACGGTATCCTGAAAAAAATAAAGCTGGATGATATTCTGTGGCTGGAAGCAATGGGCGATTATATCAAAATATATGTACCCGGCAAATGGTACATTGTTAAAACCACGCTGAAAGCTGCGGAAGATAAGATCACCTCTCCGCGGTTTATGCGTGTACACCGCAGCTACATCGTAGCGCTGGACAAGATCGATGCCATTGAAGATGGCGTGCTGACCATTATGAATAAAGCAGTACCGGTAGGCGAAAGCTATCGCCCGCTGTTAATGCAGAAACTGAACCTATTGTAAAAATATTGGCGAATCAGGATGATGTCGAATGGCATTGTGAGACAAGAGAGGGCGAACCGGCACGTTCACAAACGAATTTGCAAATGAAAACGAGGTTTAAAACCAATTTCCTGGTCTACATTATTGTTGTTTGTATACTGGTATTTATTACTGTAAGTACCATCCTGCAACTCAATACTGAAAAAAGTATTCATGAACTGGATGCAGGCAACCAGCAAACCACTACCCTTTTCAACGTACACTCGCAGGTACAAAAGGTAATTACCGACGCCATTACCATCGAAACCAAAATAAGAGGCTTTGTTATTACAGGTGATGAAAGCTTTATTGGAGGTGTGCAGGATACCATGATCAACCTGAAGATGGACCTGGAAGAATTGCAGAAAGTAGCCATGACAGAGCTGAACAAATCGCAGTTCACTGTACTGGCAAATCTTACAGACCGCAAGATAGCCGGCAGCAATTTTCTGATCAATACCTATTACCGGAAGGGCAAAGCAGCGGCAGAACAGTTCATTGCATCACGCCAGGGTAGCATTATACGTGACAGTATTATGCTGATAGCCGTTCAGATTGAAAAACAACTGGAGCAAACACTTACTTCCAATTTAGATAACAACCGCGCACGCTCACAATCAGTATTGGGCTTAAGCCGCACATTAACTGTACTGGCCATAATAGCCACCTTCCTGTTATCATTGATTGTGATTCGTCACCTCCGCCATCAACACCTGCTCATCAATGAGCTGGAACGCTCCAATATCAGCGAAGCCGATGCACGCAAACAGATAGAAAAAGTATCGGCAGATGTATACGACCTGTACAACCACGCACCTTGTGGCTATCATTCACTGGATAAAGAAGGCTATTATCTTGCAATTAACGATACAGAACTTAACTGGCTGGGATATACCCGCGAAGAAATAATCGGCAAGATCAGATTCTCTGATCTGCTGGATGAGGAAAGTGTGGCGGTATTCAGACAGAACTTTACAGAGTTCAAAAAAAATGGCAAGGTGAATAACCTGCGGTTCAACCTGCTGACCAAACAAGGCACCCAGCTTCCTGTTCTGTTAAGCGCTACCGCCATCTATGACGCATCCGGTAATTATATATCCAGCCGCTCCACCATGTACGATGTTACAGATCAGCTAAAACATGAACAGGAATTAAAAGAAGCCAGGAATATTGCAGAAAATTCGGCCAGGGTAAAAGAACAGTTCCTGGCCAATATGAGTCATGAAATCCGTACACCGATCAACTCAGTGATTGGTTTTACCAACCTGCTGCAGAAAACACCCTTGTCCGAAGAACAATCACAGTTTGTAATACTGATACAATCGGCCAGTGAAAACCTGCTGACCATTATTAATGATATTCTCGATATTTCAAAAATAGAAGCCGGCATGTTGCGGATTGAAAAAAATCCCTTCAGCCTGCGTGGCCTGTGCAGTTCAGTAGAAACCATGTTCTACCACAGGGTACGTGAAAAAAAACTGGCTTTCTCCATTACTGTACAGGAACAGATACCCGATACCCTGCAGGGTGACGCCATACGGCTTACCCAGATACTGGTTAACCTGATCAGCAATGCCATCAAATTCACCCATCACGGCAGCATTGCTGTTTCCATTACTACCATTACACAAAACGAAGAACGCATTAAACTGCTTTTTTCTGTAAAAGACAGTGGAATCGGTATTCACGACCATAAAGTAGGATCTATTTTTGAACGGTTTGAACAAGGCGAAACAGATACCACCCGCAAATACGGGGGTACAGGGCTTGGTTTATCCATTGTAAAGAACCTGGTACAGATACAGGGAGGTACCATTTCTGTAAAAAGTGAATATGCAAAAGGCGCTGAATTCCTGGTAGAAATGGAATATGACTTGTTACCGCAGGGAAGCCTGCCTGTAGAAAGTACATTGATAGATCCGGACAATCACCTGAAAGATTTCAATGGGGTAAAAATACTGGTAGCAGAAGATAACCAGATGAACCAGTTGCTGATCCAGTATATATTTAAAAACTGGCAACTCAATTTTGCACTGGCTGAAAATGGTAAGGAAGCAGTTGAAAAATTACAACACGAAACATACGATCTCTTATTGCTGGATATACAAATGCCCATTATGGATGGATATGCCGCAGCACAAACCATCCGCAGTGAATTGCACAGCAATATTCCTATCATTGCGATGACCGCACACGCTCTGGCGGGCGAACGCGAAAAATGTCTGAGCTATGGTATGAATGATTACATTTCGAAACCCCTGCACGAAAATGAATTGTTCAAGCTGTTAAAAAAATATCTTGCCACACCACGCGAACCGGTAGACAACCTGAAAAATAAATTCCAGTTTATCAATATTGATTTCCTGTACGACCTGGTAATGGGCAATGAAGATTTTCTGAAAAACATCGTACGGCAATTTCTGAAACAATTCCCCGGCGAAATGGATGCCCTGCAGGAAGCGGTGGAACAGAATAATGCACGCCAGGTTGCTACACTGGCACACCATATCCAATCTACCGTATCGGTACTCAGCAAAGGTACCCCGCTTATGCAACAATTGGAAAAACTGGAATTACTGGGCAAACAGAAAGCCAAACAAGCTATCCTGAAAGAAGAATTCACCCTATTGAACAGCTACAAAAAAAGCTTGCTGGAAGAAGCAGACAAGCTGCTGAACATCAATATCATTTAAGCATAGTAAAATATTCAATTGATTATCAAACGCTTGAATTATATTCAGGCGTTCTTCTTGTATGCTATCACTCCGGCATGCAGTTTTCTCTGCCAATACCCAGTTTTTCCGGTTCACCGGCGTTTCTGCCGGTTCGGGCTACGCTTTTGAGGTGTTCAACGACACATTGTCCATAACCCCTGTTCTGCCTACTATCTTTGAGTTGTAAATGATAGCAAAACAGTTAGTAGCAAAATAAAAGTTCTGGTTTACTAAAATTTATCTGAGCAATCCCTAAACCCTTAGAAACCCTGGTTAAGCCCTGATGGTAGAAAATTGCCCCTAAACACTAAACCCATTTTTTCTGTTTTCGTGAACCGCAGAGAAAGAATCGTAGAAAGAGAGAACCCGTCAACATTGTCCGGGAGCTACTCACACTCCGTAACTTCCGGACATGTTGTTTTTATTGAATTTGATTGATTGTGGTAACCCAACCCTTGTAGTAACCCAACAGGTAAACCCCAACCCAAACCTGGAAAAGTGCAAGACCTCGGCGATTGCAGCATCCGTGGTTTTTCTAACAACTGACAGCGGATCAGCAGCATTCTGATTACTGACTTTTTTCATACGTGATAATAATCCAGTATCCGACTTAGTCCGTACTACTCGTAAACATTTCCAATTGTTACCCCTTCCGGTCCAAACCGTTAGAAAGTGTTTGTATCCCCCAAAGGATTGTTTGTTCTGCAACAAACAATCCTTTTTTTATTATTACACATTATTTATACCAGTTCAATTACTGTAATTTCCGGTAAAATACCTACTCTGCCCGGGTAACCGATAAAACCGAAACCACGGTTTACATACAATTTCTGTTTTCCTTCTTCATACAAACCCGCCCACTGTTTGTAAATGTATTGAACAGGGCTCCATTTAAATCCTGGTACTTCCAGCCCAAACTGCATACCATGTGTATGTCCGGCCAGCATGAGGTCAATAGCCGGATATTCCGGGCGAACCTGTGCATCCCAATGGCTGGGATCGTGACTCATTAATATTTTAAAAGGAAATTGTTCTGCTCCTGAGTAAGCCTCCTTCATTTTACCATATTTTGGAAAATTGCCGCGGGCGCTCCAGTTCTCAATACCAATCAGCACAATCTGTTGTCCGTCTTTTTCAAGAATGGTATTTTCATTCATCAGCAAACGCCACCCCATTTCGCCATGGATCCTTTTCAGGTGCTCCAGGTTGGCTTGTTTTATTTCCTGGCTTTCCCAACGCACATAATCACCATAATCATGATTACCCAGTGTTGAATACACCCCCATCGGTGCTTTCAGTTTACTGAAAACATCCATATAATCTGCCATTTCTGTAGCACGGTCATTCACCAGATCGCCGGTAAAAAGAATGAGATCGGGCTTTTGGGCCAGGGCCAGTTCTACCCCTTTTTCAACGGCTTTTTTATCGGTAAAACTGCCGGAATGAATATCGGACAACTGGACGATTTTCATGCCTTTAAACGCCAGCGGCAGGTTATCAAACGCCAGTTGCACACGGTTTACATGATAGCGGTACTTATTTCCAAATCCATACAACAGGGTACCAAACAAACCACCTCCTGCCGCCAGTCCCAGCCAACTGAAAAAAGTAGAACGCGGCATACCCACTGCCCAAGGACTGTTGGATACAGACGGGTTGCTGAACAGCTTTCCCAGCAACCACATGCCACCACGCCTGATATCATCAATAGCCAGAAATACTGCTGCCAGTAATTTGGAAAAGAATAACCCTACTACAATGGCAAACAGGTACGTTCGCACCATACGGGGCCATGATTCATAATTGAGATACGGCAATACCGCCAGGGTAATAACTGACAATGCCGAAAAAAACCAGTAAATGATAATAATTGTTGACCTCACCCGCGGAGAAGAAGTGGGCAATACCACTTTAATAGCCTGGTAAATATAAATATCCAGCAATATCATAATGCCTACCACTACCCATAGAAAACCTGAATTGCGCATATTACTCTGATAATTTATCTGACAAAATATTTTCCCGGATATGCAAAATAATAAACTCGCACCAATGCATTGCAACCGTATTAATAAGACGGCCTATAACCACAATGTGCTGGCATTTATCAACAGTGAAGCCGACGGCAGACAGGTTTTACCGGTGTCCGGGAATCCTGTTAATGTCCTGTGGGAGCATCATTCCGCACGGTGATAATGTCAATTCGTTGTTACAGTTGCGGTGAACCCTTATTTTTGCGGTCCTTAAATAGTTTCCGGACTGTTGAACGAATTATAAAAACTATGCAACTAACCTTTTACGGTCATTCTTGTTTTTTGGTAGAAATTAAAGGTAAAAAGCTTCTTTTCGACCCTTTTATTACCTATAATGAGCTTGCCAGAGATGTGGTGGATGTGAATGCGATAGAGGCAGACTACATTCTGCAATCGCATGGCCATATTGATCATATTGCCGATGCTGTAAGCATTGCCAAACGTACAGGAGCCAAAGTGATCAGTAACTGGGAAATTCACGAATGGTTTAACAAACAGGGTGTGGCCAATACCCACCCGATGAATACCGGCGGCAAATGGAACTTTGGCGATTTTACGGTAAAATGTGTTGTAGCCCAGCATTCTTCCGGTCTTCCGGATGGGTCTTACGGAGGCAATCCATTGGGTTTCATAGTATATACAGATGAAGGAATTTTTTACTACAGTGGCGATACCGCCCTTACCCTGGATATGCAGTTGATTCCCCGTTGGGCAAAACTAAATTTTGCTATCTTACCGATTGGAGACAATTTTACTATGGACGCAGCAGATGCGGCCGAATGTGCCCGGATGATCCAGTGTACCAATGTTGTAGGTGTACATTATGATACATTCGGATTCATTAAAATTGACCAGGAAGCGGCAAAAGAAACGTTTAAAAAAGCAGGTGCCACATTGCACCTGGTAGAGATTGGCAAAAGCATTCAACTGTAAACAGTCAAAACAACCATCCTTTACAGGCGCAAAGATGCCGTAAAGGTGAAATTAAACATACAATGACCCGAGTAATAGGAGTAGCAAATCAGAAAGGTGGTGTAGGTAAAACCACTTCTGCCATTAACTTGGCAGCCAGCCTGGCTGTGCTTGAATTCAGAACATTGCTGGTAGATGCCGACCCGCAGGCAAACAGTACCACGGGTACCGGCTTTGACCTGCATAATATACAGCAGAGCCTGTACGACTGTATGGTGAACAATACTACCGCCAGAGATGTCATCCTCAAATCAGAGATACCCTATCTGGATATTATCCCATCTCACATTGACCTGGTAGGTGCCGAAATTGAAATGATCAATTATCCCAACCGCGAAAGCGTGTTGAAAAACATATTGGACCAGGTAAAACAGGACTATGATTTTGTGATCATCGACTGTTCACCCTCACTGGGCCTTATCACTGTAAACGCACTGGTAGCAGCCAACTCTGTAATTGTACCCGTGCAAACAGAGTTCTTCGCCCTGGAAGGTTTGGGTAAATTGCTGAACACAATTAAGATTGTTCAAAGCAGGCTGAACCCCGACCTGGTGATTGAAGGTATTTTAATGACTATGTACGACGGACGTTTGCGCCTGTGCAACCAGGTGGTGAATGAAGTTCGCAAACACTTTGACGAGATCGTTTTCAGTACTATCATCCACCGCAACGCACGTATCAGCGAAGCGCCCAGCGTAGGTAAACCGGTTATTCTGTACGACGGACAAAGTAAAGGCGCTATGAACTATCTGAACCTTGCCAAAGAGATTCTGCAGAAAAATGATATGACGAAAATCAAGCAGGAAGAACGGATACTGGAGTAAGCAGTACCAGGTCTGAGGTATGAATTACAGCAATCAATTCACTACTGACGACACACAATTTCAACGAAACAAGAAAGACAAACTTATAATGAGTAACCCCAAGCAAAATAATAAAGACGCGTTAGGAAAAGGGATACGTTCCCTGTTGCAGAGTATTGATTCAGATTTAAAAAACAATGCAGGCAATCTCAAGGCCGGTGTTGCGGAAGCTGCTACCCATATACAGCGTATTGCTGTAGAAGAAGTAGAGACCAACCCCAAACAACCGCGTCATGATTTTGACGAGCAGGCATTGAATGAGCTGGCGGCCTCTATTAAGTTGCACGACCTGGTACAACCCATTACCGTATCCAGACTACCCAGCGGAAAATACAGGCTTATTTCCGGTGAACGTCGCTGGCGCGCAGCCAAAATTGCCGGTTTAAAAGATGTACCTGCCTACATACGCCAGGCCAATGACCAGCAATTACTGGAACTGGCATTGCTGGAAAACCTGCAACGCGAAGACCTGAACGCAGTAGAAATTGCGCTGAGCTATAAACGTATGATGGAAGAGTTAACCTACACTCAGGAACAGGTAGCTGAAAGAATGGGTAAAGAAAGAAGCACTGTTGCCAACTATATACGCTTGCTGAAACTGCCACCAGACATTCAGGTTGCAGTACGTAAAAATGATATCAGCATGGGACATGCGCGTGCTATCATCAATGTAGATACCGTAGACAAACAATTATATATTTTCAACGAGATCAGAAAACGCAATCTGTCTGTACGCCAGACAGAAGAACTTGTACGTCAACTATACAAAACAGCCGTCCCTGTTAAAGATTCTGTAAAAGCAAGCCTGCCTCCTGCCTACAAAAAAATTGAGGATAACTTAGCATCACATTTCAGTACCAAAGTGAACCTCAATCACAGTAAAAAAGGACATGGCAGCATTACGATTGAGTATTATTCATTGCAGGACCTGAATAAAATACTTGACCAGATTGGTGTAACAGCCAATTAAGCGGATGTGCATGACGAAAACTTTCCTGACCATTTCAGTGGCCTTGTTGCTGCCAATGCTGGCGTTTACACAACGACACGACAGTCTTATGGCCGACAAACCGGCTCCTGTGCGGGTGGTAGCAGGGAAAACGGTATTGGAGGTTGATACGGCATTGCATCCCAAACACAGCCCCAGGAAAGCAGCGCTCCGTTCAGCCATCATTCCCGGCTGGGGACAGGTATACAATAAAAAGTACTGGAAGCTTCCCATTGTATATGCAGCTATTGGCATACCTACTTATCTTTTCTTCGACAACAAGAAATGGTACAACAAAACCAGGTATGCCCTGGTGGTGGTTGCCAACGGCACTACCGATGCAGACAGTTTATCCAAAGTAGATGCCTCACTGGCATCACTGGTACGCAATAAAGCCACTACCTCGTTGCTCAATTACCGCAATGAATTTCGCCGCAACATGGATTACTCTATCCTGTTCGGTCTTTTATTCTGGGGACTGAATGTGGTAGATGCCACCGTAGATGCGCATCTGAAAGACTTCGATATCAGTGACGACCTGAGCCTGAAAGTTAAGCCTGTTATATTTCCCGGGGCACAGGCCGCAGGTGTAAGCCTGGTGTTTACAGTAGGTAAAACTCATCTAAAAACTCTACCTTCGTCCCGCTGAAAAAATGATGCTCTGACACATCATTCAGTAATTACAGCAAATCATTTCCCGAAAAAACATATACATGAAAATAGCCTTGATCGGTTACGGCAAAATGGGCATGGCCATTGAAAAAATAGCTATCGAACGCGGCCATGAAATAGTACTGAAAATATCTATCGACAATATAGCAGACAATAGCATTGAAAATATACAAAAAGCTGATGTAGCAATTGAATTCACTGGCCCTGAAAGCGCTTTTGAAAACCTTAAACGTTGTATAGATGCCGGTGTACCGGTAGTAAGCGGCTCTACAGGCTGGCTGGCTAAATATGAGGAAATCAAAAGCTATTGCCTGGCACATGATGGCGCACTGTTATACGCCAGTAACTTCAGCATTGGCGTTAATATATTCTTTGCGCTCAATAAACGTCTTGCAGAACTGATGGCCCCGCACAGCAATTATAATGTGCACATGAAAGAGATCCATCATACACAGAAAAAGGACGCACCCAGTGGCACCGCCATCACACTGGCAGAACAGATACTGGCCTGCAGACCCCAGAAAGAAAAATGGGTCAATGCCGCAACCACTACCCCTTCAGAACTGGCTATCATTAGTGAACGGATAGACCCCGCTCCCGGCACACACGTTATTACCTATACATCTGCCATTGATGATATAGAAATTATCCATACAGCCCACAATCGCCAGGGATTTGCTTCCGGAGCAGTACTGGCCGCCGAATTCCTGCACAACAAAAAGGGCGTATATTCCATGAGCGATGTGCTGGGAATCTGATAAAAACATTAACTTATCCCCGCGAAACTGATAACAATGCTATCTAAAAAAGCTCAATATGCCTTCAAGGCACTGATGTACATGGCAGAAAAGAAGGATAATCAGCCGGTATTGATCGCTGAGATATCCAAAAAGAAAAAGATCCCGTTGAAATTCCTGGAAAATATACTGCTGGAACTGAAAAAGGCCGGCGTATTGGATAGTAAAAAAGGAAAAGGAGGTGGTTACTTTTTTAAAGTATCACCAAAAGAGATTTCCATGGCCAAAATCATGCGCCTGATAGATGGTCCTATTGCCATGCTGCCCTGCGTAAGCCTTTATTTTTATGAACGATGTAAAAACTGCGATGAAAAACAATGTGGCCTGCACGATATGATGATCAACGTGCGTGATGCCACCCTGAAAATACTGGAGAAGAAAACAGTGGCAGATATCTCCAAACATTAACCCCCTTCTGCCCGGCTCTTTTACTGGTGGATCTGCAGTTTCCTCACCATATCACTACTGAGGGTATCGGCACTGGCACCAAACCCGTTGACCAATACCCCTTTTTCACCATTTTTTGATTCGATGGCATACACCACCGCCTCATCTGCCGGGTCCGTATTGCCTTCAAAACGATATACCTCCGTTATCTCAAACTCCACAGGGGCCAGGGTCAGCACCGGGTTATTACAGGCCACACAATCGGTCTGCAGGTTAAAATCAACAGTATAACCCCGTTTCTTTAACCCGTTAACAGCTTCCGATACAGTATCATACGTGTACATGAGCAATGATTTTACTATAAATATACTATAGCCTGTAATAAATTCCTCCGTTGCAGCCTTATCTGTTCAATAACAATTGGGCCGGTAAGCGTCTAAATCGTAGCTTTGCGCCCGTACAGGAAAAACTGTGCGTTAAATACAATATCACATACATTGTACATTAAACAGTAAAACATGTCAGTAACTACAAAATCAAACATTGATTTTTCCTTGCCCTATAAGGTGAAAGATATCAGCCTGGCTGAGTGGGGACGTAAAGAGATCCGTCTTGCGGAAGCAGAAATGCCAGGTTTAATGGCATTACGTACTGAATACGGCCCTTCACAGCCTTTAAAAGGTGCACGTGTAGCCGGTTGTCTGCACATGACCATTCAGACTGCTGTGTTGATTGAAACACTGGTAGCCCTGGGTGCAGAAGTAAAATGGAGCTCCTGCAATATCTTCTCTACACAGGATCATGCTGCTGCTGCTATCGCTGCTGCAGGTATCGGTGTATTTGCCTGGAAAGGACAAACACTGGAAGAAGCTGACTGGTGTATTGAACAAACGCTGTTCTTTGGTGGTGTTGACCGCCCCCTGAACATGATCCTGGATGATGGTGGTGACCTGACCAATATCGTATTCGATAAATACCCTGAACTGATACAGAACATCAGAGGTCTGAGTGAAGAAACCACTACAGGTGTACACCGTTTGTACGAGCGTATGGCGAAAGGCACACTACCCATCCCTGCTATCAACGTAAATGACTCTGTTACCAAATCAAAATTCGATAACAAATACGGTTGTAAAGAATCACTGGTAGATGCTATCCGTCGTGCTACAGACGTAATGCTGGCTGGTAAAGTAGCAGTAGTAGCTGGTTACGGTGACGTAGGTAAAGGTTCTGCTGCATCTCTGGCTGGTGCCGGTTGCCGCGTAATCGTTACAGAAATTGACCCTATCTGTGCTTTACAGGCTGCAATGGATGGATTTGCTGTAAAGAAAATGGTAAACGCCGTTAAAGAAGCTGATATCGTTGTAACCACTACCGGTTGCCGCGACATCATTACCGGCGAACACTTCAAACTGATGAAAGATAAAACCATCGTTTGTAACATTGGTCACTTCGATATCGAGATCGATATTGCATGGATCAATACCAATTATGGTCATACAAAAGATACTATCAAGCCACAGGTTGATATCTACAATGTTGACGGAAAAGATATCATCATCCTGGCTGAAGGCCGCCTGGTAAACCTTGGCTGCGCTACAGGACACCCCAGCTTTGTAATGAGTAATTCATTTACCAACCAAACGCTGGCACAGATTGAACTGTGGGCCAATGCCAAGAACTACGAAAACAAAGTATATGTACTGCCCAAACATCTTGATGAAAAAGTAGCCCGTTTGCACCTGCCAAAAATTGGTGTGGAACTGGACGAACTTACAACTCCGCAATCAGAATACCTGGGTATTGCTAAAAACGGTCCGTTCAAACCAGAACACTACCGTTATTAATTGAAACTAAGTCACATTCAATATCAATCCCCGTTCAGCCGAACGGGGATTTTTTTATTTGCTCCTGTTGCATCCTTTCAATTTTTAAAATATAGTTCTGTAATACTATAATCAGTAATTATAGTCCTATAGTACTATAATTATAAAATATAGGTTTAAAAGACTATATTTGTGGAAAGCAGCAATATGCCATCCAGCAAAAAAGCAGCAGTGATCAGCGCCGATATCATTGGCTCTACAGCATTAAGGCCCGCAGCACGCAAGCGTTTGCAACAAGCATTGAATACGTTCAGCCGCCAGGTTACCGGCCAATGGAAAAGTCTGCGGCTGGAGCAATACCGTGGAGATAGCCTTCAGGCAACCATTACTACCGGAACTACCGATGTGCTTACCATAACATTATTACTGCAAAGCTACCTGGTAAAAGAAAAATTCCATATCCGTACTGCTGTTGGCATAGGCAATATCAGTTTCAGCAGCAAAAACGTAATTACTTCAGACGGTACGGCATTCCGTGCTTCAGGTCCCTACCTTGATGAACTAAAAAAGAACGGCAATATGATCAGCATTGCCAGTGAACATGCCACATTTACCGAAGAATGGCAAACACACAGTGCTTCCCTCAACTACATCATACAGCGTTGGACACCTCAACAGGCCGAAGCTATCTGGCTACACCTGCAGCATTATACCCAACAGGCAATAGCACGTAAACTCAAAATCAAACAGCCCTCTGTTCATCAACGCTTACAAGCCGGCGGCTGGCCCGTTATACAAAAAATTTTGGCTCGTTTTGAATCGGTTGTATCCGCGCTTTAGTTTATTTTTAATACATGCTTATCCTCTTTCAATGGATTTTCGCCCATCTGCTGGGAGACTTTGTGCTGCAAACACGCAATATGGTAAGGCACAAAAAACGATTCAAGGCCACTTCCTGGCATTTATGGGCACATTGTCTGCTGCATGGAATATTGGTCTATATAATTACACAACAATGGCAATTGTGGCAGGTGCCGGTTATTGTGATCATCAGTCACTTCATAATCGATGTATGGAAGCTAAACAGAAAAGACAACGGCCTGTATTTTTTTCTTGATCAGACATTACATTTGCTGGTATTGCTGTTGTGCTGGCTCATCTTTATACAACCGGCCGGGAAACCACTTACCTATCTGCAACAATGGCTACATTATACACCCTTCTGGATAATAGGCACCGGGTATCTTATCATTAGTTTACCAATGTCTTACTTTCTGGGATATGCTACCCAGCGCTGGCGTAAGGAAGCTGAAGAACTGGCTATCCGCTCTTCGGTAAGTTTAAGTGAGGCAGGCAAATGGATCGGCATATTTGAACGGATACTGGTATACACATTTGTGATTACCAACCATTTTGAAGGCATAGGTTTTCTGATTGCAGCCAAATCTATTCTGCGCTTCAATGATATCAAAGGCAGCGAAGCACGCAAAGAAGCTGAATATGTACTGATAGGCACCTTAATGAGCTTTTCAGCCTCTATACTAGTGGCACTTGCCATCAGGCAGTTTTTGCCACATACCGCATAAAAAAGCGGGTTCCTTTAACCAGGGAACCCGCTGTAAATAACAGTAACATGTTATTATTAGAAAGTATAGCGTGCAGCTACACCACCAAAAGCTCGGAAGTTATAATACAGATCACCGATAAAGAAAGTAGGCATTACATCAGCACTTACAGCCAGAGGAATTTTGCTGAATTTATAATCAACGCCACCTACAGGATGCACACCAACACCGAAGTTGGAATATTTACTGCTTCCATAATAATATTTCCAATTGCTGCTGTAAGAATACACCTGGCCTAAAACACCACCACCAACATACCATTTGAACCCTGGAATACTACCTATGGGAAAATGATGCTGATACATAGCGCCGAAGGTAAAATAGTTATAACCAAAAGATACACCTTCATGCCAGAAACCAGCATGTGCTTCAATAGCACCGGCAGAGGTAATAAAATGTTTCAAACTGGCTTCAACAGGAATACCCACTCTCAAACCTACGGCTGTTTTGTATTCACTCTGTGCATGGCTGTAATTAACCATTCCCAAAACTGCAACGAGGCATACTAATGTTAGCTTTTTCATGAAGAATACATGTTTTATGGTTCAATGATAATTGGCACAAATATATAATATTCAATTGAATTTGTACAGGCATACCCAATGCATACACTCAGAGTACCCACTCCCCCGGCCCGCGGCATACTTTTTTAAATAGTTACCAATAAAATAATTATCATGTCAAATCAGCGTAAAAATAAAAAACAGCCTGCTGCGCCATTAAAAAAAGAAGATATTCAGAAAAACCCGGATGAACACATTGACCAGGATTTTCCCGGCTTTCCACATCCCATTGCGCGGGAAGAGATTATCAAGCCGCATACTCCCAATGAAAAGGCTACTGCAGGTATAAAACAACCGCAGCAGCATCGGCATAAAACAGCAGAAGATACAGATGAATCATCATCTGATGGTTCAGGAAATGCTTTTGAAAGGACTGAGCGTACCCAAAAGAACATGAAGGAAGATCACGATACGGCGTACTGATATTGTTTTATGAATTGGTAATGGAAGCTGCTACTTGCTGCCCTGTTACCAGCGCAGCTTCTACTGTACCGGGATGTGCCCCCAGGTACATAGCTTCACCTGCAAAATAAACAGTGTGCTCAAGTGGTGTGGTAAGTTGCTGCACCGCTTTTTGCATATTCAAAGTGGCATAACTGTAAGCACCTCTTACAAATGGCTCATGACACCAGTTGAATATACGCGTCTGCAACAATGCCCCACGAACATCATCTACTGTCATATTAAAGATCCCTGCCAGTGAATGTACTGCATCATTCAATAATTGCGCTTCATCCTGTTGTGTATAATTGTTCACCACAGGACCACCCAGCCAACCCGTAAGTAAAGGATATTCATGATCAGCTTGTGTCCACCAGGTAGGAATGCTCTCATTACTCAGAAAAAAAACTGCATTATTAAACTTATGTAACCAGAATGCTTCCCGGAACAATAGCTGGAGTTTGATGACAGCGCCGAAGCCCAATTGCAGCATCGCCTGCAGGTACTGCGGAATAGCAGGGCTAAAATGAATATGCCCCAGCTCCTTCTCTTCTGTGTTCAATACACCCGGAGAAACAGTCAGTATCAGTTTATTTCCGCTAAAGCGGCTGCCATTGGCACAGGTTACATGCACGCTGTTATGCTTCCACTCAACATTTTTTACTACATGTGAAGTATAGATAGTACATCCCTGAGCAATACATTGTTGTTCCAGGTAACGGATCAGTTGTCCGTACCCTCCGGGCAGATGATATTGTTCTTCTTCATCGTTCATCCATTCTTCACGCAATGCCAGTACACTGGCTTTATGAATATCAGCCAGGTCATATCCTTCAGCAAAACGTTTTACAGCTTTGCGTAATGCTGCATATTGTTCCTGTGAAAAGTATTGTTCAAGAAATGCAGCTACAGTAATATCCTGCTGCACAGATTGCAACCGCTGCATCAACTCGTCCCACCCTTCCATCAAAGCGTCCTGCTGATGCCACCGGCCATTGACAATACTGACCATTTTGCGCACTACCGGCTCGTATTCAATACCAGCCTCTTCCAGTAATTGCAGTGTAACAGGCAGTTTACCATGCACAAATTCTGCCCCTGCTTCAAGCGGTTGTGAAAATGCCGGATCATACAGTGTGCAGATCCTTCCTCCAATAACAGTTGCAGCTTCCAGCACCACTACTGAAAAACCTTTTGATGACAACATTTTTGCTGCCATTAAACCTGCTGCTCCTGCACCCGCTATTAAAACTGTTTTCATTATACTTACTTGCACTTATACAATGTAAAATTACGGTTTCTCCCGCTCGTAATTTTACATAAAAACGAAGCAAATAACATTGGCTTTTCCACGGATTATCAACTTATTAAGCGCATTCATGAATTAATGCCAAATTAATACCCACGCTCATTGCAGGAAGCAGGATTATATTGTACTTTCATTGCTGAAATTGTGCTCCTATGAAACTCCAAACCCTTGAAACTGTAACCGGTATTTTTAAACACATAGGTAAGTCCTGTATACTTTCCCGTCAATGTGCCATCTTTACACTGGCCACCAGTTTCCTGATAGTTACTGATACAGCCGTTCATGCACAGTGTACACCACCTTCCATGTCATTCAAAAATCCAACACTGATCAGCGGCAGAGCCGGACGTGTAGGTGCTACTTATAAATTTGCCAATGTAGCGACCGGTATAGACTGCCATATTCAGATACTTGCATTGGCTGGCGGAGCAGCGCTGGGAGAAATTGATAATACCACACAAGGCTACTTTGATGCCTGGCAACCTTATGTAACTGCAGGTGCCAACGCCACCTCCTATCTTGACTGGAAAATTTCATTTAAGAAAGCCAATACAACCACAGACACCATGTTACGCTGCCTGGCCATTACGGCAATTGATGTAGACGGTGATGGCAGTAAACTGCGTGAGTTCATTGTGGCATCTACTCCGGGTGCGTATGCGGTTGATCCCAATACATCACTCAGTGTTACATTCGATGGAGTTAACTCAACTGCTATCGCAAGTTATGTAACAGTGCCCAGCATTGATACCAATGCACGTAAAGCCATGTTCCAGATGAATTTTACCAACGTAAGCACTATTGTTTACAGAAATGGTTCTATTTCCAGCAAATCAACTACCGACGACAGACACACCTGTATTTATTTCAAATCGTTCTTCAACAACGGGCTCATTTTACTGCCTGTAAACCTACTGTCATTCAATGCACGCTCAATGCAGGATGGTATTCAATTGAACTGGAAGGTTACGCAGGAAGAAAACATGTTGCACTATACTGTGCAGAGAAGTACTGATGGTATCAACTGGACCAATATTGGAAAAGTGAATGCAATGAATGTAAACAATGCTACACACACGTATGTATACCACGATAAAAATGCCGGTACAGGAACATTACATTACCGCCTGCAGCAAACTGATACCCGTGAGCAGACTACCCTATCAACGGTGGTAAGTGTAAATAACAACGGTGGTAAATTAGTTATCAATACACCCACCCTGATCAATGGCAAGTCCATTCCAATCCAGATACAAACAACAGCCAATGAAGAATACACTTTTTCATTATACACCATGCAAGGTCAACTGGTAAGCCGGCAACAGTATGCTGCACAAAACGGAACTGTGCAAACAACACAGTTTAACCTGTCTGGTAAGCCAACCACAGGTATTTACATGCTTATTGCACAAAACCGGCAAGGCAATATTGTGTACCGGAACAGCCTGTTACTGCAATAATCAACTTATCTCTGTTCAATAAAAAAAGCTCCGGAAATATCACCGGAGCTTTTTTTTATTCATTTTTTCAGTGCATTATCGTAATTTTGCGCAACAGCCCCGTTTTTATTATCCCTTCTCCGATCCAACTAACGTACTGAGATTTATTGCACTATGTGCAAAACTTTTTATGGATATTAAGAAAACATTATAAAATTTTTGCATTAGAATTGCTTTGTTGTAGTCATTTAATTTTTGTGTGTTATGCAGATACAATTCAATAAAAATATCCAGTTTACCCGGCTGGTTCGTGCTGATGGCAGATTAAGAGAGTTCAATTTCAGAAAACTGGGAGGCATTAATGAGGGGATCTTTACGGTGGATGTAAGTGATGATCGCGGAAACCGTATTATGTTCAGAATGCAAAAAGATAATGATACCTGGAAAATAATACCACAACCTTTGCCCGGGTGGGTAGTAGAGCAGGAAGGCCGGTTTCATGAGTTGATCGAAGAAGAACTGCCTTAGCAGGCAACTGCGGACTACAGCAAACGTAACTTTACATCAATTGTTATAGTACCGTACCACTTGTGTTATCACCCTATACAGCAGTTTTTCCATTATTCTTACAACAATGAATGTGCAAAAGCGTGGGCTTTTGCAGATAGCTATATTTTGCGTTCTATCAAATTACTACCGGTAAACAATCTCCGACGGGAAAAAGTTGTTTACCGGCTTTTTATTGCGTGCTTTCCTTAATTCCTGTTTTTCCTGAACCGGCTTTCAATCACAGCCAGTTGCTGACTGTTCAGAGACGTCGTTTGCTTCAATACACTGATAAAATAGGCCACTTCTTCAGGCTCGGCAGGACATCCCACATTTGCTCCTTTGGCATCGAGCCCTGCCCCCTCCGGACGGATCTGTGAATCGGCCAGCAGATTACCCTGTGTATCAAAAATGAGCCAGAAAGGAATACCGGATTCATCTCCGTGGTATTTTACCCTCAATGCCTCAGCATCGGGATTTTCAAGATGCTTGTTATCCTTACTTTCTGAAACTACCAGGTGACGGATAACAAAATTGTCATCAAAGAATTTCTTACAGACCTTATCATTCATGGAGCTATCCATTTTATGACACCAGGTGCACCAGGAAGCATGGAACATCACAAATACTTTCTTTTTCTCTTTGGCTGCCTGTTTATATGCCTGCTGTAAAATGTCGTTTGCTGATAAAGAAGCCTGCTGTGCAATGGCAACTGATGTCAAAAGAAGTATTGCTGCCATTGCAGATGTGATGTGTTTCATGTAAAAGAGTTTGGCCGGAAATGAAATTCAGTGTTATTATTGAAATTACACAAAACCGAACAATTCAATCCATTGATTGTTAAAACTCTTTACTGGCGCAGGATACAGCACAAAAAATCTTAACGAAACCATGACAGTTCAACTGATTTTCCACAAACTGTGAATAAGTAACTTTGTAGAAATACAGTTCCAAATAATTAAATTTGGATAGACACGCGGGTTAGAAAGAAAAATAGATATTACACTATTTGTGAACTTAAATCGAAGCTACTTGACAGACACAATCATCAACCTGGAGACCGTAAACCCTATAGAGTTTTTCGGTGTCAACAACGGTAAGCTGGATATCCTGAAAAAGAAGTTTCCATTACTTAAAATACTTTCGAGGGGTACGCAGTTAAAGCTAAGCGGAGCGCCAGAACAGATAGACAGTGCGAAAGAGAAAATAAACCTTATTGTTCAATACCTTCAGCGTAATGGGCATATGAGTGAGAATTACTTTGAGCAGATATTGGGCGGCGATGATGCCGAAACGGTTGACCACTTTGTTGACCGTAACCCCAATGATATTCTCGTATTCGGCCCCAATGGTAAAACAGTAAGAGCCAGAACAGCCAACCAGAAGCGCCTGGTAAGCGTGGCAGAAAAGAATGACATCGTTTTTGCCATAGGTCCTGCCGGTACCGGTAAAACCTATACTGCAGTTGCACTGGCTGTGCGGGCACTCAAAAATAAAATGGTCAAAAAGATCATTCTTACACGCCCGGCGGTGGAAGCAGGCGAAAGTCTTGGTTTTTTGCCCGGCGATTTGAAAGAAAAGATTGATCCATACCTGCGTCCTTTGTATGATGCACTGGACGATATGATTCCAGCTGATAAGCTGGGTTATTACATGAGTACCCGTGTTATCGAAATTGCACCGCTGGCTTACATGCGCGGTCGTACGCTGGACAATGCCTTTATCATCCTTGACGAGGCGCAAAATGCTACAGACCTGCAATTAAAGATGTTCCTGACCCGTATCGGTGCCAATGCGAAGGCTATTATTACGGGCGACATGACCCAGGTGGACCTGCCGAAGAACCAGCGCAGCGGTCTTGAAAAAGCAGTTCGTATCCTGCGTAATGTTGACGGTATTGCTCATATTGAGCTGGACGAGGAAGATGTGGTACGTCACCGCCTGGTAAAAGCTATTATCAAGGCCTACGAGCGTGAAAAGGAAAAAGAGCAGCCAGAACAGCAACAGCCCTGGAAAGGTCATAAAAATAAGCCCCAGGACGAAAGTCCTTCAAACGGATAAATGAAAAACCATTTATAAAAAACACTTTTTGCCTGCAGAATATCTGCAGGCTTTTTTACTTTTGTTCATTATGAAAAAAGCAATCGGATTTTTTACCATACTGGCTGTAGCAGCCTGCAACAACCCCAAAGGATATCAGAAAGCAGAAGATGCACAGGATGCAGGACGCCAGTTCATCGAAGCCTCCCTGCAGGGAAACTACGAGAAAGCCCGTTTTTACCTGCTGAAAGACTCTGTAAACCTACCGTTGCTGGAAAAACAGGAATCCAATTACCAGCACCTGTCTGACAAAGAAAAAAGCCAGTACAGAGATTCTAATATCAGGCCAATTGAAATAAAACCGCTGAATGATTCAGTAACCAATTATACTTATCATCATACTTCCAATATGAATGATACCACTACCCTCCGCATTGTGAAAGTGAACGGAGAATGGCTGGTGGATCTGAAGTCGATTATCAGGTAAAATTGTGAGGCCGCGGTATAAAACACATACTGCAACAGGATTTTATACATCCTGTTTTGGTTTTCATGTATATTGCACCACTTTCCGGTATCCATTAAAAGTCCCCTCCACTAACGATTACAACGCCTTTGAACCGGTAAACCGCGTTTAAAACACAGGCAAACCAGAAACTATTTCTTAGGTTTGCTCCAAATTTAATTTTAAAATATGTTAACGGTTTCTCATCCCTGGCATGGTGTTTCTTATGGTGAAAATGCGCCCCGTACTGTCAATGCTGTGATCGAAATTCCGCAAGGCTCAAGAGCCAAGTATGAAATTGACAAAGAAAGCGGGTTGTTAAAGCTCGACAGGGTTATTTACTCTTCATTTTACTACCCCAGTAATTATGGCTTTATTCCTCAAACCTATGGTTACGATAAAGATCCGCTGGACATCCTGGTAATTACTCCCCAGTCTATACAGCCAATGTGCCTGGTAGAAGCAAAAGTGATCGGTGTAATGCAGATGATTGACAATGGCGATGCAGATGATAAGATCATTGCTGTTGCAGCCCACGATCCCAGTGTAAATCACTATAATAACATTGAAGAACTGCCACGTCATTTCTTCGATGAGCTGCGTCACTTCTTTGAAGAATACAAACGCCTGGAAAATAAAACAGTAAAGGTGGAAGAGTTTGGCGACAAATCAACTGCCCTGAAAATTGTAGGAGACAGTATCAAATATTACGACGAACATTTCCGGAAGAAATAACCGGTACAAAGTTGATAAAGAACAGCCTGCTATCACCAGACAGCAGGCTGTTCTTATTTAAAAGTATCTTTTGATGATGCGTAGCTGGTGGGTTCTCAAACCGGTATCTGCATTGATAATACCGGCATTATCAATCCGGTCAATACGCACTTTTCCTGATGAGTGAATGATTTCATGATCATTCAGCAAAATACCTACGTGATAAATGCGACCTTCTGCATTATCAAAGAAAGCCAGATCACCGCAACGTGCTTCCTGTAAAAAGCCTACTACTTCGCCCTGTGTAGCCTGCAGTGAGGAATCCCTTAATAACCGGATGTTGAACAACCGGAAAATACCCTGTACAAAACCACTGCAATCTACTCCAAACACAGAACGACCACCCCACAGATAAGGTGTATTCAGCCATTTTCGGGCTTTTACTCCAATCGCATCGGGTACAGGCGTAGCCGTAGCAGCATTCCATGCGCTACCGGCATGATAGCTTATAGCATAGGGCCCGATCCGGATCACTTCATGTGCAGGTGCCAGGATGGGAGTAGCCATTGATAAATGTGCAGGTACGCCGTTAATAGTTGCCTCATCCATCCAGTCGCCCACATAAATACCATTACCGTTACCAACCGGCAACGTTTCTGATTCAACCAACTGGCTATACTGGCACCAGCCTTCATAACCATCGTACAGGCACTTTATCTTTGCAAATTCTTTATCCTTTTCCAGTACTTCTGCACTTTCGCCCAATAACAACTGGCTTACCATCTCACTTCTGTGAGCAGCTTCTGCGCGCAACGGTGCTACCGGAACAATACAGGTTGCATACATTGGTATAATTTTTTAAAACAAACATTACCGGACATGGTACCAACACCACAATGAAACAATCAATAACAGCGTTTGTACATCCGGTTACAGGAATGTAAAGTACTATTTAAACAGCATACATCCATCACACAACGATCGCTTACCATCAATGTATTGACAGAATAACACATTGCTGTAATGAATTAACAAAACAATCAAAAAAAGAACCGATCAGTTTGTGTGAAATTTTGCCAAAGCAGCATCTTTAAAAAAGAAAATAGCTAATTTTCGAACCGTGAAAGCTGACCGACACACACATATAAGCGATCAACAACTGCTGGAACATTTCTACCAGGATCACAATAACCAGTGGTTGGGGATCTTATTGGAACGGTATACCCTGTTGTTGCTGGGTGTGTGCATGAAATACCTGAAAAATGAAGAAGAGGCCCGTGACAGTGTTCAGCATATCTTTCTGAAGGTGATCACAGAGATGCATAAGTACAAGGTGGATTATTTCAAATCATGGTTGTACATGGTAGCCAAAAATCATTGTTTAATGAGGCTGCGCGACAGGCAGAATAAACATGCTACCGAGATCAAGGAACAAATGATCATAGCAGAAGATGAGACCAACCTACAGCAACACCTGGCCAAAGACCGCCAGTTGGAATTGATGACACAGTGTTTACAGGAACTGAACAACGAGCAGAAACAGTGCGTAACTTTGTTTTACCTGGATAAGCGTTCATACCAGGAAATAGCTGAAATTACAGGCTATTCGCTGATGCAGGTAAAAAGCTATATTCAGAACGGGAAAAGAAATCTGAAAATATTACTGGAACGTAAAATGGATATCCAGGATCAATAACAGGCAACAGCCTACACACATCCATGAACAATGATTTATTAAACATATTATCTAACAGCAACAAGGACATCGACAACCAGAAGTTGATGGACTACCTGAGTGGTAGCCTGTCTGAACAGGAAAAGCACGAAGTGGAAACATGGATGCTTGACAACGATTTTGCCAATGATGCCATAGAAGGCCTGGAACAGGTGGACAATACCCGCAGACTTGAATCGCTGGTAGACCAGCTGAACAAAGACCTGCATAAAAAACTGCAACAGAAAAACGCCCGCAAGGCCAAAAGAAAACTAAAAGAATATCCCTGGATCTATTTTGCAGTAATACTGGTACTGGTACTGGTGGTACTGGGCTTTTTCGTTATTCACTATTTACAACACGGCAAATAGCAGCTTATACCTGCAATAAAAAAGCCCTGCCGTGCAGAGCTTTTACTTACTTATTTTGCCGGTTCTTCAGGTGGAGGAGTATCTGTATGACCATCAAATTTGTCAACTACTTTGCCCCATAGCTTTTTGGCACCTGCTGTAAGATCTTCCAGTTTGTCTTCTGCAACATCTTTCCATTCTTCTGCTTTGTCTTTTACGTTATCCCAGGCCTCTTCAGCTTTATCACTTATCTTATCCCATGTTTCACCGGCTTTTTCCGCTGCTGCATCTTTTAGTTCAGCAGCTTTATCTTTTGCCTGTTCCAGTTTTTCTTCAGCCTTTGCACTGAATGACGACTTGTTGTCTTCCATACAAGAGATTTTTAAGGTGAATAAATAGATCAGGTTTCCCAGGGAAAGCTATAGACTAAAACGGAAGGTAATATTTAAAGATACCGAAATATGATTATACCATATGTAAAGTAAATGTTACCAGGCTATCTTAATACTCTACTTTATCGCCTTTGCTTATCCACGTCTGCCACAAGCTATCAGCTTCCTCATCGGGCAGTTGTATCATCTGTATTTTACGCTCATGGTAAGGCACATTCAGTTCTTCGTATATCATAGAGTCGTCAAAACCAGCATGTGACGCATCAAAACGACTGCTGGCAAAGTATACCTTTGAAGGTCTGGCCCAGTAAATGGCTCCCATGCACATAGGGCAGGGTTCGCAGGAAGTATACAATTCGCACCCTGTAAGCTGAAAGGTGCCCAGATTGGCACAGGCATCGCGTATGGCCACGACTTCGGCATGTGCCGTAGGATCATTGCCGGCTATTACCTGGTTACATCCCCTGCCTACAATTTCATTGTCTTTTACTATTACACAACCGAAAGGGCCACCCTGACCGCTGTTCATTCCGTTCCGGGCCAGATCAACTGCCGCCCGTATAAATTGCCGTTCACGTTCCGTCATGGTATCGTAATTTGTTGGTTCAAATGTACAAAATAGCCAGGGCAAACAGCTTCCGGCATTTTCTATAACCAGAACAAGTATCAGCATGAAAAAGACCGCGCTTCTGCTTTCATCACTGCTGTGCATCACTATGATGTATGCACAAAAGATCAGTTATGTTGTTTCTTTTCCCAATATTGCTCATCATGAAGCCAGCATTGCACTTTCGGTCAGCGGCCTTCCTGCTACCCAAAGTGCTGTATTCAGAATGAGCCGTTCTTCTCCCGGACGTTACGCCACCCATGAATTTGGCAAGAACGTATACGATGTTAAGGCGTTTGATAAATCAGGGAAACCCATTACTGTAAATCGTGTGGATGGTGATGTATATGAAGTACCCAAACACGATGGTTTTGTAAAACTGGAATACATCCTGTATGCCAACTATCCCGATGGCACTTATGCCGGTATTGATCCGCAAAGCATTCATCTGAATATGCCCGCCACCTTTATGTGGGTAAAAGGAATGGACAAAGCACCTATTGAAGTAAAGTTCAATATTCCCCAGGGAAAGAACTGGACCATTGCCACCCAATTGAAACACACCAGCGATCCTACCCTGTTTACAGCACCGGGATTGCAATACTTTATGGACTCTCCCACCAAGATCGGTAACCTAATCTGGAAAGAATGGATGCTGAAAAATCCCAATGGTAAAAGCTATCAGTTCAGACTGGCACTGGAGGCACAATGCAGTGATACGCTTGCAGCTACCTTTGCCACCAAAATAGCGCGTATTGTAAAAGAAGCACAGGCAGTATATGGCGAGGTGCCCGATTACGATTATGGTTCCTATACATTTATTGCCAGTATTAATCCATACGTTTTTGGTGATGGCATGGAGCACCGCAATTCTACCATGATCTCATCCGGCCGCGTTTTTGACGGCAACAATAACAATCTTGGCGTTTTTGCCCATGAGTTTTTTCACTGCTGGAATGTAGAACGCATCCGTCCGAAAACACTGGAACCTTTCAATTTTGAGAAAAGCAATATGAGCAATGAGTTGTGGTGTGCCGAAGGCTTTACCCAGTATTATGGTGGTCTGCTGATGAAACGTGCCGGTTTACAGGAAGAAGAAGGCTTTTTACGTGCCATTGCGGGTCTGATCAATACCAAAGAGAATACAGCAGGCGCTAAACGTTTTTCACCTGTTGCCGTAAGTCGCCATGCTGTATTTGTAGATGCAGGTGTTGCAATAGACAAAACGAATTATCCGAACATGTATACCTCGTACTACCCGTATGGCGGCGCTATTGCACTGGCACTGGACCTTACACTGCGTGCACAATTTAAAAACCTGACACTGGACAGCTATATGACTGCACTGTGGAAAAAGTTCGGTAAAACAGAAGTAGCCTATACTGTTCACGGGTTGCAACAAGTACTGGCCGAAGTAACCGGTGACGCGGCTTTTGCAGCTGATTTCTTCAATAAGTATATCAACGGTACAGAATCGTTCAATTACAAACCGCTGCTGGCAAAAGCAGGCCTGGTACTGAAAAGAACAGAAGAAGGCAGACCCTGGCTGGGCAATGTACAGTTTAAAGATGGGATGGTAATTGGCTCTAGTACCATTATCGGCACTCCTTTATATGAAGCAGGATTGGACACCGACGATCAACTGGTGCAGGTAAACGGAAAACCCGTTATCAGCCTGAGCGAACTGCTGAAAAGCTGTAAACCCGGCGATAAACTGGAACTGGAATACAAACACCGCGGCGAACCCCAAACCACTACCCTGGTAGTAGGAGAAAGTCCTATGCTATCTGTAAGTACCTACGAAAAAGAAGGAATGGCTGTAACAGAAGATATGAAGTCGTTCCGCAGCAAGTGGATCAACTCTCAGATAGAATGAAGAATAGCTGTTAGCGGTAGGTATTAGCCATTGGCAGTAATGCCACTAACTCTTTGGGAAATTATACTAACCGGTTTCCGGAATTAATTACAACAGGAAGGCCCGGCAATGCCGGGGCCTTCCTGTTGCATGCTGTTACGCTCAATATTGATCCCTGCGGGTGATATCCCATACGCTTACAAAGCAGGGTTTCCGAAGGGTTATATAACAAAACAGCCCCGGACAATGCCGGAGCTATTTTTATCTTTTGATCATTGATATTGAGCCTTTACTCACTATTGACCTATTCACCACTCACCTATTGATATTGAATATAAATAGGCTGCGGTTTCAGTTTCAATACTTCCTGTGGCGTCATAATACGGCTGTTCGCTTCACGAAAATCGTTTTTGTAGAACAATTTAAACCCGGTGAACTGTACAGGCTCTTTGTAAATAAAATGATAATAAGTGTTCAGCTTACGGGCTTGCGCACCCCAGCCATCCATATCCATTACCACCTGTACTTCAGGTTGTGTTTTGATCTGTTTGTAGTTGGTTACCATGGCCTGTGTAAAACGATGCACTACCAGTATTTTGGGAGGCAGATTATTTTCCTTTACCAGTTTTGCCAGGTAGTTTGTTGCGTAGTTGATATCAGCAGCATCATACGTTCCGATTACAGAACCGGGTTTTTTGCCGGTCTTCATCGAAAACTCCGGATCTATACCTAAATGCACCTGTGGCATCCTGAGGTATTTTTCCAACAAAGGCAATTCGTCCTGAAGGGTTCCTAACCCTACCTGAACGTCAATGAATACCAGTGCGTTGATCTTTTCAGCCATCGCCAGTATCTTATCGATCTGGGTAAATGGCATACGCAAACGGTATTTGCCGGCCGCACCGGGACTTCCCTGTGCTGTAACGGCTATATAATGCAGGGCTGGTATCACTTCCAGGCTGGTATCAGCCGCCTGCCACCTTTTTACTTCACCCTGAAGTTTCTCAAGCATTTCTTTTTCAGGCAATTCGCCCAGAATACCCATTTTGGTGCTGTACAGGTTGCCATAAAAAGCAATGATGCGTTTGAATGGTAAAATAGCACCGGCATTGGGATAAGCCGCCGATTTTACCGGCCATCTTCCGGTTGTGTCGCCATTGGCCAGTTTCACAGAAAGGGCATCAAAACGAGCCGTATCAAGTGTTAAAGCAGGTGCGGGGGGAACAGCAGTCTGTACATTATCAGTATCATGCTTCTGTTGCTTCACTTCCGGCCCGGCAGCATGAGCTCCTCCGTTTTCGCAGGAGGATAATAAGAGCACTAAAAACGCGGAAAATACCGCCAGTTTCAACAAAGTAGGTTGTTTCATTAATAGGTTATTTTTTTACGGGGGTACGTTCGTAATATAAAAAGATAAACAGGGGCGTAAATTGCTAAAAACGTGGTACTAAGCAAAATATTTTAATAACCTTGTGAATCTTTTTACAGTTTTTGGGGTCATGTTCTGCCACAGAAGTAGGAAATCGCCTCTCCCCGATGGTAACTTCATGGTATGATATTTTAGGATAGTTCTTAAAATGTTTATTATGAGTACTATTCAACAAATCCACAACTGGAGCCTTGCCCACCATCCCCGTTGGCTGGTAGTACTTCGGGTAGCATTGGGTTGTTGTCTTTTTATAAAAGGCATTTCCTTTATGGCCAACGCGGCAGAACTGGAGCAAATTGTACGCAGCAGCGCGTTATCCGCCACTTCCTCATGGATAGCAATTGGTATTACATGGGCTCACATACTTGGCGGTTGTTTAATTATCATAGGCTTGTTCACCAGGCTGGCCGTGCTGATACAATTACCCATTTTGCTGGGCGCCATTTTCTTTATCAACCTGCAACAGGGTATCAATGTATCCGAACTGTTATTGTCAATGGCAGTGTTTATACTCCTGTTGCTGTTCCTGGTAGAAGGTAGCGGGCCTATCTCCGTAGATCATTACTTTAAAACCAATCCAAGCTGGAAAGGCATTAAGTAAACAATAATATTTCCCTCCGGGAAGGGTTGTACCGCCGGTTTGCATTTATCTATTAAAAGCAGACCGGCTTATTTTTTTATGTTATCAGAAAGCTTCGCCTTCGTATACAGTACCTGAAGTAGGCGTTTCGTGCAGTTCTATTTTACTGAGCAGCGGCAACGACGGTTTCAGTTGCTGCCAGATCCATACTGCAATCAGTTCACAGGTGGGATTTTCAAGCCCCTGTATATCATTCATACACTTATGATCCAGTATTGCCACTACAGGTTTTACCACATGTTTTAATTCAGCAAAATCCATTACCCATCCCAACTGTGGATCAGGTACACCTTTCAGCCACACACGCAGGCGATAGGTATGCCCATGCATATTCCTGCATTTATGGTCTGCAGGAACATGTGGCAGAAAATGCGCAGAATCAAACGTAAAATCCTTAAATATCAACATACCCGCTATTGTATTATGGGCTCAAAAATACAAACATATTTTCATGTACCGGTATGGCTGCCACCCCCTGTCTTCTCATCTTATAACATAATAAAAGAAAGATATACAAGCGGTTTAGAGAATTTTAATCAAAAATATAGTCTACTAATTTTGTAGACTAATAAATATGCGCTAATATTGTGCTGTAAATAATTCAACGATGCGATACATACACTCACATGAACGATGTAGTTGCTGATACAAACTGTAGTAATCATAGACTGTATCACTTTAATTACTTCTCGCATGAGTACAACACGTTTTCATAACTGGCTGATCGCTGTTCCGGCATTAATATTCAGCACAACAGAAATTTATCCGGCACGGCCTGTGAATATAGAAGGTAAAATAGTTCACAAAACATCGGGTAAATCAATCGAAAATGTGTACGTGTATATTGTTTCTGGTGAAGAGGAAGCATTATCGGGCAAAGACGGTGTTTTTAAAATAGCCACCTGGCAGGATCTTCCTGTAACATTGGTGATTGAACATCCCGGTTATAAACAGCAAAAGATCAGGATCACTGAAAAAGATGTGTCTAAATCCAGGTTGATACAACTGGAGTCAAAATAGTTCACAGCCGTAGTTTACATCACTTATATTCTTTGGGAATGAAGCTCAATCTGCTGGCATTTGCGGTGCCGCTTTTTGTTGTATTTATGGTTCTGGAATACCTGGTTGCACGCAAAAAGAAACTACCCTATTTTAACCTGAATAATTCCATAGCCAATGTAAGTATTGGCATAGCCGAGCGGCTGTTGGACGTTTTTGTAACCGGCTTGTTCTTTTTTATCTATGATTACCTGCAAAAGCATTATGGCATATTCAATATCAGATCAGGCGTGCTGTTATGGCTGCTGTTACTGATCGCTACCGATTTTTTATGGTACTGGTACCATCGTTTTGCACATGAAATCAATATTTTCTGGGCCGTACATGTGGTACACCACCAGAGCGAGGATTTTAATTATACCGTTTCTGCGCGTATAACGGTATTTCAGGCCTTTGTGCGTACCGGTTTCTGGGCTGTGCTTTCTGTAATTGGTTTTCCGGCCTCTATGATCACCAGTGTATTACTGGTGCATGGTCTGTACCCTTTTTTCATTCATACCCGGCTTATTGGCAAACTGGGCATACTGGAATACATACTGGTAACGCCTTCTCACCATCGCGTTCACCATGCCAGCAATGAAAAGTACCTCGATAAGAACTATGGCGATGTATTTATTATCTGGGATAAGCTCTTTGGCACCTTTCAGAAAGAAGAAGATGATATCCGTATAGAGTACGGGCTAACACAACCTTTAAAAAGCTACAGCTTCCTGTGGCAGCATTTTCACTTCTTTATTGAACTGATCTTTGCAGCCCGCCAGGTAAAAGGCTTTAATAACAAATGGAACGTGTTTTTTGGAAAACCAGACGATCTGGATCCTAACCTGCGTATTGAAGCAGAGAAAGTATTTCTGCCGCGCAAACCGGACATATCACCCGACAACCGACCATTGAACAGGTATGTGGTGTGGCAGGTTGTTCTGGCGCTTCCATTGCTGTTCATCTTCATTCTACTGGAACAACGTATTTCTGTCATGCAACAGGTACTGATAGCTCTTACCATATTATTGACGCTGATCAACTGCGGTGCTATTATGGAGCAGAAACAATGGGTGTTTTCCCTGGAGTTTCTAAGACTGCTTACCGTGGGGATCAGCTTTGTACTGACCTATCCGTACATCTGGCTGCTGGTAAGCATGCTGATAGTGGCCGGTATACTGGCAAGATATTTTCAAACTGCACGCTCGTATTACCTGCAATGGGTATATACAGGTAACGACATGTAAAGATGAGTTACGTGGCCGAGAGGCGAGGCGGAGGTTCGCAAAACCTCCTACGGTGGTTCGAATCCACCCGTAACTGCAAATTGCATCGGTCTTACAGATAATTACTGAGACCTTCAAGGTGATGTTTCCACATCGCCTTTTAAAAAGATTCAGTTGACAGATGAAAGAAAAAAAGAGCCAACGTCACATGAGAAAATAAAAGTTTCTATGGCTAGCAATCGTTGATTGTCAAAGCGGTGTTTCTACACTGCTTTCTTTTAAAATATTGCGTGCTGTTGTTACAGCAATAAGCATGAACGTTTCATATGGCTAGCAATCGTTGATTGTCCGGGCGGTGTTTCTACACTGCCTTTTTTTTATTGTATATAAAAAAGGGCCACTCTCTTTCTTCCGAAAGACAATAGCCCTTTAAAGTTTTTATATCTGTACGGCTTTGTTACTTGTGCAGCTTGATAGTACCCAGCTTAGTTTCCTGGTTCGTCTTCACTTTTACATTGACAATAGTGCTGTCCTGGTACCCGTTGGAAGCATTGATAAATACATTATAAGTACCTTCCTGCAAACCACGTACCTTGAACTCTCCTTCACGACCTGGCAATGCATAGGCCGTATCTGTATTGTTGTAAATGGTCAGTACAGCTAATGATTCACGCGGTGTGATCTTTCCGGACAGGCTACCGGTGGTTTTCAGTATGAACAAATGAATAACAGGTTTCAGATAGAACATGTTATCCCGTACACGGATGATGGAACGTTGCACATCAAAATCGAGCCACAAGCGGAAACGCTTGGGTGAAAACTCTTCACACTCGTTGCCACTGAGCGTAAGTACAATGTAGGATTTATCACCGGGAGGCAGGTTCAGTGGATAGCTTACACTGTCTTTTACCAGCGAATTGCGGGTACCTAACTCAATGATGATCTTTTTGATCTTTCCTTCGGGTGTCACCCCTTTGGCCAGCAAGGTATCTGCACCGTTACGCAACGACAGCAGATCATACACGCCGGGAACAACAGCCAGTGAATCCCATACTTTACAGGAATCATTTTTATCATCATCTCCCCAGCCATTGTGCTCACCATGCTTACTGCAGGTGTCTACCAATACTTTTACAGATTTAATGTCAATCAATACTTTGTCAAATAACGAAGGCCCATCGGTGAGGTAAAAAGAGACTTCCTGTTTACCGGAAGGCATGTTGGTTTCTCCTGAACTGTCTTTTGTACATGCATAAAAAGCAATCGAAACAATCCCAGCCAGAAGCAATAAGCCGGCAAGCTTAGCAATAGTTTTCATTTTGTGTGTTTTAGTTTGAAAAACTGGGGTCGGTTAGCCAATGCAAAACAAAAAGTATGCCTTTGAAACATCAATGTGGAAAGATCATCGACGAATCAGCATGTAAATGATCAAAAACTGTAAAACCGCAAAAGCAGTCCTGGCAAGGGATATGGATGGGTAGGGTACCGGAGGGTAATTTGACAATGAGTTAATTTGAGAATGGATTGGCGGATTGCTAAAATCCGAAAGTCATTGCGGCTTTGCGACACTTTGCTGTATTTGCGTGAAATAGGCGGCGAGCAATAATAGCAGCATGCCCTATTCATCACTCACCACTGTCGATTCACGACTCACGCCTTACAATTCATAAATTCCCCTTAGAAGGCAGATTTTCAAAAGGTTTACTGTCGATTCCCTAAATTGTTTTTTGCGGGTCATATTTACTTTTCTATAACTAAAATCCGGCACACTGGTACCTGTTTTGGAGATATAAGAGTAAAATCATTGTTATGAAAAAAATTTTAGTTCCGGGAATGATAGCTGCAGCAATATTGATGTCTTCGGCTAGCAATGCACAGGTTAGTGTACAGGTGAATATCGGCGCTCAGCCCCTGTGGGGACCTGCAGGTTACGATTATGCCGCTTATTATTATCTGCCAGATATTGATGTATTCTACAATATCCAGCAACGTGAATATGTGTACCTGAACGGAGGCCGCTGGATCAACTCACCTTACCTGCCAGACAGATGCCGTAGCTATGATCTATACGGAGGATATAAAGTTGTTGTAAATGAACCCAACCCCTGGAGACACTGGAGTATGTATCGCGACCGGTATTATAATTATAATAACTACAGGAATCGTCCTCAGATGGTGATCAGGGACAGCCGCGATCCCCGTTATAATGTTATTCCGGGTCACGCATACGGATACAGGGATAATGATCGCTTCAGGGATAACGATCGTTTCAGAGACCATAACCGTTACGAACGCAGACCAGAATACAGAGATGAGAACCGCGGTCGTGATAACAGGTATGACAACAATAATAATAACGGCCGTGGCAATGGTCCCGGCAGAAGGTTCTAAATAATTTTAAGTATTGGCTATTTTTAGTTTTTTACAACCCACAAACCCTTCGCACCATGCGGAGGGTTTGTTTTAAGAAGGAACAGGGTTAAGGATACAAGGCCCAGGGTTCAAGGTTGGAAGTGGTTATCAAAAAAAACAACAGCCGCCTCATTACTGAAACGACTGCTGCTTGACAGGATATATAACTGTACTTATACCTCTCGCTCATTACGACTCAACCAGTTTAAATGTAATAGGCAATGAAAGACGGGTTTTCACTTTTTTTCCTTTCACTGTACCCGGTTTCCAATCGGGCATTGACTTTACCACGTTTACTGCTTCTTCATCCAATCCTGAACCTACTTTATTACCAACTACTACCGGTGAGCTTACTTTACCATTTTCGTCTACAATAAAGGATACACGTACGGTACCCTCTGTTTCATTGTTAATGGCAGATTCACGATAGTTGGTGTTGTTTTCAATGTAAGACACCAATGCATCATTACCTCCTGGAAATTGCGGCATCCTGTCGGGATACAGGTATACCCCTGAAGCATCTACTGACATTTTTCTTTCGCCTGTTTCCGGCGACATATCAACACTCATCCGCAGCTTCCTTGCTTTTGTGGTAGCGTTTTTGTCAGTGGCATTGGCATTGTTACCTGCTTTATCAGCAATAGCACCATTGTCTTTATTGCTGGTGTTATCACTCACCTGTGCATCGCTATTTGCGTTACTTTCATCCGGTGCTTTTTCAATACGTCCGTCCTTGTCTTTTTTGTAATCATTGCTATCCATACAAGCTGTAAAGCCTGCTGCAATCAATGCAGCAATACCTATATAACCTGCAACAGATTTTGTTTTTGTAAGCATACAAACAGTTTTTGCGTGAACAAATCAGTCTTATTTTACCCCAGAAAGGCACAGCACTACAAATGCTGTAAATAAGACCATATCCGCTGCATGCAATAAAAAATGATGCCACAGACCTGGTTGCAGGCTGTACCACAGCTATAATATTGCATAGCGATACCCGTATTGAGGAAATGTTTGCGCAGACAGGTCACCGGTAAAGCCAGAAATCCATTATTATTTGATAATTATAGATTTATACTTTTAAGGTATCTTTAATTTTATTGCTGTTTAGTCTTTCTGCTCTCTGAAATAACGGATCATAGCGCCATAATCCATCTTGCGCAACAGGCCTGTAACCGCCTGTGCGATACGTTTAGACCTGGTTTGTTCTGTTTTGGCGCTTTCAATCCATTTGCTGAAATATAACTGGTGAGAAGGTGCGAGTGTTTTAAAGAAATTCAGTGCTGACGGTTCATCTGCCAGGCACTCCAGCAGTTCGGCGCTTACCTGCTGTTGTTTATGATCAACACTTAGCTGTACGTCCAGCATGGCTCCCTTGCGTTTGCCTATACCCTTACGCATAGCGGCATTCAGTGCCATGATAAATGTACCGCCACCCATTGGCATCAGCGCAACGCCTTTTATAACATAGTTATCCAGCTTTCCTTTTACCCGAAAAGATTTTTTATTGCCTGGCTTCAGTTGTTGCGCTATATCAACCGGGATCTGGATATACGTCCACCCGGTTTTTTCGCCCTGATCCTGAAATTGCAAAATTGCGGTAGTAAAACGAACCATATTTTCGCGTTTTTGCTGTTGGTTGCTATTCTTTCAATCAATTTTAAAGATAATATGTTG
Source organism: Chitinophagaceae bacterium PMP191F (assembly GCA_001302245.1). GTDB lineage: Bacteria > Bacteroidota > Bacteroidia > Chitinophagales > Chitinophagaceae > PMP191F. The sequence goes on from LGYU01000023.1 coordinate 70,828, forward strand.
GTGGTTACCGGGCATTTAACGGTTAAAAGCAAGGATTAACAATTCGATTATAAATAAAATCTGCCAGATTATATAAATATAGCATACCTTTACCGTGTTAATTTGAGTTCTTCAGCACTTTGTAATCGAACATTTGACCTGCTAAGCATATACTGCCTAATAGTTATTGTCTCTTTACGCTTGCTTTTTTTCTCAAGTATCTTTAAATATTTCAATTTCATTGCATGAACATTTATGTTTCAAATTTAAGCTTCTCTGTTCAGGACGAAGACTTACAATCTTATTTCGCTGAGTACGGTGAAGTATCTTCTGCTAAAATCATCATGGACAAAATGACTAACCGCAGCCGTGGTTTCGGTTTTGTTGAAATGCCTGATAACTCAGCAGCAGAAAAAGCTATCAAAGAACTGGATGGCGCTATGGTAGACGGTCGTTCTATCAAAGTTACTGAAGCACGTCCCCGCGAAGAAAAAGGCGGAAACGGTGGTTTCGGTGGTAACAGAGGTGGCGGTGGAGGCTATAAAAAGCCTTCTTACAACAATCGTTGGTAATTATCCGTATACCGGTTGTGTAAAAACCCGGTATGTACCGATACAACTGTTTTACAGTTAAAAAGAAAGCGTTTCCATTGTGAAACGCTTTCTTTTTTTATTACCCCCCTTACAAACCATGATCATTACGGGCATAAAAAGAGGAGTCCGTTAGAACTCCCCTTTTGCTACTGTCCCGTTTCACATACATCAGTTACCAATAACCATTCGTCAGGGAACGAGTAACAATGTTTCCACCAGGTACGGCTTCCTTCACATATAGTTGCCAGCTATGACCCCGTACAGCACATATCCTACCCTTTCTATCCTTCATCATGCACTTCAATGTTCTTTCCCTGCTGTCATTCAACACCGGGTCAAACCCGGCCATAACTGCCAACTCCTTTCAACACATTAAGCTCTTTTTCTGCGGCGGGCAGCCAGTTCGGCTTCCACCGCCTTTGATAGTTCCGGGAACGTGATGCGACCGGAATATAGTTTATCATTGATCAGTACGGCGGGTACGGAGCGTATGCCCAGGTTTAAACCTTCCAGCAGATCGGCGCGTACGGTCCAGCCGTAAAATGAATCGACCAGTTTGGTCAGAAAATTTTTATCCGTCACCCCTACTTCTTTTGCATACCCTTTCAGGCTGATGCTGCCCAGTCTGCGCCGGTGATTGAACAACATCTGATGCATCTCGGCAAATTTGCCTTCCTGTGCAGCAGCTACAGATGCTTCGGCAGCCTTTTGCGCATATTGGTGCACCTGTGTAAGGGGAAAATGACGGAAGTTGAACCTGATCTGTCCTTCAAATTGTGCCATCAGCTTTTCAATTACTGTATTGGCTTTGGCACATTCCTCGCTTTCATAATCACCAAACCATACAATATTCACCGGAGCCTGCGCAGGGCCTACCCAGATGGATTTGGGTTCAATGATCTCGATTGCTTTTGCTTTATTATTAGTAGTTGCCATAATCTGAATCTCCCTTTTCTCCGGTTTTTAGCAGCAGTTCTGGATATTTCAGGGAAGCAGTGGCGGACCAGTTTTAAAAACACATTAACAGAAACAACTGGTTTTCAGCAGATTTAAGTTGCTCAAGCCATTTTATGTATTGGCCTAAAAAAGTGGCAGGGACAGCTTTGTGCGTGTCCCTACCTGTAATAACACTTACCGTATAAAATTGTTTACCCAATATGAATTTTACACCTTTTCCGGCTGTTCATTACGGAATACTACTACTCCGTCGAAAACGTCTACCAGTACCGGGTGATTTTTATCAATATCGCCAGCCAGGATACGTTTCGACAACTGATTTACGATCTCTTTCTGTATCAATCTTTTCAGTGGTCGTGCGCCGTATTGCTGGTCATATCCCTGTTCAGTCAGGTAATCAACCAGGTAATCACTGAACTGTAACCTGATGCCGTTATCGCCTACCAGTTTCTGCAAGGCAGTGAGCTGGATGTCCACAATACCACGGATCTCTTTTTTCAGCAACGGGTGGAACATAATGATCTCATCAACACGGTTCAGAAACTCCGGACGTATGGTTTCGCGCAGCAGGTTCATTACTTCAGCTTTTGCTTTTTCAGTTGCCTGCTCTACGGTACGATCTGTAACATTTTCAAAAGCTTCCTGGATCAGGTGGCTTCCGATATTGCTGGTCATGATGATGATGGTATTTTTAAAATTCACCACACGGCCTTTATTATCGGTCAGGCGGCCATCATCCAGCACCTGCAGTAATACGTTCCATACATCAGGGTGTGCTTTTTCTATTTCATCCAGCAGCACTACGCTGTATGGCTTACGGCGAACAGCTTCTGTTAACTGACCACCTTCATCATATCCTACATATCCGGGAGGTGCACCTACCAGTCTGCTGACAGTATGTTTTTCCTGGTACTCACTCATATCAATACGCGTCATCATACTTTCATCATCAAACAGGTATTCGGCCAGTGCTTTGGCAAGTTCTGTTTTACCCACACCGGTAGTACCCAGGAAAATAAAGGAGCCTATTGGTTTACGCGGATCCTGTAATCCTGCACGGCTTCTGCGGATGGCATCGGCCACAGCCACAATAGCTTCATCCTGGCCTATCACGCGCTGGTGCAGATGTTCTTCCAGGTTCAGCAGTTTCTCTTTTTCACTCTGTAGCATCTTGGCCACCGGTATACCGGTAGCTTTGGCAATAGCCTCTGCAATATCATCAGCATCAACTTCTTCTTTCATCAGGCGACTGTTTTCGCTGATACCTGCCAGTTGCGCAGAATAATCAGCAATTACTTTTTCCTGCTCTTTCACCTTGCCATACCTTATTTCGGCTACTTTTCCATAATCGCCTTCCCTTTCGGCACGTTCTGCTTCCAGCTTCAGTTGTTCAATCTGCGCTTTGGCATTCTGTACTTTTTCCACCAGTTCTTTTTCCTCTTTCCATTTTGCCTTCAGCGTATCACGTTCTACAGAATAGTTAGCTATTTCTGTGTTCAGTTCTTTCAGCTTCACTTCATCATTTTCACGTTTGATGGCTTCGCGTTCAATTTCCAGCTGGCGGATCAATCTTTCCAGTTTGTCCAGTTCTTCGGGCATGGAATTCATTTCCAGTCTCAGCTTGGCTGCGCTTTCATCAATCAGGTCAATGGCTTTATCGGGCAGAAAACGATCGGTAATATAACGGCTGCTCAATTCTACCGCAGCAATAATCGCTTCATCTTTTATGCGTACATGATGGTGCGTTTCGTAACGGTCTTTTAAACCACGCAGAATGGAAATGGCGTCTTCCACACTGGGTTCATCGATCATTACTTTCTGGAAACGACGTTCCAGGGCCTTATCTTTTTCAAAAAATTTCTGGTATTCGTTCAATGTAGTGGCACCCACAGCCCTCAGTTCACCACGTGCCAATGCGGGTTTCAGAATGTTGGCAGCATCCATAGCGCCTTCGCCACCACCTGCACCTACCAGTGTGTGAATTTCATCAATGAACAACACAATCTCGCCATCACTATCACTCACTTCTTTTACCACGCCTTTCAAACGCTCTTCAAACTCACCTTTATATTTTGCACCGGCAATCAGTTGTCCCATATCCAGTGCATAGATGGTTTTTGACTTCAGGTTGTCCGGTACATCACCATTCACAATACGGTGAGCAATACCTTCTGCAATAGCCGTTTTACCTACACCGGGTTCACCTACCAGGATGGGATTGTTCTTGGTACGGCGTGAAAGGATGTGCAAAGTGCGACGGATCTCTTCATCACGGCCAATAACCGGATCCAGCTTACCCTGGCGGGCCAGTTCATTCAGGTTCTTGGCATACTTATTCAGTGCATTGTATTCCTGCGATTGGGTTTGCGAGGTTACTTTATCACCTTTACGCAGGTCTTTAATGGCTGTGATCAACCCCTTTTCGGTCAGCCCCGCTCCTTTCAGCAGTTTTGCGGTAGCATCACTGCCCTGTACCATGGCCAGCAACAGGTGTTCGGGCGTTACAAACTCGTCGCCAAACTGTTTCAGCGAAGCGCCTGCACGCAATACCACGTTATTGGCATCACGGCCAATAGCCTGCGCAGCATCACCATTGGTTTTTGGAAGCTTTTCAATGGCTTCCTCCAGTTTGGTGACCAGCAGGTTTACCGTTACATTATTCTTTTTTAACAGGTATTCTATAGGAGAATCTTCCTGTTCCAGCAAGGCTTTCAGTATATGCTCCGGCTCAATATTGGGATTCTGTGTATTGAAGGCCAGTTGTTGTGCCTGTTGGATAGCCTCTGCCGCCTTAATAGTAAAATTGCCTAAGTTCATATCGTTGTCCTCCTGCCTTCTCCTAACAGAGAAGAATTTGTATTGTTTAGAGTTTTTTTAGCGAATTACCCTTCCACAATTTATCTTTCATGCGTAATTATGTAAGGGTAACAATACATCACAAATCACAATCCAAGCCAAAAATTTCCGCATTTATGTCACTAAAAATCAACCCCACCTGTCTCAAATGCAGTTTCCCGCTGTTTTTACTGTTATTATGGCTGACCGGAACCGCCCAGGGAACCGATTTCAGCGAGGCTGATGCCATTATTCAGCGTAACCAGAAACTGCTGGGTAATAATGTGATATTACTGATTTATAAGGATAGCCAGTTGGTACACCAGAAAGAGTTTAACCCTGATTTTAAGTCCAAAACCCAGGCCCCTATCGGAGGCTCCGGTCAATGGCTTACGGCAGCGCTGGTAATGAGCTTTGTAGACCAGGGTAAAATTTCATTGGATGATCCTGTGGTGAAGTATATTCCCAGTTTCAGCAAATACATGAAGAACTATGTTACCCTCCGCAGTTGTTTAACACATACTACCGGTATTGAAAGCGGTGGAAAATTAAGTACTTCGTTCAACAGAAAATATGAAACACTGGAAGAAGCTATAGATGCGTATGCAGCCAAAGAAATTTCCAACAACCCCGGCAAGGAGATCCATTTTGGTCCTATTGGTCCGGCCATTGCGGCACGCGTATGCGAAGTGATAGCCAAAAAGCCTTTTGAGCGCCTGGTACAGGAACGCATTACCCGTCCGTTGAAAATGCGGATGACCAATTTTGTCAATGAAACCGGTGGTGCTCCCAATCCATCTGGTGGTGCTGTAACCACTGCCCTGGATTATATTAATTTCCTCAGCATGTTGTTGCACAAGGGCACTTTTGAGGGAAAAAGAATACTGAGTGAACAGTCTGTTGCCGAAATGGAAAAAGCTCAGTTTGCTGAATTGCCTGTTAAATACACGCCTAAACTGGCAGAAGGCTGGAACTATGGCTTGGGTGCATGGATACAGGAAAAAGATGCTTCCGGCAATGGCGCAGTACTTACCAGCCCCGGCATGTATGGTTCATGGCCATGGATTGACAACTGCCGCAATTATGTAGCCATCATTTTTGTACAGTCTGTATTAGGCGAACAGAAAAGGGATATTTACCAGCAGGTGAAAGATGCTATTGATGCACAGATACCGGCTACGAAGTGTAAATAAAGGCTGCATTGCCTGATTGTTTGGGGGATGGGAATCTTCATCTTCATACTGCTATTCCTATTCACAACAATAAATGCACCGGCTGCTGACATAGGGTTGTCACCGGCTGTTTTTTCTTTGTGACATAAAATCACAACATGGAAAAACTGGACCTGGTAAAACAACATAAAGCCTATTATTCTGCCACCCGCAAACCTGAACTGGTATCAATAGAACAGGCAGATTATTTATCCATTACAGGGCATGGTGATCCATCTGCCCCTTTTTTTGCAGATACCATTCAGTCATTGTACAGTGTGGCGTACTCCATTAAATTTATGTGCAAAGCCCGCGGAAAGGACTTTGGCATAGCAAAACTGGAAGGGCTTTGGAGTTTTGATGAGGATAAATACGGACATCATTCCATTACCGAAGCCCCTGTAAAAATACCGCGCAGCGTATGGCAGTACCGGCTGCTTATCAGGATGCCGGACTTCGTTACTGAAGGACAAGTACAGATTGCCCGTGAAAATGTAGCATCCAGAAAACAACTCACCCACGCACTTGCTGTAACACACTACACATTACCCGCCAGGCAGGTAGTGCAGATGTTACATACCGGCCCTTTTGATAAAGAACCTGAAACTTTACAGCAGATGGCAGATTTTATGACGACTGCCAGTTTTCAACGTGCTGGCCTGCATCATGAAATATATCTTTCAGACTTCAGGAAAACCGCGCCGGAAAAACAGAAAACCATTTTGCGGGAACCGGTGAAGCAGTAAGATACAAGGTGTAAGGTATAAAGTGCAAGGCAGGTCTTTAAGAAATTGAACTTTACACCTTACACTTTAAACCTTATACGTTTTCTCTCTACACTTTCATACCTTCGGCACAGTGAACCTGTTTAACCGATGCACCGTTTTTTTACCAGGAATAAACTGCTTTTATTGTATGGCTGCTCTATGGCAATACTGCTGTTTCTGCTGAAATGGCTGGAGCTCCGCCTCGTTATCTTTAACCACGCTTTTGAAATTTACATCGGTGCTATTGCTGTTATTTTTACCGGGCTGGGTATCTGGCTGGCATTAAAATTATCCAAACCCAAAACGGTGGTGGTGGAAAAGGCCGTCTATATTCAACAGCATACCGGCAATGGATTTGTGGTCAATGAACAGGAAATTGAAAAACTGGGTATCAGCAACCGCGAACTGGAAGTATTACAATTAATGGCAGAAGGGCTCAGCAACCAGGAAATTGCGGAAAAATTATTTGTGTCGCTGAACACAATCAAAACCCATTCTTCCAACCTGTTTATAAAGCTGGATGTAAAACGTCGTACGCAGGCTGTTGATACCGCTAAAAAACGCCGCATCATTCCCTAGGTATAGTACTACTTTGGTATGAAACAGTGCCTTTATCCCTAAATCACCCGAAAGTATGAGCGTGATCTGCTGAGAATCATGCACTTTTGAGTTACAAAACCAACGCAAATGAAAAAGAATGTATTTGTTTTCGGCGCTCTTGCCGGTCTTATAGTGTCCATTTTTATGGTATGCTCTATTGCTCTCTGTTATGGGAAAGAGCAGTTTGAAGGCAATGTGGTGATTGGCTATGCCGCCATGATCATTGCATTTTCTTTCATTTTTATAGGCATCCGCAATTACCGGAACAAATACAACGGAGGTGTTATCAGTTTTGGAAAAGCATTCCGGGTAGGATTGTATATTACTTTAATAGCCTCTACCATTTATGTGTTGGTATGGCTGGTGGATTATTATGTATTTATTCCTGATTTTATGGATAAATACACCACGCATATTATTAAAGCAGCGGAAAAAAGTGGCGTGTCGCAGGTTGAACTCAATAAAAAAGTGGAAGAAATGACCGTTTACCAGAAAATGTACAAAAACCCGCTGTTTGTTATATTGCTGACCTATGTGGAAATATTACCTGTAGGGCTGGTAGTAACCCTGATCAGCGCCCTGCTGTTAAAAAAGAAACACAAAGACCGCGAAACCATCCTGAGTAACGCCTAAATGCATACTATATATGAAGATCATTTTAACCAGCATCCCGGTTGACGACCAGGAAAAAGCATTACAATTCTACACAGAGAAACTGGGTTTTATTAAAAAGAAGGATATTCCTATGGGTGAACACCGCTGGCTGACAGTGGTAGCGCCGGAAGGTACCCAGGAGGTTGAATTATTACTGGAGCCTAAAGGATTTCCACCTTCCAGGGAATATTATAAAGCGGTGTTTGCAGCCAATATACCGGTTGCATTATTCGGTGTAAGTAATATACAACAGGAATACGAGCGGCTGGAAAAACTGGGTGTAGTTTTTAAAACCAAACCCACTGCGATGGGACCGGTGATCATTGCCGTACTGGAAGATACCTGCGGCAACCTGGTGCAGTTGGTACAGCCGGTAAATACCTGACCAGCTACTCAATATTTTTTTAGCTTTTTGTCTTATTGCAGTGCGCTCATTCGTCATAAGTAAAATTTATGACCATGAAAGCATTCGTTTTAATTTTCCGCAGCAGCAACAACCCACATGCCAATCCATCGCCGGAACAATTACAGGACCGGAAGATCTGGATGGAAACAGTGGTTGCACAAAATAAACTGGTTAACAATGGAAACAGAACTTCCATTAAACAGGCCAGAACCATAAAAGCCGGCAATGTTATTACAGAAGGGCCTTATGCTGATAACGATGAGTTTGTAACCGGCTATATGGTTGTGCAGGCTAATACTATTGACGAAGTGGGTGAGTTGGCTAAAACAAATCCCATTTTAAAGGCAGGTGGAAATATAGAGATCAGAGCTGTGCTGGCACCCGGGGAATTGGATCAGTAAACATTACAGATGGTCATTATCGCAAACCCGGTGATGACCATCTATATAAAAAATGACGAGGTCTTACTAAGATTAATATTTTAAGGCAATAGATGTAAAAATACTATCTCCTATTTTTTTAAATCTATCAACCGATTTATCCAAACTATAAATCTCTATATCATAATAAAAGCCATTACTGTCGCAAAAAAACACTTCTATGCCATAACTTCTTTTTCTGTTATTATTTTCAAACGTGTATTTTAAATACCCTACGTCTTTTCCCGTTATAATAGCTTTCCCATAATCTAGTATTTGTACCTTTCTGTGAGGATCTGACAGTTTATCATGCTTAACCCAGTTAATTGATTCATTAGTAATAGTTTTTAGCCTTTTAAAAGCACTGTCATAAACATTAAGTGTAACTATCGACATATCATTGGCGTCTCCAACCTTTACATTATAAACTACCTCATAATTTGAAAATTTTAAATAATTCTCTTTAACCTTCCAATCAGAGGGTACGCTTAAAGCTATTTTATCTTTATATACTTTTTCTTGTTTACATTTTATTTGTGCACTTACACTATTAAATAGTAAAAAAAAGGCAAAAAACAGTGTGCTATTTTTGTTTTTCATTCTCAACAATTATTTGTTTGTTAGTTTCCTATCCATTTCATTAATGATACCAGTCAGAGACCGGGTGCATATAGAAAACGCGAGTCCGCTTTGCATGACTCGCGCTTAATTAAAAAATACAGGTCTATTTTTTGTCATCAGCTTTTCTTATCAATGCTTTACCTCTTATCTCCTTTGGTATATCCTTGTAAATCGGGACATTTATCATTTGCAAATACACACTTCTTATACTTTCATCATTTAAATCGTAATAGTCTTTCACCTCTAAGCCGGAGATTCTACAATATTCCATGCCTGTCCTCCACACAAGACCTAAACTTGACACTGTTAGGATTATTTGTTCAAGATGTTTTACACACTCATAGTCACAGTTACTTCCTCTTTCGGTTAAATTGTGTATCGGATACCATGGGCCTACTTTCGATTCATCCAATACAATTTTATCAAAAGTTTGAGCACTTTTAAAATCCGGTACAATATCATCATTAGGAGAATTTAGAATACCCAAATACTCCCACCCCGAATCCTTTCTTAAATTAGGCCACCTGTGTATGCTTCGTGGTCCAAATAGCCAGTCACAAGTTTTTAAATCATCTATAGCATTATCATCGGTATCCGAGAACTTGTCAAACACCTGGGCCAGCAATCCATGGAAGCCACTTAAATGTCTAAAGTCAAAGAATTTACAGAAGGCATATTTTTTAATTTCTGGCACATAAAACTGAAATACTGACCCAGTAAAGAACATCTTTTTCTTCATTATTGAAATTTAAGAAGTGTTTCCCAATTGGGATAGTTTGCATTTAACCAAGCTCTAGCCTCAATCATATAAATTTCCTTTATGGTTGCTGGTATTTTATTTGCGATTTCAGCAGACCCAATTCCTCCATTTAAGTCAATCACAATTTGTTCAACTCCTAAAGCAATTGCATTTGTTGGTATATTGTCTAAACCACTAAGAACCTCCGCTTGCAGTTTTTGAATTTCTTTGAATGTATATCTTGAACCAAGCGAACCATCTATTGTAGTTGCTTTACCTATATATGCAATCCCTTCTTTTTTTCCCAGATAGACTGCAAAACGGCCTTTTATCCAGTTTTTTAGGTTAAATATACTCTTTAAGTTAAGACGATTCATCCCTACGGGAGCAGTAAACGTAAGTTGGTTGACAACCTGCTTATTGGGCATTATATATCCTCGGTAATCGACGGCATATTGAAGTAAACTTCCAGGAAATGATTGCCATGAGCGAGGGCCGTTCATAAAATCCCAAAACCTAGATATAGGCTGAAGCACTTGACCGTTTTCTGTATCCAATTGGTCATTGTTTGCTGGTGTAACCACTACTTCAGGCATCACAGGAACATCCGATACAGAGGTATCCGCTAACAGTCCGAGAGGATCGTTTAATAAGATAGGATTATTATTAGCATATGTATAAGGACTAAACTCGAAACTTAAATATGCCATTCCGTCAATCTGATGAAAACGGCCCACCTGTGCGTCATATTTTCTAAATTCCGTTGAATATAAATCTATTCCGCTACCATCACTAAATTCTTTATTCTCCAATTCTGAGGCACCATTGTATTTATATTTATTAGGAATGTACTTTTTCTTAAATACCTGTGAACTAATTCCCGCCATGGTCAACCCAAAAGGATAATAATGTGTTTCCCCGGTAATGGGACCACTGCTGTGTTTCGCACTCAGGTTATCAAAGAACATCCATCTCTGCAAAGCAGAGCCGGACAGGCATTCTTACTATCCATCTCACTGATGATACCGATCGGAGACCGGTGCATGTAAAAAGCGCGAGTCCGCTTCGCAAGACTCGCGCTAGTTGGGGGAGGAACACCCGCGCCAGTTGAGCGCAAGTCCGTTTCACAAGACGCGCGCCAGTTGGTGCATCGTATCAATTTAGCAGCTTTACTTAATTTTATTCGGTGTATAAATGTTACGACTGGCTTCAAAATTCATAACTGAAGATTCTAAATAAATAATACTATTAGTAACAATATGTTTTTGACTATCGTACCCATAAATATTTCCCGTTCTTAAAAAGATTTTCAATGAATAAACTCCTTTGGGTAAGGCGTGCAAAAAATCTATCAAGTTAAAAGTCAATACTTTTTCTTTACCCTTCCCTAATGGCTGCTTTTCAAGATCAAATGACCAAATTTCATCTTCACTCTTAAAATCTTTTGGGGGATGCGTACCACCAGACACTTCTAATGTTATGTTTCGATATGAACCACTAGCAGAATCATATGTGTACAATTCAAAAAAGCAGTTCCCGAATACTGAACGATAAGCACTTTCAAACTGTTTATATATCATTTGTTTTTTCTTACCTGCTAAATAAATAATATCAATATTTAAGTCTGAATAATCATTTACTATAAAATTATTCTTACTTTTTATTTTAATATCCAGACTATCAGAATGGTAGTTCTGAGCAACAAGATTACTCATAACAAAGACACAAAGCGTAATAAGCAACTTAAAACGAATAAGCATGGCTAATTATATTTTTATGATAAGGTGTAAGGATAACAATATGTTTCCTCGGTAATGGGGCTGCTGCGGTGCTGCCTACTCAGGTTATCAGAGAACATCCGTCTTTGCTTTACAGAGACGGACAGGTACCCTTACTCTCAGTTTCGTTGCTCAGATCGGGAATATATAAAAAGACACAGGTGCTCTGAACGAACATCCGAATGCTAATTTAAATATTACTAGCTTCATGTTTTAGCATACATTTCAATTACTTCTTTAAATTTATATAACAAGTATTCAAGTTTTCCTAAATTGCCCACCGCTGTAAACTTACCATCTTTCATAGAGTACGAATACCAGTCATCCGGACTACTTTGTACTATGTCCACATCCAATTCAATATTTTTCTAATCCCTTATCTGCTACACCAATAGTAATGTGCCATCCGGGATTATCAATCGAACTAATTTGGAATACGTTTTCATGTTCCCATTCGCCGTCACATTGTTCTCTAAACCATTTTTGCACCCATTTTAAAATGTTTTCTTCTGTCATAGTTTAGTTAATTGATTATTCAGTAGGTATTACCGAATTCGAATTCTTCCACAAAGCGGGTCAAAACCGCATTCTTACTTTCTGTTTCACTGATGATATCGGTCATAGGCCGGGTACATATAACTAGCGCGAGTCTGCTTCTCAAAACTCGCGCTAATTGGGGACATCCGTCTCTGCTTTGCATATCCGGACACGCACCCTTACTTTCCATTTCTTTGCTAAGGCTGGTCAGAGGCCGGATGCATAAAAAACACGGGTGTCCTGAAAGAACACCCGCCCCAGTTGAAAATCTCATATTTCAACTAAAAAATAAATGAGTTTTCTATTTTTTTTTCCAGAAAATTTCTTTTCCTGCATTTACGCTTATTTCTGGAGAACTTCTTATTAAGTCATTAGCAACATGAAAATAAAACCACTTAGATTCAACAATTTTACCAATTCCTTTAAAGTCATACTTAAATTGAACCCTAGTTCTATAATAACCTTTTGAAAATTGGCGACCACTCATAAATGGGTAGCTTAACAATAATGTATCCTTTGGCATTAACTTTATATAAGGGTCTCTAAGTTTGGATATAGAATCCAATAATTCATTAGGCGCTCTAAAGTCGGCTGACAGGCCATCTTGAAATGGAACATCACGATATCCTGCATATTTATCATTCGCTAATTTTTGAGTAACAAAAACTAAATTATCTATAAAGGAAGACCTTTCTGCATGTACGTTGTCAAATACCTGATCTAATATAAATTGAGGCTCGGATGAGACGTTCACAAGAGAAATTGTAAAACTTATATTTACTCCATCCTTCCGTTTCAAATTATCAGAGGACAATGAAATATCCAACTCTTGTTTCTGATTTGAAGACAAGAACGAGCTTAATAAAAATATATAGGCTACTTGCATGACAACTATATTAATTACAATGAGGCGTTTTCAACTCACTTACTAACCCAGCCAGATTACCTGTTAATATTGCTTCATTTCTTAAAGGATCATTATCAAACGAAGCCAGGTAAGCATCTATAACGTTGAAAAAAGGAACAACGGACTGCATTAATTCACTCTCTCACCCGGATTTCATTTTGTTGATTAATCCATTATGTTATACATCATCCTTCCCCTCCCCCTTCGCGACTTATAGTCGCGAGGTTTTACTCTGTGGCTTTCAGCCGCCCATAGCAAATCCTTAGAATCATCTACTTACCACTAAACTACAATGATTTCTGAATAGTTTCAACAATTAAAGAATACTCGTCTACACCAGGAAAAACCGGTCAGAGACCGGGTGCATATAAAAAGCGCGAGTCTGCTTCATAAGACTCGCGCTAATTGGGTCCGTATAAAAGTATGGATACTCGCAAGAAATACCTGCGTCAGTTGGGGTTATTTCTTAACTCCTTTTTGTTCTGCAATCTCTCTAAAACAGTCATCTAACCTATCCCAATTTTCTTTTATATACTTTATAACTTCAGGCTGTAAAGGATTTTCATAACGGCTTGTTGGATTGCCATTATAAGTAATAGTTGTGTTAGATGATATTATATAAATTTTCTTTTTTGTTTTAACATTAAACCCTACCCCTGTTGCTAATTGCTTATAATCTCTCGTCATACTTGGCAATACGGGCTGTCCGTTATCCATAAAATCAAAAAACAATGCTACGGTATCATTCCTAATAAATAAGTCATTAAACTTCAATTCCAGTTCTCCAAATGCCTTACTTGACAAACTATCATTTTTAGGTTTATAAAGGACATCACAATACCTTGTATATATATCCCATCTTGCATTATCATATAGATCTCGCATATGCAAACTATCAATTACAGACGGATACACATAACATTTATATTTTATTTCAACCCCTTTAGGGTTTGTTTGCTGCTGATTTAAGTTGCAACTAAACAGAATCAGAATTGCTATTAAATATTGGTATCTCATTTTCCTGGTCTTGCAATCATAATTATTTGATTAGGGATGGAGTTGTACAAATAAACATTTTTAATATTTACCATTATAATTCTAACACTTTCTCTAGTTTTTGCTACACAGCTAAATTATCAAAAAACAATCGTCTTTACCAAGCAGGTCCGAACAGGTATCCTTACTTTCGATTTCATTGCTCAGGCCGGTCAGAGACCGGGTACATATAAAAAGCGCGAGTCCGCTTCGCAAGACTCGCGCTAGTTGGGGGTTTGTCTTAGTTGCAACTACTTTACCTTGACTGTTGACCATTGTGCCAGTAGTTCCCATAACCAAAAAATTATTCCATCAATAAGCACTTCTCCTAACAAAGCATTTTAGAATGTAAAAAAGATAAATTGAATTCTATGCATCGAATTAATTCCCTCAAAAATTACCGGTTTCCTTTTGGTACTGATCGATTAGTTTTTGGATCGCATCCATTTCAGCATGTGCTTTTTCATTCATAAAGTGATCGTCAAAATACCTCTTTACCAATTCATACTCTTTTAAATTTCGAATTCTTCCCTTTTTCTTGACACCCTCTATTATTTTTACAATTTTCAGGCTATTCAAATCTTCACTAAACTGTTCATTTAATATGTTGTTTAAAATAAGTATTTCATCTTCTTTCAAATTCCTCGCCCATTCTGCAATCTCATCTCTTATTTTATTCATATTATTTATATTACCTAACCTCGCAGCGGCCTCAATTTGAGTTACAAAAATTGACATTATTTTTCCTGAATTAGGATCTGAAATAGCTAACTGTTGAATATAGTCAAGAACAGTTTTACACCACTTTGTGATTTTATCTATTTCTTCAGAATTCTGCTTCTTTTTATTTATCATAGTTTTATTGTTGTATAATCTGACATTTTGTACCCTGTATATGGAGCTATTTGTCCAAATAAAGCGTTAGACGTTAAATGATAACCGTATCCAAGCGGGTTAGCACGTGCAACAGGCCGGATCGCATTTACAACCATTTGCCCATGCAATCCCGCAAAATCATATAGCTGTTGTTCTCGACCTCTGGTCCCAGCATAACCTAATGGCCCTTGAGTCCATACATCTAAAGTGGGTTCAGGAAACCCTGCTGCCCGCAAACCTACATGCCGTGCCCATCTTCTTTCAAGTACTTGCTGAGGAGTTCCAAATCCACTCGCGCGGCCTACATAAACCGATTGAGTTTCAGGATCTACAGTATAATATGTAACATATGTTTTTTGTGTGAGTTCATACGTGGCAACTGCTGCAATTGCTAATGCTCCTAAAGCGTCTCCAATTGGCATGGGACCATCTGCTGCTGCTAACGCCCCTGCAATAGGAATTGTAGCCTTTAATGCAACCCCCGATTCATCATCCTCCCCATCTTTGACTACACGGCTAACAACAACCGGCTGTAAGGTTTCAGCAGGAATCCACTCCTTTCCAATTTTGGCAAAATCATGATTTACCTTATTACTATGCCTAATTGGGGGCTTCGGATCACCTTCGAAACTTACACCAATGTATCTGGGGCCATATATTGCCTCCCAGTTTGCCATCGCCTCAGCCAATGGGTCATCTTCAACGTCAGTTCTCCTTCTGGCGGCATCAGCATTTAACATCCCATCAGGATCTATAAACCTAATTGGGTTATTATATCCATAGCTGTAAGTAGACCACCTTCTTGAAAGCTCAGATAAAGGATCAATGCGATCCCACCTACCAATCTGCGCATCATACATCCTGGCACCATAATCATACCATTCCAGCCCACTACCATCACTGAACTCCTTATCCTGTTTCTCTTTACCATTGTACAGGTATTTATTCTCCAGTTTACCGATGGCTTTGGAAGATATTCCTGCCATCGTCAGTCCAAAGGGATAATAATGCGTTTCCTCGGTAACAGGGCCAGTCCGGTGCTGTACACTCAGGTTATCAAAGAACACATCCTTCCCTTCCGTTTCATTGCTCACATAAATATACAAAAATCCATTGCGCGGCATTGTAATGCCACTGGCGCCTAAGGAGTTCAG
Source organism: Chitinophagaceae bacterium PMP191F (assembly GCA_001302245.1). Taxonomy (GTDB): domain Bacteria; phylum Bacteroidota; class Bacteroidia; order Chitinophagales; family Chitinophagaceae; genus PMP191F. Next base: position 86,896 of record LGYU01000023.1, read on the forward strand.
TTGATCGGCACTGCCCACTGCTATGGCATTGCTGCAACTGCCTTCTACATAATTGAACTGTTCATCCAGCAACACCCAGTTCAGGTAGGCTTTTGGTTTACCACTCGCCGGTGCCGGGTTCTTGTCCGTACGGAAGCTGTTGATGGCGCCTAATAGTGGGCTGGTGTTCACGTCGCTCAGTTGTGCCAGCGTGCCTTTCTGTCCTGCTGCCACACCCGTAATACCCGTGGCCAGCGAGGTCAGGATATCGGCCAGCGGACTGGCCGTACTGCTACTTACACTGCCCGATTTCCAGAAGGATTTTACCCCGATATCTACCTGGTCACCACTCATCACCTTTAAGATCAACCCCGGACCGGTTTTGTTGCCACTGCCATTCACCACCGCTACATAATTGTTCGGACTGGTCGTATTGTCCGTAGGATAGCCACTGATGCTGCTGACAGGATAGGCTGTGCTGCTCACATTGGCAAACAACGCATCTTCCTTCGTGCGATAGCCCGTTTCCATGGTGGCCATGTATTGCGCCGTATCCTTTTGTGTGGTCAGCACCATCCGCACATTGCCCAGGTGGTCTTTGATAAAGTAATCGTAGACAAACAGGTTCGCACTGTCACCATTCACAAAGTATTTTTTCGCATACCGGATACGTCCTTCTTCCTGTCCTACAAACTGCAACTGGTCATCTTCATACACCGCGCCACCCAGGTATAAAGTGGTTTTAGTGGGTTTGCCTGTTTCAGCAACTACTTTCTGCAATTTGTTCCCACCGGCATCATACGTATACGTGATCGTGCCCTTGTCCTTTACATGGATCACCGATGGCAGATTGAGGTGATTGTATTCTATGCCGTTGGTGGTAGCATCATCAATATCTTTATTGAGGTCTTTAATAAGGTTGCCATTGTTGTCGTAGGTATAATCCGTAGCACTGTTGGTCTTGGTGCCGCCTAAAGCGGTCAGGTAGCTTTGTGATGCCCGGAAGTCACCCAGTTTGGTAGTGGGATCATTGTTGGCATCAATCACGTTTTTCAGCTTATTGCTATGATCGTAATACGTATAGCTCAGGTTATCGATCGGGTTACTGCTGCCCGGCTGCCAGCCATACTGCCGCATGCCCAGGATATTGCCATTGGCATCATAGCCCAGGTTGTCTACCGTAAAGTTCACCGTACTGTTGTTCCACGTACTGCCGCTGGTATTTTGTTTGAACGCAGCACCCGTTAACCGGTTGGCCGCATCATAGGTAAAATCATATTGACGGCCGATACCGGCCCCGGCTGTTTTCCAGACCGTACCGGTAATATTGCCGTTGTATTGTGCGGCACTGTAACTGGT
>LGYU01000024.1 GCA_001302245.1 Chitinophagaceae bacterium PMP191F
ATAGTGCAGGAACATCCGGTTATCTGTTAACTTCCGCAGGTACTGGCACTGCACCAACGTGGACCAATCCTTCCACACTGATCGGCTCATCAGCATGGTCACTGGGCGGCAACGGTGTAGCAGCAGTAACGAGTTTCGGCACGATGACGGCTTTTGATCTGCCGTTTATCACGAACAATACGGAAAAGATGCGGATAACCAGCGCCGGCAGGTTGGGCATCGGCAATACAGCACCAACCGAAGTAGTGGATGTAACGGGCAATCTGAAATTTTCCGGTGCCTTAATGCCGGGTAATAGTGCAGGAACATCCGGTTACCTGTTAACTTCCGCAGGTACTGGCACTGCACCAACGTGGACCAATCCTTCCACGCTGATCGGCTCATCAACATGGTCATTAGGCGGTAATAATGTGGCTGCTGTAACCAATATGGGTACTACCAGTGCATTTGCGATCCCTTTTATTACCAGCAATACAGAGCGGATGCGTATTGCAGCCAATGGGTATGTAGGTATCGGTGTTATCAATCCCTCTAATCCACTGGTAGTAAGAGATACGCTGGAAATCCGCAGGGTGGGCACTGTGTCTGAGCTACTTTTTACCAACACAATCTCCAGTGGAGATTTTCGTATAGGCGATGACGGTACCAACAACTTCTGGCAAAGCGGTGGTGGCAGAAATCTGCAGATGGGAGCATACTATGGTATTATTCTTACCGGTGATCGTCAGGCATCTGGTTTTCCTGCGTTTTCTACCGGTACTTCCGGAACTGGTGTATTGATACAATCTCAACGCAATGCTTCTGTTCCATTGGCAATACAGGCTAATTCTGCAGCCCAGAATGCTAGTCTTACAGAGTGGCGTAGTAATAATGGCTCTGCTATCAGCGTTGTAAACAGTGCAGGTCGTCTGGGATTGGGTAACAGTGCTCCTACGGAAGTACTGGATGTAACTGGTAATGTAAAATTTTCCGGCGCATTAATGCCGAATAACAATGCTGGCACTTCCGGTTACCTGCTAACTTCTGCTGGCACAGGCACAACACCAACATGGACCAATCCCTCTACATTGATCAGTTCATCAGCATGGTCTTTAGGTGGCAATGGGGTTGCTGCATTAACCAACTTTGGTACTACCAGTGCCTTTGATTTGCCATTTATTACCAGTAATACAGAAAAAATGCGTATTACCAGTGCCGGCAATGTTGGTATTGGCACTGCTTCTTTTGACGCGAATAACCCCGAAAGACTGCTGGTGGACCTGGGAACCAGTGCCACTTCTTACAACGTAATAGTAGGCAAGGGAACTATCAACAGTTTTATGCAACTGAATATTCAGAATCGTTCTTCAGGATCAGTGGCCAGTTCGGACCTGGTAGCAACAGCTGACAATGGTAATGATACAACCAACTTTATTGATATGGGTATTAACTCCAGTGGTTTCAGCAATACTACTTTTCCCGTAGTAAGTGGTGTCAACAACGCGTATCTCTATAGTACCGGTAATGATTTTGTGATAGGTAATGCCACTGGAGGTAAAAGCCTGCGCTTCTTTACAGGTGGCTATGCCACTACCAGCGAACGCATGCGTATAGATGGAAGTGGCAATGTAGGTATTGGCACAACTGCTGCGCAGGCCCCGCTGGATGTTAATGTTAACTTTAAGGCAGGCGCAAAAGGTACAGTTGAAAAAAATATTGTCAGTTTTGCCACTACGCTATCCACTACCGCCATTGCTGCAGGTACAGGTGGAACTATTATTTTAGGAGGTGTTGTTACATATTCTGCTATGGCTACTGATGTTACAGTAACGATTCCTTCGGCAGCCAATTATCTTACCTCTACACAGGCAACCGTGGCGGTGTCTCCGGCATTTGATCTGCCTTCAGGTGTGTCCATTGCCTATGCCAGGTTAACATCTTCCTCGCAGGTTAAAATAAGATTTATGAATGCCAGTACTACAGCTCAAAGTATTTCAGGAACACTCTACATTACTATCACTGAATTTTAATACATGCTGCATTGTACCAGATATACCATTTTTTTTCTTGTGCTGATATGCTGTACAGGAATTGGTTTCGCGCAGTCTGGGTTTTATGTACCTGCAGCAGGAAAAATATTTTTTAACGGAGATACCGCCACTATTTTTTCAAATGTGATCAATATGGGAAAAATGGGCGTAGGACAAAAGGCTGTAGTGAACTTTACCGGTAAATTATGGGTCAACGATCCATTGGCGATGATCACTGATGAAAGCAATAATGGCGAAGGCGCAAATGGTATCGGGGGGCTGGTCCGTTTTCGTGGAGATAGTGTACAACAACTGGATGCAGGATACAATGCAGCTACCCGTACAGGTCCCACGTTTGCAAAACTGGAGTTGCAGAACAAACTGGGCATGCACTTGGTGAGCAGCAGCGCAAAAATCAGGCAGCAATTGCATTTACAGAACGGATTGTTTTATCTGCAGAACAACATACTGGTGGTTGGCGACGGCAACCCTGGTTCTATCACAGGTTATGATTCTTCACGTTATATTATTACTGCTAATACCCCCGCTTCGGGTTTGCTGATACGTGAGAACATTACAGTAGCGGATGGAATGGTCAGTTTTCCCATAGGCAGTAAAGCATATTCTTATACCCCGGCAGCCATACGTGCGCTGGCCACCAGTGCAGGCGATGATTATTATGCCAATGTTTTTGACGGTACCAAAAGAAATGCGGTCAGTGGTGATAACCTTACTGATTCTTCCGCAAATACTACCTGGGAAATTGGCAAACGCTTCCGTCCCGGTCAGGATGAAGTAGAGATCTATCTGCAACACAAGGCAGAAACAGAAGGAGCATACTTCAGGGAGAACAGAGTGAACAGCTATATCGCTTTTTATAACAACAATGTATGGGATACTGCATCGCCGCCTGTTAATATACCTTCCGGATATCTTACTTCCGGACCGCCTATTGAGAACAGCTATGTGCACAACAGAACCTTTACCAATACACTACCGGCTACAGGTTATTTTACCAAACTGGTCAATAAAGCAGGTATTCCTTTGCCCAAAACCAACCTGGTGTTCAATGGCTATCGTGTAAACGCCAATACGGTATTTACTTATTGGGCAACCAAGCCTGAAGTGAACATAAAATACTTTGTGGTACAGCGGAGGCTTGACAATGAAACAGATTTCAGCAATCGCGATACCGTACAGTCCAAAGCTCCCAATGGATTCAGCAATGTGTTACTTCGGTATAGTAATGATGATTACAATCCGCACACCAGTTACAGCTACTATCGTTTGATGATGGTAGATTACAATGGCAATATTTCCTATTCCAATATTATAGTGGTAGGTGGCGTACACAACAAATTACTGGTGAAGATCTGGCCCAATCCAAGTCCTACAGGACGTTTCTTTGTTGGTATCAATACACCATTGGTCGTGAAATCAATTGTAGTATGGGATGTTCTGGGTCAGAAACTGATGGAAGAACAGGTGATCAACCGCAATGTTATTCCGATGTATCTGCCAAGACCAGGTTCATACTTTATAGGCTTCTTTGCAGAAGCCGGTCATGTACTGGAAACGCATAAACTGATCATTACAGGTTACTAAACTGGTACAATAAATAATTATGCTTTATCTGTTTTTTTAGGTTCCCCCGGTTTTCTTGTCCAGCGTGAAAGTTCGGTGGCATCGAACATCAATATCAATACACCATCTTTTATTTTGTAATGATTGGTACGAAGCAGGTTGTCTATAAAAGCCTGTTCATTGTAACCAGCACAGGCCATTTTGGTAGAGATCATATCCCTGCCAAAGCTGAAACCGGTATTGGTAAGTACAAAAGAACCATTGATACGGTTACAGCCTGTATTACCGGAAAAGCGGTGTTTACTTAGATCAAAATTCAGCGTAGGAATTCTGCCGGTGGCAGTGTCGGAAGGTAAAACGGCCATCAGGAACCATTCGCCCTTAAGAGATGCCGTATCCTGTATTTCGGCTGTTACCGCCATGGCGGTAACCGGCGTATCCTGCGGAGTGCTGATGGCAGAATCTTTAACCGTAATGTTATTGCCTGTGGAATTGTTATTACAGGCCAGGGTGAGACATAAAGCTGCAGCAAAGGTTAAACGTTGCATATAGAGTGTTTTAGGTTAAACAAACAACAACCTGTCTGCCATCACCATGCAGAAACATGTTGCCGCCTATAGCAACGGTTACCTGCAAAAAAATAATGCCAGCGTTATCGCTGGCATTCAATAGTTATTTATTGTATGAAAATTATTGCAAAGAGGAATCTGTAAAGGTATTGCCCTGTTTGATATCGCCGGTTTCAAATCCTTTTTTGAACCAGTATACCCTTTGGGCAGATGTGCCGTGTGTAAAGGATTCCGGTACTACGTATCCCTGTGCCTGCTTTTGCAGGCGATCATCACCAATGGCATTGGCCGCATTCAGCGCTTGCGGAATGTCATTGGCTTCCAGTATATTCTTCATCTTCTGCGCGTGATTTGCCCATACACCTGCGTAAAAATCAGCCTGTAGTTCCAGCATCACAGAATATTTATTGTATTCAGCTTCACTTAGTTGCTGACGCAACTTATTCATTTTGGCTGAAGTCCCATTCAGGTATTGGATATGATGACCTACTTCATGCGCAATGACATAAGCCATGGCAAAATCGCCGGGAGCGTTTAGTTTATCCTGCATGTCTTCGTAAAAAGAAAGGTCAATATATACTTTTTGGTCACCGGGACAGTAAAACGGGCCGGAAGCAGATCCTGCCATACCACAGGCAGACTGTACCTGGTTGCGGAACAATACCAGTGTGGGGTCCTGGTAGGTTTTACCCTGTTCCTGCAGCAGCTTGGTCCATACATCTTCAGTATCTGCCAGTACTACCTTTACAAAACTGGCGCGTTCATCATCCTTTGCCTGCTCCTGTGGACTCATCTGCTGGGCATTGTTCTGCCCGGGAGCCAGTTGTTGAGTCAGCTCTGCCGGATCGCCGCCCATCAACAGTTTAATAACAATAATGATAACGCCTACGATGCCGCCACCTACGGCCAATCCGCCACCGGAAATACTACGGCGATCTTCAACATTCGTACTTTCGCGTCTTCCTTTCCATAACATAGCTTGAAGTTTTAGGTCAATAGAAAAATATAACTGTGGGTAATTTTACAGGATGATGGTATGGTGCAGGCAATTGAAAACTACCCTCTACAAATATAATTATTTCCGGTATGCAGGAAGATTGCTTTTGTGTTGTGTTCCTGTAATGGATAACGGTCAACATGATTTTATGTACTAACTTTCAGTCAGCAATATGCTGCAGGATAATTTACTACTGATCATTGCGCTGTTAATGGGCGTATCATTACTGTCTGTTTTAAGCAGAAAGCTCAATATTTCTTACCCTATATTTCTTGTACTGGCAGGATTGGTGATCGGGATCATTCCGGGTATTCCGCATATTTCGCTGAATCCCGATCTGGTCTTTATCATTTTTCTACCCCCGCTATTATATTCTGCTGCATGGAATACCTCGTGGAATGATTTCTGGTTCTATAAACGCTCTATCGGGTTACTGGCATTTGGCCTGGTGATCTTTACCGCAGGTGCAGTAGCCGTAGTGGCGCATAAAGTAATTCCCGGCTTTTCATTGTCACTGGGTTTTTTACTGGGAGGTATTATTTCTCCGCCCGATGCTATTGCTGCAACCAGTGTGTTACAGAACTTAAAAGTATCACGGCGTGCTGTTACTGTACTGGAAGGAGAAAGCCTGGTCAATGATGCATCGAGCCTTATTGTATTCCGTTTTTCCCTGGCCGCTGTATTGACCGGGCAGTTTAGTTTGTGGAAAGCTGAGGTGAGTTTTTTTGAAGTAGCACTAATGGGCATTGTTATCGGGCTGATCATTGGTCATATTATGTACGCAGTGCACCGTTTCTTACCCACCACGCCCAGCATTGATACCGCAATTAATCTCATAACACCTTACCTGTTATATGTCACTGCGGAGCATTTTCATTACTCAGGGGTATTATCAGTAGTAACCGGTGGTTTATTTCTTTCATTCCGTTCACATGAAATCTTCAGTTATGGGTCGCGGCTGCAATCGCAAAGTGTATGGAATACGTTGGTATTCCTGCTGAATGGCGTAGTGTTTATCCTGATAGGATTGCAATTGCCTTTTATTGTAGAAGGGTTGGGTGATTATTCATTGCGTGATGCGATCCGGTATGCTGTTATCATCAGTGTAGTTACAATAGTGGTGCGGTTGTTATGGATTTATCCTGCAGCTTATATTCCCCGGTGGCTAAGCAGTCGCATTCGCAAACAGGAACCAGATCCGGGTTGGAAAGGAGTACTGGTAGTAGGCTGGAGCGGCATGCGTGGCGTAGTATCGCTGGCGTCTGCATTGTCCATTCCGCTACTGGCCAATGGTGTTGAATTTCCGCATCGCAACCTCATCCTGTTCATTACATTCATAGTAATACTTTGTACCCTGGTATTGCAGGGATTGAGCCTGCCGTGGATGATCCGTTTGCTGAAACTGGAAGTGCAGGAAAATGGAGAAATGCAGGAACTGAACATACGGTTAAAGCTGGCAGAAGCATCCATTGATTACATGGAAGAAAATTATAGTGAAGAGAGTGCCACTGTAGAACCATTCAGGCGACTGAAAGAACGATATGAGCGTATGGCTGAAAATGCCAACAAGCGTCTTACAAAAACAGAAGAAAAGGAAAGCGACATTGCGGCTTACATCCCGGAATACCGGAGAATGCTGCTGGAGTTGATAGAAGTACGCAGAACAGAACTGGAAAAAATGCGCCGCAACAGAGAGTATAATGATGAGCTGATCCGGAGTAAAGAGTACGAACTGGATTTGGAAGAAGCAAGAATGCGGCGGTAACAATATGCATACTTAACGATTGCTGATAACTTATGAAACACCTTTTATTGCTGCATGGAGCATTGGGTTCTGCAGATGATCTGAATCCGCTTCAGCGTGTACTGGAAGACTCTTTTGTAATTCATCGTTTACATTTTACCGGGCATGGCGGCACCTCTTTACCGCAAACACCTTTTTCTGTTAGCCTGTTTGCGCAGGATGTGCTGGACTACCTGGAACAGCAACAACTGGAAGTGGTGAATATTTTTGGTTATAGCATGGGAGGCTATGTGGGCATGTACCTGGCACGGCACTATGCACACCGTATAATGCGGATAGCTACGCTGGGCACCAAATTTATCTGGACTGAAGCTATTGCAGCGAAAGAAACTGGTATGATGGATCCGGAACGGATCAAACAGAAGGTCCCGGCATTTGCACAACAGCTGCAGCAGAAACATGCACCGCAAAACTGGGAAGAAGTAATGAAAAGAACAGTGATCATGCTTACTGCCATGGGCGCCAGCAATCCTTTACAGCCACAGGATTATGCAGCTATCGGACAGCCGGTTCTTGTACTGTCTGGCGATAGGGATAAAATGGTACATGCAGAAGAAACCATAGCTGTATACAAACAACTTCCCAATGGCAGCGTGGGCATTTTACCGGCAACACCCCATGCATTGGAGCAGGTAGACACTGCGCTGCTGGCAGGCGTACTCAAAAAATTCTTTGGATAATACTACCCCGTTGGAAAAAGATTTTTCCTGATCTCTTTTAACAGGTCATCGGGATTAAAAGGTTTTACCACCAGACCGGAAAGACCTGATTGCTGAATATCCTGTTCTATTTCATTGGGCAGGTTGGCTGTAAGAGCAATGATGGGCAAAGTTTCACCACGGCGACGCAATTGTTTGGTTGCCTCAAAGCCATCCATCACCGGCATATTCAGATCCATCAGGATCATACGGTATTTGCCAGGTGTTACCATTTCCAGTGCCTCTTCGCCATTGGCGGCTACATCAACAATGGCTCCGTTCTTTTCAAGGATTGACTGCACTACCATCACATTAAACGGGTTGTCTTCAACTACCAGCACCGGAATATCCTGTAAAAGAGAAGCATGCTCAGGCAATGCCGGAGTATCAGTATCAGTGGAAGTATTTGAAATAACGGGAAAGGTTTGCGTAAAATAAAATACGGATCCTTTACCGGGCTCACTATCCAGCTGCAGAGCCACGCCCTGCAGCTCCAGTATACGTTTGGTAATGGAAAGTCCCAAACCTGTACCGCCATGACTGCGTGAAACAGAAGAATCGGCCTGTGTAAAGCGCTCAAAGATCACCTGTTGTTTTTCCGGGGAAATACCAATGCCGGTATCGGTAACACTTACTGAAACAGTAGCGGCAGTATCAGTAACATTTTCTGTTTTAAAAGCCAGTACTACCGATCCGGTTTCTGTAAACTTAATGGCATTCTGCACCAGGTTGTAGATCACCTGGCTGGTGCGTGTAGAATCGCCCTGCAGGGTTTGCGCAGACAATGCGGTAATATCCAGTTGCAGATCGATCCCTTTTTCCTCAGCCGAATTTTTTAAACCATCAATAATGTTCTGTCCAATAGAAGCAAGCTGGATGGGCTTTTGTTCAAATTCAACCTTGCCGGCCTCTATTTTACTGTAATCAAGAATATCATTAACAATCGAAAGCAGATTATTGGCAGAAAACAATAGCAGGTCAAGGTTCTTCTGCTGGTCTTCCCGCGGTTTATTATCCAGCAATCCATGTGTCATGCCGATCACAACATTCAGTGGAGTGCGTATTTCGTGCGACATGTTGGAAAGGAACTCTGATTTCACCTGCAATGCCTGCTGTGTTTTGTGCGTAGCCTGTTCCAGCGCGGTGGCAAACCTGCGCGCCAATACCAGTGACTGAAAGAAAAAGAACAACAGGTAACCATAAAAGATGGCCACCCGTGGAGGAATAAGGAAGCCAAAATATTCCAGGTTGGTGATCAGGAATACCAGCAGCATAATGCCGCAGCCGATCAATGAGAATATGGCGCCCACACGTTTTAACCTGGCTGCGCGAATGCTGACATAGAACGCAAATCCGATGTATGCAAACATCACAACAAGAAACAGGTTGAGACCCTGGGTAAATATAGCAGGTGGAGTAATAATGATAATAAACGAATACAATGCACAGAACCAGATCACCGCCTTAATGATAACAGTATAGGTGTCTTCCGGATACAGGCAGGTGATGTAACGGGCAAATAAGGCTACTGAAACGGTGAGCGACAGGTACTCCATTTTAATAGAGAACAGCCATTTCAATTGTGGAAATAGTGCATGAAGTACATAAATATCAGTGCCTGCAATGCGGTAACTGTAAACCAGGCAGAATAGCGAAAAGAAAAAAGCTGCTTTATCGTGCCGGCCGATAATGAACAGTCCGAGGAAGAATAATCCGCCCATCAGCAAACAACCGGCCAGCACCAGGTCTACTGCCATTTCGCTGTAGTGCTTGAGGGTGATTTCGTCACGGTTACCGATAAAAATATCTTTATAGGTCCCTCCCTTGGCATGCCAGAAATTGCTCATCTGCAATACCATATGGAGCGTATCATATACAACCGGTACCGGGATGATCTGGGTAACCCAGAATGGTTTTGCCGTGGCTGTGCTGGTGCCTGTTTCTCCATTTTGGGCACTCAAAAGGCCATTTATATAGAGCTTGTAAGAACAATAAACATCCGGTAATTCCAGGGCCAGCCTGGCATGGCCTTTAGGCAGAAAAACGGTCAGCTTGTAGGTGGCATACCCCTGTGCAGAAATGGGTTGGCCATTTATAATTGCTTTGTTCCAGAGTTTGGGAAATTGTATATAACCGGGTTGAGTAGCGCTGTCATAAGGTTGCAGCAATTGATGCCAGTAGAACTTCCATTCGCCATGCAGGGCCAGCGGCGTATTAAGATTGTGGTATTGACGCAGGTCCAGCACACCTTTCTGTGCCTGGGGTAAAGGGTCACCTGCTGCCAGGCAATGCGTTGACGCAAGGCCTGCGCAAATCATAATACTTATGATAAGCGAAAGATGTTTCATAGAGTTTGCCAGGGATGCCTGTAGCAGCACAGGCCTCATTATTATTACAACGAAGTTGTTATAAAAAAATGATTATCTGTTCTGAAAATTGCAATTCGACTGATTTTTATCAAAACCGGGTAAGCAAAAACACCTATATGACCTGGCAGGAACTAAAAACAAAAGCCTTTCGCGTCGCGAAAGGCTTTTGAAATATGTATAGAGTAAATAAGCTTATTTACGCTCCAGTAATTTAAAGAATTGATCCAGTTGAGGCAGTATAACGATACGTGTACGACGGTTAGCAGAACGACCTTCAGCATCATCGTTAGAAGATACAGGCAGGTATTCGCTACGACCGGCAGCTGTAATGTGCGCAGGAGACAGACCATATTGGTTCTGCAGGATGCGAACAACAGAAGTGGCACGTTTAACACTCAGATCCCAGTTGTCGATCAACACACCTCTCTGGAAAGATACATTGTCGGTATGCCCTTCTACCATGAAGTCAATATCGGGCTGGTTTTTCAGCACAGTAGCCACTTTACCCAGTACTGCTTTTGCTTTGTCGGTAACATCGTAGCTGCCGCTTTTGAACAACAGTTTGTCAGAGATGTCGATGTAAACAACACCTTTATCAACTTTGATGTTGATGTCCTGGTCGTCCAGGTTACCGATAGCACCTTTCAGATTAGTAACAAGTGCCAGGTTCAGTGAATCTTTACGTGCCAGTGCACTCTGCAGGTTCTGGATATAAGCGTCTTTTGCACCGATGTTTTCCAGTGACTTTTTAATACTTTCAGCCTGAGAAGTAGAAATTACTGACAGGTCCTGCAGTTGTTTCAGGGCTACGTTATTGTTTTCTTTCAGGAATGCGATTTGTTTTTGCAGTGCATCGATTTCTCCTTGTAAGGATGCGTTCTTTTTGCTGGCGTCAGCGCCGAGAGAGGCTTTGTCGTCGTTACATTTTTTCAGATCGTTCTGGAGTGCATTGTAAGCAGAATCCAGTTGTCTGTTTTTCTCCTGTTCCTGTTTTAATTTTTTGGTGCTTACACAGGAGAACAGCATAACGCTCGACAATGCTGCTACTGATACTTGTTTGAGATTCATAATCGGATTTGAGTTTTATAAATGATTAGTAAACTTGATGCATGATAGTAACAAAATGAATACTACGCAAGCGCCATGCTGTATAAACAGCGGCATAAAGGTATAGAGTATAGTATTAAGTCTGCTTGCATGTAATTAGTTAGTAATGCGTTTTAAGTTTTTTTTAATTCAGCAACTGTTTTAAGCAGAGGCGCAAATATAGTAATAGCGCACTATCTGCCCGTAATAACAATAAATACTTTACTGTTTCGAAGCAGATTGTGTTGACAGGCTACTCATAGTAGCATTTGTGGTAATATGAAACGATTAAAAACCAAACGCAGCGGCGAAAAAAAACCACGAAAGGAGATGAGCTGTACCTTGCTGTGATGTCAGGCTGTTGATACAATAGTAAAATTGGTTTCACAGGCATTGTTGGGTTAGGTAATAATAGCATACAATACAGTACAATTGTTTATGCTACATACTATAATAACTAGGGTTTCACATAACACATTGTCAATAACTGCGCCAAAAATATAGTATTCGTTGTATAAAACTGTTGTTGACAGTCAGTACAACACAAAAAACTTTATTGTATACAACATTGTTTTTGATAATGTTTTTAACGGAATTGATAAGCAGTACAATCAATAGGTTTCATTACCGGAGCAATGAGTGCGTAGTATCTCAATATGTCATTTTGATGTATGTGCTATCGGGTAGGCAGTATAATCAGTAAGAAAGAATCTATAAACAGATGTTATAATGCAGAAACGGCTTTGTTATGTGCTGCCAATCATACAAAAGCGATAATGATATGTTATAAATGTTAAAAGAGATGATCATTCTGGCTATAGTTATTATAAAAAGCACTGTTTTTCCGGCCATTTTGCTTTTTGAATACGGATTATGATCAAAATATTACCACAAAGTGGTATTGTCTGGTTCCGGATTTTGTTATCACTTTGTATTGTTTTCAGCCATCGCCTTTTCCTGAATTAGTTCTTTTGCCACAAATTTCTCATGTGGGTCGCCCTGCCAATTCCTTGGCAGGGTTTTTTGTGCCCGGCTGATCCAAAATAATTAGCGAAATATTGCTAAAATAATTAGTGTTGATAACATAATTTCCCCTAATTTTGACAATCGGTAATTTTGAAATACTAAAACATACTATATGTCAAACAGCGAAAAACTCAAAGCACTAAAGCTTACGATGGACAAAATTGAAAAGGATTTTGGGAAGGGCAGTGTGATGATGATGAATGAAAAATCGCAGGACGTAATGGAGGTGGTTTCAACCGGTTCCATTGGGCTTGATTCCGCTTTAGGTATTGGTGGTTTTCCTCGCGGACGTATAATAGAGATTTATGGACCTGAGTCTTCCGGTAAAACAACCATTGCTATCCATGTGATTGCAGAGGCTCAGAAAAAAGGTGGCATGTGCGCTATTATCGACGCTGAGCATGCTTTTGACAGCATTTATGCTAAAAAACTGGGCGTGGATGTAGACAACCTGCTGATCTCACAACCAGACTATGGCGAACAGGCCCTGGAAATAGCCGATCGCCTGATCCTGTCCGGTGCTTTGGATGTAGTGGTAATTGACTCTGTGGCAGCACTGGTACCTAAAGGTGAGCTGGAAGGTGAAATGGGTGATAGCAAAATGGGTCTGCAGGCCCGCTTGATGTCACAGGCTTTACGTAAGCTCACTGCAACCATTAATAAAACAAATACCATCTGTATATTCATTAACCAGCTACGCGAAAAGATCGGTGTAATGTTCGGTAACCCCGAAACCACTACCGGTGGTAACGCCCTGAAGTTCTATGCCTCTGTTCGCCTGGATATCCGCCGTATGGCACAGATCAAAGATGGTGATGAAGCTATCGGAAACCGCGTAAAAGTTAAAGTGGTTAAAAACAAAGTAGCTCCGCCTTTCCGCAGTGCAGAGTTTGATATCGTTTTCGGAGAAGGTATCTCCAAAACCGGTGAGATCCTGGATTCAGGAGTGGAACTGGGTATTGTACAGAAAAGTGGAAGTTGGTTCAGTTATAACAGCGACAAACTGGGACAAGGTCGTGATGCAGTAAAACAACTGTTGCGCGATAATCCCGAACTGTCTAATGAAATTGAATCCAAGATCAGGGAAAAGATCAAAGAAATGCAGTCGGCTGAATAAGCAGTGATTATATATGGGTTAGTAAACTAAACGGTCCCGGTTTCCACCAGGACCGTTTTTTATATCCGTTGTTGGGTTAGTAACAATAAAAAAGGGGTCTGAATAGAAATTCAACCCCGCTTTTAAAATCCAATATCCTATGAAAAACCGTTGTAAATGTAAATGCGTTTTTTGATATGCGCAATACCCTTTTAGTGGTAATTTTTGGGTAAAATATGACCTTTTTAAGGTTCCGCAGCTTAGTTTTTAATAAGCCGCTCCTGGGTGGAAGTGTTCGTAATGCGGTTATATACAAGGAGATAGTAAACGCCCTTCTCCAGGGCTGATACATTAATGGTCTGCAAGCCCTGTAATTTGCCCTGGTTGATACGCATTCTGCCCGAAACATCTATGATCTGGATGTCGAGCATGGATTCTGTGCGTATGATCAGCACATTATCAACCGGATTGGGATAAAAGCGAAATGAAATATCGCCGGCCAGCAAAGTAGCGGCTGTTTTAGTATAGTAGGTTTGTCCGTTGCTTTCGGTATAGCGGATGCGATAGAGATTTCTTCCTTTGGGGGCAGCTTCGTCCAACCAGTCCTGTAATCCGGCAGATGATTGACGCAATATAGCAACGGCTTCAAAGTCTTTACCATTGTTGCTGCGTTCTATAGTAACAAAGTCTTGCGTAAATGCACGGCTTGCACGCCAGTTCAAAGCAATTTTCGAGTTATCTCTTACAGTAGCTGCAAGATCAGTGATCAATAAGGAGTCTGAGGCCGGTACTTCCGGAGCTGCTGCTTCCTGGGCATTGCAAAAAATAGCCAGGAGGCTTGCACATACTAGTAACAGGCCTTTTTTCATTAGAAAATTTAATGGGTAAAAAACAGGAATGATTTATTAACAATTACTGTGCCTGAATGTGGAAAACGTGAGTGGCATTATAAAATTATTGAGCAGACGTTAAAGATTCTTCAAAATCCATTTACCTTTTCAGCCCCAAAAAAGGCGAACACTATGGTCACATCAAGAAAGATGTTATTGCGCAAGCGTATTGCAATGGTAGCACACGACAATAAGAAAAAGGAACTGATAGACTGGGCCGAAGCCAATAAGACCGTGCTTGCACGCCATGAGTTGTTTGCAACCGGCACCACCGGTAAATTGCTGGAAGATAAGCTGGACAGGCCGGTAAAGAAACTGTTGAGTGGTCCGCTGGGTGGCGATCAGCAGATAGGCGCCATGATTGCTGCAGGTGATCTGGATGTGCTGGTGTTCTTCTGGGATCCTATGGAAGCGCAACCTCATGATAGTGACGTAAAAGCTTTGCTGCGCGTGGCTATTGCCTGGAATTGCGTGGTTGCTAACGACAGGGCAACCGCCGACTTTATTCTTACTTCTCCTTTTATGCAAACCGAATACACTGCCGACATTCCCGATTACAGCAGCTACCTGAAACGCAGGATCGATCGGTAACAGATCCTGTTACAAAGCATCAGAAAATAACGGGCGTTAAATAAAAGATAAAACGGGCAGTAGTATTGCCGGAAGGCTGCGGTAATAGCAGTATCCGTACCTTTGCATTCTTCCCGTTTTATATTTATTATGTCATTCAAACTTCATGCGCCATATCAGCCTGCCGGCGATCAGCCGGAGGCCATCCGCCAATTAACAGAAGGGCTCCGGAACGATGAAAAGTTTCAGACCTTGCTGGGCGTAACCGGCTCCGGTAAAACTTTTACCATTGCCAACGTTATACAGCAGGTTCAGAAGCCTACACTGGTATTGACCCACAACAAAACACTGGTTGCCCAGTTGTATGGTGAGTTCAAACAGTTCTTTCCGGAGAATGCTGTTGGCTACTTTGTAAGCTATTACGATTATTACCAGCCAGAGGCCTACATGCCCGTAAGTGATACCTATATTGAAAAAGACCTGAGCATTAACGAGGAGCTTGATAAACTGCGTTTACAGGCCACTACGCAATTGCTGAGCGGACGAAGGGACATTATTGTAGTAGCCAGTGTAAGCTGTATCTATGGTATCGGTAACCCGACTGAGTTTGAGAACGGTATCATCCGTTTGCACCAGGGACAGGTTATTTCCAGGCAGGCTTTCCTGCATGCGCTGGTAAACTCATTGTATACACGCAGCACCGTCGATTTCAATCGGGGTAATTTCAGGGTGAAGGGTGATACAGTGGATATCAACCTGCCTTATATGGATTATGGTTATCGCGTTACGTTTTTTGGTGATGAAGTGGAGAGCATTGAAACCATTGAGATCACCAGTGGTAAACGTATCGGTAAGGTAGACAATGCTGCCATCTTCCCTGCTAACCTGTACCTGGCGCCAAAAGATATGATCCAGCAGGTGCTGGCCGAAATACAGGATGAGTGCAATGCACAGGTAGAATACTTTAAAAGCATCGGCAAGTTTATTGAAGCGCAACGTTTATCTGAAAGAGTGAACTATGATGTGGAAATGATCCGTGAGTTGGGATATTGTAACGGAGTAGAGAATTACTCCCGCTTTTTTGATCGGCGAAATCCCGGAACACGTCCCTTCTGTTTGCTGGATTATTTTCCGAAAGACTTTTTATGTGTAATTGATGAGAGTCACCAGACCGTACCACAGGTAAGTGGCATGTATGGTGGTGACAGAAGCCGTAAACTGGTGCTGGTGGATTATGGTTTCCGTCTGCCCTCAGCGTTGGATAACCGTCCGCTGAACTTTCATGAATTTGAATCACTGCTCAACCAGACCATTTTTGTATCTGCCACCCCCGGTGATTATGAACTGGAGCAGACCGGCGGTATTGTGGTAGAGCAGGTGGTAAGACCTACCGGTTTGCTGGATCCTCCCATTGAAATACGGCCTAGTGTAAACCAGATTGACGATCTGCTGGATGAAATAGACAAACGCGTAACCAAAGGCGATCGTGTACTGGTAACCACGCTTACCAAGCGTATGGCCGAGGAAATGGATAAATACCTGCACCGTATCAATATCAAATCAAAGTATATACACAGTGAGGTGGATACGCTTGAACGGGTGGAGATCCTGCGTCAGTTGCGCCTGGGAGATATAGATGTACTGGTGGGTGTAAACCTGCTGCGTGAGGGCCTGGATCTGCCGGAAGTATCGCTGGTAGCAATACTGGATGCAGACAAAGAAGGCTTTCTGCGTAATGAAAAATCGCTTACCCAAACGGCAGGACGTGCTGCCCGTAACGTAGACGGACTGGTTATCTTTTATGCCGATACCATGACGGAAAGCATGCAGCGTACCATTGATGAAACCGCGCGCAGAAGAGAAAAACAGATCGCATACAACATAGAGCATAATATTACTCCACGTACGGTAAAGAAATCCAAGGAACAGGTATTTGCACAAACCTCTGTGCTCGATATAAAAGGGTACGACGAAAAGAAGCCTTATGCTATTGGAGCAGATGAAGAACTGGTAAGTATGGTGGCAGAAGAACAGGAAGTATACCAGACCATTCCGCAGGTAGAAAAAGCCGTTAGCAAGATCAAAAAGGAAATGGAAAAAGCAGCCCGCGATCTTGACTTTATGGAAGCAGCCCGTTTGCGCGATGAGATGTTTGCATTGCAGAAAAGGCTGGAGGAAATGAAGGGAAAATAGCTTTTTATACGCCCGGGGTGTGATTTAGATTTAATACTGCTAACCAGGTCAATTTCTGCCAGGAATCAGACTACTGGCTGGGTTTCGTATTATGAATTTCGTATCTTTAAAAAAAACATAATATGAAATTGCTAACGACTGCTATCTGTTGTATGGTGCTCGCATACATCGCTTGTAACGATGCCCCCAAGGACGAGCACGCCGATGCAAAAAAAAGCGATTCTTCCGTTGCTAAAAAAGAAGAAACGCCTTCACCTGCACCAGTAGATTCCGCCACTATGAAAAAAATGTGGACCGAGTACAAAACGCCCGGTCCGATGCATAAGATGATGGGTGCATGGGATGGTAACTGGACTGCGGAGGTTACCATGTGGATGGATCCGTCACAACCTCCTATGAAAAGTTCTGGTAAAAGTGTAAATAAAATGATCCTGGGAGGATTGTACCAGGAGTCTGTTTTTAATGGTACGATGAAGATGCCTGGTGACGATGGCAAAATGATGGACGTACCTTTTAGCGGGCAGGGAACCTTGGCTTACGATAATGCCAGGAAAGTATTTATCAGCACCTGGATAGATAATATGGGAACAGGGCTGATGAAACTTGAAGGACCCTGGGATGATGCCACCAAATCTATGACTATGAAAGGCAAAATGCTGGACCCCACAACAGGGAAAGATACCGATGTGCGGGAAGTTGTGACCATAGTAGACAACAACACGCAGAAAATGGAAATGTTCTGCAGCATGCCGGATGGAAAAGAGATGAAGAATATGGAAATATTGTTCAAGCGGAGCAAATAAAAATGAGATCGGATCCTGAAGAATATTGTTTGCACCAAAAACCGGGTATATCCCGGTTTTTTTATGGATATCCGTGAAAATAAAACCCCCGGTTAGCCAACCGGGGGAATAAGCGCTATCATGTGCATCAAAAAAACTCGTTCTTACTGCTGGCCACCGCCACCACCGTTTCCGCCACCACCGCCGCGTTGAGGACGCATTGCTGGCTCGATCTCGTCTTTAAATTTCTTGAACTGGGCATCAGTGAAGATCTTTTTCAGTTTCTCATCACGCTCTCCGTTCATTTTCTGTACTTTCTCCATCATGGCTTGTCTGTCAGGCTGACCACCACCGGCCATCATTTCTTCTCTCATTTTGTCCTGGGCTTTGTAGAAGTCAGTGAACACACTGTCTGTTTTAGTGGTCTGATCCTTATCCAGTGACAGGGGGGCCAGGCGCTCCATTACAGATTTAACCCTTTCTTCTACAGTACGGCGCATACCGCCGCCTTGTGCATAAGTAGCTCCCGTGAGTACTACAGCAATCATTAAAACGATAACTTTTTTCATTGCAATGTTTTTTAGTTGACAATTAAGAGTTATCAAATTGGAAGCCGGATAGCTATAAAACCTGTGCTGGTGCATAACTTTTTTGAGGGCAGATGACCCAAATTGGGGGGCGTTAACGAGTTATTAACCAATGAACAAGCAAAAAAAATAGTCAGGTTCAGCCTGTTATAGCATATTGATGCAAAAACATGGCATCGGAAGCCTATAGAAGTGCTGGCGGGCATGTACCTGCAACGTTCTGCTGAAAATACAGTTGCATTTTGGAACAGGGTTTGCTGAAATCGGTTTATCTTGCACGTCCTTATAAAAAACGGAACGATATGGAATATGGAAAAATTATTGCGGTAACCGGCTTACCGGGATTGTTTGAATTGGTAAGCAGCAAAAATGATGGCGCTATTGTACGTTCCCTGGAAGACAAGAGCACCCGGTTTGTATCTAGCCGTATCCACAATTTTTCACATCTTGAAAGTATTGAAATATATACTGTACGTGACAATGTAAACCTGGCCGATGTATTCAAGGCTATGGAAGGTGGCAGTGAACAACTGCCCGATTCAAAAGACAACAACGCTGTTAAGAAATACTTTGAGAAAGTGTTCCCTGACATGGATTTTGAAAGGGTGTACACCAGCGACATGAAGAAAATGGTAAAATGGTTCAGCGTTTTGAAAGCAAACGATGTTACCATTGAGCTGAGAAGCGAAGAGCCTGCTGCTGAGGAAGCAGTAGCCGAAACAGTTGCAGAACCGGTAGCTGTTGCAGAAGAAGCTCCTAAAAAGAAAGCAACCAAAGCTGCTCCCAAAAAAGAGCCCACTGTAACAGAAGTGGAAGAAACAGTAGCTAAAAAAACACCTGCCAAGAAAAAAGCTGCGCCGAAAGCAAAAGCTGAAGATACAGGTGAAGAAAAAGACGCTGCTCCTAAAAAGAAAGCAGCCGTGAAGAAGAAAGCAGACAAATAATTATCAGTTTACTGATTTAACAGGAAGCTACAAATTTCCAGACAGCAGAATGTCCGGGAGTTTGTAGCTTTAATATTTTAAAAAATCTATCATAATGACCAATAGTGCAACAATAGAAAAGAAGCCACGGCATTTTTTGCCTGAAGATTTTACAGTAACTACATGGGAGGCACTGGAACCATGGTTTAAGAATCTGGCCGAGAGAAAGATTAACAACCGTGCAGACCTGGAAAAATGGTTGCTGGATATGAGTGAGCTGGAAGCGGTAGTAAGTGAAGATGCCTGCTGGCGCCAGATCAGGATGACCTGTGATACAGAGAATAAAGCGCTGGAAGAAGCATTTGTGTTTTTTGTAACAGAAATTCAACCCAAAATACAGCCGTTTGCGGATGCACTGAACCGTAAGTTGGTAGAATGCCCGTTTACCAATGACCTGGACCAGGCAACATTTTTTACTTACCTGCGGGGTGTTAAAAAAAGTATTGAGCTTTTCCGGGAAGATAATATCCCATTGCAGTCAGAGCTGAGTGTATTACAACAACAATACGGTGTAATTGCCGGCAAAATGACCATTGAGATAGATGGCAAACAATATACGCTGCAACAGGCCGGAAAATTCCTGGAAAGCCATGACAGGGCATTGCGTGAAAGCGTGTATCGCAAGATCAATGAAAGAAGACTGCAGGATAAGGATGCATTGAATGATCTGTTCACTACACTGGTACAGAAAAGAGATGCGGTGGCAAAAAATGCAGGCTTTGAAAACTATCGCGATTACAAATTCAAAGAGCTGGGCCGATTTGATTATACCAAAGAAGATTGTTTCCGTTTTCACGAAGCAGTGAAACAACATGTTTTGCCGCTGGTGAATGAGATCAATGAACACAAAAGACAAAAACTGGGTCTGGATACATTGCGCCCGTGGGACCTGGAAGCAGAACCGGATGGTGTGAAACCATTGAACCCTTTTAAAAGCGGGAAAGAACTGTTGAGCAAAACCATTGAGTGTTTTGAAAAACTGCGTCCGTTCTTTGCAGATTGTCTGCGCACTATGGAAGACATGAAGCGGCTTGATCTTGACAGTCGTATCGGAAAAGCTCCTGGTGGTTACAATTGTCCATTGGCAGAAACCGGCGCTCCCTTTATTTTCATGAATGCTGCAGGACAGATGAGTGATGTAACGACAATGGTACACGAAGGTGGCCACGCCATTCATTCGTTCCTGGCTCATCCGTTGGAGTTAGCTGCGTTCAAAGAATACCCGATGGAAATTGCAGAGGTGGCCAGCATGTCAATGGAGCTGTTCAGCATGGAACACTGGCAGGTGTTTTTTGATAATGAAGAAGATCTGCTGCGTGCCAAACAGCACCAATTGGAAAGAGCGATCACTATTTTTCCGTGGATTGCAACCATCGACAAATTCCAACACTGGATATACGAAAACCCACAACATACCGTTCAGCAGCGACTTGACAAGTGGGTTGAAATACTAAACGAGTTTTCTTCGGGATCTGTTGATTTCAGTGGCCTGGAAGAGTACAGGAAATACGGATGGCAACGACAACTGCACTTATTTGAAGTGCCCTTGTATTACATTGAATACGGCATAGCACAGTTAGGAGCTATAGGGTTATGGATGCAGTTCAAGAAGGATAAAGAAGTTGCGCTTGATAACTATATGCGTGCATTAAGCTTGGGGGGCACTAAAACGTTACCCGAATTGTATACTGCGGCTGGTTTGTCTTTTGACTTTTCTCCGGCATATATTCAGCAATTAATGCAGTTCACAAAACAGGAAATGGATATGCTAAAACGTTAATCCATAATCGGAGCGCATAATAACGAATCAATAACAAGGCTATAACAAAGTGTAGTAAAAAAATTACCTGTTAGTAGTACAGGAATATTGGCGCAAACGATTATATTTGTAAAGTATTACAACGAAGTAAAAAGATGAGAGATCATCTTCTTTTATAAACTAGCTACTAATCAGAGCCTTAACCAAAAGTCCCGGTGTTTCTACATCGGGGCTTTCTTTTTGTTGACTAGGGTCAAGTTGCAACTAGGTTATCACGTATATGGTTAGGCTGTTTCCACTGCTTCATCGTTTAACTTAGGCTACCCATTTACCTGCATTGTTTGCAGGTTCCTTTAACAATCATCTGGTATTCAGAGGGTAAAAAGCCAGCGGGCAACTTTACTTCCGGAATTGTGATCTCAGGCAGGCAAATCGTGTTGCCACAGGCATTACAGAGGAAGTGTACGTGATTGTCGTGATGGTGACCTTCGCCACATTCATCTTTACACAAAGCATAACGTATGGAATTATCTGAAGTGGGAATAGTATGGATAATTCCTTTTTCGAGGAATGTTTGCAAAGTGCGGTATACTGTTACCCTGTCAAAGCGCTCGCCTGTTTTTGTTTCAATATCACTATGGGCCAATGCACCGTTACTACGCAAGAACAATTCTAAAATTCTTTTGCGGCTACCGGTCACACTAAGCTGGTTGTTTTTTAAAATATGATCTATCTGCGTATCCATTATGCATTATTTCAAAAAAGTATAAAAATAATTTACATTCAGTTTCGGTTATTCGGTAACGTAACCGATATAATTAAACATGATTTGTAGTAAAATAGCTACAATGTTTTTCCGGCAGTTTAATTTCCGAAAATATTATTGACAAACTTTTTTTGCGTAACAGGTTCTTTTAATAAAAGCGCAATATCTTTATTCAATTCCTGCAGTTCATCTTTTTTCAATGCGTCATAGATTTTTCTTACATGTCCGCTTTTATCAACCAGTGCTACAAATTGTGTATGGATGAATTGATCATCGATGCTCTGTAAACTGTTTTTCGGATCGTCCAGTAAATAACTGTTCCTGGCTGTTGCATACAGGCTATCCTTACGGCCAGTTACAAACCACCACCTGGCAGTATTTACTTTTAACGAATCAGCATATACCTTCAATCGGGCTGCACTATCCTTTTCCGGGTCGCAGGTGTGTGAAAGTATGATAAAGCCTGGTTCATTTTTATAGGTTTCATACACGCTCTGCAGGTTGGTGTTCATAATAGGGCAGATGCTTTGGCAGGTAGTGAAAAAGTATTCTGCCACATACACCTTGCCTGTGGTTTCGCGCTCAGATATGGTATCACCGTTCTGGTTTACAAAATGAAATGGCTGTACCCGGCTCAGCACCGGCAGTTTTACATTGCCATAACCGGGAATTACCCAGGTCATTATTTTGTAGAACGCAACTGCTAACAGTATAAAAAAGACAATGTAGTATAAAGCCTTTCTGCTCATGATAAAATGCCGGATTTAGACTGCAAAGGTACGATTACGCCATCCGTTTTATGCCTTACAATATCTTAAGAATAAGTTTTTTGCAACAAAGTTGCACATTGTGCTTTTTTCCCGCTTATCTTTGTGCCATGAACGTTCGTGTAAACTGGGATGCGCTGGGGATTACTGCTTCTGTGGCCTGTGCTATTCATTGCGCTGTGCTGCCGTTATTACCATCCGGACTGCTATTTTTTGGCGTTGATATTGTAGAAAATGTTGTTTTTGAGTGGTTTATGATCTTCCTGGCATTTGTGGTGGGGGTATACGCCCTATTGCACGGTTACAGAAAGCATCATCACCGCTCTTCCCCAATTGTGCTTTTTATGGCCGGCATTCTGCTGCTGGTGTGCAAACAACTGTGGCATCAATACCAGCTCTGGGTATTGCCTTTTGCCGTGCTGTTTATTGTGATGGCCCATTTTATGAACTTCAGGCTCAGCCGCAGGTACCAGCATATGGAAGCTGCCAACTGCCATCATTCCAAAGCTGCGTGACTTTTTGTTCTATGGTTTAACAACCATTTGCTGTCACAATTTGTTATTTTTGCACATAAACAGACCTAATCATGATCAAAACAGGAAATCCTGTCATCAGTATCTATACGGAAATGACGCCGAACCCGGAGACAATGAAGTTTGTGGCCAATAAACTGCTGTATCCCGGTAAAAGTGTTGATTTTCCTGATGTGGAGAGTGCCAAACCCTCACCTCTGGCAATTGAGTTGTTCGGCTTCCCCTTTATAAAATCTGTTTTTATTGCAAGCAATTTTGTAACGCTTACAAAAACGACAGAGACGGAGTGGAGTGATGTAATTCCCAATATCCGCCAGTTCCTGAAAGAATACCTGGAAGACAATACCAGGCCGATTATTAATGAAGATGAGCTGGCCACAGTGAAACAGGAAAGCACCAATATGGTAGCTGCTGATGACGATGATGTGGTAAAACGTATTAAAGAATTGCTGGAAAATTATGTAAAACCGGCAGTGGAAATGGATGGCGGAGCCATCCAGTTTAAAAGCTACAATGAAGGCGTGGTGAACCTGATGTTGCAGGGATCCTGCAGCGGTTGTCCTTCTTCTATGATCACCCTGAAAGCAGGCATTGAAGGCATGATGAAAAGGATGATCCCCGAAGTAAAAGAAGTGGTAGCAGAAGCAGAATAAGTTTTCAGCATTTTTGCTGACAGATCATATTACAAGGAACCTTCCCTTTGGGGGAAGGTTTTTTTTATTGCCTGTGATCACGGCGTGCATTGTTTCATCATTTGTATTTGCCTGGTATATAACCCGGAGTTGGTGATATTGGTTGAATACATTAAATTCAGGCAAATAAAGAAAACGGACCCGATGGTTGTTTTATACATTTTGTATGCTTTGATTGGTACCGTGCTTGCATTGCTGATAATTGCACTTTTTTTGCCAGGCGAGTATCATATTGAGCAAAGCATTATTATTAAAAAACCGGTAACACTGGTGATGGATCATGTGGCCAACCTGAATTATTATGCCCGGTGGAATCCCTGGCAGATGAAAGAACCTGGCAGTACGGCAACCATTACCGGCACGCCTAAAACGGTTGGTCATAAATATGCCTGGAAAGGAAAAAAGATCGGTGAAGGAAGTTTAACACTGAGAAGCATTGATAATGCTGATGTTGATTTTAAACTGGAATTTATTAAACCCTGGAAAGCGCTGGCCAACGACAGATGGATCTTTGAGGAGTGGGGAACAGACGAAACCAAGGTAATATGGCAAAACAATGGTGATCTGCCTTATCCCGTAGCTCGTTTAATGGGGCCTTCGCTGACAAAGGGATTGAATATCCAATTCAGACAAGGACTGGAGAACCTGAAAAAACTTTGCGAATAATAACACTGATCCTTTCGGGGGTTTTGCAGTTCGTTACATACATTTTTCCCGCCATGGAATTTCAAACTATTACTTTGGTACTGCCGTGCGGAGTAATTTAAAGGCCAATGATGGGAACAGGCGCATCAGGTGAATGGCCAGCCACTCCTGTGAAAACGGTCTGCCTACAAACTTTTCACTTTTCTTTTTCTCAATGGCTTTCAATATCTGTACTGCTGTTTTATCTGCAGGATAACCGTGGCCAATATTCTTTCCCAGCTCATTCAGTTTATCGCCATTGCCTGTTACCGCATTCAGCGAAACATTGGTGCGGATATAGCCGGGCATAATGACTGTTACTGCAATATTCTGCTGCCATACTTCTGTACGTAAACAATCAAAATAACCATGCAGCGCATGTTTGGCTGCAGCGTAAGCAGAACGTAAAGGTGTGCCCACTTTGCCCATTACACTGCTTATGGCAACAACATGTCCGCTGTTTCGTTGTAAAAAATGTGGCAATAACAGGTAGGTGAGTTCAATATAACTGAAGTAGTCCACTTCCATCACCTTGCGTTGTATAGCCGGCAATGTATCTTTTACCTGCGAGCGTTGACTGATACCGCCGTTGTGGATCATGAGATCAATATGCCCGAATGCATTGATGGCTTCTGCTACTTTATCTGCGAACGTATGGGTTGCTTCCAGGTCCAGCGGAAGAACATATATATTATTACTGCCTGCCTGTTGCTGAACTCTTTTGAGTTCTTCTTCACGGCGTGCGGAAATGATCACTTTTGCACCCTGTTTTACCAGCTCATATACCAATGCTTCGCCAATGCCGGATGATGCACCGGTGATCCAGGCTGTTTTATTATTGAAATAGCTCACGTGTTGTTATTTAGAATGAAATGCAGCTAAAATTATTTCTATTCCCGCTGACAGGCAAGAAACATTATTGAATATTCTACGAAAAGTTATCCTGACAGAATCATCAGCACAAACAAGTATCTTGCAGTAATGACCTTGCAGGAAATTTATCAGCAGTTTCTGAATGATATCAGCAACACTACCTGGCTGGAATACGTTGCTGTAATAGCAGGTATTGCCAGTGTATGGTTTTCACGACTGGAAAACATATGGGTATATCCTGTAGGGCTGATCAATACGGTATTTTATATTTACCTGAGTATAAAAGGACATTTGTACGGAGAGGCCAGTGTAAATTTCTATTACACGGTAATGAGCATTTACGGCTGGATATTGTGGGCACGGAAAGACCGGCAACATAAGCTGGTACTGACTGTTACCCGGTCCACCAAACAGGAGTGGATGCAACACGTATCATTTTTTGCTGTTTTTTATATCATCATCTTTTTTGCACTGCAATGGTTGAAAAAATCCTTTGCACCCGGTGCTATTCCCTGGGCTGATGCATTTGCTTCTGCTACGGCCTATACAGGCATGTGGCTGATGGCAAAGAAGAAAGTGGAAAGCTGGTATTGGTGGCTGGCAACCAATATTGCTTCTGTGCCTTTGTATTTTGTAAAGCACTATGTATTTACAAGCGTATATTATATAATACTGTTTGTGATGGCCATTGCTGGCCTTATTGAATGGATGAAAAAAGCCCGGGAAGCGGCTGCAAGATCATATGCTCCTGCTGAATAAAGCATTGTTTAGCCATTATATTGCCGGATATTTGCACATTCATGGTGAAAAGAATTGTTGTTATAGGACCGGAGTCTACGGGAAAAAGCACCTTGTGTGAGCAACTGGCTGCGTATTACCAGACCACGTGGGTGCCTGAATATGCACGTGAATATCTTACGCGTTACGGCACCAGTTATCAACACAGTGATTTACTGACCATTGCACAAGGGCAAATAGCTGGTGAGGATAAGCTGGCGCAGGAAGCGCTTGCTGCCGATCTGCCATTATTGTTTGTGGATACAGACCTGTATGTAATGAAGGTGTGGAGTGAATATGTGTTTGATCAATGCGATCAATGGATATTGAACGGTATTGCAACCAGGAAGTATGATCTGTACCTGTTGTGCAATATTGATCTGCCCTGGGTGAAAGATGATTTGAGAGAATACCCCGATGAAGCTCCGCGCCGGGAACTGTATAATATCTACCGTGACCTGATGATCAATCAAACTGTTCCCTGGGTTGAAATAAGCGGTGGTTATAATGAGCGTTTACAGAAAGCCATCACTGCTGTAGATATGCTGCTGAAAAAATAAAATGTCTTATTTTTCTCTTACTGGATCAGTCCCTGTATATCCGGGTCATCTTGCAGGTTATTCATTTGCCTTAATACCCACGGATAACGGTTGATAACGTATTTCGACAATGGTTTTACAGTGAACCTAACGGGGTTGGGCAATGATGCGGCGATCATAGCGGCTTCCTGCCGGGTTAATTTTTTTGCAGGCTTATTAAAGAATTTTTGCGAAGCAGCTTCTATACCAAATACACCGGGACCCATTTCTGAAACATTCAGGTACATTTCAAGAATGCGTTTTTTGCCCCAGATCAGTTCTATCATAAATGTAAAATATACTTCAAGACCTTTGCGGAGCCAGCTTCTGCCCTGCCATAGAAATACGTTTTTGGCTACCTGCTGGCTGATGGTGGAAGCACCCTTGATACGGTTGGGTTTCTTTTTGTTGTACTCCATGGCCTTTTCAATGCTTTTCCAGTCAAAACCACTGTGATCGGGAAACAACTGGTCTTCGGATGAAATTACTGCCAGGCCAGCATAAGGCGACATGTCTTTACGAGATACATAATCCCTAGACAATCCCCGGCCGCTGAATACACTACCAATCTGTGTAAGGGTAATAGGAGGATTGACCCATTTTAACAGGAAAAGATAGAACAGGTGAAAGATGAACAGGAAAATAAACAGTCTTTTGATAAATCGCCAGATACGCAAAAAGGTTTCCTTGGTTTTGCTTGCCATGCCGGTGTGCCGCTTTGGTTGCAAGATACGAAACGCGCATTGTGAAACGGAAATTGTCAGCAAGCCTTATTACGCATAAACTTAATATGAACGGTTACGCGATTGAAATGACAAATATCTGTTTACTCGTTGTTGTTAACAGGTGGCATAGCTGCCGGCTGTGAAGAGGGTTCTGTTAAAGGCCTATTGGTTTTTATATAGATCACTTTGTATTTGCCACCGGACTCGATCTTTTCCTGTAGTTTGTTCAGCGCGAAACCTGTTGCCACTACTGCTGCTGCAATACCCAGGCTTACCAGTTTGTTATCCTGTGAAATGGATTCTTTGCGGTAAGCAGTATTGATCAGTTCCAGCAATATATAACCGGTACCGCCAATCATCATAAGACGGGGTAGCGTAACACTGGTAAATCCCTTTTTACGGTTCCACGTATAGCCTTTGTAGTTAAAATGTTTGATCTGGCGATAATCAACGCCTATGGTGTAGGCAACGGTATCCAGCTTGGTGCCAAACTCTGTACCTACCAGGCGCCTGTCTTCCTGGCGAATGTAAATGGAATCATTGCGGATATCTTTAATGAAACCATTGATGAGAAAATCATTGTATGTGTAGGCAGAGATAAAAACACCGGGATAGAATGTTTTAATGGTACGGTTGTTCTTCTTTTTTAGTACAATGAAATCGGATGTGGCAAAAGATGATTGTGCAGTAGAATAGTGTGCAGTAAACAGTAATATTATGAAGAAGAAAGATATTCTCATTTGGATGAACAAGATACAGCAGCACTGGTGTTTTACACACTAAGGATATGTTAAAGAGTATTGTAACCCTTTAACCAATACGGCATACTATGTTGTAAATGATGCTGCATCTATATTTTATTGGATAAAAAAATAGTGCCATATAACAGTGCCACTCCAAAGCCTACCAGTATAACGCCGGAGATTTTATTGATCACGGCCAGCGTGTGTAATGTTAGTCGTTTGCGTAGTTTGCCGGCCAGTAGCACTTTGCAGATATCGGCTGCAATGTTCAGTGCCACACAAACAGAAAAAATAATAATACGTTCTCCGAATGTGTATTTGGCGGCAAAGGCTGATGCTGTACCCAACCAGAAAAGAAAGACGCTGGGATTAAGGGTATTGATAAAAAATCCACTCGAGAAAATTTTCAGCATTTCACGTCTGCGGAATTTAGTGCTGTTGCCTTCAGCATCGGTACGCAGGGTTACTTTCTTGAAGAAGATATAATACACACCGGTAAATACCAGAAATACACTACCAATATAACCTATAACATTTTTGTATTCCAGCAGTTCACTGACCAGGGCAGAAAATGCATTGCTGACCACTACCAGTATCACATCGCTTGCCCATACACCTGCTACGAAACTGAAGCCACCGGTATGACCATTATTCAAACTTTGCTTGATAATGGTAAAAATGACCGGTCCTACCGATAAGGCAAGGATACATCCTAATGTTACTCCACTGATTATGGCCTGCCACATGTGTTAAATTCCTGTAATGAAGATAAATTTAACCGATTATCTGTGTATAGTAAAACTTCCGGGAATTGCCGGAATGCAGATAAACCGATCTGTTTTTTTAAATAACAAGGTACAACTATTGTATATTTTGAAAAACAGGCACTTACAGATTTATGCAAACAATACTTGTTGTTTTGCACTATCGGTGTATGGAATGGTGATGTGGTATTGTACAGATTACAGGGCACCTGTTTCCAGGAACCTGACCCAGTCTTCGTACATTTTTCCTTTCATTACCCGCGGAAACTTATGCTGGCCGCCGATCTTCCCTTTCAGCTTCATAAATTCCATGAATTTTGATTCGGGCAATACGGTCAGGTAAACGTCTTTCAGTGCGCTGATTCTTTCCACCGCATAATCGTCGTTCAGCTCCTTCAGTCTCTCATCAATTTTTGTACGCAGCAGTTCCGGATCTGTATCATCATCGCAGGCTACCCACCACTGGTGTGCAAAAAACAATCCATGCGGTACACCTGCTACGGTAAACTCAGGAATGCAAAGGTTCAGCTCGTCGCCCACCAGTTGCACCGCTTTGTTCATGTTATCCACGCTCAGGTGTTCGCCCACCAGGCTCAGGAAATGTTTGGTGCGGCCAGTGATGATGATCTCGCAGCGTTCTTTATCGGTAAAGCGAATGGTGTCACCAATCAGGTAGCGCCATGCGCCGGCGGTGGTGCTCAGCAGCAGACCGTAGTCTTTGCCTTCCTCCACTTCATGGATCATCAGCACTTCGGGGTTGGCCACCAGGTTGCCTTCAGAGTCGAAGTTTTTATCGTTGAACGGAACAAATTCAAAAAAGATATGGTCATTCAGTGCCAGCTTCATGCCTTCGGCATGCTGACGGCCCTGGTAGGCAATAAAGCCTTCGGATGCCAGGTAGGTTTCAATGTAAGTAAGCGGGCGGGCCACCAGTTTGGTGAATCCTTTTTTGTAAGGCTCAAATGAAACCCCACCGTGTACAAAGAATGCCAGGTTGGGCCACAGATCGTGAATGGTATTGAGATTATAGCGTTCAATAATCTTTTCCATGCACATCTGTATCCATGCCGGTACGCCTACTACAAAACCAATATCCCAGTTAGGAGCCTCTTCTACAATGGCTTCTATTTTACTGTTCCAGTCTTTGGTGCGGGCAATTTTTTTGCCTGGTTTATAGAATGGCGAAAACCAGAAAGGTACTTTTTTGGCAGTGATGCCGCTTAGGTCGCCAGCATAGTAACCGGGTCCTTTTTGCAGATCGGTACTGCCACCCAGCATCAGCCAGCCTTTTCCGATACTTTTTACCGGAATATCATGATAGGTGCGCAGGGAAAGCAATTGCTTGATCATGATGATACGGTTGCCGCGCATCAGGTCGTTGGTGATGGGAATGTATTTACTGGCCGATTCGGAAGTTCCGGAGCTCAGGGCAAAAAATTTGATCTTGCCGGGCCAGCAAACGTCGGGAATGCCTTTGAGTGTTTTATGCCACCAGGCGTCGTATATTCTGTTGTAATCGTATGTAGGAACAAGCTGCTGAAATTTCTTACCGGGGTGTTTACTCAACAGGATTTCATCGAACCGGTAAGCCTGTCCGAATTCTGTAAACCTTGCTTTTTTCAGCAGTTTCTTAAGTACCCTTACCTGTTGCCTTTTGGGCGACTTGGCTGGTAACCGTAGCGCCCTGGCAATGGAGGGGGGTAATGAGAGATCAATTAGGGCCATTAAATGGTCTGCCAGTTTGGTCAGGCAACGCCAAAATTAAGGGAAAAGAACCAATAGAGGGCAAATGAAAGCCTACCCGGTACTGAAAAGTACTTACACTTGTTAAAACCCCAGGTTGTAAAATCTCTTATCAAAGAGATGGGTTATAGCCTATATCGCTAAAAGGAGTTATTTTCGAGAACAATCACCCTGCCCTGGCTTTCTTTGGATGGACTGCTGAGCAGACTGCCGGCACCAGCCGAATAAATAAAGGTCTCATTGGCGTGTGCCTGGATACATAGTTGTTGTATCACGGCTTTGAAGGAAAAAAGCGCTCCCTGACACAGTACTTCGGCCGTGCTGTGGGCGGCAAGCTCAGTAACCTGGCCATTGAAATGATCTTTTAAAAACTGTTTGCTGTTGGGGTCGCCGGTGAGCAACAATACAGGCTGTTGTTCTGTATCGGAGTGTTGTGTGTGGGAGGTATTGCGTTTGGTCAGCCTGGCTTTTGCACGGATGGCCGTTTCCAGCAAAAGGATATATAACCGGGATGCTGTACCATGAAAGTGTTTGCGCACAAACTGGATCATAGCCTTGTAAAACAACTGCACATACTTTGCATCCTTGCGTGTGCTTTCTCCTTTAAAATGTATAATGGTACACCCGGCAAAATAATAGTTGACATAACCTGCCTGCTGAATACGGTAGCTCAGGTCAATATCTTCTGCATACATGAAGAACTGTTCGTCAAATCCGCCGGTTTTGTCCAGCACTTCCTTTTTTATTAGCATGAAGGCTCCTGACAATGCATCCACTGCATGACTCTCGTTTTCCGGCAAATGGCCCAGGTAGTAACCGGCAAATATGCGTGAGGTGGGAAACAGTTTTATCAGTCCGCTCATTTTTCCAAACGATACCCACGGCGAAGGAAATCCTCGTTTGGATTCTTTGAGAAACTGTCCGCAACCATCTATCATGTGTACGCCCAGTGCACCTGCATCAGGATGTGTTTGCATAAACGTGATGCAGGACTGAAATGCATCTTCCGGTAAAATGGTATCGGGGTTCAGAAACAGAATGTATTGTCCTGTGGTGAGCGCCAGCGCCTGGTTATTGGCTTTGCCAAAACCGGTATTTTCGGTATTGGCAATAAAACGTACAAACGGAAAACGCGGTTGCAGGTATTCAATACTGCCGTCGCCGGAATTATTATCCACTACCAGCACTTCTGTTGCCAACCCGCTCTCTGCTATGGCCTTGCTGACCGAACAGAGACATTGTTCCAGAAAATACCTGACCTTATAATTTACTATGATAACAGACAACAGCACTACGCGAAATACGAGTTTTTGAACCAGAGTTCAAAAAGAGAAAGCATGCTCTGTACGAAAAGATAGCCAATGTAATAAGCTTCCCGAACTTTCTCACTATCGGGCTATCTTTGCCGCATGTTAAAAGAAACGCTTATCAGTGCCACGGAGGCAGGTGCCCGTGTACTGCAATTCTATTTTAATAATAAAGATCTGAAAATCAGTAATAAAAGCAGTCTGAATGACCTGGTTACCGAAGCCGATCATGCTGCTGAAAAAGCCATCCTGGATACCATTAAAGAACAGTTTCCCGACCAC
The DNA here is from genome assembly GCA_001302245.1 of Chitinophagaceae bacterium PMP191F. GTDB lineage: Bacteria > Bacteroidota > Bacteroidia > Chitinophagales > Chitinophagaceae > PMP191F. The sequence continues at coordinate 32,237 of LGYU01000024.1, forward strand.
TATATTCTCAGCGAAGAAGCGGGGGAAATTGTAATGGACAGCCAGTATAAATGGATCGTAGACCCGATTGATGGTACTATTAACTATGCGCATGGCATTCCCATTTGTTGTGTATCCATCGGGCTGGAGCACAATGGTAAAATGATCCTGGGTGCCGTTTTCAATCCTTTTCTGAAAGAGTTTTACCTGGCAGAACGTGGTCTGGGCGCTACACTGAATGGCGACCCTATTTCGGTAAGCAGTCAGACCGATGTACGAAAAGCCTGCCTGGTAACAGGATTCCCTTATACTTATATCAATCAGCCCAATGGTCCACTGGAAGTGTTTGCGCGTTTTATCCGCCAGGGAGTGCCGGTGCGTCGCCTGGGTTCAGCAGCCATTGATTTATGCTGGGTAGCTGCCGGTCGGCTGGATGGTTTTTATGAACACAAACTGCAGGCCTGGGATAGTGCTGCAGGATTTCTGATGGTAGAGGAAGCCGGTGGAAAGATCACTGACTTTAAAGGTGATTATTATTCTCCCTATCAGCCACATATTGTTGCATCAAATGGTAAGATCCATGATGATATGTTGAAGTGGATCAATGATAATGTACAAAATTAAAAGTACGAAGTACGGATCCTGGTTAAGGCATAAATCGCTTAAAACAAACATTTATGCCAGATAAAGATTTGAAGAAAAGAACTTTTGATTTTGCGCTAGCAGTTGGCAAACTTGTACAGACTTTGCCGTTTTCGTTGGTAAACAGGCACTATTTTAACCAATTGGTAAGGAGCTCTTCTTCGGTAGGTGCCAATTACAGAGCCGCTCAACGGGCTAAATCCGACAATGATTTTATTAATAAACTAAAAATAGTTGAAGAGGAAGCTGATGAGAGTATATATTTCTTAGAACTGTTGCTGGCATTTAATAAAGAATATTCAGATATTATTATGCCATTGATAGATGAGGGAACGACAATATTACGGATTATTGTTGCATCAATTAACACAGCAAGGCAGAAAGCTATACTGCGAAAACAATAATCCGTATTTCGTATTTTTTACTTCGTATTTATAATAGTATTTATGGAAAACAGAACAGAGATCAATGAATTGGGTGAATTTGGTTTGATCAAACGGCTTACACAGAATATTGAATTGCACAACGCCTCTTCTGTATTGGGTGTGGGCGATGATGCAGCAGTGATTGATCATTTCGGTCGCCAGACGGTGGTAACTACCGATCTGCTGATTGAAGGCGTCCATTTTGACCTGGCGTATACACCACTGAAACACCTGGGATATAAAAGTGTAATTGTAAACCTGAGCGATGTGTATGCCATGAATGCTGTGCCTACACAGATCACGGTAAGTATTGGTTTCAGCAATCGTTTCAGCGTGGAGGCATTGGATGAATTTTATGAAGGCGTATATGCAGCCTGTAATAAATATGGAGTTGATCTTGTAGGTGGTGATACCAGCTCTTCACAAAAAGGTTTTGTCATCGCAATCACAGCCATTGGTGAAGTGGCTCCTGATAAATATGTACGGAGAGATACGGCACAGAAAGGCGATCTGATCTGTTGCAGTGGCGACCTGGGTGCGGCCTACGTAGGACTGTTATTCCTGGAAAGAGAGAAAAAGATCTTTGTGGAAAGTCCGCAGGTACAGCCCGACCTGGAAGGAGAGTCCTATGTGATCGGACGTTTGCTGAAGCCTGAAGCAAGAAAAGATATTGTGGCATTTTTTGAAGAAAGCGGTATTATACCCACTTCTATGATCGATATCAGTGATGGACTGAGCTCTGAAATACTGCATTTGTGCCAGGACAGCGGTTTGGGCTGTGTGTTATACGAAGAAAAGATTCCCATTTCAGAAGATATGAAGCGGGCGGCTTTTAAGTTTGAGATTGACCCCACAGTGTGTGCTTTAAGCGGTGGCGAAGACTATGAATTACTGTTTACACTGCCACAATCAGAATACGAAAAACTCGTTCTTAATGAACAGATCAGTGTTATTGGTTATATGACAGAGCCTGAAAAAGGCATGAAGCTGGTAACGAAGGGCGGCAGTACACACGATCTTGCCGCACAAGGATGGAATGCATTTAAAAAAACTCGTGATTAAACTGCTTTTTTGCATGATGCAACGGCACAGAACACCCTTGTACCTTTTTTTATTGATGGTAGTTTTTGCAGTTGGGTGCTCCTCCTTACGCCAGGCATCTTTCAATCCGCAGAAAAAATATGCACCCGGGGTGTTGCAGCAGGATTATATGCTGTACAGAAATATACTGGAAGAATCGCACCCCAGTCTTTACTGGTTTACACCAAAAGACAGCATGGATTATTACTTTGATGAAGGGTATGCAAAGCTCAGCGACTCTATGACGGAGCTTGAGTTTAAGAACCTGTTGTCGTATGTAACAGCTAAAATACGCTGCGGTCATACTTCTGTACGGTATTCAAAAAAATATACGCATTACCTGGATACTTTGCATATGCCGCTTTTCCCGTTGAGTTTTAAAGTATGGCGTGATTCGCTGGTGGTAACCGCCAATCTGAACCGTCGCGATTCAATACTGAAAAGAGGAACAGTGGTAAAAGGTATTGATGGTTTTACTGCAAGAGAGCTGGTAGACTCCTTGTCGCAATTTCTTTCAGGTGATGGTAACGCGATGAATGGAAAATACCAGGCTATGAGCAACCGTGGTGTTTTTGGTAGCCTGTACCGGAATATTTTTGCACTGAAGGATACATTTACAGTACGCTATATTGATGGCAACGGGGCAGAACAACTGATCACCATTCCGGTATCGAAACCCGTTCCTGTAGTAAGAGATACGGCCAACCGTGCTACCACTACGGGGCCACGTCCGCAACCGGTACAACCACCGCCGGGAGAAAAAAGAATGGTCATGTTGAATGGCGTAAGGAATGTACAGATTGATACCACCCTGTCTTCCGCCTACATGACGGTGAATACGTTTAACAGGGGAAACAGGTTGCGTTCATTTTTCCGGAAGTCATTCAAACAGATAGAGAAACATCATATTAAAAACCTGGTGGTCGATGTGCGTGGAAATGGCGGAGGTGATGCGATCCTGTACACTTTGCTGACCCGGTATATGATTGATAAAAAGTTCAAGGTTGCTGATTCGCTTTATACGATCAGGCGTTCCAGCAGCTATACCAGGCATATTGAATATCAACCTTTCTATTGGCTGTTCACCCAGTTTGTAACGCATAAAAAGAAAGACGGCAAATATCATTTCGGTTATTTTGAACGGCATTATTTCAAACCGAAAAAGAAAAATCATTTCAACGGAGATATCTATATCCTGATCGGAGGTAATTCTTTTTCGGCTACCACGCTTTTTGTAAAAGCACTGAAAGGGCAACAGAATGTAAAAGTAATTGGCGAAGAAACAGGCGGGGGTGCCTATGGTAATACCGCCTGGCTGATACCTGATGTGAAACTGCCGCATACAGGTATACGTTTTCGCCTGCCCAGGTTCAGGTTGGTAATGGATGCCGATGCGGTGAAGGAAGGACGAGGTATAATGCCGGATATTGAATCAGCCCCCGATGCAGAATTTATCAGAAAAGGCATTGATCCTAAAATAGATCTGGTACGCAAAATGATATTTCAGAAACTGATGCTGAGCCATCAGTAGATCAGTGCTGTAATATTAAAACTGTTATCAAACACCACCAGTTCAGCGTCATATCCTTTTTCTATTTTCCCTTTCCTGAGTTCCGGCAGCAAGCGTGCAGGATATGTAGAGGCCATACGCAATGCTTCGGCCAGATCAATTCCTGCATGTTCTACAGCATTTTTTACACATTGCATCATGGTAAGTGCAGAGCCGGATAGCGTACCATCAGGCAATACATAGTGATTGTTTTTTAAAATATGCGGATAGTCTCCGGCTGTTGCTGTTACCGCATCGGTAATAAAGAATAGTCGTTGTTGCATGATCTGTTGGGCAATACGAACAGCGGCAAAGTCTACGTGAATACCGTCGCAGACAATACTGCTCATGACTGTTGCGTGATTGAAGACAGCGCCTACCATACCCGGTGCACGATGTTGTAGTGGCGACATGGCATTGAACAGATGTGTGGCAGCGGGTATGCCGTTATTGAAAGCCTGTATGGCCTGCTGGTAAGTAGCATTGCTGTGACCGGCAGATAACAGAATATTGTTGCGTTGCAGTAATTCAATCACAGGAGCATCACACTGTTCGGGTGCAATGGTCATCATTTTAAAAACGGCTGCTCCTTTTTTCAGCAGTAATTCTACTTCTTCCACAATAGGGCGTTTGATACAATCTGCAAGATGAGCCCCGCGTTTGGCAGGATTGATATAAGGACCTTCCAGGTGAACGCCCAACAACCCCTTTCCGCCCTGTTGTATATAAGCCATGGCGGCGTAAAATCCTTTCAGAAATGTTTCGATGGTGTTGGTGGCCATGGTGATCATGAAAGCGGTACAACCTCCCTGCAAACAATACTCATAAGTAGCCTGTAAAGATGCTACGTCCGGTGCATGTGAAAACAACCTGCCATTGCCGCCATAGATCTGCAGATCTATGAACGCGGGTGCAATGTTCAGACCATTGAGGTCGTGCTGTATATAATGTGAAGGAATATCTGTTGCAGGAACAAGCCCTTCAATGGTTTTACCTGTTATCAATATGGCCTTGCCGGTTTCCACTCCATTGCCGGTAAAAATGGTACCGTTAATATATGCCGTGCTCATGCTGTGTGCCTATGATTGGATGATGAAACCATCTGCATCGCGCAGAAAGGGAAGTTTGTGACGGATTTCGTCCAGTGTTTCTTTTTGCAGGGTAATGGTGAAGGTGTCTTCATCATGTGCTTTGGTATAAAGCACCTTTCCCATAGGGTCAATGATCATGCTGTCGCCACTGTGATAAATATTGTTGCCATCGTTTCCTACGCGGTTAACACCTGCTACAAAACATTGATTTTCGATAGCCCTTGCCTGCAATAAGGTTTTCCAGGCATGGTTACGGCGTTCGGGCCAGTTGGCTACATAGATCAGCAGATCATATTCTGCGTCACCATTTCCGGCATTGGCCCCGGCCATGTCACTAAGTGTGGTGGCGGTAACCTGTTGCCGGCTCCATACAGGAAACCGCAGGTCATAACAGATCAGCAGGTTAATCTTCCAGCCTTTTACAGATGCGATCAGTCGTTTGTGCCCGGGCGCGTAATACTCATGTTCGCCGGCATAGGCAAACAGATGGCGTTTGTCGTAATGACCAAACTGACCGTTAGGCAGCATCCAGATCAACCGGTTGTAGTATTCGCCGTTCTCTTCAATAATAATACTGCCGGTAAGAATGATCCTTCTGGAAGCGGCTACACGTTTCATCCAGGCAACAGTATCGCCCTCCATTGTTTCGGCCAGTAATTCCGGTTTCATACTAAAGCCGGTACTGAACATTTCTGGCAGAATAACGATCTCTGTCCGTTCCTGTATACGGTTGATCTTTTCTTCCAGTTGCTGCAGATTGGCTGTTTTGTTTTCCCAATGCAGACTGGCTTGTATAATGGTGAGCGTTAAGGAAGACATATATAAAATTGAATGCAGGTAAAGTTACTACAAGTTCAGAGATGGCAGCCCGGATAAATACTGCTTGCCATGTTTGTATGAAAAAGCGATATTGCTTTGCAAAGCAACACACTGTAATGACTAACCCCAAAAACCTTTATTTTGTATCGCTTTTATTGACGGCTATCACCTAAACGTACGCATGGCTCAGGATGATAATAATCGGTATCGTGCTTCAGTGGCAGCATTATCTTGCTGTATTATTATTCAGTGTGTTGGTGTTTCAGAAGTTTTGCCAAAGCGGTAGCTGGCCTGGGGATATATCTACTGCTGGCAACATTTGACCAGCTTTGGATAGTGGCTGGTAATTATTATCAGACATGTTTCATCAAAATAGGCTCATTGCTATTATCTTCTCCTCCCGTACGGCCTATGGCATTGCTGTTACTGGTTGTGTATGGTGTCCTGAATTTTAATACGTTGATCAATATCTGTCTTGATTACAAAGAAGCTAAAAATAAACCCGGTATCTAAGCAATATACTATGCGCATTCAAATTCCTTACAAAGACTTGCTGGTTGGCAGGTTTGTTCAATTGGAAAGGTTTAACAGCAGCCATATCGCGTCATTAAGCAAAATAGCCCGCGACGAGAAAATATGGATGCATCTGCCATATTCGGTCACTACCGACGAATTGTTTGAACAATACATCGGTCAGCTTCAGGCAGATGATGAACAGGGTGTTCGTGTTGCCTATGTAGCACGTGATAAAAACAATGGCAATGTATGTGGCTGTACAGGCTTTTTAAATATTGATACAGTAAACAGGAAACTGGAGATCGGTGGCACCTGGTTTAGTCCGGCAGTGTGGGGTACACATATTAACAGAGAAAGCAAGCTATTGCTGCTAACCCAGTGTTTTGAACACCTGGGTATTATGCGTGTAGAACTGATGACACGTGAAAGCAATATCCGTTCACAGAAAGCCATTGAAAAAGCAGGTGGCGTGAAAGAAGGTGTGATCCGTTGTCATCGTATAAATGCAGACGGAACATTCCGCAACACGATCATATATAGTTTTATCAGGCCGGAATGGCCACAAACAAAAACGAACCTGCAGCAATTGTTACCGTAGGTTCGTTTTGTATGATCAGATATTGTTTTTATACACCTGTGGCTGTTTCTGCCGGTTGGTTTTTTTGTAGTGCCAGGATCAGTTCTGCTACCAATGCTGTCCAGCCCGTTTGGTGAGATGCTCCCAGTCCATGACCATTGTCCCCATGGAAGTATTCGTAAAATAATAACAGGTCTTCATTGCCGGGGCGTTTGTAAAACCAGTTGTATTCTCCGTACACTCTTTTATTACCGGTAACATCTTTTTCAAACAACCCGATAAGCCTGCGTGTCAGTTCTTCTGCTACCTGAACCAGGTTCATGTATTTGCCAGAACCAACAGGGCATTCTACTTTCAGCTCATCTTCATAAAACTCTCCAAACTGACGGATAGACTGGATAATGATATAGTTGATCGGCATCCACACAGGGCCACGCCAGTTTGAGTTGCCGCCAAACAGATCGGAAGTGCTATCTCCCGGATCGTATTGTATTTTGTATTCCTCACCGCTCAGGGTAACGGAGTAAGGGTTTTTTTCGTGGTATTTGGATAATGCACGGATGCCGCCTACAGACAAGAACTGTGATTCATCCAGCAGGCGTTCCAGCAGGGAAACCAGTTTTTCCCGTGGTACCAGCGACAACAGTATTTTATCACCGCCTTTTCTTTCTTCATTGGGCCAGAACCTTCCATTTTGCAAACGGTAATTTTCGAACCAGGAAATGCGTTTTTTAAAGTCGGGCAGTTTATCCAGTATCTTTTTTTCCATTACAGTTACTGCAAACAAAGAGGTGATACCTACTATTGAAAAAATACGCAGGTGTAATGGTGCTGAACCTGCAATGGACAGGGTATCGTGAAAGAATTTATCCTCATTATTCCACATACCGTGCTCGTTCAACGCTTCGGCGATCAATACAAAGTGTTCAAAAAACTTGGTGGCAGTATCTTCAAACGCATCGTCTTTGCTGGCAATTTCCAGGGCCATGTCCATCATATTCAACGCATACATACCCATCCAACTGGTACCATCGGCCTGTTCCAATTGCATTTCTCCATTCATCAGGCTGCTGCGGTTGAAAACCCCGATATTATCCAGTCCCAGGAAACCTCCTTCAAACATGTTGTTGCCGTTGGAGTCTTTCCGGTTGATCCACCATGTAAAATTGATGATCAGTTTCTGGAAAATACGTTTCAGAAAACCAATGTCTCCCTTGCCGGTGCTGGCTTTTTCAATACGATAAACCTGCAGGGCGGCCCATGCCTGTACGGGAGGATTTACATCGCTGAAGTTCCATTCATAAGCGGGTAGCTGTCCGTCCGGCTTCATATACCACTCACGCATAATGAGGGTGAGCTGGTGTTTGGCAAAACAGGGATCTACCATGGCAAGCGGAATACACTGAAATGCGAGATCCCATGCCGCGTACCAGGGATATTCCCATTTATCGGGCATGGCAATAATGTCCTGGTTCTTCAGGTGTTTCCAGTCGTGGTTACGGCCATGTTGTTTGCCGGAATTTACCGGGGTAATGCCATCGCTGGTAGTGAGCCATCGTTCCACATCATAGTGATAATATTGTTTGCTCCACAGTATACCGCACAGCGCCTGTCGCTGTATATTGAACCATTGCGGGTTGGTAGTGTGTGCCAGTACTGCCTTATAAAAATCGTTGGCCTCTTCCTTCCGTTGTGAAAAAATGCTGGCAAAACCGGCTGGAAATGGATTGTCCATCATTTTATTGCTCAATCGCAGGTAAATGGTTTTGGTACCTCCTGCTTCAATGGTATAGCGATATACGGGTGAGAATTTGGTACCTGTTTTTTTCAGCCGCAATCCTTCTACATTGGTCTTATTGATAATGGCCTCATGAAAAGCTTCTTTGGTAAAAGGTCCGGTATTGGGCAAACCGGCCACTTTTTCCATATTGGTTTCATTTTCGGTCATGAAACTATCGTGTGGAGGTTGATAGTAAAAATAATAATGCCCCAGCCGGGTGTGGTAGGCTTTTACAGAAATTTTATCGCGCCGGGTGATAGCTGGCTTTTTGTCTGATGTATCGAATTGCCAGCGATTCGAGAACCATAAAGTAGGTAATACGGTAATGTCTGCGGCCTTGCTGTAGCGGTTGTGAATATCAATCCTGATGCAAATGTCTTTAGAGTTCTGCTTGGCATAGGTAACATGTACATCAAAATACTGGTCGTTGTCAAATACACCTGTATCCAGTAGTTCATACTCCGGTACGTTTTTGGAGCGATGGGCGTTTTCTTCCAGCAGTTTTTGATAGGGAAATTCCTGTTGCGGGTACTTGTACAGGTATTCCATGTAGTAATGCGTAGGCAGGTTGTCGAGGTGGTAGTACAACTCTTTTGCATCTTCACCATGATTGCCCTGGCTGTTGCCCAGGCCAAACAGGCGTTCTTTCAGCAATGCATCTTTGCCGTTCCAGAGGGCAACAGAAAAACAGAGGTTCTGGAAAAAGTCAGAGATACCAGCAATGCCATCTTCGCCCCAGCGGTATGCCCTGAAATGTGCATGATCGTATGGAAAATAATGCCAGGCATCACCATAAGGGCCATAATCTTCGCGCACTGTGCCCCACTGGCGTTCACTGACATAAGGACCCCATTGTTCAAGCGGTATTTTTTTAGCGACATTAACGGCAAGTCTCTGGTGTTCGGCTGTAATATTCATAGTTCAATCTGGTGCTACCCGCATTAGCTACTAATCGCACCAACCTGTATATAGTACGGGTAATCATTATTTTAGTTCTTCAATTTGGCATATTACAGGCAAGCGATCGCAGGCAATATAAAATCTTTCCGGGTTGCTGCTACATGAAATTAAATATTTATACAGGATTTTACAGGGAAAACAATACAGCTTCGCACAGAATGTGTTAGCTACAGGTATGACTACAAAAAATAATATCTGTACCGTCTGAAAAATGAAGGGCACTGTGGTAGTACCTTTGTGGTTGTTCGTACCCAATAACATTAATATTTTCTACCCGTTATGAAGTCATCTATGGGGCGGACACTTATTCGTATTGCAAAGATTACGGGCATTACTGCAGGCAGTATCCTTTTACTGATGTTTTTACTACCCTATCTCTTCCCTGGATTTGTGTCTTCCAAAATAAAGCAGTGGGCTAAAAACAGCGTAAACAGTGAACTGAACTTTTCAAGAGCACGACTTTCTTTCTTCCGGCATTTTCCTTCGCTTACACTTTCGTTGTACGATCTGACGCTTAATGGTTCGGCACCTTTTCAAAAGGACACGCTCATCCATTCGGATGAAATTGCACTGGGTATCGATCTGTCCAGTCTTTTTTCCTCTACCATTAATATCAATAAAATATTTCTTACTGATGCCTATATTAACCTGCAGGTGAATGAAGAAGGACAGGCTAATTACAATGTATATAAATCGAAGAAAGAGAAAACACAGACAAATGTTTCCGATACAGGCAGTGCTTCGCTGAAAATAGAACAGATACTGATCGAAAAAAGTCACCTGGTGTATAATGATCGCACGCTGCCCATGCTGATCAATGCCCGGGGGGTGTATTACGAAGGAACAGGTGATCTGAGCAAGGCCATTTTTGATCTGAAGACGCATACAAAAATGGATTCTGTGGATTTTTATTACAACGATCTGCCGTATGTACTGTCCAAACAGATCAATGCAGACCTGATCACCAAGATCAATACACATTCACTGGCACTGACGTTTGAAAAAAATGACCTGACGCTGAATAAATTGCCTTTGCAGTTCAATGGCGTATTTGAGGTGCTGGACAATGGCTACAGTATGGATTTCAAACTGCAGTCGAACAAAGCGAAACTGGCAGATATGTTCTCCGCATTACCCCCGGGTATGCTGGAATGGTTGAAGAAAACGGCAGTGAAAGGAACCGGTGATATTGACGCCACGCTGAAAGGAAAATACATTGCTGCCAGTAATACCATGCCCGACTTTGCGCTGAAAATGGCTGTACAGGATGGATATATCGGGTACAACAATACCCCGGAGCCTATCAGTAATCTCTCATTGCGGTTCAGTACTGTTTTCCCGGGGTTCAATACAGATAGTTTATCGGTAAATGTAGATACCCTGCATTTCAATATTGGCAACGACCAGGCTTTTGCTGCTTTAAAACTGAAAGGACTGGCTGAACCGGATATTGATGCACGGATCAATGCAGCCATTGACCTGGAAAAATGGATGAAGGCAACCGGTATGGAAGGATTAACGCTGAAAGGAAACTATACCCTGAACCTGCTGGCCAAAGGAAAATATGCTAAAAAGATAGTAACCAGCTTGCGCCGGAAAGATACGGTACTGGCCAGTATTCCTGCTTTCAGCCTGAAATCATCTTTACAGAATGGTTACGTGAAATATGCGTCGTTGCCACAATCTGTCAACAACATCAGTTTTAACCTGGATGCTTCCTGTCCTGATCATGATTACAGGCATACGCATGTATCGCTGGAAAATATCAATGCCAACGTACTGGACAATTTTATTAAAGGTTATTTTAAAATAGAGAATGCGGCCAATTTTCCTGTAGAAGGCAAGCTGCAGACCATTTTTAACCTGGCAGATGTAAGCAAATTCTATCCGCTGGACAGTATGCAACTGGCGGGTAATCTGAATGTGAATATTGAAACAAAAGGCAACTATCTGCCTGCTAAAAAAATATTGCCGGTTACACATGCACACCTAAAACTGAATAATGGTACGGTAAAAACAGCTTATTATCCGCATCCGCTGGAGCATATACAGGTAAGTGCAGATATCATAACAGATAAAGGATCATACAAAGATCTTACTGTGAACCTGACGCCTGTTTCTTTTACATTTGAAGGACAGCCGTTTTTACTAAAGGCCGATCTGCGCAATTTTACTGATCTCAATTACAACATCACCTCCAAAGGAACGCTGGACCTTGGGAAACTGTACCAGGTATTTGCACATAAAGGATATGATGTGAAAGGGTTTATTGAAACCAACCTGGCTTTGCGTGGCCGGCAAAGCGATGCTACTGCCGGCCGGTATGACAAGCTGTTCAATACCGGCACGATGAAGGTGCATGATGTACAGCTCTTTGCCGAACAGTTTCCATTACCTTTTTTGATCAAAACAGGTATTTTCCGTTTTGACCAGGATAAAATGTGGTTTGATCGTTTTGATCTGAATTATGGCAGCAGCAAATTACGATTGAATGGCTACCTGTTCAATGTGATTGACTATGCTATGGATAAAGGAGCGCCGCTGAAAGGAAGTTTTGACCTGACCAGCGATTATATTTCAGTAGATGAGTTTACTGCATTTGGCAGCAAGGGTTCCGCTCCTGCAAACACACCTGCAGGCGGTTCCTCTTCCTCAGCCAGCGGTGTTGTAATGGTGCCGCCTAACCTTTCACTGGAAATAAAAGCAGCCGTAAAAAAAGTACAGTACAACGAATTGCCGATAAAGGATTGTAAAGGGCAACTGATCATTGATAGCGGTGGTATTGCTTTGAAACAAACGGGTTTTTCGTTGATCGATGCTCCTGTGGTAATGGATGCTACCTATAAAAACCTGTCACCGCAAAAAGCAGTGTTCACCTATCATCTTGTGGCCAAAGATTTTGATGTAAAGCGTGCTTATAAAGAGATCAAACTGTTCCGTAATCTTGCTACCTCTGCATCAAAAGCAGAAGGTATTATTTCGCTGGATTACCAGTTAAGCGGCAGACTGAACAGCGAAATGAGTCCTGTTTATCCTTCGCTGAAAGGCGGTGGTGTGTTGTCGGTAAAGAAAGTGAAAATGAATGGTCTGAAATTATTCAGTGCTGTGAGCAAGGAAACCAATAAAGATGTAAATGATCCTGATATTTCAAAAGTAGATATTAAATCAACCATCAATAACAACCTGATCACCGTTGAACGCACACGCATGAAGGTTTCCGTATTCCGTTTGCGTTTTGAAGGGCAGGCAAGTTTTGATGGAAAACTGAACCTGAAATTCCGTGTGGGGTTGCCGCCGTTGGGTATTATCGGTATCCCGCTGCGTATTACCGGTACACAGGAAAACCCTGTTGTAAAACTGGGTAAAGGTAATAAGAACGGACTGGAAGAAACAGAAGATACAGATGAGAGTGAAGGACAGCAGGGGAATTAGAAATGGGAAATAAGTAAGAAAGTACGAAATATGAAGTTGGTTATATGGGTGGCGGCTGACGCTAACCATCAAACCATTCAGCTATCATTTCCCTTTTTCAGCTTTTCAATTTCCCGGCGGATGAGATCTGATTCATAGCCTTTTTGCAACAGATAGTCTGTGGTTTTGCTCATTTTTACAAACTGGTTCACACCTGCGCCTTTAACGGAATCCCATTTATCGCGCGTAAGTTTTTCCAGTGTTTTTTGATAGTCTGCTTCATCAAACTGTTGCAGTGCCTTTTTGATGCAATAAGCGCTGACCTGTTTTTGTTTCAGTTCGTATTGAATTTTAATGCGCCCCCATTGTTTCATGCGGAAACGACCTCCTGCAAATTGAACAGCAAACCGTTCTTCATTCAGGTAGTCTTCTTCAATAAGTTGTGAAATAGATTCTTCTACCTGCTGTTTACGAAGTCCGAACGAATAGAGTTTTTCTTTTACTTCGTAGTGACAACGTTCCTGGTAAGCGCAATAATGCCGCAGTTTCTGTAAAGCCTGTTCTTTGGTAAGTTGTTTGCGTTGAAGCATCTTTCAAATGTAGTGCAAACAAAACATAACACTGTCTTGTTTATAAACAGGCAACCGGTACCGTATTTTTTGATATTTTTAAAGGAACAAAATGGCATTACCTAAAAAAATAGCAGGAAGACAACAGGAGATCATGCGAGAGTTTCTGGCAGTGCTGGATAATCACCTGGAAGATATACTGGCTGGTCATGTGGATGAAATGTACCACATTAAAGATGTGGCGCGGGTAATGTTCATTCATCCTACGCATTTAAGCAATACCATTAAAGAGCTGACAGATAAATCGCCTTGTTTTTTCTTTGAGGAAAAGATCATGGATATCTCGCGCAATATGCTGGCCAATACATCTTTGTCTATAGCAGATATTGCCCGTAAGCTTACCTACGATACCTCCAATTTTACCAAATTTTTCAAACGGTTTGAAGGCGTTACGCCTTCTGTATACCGTGCGCAGACACGCGAAATAGTATTGGCGGATTAAAAATTACTCAGTAAACGACGCCCGGGTGGATATTCCTTTCTGAGGATCTTCAGATGTTATAGTTTCCGGTACATTTACAATCACCATGATACACAACAGCAACATACAATTTGACAGGGTGATGTATACTCAGCACCCTGCTATTGCCATGATACTGCAATTGTATGAAGAAGCCTTCCCCCTTCATGAACGGAGAACGAGTGTACAGTTGCTGCAATTACTGAATGAGCCGGACATGGAAATGCTGGCAATTGCAAATGAAAAGGAGTATATTGGTTTTGCTATTGTGTGGAAACTTAGTGGTTGGCATTACCTGGAGCATTTTGCAATAGCTGCTGCACATCGTAGTAAACAATACGGAAGTGCGGTAATTAAACAGTTGATTGCCTATGCAGAGAACCGACTGGTATTGGAAGTAGAACGGCCACATGATGACATTGCACGGCGTCGTATCGGATTTTATAAAAGACCGGGGTTTATAGTAAGTCCCTTCGCCTACAGGCAACCTCCATATCGCAAAGGGGAAGATTGGGTGCCTATGGTATTGATGAGTACACCTGCGTTTGACAACGAAACTGTTTTTAATGCTGTGGTGGCACAGATACAGTCAGAAGTGTACATGAAATATCATTAATGCTGTTCATCAGGCATTTTCAATATACTCAGGTGGTACTGTATCTGTAAGCCAAACCCCGTTTTCTGACTGATAGAATATAAATTGATGCTGATACATCAGCAATGCTTTTATTGTAAGCACAACCGGCTTGCCATGTCGATGGCCTACCTGTACAGCAGTTGATTGGTTGTCTGTCAGGTGTACATGATGGCGGTTCATTTTCATTATTCCTTTTGTGCGTATAAGTTGCCATGCTTCGTATGTAGTACCATGGAAAAGCAATTCAGGCGGTTGTATAGGTGCGTAGCTCAGTTCAATTTCCAGCGAATGTCCCTGACTGGCCCGTATCATGGTTTTATCTTCATTAAATGCGAAACGCTTTTTATCGTTAGTAGCTACAATTATTTCAAGTGTAGCTAAATCTATTCCGGTGCCCTGCTGCTGAAGTTTTGTAATCAGCTCCTGCACATTGGCCCAACCCTGTTCATTCAGTGACAAACCAATGCTTTTCGGTTGGTGTCGTAGTATATAGCTTAGTTGTTTACTGATATTATTGAGTTGTTTGTTCATTTGTCGTGGCCTCCTTTTTGAGGTGGTTTGTCCTTTATCTGTGTTCACCATAGAACGATTTTATCTTCCTGATCTTTCCGACAATGTGTTCGTTGAACAATGAAAGCTCTTCAGCCGGTACCCATAATTCATTGTGGATTTCTCCTCCAACATTTTGAACAGGATACCTGTCGAGAAAAACCTGATCTACATCAAACTCCAGAACATGGCCGGCATAGCCTGAAAATTCATCTTTTGTGTTCCAGTCCTGCGCAATTTGTTCTGCATATTGTTTATTCAGAACAGGATAGAAAATTGGCTGCCATTGCAGCCTGGGAGGAAATGCTGCAAAGCCGGAGCCTTCTATCAGTTTAAGTTCTGTTTCACCAACCGGCCGGTATAACGTGATTGTTTTCATGTTAATTTTTGCTGTTTACCAATTAGTTAAATCTTTTTTGAAAGGGCTGAACAATGGTGTATGCTACTGTATTGTCAACGTTGCTGAAACCTGTGCTCTGTCACGAATGCTTTCAAAATTGTATTGGTGTATGATCGCTCCGTTTTCAAACACAGTGATCAGTTGATCTTCCTGATCGGGGTGTTCTCCGGCTTTTACAGTCTGGTATTCGCTGTTGGTATAAATTAATTTCAGTTGCCCGGCTTTGGATCTTTTGAATGACTGCACCAATTTTCCGTGGTGGTCTATCTCCAATGGATGTTTTTGTACTTCTACGGGTTTTCCATTCACTTCTGCATAAGAACATTTGAAAGCAAACATCTGGGTGTCTCTGTCGAGCTTTTGCAGCAATGCGCCACCCATACCCAGCAACAGGTTCTCTGCACTGATGCCATTGACTTTTAAAGCGCCGTAGATGGCACGGATACTTTGTACGTTGATACCATCGCCCTGCAATACCCTTACCTGCGGAGGTAATACTTTGTATCCTTTTTTGTTGAGTGTATATCCGAATTTGCTAAAGAGAATATCAAACACACGCAACAGCGTAAATACAGGATCACCGCTATCCGGACGAATGACCAATACTCCATCACGACTTAGCACCAGTTCTTTTAACTCCGTACCCCAGTACTCACTGCATGCCCTGAAAATATCGAAGGAGTCAGAAACACAAGCTACAGTGCCAGTAGAGAAAGTACGCAATACATGTTTGAATATTTCCAACTCACCTTCCTCTCCCAACAAGGTACAAATAGAGTGTTCTGTTGCAGGAACAGACAGGCCGTATACAGTATCTGTATTGTAATAGCGTTGTGCCAGTATACTACCCATGATATTATCACTACCGCGGAAATTCAGCAGATGGGCAGCTCCGCCAAGCGCGGCACTTTCAACGGAACTAACTCCCCTGAAGCCAAAGTCGTTCAATACAAAATCAATATTATTACATGCTTCGGCGGAGGCTGTTTCGCCAAAATAGTCTTCTACAATTTTTCTCACTTCTTTTGAAATGGTAGCTACCGTAGCCGGATACCAGACCTGTACCAGCAGTGTTTCCAGGAAGTTCGTCAACCAGAAACATTCCGGATCAGTATTTTCAATGGTCATCAGCACATTGTTGACTGGCACACTGGTTCCTTCAGCTACAGCTTTGATACGGACAGGTAACCTGCCGCCGTATTTTTTAACGATATAGTCAAATTTTGAACGATCAAAAACATCGTTACGGCCAAATACCTGTTGCAGAAATTGTTCTGCTTCGTCAATTTTTTCAGTAGTGATCACATTGCCTTCCAGGTAATGTTTTAACAGGTATTGCAAACCAAAAAAGATGGCTTCATCAAATTGTCCGCCCCTGCTTTCCAGGTAAGAATAAATTTTAGTAGTACCGGGGTAGTATAATTTATGGTGAGAATATTTATAAGCATCGGCCAGTAGTAAAATGTTTTCCTGCGTTTTCATAATGTTCAGTTTTAGAGTAATTGAAATAACACAAGGTTTACGGGATCTATTGTATATTTTTTAAAAGTAGTTTTATCAGTACGTAATGTTCTTTAGCGATCTGTTCACTTTCCATCATGTCTATAAGTTCCTGTACGGGAAACCAGGCAAGATCGGCCAGGTCATCTGCAGCCTTTGGTTCGCCATACACCAGTTCTGTTTTGTAGAACAGGGTCAGTATTTTGTCGGGTTCCTGTCTGTAGCGCCAGTCGTCAATACGGGCAGAACCAACATACTGCATATTGCCGGTTTCAATATCACCGCATTCTTCTGCCATTTCACGTTTTGCAGCCGCTTCAAAATTGTCGTCAGTAGGGTCAGCAAAACCACCGGGAAAACGCCATTGGCTGGTGAAGTGTTTTTTGCCCAGTAATACCTGCGTTCCTTTCTCTTTCAGAATAGCAATATCTACTGTAGGATATACTTTTGAATAAGTGTTCTGGCAGGCATAATTGATGCCGAACCTGAAATCAGCAGTGTCCAGCACTTTGTCAGCATTGGCATCACGGATATCGGTGGCAGAAAAGCCCTCTTGTGCTGCCAGCGCGGCTGTTGGAAATTTTCCCGAGTAAGCAGGGATAAAACTGTCGCGACTGCCATACAACACAAATGATTCTTTGGGAAAAGTGTTTTGTAATAACTCATCCAGTTGATGACTCCATACGGTATCAGAAGCCTGATCGCGCAAGGGAAGGATTACCAGGTCCGGACGGTATTGTTTCAGCATTTTTTCGCGGGTATAAAAGTCAAACGGGTTACGCTGGCTGCCTTTTACAGGCGACACGCCAATTATGATAACAGTTTTATTGTGTTTTGCCTGAATTTCATTCAACAGGTAAATATGTCCTTCGTGTAAGTAAGGTGTCTGGAAACGGGCTATAATAACACCGGTTGTTTTCATTTTGCGTAAATTATACGCAAATTTAGGCAAAGGGTCTGAACTCTCCAAATTTTGCGTATAATTTACGCAAAATAGATTTTGAAAATTTTTCCCTGCAAGACGGAAATTTATTTACATTGTTATTGAAAATAATCTGTTTGCTATGGGCATTTTCGATTTTCTTTTTAAG
>LGYU01000025.1 GCA_001302245.1 Chitinophagaceae bacterium PMP191F
AACCCACGCCCGGAATAAGCAGCATTAAATGTAACCAGGCTGTCACTCGCACCCCGTATTTCTGCCTTCGCCATATTTCACTGTTAGCAGTCCGCTACAGGCCCGGTTGCAATGACGGGATGGTTGATGATTATTGTTTATATTTATTACCGGTTACCTGTATGCGTCTTTCCCTTCATAACAGCTAAAACCAAGGTTATGGACCCCTTATCCAGAAAATTTCAGACAAATCTGAAATCATTAAACAAAACAATTCTCAAACAAAGCAACTACCAGTTCGACCTGGGTAATTTCCTCGATACCAACTTCCGCATTTCCACCAGCAATATTTACGGACTCACCAATAAAAAAACGCTTCCGCATGCCAGGACATTTATTGACGATGAGATCAGGGATAAGATCAAACAGGTGATCAGCCAGGACAAGCCATCGAATCCTGATATCGCCCGCAACCTGCTGATAGAACTGTTGCGACGAAAAGTGCTGTATGTTGGTAGCGAATGCGAAAGGGAAGCTTTTATTGGAGTAGAGGCAGAGTTTGACGATCTGAGAGCAGTGATGAAAAGCGAATACCTGGAGTTGCATAAGGTCACACCACCCACGTTAAAGAACCTGATGAAGGAATGGGATACCCACAAACCCACCATTGTTTTTATTTCCTGTCATGGATTGCCCGAACACCTGTACCTGCAGAATGAGCAGGGAGGCTGTAAGGAATACAGCAATGTATCATTGTTCAAATTTTTCCAGGCAAGATCATCTTACACGCAATGCGTTATCCTCAGCGCCTGTGAGTCACTGCAACTGGGTGAACTGATCAAAGATGAATGCAGGAACGTGATCTGTATCAACCGGAAGGTAGATATCAATACTGCCCGCATATTTTGCAATGTACTGTTTGAATACCTGAACGATCATTCACTTGACAATAGCCCCGTGTATGAAAAAGCATTCGGGCACGCCACTGAATACGTAGGACATGAGGAACTGCGGGATTCCTTTGCATTTAAATTCCTGAAGGGAAATAAAATATAACCCATACAAATGGCAGATTATCAATACGCGGCAGAAGGCATTGACTATGCCGGTTTGCCCAAAACAATTGCGGAACGTACACCCCGGCTGGTCAGTGAACTGGTGGCAAAGGAAAACTTTGTAGTAGATGTGCACACACATTATTTTGATATGTTGTGCATCAACAAGAAGTATTTCCTGATCAGGATGATCAAAGATTTCCTGGGGTTAAAATCTGTGGCAAACGGCGAAACCATGCAACTGAGCATTGATGAAGTATATGATATGCCGGAGCAGTCAGCAGACAACTGGAACCAGGAACTGCTGGAGCAGATAGATAAAAAGGAAGTACAGTTTATCAACTTGCAGGAAGACAAAAAAGGTTTTGTTGATCTTATTGCTGCACGCAAGCTGCTGGGTATAAAAACAATGGCGGATATGTACTGGTATTACCTGGATAAATGCTCGCTGGCAAAGTCGTTTGACAATATACCCAATGACAATGTACTGACCTCTGTGCTGATGATGGACCTGGAAATGGGATGGGAAACCAGTTTGCCCAAAACGTTTTACGAACAGGTGGAAGAGGTAAAAGAGATGACGAAGCAATTTCCGGTATTACCGTTTCTGGCCTGCGATCCGCGCCGCGCAAAAACGCTTGATCCCAAAAATGATCTGTACCGGCTGTTCAGCAAAGCCTTTTGTGAAGGCACACCATTTTTCGGGATTAAGATATACCCGGCTATGGGTTATCATCCGTCTGACTATCGCTTATGGCCCATTTATGAGATCTGCGAACGGTATGAGATCCCTATTATTTCGCACAATGGTGGGGGAGCTGTATCAACCGGCAGACGCGATTTTAAAATATACGCCGGCGGGGAAGAGATACGTATTCAGGGTAGCAGCCGTGAAGATGTGGCTTACCAGTTAAATGATCCGTTGAAATGGGAGATAGCCCTGAAAAAGTTCCCGAAACTGAAACTGGACCTGGCGCATTTTGGTTCGGCCGGTGCATGGCGCCCCAAACCGGATGCACAAAACCGGAAAGCCACCATTATTCGCCTGATGAATGAGTATCCGAATGTGTATGCAGATTTTTCATTCAGCCTGGCCGATCTGAAAGCTTCCCGGAATTTAAAAAATACATTAGTAAATGATGAACTGGTAAGGTCGCGCACCTTATTTGGCTCCGATTTCTGGGTAGTAAGCCCGGAAGGGAATCTGCACCTGTTGCAGAATGATTTTATCAACCTGCTGGATGAGAACTTTCTGCAACTGGGTCTTAAAACAATGCTCTGCAAAACCAACCCGATGAAGTTCTTATTTGGAAAATAATTCCATTACCGACATGCTGCAGATCATAGAAGCTAACTCTCCTTAGGATTGGGTTTTCCCTTGCCGGTGGTGATCAGTTGCAGTAAACTGTTCTGCAGGTAACCGGTCCATGCATTAAAGCAGATCTCATAACACTCATACGCCGGAACCAATCCCTGGTGGGTAAAACGGATCCGGGTCTGGTTTCCCTCAGGGGAAATATCAAAATGAATGGTATTGCCTTTCCACTCGCTTTGATCTTTGATGAAATTAAAATAGTTATCCAGCACCAGCCACACTACTTTTTTATCAGGCACCAGCTCTGTTATACGCATGCGGCAGGAATGCACATCCTTATAATGATAGTCAAATTCATCATGAAGTTTGTCAGTTCCGCCTTTCACTTCCTCAGACCACCAGCCGCGGACATTGTTGATAGCATTAAAAGCTTCATGGGCGGTATGATCGGTAAGCAGGGTAACGGTAAAATCCTGTTGTTGCATAAATCTTTGTTTATGATGAATGATAACTATTGCGGAAATCCCGGTTGTCCTTTGCCGGTATTGATAAAAGGAAGCAGGCTGCGTTGCAGATAATAGTTCCAGCCATTGGTACAGGCACTATAGCATTCAATATCCGGAACAAGCCCGTGGTGTGTGAAGCGCAGCAATGTCTGGTCATCTTGTTGAGAGATATCAAAACTGATCTCAGTGCCGGTCCATTCGCCGGTGTCGGTCAGGAAGTTCAGGCAACTGTCGGTGACCAGCCATACAACCTTTTTACCGGGAACTACTTCGGTAAGCTGTTGCCTGGAATAATGTACATCGCGAAAACGTACAGCAAATTCATCATCCACCTGCTGCGAACTGCCTTCAAATGCATCAGACCACCAGGCAGGAACATTCATAATGGCATTAAAAACAGCATCCGGCGATTGGTTAATGAGTAAATCGGTAGTAAAATTCATATGACGGTGATTTTGATAGTGAGGAAATGCAATACAAAGGTATTGGCCGGATTTTTCTCTGGCAGGGGGTGAAAAAGACATTCTGATGGGTTGATCCGGACAAGGCAACTTGCTAACTTTGCAGAAAAGAGCACATGAAGCGGCTTACTATTTTGGTTCCTGAAGGAGAAAATAACCTCAGCAGCATTGTAGGAGCCTATAAGATCTTTTCCCGTGCCAATCGTTACCAGGAAGAACGTGGAAGGAGTGCCGTGTTTATGATTGAACTGGCGGGCGTTTCTCCGGAAATTACCTTTCACAACGGTCTGTTTTCAGTAAAGCCGCATATCCATATTTCAGCCATCAGTTATACAGACCTGGTGATCATTCCTTCACTGAACCATAATTATGAACAGACGGTAGCAGGGAATCAGCCAATGATCGATTGGATTGTGCAGCAATACAAGAGCGGTGCAGCTGTTGCCAGTATCTGCACAGGTGCTTTTCTGCTGGCAGCATCCGGGTTGCTGGATGGTAAAAGCTGTTCTACCCATTGGTCGGCTGCTGATCATTTCAGAACAAGGTTTCCACAGGTAAATGTACAGCCGGACAGATTAATTACGGATGAGCATGGCATTTATACCAACGGCGGTGCGTATTCTTTCCTGAACCTGGTGATCTACCTGGTAGAAAAGTATTACGACCGGGAAACCGCTGTGTTCTGCGCCAAGGTATTCCAGATAGAGATAGACCGTCAACGTCAATCGGCCTTTATCATCTTCAAGGGACAAAAACAACATGGAGATGATATGGTACAACAGGCGCAGGTGTACATAGAGGAGCACCTGGATGAAAAAATATCGGTAGACCAGTTGTCGGCCCGGTTTGCTGCCGGCAGACGCAATTTTGACCGGCGTTTTATCAAAGCTACCGGCAACACACCATTAGAATATGCACAAAGAGTAAAAATAGAAGCAGCCAAAAAAGCACTGGAAGCCAGCCGTAAAACCATTCATGAAGTGATGTACGAGGTGGGTTATGCAGACCTGAAAGCTTTTCGTGAAGTGTTCCGGAAGATCACCGGTATGTCACCACTGGAATACAGGAATAAGTACAACAGGGAGGTAAATGCCTGAATATAAAGGGGTATTGCAGCTACGCCTGCCATTGCGCCCGATTGCGTATCTTTACAGTATGAACAATTGGATATCCGTAACTGCTACGGAAGACGTGTATAAGATACTGGAAGAATCTGTAAAAAAGCCCCAGATCATTTTTAAAGACAGTATTACCTGCGGCATCAGTGCGCATGCCAAAGAAAAGCTACAAAACGGGTATATACAGCTTGAAGGAAAGGCAGATTTTCATTACCTGGATTTACTGGGTTTTCGTCCTGTATCCAACCTCATTGCACAGGAACTGAAAGTAACCCATCAATCTCCCCAGATCATAGTATTGAAAGACAAAAAGGTGGTGTATACTACTTCGCATCACGCCATTGACCCGGCGGTAATAGCCAAACATTTATAGACAACACTGAACACTGCAGTCATTGTCATACCATCGGTGCCGTTTATGCCGGTCTGGTTATTTTTTGCCGGAAATGCCGCCTTGTACCCTGATCCTGGTGTCTTCTGTCTTGCATCTTTCTTCCTACTTTCCTGCGTCCTTCCTGCGGTTTAAAGCGTACAAACTAAGGGTTTCCTGTCCGGGGTTGTAAAAGAAGGATAATAGAAGACTGCTGTTTGACCGGAGCAAAGGGCGGGCAGAGCGGTGTGTAGCAGCAGGAATTTAGACAGCTTGTCCGAACGTGACCAGGTTATTATCCGGGTCCAGCAAGGAAAATTCTTTCTGCATCCAGGGTTTTACCTGCAGGGGACCTGCCGGGTGTATGGGCCATCCATTGGTCTGTGCTTCCTGGTACAGGGAATCAATGGCATTGGTGCGGATATATACCTGGCCGTAATTGGTAGCGGGATCCAGGTCTTTAAACTCAAAAAAATGGATCTCGATATGATCCTTTTGCACCATCAGGTAGCCGTCATAATCAGCACGTCCCAATTCTTTGAATCCCAGTTTATTCAGGTAAAAGTCACGGGTAACAGCTTTGTTGCGCATGGGCAGTTTGGGATGGATGGCGGTAAGCATAATGGTATTTGTAATAAATGTAAATCAATTTTGCGCTACCATCCGCTATATTTTCATTGTGAAATTGTTGCAGGGCATAGGTAGTTACCAGCCGTATATCAAAGTATACATAATTCCGGGGAAGAAAGCTTTTTGCAGCACCAGAATACCGGTTTGCAGAAGATAACAACCTGTTTGCGGAAAAGATCAATAGGGACGACCGGATAAAAATAGTTTTGGTAAAATTTTAAAACCTAATGAAAAGCATAGCCCTGTGCATCCTATTCAACCTGTTAAGTGTATGCGTACTGTCTCAGAAAAAAGAAGGAGAGATACTGAACGAAACGACCAGGGCAAAAATAATCGATTCATTATGTGCTATTTTGAAATCAAAGTATGTATATCCCGGTAAAGCCAACCTGTATATCAGTAGTATGAAAGCCAATCAGCAAAAGGGCGCTTATAAAGGTATTACTGATGCCCGTATGCTGGCAAATACGCTTGAAAAAGAACTAAGAACCATTAATAATGACAAGCATCTGCGTATTGTATTTGATCCAATGCTGGAAAAAGACATAACGGAGTTCACTGTTTCCAAAGCCGGTGCTGATGATATCCGGAAAAGAGATTCAGTGAATGATGCCAGGCAAAATTTTCATCTCCGGAAGATTGAAATACTGCCTGCTAATATTGCATACATTGACATAACAGGATTTGCAAGGTTTAACAGCATGGCGGCATTTCAGTTAAGATCAATGCTGCAGTTTATTGCTAATACAGATGCCGTGATCATTGATCTGCGAAACAACTTTGGTGGTGATGGCACAATGATGAAAGAACTGGCAGATTACTTTTTCAGCCGTAAAACCTATACCGGGAAAACGTACAATAGAATTGAGGATAGATGGAGTAAAGAATTTTGGGGCAGTGATAAGAAACAGGAAACCGGTTTAGCCAACATACCGGTATGCATTTTAACCAGCAGAAGAACTTTTTCGGCAGCCGAAGGATTTGCTTATGGAATGCAAAGTTTGGGCAGGGCATCGATCATCGGGGATACAACCCGTGGTGCAGCGCATCTCACCAGGAGTTTTGGCCTGGGCAATGGCCTGGTAGCTTTTATCCCGTTTCAGCGGTATGAAAATAATATCACCGGAACGGATTGGGAGGGCACCGGTGTAATCCCGAACCTAAGTTGTAAAGAGGAAAATTCGGTGATAATGGCCCAACAGCAGATCCTGCAACAGCAATTGACTAAAACAACCGATGATCAGGAAATTTTAAAGCTCAAATGGCTGATCAATTACTATGCATCACAGACCAACACTTTATTTCCGGATCCGGCAAAGTTTGCTGCTGCAACCGGCAGGTATGCAGAGTTTGAGATTGCTGTAAAGAATGGCCGGTTATATTTCAGGGATACCAATCAAAGAGGCAGCACTCCTGAGCCTATGCAGTGGATAGCAGGTAACCTTTTCCAGGCAGGCAAAGATTACCAGGTTGAGTTAATACCGGATCTGCATGCAGATATCGCAGCCATCAGCATTTTCTGGAGTGATGGGTATCATGAGCGGATAGATAGGACAAAGTAAATACGTATCAATTATACTGATTGGTGTTTCTCTTTGTTAGTTTCCTATTTCCAGATCCTCTATCCATTGTCTTGCTTGTGTGGGGTCAGAGAAAAAATGTTCTTTGTCGCTGCCGAACCTTGTTTCATACAGGTCCATTTTGGTTTCGTCCTGGTGTGAGTGTGCTGCTCCAACACATTTAACCCCTCTTATATTCTTATACGTCATTGTTTTGGCTTCTTCTTCAAACAGGTCTACATAACCTACTTTCCAACCATAGTCAGCAAGTGTCAATGGAACAATACCTCTGAATCTTTTATGTGCGTCAATGTTCACTGCTTTAAATCCGTACATATTGACAAAGATCTTGAATGTTGTATTGTCCTCAATCTGGTTGAATGTGTCCTTAAAAGATTTTTCCCATTGTTCAATATCAATTTTTTCAATATCTCCGCTTATATGTGTTACAATCAACCTTTTTTCAGGATACCAATTTGTTTCTGTAATTTTTGCAGGTACCATTTGTTACTGATTTTTATTACAAAAATATTAGGTGTAATGACAATCGTTTCATGCAGGTTGCCAAACAACCATATTGCCAGTCCAAACAATCAAAATAGCAATATGGAATTTACAATGAGCGTTGGGGGTTGGCTGTATTTTATTCTATAATATTCTGCATTATGTTATTCGTCGCCCCTTAAAAGTTGTTTTTTATTGACCATGATATCAGCGTCTTCATGGGTTAAGGGGAAGAAAACTTCCTCCTTGTACTGCAAACCGGAGGTATGATTAGTAAATGCCGGACGGTCAGGTTATGATAGGGCAGGTAAGGAAAAAAAGTGCAGCGAATCTGGAACGCAGAACTGATCATGTGTTTTTTCCTGGTATCCATTTAAATTAGCGGCAGCTTCTAATTTTACCGTTCAATCTTTTTGTTATTTCATTCTTTTCGTGCTCCGATAAATCTTTATCTTGTGGTATACTCTTTAATGCTTCCTGAAAAATGGTCTTCGCTTCTGGAATACGCTTTAAATGGTATAATGCATCTGCTTTGATTTCAAGATGACCCCAGAATGCGGGGAAGGATTTCAGCCTTATTTCTTGCTCATCCAAAATATTCCCCCATTCCCATTCATCGTATATAAAGTTAAACCCTAATCCGAACCCTACACCTGGCGTAGCATTATGACTAAACCCCTTTAAGTCGGTAAACATCAGTCGCGTGCCTTTCGATTTACTTAATAAATTTTTCGCCTTAAATACATAATCCCGTAAAGAGATCTCATCCCACCTTTTGTCGCCGACTGCTAAATAAAAATTCCCTGAAACAGTATTTATCTTTTCATTCATCAATACAAGAACATCCTCTTTGTTAGGCCAGTAAGCAGGACTGACGGCAATACAGGAATTAAAGACGGCATTATATTTAAGAAAGGCATAAGTAGCAAAGTAAGCTCCAAACGAGTGGCCTGCAATGGTCAATCGTTTAGAGATATTATAATTTTTTTCAAGTAAAGGAATAACTTCCTCGGTGATAAATCTAAGTAGTTTATCTTTTTCAACAAGTTCTTTATTTCTGTCCTCCTGGATGATCCCTACTAAATAACTATTAGGTATTTCCTTATAGGCCATTAAATTATTGGCGGACTGTAATATTATCCCGTTGATGTTTCTGTCATCTGCATCAAGATACAAGATGCTGTTGTTTTCCTCACTGCCGCTTTGGGTCTTAAGCGGTTTCGTGACAATTATTTTCCGTTCAGATTGATAGATTTTTGAGGTAATAGCTATTGTGTCAGATTTAATGAACTGAGAATAAGTTTGGGCTAAACAAAAATTGGAAAACATAACCACAGCAGAACAAATTATTAAAAGCTGCTTTTTCATGGACGATCTCTTTTTTACAAATGAAGAGCAATTCAACTATAAAAGATTGTATAATCCGGACAATTGCTCAGGCAGTCATCTTGAAGATCAATCGGTTCTCGACAAGTTGGCCGACCTCGTCAAAAAGAATCATTCGATAAGTATTCGGCGGATCCACATACGAAAGCGATTTAGCGGATTATCATTTTGTCCTATAATTAATATTATGTTAAGTAAAAGAAGCGAAAATCTCCCCTTTTCAACACAACGCTGTAAATTGGTATTATCCTTGCTAATACATTGTAAAAGAATGCAATTCTATGACAAGTGAATTTCCGATATGGTTAGTTGTACTGTTCGGGGTGTTATTTGCAGGCGGTTTTGCAGCTATTTTTTTCGCCATTGTATTAGGCAGCAAGGATAAACGTTCGCGGATGCTCAATCAACACGATAACTCATCGTTGTAAAAACGGATTTTTATACACCAATGTCCTGATATAACCACTCTTAAGTGCACTTTCCTATAAAACCAGGCAAAAAAAAGCCCCACTGTTCAGGCGGGGCTTTTTTTTTATTTTCCGGGGCCAGGATTAGTGCTTCCTGTCCACATCATTGAATTTCACCGTATAAGCCTGTGACTTTTCCTGGATCTTTTTCAACTCAGCATCCAGTGTTTTGGCTTCCGCTACATTTTTTTTAGCTTCTGCCTGGTTTTTCTTTTGTTCTACCTGGCTGGTCTTTTCTTCATAAATGGTGATCAGCAGATCCAGTGCATTTTTCAGGATCTCTTTGTCTTCCATTTTCAGTTTACCCTGTGCACTCAGCAACTGGTCTACTTTATCAAAATTGGGTATCGCCGCATCGAAATTGGTCATTACTTCCTTACGCAGATCTTCTTTTTTCTGTGCCTGTTCTGCGGTCAGTTTTGCACCTGCAGCCGGACGGATCGCTTTGATCTGGTTGTTCAGGTCTACACCTTTATTATAATAGATCTGTCCCAGTACCATATAGCTGTTGGCATAGTCTGGTTTCATTTCTATACAACGTTTCAGCTTTTCCGTAGCTCTCTGGATCAGTTCTTCTGAATTGGCGGGTCTTTTGGCCAGGCTGGTATCGTAAGCTGCCTGGTATAGTTCCACACCATAGTTGAAATAATACAGGTGGTTATCAGGACTTTCTTTGATAGCCTGCTCATATTTTGCAAACAATTCTTCTTTGGTACCTTTTTCACGGGCAGTTTCAATATCAAAACCAGTCCAGAATGTATCCTGGGGGTACAGCTCTCTTCCCAGTCCTGTGTACTTCTGTGAAGTGGCCACATCACCTTTCTGACGATAATAATCGGCCAGCCATTTGTAGATCTCTACAAATCCTTCGCCTTTTGCTTTAGCGTCTGCTATTTTACCATAGTAAATGGCTGCGTCATCGCGTTTTTTTGCTTTTTCTGCAGCAATACCGGCATATAAAGTGGTGGTGGTGTCAAACTTGTTGGGGATGATATTTTTTTCAGCCATGTAATCATATACTACCAGGCAGTGTTTGAAGCCTTCCAGGGCATCGTTGAAGTTGCCGGCATTATAATAGGAAGCTGCTTCTTTTGAGTAATTGGTATAGATATCGATCAATGGCTGGTTACCTTCCAGGGTCATCAGCAGGTTTCTTTTGGCTGCATCTTTTTCTTTGCTTTCCAGTTCCATGTACTTTTTGAATGATTCAAATGCAGTGTTGCGTGCATCCGGTACAGTGGTTTTCAGGTTGGCATCGTTGGATATAGCCAGGTAAATTTTGCCTTTGTAAAACCATGGCTCACCTGCAGCCTGGTTTTTGTCAATATTCAGGTAGTTGTCGATCTCTGTTTTTGCGTCGGCCAGTTTATTATTTTTCAACAGGTCCTTTGCTTTGTCCAGCTTCTGGGCAAACAAACCAAAGCCTGTTGCTGCAAGCAAAAAAGTGAGCAATAGTTGTTTCATTTGTAGCATATTTATTTTAAATGAAAAGGTTGGGTTTACTGATTCTCTGTGTTTTCTTCAGACGGGTTTTCATCTGTACCGGTTGCCTCACCATTTTCGTTTGCTGAATTTTCATCGGCGGCAGTGGCTGTTTCAGCAATGGTTTCTGCACCTTCTGCTGCTACCACTTCTTCAGTTTCCTCTACGCTTTCGTCCAGTTGGGTAATGGCGGCAATTTCATCTCCTTCATCCAGGCGGATCAGTTTTACACCCTGTGTGGCGCGTCCCTGCTCGCTTACGCTCTGCACCGGCATACGGATGGTGATGCCACTTTTACAGGTGATCATCAGGTCTTCCTGCTCTGTTACAGACAGAATACCTACCAGTGAGCCTGTTTTATCGGTTACGCTGATGGTTTTTACACCTTTACCACCACGGTTGGTGATGCGGTATTCTTCCACCAAAGTACGTTTTCCGTATCCTTTTTCACTTACCACCAGTACCGTTTTCGATTTGTCATCCTTATTGACACATATCATGCCAATGACTTCATCCTGGGCATCATCTACTTCAATACCTGCTACACCAATGGCTCCCCGGCCGGTTGCACGTACCTTTTCTTCGGGGAAGCGGATGGCGCGGCCGCTTTTCACTGCCAGCATAATTTCGCTGTTACCGTCTGTCAGTCTTGCTTCCAGCAGTTCATCACCTTCTACAATGGTAATGGCGTTTACACCGGTCTGACGCGGACGGCTGAAATCTTCCAGCGCGGTCTTTTTGATAATACCTTTCTTGGTACAGAGTACAATATTATGTTTGTCAATAAACTCTTTGTCTTCCAGGTCCTGTACATCTATAATAGCACGTACCTTATCATCGGGCGGTAACTGGATCACGTTCTGGATAGCACGTCCCTTACCGGTTTTGTCTCCTTCAGGTATCTGGTATACGTTCAGCCAGTAGCAACGGCCTTTTTCTGTAAAGAACAACATGGTGTGGTGTGTGGAAGCCACAAACAGGTGTTCTATATAATCTTCATCGCGTGTACGGCCGCCTATGGCGCCACGTCCGCCGCGGCGTTGTGCGCGGTATTCGCTGGCCGAAGTACGTTTGATATAACCCAGGTGTGATATGGTGATCACCACATCTTCTTCCTTGATCAGGTCTTTGATACGTACTTCATCATCCAGGTAAGTGATCTCTGTTCTGCGGCCGTCACCAAATTTATCTTTTATTTCCAGTAACTCCTTTTTGATCACATCGTAGCGCATGCCTTCGTTGGCCAGCAACTCTTTCAGGTGACCGATCAATTTCATCAACTCGTCGTATTCGTGTTTGATCTTGTCGCGCTCCATGCCTGTCAAACGCTGTAAACGCAGTTCCAGGATGGCCTTGGCCTGTATTTCATCCAGTCCCCAACCGGCATTCACCAGGTTGTCTTTGGCTATTTCAGGTGTTGTAGAGGCACGGATCAATGCAATTACCTCGTCCAGGTGATCCAGGGCGATCATGTAACCACGCAGGATATGCGCTTTTTTCTCTGCTTCATTCAGTTCAAACCTGGTACGGCGTACCACCACTTCATGGCGGAACTCTACAAACTCGCTGATCAGTTCACGCAGGCTCAGCGTTCTGGGACGTCCTTTTACCAGCGCCACGTTGTTGATACCGTATGAGGTTTGCAGCTCGGTGTATTTGTACAACTGGTTTACGATCACATTGGCAATGGCATCTCTTTTCAGATCTACCACAATGCGCGTACCTTCTTTGTTGGATTCGTTGTTAACGTGGGCAATGCCTTCGATCACCTTTTCATTTACCAGCTCACCAATACGGTTGGTCAGCGCATCGCGGTTTACCTGGTAAGGAACTTCAGTAATGATGATCTGTTCGCGGCCACTGGGTTTGGTATCGATCTGCACTTTACCACGTACCACCACTCTGCCACGACCGGTCAGGAAACCGGCTTTTACACCTTCCATACCATAGATAATACCGCCTGTGGGGAAGTCTGGTGCTTTTACATGGTGCATCAATTCTTCTATCGTAATGTCGCGGTTCTCCACATACGCTATACAACCGTCAATCACTTCGCTGAGGTTGTGCGGCATCATGTTGGTAGCCATACCTACAGCAATACCGCTGGCACCGTTCAGCAACAGTTGTGGTAACCGTGTTGGCAATATGGTCGGTTCTTTTTCAGAATCGTCAAAGTTCAACTGGAAGTCTACGGTGTCTTTGTCAATATCATCCAGCATGTGTTCTGCCAGTCTTTCCAGGCGGCACTCTGTATAACGCATGGCCGCCGGGCCGTCACCATCCTGGTTACCAAAGTTACCCTGGCCATCTACCATGGTGTAACGCATGCTCCACTCCTGTGCCATACGCACCATCGCGTCGTACACCGATGAGTCACCATGCGGGTGATATTTACCCAATACTTCACCTACCAGACGCGCAGACTTTTTATAGGGCTTGTTGTAATTCATCCCCAGTTCATTCAGCGCATACAAAATGCGGCGATGAACCGGTTTTAAACCATCACGTACGTCGGGCAGGGCGCGGCCTACAATTACAGACATTGAATAGTCTATGTAAGCCGTCTTCATCTGTTCCTCAATGTTCACCGGAACGATGCGACTGTCATCATTCGTTTCCTGTGGTGTGAAATTTTCTTCCATACTTGTGTTATAGTAATGATTTACATCCGGTTGGTATACTGCAAAACGGCAGTACCGGAGGGTTGCAAATCTACCCTATTAACACGTAAAACCAGCTAAAAACGGGGCTTTTTTGGGGTGTATTTTTCCACGATTGTGAATTGAATGCCTATCTGTTACAGGCTTTATTGACATATATGCCTCATTGGCCTGTACCGTGCTGCCGTAATAGTGTGAAAGATGGTGGTAAACAGGGGCAAAAGTCTGTTACATCAGCATTCCAGCGTTACGCTGATGGTAGTGCCCTTGCCTTCTGCACTTTCTACACGGATGGCGCCGTTGAGAGCTTCTGTGAATTCCTGCACCAGCGATAATCCCAACCCGCTGCCGGCCTCATTGCGGGTGCCTTTGCGGGTTTGTCTGGCAGCATCGGTAAACAGGGTTTCACTGATCTGGTGTGGCATGCCAATACCGGTATCCTGAACTGATACCTGCAATACATTATCCTGGCGTTCAGCACGCACAGTAATGGTACCCTTGTCTGTGAATTTTAATGCATTGCTGATAAGGTTGCGCAGTATAAAGCGGATAATATGCGGATTGATGGTAAGGCGTATGTCACCGGTTTCGTTCACCAGTTGATTTTCTTTAACTGCTGCCAGCGCAGCCAGTTCTCCAAACACTATCTGCACCTGGTCGGTCAGTGAGATCTGTTCTACGTTAAAAACCAGTTCCTGTAAATGGATCTTGCCCCATTCTACCAGGTTTTCCAGCAGGTTCAGTGTACTGTTTAGCTGGCCGTTGGCCATGGTGATAAAACCGGTAAACTGTTCGCGGTTGATCGTGTTGTTCTGGTACAGATGGAAAAGACTGCTTAAAGATGCCAGCGGGCTGCGCACATCATGCGCCATTACAGAAATGATGCGTTTCTGTGCCTGTGAAATGCGTTCCAGCTCATGGTTCTTTAACCGTAGTTCAAACTGGCGCATTACCTGTTTTCCCAATATACGCAGGGCATCCTGCTGATCGGGTGCCAGATTGCGCGGAATGCGGTCTATTACACACAGCGAACCCAGTTTGTAACCTGCCTGCGATACCAGGGGAACGCCTGCATAAAAACGGATCTCCGGGTTGCCCAGCACATAGGGATTGTCAAAAAAACGTTCATCGCGTGTGGCATCCGGTATAATGAACACATCGTTTTCGAGAATGGTATGACTGCAGAAAGATGCATCACGATCGGTTTCAATAGCATCAATACCGTTCCTGGCTTTGAGCCATTGTCTGTTGGAATCTATCAGCGAGATCAGTGAAATGGGTGCAGAACAGATACGAGAAGCCAGTAATATGAGATCATTGAATTCATCTTCTTCCGGCGTATCCAGGATCTGGTGCCGGCGAAGATCTGCAAGACGTTCGGCTTCATCAACAGGAATGGGAGCGATTATCATAACAACATGGATTAGTACAATACAACACCGTTTGATTGGTACAGGCTCTGTGCCGTTCAGAAAGATTGGGACACCAGCCGCCGGGGACAAATGAAAGAATGTACAGTTTTGCAGGGGCCGGATATTTCCATTGGGCTGAACGAAAACCGATACTGTGATACAATGAAACAGTTCAGGATGTTCAGCCGCTAAATTATTGTTTTCTTACATGCAATGGCAGCTATTTATACAATCGCTACATGAAAATTATTATTATACCGTTACTACACAATAACAGCAGCACACTACGTGTTTATAAGGACAGTTGCTGAAACCTGCATTTTAACGGCATTTTTATAAGTTTTTGGGGCCTGTTTTTGGTATAGTTATGTGCAAAAGTTAACTTGCAGTAAAGCATACAGGCTGATTTGCCCTAACCTGTATTTGTAGTCTTTACCCCTGATTACTGCCGGTATGTACCCTGCAAAAAGCGTTAATGCTTTGCACTACTATCCTGCTTATGATGGTTTCCTTGTTTGAAATTTTTTTATGAGTACCTATCTTTTACTGCGCGATAATAAACAATCAGGGCCCTACTCTACAGAAGAGTTACTGGCGAAAGGCCTGAAAGCATACGACCTGGTGTGGCTGGAAGGAAAAAGTGCAGCCTGGAGATATCCCAGTGAACTGCCCGAACTGAAACCTTTTGCACCAACAGTGGAGGAACAGCCTTATGATCGTTTTTATAAAAAGCCTGTTGCAGAACAAGATGCTGCTGAGCCTGCTGCTGCACCTGTAAAAGAAAAAGAAACTGCACGTACGGCTGCTGCTACCGGCAACGCTGCATCATCAGGTAAGGTATATGTAACCATGCCGGTAGCTGCCGGTAATGTGGCTGCCATGCGCAGACAATCTGTGGCTGTAGCCATGCCTGCCGGTGCTCAGAAAACATCTGCAGAACCCGTTGTTCCAAAAGATACTCCACGCAAAACAATTGCTGAACAACCTGTGCCAATGGCGGCTGCCATTACTGTTCAACCTGCCATACAGGATACGCCTGTTGCATCAATGTATGAGTATGCTGCAAGACCGGTCAATGCTATTGCAAGACCTGCTGCCGGTAAAAACAGGATGTTGCTGAATATTATAGCCGCTGTATGCCTGTTACTGGGTGGTGTGGTAATTGGCCTGGCCATCAGCAACAACCAGCACAAGGAATATAAAAGCAACCTGGAGAAAATGGCGCAGGTCATTGCAGGACATGATAGCCGCAACAAACAGGTGTCAACCGCTCCCGTTCAACCAGCGGAAGCGCCGGAAGAAAGCCATACTGCAATTCCAGCAGAAAATAAGATAACCCCGACAACTGATTTAAAAACAGAACGTACGGTAAAAAATAAAACTGGCAAGACGCCTGTGTACACAGAAGCATTGCCGGTTACCGAAACCGCCACTACGTCTACACAAACCACTCCGAAAGAGGACGCTGCCCCTACTGCCACTACTGAAACAGAAAAAAATGTTTCACCATTGGATGAAAGCGCTGCGGCGGTTGTACGCCATCAGTTGCACAAGCAGGTATCTGTAGCTGCGGGTACTTATAAAACCGGTATACTGGGGGGTATTTCCAATCTGCACCTCACCGTTACGAACGGCAGCCACTATCCGCTGGATGAAGTAGCTGTAGAGGTCAAATACCTGGGACCTGAAAAAAGAGTAGTGAAAACCCAAACAGTGCTGTTTAATGATATTGCTGCCGGCGAACAGAAAACACAGGAAGCTCCCCGCTCCAACCGCGGCGTATCGATCGATTATGCTATCATCACTATTTACTCACGTGCATTGGGTTTAGCCAAAGGATTCTGAGTTTTGTGTAATGTGTCTTTTTTACATTTGGTATAACTGAGGAAGTTTTACCTCGTTTCGCATGCTTGCCAGTTTTATAATGGTTTAATTTATTCTTTCCCTGTAACAAAAGCGCAAAAAAATCCAATTTATTTTCATTAAGTTTTTTTATTATCCGTAGTATTGGCATAATACTTGGAAACCTGTATTGTGCATTGCAGTTCAATGCATACTATCCAATCTGATTGCTGCCGAAAATTCATATCCTCCCCATTCGCAATCCTTGTAAGAACCGTGTTATGTTTTTTGTCATTATCCGGCTGTTATAACAGCGGGTAGTGGTATATGAATTGTGTCGTTTACCATATCAATAACCAGCATTATGAAAAAAAGCATGGCCACCTTTATTGCTGTAATAGCAATGGTAGCAACTTTACATGCCTTCCGCATATTCAACCAGTCTTCTATTTCCGGTCGCATTCTTCCTTTTAACGGCGCCAGCACCGTTTGGGCTATCAATGGTCATGATTCGGTTAAAACCGTTCCTTCTGCGGGCGAAGGCGTTTTTACATTTACAGTAAAACCAGGCACCTGGAATATTGTGATAGTGGCATTGCCTCCTTACGAGAATACCACGTTGCAGACTACGGTAGAAGATGGAAAAAGTGCTTCACTGGGCGATATTCGTTTAAAACCGCGCATGAACGGACGTTAACCGTAATATAACATTCAAAAATATTTGTTGTGGAGGCCAACTATACAAATTAACCCTTATCTTTGTGTTGCTTTTCAAACTCTTACTAAAAATCGACGGTCACCGCCTTATCCAAATCCTCCAGACCTCATACTCAATCTAATTAACGAATTGCTTGTTTCACTGAAATGGCATCTTTCTGATTGCTGCAAAACTATCCCCTATCTAAACTAAAATCCCTGCGTACATGCAGAATCGTTAAATTTAAAAATGAGGATATGACCAAACCTGTGTGGGTATTTGCGTTTGTTGTTGTTGCCATTACCTGTTTACATGCCCGCAAGATCATGCAATCAAGTACACTTACCGGTAGTATAAATCCGGCGGCAGCAGTACACTCTATCCTGGTAGTTAATCAACAGGATTCTTTAAAAACATCTTTGCAGAACAATGATGTTTTTACATTACAGCTTCCTCCCGGTCAATATAAACTGATCATTGACGCACGGGCACCTTATAAACAGGTTGTAAAAGAGCATGTATATACTGAACAAGGTAAGTCTACCAATATTGGCGCTATTCAACTGCAACCTGAAGACGCCATCAGCGTACGTCAGTAGTTATTCCCTGCTAATGGTGAACACATAAAACAGTAACTTGTGGTACATAGCTGTTGTACCATGAGTAAAACAATCCTTCTTTTTGGAGCCGGAAAATCCGCCACCTGTTTAATTGATTATTTATTACAAACCTGTGCTACCCATAACTGGCTGTTACTGGTAGCTGATGCCAATCAGCAACAGGTACAGGCTAAAACAGGCAACGTTGCGCATGCAAAGGCTATAGCTCTGAATGTAGAAGATGTGGCAGCCAGGCAATCGCTTATCGCCGCTGCCGATGTTGTAATATCATTGCTTCCTCCTGCCCTGCATATTTTAGTAGCCCGCGATTGTGCGGAGATCGGAAAACACCTGCTTACCGCATCGTATGTAGACGCACAGATGCAGGGACTGGCCGCCACTGTAAAAGAAAAACAACTGTTGTTTCTCTGCGAAATGGGACTTGATCCTGGTATTGATCACATGAGCGCCATGCAACTGGTGCATCGCATCAAGGCAGAAGGCGGTACGATTACTGCTTTTAAATCGCATTGCGGCGGATTGGTGGCCCCTGAAAGTGATGATAACCCGTGGCATTATAAAATAAGCTGGAACCCCCGTAATGTAGTGCTGGCCGGTAAAAGCGGCGCCACATTCCGCGAAAACGGCAGTACCCGGCAGATTCCCTATGAGGAACTGTTTGAACCTGCCAGGGTGATTGATGTGCCGGGACTGGGCTACCTGGCCTGTTACCCCAACCGCGACTCCCTCTCCTACATCCCGGTGTATCACCTGGAAGAAACACAAACATTTATCCGCACTACTTTAAGATATCCTGAGTTTTGTTTTGGCTGGAAAAATATCATTGAACTGAAGCTGACCGATGAATCCAAACAATATGATACCGATGGCATGACGCTGCAACAGTTCTTTCAGCAACATTTTGAGAAATATAATTTTTCTGACTGGCTGAATAAGCAACTGACCGCACGTTTTTCCCAGACCAAAGAATTGCTGGAAAAACTGCAGCAGCTATTGCAGGCAGAGGAAGAAGTAAGCGAAGAAGACCGTGCCGAACTACAGGAATTTATGATGATTGATGATAAAGGTGAACTGACCGATATTCACCTGAATGAAGTGAAAACACAGGCTGCTGCTACCGTTGCCGGACAAATGCATGAAGCCAATCTTTCTATCAAGCAACTGGTATACCTGGGACTGGATGATAATACCACGTTGATCAATAAAGGTCATTGCAGTGCTGCGGATGTATTGCAACTGGCACTGGAAACCAAACTGGCATTACAGCCACATGATAAAGACATGGTGGTAATGATGCACGAAATTGAATATGTATTGAACGGGGAAGATAAAAAAGTAACCAGCTACCTGGTGGTGACCGGCGAAGATGCTGTGCGTACTGCCATGGCAAAAACAGTAGGTTTGCCGCTGGGCATTGCCGCTAAGTTATTATTGCAGGGAAAACTACAGGAAACGGGTTTACACATTCCCGTTATATCATCCATATACATACCGGTTTTACAGGAATTGCAGCAACACGGTATTGTATTTCACGAAATAGATTGATCCTTTACGCAAACATGGGTAATGTTGAGAAGCTGCCTGACAGAATGGTCTGTACATCCTGTGCCGACAGGCTGAACCAGTTCTGCAATACAGAGGCATAGACCGAGCGGAAATCGCTTTGCATAGGTACATTATCGTTTACATTGACATTTTCCGGTATTACAGGATTGGTACCAATGACCCCACCTTTTACAGCATGACCAAAATAGAATACCGGTGCAGCTGCTCCGTGATCTGTTCCTCCGCTGGCATTGCTTTTAATTCTGCGGCCGAATTCAGAAAATGTCATTCCCATTACCTTGTTGTCTATCTGCAGGTATTGCAGGTCATCCATAAAGGCATTGATGGCTTCTGATACACGCTGTAACAGCTTTGTATGCGTACCGGTGCTGGTGTCAGCTTCTGTTTGTTTGGCATGT
Organism: Chitinophagaceae bacterium PMP191F; assembly: GCA_001302245.1. Classification (GTDB taxonomy): domain Bacteria; phylum Bacteroidota; class Bacteroidia; order Chitinophagales; family Chitinophagaceae; genus PMP191F. The sequence goes on from LGYU01000025.1 coordinate 20,028, forward strand.
GTATCAAAACCGCCTATACTTACCATGTAGATCTTCGTTTTCAGTCCACCGGCTACCAGTCTTGCTACGATCTTTAACTGGTCGGCCAGCGGGTTTTTGCCCTGAGCGGGATACTTATCAGATTGCTGTTTGATCTTGAGTGCTGCGTTTTTGATCACCCCCGCATATTGGTCTGTTTTCATGCTCATCAGTTCAATATAATCCAGTTGTTCACCCCAGCGCGAATTGCTGTCTACATTCACTTTGCCCTCAATAAGATTGTAAAAACTGGAAGGATTGCTGATGGCCAGTCCCATGGTAATGGCTGGCCCCTGGAATGTAGTGGATACAACAGAACCTACCTGTATTGCCAGCGGATCGGGCATGGTACTATTGGGATAATTAGCGGGAAAATTGGGAAAGGAATCATTTAAAAAACGACCTGCCCAGCCCGTATTAAGTATCTTATCACTGTCAGAGCCGGTCATCCAGATATCAGTAGCCCTGAAGTGGGAGAAATTGGGTTTTGGATAACCTACAGCCTGGATAATGCCCAACTTACCATTGTTGAACAATTGTTGCATTTCGGTCATACCCGGGTTCAGTGCTGTAGCATCAAAACCATTTAAACGAAGTGCTTTGTCTTCTGTAATGAATATGTTGGGCCTGGCTGCAGAATATGCACTGAACTGATCAAAAGGAATCACCGTATTGATACCGTCATTACCACCCGCCAGTTGCACCAGTACCAATACACGATCTTCTGCCATAAAGCGGCCCAGTGAATGCAGCAGCGGAGTGCCGGCCAGTGCTTTCAATGAAATGCCATTCAGAAACGAAGGGAGTACAAGCCCGGTAATAGTGTTTTTTAAAAAATCTCTGCGTTTCATAAGAGACAGTTTAATGAATACTGTTCGTGTTTTAGGTTTCGGGGTCTGATATTTCTACATACCTGATGAAAAGCTGGTTGCTCTTGTTCGTGAATCGTGAATAGTCTCTGATCTCCTTATCAACTTTTTCAACATGTAAATCTTGCTGTATTTTTATTCTCTTTTGACTTTCCCTGAACCTTGTCGCTTGTACCTTTTCAGACCTCAGGCTTCCGGACTTTCTTCAGCACAACTGATATTGCGGCAAATTCATCAGGTATTTGTACAGGTTGCGCAATTTGTTGATAACATCCTTTTTATTGGCGGCATCGTCTGGCTGATTGATCAGTTTATTCCAGGCATCTGTCCAGTAGTGATCACTTTTCATGCCCTGCAACCCGGATAACAGAATGCCCTCTTTCATGTACATTTTTTCCTTATCAGGAAGATCAATAACATACAGATACCTGATAGAATCATTGATCAGTGACTCCGGATTTCCGGGATCAGGCAATGCTTTGGCAAATGCTACCAGGTCAACCAATACCTTTTTATCACCACGCGCAAATCCGTTGTTTACCATGCGGTCGGTAAACTGGTTGCGTTTGGGCAGGGTATCGGAATTGATCCACATTTTGTCATACTGAGGTTCCTGGTACCAGGCCTGCCAGCCGGCTACATTGGGCGGATCGCCAATATTGAGCTGCATCTGCGCCGCCGTACCCTGTATGTTGCTCCAGAAACCATATTGATTGATAAAATCTTCGTTGGGTGGAAATTGTATATTGAATTCGCGGCACAGCCCTACTGTAAAATCAACCGGGTTTTTGATAATGCTGCCGCGATTGCCGGGATCAAAAAAATGGCGACTGCTCAGTAACTGGTGCAGTACCGGTTTGATCTCGTAATCCTTTTTACGGAAAGTGGCGGCCAGCGGCGTGATGATGTTCTTTTCGGTTTCATCATCAATATCGTGGTATACAAAAAAGCGGTATAGTTTACGACAAATAAATTTTGATACTTCTTCCTGCGCAAAGATCATGTTCAGCATATCGTCCAGTTCCTGCTCCCCTTCCTTGCCCTTTCGGCCTTTAATAACGGTATTGCCATAAAATGCTGAAAACTGTTTATCCGCTTCATCGTGTCTGCCTGCGTCAAAAATGCCATGTACTTCGGGCAACACTTTGTTTTCAATGCGGAAACCTGTCAGAACCCTGGCGGCAGCTTTTACATCGTTTTCAGTGTAATGAGAGCCAGGTCCCTTGCCCACTGTAAACAACTCCTGCAACTCACGACCATAGTTTTCATCCGGTGCTTTTTTGGTGCTGGCATTGCCGTTAAGGTATTTCAGCATGGCCGGATCAATGGTAATGTTGCGTACCAGTTGTTTGAAATTACCCAATGCATACTGTCGCAACATAACATTGTGTTTGTATAGCATGAAAGGGTTATCAACCGAATTGGTTTCTGTGGCAAAATGATTGTGCCAGAACAATACCATTTTTTCGCGCAGGGTACACTGCTGGTTCAGCATCTGGCTGATCCACCATGCCTTCAGCGAATTTCTGCGACGTCCTGAGTTCATTCCATTGAGTTTGGTGGCAGTGATCCAGGTTTGTCCCGGCTGAATTTCTTCATCCGTGTATTTGTCGTCGTTATAATTGTTTATTGGAGGAGGTGGTGCCGGTTCTTCTGTTTCTAACAGTTTGCGCATAGCAGTACGCAATGATCCGGAGGCGAAATTGTCAATATCTTCCTTGCGCGCACCAAACATAGTGCGTTTCAGCAGGTGTTGCGCCTCTGCTGAGGTCCATTTGCCCTTGAATTTCTTTAAAGATGTATTGATGGCCGGTAATGCTGTCATATACAAACAAAATAAATGTTATGATGATGAACTACGCAGTACTATTGATATATGCATACAAGGTATTGCAAAACCCTTACCATGGAATAGTAAAAGATGCAAAGCAAATGTTAAGCCAGCTTATTGTAATACGGTAATAAAAAAGCGTTTCAGGAAACCCGGAGCAGTTGCTGCAGTACCGCAATGCCTTCCGTGGCTGTTTTTTCGATGGTGGTAAGGTTGTAAATGGCAGCGGATGGCACACGTTTATCAATAATGTATTTAGGTATTTCATAAGGCGCATAATTGACCAGTCCCGCAGCCGGGTATACTACCAGTGAAGTGCCTATCACTACAAAAATATCTGCCTGCTGTACCAATGGAATAGCCTGTTCAATCATGGGTACAGGTTCTTCAAACCATACAATGGCCGGGCGTAATTGTGCTCCGTCGGAAGCCTTATCACCCAGTTTCATGTCTTCATGGATATCGTATATTAATGTTTCGTCGTGCTCACTACGCATTTTAAATATTTCTCCATGCAGGTGTAGTACATGATGCGAGCCGGCACGTTCATGCAGGTCGTCAATATTCTGTGTAATGATCTGCACATCGTACCGGTCCTGCAAAGCGGCCAGCCCCAGGTGGGCAGCATTGGGCTGTGCATCCTGTACATTTTTACGTCGCATATTGTAAAAATCCAGTACCAGTTGCGGATTTTTTCTCCAGGCACGGGGTGTGGCCACTTCTGTAACATCATAGCCTTCCCACAATCCGTCGTTGTCACGAAAGGTCTTCAATCCGCTCTCAGCGCTGATGCCTGCGCCGGTTAATACTACCAGTTTCTGTTTGCCCATTTTGCTTTTGTATTATTTGCCTGTGCTTTTAAAATAATCAGCAGCCATAGATACTATAAGTTGTCTTTTTTCTTTTGTAGTAGCTATCGATGTGCGGTAGGGTTTGCCTTCACCATACAACTCGCTGTATAAACTGCTTTGCATAAAATTAGCAAATTTGCCTTTTATCATCAGTTCCATCAGTAATGAATACAGGTAAGTATCCTTTGCAGGATGTGCTTTTTCTGTAGTAAGCATCAATGGTAGCAATTCGAACGCATTGAGATCAAGAATAGTTCTTTTATATGCCAGCGGAACATCGCCGGTACTGGTAATACAGCGGGTTAAATAAGTGAGCGTTGAATCACGGTGTTTTTCCAGGGATACTGCCTGGCGGTGACTCATACAGGCGCCATTTATCCTTAGCGGAATATGAGCAAACAGCTTTTGTTTTTCATCTTTATCATAGCCTGAAAAGGAACAAATCTGCATATAGCTTTCCGGATAGCTGTGTGCATATACAAAGTATTCAACCGGTGTCATTTTGCTAAAAACAGAATCCGGTAACGGTGGAGTAGCGATATAAAACAGCTCCTTTTTATTTTTTGCTTTTTTTTGTAAAATATCCAGGTGTTTATCCACCATCTTTTCTACTGAAGGAGCTTTTATACAGGTGGTCACCGTAAAGCCATGCATCCTGTAATATTCTTCGTTAAAAACTATATCGTATTGTGCGGTAGCAGGAAGAAAAGCGCATAAGAGTAATGTATGTATAAAATATCTCATACAGTATAGTTTTATAAAAGGTACAAAGTCTGCAGGTTACCTGCAACGCCACAGGTATTAATTTATTCCTAAAAAACAACCCTGCCGCTCCATAGCGGTCAGGGCTTCTTTCTGTATAAACCAAGGTAACTATTGCCTGTTTTTCACCACTGGCATTTTCCATTTCCTGTATATCCACCAGCCGGCAATAACTATACACCAGGCGGGCCAGGCTGCAATCAGGAACAGGAACAGATCGCTCAGCCAACTACTGCCATTGCGAAAGGCAGTAACGGTTTTTTGCCAGAAAGATGGTGCTTCTGAATCGCCAGGTGTTGTATTAAGCACCTGGAAAAAAGCGAGATGGATGGTGCTGTATGCGGCTGCATGGTTCAGGTATTTCATACGTCCTGCAGCCGTTTCGGTTTCTTCCTGTATCTGGTTCAGTTCCTGCTGCACCTGTAAAACTTCTTCCATGCTCTTAGCCTGTTTCAGCAGGTCGAGATATTTCAGGCGCGCCTGCTTTTTGGCTTCAATGCGTGCCTGTACATCCACTACTTCGCTGGTTACATCTTCAGCGCTGATATTTCTGTCAATGATCTTTTCGCCTGAAGGACTTAATGCAGTCATGGCATCTTCAAATTTTTCTACCGGTATTTTCAGTACTACCCTGTTTTCAATCCTGTTGCCGGACTGTGTTTGTTCTTCTCGGGCAACATACCCTCCGAATTGTTTTGCTATGCTGTGAATAGTGGCATTGAAGGTCTGATAATTTCTGACCTCAATGTTCAGGTTACCATTCTTAATGATGTTTTTGTCCCATGTCCGGGGAGCTGGAGGCACGGCTGATTGTGCCGGTTGTTTTTGATCTTCCTGTTTCTCTTCTTTTGCAATAACAGCAGGCTGTTGTTGATAGGCCGTGTCAGCAAGCGCTTTTTCGTTTGAGCTGTGTTTGCAGGCAGCCGCCTGCACTACCAGCAGCAATAGTGCTGCAGCAATACGTAACAATGTAATCATGGCTATACTTTTTATCCTTAAAAAATAAGATGCGGTAAAGGTCTTTTTACATAATAATCTTAAAAAAAACAGCTTCCGGGAAAGGAAGCTGTTACTGGTTTAGGGCTTTTTTAAAAGAAGTATGAAGGTACTGTCGGTTGAAATAAGTTGCAGATGCTGTGCATCGGACCAGTGTAATCGCAGTTTTTCACCAGTGGTATCTGTTGAATGATCATAAAATATCATCAGGCTATCGGTTTGCATATGATAGCGTGAAGTGTCAACAGTGGTGGTACCCGGCACCGTTTTAATAACCATACCGTTTTCTCTGAATTGATATTGTGTTTTGTTGAAATTACTGTCAACAATTGCTGCCAGGATGATTGCAGCCAGAGAGTTGCTGTCTTTAGACAGTGTGCCAATGGAATCTATTTTCCATTGCCCGATTAGTTTTTCGGTTGCAGGTGAAGGAGATTTTGATTTGTGTGTTAGCAGAAAATAAATACCTGCTACTGCTGCCAGCAGAATGACAGCCAGTAATAATTTTTTCATGGCTTTATTTTTTTATGATGAAGGAATCATAGCTTGATTCCCGCTACCATTAAAAAGTAACCCTGAAAGAAAAGTTAAAGAGAGGCCTGAGTGAATTTGAAAATTTGAGAATGTGATAATTTGAAAATGGAAGAATTGTTGGATGGTTGAATGGTTTGATTCTTATTAGCAGGCATGAAGTCGGATGTCCGAGGTTTGACAACGGGCAAGGTTCAAGGGAAGGCTGTGAGTGAATACAAATATGAAGAGGTTGACAGATTAATCAGGAATCCGGGAATTGCATAACCTGCAACCAGAAACACGTAAACCGAAACTATATTCGCATTTGATTTTTGCCAAGGCTATTTCTTCTCCCCTGCCAGTTCCATAATAACCTTCCATTCTTTATCCGTTACCGGTTGAACAGAAAGCCGACCCAGGCGAACCAGCGCCATATCGGCAAGTCTTTTATCCTGTTTAATGGTGGCCAGCGATACGGGGTTAGCCAGCTTTTTATAAGGTTGCAGGTCTACTACCACCCAGGCATCCTCATCGGTAGTAGGGTCCTGGTAAAACTCACCGGAAACTTTGGCAATTCCCACAATTTCAAGCCCTTCGTTGCTGTGGTAGAATAAAACCTGGTCGCCCTTTTTCATTGCTTTGAGGTGATTCCGGGCGGCATAGTTACGTACCCCATCCCAGTAAGTTTGTTTGTCTTTCTCAAACTGTTCCCACGAATACTTAAAGGGCTCAGATTTTACCAGCCAGTATGCCATATCAGCTACGCGATTTAAGGGTGAAAATTAGGAATAAATCTGCACAGCCCCATAAACGGATTTTTTTATTGAAAAAAATTTAAAAAATGTAAATCCAGACTTTAGTATGAATCGTAGATTTTATTGTTATATATGAAATAATAATAAACGCGCAGATAAGCGCTTCACGATATTGATGTGGTGTTACCCAGGAGCTAAAGGCTCACACGAAGGCTGGCTTTTGCCGGCTTTCTCGTTTTTATATAGTGCATCTTATAGATATTGTTGAATGGTGGTTTGATTCCCCCTTCATGTTGCTGTATTGCATTGTTACTTTTTTTTATTATATTTTCTGCCAATGATAAAAACATCCTTCTTCAAACTTCACAAAACAGATAGAACAAGCCCGGTGCAGATCAAAAGCTGGTAAGGACACCGTCCATCTTTTGCAGAACATCCCCTATCGATTGTTTCCCTTCAATATATTGTTATTGATATATTCAGTACTAGCGCGACGTGTTATGAATACTACTATTACCAGTACTACATGCCCATAAAAAGGGTGAACTGGCCTTATTGGTAAATGCAGATAGTAATATCAGCGTCAATTAATGCCTGGTATAAATCTATTTGTAACAGTCTGTCGTAGATATTCTATATCACTCATACACATTCTGGGGCTACATCTCTTTTTAAGGTTATACAACTTTTATACTTACGGATAGATTTGTCTAATCTGTTTTGATGGTATTATTTCTCCCACACAATTGATCAGATCTTACCAGTAGTGGTATGCATATGCATTCCGGCATTATAATTATTGATGCATGGACACGATCATGTTGTTTGCTGACTACTATCATCTTCTTGTACCGGTTCTCTATTTAATAATGGTTAAAAACAATGTATGAAACAACAACTATTACCTGTTCCTGAAACAGCTGCTGAACAGCAGTTGACAACGCGAGGCTTGGACAGAAGAAGATTTTTGTTGCAGGCTGCAGGCGTTGCTTCTGTGGCTGCCATTGCTGGTGCCTGTCATAAAAGCAATGATGACAGTGGTATTAACCTGGGCAGTGGTGATGTGGGTATTCTTAATTATGCTTATGCACTGGAACAACTGGAAGCCGCTTTTTATACCGCGGCAGTATCTGCGCCTTATAATGGTATTACACCTTCTGAACAGGCGTTGCTGACGGATATCAGAGATCATGAAATTGCACACCGGGAATTTTTTAAAACGGCGCTTGGCGCCAACGCTATAGTTTCTCTGGAAGTCAATTTCAGCAGTATCAATTTTACCAGTCGCGATAGCGTGTTGTCTGCTGCCAAAGCATTTGAAGACCTGGGAGTGTCTGCTTACAATGGTGCAGGCAGACTAATTACAAGTACGGATTACCTGTTGCTGGCAGGAAAAATTGTTTCAGTAGAAGCACGTCATGCAGGATATATCCGCGATCTGATATCAAACGGAAGCTTTGCCGATAATACTATTGTTGCTGCATCTACAGGGCTCGATCAGGCCAGGATGCCAAATGATGTGCTGGCGATTGCAAGTACCTATCTGAAGTCAAAGCTTAATGCCAGTAATTTACCCACTTCTTAAATTGATTGTTATGAACATAGAACATATCATTACAGAATTAGAGAAAGCAGATCCCGAAGTATACGAGAGAATGAGTCCGCGTCGTAAAGTAATGCAGCAGTTTGCCAGGACCGGCAGAACTATTGCTTTAAGTGCGTTACCACTGGCATTGAGCAGCTTGTTTACTAAAGCCTACGGTAGAGGTGTTACTGCAGTATCTGATGTATTGCAATATGCGCTTACACTGGAGTACCTGGAGGCTGATTTTTATACGCAGGCGGTGGCATCGGGTATTATACCGGCAGGTGCAGCCACTACAGCTCTTACATTGATCCGCGATCATGAAAATGCACATGTGGCGTTGCTGAAAACCGCTATTACTGGTTTGGGCGTTACGCCGGTTAGCAAGCCCACATTTGATTTTTCTGCGGGCAGTGGTTCGGGCAACGGGCCTTTTAAAACTGTATTTACCGATTACAGTGTGTTGCTGGCAGTAGCGCAAACGTTTGAAGATACAGGTGTGCGTGCTTATAAAGGACGTGCTGCCGAACTGGTTAGCAGTAAAGATGTGCTGACAGTGGCATTGCAGATCCATTCAGTAGAGGCGCGCCATGCATCGCATCTCAGAAGTATGCGCAGGGCTTTAACCGGTAGTACTACTATCAAACCCTGGATCACAGGCAATGACACGGCTGGTATTGGTGCTGCTGTACAAGCCAGCTACAATGGTGAAGATCTTACTATGCAGGCAGGCATCAATATTGTTGGTATCAACGGAACCAGTATATCTGCCAATGCAGCTTCGGAAGCGTTTGATGAGCCTCTTACATCTACTGCTGTACTGGCCATTGTAAATCCATTTATTAAATCTTAGTTTTTATATTGGTCTGATCAATTAGTGTATGAGTGAGAACCTGTATGTCCTTTGTGACATGCAGGTTTGTTTTTTTAAATGATCTGATGGAAAATATGAGCCCATTTCTATTGAATATGTTAATGCCGGATAATCTATAAACATCAATCGGCCTGTGTAAGCAGTGATAAACCCCAAAAACAGTGTGTAATATCGTGTGCAGAAAGTAAGGCCGGTAGAGGCTCGGCCGTTGGCCGTTGTAAAAAAACAGTGATAGGTTTGCAGCGTATACATTGCTGAAAGATGGTTAAATGTGCCTGCTCTCAAAACCATTTCTTCACCACAGCTTACAAAAAAAGATGCTATTAAAACATTGCCAGCACATCGGCAATATGCATGGTTTGCATGGGCAGGCCTTTGTGACGGATGTAGCCATCCAGGTGCATCAGGCACGACAAATCAGTGGAAATGATACAAGATGCTCCCGTATTGCGGGCATTGGTGACTTTCTGATCGGCCATGCCGGTAGAAATAGCTTCAAACTTTACAGCAAACGTACCGCCAAAACCACAGCAGGTTTCCACGTCGTTCATTTCTACTAATTCAAGCCCCTGCACATTGGATAACAGCTTGCGTGGTTCTTCCTTGATCCTGCATTCACGTAATCCTGCACAGGAATCGTGATAAGTAGCACGGGCATGAAAACTGGCGCCCACATTATCGATCTGCAATACATTGACCAGGAATTCAGAAAACTCGAATGTTCTTTTACCCAGTTCTTTAACAGTATTGTGCAGGGAAGAGTTATCGAACAGGGTCTGATAGAAATTGCGTACAAAGCCCACGCAGGATGCGCTGGGTGCTACAATATAATCACTTCCCTTAAAATCTTTAATGAACTTGGTACACACATCACGCGCCTCATCTCTGAAACCGGCGTTGAATGCCGGTTGTCCGCAACAGGTTTGATTGGCGTTGTATTGTACAGTACACCCTGCTTTTTCCAGCACCTTTACCATATTGAAGGCTGTTTGCGGGTAAAGCTGATCAATAAAACAGGGTATAAAAAGTTGTACTGTCATGGTATTGCTGGCACCTTCCGGAACTATTTTTTGAACAACTGAAATGAATGTACCAGTCCGATCATTTTTAAAGCGGTGATGGCTGCTTCTTCGCCTTTATGGCCATGTTTGCCGCCGATGCGTTCATCGGCCTGTTGCTGGTTGTCTACCGTTAAAATGCCAAAGACAGTGGGTACTGGCATGGTCAGGTTGAGGTTTACGATGCCATCAGTAACACCTTTGCACACATAATCGAAGTGCGGGGTATCGCCACGCAGTACACAGCCAAGGGCTATAAATGCCAGCGGACGATCGTCTTTGTATTTATGTGCATCCCAGTAGCTTTTGATAATAAAGGGGATCTCAAATGCACCGGGTACTGTCAGCATATGTACCTGACTGATATTTTGCTGTTCCAGTACTTTGCGACAGCCTTTTTCCAGCTTATCAACAATGTGGGCGTTCCACTCGGTACGTGCAATAACAACACAGGCATCCTTTGGAAGAATGCCCGTATTGAACTGTAATAAGGTGCTGTTGCCAGTTGCAGCCATAGATAATTTATAAGGTGCAAGGTTCAAGGTATAAGCTCCAGCGTTTAACTGGTTAGCAACCCTTGTGTCTTGCTGCTTTTAATCCTGAATTCTTTACTTCGTGTCTCCCATTTTAGCCAGGTACTTGTCGGCCTCAAAAGCACGCTGTGTGGAAGGATATTTGTCTTTGATAGACTTCAGCAGTTCAATAGCTTCTTTATCCTTGCCCAACTCCTGGTTTAACAGGGCTGCTCTGAACAGGTACTCCGGAGAGTTCACATCATCATCTTCAAATAAAGTACCAGCTTTGGTATAAGCGTCTACAGCTTCTTTCTTTTTACCCAGTTCTGCATACGCATCACCCAGTAAACCTGTAGCACGAAGTTTTGCTTCTTTCTGGTCGGTAGAAAAGCCTTCAAGATATTTTACAGCATTGCTGTAATCGCCTAACTGCAGGTAGCAGGAACCAGCGTAGAATTTGGCAAGGTTGCCGGAATTGGTACCGCTGAATTTGTCGATCACTTTCAGGAAACCCATGTTCACACCGTCTCCGTTCAGAGCCAATTTCAGTGAATCCTGGTTATAGTAATTTTCTGCTTTCCAGATAGCTTCAGCAGCCTGTTGCTCTTTGGGTTCGCGGAAATAGCTGTTGTATACATAAGTGCCGCCTACCAGCAGTATAATAGCCACGATTGCATACAGCACGTATTTGCTGTTCTTGCTCCAGAATTGCCGGGCAGATGCCACAACTTTATCTTCTGTAGATAGTTCCGGGCTACCCTGCCCTGCTGCCTGCTTCACGTCAGTTGCCATGAATGTTGATTATTTGGGGTTTGATAAAATGAATTCGCAAAAAATGTTAGTCTACGATAAACGGATAATCCGGTTGCGTTACGATATCTTTCAGCACTTCATCATCAGAAGGCCATGGAGACTCTTCCGCAAACTGAACAGAAGCCAATACTTTATCATTCACCCTTTTGTCAATAGCAGCAATTTCGTCTTTAGTAGCATATTTGTTCTTCAGAATCGTATTCAGTACCAGTTGGATCGGATCGCGTTGTTTATATTCTTCTACCTCTTCTTTGGTACGGTATTTCTGGGGATCAGAAATAGAGTGACCTTTATAGCGGTAGGTTTTAATTTCCAGTAAAGTAGGGCCGCCGCCTTCGCGTGCTCTTTTTACAGCACGGCTTACTGCATCGTGTACGGCTTCAGCGCTCATACCGTCTACAGAATCACCAGGCATGTCGTATGCATCGGCCAGTTTATAAATATCCACCACGTTGCTGGTACGTTCTACAGAAGTTCCCATAGCGTAGTGATTGTTTTCGCAAATGAAGATTACGGGCAATTTCCAGGTCATGGCAATATTGAACGTTTCGTGCAGCATACCCTGACGGGCAGCACCATCACCAAAGAAAGTGAGGGAAACATTGTCTGTACCTTTATATTTTTCAGCAAATGCCAGTCCGGCACCGGTACCGATCTGTGCACCTACAATACCGTGACCACCGAAAAAGAAAACATCTTTACCAAAAAAGTGCATGCTGCCACCCTTACCTTTGGCACAACCGGTAGCTTTGCCATATAATTCAGCCATACAGCTTTCGGGGCTCATACCTTTAGCGAGTGCCAGGCCGTGATCACGGTAAGCAGTTACAAACGGATCTTCCAGGCGGGTAGCGGTCATACAACCGGCGGCAATAGCTTCCTGGCCTACATAGGCGTGGAAAAAGCCGCGGATCTTACCATCCATTTTATACTTCTCTTCTGCCGTCAACTCAAACTGGCGTATCAATTGCATTAATTCGTACCAGTACAAATAGGTCTCTTTGGAAAATTTAGTAGTGGCCACAGTTCAATAATTTGATGTGTTAACCTGTTTACGCATCGGGCGCAACAAAGCGGGGGCAAAGATAAGGGGTAAATACCAATTTTGAAATGTTTCTGGTGTATTGTTTCTGGTTTGTAAGTAACTGCCGGTGTGGAGATTAGCTTATAAGTTGTAGGTAATAGGTTATAAGTTTGTTGCTGTATATATAGGCCTGGGCGCCCTGTTTTCAGTGAAATATTGGTTACAGCGATCAACTTATTACTAACAACCTATTACTTAAAACCTGTTCAGTAGCTTTACCGTATCTTGCAGCCGCGTTCCGGCGCTTTTCACTCTTAACATGCATTTGGTTTGCTTTTTCTCCGTTCCATATCGGTTATCCAGTTTAAAAATTACCGCCAGCAGCAGTTTGATTTTTCAGAACGTATTGTAGGTGTATGCGGACCTAATGGCATTGGCAAAACCAACCTGCTGGACGCCATTTATTACTGCTGTTTCACCAAAAGCTATTTTACCCGCTCTGACAGCCAGAATGTACTGAAAGGTACCAGCGGTTTCCGGGTAGAAGGACAGTTTACCAGCAACAACCTGCCGGTGAAAGTAGTGAGCATCCTGCGTGAAACAGGTCGGAAGGAGTTCCTGGTAAATGAGGAGCCTTACGAAAAACTGGCGCAGCATATTGGCAAATTACCTTGTGTGATCATTGCTCCCGATGATGTACAGATCATTACCGGTGGCAGTGAAGAAAGACGCCGTTTCCTGGATGCCCTGTTGTGCCAGTTGAATCCGGACTACCTGCAGCAGTTAATGGATTATAATAAAGTAATGCAACAGCGCAACAGCCTGCTGAAGTCGGCCGCTGACCGGCGTGCAGTAGATACCCGCCTGCTGGATGTGTATGATGAGCAACTGGCCGGATATACAGATTACCTGTTCCCGCTGCGACAGCAATTCCTGGATAAATTAATTCCCCGCATACTGGAATTTTATAAGCAGATAGCCGGTGCAGAAGAAGGGTTATCATTGTTCTATGAAAGTCAGTTGCTGGATGCTTCCTGTCGCGCGTTGCTGGCCCGTTCACGTGAAAAGGACCTGCTGTTGCAACGGACCAGTGTCGGTATCCATAAAGACGATATTGCCATACTACTGAACGAGCAGCCTTTTAAAGCCATTGCTTCTCAGGGACAGCGCAAAAGCCTTTTATTTGCCATGAAACTGGCCGAATTTGACACATTGAAGGAAGCGAACGGCTTTGCCCCTTTGCTGTTACTGGATGATGTATTTGAAAAACTGGATGAAATGCGGATGCACAACCTGTTGCAACGGGTATGTGTGAATAATGACGGGCCTGTATTTATTACCGATACGCACGAAGCCAGGTTGCGCAAACACCTGGAACTGCTGCAACTCCCCTGCCAGGTGATTTGTCTTTAGTCAACCGCACGCTGACCACTCATCAAAAATTGATTTCCGGATTATGATTTTACAATAGTTACCTGTAATTTAATTAGTGAAACCGACCGGTTCACAAAATTAACTGCTGAGCAAAAGTTACGTCTCCCTTGCGTGCTGTTGCCGGTGTTTTTTACAACGCTATGCACATTGCCGTATGAATATGAATGTACACACCTGTATTGCATTCCTGGAGCAGACCAATGACCCGGCTATTGCCTTTTTTTCGTTCGATACCGATGCCGACGGAGAACGTGGTATTATCAGGGCCAATAAGGAAGGATTGCGTCTGTATGCCCTGGAATTGCTAAAAAAGTCTCTTGAGATTGAGCACAACACTCCTGCCCGGTCACTTTCCTTTGACAATTATCCCTGGTTGGTAAGCGATACTGGCTATGACCTGATTGCCGCCGTGCAGCCCGAATGCGGCAGCCGGCAGGAAATTATGGACGACATGAATATGGCGGACGATACATTATCGGCCATGCAGACCGGTATCTGATAAACAGCCTTTACAAGTACTGTGCGGAGCAAGGAAGTTGTTCACCTTGCAACGGCAATTGAATGCTTTTGCTAACTTGCACCCATGGGACAATACTCATTAGGTGATGCGTTGAAACACTTTTTAAGGAACAGTCGTCTGAAAGGCTATATACAGGCCATGCAGATTGAAGACGTATGGGAAAAACTCATGGGTAAAACCATTGCACGTTACACCGATAAAATACAGATACACGGTCATACCTTATATATCAATACCAGCGTTGCTCCCCTGCGCCAGGAACTTTTGTTCCAGAAAGAATCCATCATGAAACGGGTGAATGAGGAGTTGGGTGAAAATATTATTAAGGAAGTAGTGATTAAGTAAGAGTGACGTTAAATACAGGTTTTGGGGCTACTACAAGGTGTTAGCTGTTAGGTTTTAGCCATTAGCTTGCGTCTTGGGACCTTGCGAGCATAATTGCTTTCGGACTTTCCGACTGGACTTCTTCTCTACAATCAAACAATCCAGCCACATCCCCTTTTAATTTAAAAAAGCAATATTCAATAACAGCCCTGCCGTGGCAGCCGGTAACTTTATTCAAATATTTATATTGTATGATCACAAAACTTTCACACACAACATTGTTTGTACTTGACCAGGAAAAAGCGTACGACTTTTATGTAAATAAACTGGGTTTTAAAGTGCATACTGATGCCAGGATGGACAATGGTTTCCGCTGGCTTACGGTAACTACTCCGGCTCAACCCGACCAGGAAATTGTGCTGATGGACGTACTCAGTGAAAGCATGAAAAAAACAGCAGAAAGCCCCGGGGGCTATGACGAAGAAACAATCAATGCGCTTACAGTATTACTGGAAAAAGGTGTTATGGGTGCCGGTGTATTTCAGACTGCCGATTGTCGTGCCACTTATGAAGAACTGAAAGCAAAAGGTGTGCAGTTCAAATCTGAACCGCGTGAACAGTTTTATGGCATAGAAGCGATCATTACAGATGGATGCGGAAACTGGTTCAGTATGACACAGCCAAAGGAACAATAAGATATAGAATATAAAGGTTCAAGGTACAACAAGGTGTAAGGCAGTTGCTGCTAATGTGGTATGCGCTTACCCCTTGTACTTCATGTCTTATACTTGTCCGGCTTTTCCGCTGTCTTCGATCTTGAATGTAAAATGTTTTTGTGTAAGATAACTGAAAGATACCACTACTATTGTGGTAAGTATTTTAGCCACTGTAGGATAAATGTGGAATTGCTCCACAAATAATTTGATGAAAATATAATTCAGCGTTATACAGATCACTACCAATACAAAGTACCTGAACAACTGGATCCTTCCACGTAAAGTAGATCCCGGGAATACTATATACCTGTTCAGGAAAAAGCCTGTAGGAAAGCTTACTGCAAATGCAATCGGAAATGCTGCTATGTGCGGACTGACCGCTCCCAGCGGGGTATGTACCACCTGTTCTGCCAGGATATAATGGTAGCTGATGTAGTAGATCAGGATGTCCAGCACGGTATTACCGCCGCCACAGGCTGCATAACGGAATGTTTGCAGAGGCATCCATTTACGGAAGGGCGGATAGAAGAAATCAATAAAGGCAGTGATCCAGTCTTTAATCATGAAATTTTTTTGGCGCTGCAAAGTAATAGAAATTCCTGGGGCATTCAATCGGTGTGGTACTTTTCGTAGATATTGGAAAGCTGCGCGGTCTATTTTTCCGGGGACTATTTGTAACACCTGTCCGTTCTTTTGATTTGACAATCATCAAAAAAGAACAACTGTGGTGTTTCGTGTGCTAAAATAATACATATTTGGTATATCCTTTTTAACCCCTGTACCAATACGAAGGCTACTCCAAAAAGAGTGCCTTTTTTCATTTAGCGCCAACTCGTTGCATTGTGTTATTTTTGCAGCCTCAAAAATCAATTCATGGGCGTTGTTGCTTTAGTTCAGTCAGTAGTCAGCAAACAGATTAAGCAATTATATCAGTTGGATATGGAGCCGGATGCCGTGCCGGTCAATGAAACAAAACCTGAATTTGAAGGCGATTATACCGTTGTGTTGTTTGGATTGGTGAAAAGCCTGAAAAAAGCACCAGAAGCCCTTGGAAATGAACTGGGCGAGCAACTGGTGAAAGAACACGGTGACCTGTTCTCTGGTTTTAATGTGATCAAAGGTTTTCTGAATCTTTCTATATCAGACACTTACTGGCTGCAGTTCCTGCAGCAGCATGCCGGTGATGCCGGTTACGGTCATAGACCCTCTACGGGTAAGCGTATTATGGTGGAATATTCTTCGCCCAATACCAATAAACCCCTGCACCTGGGACACCTGCGTAACAACTTCCTGGGATGGAGCGTGGCGGAGATCTATAAAGCCAATGGGTATGATGTGGTGAAAACCTGTATTGCCAACGACCGCGGTATCCATATTTGTAAAAGTATGATCGCCTGGCAGCTATTTGCCAATGGCGCTACCCCACAAAGCACTGGTATTAAAGGCGACCATTTTGTAGGCGATTACTATGTAATGTTTGGCGAAGAGTTGAAAAAGCAGGTAGCCGGACTGGTGGAGAAAGGTGTTGCTAAAGAAGAGGCGGAAAAAGAAGCCCCGATCATGAAAGCTGCCCAGCAGATGCTGGTGGATTGGGAAGCCGGTAAACCCGACGTAATTGCGTTGTGGAAGATGATGAACAGTTGGGTATACGAAGGCTTTGAAGCTACTTATAAAAGAATTGGCAGCGATTTCGATAAAACCTATTATGAAAGCAATACCTACCTGCTGGGTAAAGACCTGGTAGAGCAGGGTTTGCGTAAAAATGTTTTTTACCAGGAAGAGGATGGCAGTGTATGGATCGATCTTACTGCCGACGGACTGGATAAAAAAATTGTAAGAAGACGTGATGGTACTGCTGTTTACATTACACAGGATATTGGCCTGGCCGAGCTGAAGCAAGAAGAATTTCATTCGGATGGCAGCATTTACGTGGTGGGCGATGAGCAGAACTACCACTTTAAAGTATTAAAGCTTATTTGCCAGAAACTGGGTTTGCCTTCTGCTGATGGAATCTATCACCTCAGCTACGGTATGGTGGAGTTGCCTACAGGTCGTATGAAGACCCGCGAAGGCACTGTAGTGGATGCTGATGATATTGTGGATGAAATGGTGAGTGTGGCACAGCAGAAAACAGAGGAACTGGGTAAAGTGGGTGACTTTGCAAAAGATGAACTTACACAGCTGTACGATACATTAGGACTGGGTGCACTGAAATTTTTCCTGCTGCGCGTGGATCCTAAAAAACGGATGATCTTTAACCCGGAAGAATCTATTGACTTTCATGGTTTCACTGGTTCTTTTGTACAGTTCAGTCATGCACGTGCAAAATCTATTTTGCGTAAAGCGCAACCTGCTATGTCTGCGCTTTCCGGCAATTTATTACCTGCTGAAAAAAGTGTACTGGTAGAACTGGAAAAATATCCTGCTATTCTGAAACAGGCCTGTGATGAAATGAACCCTTCTGTGGTAGCGGCCTATGTATTCAAACTGGCACAAACATTCAACTCATTTGTTACGGAACTACGCGTGTTAACCGCAGAAACTCCTGAAAAGAAAGAGCTGCGTTTACAACTGGCACAGTTAACTGTTCATGTTATTAAATCAGGAATGGCATTGATGGGAATAAAAGTGCCGGACAGAATGTAAGGTTATTTGATAATGAATTGAATTGTCTAATCTGTTTTTTTTACCCCTTTTTTGATAAATGAAGTTATTAACGCTGATTTTTTTACCGGTTTTTTGTTTTGGGCAATCTCAGTTCGACACCGTTTCAATCCGATAGGAACGTATTAAATGAAGGGTTAAAGATAATAAGCGGAAAAAAAGCTGGTTACTTTAAATTTGAGTCACAGGCCATTGATCAAAAAATATTTAATTATTATTTCTTTACTGTTATCGATGGGAAAGTATTAATCTTTACATTCAATTGTACTCAACGCCTCAGGAATAAATGGGAAAGCATTACTGATGAAATTGTTGCTTCATTACAGGTTCAATAATTTTCTGATGAAAATCAAAAAGCGAGATGATTATATCACCTCGCTTTTTGATTTTCATCTTTTGAATTATATCGATGATGTACTACGAAATCTTTAAAATCCGCCGGGCATTTTCTTTTCCTGTTTCTTTTCTTTCAGTGAAGGATCCATTTCAATAGCTTTTTCGCACAACTGGATGCCTTTTTCTTTTTCTCCTTTTTTCTGGTAAGCCAGGCCGATCATATATAATGCGTCTGCATTCTTTTTGTCAACTGCTATTACTTTGTCCCAGGTGTCAATGGCATTCTGGTATTTACCGTTGCGGTAGTATGCATCAGCAACATTGTACAGCAATTCAATATCGGCAGGTTTGCGTTTCAGTACTTCTTCCAGTAATGACAATGCTTTGTCGTATTCTTTGATGTTCAGGTAAGCGTTGCCCAGGTTTTCCAGGTATTCATTGTTGCGCGGATAGCCTTTTGCTCCTGCCCTTTCAAACCACTCAATAGCTTTTTTATCGTCGGGAATGGAGTAAAATACCATACCAGCTTCAAACATCCAGTTGGTTTTGGTAGAGTCGCGTTCAATGGCCTGTTCATAACAACCAGCTGCGCGTTTATAATTGCTCATTTCTAAAAAACAACGTCCGGCAATGTAGGGAATTTCAGCGCGACGTGGTTCTTCTTTGAAAGCAAGCTCACAGTACTTCAGGCTTTCGCCATAATTTTCCTGCTCATAATAGCTTTTGGCAATAATGAACTGCAGTTGACGGGTGCTTTTTAGCTGCTGTGCTTTCTGTGCGTATTTAACGGCATCGGCCCATTTGCGTGTGTTGTACGATAAAGTGGCGAGATTGTCAATTACAACAAGGTTATTGGGATCAAGCGGTTCGGCTTTCAGAAACTGTTCCCGGGCTTCCAGGTAACGATTCTGTTCTACCAGCGAATTGCCCAGTTCTACCAGGCTTTCGCTTTTTTTGGGGGAGAATTGTACCGCTTTTGCAAAATTCTTTTCTGCTTCGCGGAAACGGTGTGCCTGTTTTTCTTCCAGGCCTTTTTGATGGTAAAAATCAGCACTATCAGCTTGTGCGCGTGCAATATTGCACAGCAGTGTGCTGCCAATCAGCAACTTAACCAGGTTTTTCAACATGCTCTAGGGCTTTAACAGGTAAAATAGGCGCCAGATGGAATCCCTTCTATCCAGCCCCGGAAATTGCTCCGGGTTTATTTCAGAACCAGAGCACTCAACGGTGGAAGATGAATATTTATTTCGTAGAGTTCATCGTTTTTATCTACAATACGTGTATTTATTTCAGGATTGAATACATCACCTGTTCCCCAGTATTTTTTATCATCACTGTTAAAGATCTCTTTCCACGAGGATTTACCCCTCACCTGTATTGTCCAATGATTGCGTACCACGGGCGTCATATTGAGTATGATCAGCAGATCATCTGCAGGGTTTTTCCCCTTTCGCCGATATACCATTACACACTCATTGCGGTGATTCAGGTCTACCCATTCAAATCCATAAGTATTGAACTGGTTCTCGTACAGGGCAGGTTCACCGCGTAACAAGAAGTTCAGATCACGCACACAATCTTTCAGCAGGCGGTGTGCATCAAACTGCAGCAGGTTCCATTGCAATTCACTTTTATAATTCCATTCGCTGGTAGCGCCAAATTCATTGCCCATGAACAACAGTTTACCACCCGGGTGTGTAAACATGTAGGTATACAATGTACGCAGGTTGGCAAATTTTTGCCATTCATCACCAGGCATTTTATAGATCATCGGACTTTTGCCATGTACTACTTCATCATGGCTTAGTGGCAGCATAAAGTTTTCGTCGTAGTAATACATCATACTAAAACCAAACTTATCCTGAAGGCCGCTGCGCATCAAAGGATCGGCTTTGAAATAGTTCAGGGTATCATGCATCCATCCCATCATCCATTTCATGCCAAAACCGAGTCCGCCGCCGGTGGTGGGACGCGAAATACCGGGCCAGTCTGTTGCTTCTTCCGCTATTGTTTGTACATCGTTAAAATCGCGGTAAATGGTTTCGTTAAGGTCTTTGATAAAGGCAATCGCTTCCAGGTTGCCATCACCACCAAATTCGTTGGGTTCCCACTCTCCTTCCTCACGCGAGTAATTCAGTTTCAACATAGAGCTTACTGCATCTACACGTATACCATCAATATGAAACTTTTCAAGCCAGAAGCGCGCGCTGCTGATGAGGAATGATTTAACCTCTCCCCTTTTATAATTGAAAATATAACTGTTCCAGTCGGGATGATATCCTTTGCGCATGTCGGCATATTCGTACGTATGATTACCGTCGAACATGAACAACCCATGTGCGTCGTAGGGAAAATGTGAGGGCACCCAATCCAGTATTACACCAATTCCTGCCTGGTGTAATGCATCTATCAGTGCCATGAATTGCTGTGGATCGCCATAGCGTGAGGTGGGGGCAAAATAGCCCGTGCCCTGGTAGCCCCAACTGCCATCAAACGGATGTTCCATTACCGGCATGAACTCTACATGCGTAAAACCCATTTTCTGCAGGTAAGGAACCAGTAGTTCGCGGATAGTGTCGTATGAATTGTATAATTCTTCATTGTTCTTATCCGGACGCATCCAGCTACCCAGGTGTACTTCATAAATACTCCAGGGAGCATCCAGTGCATTGTGTTTTTTTCTGTCCTGCATCCAGCTTCCATCCTGCCAGTAATAATCCAGTTGCCAGGTAATGGATGCCGTAAGCGGACGTTTTTCCCAGAAGTTGGCGAAGGGATCTCCTTTGTCAATTACACGATCCTTATATCCCCGGATGTGGTATTTGTATACTTCTCCTTTGGCAAACCCCGGAATAAATCCTTCCCAGATACCGGAATTATCATGCCGTACAAATAAGGGATGTGAACCGGGATTCCAGTCATTGAAATTCCCTGTTACAGAAAGATAGGTGGCATTTGGTGCCCAAACGGCAAAATAATATCCCTGCTGCCCCAGTACAGTTATCTGGTGACTACCAAACAGGTTGTACAACCGGTAATGTGTGCCCTGCTGAAAATTCCGGATGTCTTCGTCTGTAAACAACGAATAGTTCCAGACTGCTTTGGTACTGTCTATAAAATGAATCTCTTCGTATTTTTTGTCCTGTTCCACCAGAATGTTATTATGATTTTTTTAATACATGTTGTTTTGACACGTATTGCAGAAAAAAATGTCTATTATTTTATGGAATTTTTCACACAGGTAATCATACTCCCCATTGGATAACGCCGTTTTTTACCATTTGTAACAGCTAACTGTTAAAATGATGCGAAACTGTTATTTCTTGTTCGGGTATCACAGATATTTGGACCGGAAAGAAAGTGATTCAATAGTAACACACATTTTAAACCCTACATTTCTTTCTGTCTAGCCATGAAGAAACTAACTGTCTCCCTGCTACTGCTGGTAGTTGCATACTGTAGTTATGCCCAGCACGCTCTTATTAAAGGTACAGTAATTGACACAAGCGAAAAGAAAAATCTCACCAACAGTGTTGTAGCCCTACTTCGTAAATCAGACTCGGTTCTGGTGCAGTTTGTGCGTACTGATAAAGCGGGACATTTTAACCTGCCGCACCTTTCTTCCGGAAAATTTATTATTCTGGTAACACACCCTACTTATGCTGATTATTTTTACGATGTGGAGTTACAGGATTCCACAGTAAAAGATCTTGCCACTGTACCTATGATCACCCGGTCGCAGTTGTTGCAGGAATTTGTGGTAACACAAAAACTGGGTGCTATACGGCAGAAAAAGGATACCACCGAATTTATTGCAGACAGTTTTAAAGTAGCACCCAATGCCAATGTGGAAGCATTGCTGAAAAGATTACCCGGTTTCCAGATAGATAAAGATGGGAAGATCACTGCGCAGGGTGAACAGGTACAAACAGTACTGGTAGACGGAGAAGAGTTTTTTGGCAATGATCCTACCCTTGCCACGCAGAACATCCGTGCCGACAATGTGGAAAAGGTGCAACTGTTTGATAAGAAAAGTGACCAGGCTACATTTACCGGTATTGATGATGGTCAGAAAACCAAGGCTATTAACCTGAAACTGAAAGAGGATAAAAAGAATGGCTATTTTGGCAAGTTATCGCTGGGTGGCGGGTTGAAAGACAAGTTCAGCAACCAGGCCATGTTCAACTCATTTAAAAAGAAACGGAAACTGGCTGCTTATGGCGTTATGTCCAGTACCGGTGAAACAGGTCTTTCCTGGGATGACCAGTCAAAATACGGCGGTGCATCTGAAAACATGGAGGTTGACGAAAGCACAGGCAGCATCATGTTCTTTTCGGATGGTGATGGCGGTACCTATTACGGTGAGGGTTTGCCTACCAGCTGGAGTGCCGGGCTGCATTATTCCAATAAATACAATGATAACAGGCACAGTCTTAACGGCAGCTATCGTTTTAATAAGCTGAATACCGTTGGCGGTGGTTATAATACATCTCAGTACATTCTGCCCGATACGCTGTTTTACCGTAATGAGCGTGGCAACAATTACCAACAGCGTTTCCGCAATAACCTGAATGGTACTTATGAAACGCAACTGGATTCATTTACTTCGGTAAAGGTTACTTTCAAAGGAACGCTTACCAAAAGTACCCAGCAATCGCTTAATTATACCGAATCGCTGAACGAGGAAAAGAACTTTGTCAATACCAGTAACCGTAATACTACCAATAACACCAATTCACAGCAATTCAACACCACGGCATTGTGGCGTCACCGCTTTGCCAAACCGGGCCGTACCATTTCATTCAACTTTGCGCAGGCGTATACTGACAATACGTCCAATGGTTTCCTGATGGCTGATAATGCTTATTACAATCCAAATGGCATTGTGTGGTACAGAGACACTGTTGACCAGAAAAAGATCAACAATGGTAAGGCCAGCTCCTACAGTGGCAAACTGGCCTATACAGAACAACTGGCAAAAGGCCTGTTTATGGAGGTGAATTACAGTCTGGCACTCAGCAACAGTGAGTCAGAAAGAAAAACATTTAATGATGCCGGTGGTAAATATGATCAGTATGTAGATTCTCTATCTACCTTCTATGCTTTCCGTGTAATTACCAATCGTGGTGGTTTGAGTTTCCGTTACAATAAGAAGAAGATCAATTTTTCAATGGGTAGCGATGTGGCACAGTCTGATTTCAGACAAACAGATAAACTGCACGATACAGCGTACAGATATTCTTACCTGAACCTGTTTCCCCGCGCTAACCTGACGTATAATCTCAAACCGCAAACACGTATCTCGATCAACTATAATGGTAATACCAAACAGCCTACCATTGACCAGTTGCAGCCTTTGCGCAACAACAATGATCCGCTGAACGTGTATGTGGGTAACCCCGATCTGAAACAGGAATTCAGACACAACATTACCCTGAACTTTAATGATTACAAAGTACTGAACAGCCGTGGCATTTATGCTTACGTAAACTTCAATACCGTGCAGAACGCCATTGGTAACAGTGAATCGCTGGATGTGAATACCGGTAAAAGAACTTATCAGTCTGTAAACGTGAATGGTAATTACTCATGGAATGGTAACGTTGGTTACAGTTTTAAAATACCAAAAACAGATTTCAACGTAGGCTTCAGGTTACAGGGCGGAAGTTCACGCAACAATTCTATTGTGAATGGTGCCAAGAACGTAACTGATAATATTAATTATGGTGGTGGTTTGAACTTGAATTACTATAAAGAGAAGAAAGTAAGCTTCTACCTGTGGGGAAGTGCGCGCAAAAACATCTCTAAATCTTCAGTGAATAAAATGCTGGAAACAGAATACTGGTCAGCCAATATTTACCCCAGCTTTACTATTTACCTGCCGGCGAAGTTTGAGTTCAGTTCAGATGCCGATATTGACCTGCGTGAAAAAACGGCCTTGTTTGCCAATAACCGCAACGTGGTAAAATGGAATGCTTCTGTAGGCAAAAAATTCCTGAAAGATGAGTCGTTGCTGCTGCAATTCAGTGTAAACGATATCCTGAACCAGAACATTGGTTTTAACAGGAATGCTTCCAGCAACAACATCACGGAAAGGACCTATGATACTATCCGCAGGTTCTGGCTGATGAAGCTGACCTGGAATTTCACCAAAAAAGGTACCGCTGCTCCTGCCAGTGATTTCTAAACCCATATACTATTCTGTTATGAAATATATCATTGTTTTTTGTACTGTTTGCCTGTTGAGCGTTTCGCTGATGGCACAACCCCCACAGTTTGTTACCAAAGGAAAAATTGAGTTTGAACGCAAATACAACATGCACAAACAATTTGAGGATGATGGTGACTGGAGTGAACAGCTAAAAAAGATGATTCCCCAATTCAACATCACGTATTTTGATCTGAGTTTTGAAGGTAATCGTGCAGTGTACAAACCTGGTCGTGATAATTCTGATAATAATAAGACCAGTATGTTTGGCAGTATGCCGGCTACAGAAAATATAGTGCAGTCTGATTTTGCCACCCAGCAATTCTCTGCTTACAAGCAAGTGTTTGAGCAGAACTTCCTGGTACAGGACAGCCTGGTAAAGTTTAGCTGGAAGATCACTTCTGAAACACGGAAAATTGCAGGTTTTAACTGTCGCCGTGCGGAAACCGTTATTATGGATTCAGTGTATGTGGTAGCTTTTTATACAGACGAAATTCCGGTAAGTGGTGGTCCGGAATCTTTCAATGGTTTACCCGGAATGATATTGGGTGTGGCTATGCCGCGCGTGCACCTGACCATTTTTGCAACGAAACTGGAAATGGTTGATCCGAAGGAAAACGATTTTAAGCCATTGACCAAAGGAAAAAAGGTAAATGTTGTTACGTTAAAAACAACCATGGCCGAAAGCCTCAAACGCTGGGGAAAATATGCGCAGCGTTATCTGTGGCTTACTTCGATATAATACACTGACCGATCATAAACCGGGACAATTAATATTTATAAAGGCTTAGCATGCAGGTCTTCCTATGTGCTGAGCCTTTTGTATTTCCATCCTTTTTCAAAATTTAACAGGATAAGTACATGCTTTAATGACCGGTAACGGAAAAGAAACCATATCTTACATGCTACCCTTTACGTTACCAGTATGGCTAAAGTTACATTTAATAACAAGAACAATACTTTTTACCAGGCTCTGAAATCTTCTGTTGATGATTATTTTTCCCAGCAACAATTAAGAAAAACCGGCAACTGGAAGCTGTATATTAAAACAGCTATTCTGGTACCGGGTGTACTCGTCATTTACCTGTTATTGTTGCTGTTACCTGTTCCTTTGATCCCGGGCATTTTGCTAAGTCTGCTACTCGGCTTTTTGCTGGCCTGTATCGGTTTTAATGTAATGCATGATGCCTGTCACGGTAGTTATTCGCGTCGTGAGGGAGTTAACAATCTGATGGGATTAACTCTAAATGCGTTGGGAGGCAATGCGTTTATCTGGAAATTCAAACACAATATTATTCATCATACTTATACTAATGTAGACGGCATTGATGATGATATTGCAAAAAGCCCGCTGTTGCGCCATTGCACCACCCAGAAATGGGTGCCCATGCATCGTTGGCAGCACATTTACATTGTACTGGTATATGCCATTTCTTCTTTTGCGTGGGTGTTCTTTCTTGATTTCATCAAGTATTTCCAGCAGAAAGTACAACATACACCGCTGCAGAAAATGAGCAAACGGGAACATCTTATCTTCTGGTTAAGCAAGCTGCTGTATGTGGCTTTTTATATAATAATACCGGTGTTGATGACAGGCTGGCTACCCTGGCTGATAGGTTTTTCTGCTATGCATATTGCATTGGGTTTTACCCTGGCAATAGTGTTTCAACTGGCGCATGCTGTTGAAGAAACAGATTTTGTGTATGTGGGAGAGCATGATACGCACAGAATAGAGAACGAATGGGCTATTCACCAGGTGAATACCACCTCCAATTTTGCACCACGTAATAAGATCATTTCCTGGTTTGTGGGAGGATTGAATTACCAGGTAGAACATCATTTATTTCCCCGTATCAGTCATATACATTATCCTGCTATTAACCGTATTGTAAAACAGAATTGCGCAGAGTTTGGTATCGTTTACCACGAGTTTCCTACCATGCGTCATGCAGTAGCATCACATTTCCGGCTGATGCGGCAATTGGGCAGAAAAAGCTAAAAAGATTTGTGAAGTTATTAATATCTGTAACAAACGGCATTGATGTTCATACCAGCGCCTACGGAAGCAAAAAGTATTACATCGCCCGGTGAAAGCTGATGTTGTGGTAAAAGTCCTCTTTGTACCATGTCGTACAATGTTGGTATGGTAGCCACAGAACTGTTTCCAAGCCAGTGAATGCTCATAGGCATAATGTCTGCAGGCGGTGTAGAAATATTATATAACGCGTAGAAGGCTTTTATAATGGCATCATCCATTTTTTCGTTGGCCTGGTGAATAAAGATCTTTTTCAATTCGCTGACGGGCACTCCGCTTTTGTCAAGACACTCTTTCATTGCTACCGGTACTTTGCTGAGTGCATACTCGTATACCTTGCGTCCTTTCATTTTAATATACCTTGTGCCAGGTGTGGCATCGGGTGCATACGAAGCATCAAAATGAATATAGCCAACCTCTGTGCTGCAATCTGAACGAACGGCTGATGATAGGATGCCCCTGTTGCTGTCGCCGGTTTCAAGATATTCAACAATGCAGGCACCTGCGCCATCCGAAAAGATCATGCTATCCCTGTCAAAGCGGTCGATTATCCTGGAAAGCATTTCTGTTCCAATTACCAGGCATTTGCTGGCTGCTCCTGCTCTGAAGCTGATATCGGCCTGTATAACAGCCTGCAGCCATCCGGGGCATCCGAACAATATATCGTAAGCAATACAGGATGGGTTTTTAATACCCAATGCATGTTTTACCCTGGAAGCCAGTGAGGGTACGGTATCCGGCTGAAAAGTGCCAGGCAGCATATCCCCGTAGTTGTGTGCTACAATGATCTGGTCAATCTGTTCTATATCAACATTACTATCTGCAATGGCGTGGGTAGCAGCAGCTACTGCCATGCCTGAGGTGGTAATGTTTGCTGGGGCGTAGCGTCGTTCTTCTATGCCGGTAATTTGTCTGAATTTTTCTATGATTTCTTCAGGCAATTGATCTATCACCCTGCCTTTTTCCGTATAAAAAGTACCGGATTCAAAATCACTGTTCTTTTTTATATCGGCAGGAATATAGCTGCCCGTACCTGTTATTACTGTTCGTAGCATAATTGTTATACATAATAGCCAGGCAGGTGGCTTGTTATAAACGTAGATCCCGGTTTTTGAACTGATAACTTTTTACCGGGCAACCCGGTAAAAAGTCAAAAAAGGAGTATAATACTACCTTAAAAAATCAGTAACCGGCAAGTTTAGTAAACTCTGAACCACTGTAAATTTTGGCGAGGTTCACATCTTTCGATTTTTTATAATTCTCAATATTCGCTTCGCCAACAATACGCCAGAAATTTTTTGTCTTTAATTCTGTGTAGTCTGCAGTTTTAATAAACATGCCTACAAGAGGTTTCCTTGTTTTAAAACTAATGCGTACAGGCGATTGCTCCAATTGCTTTTGTTGTAGAAACTTTTCAATTTGCTCATTCGTCATAGTTGCATATTTTTATTAACCACAATATTGTTTTGTTCTGTTGCTAAAACCGTGGTATATCCTGTGAAACTATCACCCATCTATTACTCTTTATAACACCTAAACGTTGCATTGGTTGGTGTTATCACTGCCGGAATATACGGTTTTATACCAATTTAGCTTTTTTTCACGGGTTGACGCCAGTTTCTGCGGGGTTTGAATGAACCCCTGCGGTTGCCGTCAGCATGTGCTGGTTTGGCCAGTACCTGTACTGTATGTACAGTGTTGTGTTGTAATTGCTGTACATACGGATGCTCATCAACCACCGGTATTTTTTGCGTGGTCAGTTTCTGGATATCACGCAGGTAAGCTCTTTCTTCAGCATCGCAAAAAGAAAGTGCAATACCACTAATTCCTGCACGTCCTGTACGGCCAATACGGTGTACATATGTTTCCGCTACATTGGGCAGATCGTAGTTGATAACAAAGGGCAAACCTTCAATGTCAATTCCTCTTGCTGCAATATCTGTTGCCACCAGCACCCTGGTATGTTTTGAACGGAAGTTCTGCAGCGCTTTCTGCCGGGCTGTTTGCGATTTATTACCGTGAATAGCCTCTGCATTAATACCTGCATGGTTAAGTCCATACACAATTTTATCTGCACCATGCTTGGTACGTGCAAATACCAGTACGTTATCGGTTACTGTATGTTGCAGCAGGTGGATCAACAGCGGATGCTTGCTCTTTTTGTCTACAAAATAAATTGACTGCTGTATTGTTTCGGCAGTGGATGATACTGGTGTAATAGCCACTTTAACCGGGTTGCGCAGCATGGTATCGGCCAGCTTCATAATTTCAGGAGCCATAGTGGCCGAAAAGAAAAGCGTTTGTCTTTGAGCAGGCAATTTGGTGATGATACGTTTTACATCATGTACAAAACCCATATCAAGCATACGGTCTGCTTCATCAAGCACCAGCATTTTAATATTGCGCAAATTTACCAGTTGCTGATTCATCAGGTCCATTAAGCGACCGGGTGTTGCTACCAGTATGTCTATTCCTTTGCGCAGTGCCATTACCTGTGTATGTTGCGATACACCGCCGAATATTACCAGATGACGAAGCCCTGTATATCTACCATAGGCCTCAAAATTTTCCTGTATCTGAATGGCTAATTCTCTGGTTGGTGTTAATATAAGCGCTTTAATACCGGGTTGCGGTGTTTCAGACGCATTTTTTTGCCTGTGTAATAACTCAAGAATAGGAATCGCAAAAGCAGCTGTTTTGCCGGTTCCGGTCTGAGCACATCCTGATATATCTTTATGTTGTAGTATATGGGGGATGGATTGGGCCTGTATGGGCGTTGGAGCCGTATAGCCCTGTTGTTTCAGCGCCTTTAAAATGGGAGCTGAGAGATCTAAATTTTCAAATAACACTTCTTGCATTTTTATTAAATAATGATTGTGGTAAGGCTGTCGTTGGAGAAGGAGACACTTTACCTGCCTTACATCTGACCTTCACGAACCTTGCAATGCATGCGGGAGTAAAATAAGTGGAGGGAGCAATTATAAGTGGTGCAAATGTACGCATTTATATGTTAAAACATTTGTGAAACTGATTGAAGGAGTCTTTGTGAAGGAGTTAAACGCTCATAAACGCCTCATATTGTGAATATTAGTAAATTTTTCTGAAGTGGTTCGTTATGCCATTTACACGGCTGGTATCTCACCAGCCGGATAAAGAATTACTTGATTTAAAGACATTGAATGATGACTCTGGAAGATCCAAGGGTTGCTGAAGGAGAATATCTGCCAGGAAATTGCTGCCGCCAACTGCTTAATAGATCATTTTAAAAGAAATCTGACCGGCTGCTGGTGATTTATTGACCCTATAACGTTTTTGCTGTTTTGGCAATGTTGTAACAGTGAAAATAAATTAGGTAATCGCACAGGATAATCGTAGCTTTCTATCTCTAACCTGTTATCCTCTACCCCTCTGTATCGTAGCTTTCCTGCCCATCAACATGTAGTCCTTAATTTCTAAAAATTGTTGTATGACGATTTTTGCCAGTAATCTCAATTGTATGACCACCGTTGGTCATCTTAATTTACTGTTTGCCCGTTTTGGTAAAGTGAATTCTGTAAAGATCATACGCGACATGCACTCAGGTTTATCTACAGGTTTAGCCATGATTGAAATGGATAATACCCCCGCCATGATAGCCATGGAAGAGTTGAATAATCTCAATTTTATGAACCATTACCTAAAGCTGGAACAGGCGTAGGAAAGATATCGGTATCAGCGGTTAGCTTTCTGCTACTAGCTGTAAACAATGCCGATTGCCGGCAAAATGCAGGAAGTCAACGAGCTGTATGCACGTTCATATTTCACGATCCACGTCTCCAAAGGAATAAGGGATGGCGCCAGGTGAATGGATAAAGAAACGTAATAACTCCTTACGGTTGTCGTCCCTTTTTGTAACTATATGCAGTCAGTTATCAATAAAAAAGCTGCCCTCTTTACAAGGGCAGCTTTTTAGTGTTTTATTGTCTGAAATATTTATGGCTGTTCTTCAAAAGCCCTGGTATTTAAATGCTCATCCAGTTGCAGACGGTCTACACCATTCTTTAACCATTCCGGAGCAGGCGCACCTTTCAGGTAGTAATCAAAGAATTCCATCATGCGCACTGAATAATCCTTACGATTTTCCAGTTTTGCCAGACCATGATTTTCGCCTTTGTATTGTACCAGTACTACAGGTTTTTTCAACCTGCGCAGGGCGTTGTAAAACTCTATACCCTGTGTAAAGTCAACCGCTCCGTCTTTGTCGTTGTGCAGGATCAGCAACGGTGTGGTTACTTTCTTTACATTGTAAATGGGCGAATTGCGCAGGTATGATTCCCAGTTTTCCCAGGGGCCGCCGGTAAATCTTCCCTGCGATGCTTCAAAGATGGCCATGTTGCCACCACCACTGTTCCAGTAAATCAGGTCGTACATGCTGACCATATTGGTAAGCGGTGCACCCGCTGCCGCTGCTTTGAACATGCTGGTTTGTGTAGATAAGAATGCAGTTTGGTAACCACCCCATGAGTGACCGTGAATGCCGATCTTATCAGCATCGATCACACCGGTTTGAATAGCTGCCTTTACAGCCGGTATTACACACCATACGGCAGACATACCTGGATCATCCATTTTGTAAACAATATCCGGAATGAATACCGCATAGCCGTTGCTGGTATACAAGGTGGGGTTCCAGCCAGTGCCGCTGAAGCCTGGATTGTTCCAGTTGTGCAGCGTTTGTGACAGTTTTTCGTAATAATAAACTACTGTGGGATATTTTTTACCTTTTTCATATCCTGCAGGCAGGAACAATGCGCCCTGCAGCGAATCGCCTTTGTCTGATACATAATTTACCAGTTGTACACCGGCACTCCACATATATTTATCTTTATCCGGAGCATTTTTGGTGACCTGTGTTTCGTTTTTCAACTGGGCGTCTGTGGCAAAAAATTCGGTAGGCTGGTTGAATTTTTCGCGGGAGAAAACATATACCTCTGCTTTATCTGCTTTACGCAAAGTGCCTACATAGCTGTCTTCCCACAGTAAGGTGGTTGCGCCGGGTTTTAAACCAATTTTACCGGGTTCCAGTCGGGCAATACCGCTTTTTTTGGTCCATTCGCCATATATGCGGATGTATTGGGGCTTTTTGAGATCAATGCCTTTTTCTTCAGGATCGAGCTGGAAACGTCCCTGGTAACGAATGGCGTTTTGTTTACCATTCTGTGTAAGGTTAACAGCTTCGTCTTTACCATTTACCGGTATCTGCCAGATATCCCACAGGTCGCGGATCAGCACATATTTGTTGTCTGCGCTCCATCCTACAAGTGATGTCAGCGGCTTTTTCACGTTGTGATCATCCTCTGTATTTACAAAAGAAGCGGGCAGTTTTTCTGTGATGTTTACGCTGGTACGCGTAGGCATATCATAAATGTAATACTGTCCGTCTTTACCATACAGGAATTTGGTACCATCCCATGAAGCGCGTGGTGCGGATGTGAATGAGGGATAGTACATTTTTTCAAACAGCAACGTTTTGGTTCCGGTTTTCAGATCTACCAGGTATAGGTCGGTATAAGTTTGACCGTCCAGGTTTTGATCCCATTCGTAAGCACTGTTGTCTTCGCCCAGTGCATACAATTGTTTGGGTAAAACATCCATAGAACGGATGATGCTGTCCTGGATACGTGTGAATTTATTGGTTGTAACATCATACTGGCTGATGTAATTGAAATTTTTATCCTGCATTTCCATTACCTGCTGGCGACTTTGCAAACGCTTGTCTTTCCAGTGCCAGATGGTCATATCAGGTTTTACAGTATCAATAGGTTCAGCCGGTTTTGGGCCTGCAGGGCTACCTTTTGCCAAAGCCTTTTGCAGATCATCCAGCGTTTTGATGGTAGTATCTGCTTTGATCTTTGCAAAACGGGCCGCGTCTGCAGCTTTAATAGAATCCTGACGTGCGGCCAGTTTTGCACTGTCTGGTTTGGGAGCTTCTTTTTTAACGGGCTCCAGTTTCTGGATTCCGAAAAGCAGCCTGCTTAGATCGTCAGTCCAGTAAGGACGGCGATTGCCGGTGATGGTCATACCTGCAGGAAAGCTGGCGGAGTCTTTAGTTGGATCGTATGTGAAAACCGGGAAGCTTCCATTGGATACTTTAACGCCTACTACAATCCCTTTATCACTTTTGAACTTTTCGTCCTTTTTCATTTTGAGCAATGCGAAGGCATCGCCTTTTTCTGTCCAGTTAAGCGATTTGTAGCTTGCTTTATCATTATCAAGCAGGGTTACCTGGCGCGATTTTACATCATACAGATAAGCACCGTTGCCGTTCTGCCCGGTAGCGTCTACCAGGTAAGCCAGCAGGTTTCCTTCTTTATTAAATGCAAATTCTGATACATTGCCCCAGCCCTGGCTTTTACCGTTGCTGAGTTCTACCAGCAACAGGTCGCCGCCTTTAGCATCATCTGGTTTGGCACCCATGGCTCTTTCCTTTACCACCTGTAGGGCAATGTGTGTGGCCTGTTTGCCATTGAAATTGTAGGCACCCGCTTTGTCGTATTCTGTTTTTTTCCAGGTAGACAGTTCTACTACCTGTAATTTATCGAACAACTGTTTGCCGGGCATTTTAGCAGCTGCCTTTCTTTCTTTGTCTTTCACTGCTTCTTTAAATGCCAGCCATTTGCCGTCTTCAGAAAATTGTACGCCATAAAAAATGCTGCCTACGGGGTACACGCGTTTTACAGTGTCGCGTACTTTCTGTACTACCAGTTCTCCATCACCTTCTACCGGCATTATAGCATAGGCCATCCATTGTCCGTCGGGCGAAAGCGTAACACTGAAGGGTTGAACAGACCGCCATGAGGACACCTGTTTCCATTGCATAGGTTTAGGTACAGCCGCCGGTGTTGCAGTCTGAGCGGCAGCCAATAGCGACATGGAACAAAACGTCCACGCCCCTATGGCTTTTCGTAACAGTTGAACATTCATCATGAGTGTTGATGTATTGTAGGTTTAAGTAATGCAGAGTGATAGCCTGACCCGTCATCAGGGCAGGCCTGATGCGGAACGCCTGTGACGTGCGTGATGCCGAAAGCTACAATCTTCTTCCGTTCTTTCAAAACTAACCATTGACAGCCAGTTCTTTTACCGGTAATTGTGTTGGTGGAAAGATGGTGGATAAGGGGAAGGTACAAGGTTCAAGTGGCAAGGTTTAAGGGTGAAGGTTTAATGTTGAAAAAGTATATTGGGTGCTTGAGGAAGTGCAATGTTATTCATGATAAGATGAGAATCTGTCGCATGGAGTAATGTTCCCGGGTGGCATTTAGAGTATGGATGTGATAGATTATTCTGTTTATATTGGCACATTATAAGAAACGACAAGTGAATTTAAATACACCTGTAGTTGTTGCGGAAAGGAACATTATAAATGGCCGGCGTTGACATTTAATTCGCCGGATAATTATCACATAATGTCTCAGGCCGTTAAAGATAGCATTGCTGAGATTGACGGCGATTTCTGCGTCATCAGGCACAGCGAACAAACTGACAGGTTTATCCGGTGTACGTTGTTTCAGAAAGTCATCGACCATTGTCAAAGTCTTGAATATGATTATTCGGAGAATTATAACAATGATAGCCACGAAACAACGTATTTTGGCTGGCTTTGTAATAGTATACCCGGGTATGAATTTGAAGAAAGTATTCCCACCACTGTTTTTACGCAGACCGGAAATCGAAGACCTTATATCATGTCACATGAAGATTTTGATCATCCGTTTGTGAGAGACTATTACAATGGAATAACGAAAGCAGAAGCCGAACAAAGGATCAGGGCAATGATGGGTAATATTGACCAGGCTAAAGGAACAGGCAGATCAAAGAAACCCTGGTGAAAGTTTTGGTAACATTAATATTGTTGAATGAAGTGGCTGGTGGTTCCGGATACTTTGGACTTGTGGAAACAGGCATGCATAATTTTTTTGCAGAAATTATACTTGTGCCTTGTAAATTAATCCTTTAGCCTTAATCTTTGCTCTGCATACTTTAAACATTTTTTTTGTATCTTCGCGCAACTTTTTCTGCAATGAAGGTTCTCATACAACAGGTTCGGATTACAGATCCATCGTCATCACTGCACGACACAATACAGGATATTTTTATCGAGTCAGGCGTTATTAAAGATATTCAGCCTACGCTGACCGTTGCTGCCGACCAGGTAGTATCGGGTAATGGATTGCATGTTTCACCCGGCTGGGTGGATATTTTTGCAGCCTTTGGCGATCCGGGTCTTGAATACAAAGAAACGCTGCAAACCGGTGCCGCTGCTGCTGCTGCCGGTGGTTATACAGAAGTATTTACTTTACCCAATACCAAACCAGTGGTGGATACCAAATCGCAGGCTGAATATATTAGCCGGGCATCTGCTACTCTGCCGGTTACCATACGGCCCATTGGTGCCATATCAAAAGGCGCTGAAGGGAAAGACCTGGCCGAAATGTACGATATGCGTGCCAGCGGTGCGATAGCGTTCAGCGATGGTACCCATCCGCTGCAATCTTCCGGTGTACTGCTGAAAGCGCTGCAATATGTTAAGGCTTTTGACGGGGTTATCATCCAGATCCCGGATGATAAAAGTATCGGTGCCGGTGGCCTGATGCATGAAGGCATTGTGTCTACCCGCCTCGGATTGCCCGGTAAACCAATCATTGCCGAAGAACTGATGGTGGCCAGGGATATAAAACTGGCGCGTTATGCAGATTCAAAACTGCATTTTACAGGAGTTACTTCTCCCAAATCTCTGGAATATATCCGCCGGGCAAAAGACAGCGGACTGGCAGTGACCTGTTCGGTAACGCCTTATCACCTGTTGTTTACCGACGAAGACCTGCTGCAATACGATACCAATCTGAAAGTATACCCGCCTTTGCGTACACCGGCAGATGTTTCGGCACTGAAACAGGCTGTAAAGGATGGTACCATTGATTGTATCGCCTCCCATCACCAACCGCATGAATATGACAGTAAGGTGCTGGAATTTGAATATGCCAAAAATGGTATGACGGGATTGGAAACAGCCTATGCTACCCTGAAAACGGCTATGCCGGATGTAGCAGAAAGCAAGTGGGTTGATTTGCTGAGCATTCAGCCACGCAGGATCTTTGGACTGGCTGTGCCCGTTATTGAAAAAGGCGCACAGGCAAGTCTTACTCTTTTTGAACCTGGCTCAACCACTTCGGTTACAGAATCATTCTTCCGGTCCAGGTCAAAAAACTCACCTTTTATCGGAAAGACGCTTAGCGGAAAAGTCAGGGGAATTATTCACAAAGACGGAGTACATTTAGCATAAATCTTTAAATAATCTGATATGGAAAATAATATTGCCGCCAAAAAGAACATTGGTCCTTTATATGGGTTGATTGCCGGCCTTATACTGGTTGTACTGATGTTTTGCCTGTATATGGGCGGGGTGTCTGCTTTCATGGGGCCACTGGGCTGGCTGAAATATCCGCTGATCATCCTGATTGCAGTACTGGCTGCACAAAAGCTTAAAAAGCTGAATGGTGGTTATCTGCCTTTTGCTGAAGCATTAAAGATCATATTTGTAGTTTTTGCGTTGGGCTTTTTGCTGGAAACCATTTTCAGCTATATACTGCTGAACTTTATTGATACCGATTTTCGCGAAGCAATGACACAGGCTGCTATGGAAAAAATGGCTGCTTTGTTCAAACGCCTGGGTTCATCGGAAGAGCAGATTGAAAAAATGATGGAAGAGGGCTCAAAGAAAGAGAACTATTCTCTGGGCAAAGTATTGTTGGGATATGGCCTGGGGTGTATTATATCATTCATTTTTGCATTGATCATTGCTGCTATCGTTAAAAAGAACAAGCCCGTATTTGACAACAACTCTTTCAACCAATAACCTTATGGATCTTTCGCTGGTAATACCCTTGTTAAACGAAGAGGAATCACTGCCTGAGCTGTGTGCGTGGATTGAGCGGGTGGTGAATGAGCATGGGTATACCTATGAGATCATCCTGGTAGATGATGGCAGTACGGACGATTCATGGCGTGTGATCGAGTCGCTGCGTGTGCAGAACAATCATATTAAAGGTATCAGATTCCAGCGCAATTACGGAAAATCAGCCGCCCTGAATGAAGGCTTTAAAGCTGCCCAGGGCGATGTGGTGATCACTATGGATGCCGATATGCAGGATAGCCCGGATGAAATTCCGGAGCTGCGTAAAATGATTGCGGAAGATGGCTTTGATATGGTGAGTGGCTGGAAAAAGAAACGTTATGACAATACGCTCACCAAAAATATACCTTCCAAATTCTTTAACTGGGCTACACGCCGTGCTTCAAAGATAGAACTGCACGATTTTAACTGCGGTTTGAAAGCCTATAAGAAGAAGGTGATTAAAAGCATTGAGGTGTATGGTGAAATGCATCGCTATATACCGGTACTGGCCAAATGGTCAGGGTTCAGAAAGATCGGTGAAAAAGTAGTAGAACACCGTGCCCGCAAATATGGTACTACCAAGTTTGGCTGGGAACGTTTTGTAAATGGTTTTCTTGATCTGGCATCCATCATGTTTGTAGGTAAGTATGGCAAACGTCCTATGCACCTTTTCGGACTGATCGGCACCTTGTTTTTCCTGATAGGTTTTGCCATGGTAGCATACCTGGTGATTGCCAAGATTGTAGATCCGGTGAACAGTATTTCCAACCGTCCGCCTTTTTATATATCACTAACTTCTATGGTCATCGGAACACAATTGTTCCTGGCAGGATTTCTGGGAGAACTGATAGCGCGCAATTCCTCTACCAGGAACTTTTATCTTATTGAGAAAAAGATCGGTATTGAGCAGGCCTGAGTGCATGTAATGCCGGTATCATTACCCTGTAGTATATGAAAATTGTTATAATAGGTCCCGGACATCCGTTGCGTGGCGGGCTGGCTACTTTCAACCAGCGTCTGTGCAAACAGTTTATTGATGAAGGACATGATTGCTGCATCTACTCTTTTTCGCTGCAATACCCGTCTTTTATGTTTCCGGGTACTACACAATATTCCTCAGAACCTGCTCCTGAAGGATTGCCGGTCTATTCGGTGATCAACTCTATACACCCGCTGAACTGGCTGCAGGTGGGCAATGAATTAAAGCGCCTGCGTCCGGATATTATCGTGGTACGTTACTGGTTGCCTTTAATGGGGCCTGCACTGGGTACTATTGTACGGTATGCACGTAAAAATAAACATACCCGCATTGTTGCTATTACCGACAATGTGATACCACATGAAAAAAGACCTTTTGATGTACCTTTTACCCGCTATTTTCTGAAAGGCTGCGACGCGTTTATTACTATGAGCGAAAAGGTGATGAAAGACCTTCGCAGTTTTGAAGCCGAAAAACCGGCGCAGCAGGTATTGCATCCTTTGTATGATAATTTTGGTGAACCGGTGTCTGCAGAAGCAGCACGTACACATCTTGGTGTAAGCCAGACAGACAAGATCATTCTGTTCTTTGGATTTATCCGCAAATACAAAGGACTTGACATATTGCTGGAGGCTATAAAGCTGTTAAAAGACAAACAGCAGCAGGGCGGCGTCACATACAAGTTGCTTATTGCCGGAGAGTTTTATGAAGATGCAAAAGCGTACCAGGAGCAGATAGAGCGTCTTGACATTAAGGACAATCTTATTTTACGAACTGACTTTATTGCCGACAGCGAAGTGAAATACTATCTCTGTGCGGCAGACGTAGTGATACAACCCTATCGCAGTGCTACCCAAAGCGGCGTTACCCCCCTCGCCTATCACTTTGAAAAGCCTATGATCGTTACCAATGTAGGTAGTTTGCCGGCATTGGTACCACATGAAAAAGTGGGCCTGGTATGTGACCCGGAACCAGCTTCTATTGCCGGCGCCATTGACAGGTACTTTGAATTAGGTGAAAATTATTTTATTCCGCACCTTCGCGGGGAAAAGAAGAAATATTCGTGGCACAATATCGTTAAAGCGATTACCGAGGTGGCTGGTCTGTAACCAGTTGTGGTGAAAAATCAATGTGTTGCAATAGCTTTGACGTATCAATTTTAAATATCCATGATTTACAGGAGTAAAGCGCCCTTGCGTATCGGGCTGGCCGGCGGAGGAACTGATGTAAGCCCTTACAGTGATCTGTATGGTGGTGCGATACTGAATGCAACAGTGTCATTGTATGCATATGCCAACCTGGAACCTTTGCAGGAGAATGTGATCATTTTACAGGCACAGGATCGCAATGAAGAAGAACGTTTTGAATGGACTGATACATTACCTATTAATGGTAAGCTGGATCTGCTGAAAGGTGTATATAACCGCATCAATAAAGAATATGGTTTACCCAAAACAGGATTCAGGTTGTCTACGTTTGTAGATGCGCCTGCGGGTTCTGGTCTGGGTACTTCCTCTACCCTGGTAGCGGCTATTGTAGGCGTATTTGTAGAAATGCTGCATTTGCCATTGGGCGAATATGATATTGCACACCTTGCCTATGATATTGAACGCAAAGACCTGGGTATGGCCGGTGGTAAGCAGGATCAGTATGCTGCTACTTTTGGTGGCGTGAACTATATGGAGTTTTATGCAGAAGATAAGGTGATCGTAAACCCGCTGCGTATAAAACAGAAATACCTGTTTGAGCTGGAGAATAACCTGGTGCTTTATTATACGGCTACCAGCAGAGAGTCTGCAAAGATCATTGAAAAACAAAGCCAGAACGTGGTGCAGAAAAAAGAGAAATCCATAGAGGCGATGCACCAGTTAAAACACCAGGCTCAGTTGATGAAAGAAGCACTGCTGAAAGGCAATATTCATGAGATCGGCAAGATCCTTGATTTTGGTTTCAGACAAAAAAAACAAATGGCAGAAGGTATTTCCAACAGCCAGATGGACGAACTGTACGAAGCCGCAATTAAAGCAGGCGCTACCGGCGGAAAGATCTCCGGTGCGGGTGGTGGTGGCTTTATGACGTTCTATTGTCCGGGGAATGCCAAATATGCGGTGATTGAAACCTTGTCAAAATTTGGTGGATATGTAAAAAACTACCAGTTTACCGAACATGGATTAACATCGTGGACAATTTAAAACTAAGTACGAAGTGTGAAGTACGGAAGGATATCTTAACTGTATTTACTTACAACCTATAATTTATAACATATCACTTTATATGTCCGAAAAAATCAAACAGATCATCAGCGAGTCTATCGCCGTAAAGAACAAAATATTACAGGATGCTGCGTTGCTGAAAACCGTGGATGATATTGCTGCTATGATGGTAGCTGCATTAAAGAAAGGTAATCGTGTATACTTTTGTGGTAATGGCGGCAGTGCTGCAGATGCGCAACACCTGGCTGCAGAGTTTTCAGGACGTTTTTATATTGACCGCGATGCGTTGCCTGCAGAGGCGTTGCATTGCAATACCTCTTATTTAACTGCTGTCGGTAACGATTACAGCTATGATGTGATCTATGCCCGTTTGATCAAAGGAATTGGCAATAGCGGCGATGTGCTGGTAGGACTTTCAACCTCCGGTAATTCAGCCAACATTATCAAAGCGTTTGAAGTAGCCCGTGAAAAAGGAATCGTTACAGTAGGTTTTACTGGTGAAACAGGTGGAAAAATGAAACCGTTGAGTGATTATCTGGTAAATGTACCCAGTACCAATACACCGCGTATACAGGAAAGCCATATTACCCTGGGACATATTGTTTGCCAGTTTGTGGAAGAACAATACTTTGGCAAATAGTGTTGGCAAATATTCATTGTACAAAAGCAAGTAATGATCAGAGAAGCCATCATCCTGGCGGGCGGTTTGGGAACACGTCTGCGTAGTGCTGTACCAGACCTGCCCAAATGCATGGCATCTGTAGCCGGCAAACCTTTTATTTCCTTTGTGATTGATTATTACAAGACACAGGGTATTGAAAAATTCATCTTCTCGCTGGGATACAAACATGAGGTGATTGAACAATTTCTTGATGAGCAATATGGCGATCTCAGTAAACAATATGTAATAGAGCAAGAGCCGCTGGGAACAGGCGGTGCTATCCTGCTGGCATGCACCAAAGCAACAGAAAAAGATGTGCTGATCCTGAATGGCGATACTTTATTCAATATAGATCTTTCCGCACTGGCTTCTTTTCACAATTCCCGTCACGCACATTGTACACTATCGCTGAAACCCATGCAGCAGTTTGACCGGTATGGTGTGGTAGAACTGAATGGCGATCAATCTGTCAAAAACTTTAAAGAAAAGCAGTATTATGAAACCGGATTGATCAATGGTGGCGTATATGCCTTGCAGGTAAATGCTTTGCTGAGTGAATCCCTTCCTGAAAAATTCTCCTTCGAAAAAGATTACCTGGAAACCTTCTATGCCCAACGTCCTATGTTTGGCATTATCCAGGATGCTTATTTTATTGATATCGGTATTCCTGCTGATTATGAAAAAGCGAATGTTGAATTAGGAAAAAAATAGATTTGTTTTACAGATATTGATATTAAAAAAAATAGCTGTTACCAATAAGTGCTGCAGTATGTTTTTTTTGATTATTTTTGAAAACATACTCTTTTTTCTGCCGCCCGGAAAATATTTTTATAATGCTGTTCTTCTCCAATACCCTTTAACCACGGCTATTTTCCGGCAACGTAGCATTTCTCTCCATTATCCCCTGTTAACCTGTTATTATTTTAACCCCTTTCGATGAAGCAATTATACTCCCCGTTGAAACCGGCAGTGGGCAAGTGTTTGTTCATGCTGTTTTTTTTATTGTTGACAAGTAGCTTTTGGTCAGCAACAGTTTTTGCTCAACATATTGTATCCTCTGTTAGTCCAATGTCCGGACCAGCCGGAACAATTGTTACAATTACAGGTACAGGTTTTAGCCCCAATGCATCAGAAAATACAGTGACCATCGGCACACAAGCCAATGTTATTGCCGCCAGTTCAACAATATTGAAGGTGGTAGTACCTTCTGGTGCAGGAAGTAAACCAGTTACTGTGCTGACCAATAGTGTAAGCAATACGTATTCCGGTGAATATTTTACCATTACAGTTCAGAATGAAATACCTGTATCTGATACAATTTCATTTTTACCCAAAAAGACCCTGGCAACAAGTGGGTTGCCCCAGAACGTTACTGTGATGGATATAGATGGTGATGGTAAAACGGACATCGTTGTAGGAAACAATCCATATTCACTTTTTGCTGTTTACAGAAACACTACTGAAGGGAATAATATATCATTTGCCGATCCGGTGTATAATACCAATACCCAGGCTAACCATACTTATGGTTTAACTGTGGCCGATCTTGATAATGATGGTAAGCCTGATGTAGTGATACCCGGAAACGTAACAAATACAATCCTCTTTTTTAAAAACACCAGTACTCCCGGCAATATCAGTTTTAATCTTCCGGTAAGTTTTGCTGCAGGAACCAGACCGGAGCATATAGCTGCTGCTGATATTGACCAGGATGGACGGCTGGATATGCTGGTGGCGAACTATGGTGCCAATACGTTGTCTGTATTCAGAAATACAGGCACTGGTGGGAACCTATCGTTTGCTGACAGAATTGATTATACGGCAGGTATCAATCCCGTATTTGTAGCAGCCGGAGATGCAGATAATGATGGGAAACCTGATATTGCTCTGGTAAACTATAATGATAAGACCCTTTCTTTTTTTAAGAACAGAAGTACAGTTGGTAATATAGATCTGTCACCTGCTGTTACTTACGAAACAGAAGCATGGGCTACTTGTGTAAAGTTTGGGGATCTTAATGCTGACGGAAGATCTGAAATGGTTGTAGGGTATTCTTATCCATCTGCGGTTGTTTCCATTTACCGCAACAACAGCACGGCTGGAAGCGTTGTATTTGGCGACAAGCAGGATATTGCTACCGATAATTATCCTTATAGTATTGCTATTTCAGATTTTGATGGTGACGGTCGTGCTGACCTGGCAGTTACAAACTTCTATGCAGGAATTATCTCTGTATTGAAAAATACAGGTACAAATGGTGCAATTGCATTCAGTACAGTAAGACAATATGAAGCGGGTGATCGTCCGATGGCAATTGCTGCGGCTGATTTTGACAAAGACGGTAAGCCCGATATGGCAGTGGCTAGTGCACTCAGTAGCAGTGTTTATATTTTCCGGAACAGAACAACAGAACCATTTCTGACCGGGTTTACACCAGACAGGGCAGCTACCGGTGCTGTTGTAAATATAACCGGTCTTAATATGGCCGGAGTTACAGCTGTAAGTTTTGGAGGAAAACCAGCAGCATCGTTCAGTGCAGTATCCCCTACTTCTATTAGTGCTATTGTAGGCAATGGCGATTCTGGCAATGTAAGCGTAACAACGCCGGAAGGAACACATACTTTACCTGGTTTTATTTATATTCCACCTCCGCGTATAATCTCCATATCACCTGATTCGGCGGCAACAGGAGGCACTGTTACTATAACAGGAGCAAACTTTACAGGTGCCACGGTAGTACAATTTGGTGGTATGGCAGCCACATCGTTTACAGTAGTATCATCAACTGCTATTAAAGCAGTAATTGGCACAGGCGCATCTGGCGATATAACTATAACCACTCCTGGAGGAACAACCACTTTTTCCGGATTTAAGTTTATACCAGTACCTGTTATTACTGGAATTACTCCTGCAACAGGAACCGCCGGAACGGAAATTATTATTACGGGTAATAATTTTAACAGTACCTCAGTGGTGAGTTTTGGCGGAATAGCTGCAGACTCATTCCAGGTTGTTTCGGCCACTACTATCAGGGCCATTGTGGGTTTGGGTGCAACCGGAATCGTCCGCGTATCCACTCCTGGCGGATCTTCGAACTTTACGGGATTTACTTATACTACTCCCCCTGCCCCGGTTATTAATGGGTTTACTCCAACTGAAGGAGCCTGGAATAATGAAATAACTATCACGGGCAGTAATTTCTATCGTGCTACAGCAGTAAGTTTTGGAAGTACTCCTGCTATATCATTTGCAGTGATATCAGCTACTGTTATCAAAGCCAGGGTTAATGTGGGTGCTTCCGGTGATATTAAAGTAACAACGTCTGGTGGAACAGCTACGGCCTCTGGTTTCGTTTATATTCCCCAGGCTACACCTGTTATTACATCATTTACACCAGCCGCCGCCGGAGCTGGAGGTACTGTTACTATAACAGGAATTAATTTAAACAATGTATTAGGGCTTTCGTTTGGGTTAAGATCTGCAAAATCATTTACTGTTATTTCATCAACAACTATTCAGGCTGTTGTGGGTACTGGTAATTCGGGCAGAATTGCGGTTACTACTCCAGGCGGAGATGCTTTCGCTGAAGGGTTTCTGTTTATTCCTGCACCAACCATCACATCATTTACGCCGGCTTCAGGAGGTAGTGGAAAAGAGATAACCATTTCGGGTACTGATTTTACAGGGGTCACAGCTGTAAATTTTGGAGGCGTTCCTGCTGCTTCATTTACGGTTGTATCAGCTACAACCATTAAAGCTGTAGTAGGTGCGGGAGCGTCGGGTAATATTGGTATTACAACAACAGGAGGTGTTACATCTGCTGCCGGGTTTACTTTTATACCACCTCCTGGTATCACTGCATTTTCCCCGGCTGCCGCTGGTTCGGGAGATACTGTTATGATACGGGGAAATAATTTTACAGGTGCAAGTGCCGTAAAATTTGGAGATGGGGATGCTGCATCCTTTAGAACGTTGTCGGATACTTCCATACTTGCTGTTGTTGGATACAGCAGCACGTCGGGCAACGTAAGTATAACCAATACCGGTGGCACTTCGATAATTGCCGGTTTTACTTATATAGAACGTCCGGTAATATCATATTTCTATCCAATAGAAGCGAAACCGGGCACAGTGGTTACTATTTCCGGTAAAAATTTTACAGATGTACAGTCGGTCTCTTTTGGAGGCGTGCCCGCGGCGGCATTTACA
Source organism: Chitinophagaceae bacterium PMP191F (assembly GCA_001302245.1). GTDB lineage: Bacteria > Bacteroidota > Bacteroidia > Chitinophagales > Chitinophagaceae > PMP191F. The sequence goes on from LGYU01000025.1 coordinate 64,725, forward strand.
ATAGTATCAGCAAGTACTATTCAGGCTACGGTAGGGCAAGGCGCATCCGGGAAAGTTACTGTTACGGCTCCTTCGGGAAGCTCCTCTGCACAATGGTTTCAGTTTATACCATTGCCGGTAATAACTTCCTTCAGCCCTGAAAAATCCGGTACTGACTCTACTGTAACGATTACAGGTATGTATCTGGATCAGGTAACATCGGTTACTTTTGGAGGCACGTTTGCAAAATCTTTTAAAATTATTGATCACACAACTATTAAAGCAGTAGTTGGTTCCGGAAATACAGGGGATATTGTTGTAAAAACAATCAATGGAACCACAGCCTCCAGATCAGGATTTATATACTATCCACTTCCGGTCATTACTTCGTTTGCACCTGTTACTGCCAGAAAGGGGGAATCTGTCACCATTAAAGGAAGTGGATTTACAGGTACCACTGCTGTTATTCTGGGCGATTCGCTTGTTGCTTCCTTTGTTGTAGAAAATGATGCTACTATTACTGCGGTTGCTGGTAATGGCGAATCAGGAAAAGTAAGGGTATCAACACCAGGAGGAACAGTGTTGTGGGACGGTTTTGTATTTGTAAGTCCGCCGGTTGTTTATTCTTTTAGTCCCCGGGGATCATACACAGATTCTGTAGTAACAATTACCGGTAAATATTTTACAAACGCCACAGGTGTAAGTTTTGGAGGGGTTCCCGCAAAATCCTTTGCTGTTGTTTCTGCGGGTGTTATTACTGCTATAGTAGGTAATGGAAGCTCAGGTTCTCTTCGTGTAACAACTCCGGAAGGTACTGCAGAAGTTCCCGGATTTTTATATTATCGTGTTCCGGCCATTTATTCGTTTACTCCGCAATCGGGGCCGGTTGGAACAACAATTACTATTAACGGCAGCAACTTTTCTGATAATCCTGCCGCAAATATCGTTCGCTTTGGTGCTGTAAAAGCAGAAGTACTATCTGGTAATACCAATGCTATTACAGTAAAGGTGCCTGCCGGTGTAACATTTGAGCCTGTTTCTGTGGCAGTACCGGAAGGGTTGATAGCATTTTCAACAGTTCCATTCAAAGTTACTTTTCCTACTATCGGACGTGGGTTTCAGGATATATCTTTTGCTGCGAGAAAAGAGTTTGTCGCAGCAGATTATAGCATAGCTTCCATATATGATACAAAGATCAGCGATCTGGATGGCGACGGAAAACCTGATATTGTTGCTCTGAACTATAATTTTCCTGGAATCAAAATCCTGCGTAATAACAGTAGTCAGGGAAATATCTCTTTTGAGCCAAGAACACAGGTTAATATGAATGCAGCAGGTCCGGCGTATATTTCCACCATTAATGATTTTAACGGAGATGGAAAGCCTGACATCGCTGTTGCTTACGATGGATATTCACTTTCTGTATTTAAAAATATCAGTACTCCTGGTAATATTTCGTTTGATAAGCAGATTGATATCCCTGCAATAAGCCGCCCGTATGGTATTACGGGTGCAGATGTTGATGCAGATGGAAGAGTGGATCTTATTGTAATAAATACAGCTGTTCACATATTATCTGTATACAGAAATACCAGTGTTGGAGGAGATATCTCATTTGCACCCAGGGTTGATTATGCAACAGGTAATACCCCGTACTGGGTAGCTACCGGAGATGTTAATGGAGATGGAAAGCCAGATATTGTTGTGGCAAACTGGTTAAGTAATTCTATTTCAGTATATAAAAATACCAGCCCCGGTGGTGTTGTTTCATTTGCACCGAAGATTGATTTTGCTACCAGTTTGCCGCCCAGATGCCTGGCAATTGCAGATCTGAATAATGACGGTAAAGCTGACATTGCAGTAGCTGTCACGGACAGTTATAATAACTTGGTTGATATATTTAAAAATACTGGTAGCTTATCTGATATTTCTTTTGAAAAACAGGCCGCTTCCCCGGTTGCAGACTACAATCAATTTGTAACTATTGCTGATCTGGATGGAGATTCCAAGCCTGATCTTGTTACAACTATTAACAGTTATAATGGGTTTACTGTATTTAAAAATAATAGCGATGCTACAGGAGCCATATCGTTTGCACCTGGCAAAAAATATGTCAGGGGGCAACTGCCTGCAAATATTGTTTGTGGCGATATTGATGGAGATAATAAACCAGATATTGTAGTCACGGAAATATTTAACGAAACGGTAGCTGTGTACAGAAATCAGCTTGCGGAAGCAACTACAATTCCTTCGGGAAATAATCCTGTCAGTGGGCCTGTTATCTGTAAAGTAACTGTTGATGATGTGGTGAACACGCACAATGGAACGCCTTATGTACAGCGCCATTATGATATTGAGCCTGTTAATAATGCGGCAATGGCTACTGCTACTATTACCTTGTATTTCACCCAACAGGAGTTTGATAATTTTAATGCAGTTCCTGCGCATGGACTTAATCTGCCAACGGGACCTTATGATGCTGCCGGAAAAGCTGCATTGCGGGTATACCAGTATCATGGCTTCAGTACTACCAGTTTACCTGGATCTTATTCCGGCAGTGCAGTTGAAATTAATCCTGATGACGATAAAATAGTCTGGAATACAAACAGCCAATGGTGGGAAGTTACCTTTGATGTAATTGGATTCAGCGGCTTTTTTGTAAGCAGCTATGGCAACAGGCCATTGCCGGTTACACTACTTTCTTTTGATGTATCGGGTAAAAAAGAGAATGCAATATTGCAATGGACAACCAGCCAGGAGGTTAATGTTAACTTTTTTGAGGTGCAACGAAGTATTGATGGAAAAGAGTTTATAAAAATTGGTTTGGTAACAGCTTTTGGCAACAGTGCTTCTACCCGGCTTTATAATTACACTGATACAATCGGTAAAGACAAAACATATTATTACCGATTGAGAATGATAGATAAAGATGAAGCATTTTCCTATAGTAAGGTGGTAAGCATTAAATCACAATGGGATAATACAGCACTGCTGATCAGTCCTAATCCTGCAAGAGACAGGGTTGTTATCAGTCATCCTGTATATGATGGTCATGCCTGGATTAAAGTGGCAGATGTGACAGGAAGAAATGTTAAAACAGTTGTTCTGAAACCTAATGATGTAAGAACAATTATTCAGGTTGAAGATCTGAAACCCGGCGTATACAGTGTTTTTTGGAGTGATGGTGTTCGAAAATTATCACAACTATTGTTGATACAATAAGAGGGTCGTGTCCCGATCGTCACTTGCGTAAAAATAACATATGTAAAGGAGTTGGTTATCAGTCAATTCCTTTGTTTTTTGTGGTAAAAAATGTGTGGAAAGACGGGCTGCTAAAACCATTATCATCTCCGGAATAGCCTCTATATTGAGTTGTAAAATCTATCTTGTTCCGAACGTCCCCTGAAGCTATGATTTGTAATCATTGTAACGGAAGTTGCATTAAAAAAGGATTTTATAAGGCAGCACAGAAATACCAATGCAGACAATGCAAAAGGTATCAGCGCAGAACTTACCTAAATAGGAAGTATTGTTTACTATGCTTTCTGTGGAGGAGGCAACAAGGAAGTATAAGGATAAAATGTCTGATATTATAAATGGTGCTTTTAATAAAACACTTGAAACTGAAAATGAATAATATTGATTTTGAAGAATATCTTTTTACTTATGAGCTTTAATTGTCGAACGTATTTCATAAAGCAATGAGTCAGGGAACTGTTATATCGACAAAAACGAGTCAATATGGAACTACGATAATGAAAAGCATAAATATTGGAAATAAAGGTAGTATTGACGTTGGTTTGTTTTATAGTGGAGGGAATATGAATAGCCTTCCATCGGTTAGTACTATTATTCCTAAGATTTTTAAATAAATCAAATTATGGAAGTCATATTAGAGAGATTACATGAAGATGAATTTAATAAACTGATTATACCTATTTTGTTCAATGATATAGCTACTAGTAGGTGCTTTGGGGTAATTACAAATGGAAAGGAATGCTTTGGCTTAGCTTGGCAAAGTACAATCATACAACCCGAATTAACTAAATTGAATCAAAATGTTTTTTGTGTTGGCATTGATCGGAATTTTTCGATAATAGATTTTGATAGTTATTTGATAATATTAAAGATTCCTCTTTTTTATAATTTTATAACTACCGAACTTTTTAAAGAATACGTCTATGTTATTACAGAACTTGAAGTTGTGAAAATAGATAGATTTACATATAGTGTAATAGCTGAATATGGCTTACCGGATTTATTTGAAGAACTAATAGTCGGTACTGATTGTTTATATATTAAATGTGCAGAAAATAAGATTGTGGAAATATGGTAATGTAGGGATAGGCTAGTCGTGTTCCGAATGTCACCTGCTAAAAATTAAAATATGTAAAAGGGTTGGTAGTCATGCCAATCCTTTTCTTTTGAATGTATAAGAGCCCTACTTTGAAAAGGCTGTTACGGATGCCTTTATAGCTGTAATAATGCATGCCGTTGACTTTTCTTTTGTATTTATATTAACTACTGTACCGCATATTGTTATCTGTGAAAATTAAATGTATGAATGAGCTGGTTTTGATTGCCAGCTCATTTGTTTTTATATGCTGGTAGTAAACTTCAGGTTATAAGGTAGCAGCCAGACGATGAGTAGTGTTGCCATTTTACAAGGGTGCTGTAAGCTTCCCCCTAACATG
>LGYU01000026.1 GCA_001302245.1 Chitinophagaceae bacterium PMP191F
AATATTGCGGGCCGTAGAAGTTAAAATGCTACACATATCAATAGTATAAAGTCATTCTCAGTCATCATCATCTTCTTTGCCGGGTTTCAGCTTCAGGAAAGCTGCCCTGCGCGGACCGGGAAAAGGTACATCGCTTCCTTTAATGCCATGCCACAACACCATGCTGAACAACAGATCAGGGATGGCGTCTTCTTTGGCAAAGTTGAATGTTTCAGAACGTTGCTGCCACTCATTCATGGCCACATTTTTATCATTCAGGTTGATGTTGGCAGCAATGGAGCTGAAAGGAGTCATATCCGGCGTGGTAGAAAAACAACGCCACATGGGTGTTGCAGCTGCGTCGTACTGGCTCATTGGTGGAATGCCCAGTATCAGTTCCATAGTACGCAGCATGGAAGTAGTAGAGTACATGGTATGGTCAACAAAACGACGTTTTACCAATCCTCCTGCTATATAGGCTGTAGAACGGTGTGCATCAACATGGTCTGGTCCGTTCTGCGCGTCATCTTCTACAATGAATACAACACTTTCTTTCCAGATAGCGCTTTTGCTGAGGTATTCAACAAAAAGACCTACTGCCAGATCGTTATCAGCTACGTGGGCAAACGGTGTAGGTTTGCCTTTACGCAATCCTTCTGTATGGTCGTTGCCAAAACGGATGGAATTGAACTGTGGTACTTTACCAATAGCCAGCAGTGAATCAAACTCCCTGCGCCATTGATAAAAACGGGTAGTATCACGTGTGCCCATATCCCAACCAGTGTAGTATGGGCAAAGATGATCTTTCAATACGGGGATATTGGGTTTACCGGCATCTGCAAATTCGCCATATGTACGGTAGCTGACACCGGCACGTTTGCAATGATCCCAGATAAACCCTTTTTTATTGTTGGCAATTTCACGATTCCCTTCAGCAGAATAAGTGCCACCGCGACCACCATAACTGGTAGGCCATGTTTTTTCAAGAAAGTCGGTGGCATAGGCACCCATAGTCCAGTTATGACCATCGGCACTTACTTCGCCATTTACATAGAAGTTATCCAGCAACACAAACTCACGCGCTAATGCATGTTGGTTGGGGGTAACGTTTTCACCAAATAGAACCAGTTGCTTATCGCCATTCCCTTCCGGCATGTCGCCCAGTACCTGGTCGTATGTGCGGTTTTCTTTAATGATGTAGAAAACATGTTTAATGGGAGAAGCATCACCTACTTTCATGGGTATGGGATTACCTGCTTCACCGGCAGCAACTGTTTCCTGTTCTTTATGATAAGGAGTATTGTCGTATACCTGTTTGGAATACACACCTGCTTCTGCTTCGGTTGGTGTGGGAATGATGCTGAGTGTACCCATAAACAACCCGGCAATGTATTGAACAGAGGCTGGTTTTTTCAGATCACCGCCCTGGTAGTTAACATCCTGGAATTTCTTAACAGGGTTAGGACCATAAGGGTTGGCCATAGAAGAAAACCCTTTACCATTGGTTACATAGATCTTTTTGCCGATCACTTTTACGCAGGTAGGATACCATCCTGTGGGTATAAATCCTTTTGAACGGCTGTAGCCAGGCTGACTTACATCGAATACTGCCAGGCAGTTATTGTCGGCATTGGCAATGTATAATGTTTTTTCATCGTTGCTGAGCGCCACACCATTGGTGGTAGAGCCATTCGGCGCATCTGGATACAAAGCACTGTTTAGTGTTTCCAGTACTTTTCTTTGTTTTACATCCAGTACTGAAACTGTATTGTCGTTGGCATTGGCCACAAACAGATAACGTCCTTTTTTAGTAAGACAAATATCATTGGGGTTGTCACCTACAGCAACAGAGTCTGTAAACTGTCTTTTATCAGTATCAAAAAACAGGATCTTATCGCCGCCCCACAGGGAGATGTATAATTCTTTTTTATCGGGAGATAATAAACAGGTATAAGCTTCAGCCGGCAGTTGTATCTTTTGTACAGTCTTTTTAGTGTTCAGATCTACTATGTACAATGCATTGTCTTCTTTTGTTACAATGTACAGCAGTTGCCTGCTGTCATCAATGGTAATACCTGCGGGTGAAATTTTTACAGGCCATTTTTTACCCAGTATAATACTGTCTTTTAAAACCAGTTTACTATCTGTTACTGCATATTGCAGTATCCAGTTGTCGTTGCCACCGGAAGCATAGAGGTATTTGTTATCACCGGAAAAAGTGAGGCCCAGCCAGCTTTTGGGGATCACTTCACTGTGCAATACTTTCTCTGTTTTTACATCGATCAGTTGCAGGGATTGTACACTTTGTCCGTTGTTGGTAACGGCAATGTATTTTTTAGACGGCGATACCGCAATATTAAGCGGCAGATCGCCTAATTGTAAAGAACTTCCTGCTGGACTGAGATGCCAGCCATTGGGCAATGCTACTGGTTGAGTAGCACCAGATGATGGCGTTTGTGCAGTTACAGATAAACATAAGGTAACTGCAATAATTGTTGACGTTATCTTTCTCATTAAGGTTGGTTGTACTGGCAATAAAGGTACAGGATACCACTGTTGGAGAAGTTGCTTTACAATTAATTAACGTACCGGGGAAGATATCCTTCTTAAAGGATGTCTTCCCTAAATTATACGAACATAGATTCGGCAATGGCAACCGCTTCGGGTTTTCCTACATCTACAAAACGGCTGTAGTCATGCAGATAGCCTTTGATCGTATGTGTTTTTGCCAGCTCAAGATACAGGTCTACAATGGCCAGCCTGCCTTCCTGTTGTATGAATGATACCAGCTTTTTATCAATAATATGAATACCACTGAATGCTTTGGGGAACAGTGGCGTTACAGAGCGACTGATGCGTTCTTCGCCGGTTTTGGTATTCTGCCATCCGCAAAGTGTGTTGTGTCCGTCAAACAAAAAATAGCGTGAAGTTTTTCTGTCGGTTACAGCCAGCGTAGCCAGCGCCTGTTGCTGCTGGTGAAAACTGATCATGGCAGCCAGGTCGAGGTCTGTAAGGATATCTACATTGATCAGTAAAATGGTATCGGCAGTGAAAAGGGGAGCCGCTTTTTTTAAACCACCACCGGTTTCCAGTAAAGCACCTGTTTCATTGCTGATGCGGATATGACTTCCCCATCCATTATGCGTTTCAATCGCCTCCATTATCTGGTCTGCAAAATGATGCACATTCACTACAATGTCTGTAATGCCATACTGCTGCAGGTATTCAATATTGCGTTGCAACAGGCTTTTGCCGTTGATAATGGCCAGTGCTTTCGGGTGCTTGTCCGTCCAGGGTTTAAAACGGGTACCTAATCCCGCAGAAAAGATCATTGCTTGCATAACGCGAATTAAGCTAAATAAAACGAAGCGGGCGAATATTTCGTGAATATCCGCCCGCTGACTATTTAGCTGATAACTGTATTACATATTGCGACGATACTGTCCGCCAACCTCGTACAGGGCATGCGTGATCTGTCCCAATGTACAGTATTTGACGGTTTCCATCAAGGTGATGAAGAGGTTCTCATTCTGAATGGCGGCCTGTTTCAGTTGCTGTAACATGGCGGCTGCTTTGGCTTCATTCCTTTTTTTGAATGCCTGCAGGTTTTGTATCTGTTGCTCTTTTTCTTCTGTAGTACTGCGGATCACTTCACCCGGTAATACGGTGGGACTGCCTTTTTTGTTGAGGAAGGTATTCACCCCGATCAACGGCAGTTCACCGGTATGTTTCAGACTTTCATAGTAAAGACTTTCTTCCTGGATCTTGTTGCGCTGGTACATTCTTTCCATGGCTCCCAGTACGCCACCGCGTTCGGTAATGCGGTCAAACTCTGTCAGTACCGCTTCTTCCACCAGGTTGGTCAATTCTTCAATAATGAAAGAGCCTTGTATAAAGTTCTCTGTTTTGGCACTGCCCAGCTCGCGGTTGATGATCAGTTGAATGGCCATTGCCCTGCGTACGCTTTCTTCTGTAGGCGTGGTAATCGCCTCATCGTAGGCATTGGTGTGTAAGCTGTTGCAGTTATCGTAAATAGCATACAGCGCCTGCAGGGTAGTGCGGATATCGTTAAAGTCAATTTCCTGTGCATGTAAACTGCGACCGGAGGTCTGGATATGATACTTCAGTTTCTGGCTGCGATCATTGCCCTTGTATTTATTCTTCATAGCCTTGGCCCAGATACGCCTGGCCACACGGCCTATTACGCTGTATTCAGGGTCCATGCCATTGCTGAAGAAGAAAGAAAGATTGGGTGCAAAATCGTCAATGTGCATGCCACGGCTGAGATAATACTCTACATACGTAAAGCCGTTGGACAGTGTAAATGCCAGTTGTGTAATAGGATTGGCGCCGGCTTCGGCAATGTGGTAGCCACTGATGGATACGCTGTAAAAGTTGCGTACGTTTCGCTGGATAAAATATTCCTGCACATCACCCATCAGTTTCAGCGCAAACTCTGTACTGAATATACAGGTATTCTGTGCCTGATCTTCTTTCAAAATATCTGCCTGTACCGTTCCACGTACCTGTGCCAGTGCTTCGGTTTTAATTTTTTCATATACTTCCCCGGGTAATACTTCATCACCAGATACACCCAGTAGTTTTAATCCAAGCCCGTTATTGCCTTCTGGTAAACGCTCTGGTGCGGCGGGGTTATAGTATATGGGTTTGGGAAGATGTACAAACTTTTCAGTGATCTTCTGGTTAACTGCATCCCATTGTCCGTTGGCTTCGATCCATTTTTCACACAACTGATCTATGGCTGCATTCATAAAGAAGGCCAGTATGATCGGTGCCGGGCCATTGATGGTCATACTGACAGATGTTTTAGGATCACAAAGATCAAAACCACTGTACAGTTTTTTAGCATCATCTACTGTGGCAATGCTTACACCGCTGTTGCCCACCTTGCCATAAATATCAGGGCGATGATCGGGGTCTTCACCATATAATGTTACGCTGTCAAAAGCAGTAGACAATCTTTTAGCAGGCTGATCTACCGATACATAGTGAAAGCGTTTATTGGTACGTTCAGGACCACCCTCCCCCGCAAACATACGCGTAGGGTCTTCACCCTGGCGTTTCAGTTCAAATACACCGGCTGTATAGGGAAATTCACCCGGCAGGTTTTCCTGTAGCTGCCATTGGAGAATATCGCCCCAGTCTTTGTATTTGGGAAGCACTACTTTTGGAATGCGTGTGCCGGATAATGAGGTAGTGGTAAGTGGTTGTTTGATCACTTTATCACGAACCTGGTATTCAAAAAAGTCAGCGGCGTATTTCTTCTGTATAGTGGGCCAGTCTTTCAGCAGTTTTTTGCAGGCAGTATCCAATTGGTTTTCCAGTTGCTCGCGCAAAGTGGTCAACTGAGTTAAACTACCCAGTTCTTTTTCTACACCCTGCACCTGGTATAGTTTAGAGGCAATGGCGGCCTGTTCTTTTGCCCAGGCGTCATACTGACGGTTATTTTCTGCGATCTCTGATAAATAACGAACACGTTTGGGTGGTATTACAATGGATTTGGAGGTTTCCTCTTCGGCACTATTATTACCGGGCAGTAATATGTGCTCGCCCCATTGTACACCTGTTTTCTGCGTAATAACAGCCAGCAGCTTTTCAAATAACGCATTTACACCGGTATCATTGAATTGTGCAGCAATGGTACCGATCACTGGCAGCTCTTCATTGCGGGCGGTCCACAGGTTATGATTGCGTTTATATTGCTTACGTACATCATGCAGAGCATCCAATGCGCCTGCTTTGTCAAATTTATTGATAGCAATAACATCGGCATAGTCCAGCATGTTGATCTTTTCCAACTGCGATGCTGCACCATATTCAGGTGTCATTACATACAGGCTTACATTACAATAGTCCAGGATGCTTACATCACTTTGGCCTACGCCGGCAGATTCAAGAATTACCAGGTCAAAACCGGCCTGTTTACAGATCTCCACGGCATCTTCCACATAGGCGCTCAGTGCAACATCGCTGTCGCGTGTGGCCAGTGAGCGCATATATGCGCGCGTGGAATGAATACTGTTCATACGAATGCGATCACCCAGTAGCGCACCGCCAGTTTTTTTCTTGGATGGATCTACCGATATTACCGCAACGGTTTTGTCGGTAAACGCGTGTAAAAAACGTCTTACCAGTTCATCGGTAACAGATGATTTGCCGGCCCCCCCGGTTCCTGTAATACCCAGTACTACAGGACTACCTGTGCTTTGCCCTCCGGAAGAGGAGTGGTCAGAAATGTTGCTATGCGGTTTTTCAGTCTTATTATCCGGGAATATATTTTTTGCAAATGATTCGTTTTCCAGTCCGTTTTCTGCAATGGTAATGGCCCTTGCAATACGACGGATATCCTTTTTTTCGCCCAATGGCAATTTCCCGTTCCAGTTGGTGGGCGCCTGCCAGTAAGCATTTGTTTTCTGATCTTTATTTCCGGCCGCGCTGCATTGTTGTATTACATCCTCAATCATGCCCTCCAATCCCATTTTACGGCCATCATCAGGACTGTAAATACGGGTAATGCCATATTGGTGCAGTTCGGTGATCTCCTGCGGCAGAATGGTGCCGCCGCCGCCGCCGAAAATTTTAATATGGCCACAACCATTCTGGTCCAGCAGGTCTTTCATGTATTTGAAAAACTCTACGTGACCACCCTGGTAGCTGGTAATGGCAATGCCCTGCACATCTTCTTCAATGGCACACTCTACTATTTCCGCTACAGAGCGGTTATGTCCCAGGTGAATGATCTCTGCACCTTTGGCCTGCATAATGCGGCGCATAATATTAATGGCGGCATCATGTCCGTCAAACAACGAGGCTGCGGTCACTATACGGACCTTAGAAGTTGATATTGAACTCATAAAATAGCAAGTAAATACACAAAAGCGCTGTAAAGTTAATTCAAAAAACTAATGAGTGTTAGTTTAATATGGCAGTATTGCAGGATTTTGGTCTACAGGGAAAATGTGGGTAGATTCGGTTTTCAAAAAAGATTGCAGAATGAGAAAGTTTTACCAGGCGATTGATGAACATGAAGGCGGTACTTCTGATATTCATGTCATTGACAGTCATGTACATTTCTGGAAGTATGACAAAGTGCGCGATGCGTGGATCACCAACGACATGAAGGTGCTGCAGCAGGATTATGTGCCGGCCACCCTGGCATCTACCCTGAAAAGAAATGGTGTGGACGGCGTGGTAGCTGTACAGGCAGACCAATCGGAAACAGAAACCCGTTTTTTAACCGAACTGGCAAAAACCAATTCATGGATCAAAGGAGTGGTAGGCTGGGTTGATCTGCGGGCCGGTGATGTGCAAGAAAAACTACAGCATTTTTCACAATACCCGGTCATCAAAGGATGGCGGCATATTGTGCAGGGTGAGCCGGATGATTTTTTACTGCGTGAAGATTTTCAGCGTGGCATTGCTGCATTGCAGCCATACGGTTATACCTACGATATCCTGATCTATCACCACCAGTTACAGGCAGCTATTGACATGGTGGCAAAATTTCCTGAACAGAAATTCGTGATCGATCATTGCGCCAAGCCGGATATCAAACATAAAAAGATAGATGACTGGAAAACTGCGATCAATGCCATTGCTCAACACAACAATGTGTATTGCAAATTATCTGGCTTGTTTACCGAGGCTACATGGAAAACGTGGAGTGCTGCTGATTTTTATCCTTACCTGGATATTGTATTCAAAGCTTTTGGAACAGACCGGCTGATGTTTGGCAGCGACTGGCCTGTAATGCTTCTTTCCGGTATGTATGTGCAATGGAAAAGTCTGCTGGAAAAATACATGGAAAATTTTCAAACAGAAGAGCGGGAAAATGTGTTTGGGTTGAATGCAGAAAGATTCTATAATTTATAGAGTGGAGTGAATGGTCAGTGGTGAGTTGCAAATGATGAATCAATGTCGTTTAGCCGGTGCTGTGTCTTCACCGGCCACGGAACTTTCACCGGCAGGTGCCTCACCCACGGGAATTAAAATTTCTTAATTCAACGATATTAAATAGTGAATGATTGAGTTTGCGATTTTCAGACTTCGGACCTCGTGCTTTATCTGTAACTTAAATCCAGAAACTTACTAAACGTGTTGGTATGAAAAAAGCGTTGATTCTTTTTCTGTGGTTGGCGGTTTGCTCATGGCAAATGTCTGCAGGGCAGGCTACAGCTACTCCGGACATTGTGTATGGTGAATTGTTCAAAGAGGTGCAGATGCAGAATGTTTTTCCGGATGGTAAAACCTTTGTGGACTGTTTGCCTAAACGCAATCCCAAAGAAATAGTGCAGGAGTATAACAAATTGAAAGGTTCTTCTTTTAACCTGAAGAAATTTATAGAAGACAATTTTGAATTACCGCATACACCGCAACTGAATTATGTGACCAAAGAAAAAGATGTGGTTATGCACATTAAAAATCTGTGGGGTGTATTGGTGAGGAAACCCGATGTGCTTACACTGGCTGCTGATTCCACCGCTTTCAATGCCGCACAGGAATCCTCACTGTTGCCATTGCCTTATCCATACATTGTACCGGGTGGGCGTTTTCGTGAGGTCTATTACTGGGATTCTTATTTCACCATGCTGGGGCTGCGCGAAAGCGGGGAAACGGAGATGATTGACAATATGGTGAAAAATTTTGCCTATCTCATTGACAAGTATGGACATATTCCCAATGGAAACCGTACTTATTATTTAAGCCGTTCACAGCCTCCCTATTTTTCGCTGATGGTAGAAATGCTGGCGGGTATAAAAGGTGATTCCATTTATGTAAACTACCTGCCGGTACTGGAAAAAGAGTACGAATACTGGATGGCAGGTGCTGCAAAATTAAAACCCGGTCAGCAACTGGACCGTGTAATAAAAATGCCCGATGGCAGTGTACTGAACCGCTACTGGGATGATAACCCGGTGCCACGCCAGGAAAGCTATAAAGAAGATGTGGAGACTGCTGCCAAAACCAAAAGAAACAACAAAGAGGTATATGCCAATTTGCGCGCAGGAGCAGCCAGCGGGTGGGATTTCAGCAGCCGCTGGCTTACAGACAAAAAAACACTGGCTACTATACGTGTTACAGACATGGTGCCGGTGGATCTGAATAGCCTGATGTACAAAATGGAACTGGTGATCGCCAAAGCCAACCTCATCCGCAGAAAAGATTCCGTAGCTGCTGCATACAGAAAGAAAGCCGATAACCGCAGACTGGCTATTGATAAATACTGCTGGAACAAAGCCTTAAAATATTATACAGACTACAACCTCGTTACCCGCAGGCAAACAGACGTTATTACACCTGCCGGTTTATATCCCTTCTGTTTTTTTACACGCAACCTGGATTATATGAGCCTGCTGGCAAGCCAGGTAGCCGTACAGGTACGGGAAAAACTATTGCAACCCGGTGGACTTGTAGCTACTCCCGAAACAACCGGTCAGCAATGGGATGCTCCCAATGGCTGGGCGCCTTTACAATGGATGGCTATATGGGGACTTGACCGTTGCGGACAAAAAGACCTGGCCCGTGATATTGCCTACCGCTGGATAAAACTGAATGTGGATGTATTTGCCCGTACCGGTAAAATGATGGAGAAATACAATGTGGCAGATACCAAACTGGAAGCAGGTGGCGGCGAGTATCCTTCACAAGATGGCTTTGGCTGGACAAACGGTGTATTGCTGGCGCTGATAGCAAAATATGGCATGCCGAAAGAATGATAATAATGAAGAGCGGAGCGGGGAATAAAAAACGAAAAGTTATTTTCGTTCATTAACCTGTTACTATGATGAAAAGTATTTCTCTGCTATTGCTTATTGTTGTTGCAGGCTGTGCCACAAAGGCACAAAATAATTTCCCCGCAGATTTTATTGGTCATTGGAAAGGTACTTTGAACTGGTATCCTGCCGGTGCAAAAGAACCTAAACAGGTGAATATGGAGTTGCATGTACTGCCGTCGAAAGATACCGCAGGGCAATACACCTGGAACCTGGTATATGGCAAACCTTCTGAAGATAACAGGCCGTATATTTTAAAACCTATTGATACGGCCAAAGGACATTGGATGATTGATGAAGTAAACGGTATCCTGCTGGATCAATACTGGATCGGAAATGTCTTCAGTGGAGCATTTTCTGTGCAGAACACTACAATTGTCAACACATACCGTATAGAGAATGGCCGTATGAAGATCCAGTTCATTTCCTATGCTACAAAGGCTGTTGCTACCACCGGAAAAGGCACGGAAGATTCACCGTTCGCAGACAGTTATGGTGTAAGAAGTTACCAGGAAGCAGTATTGACAAAACAGTAATGTGATGCGTTGAATGTAGCAATGGCCCTTGTTGGCTGCTGAATGCAAAAATCTCCCCGGAATCGTTTAATAGCGTATACAAACTTACCTTTGCGCAAATTTACCCAAGATATGATCAGATGGATAGCGGCTGCCTGTATGGTAACGGTTGTGCTTGCAGCCTGTTCGCCCAACAATGTTACTGAAGACAACAGCCTGCAAAAATATTTCGATGAGAATCATGTAACCGGTTCTTTCGGTTTACTGGACAATGGCCAGGGGCAATTTACTATTTACAAACCTGCACGTTTCAGTGATAGCATCTATATCGCGGGTACTTCTTTTAATATTATCAATTCACTGATCGCTATTGAAAGCGGTGCGGTAAATGATACCAGCTCTGTAATTACTGCCGATTCCGGCAGCATTGCAATAGATACTGCCTGCGGTAAAGATATGACCCTGCGACAGGCCTTCCGTACGTCGTGCACCGGCTGGTTCCGTGAGCTGGCACGTCGCATTGGCAAACCGGTTATGCAACACTGGATCGATACCCTGGGCTATGCACGCCGGTATGATACATTGCGGATCCAGAATAACCTGGACACCTTCTGGCTGGATAACTCTGCACGTGTTACTGCCGATGAACAACTGGGCATCATTAAAAAGCTATACTTTGATCAATTGCCTTTTCAGCAACGTTCACAGCGCCTGGTGCGCAGCATGCTGTTGCAGGAAAGCAATGCCAACTATTCACTAAGCTACCTGACCGGTTCGGGCGTTACACCTGATGGTCGTACAACAGGCTGGCTGGCCGGCTGGATAGAAGAAAATGTGCATCCGTATTTTTTTGTAATACAGACTACCGCACCCGATGTCACGATTGATATTACAGCAATACAGAAAAAAATGCTGAAAGATATCCTGAAACAATACGGATTTATGGAAGGCAAGAAATAGTTTCCGGTTGCAGAAGCTATAAAATATTCCTAAATTTCTTTCCTGGTGCAATTCTTGATAATTTACGGCTGACAAATTGCATCCTTATACATAGTGAATTTTCGTTTTCAACATATTGAATACCTGATTGCCCTGATAGTGGTGCCCTTACTGGTACTGCTGTACTGGCAATCGCTGCGGTGGAAGAAAAAAACAGCAGCAAAGATCGGTAATCCAAAGCTGGTACAGGAACTGATCGGCAATTACGCACCGTTTCATTTTCTGTTAAAATTTATTGCCATTGCTGCCGCTGTTGTGCTGGTAATACTGGGTGCTGCCAATCTTCAACAACAAGGTGTAATGGACCAGGTGCAACGCAAAGGCCTGGATGTGGTCATAGCCATAGATGTAAGTAAAAGTATGCTGGCCGAAGACATCAAGCCCAACCGGCTGGAAAGAGCCCGGCAGGTAGTGTACCGGTTAATGGACCAGTTGCAGGATGATCGTATCGGGCTGGTATTGTTTGCCGGTCGTGCATATATGCAGATGCCGCTTACTTCTGATCATGGAGCGGCAAGAATGTATGTACAACAGGCTGGTCCGGATGTGGTACCCACACAGGGTACTGTTATTGCAGAGGCACTGCGGATGAGCAATACGGCTTTTAACAGCAAGGAGCGAAAATACAAATCCATAATTCTCATTACCGATGGCGAAGACCACGATCCCGAGGCGCTGGAATTATCCAAAAAGCTGGCAGATAATGGTGTTATGATCAATACGGTGGGTATTGGTTCTGCGGAAGGATCCCCTATCTTAGATCCGGGTACCAATGAATATAAAAAAGATGAGGCCGGTAATACAGTGATCTCCAAACTGAACGAATCAGAACTGCAGCAACTGGCGGCCAATACCAAAGGGTTATATGTGCACCTGGAGGATATTAATACGGCTGTAGATGTCATTGCCAAACAGTTATCAACCATAGAACAGGATTCACTGGAAGACAGTGCATTTAAAAACTACAGGAACTATTTTCAATGGTTTTTAGGACTTGCCCTGTTATTGCTGGTAGCCGAATTCTTTTTTCCTGAAAAAAAATGGAAAATATCCCGTACAGATGCGTAATGTTTTTATCATATTGTTGTTGCTGGTAACCGGTGCTGCACAGGCGCAACAGGAAAATACTGCCATACGCCAGGGAAACAAACTATACCGTAAAAGGGAATATGATAAAGCGTTACCTGAATACAAAAAAGCGGTAGAGCAGAATCCTAAGAACGCAATAGCCAATTATAACCTGGGCAATGCAGAATTCAGAAGCGAGAATTTTGCTGGTGCCGAACAGTCTTTTGATGCGGCGGCAGATAATGCTGACGAAGTGTTTAAGCAGAAAGCTTTTTACAACAAAGGTGTAGCATTGTCAAAACAAAAGAAATTGCAGGAGAGTATTGATGCATGGAAAAATGCATTAAAGCTTAATCCGAATGATGCAGATACGCGTTTCAATCTGCAAAAGGCATTGGAAGAGCTGCGCAAGCAGAACGAACAGAAAGAGAACAAACAGCAGCAACAACAAAAACAACAGCAGCAGCAGAAAGAGAAACCAAAGCCACAACCGCAGCAAAGCAAACTGGATAAAAAGAAAATAGAACAATACCTCAAATCACTGCAACAGAAAGAGCAGGAAGTACAGCGTAAAATGCAACAGAACCGCGCCCGCTCAGTAACACAACCCGAAAAGGATTGGTAGTTCATTCCTTCAATGTTTGAAATTTATCATAGATGGCTAAAGGCTGTAGAATAAGTCTTCCCGGCTGCAAGCCACGAAAAGCCGTACTAAACACAGCAACCCCAACCATCAGGCAATTCTTTCATTTTCAAATTCCCCCTTGCCGTTTATGCCGGAAATGCCGTTTATGCATTCCTTGTACCTTGTAATTTGAACCTTTCCCTTATACCTTCTCCCCACCTTCCTGCGTCTTTCCTGCCCTTTAAAGCGTACAAACTAAGGGTTTCAGTCATTGAGCAGTAAAACAATGGGGAAATCAGGATAGAACCTGACCAGGCGGAGACCCGGGAGAATTTTAATACTTGTTTATGATATACCGGGCATACAGTTCAGCAACAGGAAGTTATACAATTGTTTCGGTAATAAACCGGAGCAAATTCTTCGTTACCTTTACAGTCTTAATAATCATAACCCGGTATGCAGCTTTATTGTGAATCTCTGACAGCGTATAAAAGATTGAAAACCCGTGAAGTAAGGATTGGAGATCTGTTATTGGGAAACTTTAACCCTATACGGGTGCAAACCATGACCACCACCGATACCATGGATACATTGGCTACAGTAGAGCAAAGTATCCGTTGTATAGAAGCCGGGGCAGAATTGGTACGCATTACAGCACCCAGCAAAAAAGAAGCAGAAAATTTACTCCATATCAAAAATGAATTGCACCGCCGCGGGTACAAAACACCGCTGGTAGCAGATATTCATTTTACCCCCAATGCTGCAGAAATTGCCGCCCGTATTGTAGAAAAGGTAAGGGTGAATCCCGGCAATTATGTAGATAAGAAAAAGTTTGAACAACTGGAATATACCGACGCAGAATATGCAGAGGAAATTGAACGTATCCGTGAACGCTTTACTCCATTGGTAAAGATCTGTCGTGAGTATGGAACTGCCATGCGCATAGGCACCAATCACGGTTCACTGAGCGACAGGATTATGAGCCGCTATGGTGATACCCCGATGGGAATGGTGGAAAGTGCTATGGAGTTTCTGCGTATTGCACGTGATGAAAGTTACCACAACATCATTCTCAGTATGAAGGCCAGTAATCCACAGGTAATGGTACAGGCGTACAGGCTGCTGGTACAAACTATGGAGCATGAATTTGGTGAATGCTATCCGTTACACCTGGGCGTTACTGAAGCCGGCGACGGCGAAGATGGCCGTATCAAATCGGCTATTGGTATCGGCGCTTTGCTGGAAGATGGCATTGGCGATACCATCCGTGTTTCACTGACAGAAGACCCGGAATTTGAAATACCGGTATGTAAGGATCTTGTAAAACGGTATACACAACGCGAAGCTGCTATCACGACTACAGTGCCGGAAATAGCACCGGTAACAAAGTTGCCGTATTCACCATTTGAATTTTCAAAACGTAAAACATATGCTATTGCCAATATTGGCGGCGGACAGGTGCCGGTAGTGATAGCTGATTTTATGTTGTCACACCACATTACACACCAGGATTTGCAGGCTGTTGGATATACGTATAACGAGATGACCGACAAATGGGCCATTGGTGATGCTGCGGCTGACTTTATCTATACGGGGAATAAGCTGCTGAACTTTGCATTGCCCGGTACACTGAAAGTACTGTGCGATTATAATACCTGGCTACAGGCAACAGATAAAGAAAAGTATTATCCTTTCTTTATGCCGGAAGAATACCTGCAACAGACACAGCGTTCCGGTACATTGAACTTTATAACACTGGACACCAATACGCCGGTGGCAGACAATATATTGCAGGCTATCTGCAACGATAGCACAGCAGTATTGTGTCTGTGGTCATCACACCCGCATGCTATGCCTTCAGTAAGAAGGTTTGTGGTAGAACTGATCAACAAAGGGGTCGCCAACCCTGTAATACTGGCAGTGGAAAGTCATGATATAACTATTGATGAACAGTTGATCCATTTTTCAACAGATACCGGTGCATTGTTGCTGGATGGTATGGGTGATGGCACCTGGCTGATCAATGATCCCTCAAAGATCAGCAACAACAAAGTGAGTGGCCGCACCTACCTGCAAACAAAAAACAATCACCAGTTCCTGAACAATACAGCTTTTTCTATTTTACAGGCTACACGCAGCCGTATTTCTAAAACGGAATATATTTCCTGCCCTTCCTGTGGCCGTACTTTATTTGATCTGCAGGAAACAACTGCGAAGATCCGTGCTGTGACCAATCACCTCAAAGGCGTAAAGATCGCCATCATGGGATGTATTGTAAATGGTCCCGGTGAAATGGCCGATGCAGATTTTGGGTATGTAGGAAGTGGTCCCGGAAAGATCACGTTGTATAAAGGGAAAGATGTAGTGAAACGGAATGTGGATAGTGCTATTGCCGTGGAAGAACTCATCAACCTGCTGAAAGAACATGATGCCTGGGTGGAAGAGGCAGTAGGAGTAGTGGATGGTGAATAGCACGTGGAATTAAATGGCTGGTGAAATACCAGCTACAGACCTTCCCGGGCTGGTATCTTACCTGACGGAATCAGTAACGGATAATTGTGTTTTAGGATCATTTGCTCTTAATATACTTTCGGGAATCAGACAATCATAACCAGAAACAATCAACCTGTGAATCGCATTGATCGACTGCACGCTATTCTTACACACCTGCAAAGTAAAAAACGGGTAACGGCACAACAACTGGCCGATCGTTTTGATTTGAGCCTGCGTACTGTATACCGCGATATCAAAGCTCTGGAAGAATCTGGTGTGCCCGTAAGCGGGGAAGCTGGCGTTGGTTATTCCGTAATGGAAGGATATCGTTTGCCACCGGTAATGTTTACGCAGGAAGAGGCAACTGCATTGTTGCTGAGCGCAAAGCTGGCAGAGCAATTGACAGACGATTCTGTGCGCAAACAAATGGAGGCTGCCATTTACAAAGTGAAGGCGGTGTTGCGTGCAAATGACAAAGACTTTGTAGATACCTTAACGCCGCTGATCAACGTTTATCAACGGCATTTACCAGATGGCTTATCACAACAATATATTACTACTATACTGAGCGCCATAGGCCAGAAAAGAATTGTGCAACTGGTATACCGCGCCAATTACCGTGATGAATTAACACAGCGTAATATTGAACCTATTGGTGTTTCCTATTACGGACAGGCTTGGCACCTGATAGCCTGGTGTCAATTGCGCAATGGCTACCGCGATTTTCGTTTGAGCCGTGTACAGAAAATGAACGTGACCGACCAGACCTTTGAAAATGCTGAACATCCGTCTATGGAACAGTATATTCAGCAGATGATGTCGCGCGATAAAGACCTGAAAGAAGTAGTGGTCCGTTTTAACAAGGAAACTGCCAAACATGTGGGAGAATACCGGTACTACAATGGATTTGTGTCGGAAGAAGTGCATGATGATGGCGTGTATATGAAATTCCTGACCGGCTGCCTGGATTATTTTGCATGCTGGTTACTTACCTATACGGATGGGGTAACGGTAGAATCACCTGCAGCCCTGCAGGAAAATATGTGTCGTCTTGCCCAACGGCTTTCCGAACATTACCGGTAAAATATTTTTCATCTGCTGCATGCTGCTGACATAAGGTTGTCACTGATCGCATGTTATTTTGTATACACAATACAATTAACTGTTTTTATAAAAAATTACTATTATGATCAGAACCATCCACGATTTTCTTGACCGCTGGCGTGAAGAAAAAGAGGCAACACTGAAGATCTTCAACGCATTGACAGACGAATCATTGCAGGAAGCTGTACCCGGCGGCAGAACCATTGGCCGGCTTGCCAATCATATTATTGAAACCCTGTCTGAACTACCGCATAAAGTAGGACTGCCTATTGAAGAGCAAACTACTAGCTATGCTACTGTAAAAGAAATTGCTGCAGCTTATGAAAGGGCTGCAGACCTGGTAGCCAATAGCATTGTTGACCACTGGGATGATGATAAGCTGCTGGAAGAACAGAACATGTACGGAGAAATGTGGAAGAACGGATTATCGCTGTGGGTGCTGGTTGTACACCAGGCGCATCACCGTGGACAGATCACTGTACTGATGCGTTTTGCAGGATTGAATGTGCCGGGCGTATATGGTCCCAGTAAGGAAGAATGGATTGCGTATGGCAGAGAGCCGTTAGTATAGGGGGGACGTGAAACGTCAATCGTGAGATGTGAAAAGGCTTGCATCACAGCTGTGATGCAAGCCTTTATATTAGAGTTTGATCTTGTCTTTTCACATTGAACGTTTCACGATCTTATCCTGCTACATGCACACCATCCTCAATCTGGGTGATATATACTTCAGGTGCTTTGCGGAACAGGCCTTCAAATGATTTCTGGATCTGTTGCTGAAAGGTTTCTACGGCATCTGCTTTCACAATGTTGATGGTACAGCCACCAAAACCACCGCCCATCATACGGGAACCCATTACACCGGGAATGGTTCTGGCTCTTTCTGCCAGGAAATCCAGTTCGGTACAGCTCACAGAATATTTTTTGCTCAATCCTTCATGGGTAGCAAACATCAGGTTGCCAAAGGTTGCCAGGTCTTTTTGCTGCAGGGCATCACAACCGGCCAGCAAACGTTCCTTTTCATATACTACATAAGAACAACGGTCGAACACAATGGGCGACAGTTCTTCCTGGTGTGATAACAATTGTTCGGGTTCAATATCGCGCAATGAATTGATACCGGGATAGTGCTTTTTCAGAATAGCCACGCCTTCTTCACACTGCTGGCGACGTACATTGTACTCGCTGCCTGCCAGTGAATGACTCACCATACTGTTTACCAGCACAATTTTATAATCAGGGAAATCAAATGGAATGTATTCGTATTCCAGGCTGCGGCAATCCAGTTTCATAACATGTCCTTTTTTGCCATGCAGGCTGGCAAACTGGTCCATAATACCCACCATGGCACCAACAAACGTATGTTCGGTTTTCTGACCGATCAACGCCAGCTCCATACGGGTTAAGCCCAGTTTGAACAATTCATTCAGCGCAAAGCCATATCCTGAACAAAGAGCTGCAGAAGAACTCATACCGGCACCTACAGGTACATCGCCATCAATCACCACATCCACACCCTGTATGGTTTGTCCTTTTTGCTGAATATGATGTGTAACACCCATCAGATAATTCATCCAGCCTTTCTGCGGCTGACTGACATTTACCGGGAAAGAAAAGTTTTCATTGAACTGGTTGGCGTATACATTGATGGTATCGGTGTTATTGGGAGCTACTGCTATGTAGATCCTTTTATCCACTGCACCGGGCAGTACAAATCCTTCGTTATAATCTGTGTGTTCGCCTATCAGGTTCACGCGTCCGGGGGCTGCTATAATGAGGGGTTCTTTATTGAAACGCTGTCTGAAAACTTCCCCGATTTTTTTTATCATGGTACGTGCTGAATGAATTAATTTTAAAAAATTTTTTTACCAACAGAACCGTTACATGAGTTTTACGATTGAGCACCGCAAAGAAAAGGATTTATCGGTAGTGAGGCTGCAAGATAATGCAACAAATACAATAGTTGATATTCTGCCTGCTTACGGAGCCCTGCTGCATGCGTTCTCTATCCCGGTAAACGGAGCCCCGTTTAATATTATTGACAATTATAAGGACCAGGCCGATGTGGACAAGGGCCTGGCTATTTCCTACAAAAGCAGTAAACTATCGCCGTTTGTATGCCGTCTGAACCATGCAAGGTACCTGTTTGACGGGCAGGAGTATGAGATCGCTTCCAGGTTTGTAGATGGCAATGCCATTCACGGACTGTTGTACAATAAAATGTTTAAACCAACCGACGAGTTTGCAGACGATAACAACGCGTCCATTACCCTGCGGTACCATTACAAACAGGACGATCCCGGCTATCCCTTTGACTATGTATGTGAAGTAAGGTATACGCTGCATCCTGAAAGCACCTTGCAGGTAGAAACCACATTGCTGAACCTGGATCAGGACGCTATTCCCGTAGCAGATGGCTGGCATCCCTATTTTCAGTTGGGAGCACCAGTAAACGATTGTTACCTGCAGTTCAGATCTGACAAGATGCTGGAATTTACAGATAGATTAATACCCACCGGCAAACTGATTGATGAACCCACTTTTGCTGAAGGCAACCTGCTGGGTGAGCGTCAGTTAGACAATTGTTTCCTGCTAAGTGGTGCTGAGGAAACTCCTTGCTGTGTACTGCACAACCCTCAAAACCAGCTTACACTGTCCATTTTTGCCAATGCAAGATATCCGTATCTGCAACTATACACTCCGCCGCATCGCCGCAGCATTGCTATTGAGAACCTGAGTGGCGCGCCGGATTGTTTTAACAATGGTATGGGACTACAGGTGCTGCAACCCGGCGCCTCTATGGCTTTTAACGTATGGTACAGGTTGGGAGTCGGGGAAAACAATTAACTTTCGCGCAAATACAGAACATGAAAAAAGTGAGATTCCTGCTGCTGACCCTTTTCTGTTTCCTGCTGGTCAGTTGTTATGAGGTTACTGAAGACATCAACATCAATGCAGATGGCAGCGGCACCTATGTTACCAATATGGATATGGGGCAACTGCTGGAACTGATGCAGAGCTTTGCCGGTGAAGAAGATCTTGCCAAAGAAGGACTGGACCGCCCCATTGACACTACTATCCTGATGAGCAGTGTACTGGATTCTGCAAAAGATATTACACCGGAACAGAAAGCAGCCATGAAAGATGGCAAACTGGCCTTCAAAATGAATATCAAAGACAAGCTGTTTAAACTCAATACCAGCTTTCCTTATAAAAATCTGAATAACCTGCAGTTGCTGATGTCAACCGGTAAAGGCGGTGCAGGACTGACAGATGTATTCAAAAACATGTTTGGCGGTGGTAAGGATGAAGCGAAAAGCAAACCACTGGATGCACCTGTTGATCCAGGCATGGGCGATTTTTCTGACATTTTTGATGTAACGGTAAAAGACGGGCTGATCAGTAAAAAGGTAAATGCTGCCAAATTCAAAGCACTGACCAGCCGCCCGGAAATGGAACAGCTGAAACAACTGAACTCTTCCGGCATGGAAGTGCTGTACACCACTACCATCCATTTGCCACGCCCGGTAAAAAAAGCTGAGAACCCTTTGATCAAACTGTCTGATGATAAGAAGACAGTGACCATGCGGTACAATATGCTGCAGATGCTGGATACACCGGAAAAGTTTTCTTATTCCATTGAGTATTAAAAACAACCCGATCATATTCACAGAATGCCGGTGGTCCATTCCATTGGCATTTTTGTTTTACAGCAGGTAAAGCTGTTGCAATAACATATAAATTTGAACCATGTATGTGGTAAAACGTTTTTCAGAACGGTTTACCAAACTATTTCAACATTCAGAACGGTTATCGTATGCAAACGGATTTTCTTGTAATAGGCTCCGGTATCGCCGGTTTAACATTTGCGCTGAAAACAGCCAGCCAGTTTCCTGATAAAAAAATACTGGTTATTACCAAGGCGCAGGCCGATGAAACCAATACCAAATACGCACAGGGCGGCATTGCCGGTGTAACGGATTTTGAAAAAGACAGTTTTGACAAACATATTGAAGACACGCTGATAGCCGGCGATGGGCTGTGTAACCGCAATGTAGTGGAGATTGTAGTGAAAGAGGGCGTGGATCGCATCCAGGAACTGATTGAATGGGGAACCCGTTTTGATAAAGAAGCCGATGGCGATTATAAACTGGGTAAAGAAGGCGGCCATAGCGAATTCCGTATCCTGCATCACAAAGATGTAACCGGCCGTGAAACAGAACGTGCATTGCTGGAAGAAGTGAACAGCCGTAAGAATATTGAAGTTGTAAAACACTGTTTTGTGGTAGACCTGATCACCCAGCATCACCTGGGCTATCTTGTTACCAAGTCAACACCGGACATTACCTGTTATGGTGTGTATGTACTGAACCTGGAAACCAACCAGATTGAAAAGATCCTGGCAAGGGTAACCGTACTGGCAACCGGTGGCAACGGACAGGTGTATCGTTCTACCACCAATCCTTCTATTGCTACCGGCGATGGTGTGGCGATGGTGTACCGCGCCAAAGGCCGCATTGAGAACATGGAGTTTATACAATTTCATCCCACGGCATTGTATGAACCGGGAGTAGGCGGTCAGTCATTCCTGATCACCGAAGCAGTACGTGGTGACGGGGGTATTTTGCGCAATAAGAACGGAGAGGCATTTATGGAACGCTATGATCCGCGGAAAGATCTTGCGCCCCGCGATATAGTGGCCCGCGCTATTGATAGTGAAATGAAGATCACCGGTACAGAACATGTGTACCTGGATGTACGGCACATGCCGTTGGAAAAATTTACGGAACACTTCCCTAATATTTACGAAAAGTGTAAATCGATTGGTATTGATGTGACCAAACACATGATACCGGTTGCGCCTGCAGCACATTATAGTTGCGGAGGTATTAAAACCGATGAATGGGGCCGCACTTCCATCAAAAATCTGTACGCTGCGGGCGAGTGCGCCAGCACCGGGTTACATGGCGCCAACCGGCTTGCCAGTAATTCATTGCTCGAAGCTATGGTATTTGCCCATCGTAGTTTTATTGATGCCGCTGAAAAAATAAAAACCGCCGACCTGGTAAATGAAGAACGGTTGCAGGATATTCCCGACTGGAATGCCACCGGTACCACCCAGCCCAAAGAGATGATCCTGATCACACAAAGCCTGAAAGAATTACAGCAGGTAATGAGTGACTATGTAGGAATTGTGCGTACCAACACACGTTTGCAAAGAGCAAGTAAACGCCTGGACCTGTTGTGGGAAGAAACAGAAGCATTGTATGAAACCACTTCACTGTCGCCACAACTGTGCGAGTTGCGAAATATGATCACAGTAGGTTACCTGATTGTGAAAGGCGCACATTTCCGTAAAGAAAGTCGCGGACTGCATTTCAATACCGATTATCCTGATAAAAGCGTACTGGTACAGAATATTGTGCTGTAGAAAAAAGAGGATCAGAATAATTTTAACTGTACATCATCCGGCGGTTTGGCCTTACCAAATACCGTACGGCCACCATATTTCCAGGAATCTTTTCTTTCCTGTTCAATTACTTTGTCAACAGAACCGGCGGCAACAAAATTTTTCTCTGCACGTTCGGCAATCTGGTGCAACTTGTGAATAGCCTGTTGTTTATCCTGCTCGCCGATCCTGGACTTTTGCACGGCTGTTTGCAGCGTACGGATGGTTTCATCATACACTTTGATGGGAACAGGAAAAGGATGACCATCTTTACCGCCATGGGCAAACGAAAAACGGGCAGGGTCTTTAAAACGGGACGGCGTGCCATGGATCACCTCGCTTACCAGTGCCAGCGATTGCAATGTACGTGGTCCCACACCTTCCAGCAATAAAAGGTCTTCAAAATCGGCTGGTCGTTGTTCATGTGCCAGCCACAACACGGTTCCCAGTCTTTTCAGATCAACATCTTCATTGCGTACATCATGGTGTGCGGGCAGGCGCATGTGTATGGCTTCACGCATAATGGTTTCAGGTTTTTCCTGCGATAACAACATCACTCCATTGCGCGATGGTTGTGCTTCACTGGCCACCATATTGAGAATATCGCCCTGGTTAATGCCACAGATACCGGTGTGCGGTTCTTCCACGAACGACCTGATATTGGCAGAATGCCAGTGATAACGGCGTGCAGTGGCATCACCGGTACGCATACCCTGCTGTACCACTGCCCAGTCACCATCAGAACTGACAATAAAATTGTGCGTGTACAACTGGAAACCATCCTGTATGGCCGTGTTATCAACTTTTGCGCTGAGTTTACTGCAGCGTACCAGTGTGTTACCATCCAGGCCGGTAGCGTCGGCTACAGATAACAATTCTGCCGGCGCCTGTTTGGAAGATTTTCCTTTACCGCCACAGATATAAATACCCAGTTCTTTAGCGTGTGGATTGATGGCGCGTTTCAATGCGCCCATTACAGAAGTGGTGATGCCGGAAGAATGCCAGTCCATACCCATTACGGCACCCAGGCTCTGAAACCAGAAAGGATCGCTTAACCGGCGTAGTACTTCTGCCTTACCATATTCACTGATAATGGTTTCTGTGATAGCCAGTCCCAGCCTGGCCATGCGTTCTGCCAGCCATTGCGGTACATAGCCATAGTGTAAAGGAAGATCTGCACTGCCCGAACGCTTCATGCTAACAAAGTTAGCAAAAAAGAATAGGATCACCGGGGCGTTTTTTCCTGCCTTTGCTACGGGTATTTTTATCGCCGGGACTGTAACATTTTTTGGTGATGTGCGTCTCTCCTGGTAGTGTTTGGCAAAGCACTTTTACATCTGTCAATCTTCTTTTCATGATCAAGAATTTTTTTAAAGTTGCAGTACGCAACCTGTGGAAACACAAAGGATATAGTTTCCTGAATATATTCGGACTGGCCATGGGCATGACCTGCAGCCTGCTTATTATTTTGTGGGTACAGCATGAACGCAGCATTGATAGTTTTCATGTTAACAGAGACAGGCTGTATATAGTATACGAACGTCAGTACTTTGATGGCAAATCAGAAGGTGGATATTATACGCCAGGTTTGTTGCCGGAAACAATGAAAAAAGATATTCCTGAAGTGCAATATGCCTCTGGATATTCATGGACCAGTTTCCATACGTTTCAAGCAGGAGATAAGATCATCAAAGAAAACGGGGCCAGTGCCAGTGAAGATTTTTTCAGAATGTTCACCTATCCTTTATTACAGGGTAATGCGCAAACTGCACTTGCCACGCCGGTTAGTATAGCGATCTCAAAAAAAATGGCAGAAGATTTTTTCGGTAGTGCACAGGCCGCTATGGGAAAAACGGTACGGTATGAAAACAAAAAAAACTTTACAGTTACTGCTGTATTTGACAATCTGCCCGGTAATAGTTCGGAGAACTTTGATTTTATAACTACGTGGGAAGATTTTAAAAATGAAGAAAGCTGGATAAAAGACTGGGGCAATAATGGTCCCAGAACCTATATTCAGCTAAGAGCAGACGCCAATGCTGTGGCGGTTGATAAAAAGATCAGGAAATTTCTTGACACCTATAATAAAGACCAGGGTAAAGCATTTCGTATTGAGCTGCATTTGCAACCTTATAAGGATATATACCTGTATTCCAATTTTAAAAACGGGTTCATTTCCGGTGGACGTATTGAATACGTGCGGTTATTCAGCATTGTGGCCATCTTTATTCTACTGATAGCATGTATTAACTTCATGAACCTTACCACCGCACGTTCGGTAAAACGTTCAAAAGAGATCGGTGTGCGTAAAGTGGTAGGGGCGCTGCGTGCTGCGCTGGTAAGACAGTTCCTGGGAGAAGCAGTGTTATTATCCTTTTTTGCATTGCTGATAGCCTTAATATTTGTCCTGTTGTTATTACCCGGCTTCAATGGACTTACCGGCAAACATATCAGGCTGCCGGTGGCCTCGCCTGCATTCTGGGGTATGCTGCTCACGCTTACGCTGGCAACAGGATTTATTTCCGGTAGTTACCCGGCGCTGATGTTATCATCTTTTAAGCCCATACGCATACTAAAAGGCAGTCTGAAGTTCAGTGCTGGCGCTGCATGGTTTCGTAAAGGCCTGGTGGTATTCCAGTTCACACTATCCACATTGCTCATCATCGGAACCATTGTCATTGCCCGGCAGCAGAGTTATATACAATCTAAAAACCTGGGCTACGATCGGGAGAACCTGGTGTATATACCACTGGAAGGTGACCTGACCGCTAATTATGCACTACTGAAACAAAAGGCACTGATAATGCCCGGCATAAAAGAAGTAACACGCATTTCCCAATCACCAACAGGTCTTGAAAATGGTACAGGAGGTGTAGACTGGGATGGTAAAGATCCGAACATCATGCCCATGTTCACCCAGGTATCGGTGGGGTATGATTTTACCAGGACAATGAAACTGGATATGAAAGAAGGGCGTGATTTCTCCAAAGATTTTCTCACCGACTCGGTTGGCTACATTATCAATGAAGCAGCGTTAAAGAAAATAGGGTATAAAGATCCCGTGGGTAAACGACTTACTTTCTGGGGCCAGAAAGGAACAATCGTAGGCGTAATGAAAGATTTTCATTTTGCTTCTTTACATGATCCTATCAAACCATTGATCATACGGTTGCGGGAGAAAGAGAATTGGGGAATGGCATTGATCCGTACCGAAGCCGGTAAAACCAAAGAGGCGCTGGCTTCACTGGAAAGTATTTGTAAACAACTGAATCCGCAATTTCCTTTCACCTGCCAGTTCTCAGATGAAGAATACCAGAAGTTGTATAAGAGTGAGCAGATCGTAGAAAAGCTGTCGAACTATTTTGCATTCCTGGCAATTTTTATATCCTGCCTGGGATTGCTGGGACTGGCCATGTTTACAGCAGAACAGCGCACCCGGGAATTTGGCATCCGTAAAGTATTGGGGGCAAGCACAGGCTCATTGTTCTCCCTGTTGTCAAAAGACTTCCTGGTGTTGGTATTAATTGCCTTTGTAATTGCATCGCCGCTGGCATGGTGGGCCATGTATGTGTGGTTGCAGAACTTCTCCTATCACATATCTATACAATGGTGGTTTTTTGCCATAGCCGGTGTGCTGGCCTTATTTATTGCTTTACTTACCATCAGTTTCCAGGCATTGAAGGCTGCATTTGCCAATCCCGTTGTTTCCCTGCGTACAGAGTAACAGCCATCGTTTAATACAAGCCAATGCCCTGCCGTAAGGCGGGGCTTTTTATTGTTAATGATATGGGTGTTTTTTGTTATATTTAAAGTGTAGAACTTTTTGCTCAGTTCCTTCGTTGAATATACCATATCATCATTGGTGCGACTTTATTTACACATTTTCGTGAGAGGCCTGGTGTTTATGCTTGTGTAAACCATATCCTGTTAGTGTAATGCCGGTTTGCGTTTGTGCAGAGTGCTATAATAAAATGTTAAGTGTTCGTAAACGGTATTAAATCCCGGAAAGAAAATTTCTATCCAATCGTCAAATCATTACCGGTCGATAAGCATTGTATTCCTGCAGATCAAAAATAGTTTGTATGAGGAAATCCCTTTTTGGTATAAGCGCAGTTATGCTGTTCAATGTTTCTATAGGAATGGCACAGGTGCAGGACAGCCTGTTACGAACACCTTTAAGATGGGATTTACAAACCTGCCTGGAATATGCGCGTAAGAACAACCTGCAGGTGCAAAGCCTGCAACAAACACGGTTGAGCGAAGAGCAGAACATGTTACTGGCGAAGGCTGCAAAGTTTCCCAGCTTATCAGGCGCTATGTCGCAGGCATTGGTGAACAGTAAAAATGCAGATCCTGTAGTGGGCGGCTTTCAAACGCAGGCTAATTTTTCCAGTAACTACTCACTTTCTTCTTCCGTTACTTTATTCAATGCAGGGTATCTCAATAACAACATCAGGCAAAGCCAGTTGAATGTGCAGATTGCACAGTTGAATGTGGATGCTGCGATCAACAGTATAACATTGCAGATTACACAGGCGTTTCTGAATATACTATTGGTAAAAGAGAATATTGTTTATCTCGATACCTTACTGGCTACTTCACAGGCGCAACTGAAACAGGGCACCCAGCAATACAATGCGGGTAGTATTGCCCGTAAGGATTACCTGCAGTTTGAGGGGCAGGTGGCATCTGATCAGTACAATCTCATTGCCGCAAAAAATACTTACCGGCAGAACCTGCTGACATTAAAACAGATATTACAACTATCATCGGCTGTTGATTTTGATATAGCGGCGCCGGATTCGCTGGCAGTGCAACCCGTATTACCTTCTTTGCAGGATGCTGAACTGACAGCCCTGCAACTACGGCCAGAGATCAAGGCCAGCCAGTTATCAGTGGATGCAGCGGCACTGGAACTGAAAAAATCAAAAGCAGGCAGATGGCCTACCATCAGTTTGGGCGCTTCGCTGGCATCCGGTTATTCCGATAACCAGTCCAGCGCCTATTTTACACAGCTCAACAACAACTTTTATCAGCGTGGTGTGTTGTCAATGGCCATTCCCATCTTCACCAACCGTACGGTAAAAACAGCTATAGAGCAATCTAAAATACAAATAGAGCAGGCAAGGATCTCTTTGCTGGGCACCAGGCTTACGCTGGACCAGGCAGTAGAACAATCATACATATCACTGCTCAATGCACAAAGCCAGTTCTCTGCGGCAGATGTACAGTTCAAGGCCAATGAAGAGACTTATAACATTACGCGGGAGCAGTTGCGGCTGGGTGCAGTGAATATGGTAGACCTGTTACAACAACGCAACCTGTACATACAGGCATTACAGGCATATATACAATCAAAATACAGTGCTATCCTGAACCGGAAGATCTTCGATTTCTATACCGGTGTTCCGGTAACGCTGTAGCTACTACAGGCAAGATTAAAATGTATGAACATGAAAAAATTCAGATGGTTGATTATTCTGTTGGTACTGGCAATAGCAGGCGTGGCAGTATGGTACTGGGGGTTTCGTAAAAAGGAAAAGCCTGTGGTGGTGGAAACAGAACAGCCCCGCTACGGTTATATTGCCACCAGTATTACAGCTACCGGTACCATACAGCCTGTTGATACCGTATCGGTAGGTACACAGGTATCCGGCACCATTAAATATGTATACACTGATTTTAATGCTGTGGTAAAAAAAGGGCAGTTGCTGGCAGAGCTGGATAAAGTATTGCTACAGGCGCAGGTACAACAATATACCGGTCAGTTGCAACAGGCACAGAGCCAACTGGTATACAATGAAAGCAATTTCAAGCGGCAGAAAAGTTTATTTGATGTAGGTGCCATCAGCCGGGCTGATTATGAAACAGCTATGTACCAGTACAATGCAGCGAAAGATAATGTGACCAGCGTAGATGCACAACTAAAATCTGCTAAGAAAAATCTTTCGTTTGCCGATATCTATTCACCTATTGATGGTACTGTATTATCCAGAAATGTAAGTGCGGGGCAAACAGTAGCCTCCAGTTTTAATACACCCACATTGTTTGTAATAGCCAAGGACCTTACCCGTATGCAGGTGCGTGCAGCTATAGACGAAGCTGATATCGGGAATGTAAAAAAAGGCCAACGTGCCACCTTTTCAGTAGATGCTTTTCCGGATGATGTGTTTGAAGGAACTGTGGAAGAGATCCGTTTGCAACCCAGTGTAGCATCCAACGTGGTAACGTATGTTACCATTATCAATGCACCCAATGAGCAACAGAAATTAAAACCGGGTATGACAGCGAGTATCACGGTGTATACACGCGAAGTAGTGAATGCATTACTGGTATCTGCCAAAGCGATCAAGTTCACACCGGATTCAGCCTTGTTGAAAAATTATACTATAGAGGGTGGCAGACATCAGCGCGGGGAAGGGAAACGCACGGGGATGAAAAATGATTCGCTGAACACACCGGCCGATACGAATGCATTGAAAAAGCATCATGCCAAATTGAATGAAGTACAGGATACAGCCATTAAACCCAAACGCGCGGTGGTATGGGTAAAAAAGGATAGTACCATTACAAGAAGAGTGATACAGGTAGGTATTACTGATGATGCTTTTGTACAGGTACTGGAAGGACTAGGCCCGGATGATGTGGTGGTAAATGGTGTAGACCAGGGCGGAGGCAGTAGTGCAAGTAGCAATAGCCAGGTAAGAAGTCCGTTTATGCCGGCCAGACGCGGCGGTAGCAGCGGCAGTGGTGGCGGAAGCAGTGGTAGCGGAGGAGGTAACAGACCCCGTTAAAAAAACAGTTACAAAATACGCAGCATGGCAAAAGTGATATTAGATATACAGGATCTGAAACGTGAGTTTAAAATGGGCTCAGAAATTGTGCGTGCCCTGAAAGGCGTTACGTTTAAAGTGGAAGCAGGCGAGTTTGTAACCATTATGGGTAGCAGTGGTTCCGGTAAAACCACATTGCTGAATATATTAGGTTGCCTGGATAAACCCAGCAGCGGTCACTACCTGCTGGATGATGTAGCCATTGGCAATCTTTCACGGAATGAGCTGGCACAGTTGCGTAATCATAAAATAGGTTTTGTATTCCAGGCATACAACCTGCTGGCGCGTACCTCTGCATTGGAAAATGTGGAACTGCCATTGTTCTATAATCCCAATGTATCTGCACGGCAACGCAGGGAACGTGCAGTGAAAGCGCTGGAAGCTGTAAAACTGGCCGACAGGCTGGGTCATATGCCCAACCAGCTTTCCGGCGGACAACAGCAGCGTGTGGCCATTGCACGTGCATTGGTCAATGAACCGGTAATGATCCTGGCAGATGAGGCAACGGGCAACCTCGATTCCCGCACATCGTACGAGATCATGGCACTGATGCAGGAACTGAACCAGGCACAGGGCAAGACCATTGTATTTGTAACACACGAACCGGATATCGCAGCGTTCAGCAGCAGAACCGTAACCCTGAAAGATGGTAAAGTGATCAAAGATGCAAAGAACGAAAATGTAAAATCAGCCAAAGAAGAACTGGCCAAACTGCCGGCCAATGATGATTATTGATCGGTTTTGTATATACCTGAAGCTGATAACAATAAAAGCATTGTAGTATGAATGTCATTAACCTGTTCCGGATTGCACTGCGTGCATTGCAACGCAACAAGATGCGGGCATTTTTAACAATGCTCGGTATTATTATTGGTGTGGCAGCGGTGATTGCCATGGTGGCCATCGGGCAGGGGTCCAAACAGAGTATCCAGAGCCAGTTGTCCAGCATGGGTTCCAACATGGTTACCATACGGCCTAACAGCAACCAGGCAGTAGGCGGTGGTGCCAGGCTGGATGCATCCAGCGTACAATCACTTACACTGGATGATATTACGGCAATCAGGCGGCAGGCACAATATATTACCGCAGTGTCTCCGGCCGTGTCTGGTCGCGGACAGGTAATCTATGGTGGCAATAACTGGCCTACCACTATACAGGGTGTAAGCCCTGAGTATCTGACCATTCGTGACTGGCCAATAAAAGATGGTATTCCATTCTCAGATGAAAATGTAAATACAGCAGCTAAAGTTTGCCTGGTAGGACAAACAGTTGTTGAAAACATTTTTACGGCCGGTGAAGAGCCGGTAGGAAAAATCATCCGTTTCGGTGGTATTCCTTTTAAAGTAATAGGTGTGCTGGCCGAAAAAGGAGAAAATGCTTTTGGGCAGGACCAGGATGATATTATACTGGCGCCTTACACCACTGTACAGAAAAGGATACTGGCCATTACCTATATCCAGAACATATTTGCTTCTGCACGCGATGAAAGCAGTACCGACAATGCTACTGCTGAACTCAGTGATATTTTGCGCACTTCGCACAAACTAAAGAAGGGTGACCAGGATGACTTCCTGGTACGTACGCAGGCAGAACTGATCAACACCTTCAGTTCCACCAGCCAGTTGCTGACGGTATTACTGACCGCCATTGCCGGTATTTCATTGATCGTAGGTGGCATTGGCATCATGAATATTATGTATGTATCAGTAACAGAACGTACCAAAGAGATCGGTTTGCGTATGTCCATCGGTGCCCGTGGTATTGATATCTTGCTACAGTTCCTGGTGGAAGCCATCATGATTAGTGTAACCGGCGGTATTATTGGTGTGTTGTTGGGCATAGCAGCTTCAGAACTGGTTACTATTTTCTTGTCATGGCCCACACTGGTATCACGATCCTCCATTTTACTTTCCTTTATGGTATGTGCCATTACCGGCGTGTTCTTTGGGTATTATCCTGCACAGAAAGCATCACGCCTGGATCCAATCGAAGCATTGCGCTATGAATAGTTGGTGAAGTTTACTTGTACAATATCTGGCAGTTGTTGCAAAAGAAAGTACGCCTGTGGGTTTTGCCCAGGTATTTTTTGATCAATGGAGTATGACAACGTGGACAGGTTTTTTTGGTATGTACCAGCCAATGCTTTTTCAGTTCAAACGCTTTTTTCCAATGCAGAAAATCAAAACTGTACTGGCGCGCTTCTTTGATCATTGCGGTCAATTTACGCGCCGGTAATTTTCCCACCTTACTTTCCGGGTGTACACGAATGCGAAAGGCTACCTCGTTTTTAATAATATTTCCTACACCGGAAAAAATGTTCTGATCCAGCAGTGCATCACATACCAGCATATCAGGCTGTGCCTTCAGTTTTTCTTTTGCTTTGGAAGCAGACCAATGCGGGTTCATTACATCCGCCGTCCAGTCGTAAATAGTATCGGGATCTTCCTCCAGCAACTTAATGGAACAGGCATAAAAGCTGAGTGTGCCATTACTGAAATCAAGCTGTAAACGGGGACTGGTACTTTTAGGATCGTTAATGCGGTAAGAACCAAACAACATGAAATGAATGCGGACAGTAATATCCTGAAAACAGATGAGGAAATGTTTGCCCCAGCTTTTAAAATCTTTTACCTTTTTATTCTTCAGTTGCTGAATAGCCAGTTTACTATTGCCGCTTACATGCAATACTTTTTTGCCTTTAAAAGCAGCAACTTCTTCTTTCAGGATAACTATGGATGGACCTTCGGGCATATATAAGATAACTTAACCGGATAAGGAAACAAAGCCACCCGTAAGGATGGCTTTCAGAATTAATGGGCTGGCACTTTAGCATGAGCACCTTCTTTAATTTCTTCGATCATTTTTTTATTGAAAGCTTCCAGGTCTTTCGGGCTGCGGCTGGTCACCAGGCCGTTATCGGTCACTACTTCTTTATCCTGCCATTGCACACCGGCATTGATAAGATCTGTTTTCACAGAAGGATAAGACGTCATGGTACGGCCCTTCAGCGCACGCGTTTCAATCAGTAATTGCGGACCGTGACAAATAGCTGCAATAGGTTTACCGGTGGCCAGAAATTGTTGCGCAAATGCTACACAATCTTTATTCTGACGCATCTGGTCAGGGTTCAGCACGCCGCCAGGTATTACTAATGCATCATAGTCATCCGCATTGGCCTTATCAAGTTGTACATCTACCGGCAATTCAATAGACCAGTGATCATGATTCCATGCTTTTACTTTTTGAGGTTGAGGTGACACAATGTCAACTTTTGCACCGGCAGCTTCCAGTGCTTTTTTAGGACTGGTCAATTCAACTTCTTCAAAACCATTTTCGGTAATAATGGCTACTCTTTTTCCG
Organism: Chitinophagaceae bacterium PMP191F; assembly: GCA_001302245.1. Lineage (GTDB taxonomy): Bacteria > Bacteroidota > Bacteroidia > Chitinophagales > Chitinophagaceae > PMP191F. Next base: position 32,220 of record LGYU01000026.1, read on the forward strand.
CTCAGTGTGGCTGCCATAAAAATTGATTTAAGTGTAAATAAATAGGATTTAATACCGATTATGCTTCAAAAGGCATACCATCACCCGTTTTAACCTATAGTGCCAGCGGGTAACTGTACAGGTGGGGGATAAAGAAAATTGATCTGTTACAATAATTGCATGAATTGTTGCAAAGTGTTGCGACATCGTTTTTTAGTTTATCCGGAGGCTTACCACTTGTGTTTGTTTTTCACCGTTGGTGTAGCGCGAAAAAAAATGTGTAACAATTAAATAACTGCTGCGACTAAAGTGCAAAATGTATAGCATGAAACAATTGTTCCTATTAACCTTATCTGCTTTTTTCTTCGTAGCGTTTGCACAGGCACAGCAAGTTGCCGGTAGTGTGAAGGATGAGCAGGGTAAAGCGCTGGGTGGTGCTACCGCCTCCCTTAAAAAAATAAAAGACTCCTCTGTTGTAAAATTCGGCGTAACTGATAATGAAGGTAAATACAGCTTTGCAGGTGTTGCAGGCGGTAAATATTTTGTAGTGGTTTCCTTTACAGGACACCAGCCTGCCAGTTCAGGTGCGTTTGAAGTAAGCGGCAGCGGCAAAATTGAAGTGCCGGGTATGGTGTTAGCCAGGGCTACCGGCAACCTGAAAGAAGTAGTAGTTACTACGCGTAAACCTATAGTAGAAGTTCGGGCCGATAAAATGGTGGTGAATGTAGAGGGAACTATCAACTCAGTAGGACAGGATGCGTTGGAACTGCTGCGCAAATCACCTGGTGTTTCTGTTGATAAAGATGAGAACCTGAGCCTGAGTGGCAAAAACGGTGTACAGGTATACATTGACGGTCGTCCTACGCCGCTTTCCGGTAAAGACCTGGCAGATTATCTGAAATCTATCCAGTCATCTTCTGTTGAGTCTATTGAACTTATTACCAATCCTTCTGCCAAATATGAAGCGGCCGGTAATGCAGGTATCATCAACATCAAGCTGAAAAAGAATAAATCATTTGGTACCAACGGCTCAGTAAATGCCGGGTATGCTATCGGTGTATATTCCAAATACAACGGCGGGTTGTCGCTGAACCACAGAAACGCAAAAGTGAACCTGTTTGGTAATTACAATTACAACAACAGCCTGAACGAAGGTAAAATGAGCCTGTATCGTGAGTTGTATCGCAATGGTAACCCTGATACCCTGTTTGATCAGAAAGGCACCATCGATGTCAAATCACAAACCCATGTATTCAAAGCAGGTATGGATTACTTCCTGAACAAAAGAAGTACCATTGGTGTAATGGTGAACGGCAACCTGTCAGATAATGAAATCAACAACTACAGCCGTACACCGATCTCTTATATTCCCACAGGTACGGTAACGAAAGTGCTGGTGGCCGATAACAGCAGTACGCAGAACAGGAAAAACCTGAATGGTAACGTGAACTACCGTTATGCAGACAGTCTTGGTCGTGAACTGAATGTGGATGGAGACTATGGCTGGTTCAAGATCAGGAACAACCAGCAGCAGCCCAATGTGTACTACGATCCTACAACCGGTAACGAGATCAGTCGCCGTGATTACAACATGATAGCGCCTACAGACATCAATATGTATAGTCTGAAAGCTGATTATGAACAGAATTTCAAAAAGGGTCGTTTGGGCATTGGTGGTAAAACGTATTTTGTAAACAGCGTAAATGATTTTGAGCGCTATGATGTATGGGGCAGTGCGAAACAACTGGACACGCTGCGCAGCAATAAATTTGACTATAGGGAAAATATCAATGCCGCGTATGTGAACTACAACCGCGCATTCAAAGGATTTATGATCCAGGTAGGTCTGCGTGTGGAAAATACCAACACAAAAGGTATTTCCAATGGGTTTAAGTTTGTGGGTGGCGATTATATACCGTACGATTCTACGTTCAACCGTCACTATACCGACTTCTTTCCCAGTGCAGCCATTACGTTCAACAAAAAGCCCACCAACCAATGGAGCTTTACCTATAGCCGCCGTATTGACCGCCCGGCTTATCAGAACCTGAACCCGTTTGAATTTAAGCTGGATGAATACACTTTCCAGAAAGGCAATACGCAGTTACGTCCGCAGTACACCAACAGCATTGGTATAAGCAATACGTATAAGTACAGACTTACTACCTCGCTGAACTATAGCCATGTCAAAGACGTGTTCACACAGATCGTAAAGACTGCTGAGGTATCCAAAGCTTTCCTGACACAGGAAAACCTGGCAACACAGGACATTGTGAGCCTGAACATCAGCTATCCGTTCCAGTACAAATGGTACAGCATTTTTGCCAATGTGAACTCATTCTATTCACATTACAAAGCAAACCTGCCTGAAGGAAGAATTGACATTGATGCGTTCTCTGTACAGGTATTTGCGCAGCAGTCTGCCCGCCTGGGTAAAGGATGGACAGCCGAAATGAGTGGTTTTTATGTTTCTCCCAGCATCTGGCAGGGTACTTTCAAGAGCAAATACATCTGGAGTATTGATGGCGGTATCCAGAAAACAGTGCTGAAAGGCAAAGGAACCCTGAAAGCCTCTGTAAGCGACATTTTCAGAACCCTGAAATGGAGAGGTACCAGCGATTTCAGCAACCAGTTGCTGATTGCCAGCGGTAACAACGAAAGCCGTCAGCTGAAGCTGAACTTCTCTTACCGCTTTGGTAACAACCAGGTAAAAGCCGCCCGCCAGCGTAAAACCGGGGTAGATGAAGAAAGCAAACGTGTTGGAAGCCAGGGTGGAGGCATCGGCAACCAATAATCATCTTTCGCCTGCTAAATGACTGGAAATCTCCCCGGAATAGGGGAGATTTCTGTTTTTAGGGGTGTTTTGCGGCATTATAGTATCTTTAGGTGTATTAACCATTGAGGTTCCGGTGTGTGCCGGCCCTTATAACCTAATTATTTTTAGTTTGAAGTTTTCAGAATTTGGCCTGGATGAAGGATTGATCGAAGGGATTGCCGCTACTGGCTATGAAACTGCCACCCCTATCCAGGAACAGGTAATTCCTACCATTTTAGCGGGTAATGATGTAATAGCCTGTGCCCAAACGGGAACCGGTAAAACGGCTGCTTTTCTGCTGCCCGTAATCCACCGGTTACTGCAGCACAGCAACGACGGACAGGTAAATGCCCTGATACTGGTACCCACACGCGAGCTGGCTATCCAGATAGCCCAGAACCTTGACGGTTTGTCTTACTTTACTTCTATCAGCTCCATTGCTATTTATGGTGGCGGCGATGGCGGTAACTTTGCTACCGAAAAACAGGCACTGACCAAAGGCGTAGATATTGTGGTAGCCACCCCGGGCAGACTGATTGCCCACCTGAACATGAACTATGCAAAACTGAAAGGTTTGCAGTTCCTGGTACTGGATGAGGCTGACCGTATGCTGGATATGGGTTTCCAGGACGATATCATGAAGATCATTTCTTACCTGCCAACAGAAAGACAAACATTACTGTTCTCTGCCACTATGCCCGAGAAGATCCGGACTTTGTCGAAAAAGATATTACAGGAGCCCAAAGAAGTGAACATTGCCATTTCCAAACCACCGGAAAAGATTGTTCAGTTGGCGTATGCAGTATATGATACACAGAAACTACCCCTGATACAATTGCTGCTGAAAACAAAACAGTTCAAAAATGCACTGGTATTCTGTTCACGCAAACAAAGTGTAAAACAACTTACGCGCGAGCTGCGCAGAACAGGGATCAACATTGGCGAAATACATTCTGATCTGGAACAGTCGGCACGTGAAGATGTGTTGCTGCAGTTTAAAAGCGGCAGACTGTCAGTGCTGGTAGCCACAGATATTTTATCACGTGGTATTGATATTGACGGTATTGACCTGGTGATCAATTACGATGTACCGCACGATGGTGAAGATTATATTCACCGCATTGGCCGTACGGCACGTGCAGAATCAGACGGCGCTGCTATTACCCTGATAGGTGATAAGGAACAACAACGTTTTGCGGCAATTGAAAACCTGCTGGGTAAACCGGTCAATAAAATGATTGTACCGGAACAGTTAGGTCCTGTGCCGGATTATAATCCGCGGCAACGGAAAGGCGGTCCCCACGGCCAACAACGCCGTAAGTTTTATAAAAAACACTAAGCCATATTCTTGATGGCATAACAGAAGTCAGAAAAGCTGAAACAGAAAATACGCTACATCTCCAAACCGGTTGCTGCTATGTTGTATAACCGTCAATTACTGATAGTAGTCCTGTTATTATGCAGCATCCTGCTGCTGGTATATAGTTGCGCGCACAATCCCTATGCAAAAAGCAATAAGCTGTACAAACAGCAGTCTGGTTCACTGGCAGGCAATATTCGCAGTATTCCCAATCAGCTGGTAATAGATTCTGTAGTAACGCCTGCCTATGCAGTGGGTACTACCAACTTTGACCTGCGTAAGCCCAACTTTGTTATCATTCATCATACTGCACAGAATTCCTGTGAGGAAACATTAAAGACCTTCACCCTGCAGCAATCGAAGGTAAGCGCACATTACGTAGTATGTAAGGATGGCACCATTTATCACATGCTGAATGATTATCTGCGTGCATGGCAGGCCGGTATCAGCAAATGGGGCAATTTTACAGACATCAATTCTTCCAGCATCGGTATTGAAATAGACAACAACGGGTATGAACCGTTCAGTGGTCCGCAGGTCACCAGCCTGTTGCAATTGCTGGATACGCTGAAAAGAAAATATGCTATTCCTGCTGCTAATTTTATCGGGCATTCTGATATTGCACCCGGTCGTAAAGTAGACCCCAATGCTTATTTTCCCTGGCAATCGCTGGCTGAAAGAGGATTCGGGTTGTGGTATGATACAACCAATGTAGCTGTACCACCTGCCTTTGATCCTATTGTGGCGCTGCGCATTATTGGCTACAATGTAAAGGATAGTGTAAATGCCATCAAATCGTTCAAGCTGCATTTTGTACAATACGATACCAGCCGCGTTATTAATGAAACTGATAAAAAGATACTGTTCGATCTTTCACGCAAAGCGATGTAATGTAAGAGTGAAGTGACAGGGTGAAATGTTTAAAATGCAAGAATAAAAAAGCCGCTAACCTGGTTGTTAATCCCTGTTAGTGGCTATACCTGATACGGTCTTCAAAATCCTGTCGCTGAACTTTACTCATCCTTGTCGTTATCAATCATCCGGTCTATATCCAATCATCCGCATCATCTTCCGCGGCGATCAAATTATCCGTACCATCCATTGCCAGCCCTCCCATCCGCAACCTGATCAGTCTTCCAACTCCTTACAATAATATCCTGCCAGTTCCAGTGTTTGTTCAACTATCTGGGGAGAAAGGCTATGACTTTCAATCCGCAGTATTTTATCACGATCGTGCAGATCAACATTCCATCTGATGATACCTTCCAGCCTGTTGAGAAGCGGTACAATGGAATGAATGTTTTTCTTATAACGCAGATTGGTTTTGAAAACAAGAATATTCATCAGAGGATGGTTATGGTTGGTGAAATTGGTTATTCGGCACCCGGTTCACCTTGCTGTTCAAAAGGCTGCCTGCTGAACGGGCGACCAAACCTGCCACAACGTTCGCGCCATTTCTGTTTAAAGCTTTCACGTTCTTCGGGCGTCATCTTGTGCCATTTTTCGTTCATGCGTTCACGCATGCCTTCGCGTCTGTGACGCCAGCCACCGCGACCATGAAAGCCACCGAATAATATTTTGGAAAGAACCAGTATGCCCAGTGCCTGCCAGAAAGTAACAGTGCCTACATGCAGCACTGATGGTAAAATAGCATTCCACAAGGTCATAACAATAAAAGTGAACAGGGCAATACAAGCTGGTATCAGCAGTATCAGCAATAAAAATCTGGGTTTACGTTTTCCGTAGCGCATCATGCAATATTTTAATAATTAAGTAATTCGTCTTTCAGTACACGCAATCGTTCACGCAGGTGTAACACTGCATATCGTTTGCGGCTGATGAGGGTGTTCACTGTTTCACCGGTTTGTTCGGATAACGTTTTAAAGGAAACACCTTCCAGTTCATGTTGAATAAAAACGCTGCGTTGTTCTTCCGGCAGTTCCTGCAAAGCCACATTCAGTTCTTCCCAGAACATATTGCGCAGATATTCCTGTTCGGGGTTATCACTGGCATTGAACAGCAGTTCATTCCAGCCGTAGGTTTCTTCGGCATCATCATCGCTTATATTTTCATCCAGTGCTTCCGGTTGGTGTTTGCGTTGGCGATCAATGATCTTATTGCGGGCAACGGTAAACAACCATGCAGTTACCTGGTCTACAGGTTGCGGATTACCGATAAACTGGTAAAAAACATCCTGCAGCACATCTTCCGCATCTGCATCGTTGTTGACCCGTTTACGGATAAAACCCAGTAAACGTTTACTGTAGTCATTAATGACCTGGGTGATATTGCGTTTGGGATCAGCCATTATGCCATCTGGTATCGTCAGGCTTTTATTCATCTTATATATAGGTAGACGAATGTGGAGGCCCGATATTTTAAAGTTGCATATATTTTTTCAGCGAACCGTTCCGGATAACAACGAAGCGGTAAAATGCAGCAACCAACCTGCCATGGTACTCACGGAGTTATAGACTGGTAAGTTGTCACTTTAAGTCATAAAGCATGTGCTGGGCATGGAGCAGAAAGCAGACGCATACTTTACTTGTTTCACGCTTTGGCGTTACGTAGTTTTGAACTATTAAACATTTTTGAATGGAATTTGGAAGGATAAGTGAACAGGAGCTTGCAGTAACAGATTTTACCTTGCCGCCGGATCCGGCAGCTAATGCTACAGTACTGAAAGGGGTGAGGGTTGAAAAACCACTGTTATACTTTGGTGGTACACGTTGGGCCTCCAATACATGGATAGGCAGAATTTATCCCAAAGGAGCAAAGGATGCAGCCTTCCTGGAGCATTATGTACAATTCTTTAATTCTATTGAACTCAATGCCACGCATTACCAGGTATATGGTCCATCGGTGATCGGCAAATGGGCTGCTAAAGCTGCGGGAAAAGATTTCAGGTTTTGTCCAAAGGTGCCGCAAAGTATCAGCCATTACAGCAACTTCAACAATGTATACGATATAACCACTTCTTTCCTGGAAGGAGTACTGGCCTTTGGTGAAAACCTGGGTCCTGTGTTTTTGCAGGTAAGCGAGAAATATGCTCCCGACAGAAAGAACAGCCTGTTCCGGTACCTGGAATCATTGCCGGTTGACATACAGTTTTTTGTAGAAGTACGGCATGAGGATTGGTTTGCTGATAAGATAATACAACAGGAGTTGCTGACCGTATTGCGCTCATTGAACATGGGCATTGTCATTACAGATACACCTGGCCGCAGGGATGTGGCACATATGACACTTACCATACCCAAAACGTTTATACGGTATGTAGGCAACAGTACAACACCTGTGGATTATGCGCGTATAGATGCATGGGTGAAACGTTTGCAATATTGGGTAGAACAGGGTTTGCAGGAACTGTATGTTTTTCCGCACATGCTGGATGAAGCTACCTGTCCTTTACTGACGGCTTATATGGAAGATAAATTACTGGCTGCCTGCAATCTTCCGTTGCGGCACCGCAATCCCCGCCAACCGGGAGAACCGGTGCAGGGCACACAGATCAGTTTTTTTGACTGATGTTGTTATGGATATTTGTTGTTTGGATAACTTTTATCTTACCTCAAACAATTCTTCCCATCGTGTGGTATGCCGTTGGCTGCGCATTTCCTGCCGCATTTTCCAGTTGCGGGTAGTACCGGAAGATGCAAATTTCAGTACATCATCACGCATACTGAAATTGATATTGTCCATCATATCCATCAGCATCCGGTTATTGTTGTCTGACGGTGCTGCGAAGAGATTGCCTTGCACAGAATCATCAGGCACAAGACCGCTGAGCATTACGCCCGCCTTTTTATAATAAATGCCTTTTTTATACAGATCATCCACCATTTGTACAGCGGGTTTAATAAGTTCCTGTGTAACGCAGGTGGCTGCTGGTAAAGTAGTATAAGCACTGATGGCACTGCCACGTTTAAAATCAGTATGGTGGTCCTGTTCGCGGGATACGATAAAGATGCTGACCACGCGTGCAGCACTGCGCTGGCGGCGTAGTTTTTCGGCTGCACGTGAAGTATAGGTAGCAATGGCTTCTTTAATAGAATAAATATCTGTTACCGGACTACCGAACATACGTGTGGTAGCGATCATTTTTTTGGTAACCAGCGGTGGTTCCATATCAATACTGGGAATACCGTTCAATTCTTTCACCAGTCGGATACCGGTTACACCGCCCATGTGATGATGTGCCCATTGCTGTGACATCATGCTCAGTTCCCAGGCACTGGTAATACCCATGTTCACGAGCTTTTTGGCATACGCTCTGCCAACGCCCCAGATATTATCAATACGTGTAGCGCGCATGGCGGCTACCTGTTCTTCGCGGGTGGCCAGTACATGCACACATTGTGTAGCCTGTTTATTTTTTTTGGCCATGTAGTTGGCCAGCTTGGCAAGTGTTTTGGTAGGAGCTACGCCAATAGAAACAGAAATACCGGTATGCTGTTCCACTACTTCACGTATATGCAATGCAGTAGCATGCAGTTCGGTAAGCGGTATGTGACTGAGATCAATAAAAGCCTCATCAACGGAATAGACTTCCACCTGCTGATGTGTGGGCAACAGGCTGCGCAGAGTTTCCATCACGCGCCAGCTCATATCACCATACAAATGATAGTTGGAAGAAAAAACAGCAATATTGTGTTTCAGGATCAGCGGACGCGCCATAAAGAAGGGCTCACCCATTGGTACACCCAATGCCCTGGCCTCGTCACTGCGTGAAATGATACAACCATCATTATTGCTTAGTACCACTACAGGTTGATTTTTCAGATCAGGTCTGAACAATCTTTCACAGGAGCAATAAAAACTGTTACAATCCACAATTGCCTTCATAATCTTTGTTTAAAAATGGGCAGCCCCTACTCCCCAGTGGGGCCGCCCGATGATCATAGGACTGGAAAGGTTTAATGGAATGGTACAACTTTATAACAAGGCAGTTTGTATGCAGCCCCGCCGGCGCCTGCTCCCTTGCAGGCGCTGACGCAGTAGCCGGCATTCATGGCACTACCGGTAAAATCTAATGGTCTGTTCATCAGCAATGCTGCTGTTAATAGCTTATACGGAGTGAATGGCATAGGTAACCACACCCCATACACTGAACTCTGTACAGGAACTATCAATTTCAATAGGTGCCAGCTTATTGGTTTCAGGAAGCAGGCGTATCTTATTAAATGTCTTTTCCAGTCTTCTGATCAGTAATTCGCCATTCAGCATTGCAATAATGATCCTGCCACTGGTGGCTTTCATACTTCTGTCAATGATCACAATGTCCCCGTCATGAATACCTGCACCTGTCATGGCATTGCCCCGCACCCGCATAAAGAAAGTAGCTGGTTTATTATGGATCAGTTGCTCATTCAGATCGATGCCTCTTTCCATATAATCATCTGCTGCTGCACCAAAACCGGTAGCATCAGCAGTTTTGATCTCATGCTGGCTGTATTGTTTGGAGCCTTTGTAAGCAGGCCCGTAAAAAGTATCCTCCTGCATATATTTTAATTTTGAATTACTAAAAACTTTAGTAAATTTATGCTAAAATATTGATCAGGTAAAATTTTATTTATGGAACGGGTGGCAGTATCAAAAGAAAAAAGGGCGCATTATACGGGAGAAACTTTGCTGGAATACTCACTGGTAGTATATCCAGATGCTTACCTCACCGGGCGGATTGCGGAAGAACGCCGGCAGTTTATAAAAAAATACAATGCACCTGCTGCCTCTGTGGATATTCCATATTATATAACAGTGGCAGAATTTAAGATGCGCGATGGCATGGAAGCTACCCTGGTACGCTGGATGCAACGAATCTGCAGCATGTACCATAGCTTTCACGTTACGTTGGGCAATTATAATGGTACGCCTGCGCAGGCTATTTTTTTGCAGGGACAACAATTGCAACCTTTTCAGCAACTGGGCCTGCAGCTAAAAACCATTGATGAATACATCCGTTCTTCCGCCTGTCCACCTATACATATTGCACAGCAACCCTGTTTGCATTTTGCCACAGACCTGCCGGAAGATATTTACAGAAAAGCCATGCCCGTATACGCACGTCAATTTTTCCGGGCTGCTTTTGAAGTGAATGAACTGGTATTGCTGGCTCGTGATCATGCTTTTCACCCGGGCAAGGCAGTGCAGGTATTTCGTTTTTTACCCGTCAGTCATCAGCCGGAAGCAGTGCTGGCCTGATGTTTTTACCACTTTTTAAAAGAAACAACTATGCAAACGATCACACAGGTAATACCCGGCTACCGGATGAGTGAGTACCTGCTGGTGTTGCAGCCGCACGAGGAATTACGCCAGCGGATCATGCAGGTAAAGAAAGACTTTCAGGATACTTACAAGGTATTTGCCTGGGCTCATCATAAACCACATATTGTACTGGCAACATTTACCCAGTATGATATGATGGAAGAAAGGATACTGAACCGCCTGAAGGTAACAGCCATGGGATACCAGCCTTTTAAAGTAGAGTTAAAAAATTATGGCAGTTATCCCAGTCACACACTGTTCATCAATGTAGCTACCAAAGTGCCGATACAGTTACTGATAAAAGAGATCCGGACTGCGCAGCGGCTGATGAAGATCGATAATGAACACAAGCCGCATTTTATTGATGAACCGAATATTGCCATTGCGCGAAAACTATTGCCCTGGCAATATGAAGCGGCATGGAAAGACTACTCACACCGGCATTTTACCGGAAGATTTATTGCAGATAGTATGTTGCTGCTGAAAAGAAGGGTAGGAGACAAAGCATTCCAGGTAGTACAAAGACTGGAGTTTATGAACCTGCCGGTAACTACGCGACAGGGTGAATTGTTTATGCTGTAGAAAATGATGTGCATGGTGCGCAGCGTATTATAACGAAGATCGTTTTTCGCATTTATTGTTATCGCTATCCATCCGGCAGCCTGTTCAGTGAATGAAGGTATAGAGCGTACTTTTTCCAATTGAAAAAGCATATCGCTCTGTATTGTTGCAAAAGGATTAACCAATTGCTTTTTTCTGGGGGAGCAGAAAATACATACGGTGAACACCTTGCGCTACATTCCATGTTGTTGTGTAAAATGTTATTATTTCGGCAGGTGTTTATCTGCGATGAAATAACGACGTAGTGATGAAGACGCTTGTCTTCCCATACAACACATAAGTACCATATTCCTGAACGGGCTGCCCGGTGGGTATTTAAAATATATAAGTATGTCCGGGGAATTAAAGCAGGATCATTATCGTGTAAAGCCTGTTGAAAAAGATACTGCAACACAATACCTGAAAGGAAGAGGCGCTCAGATCAATACCAGGAACCGGTTTCTTAAAAACGAAGATACCAGGGAGCACATTGAAGCAATTGATGACTGGATAGAAGTAGATGTGGAAACCCAGTTCATGGAAGAGTATGCTAAAGGCATCGTGAATAAAGTAGATAGTCCTGATGTGGGGATGTATTACAGCATGAATCCTTACCAGGGGTGTGAGCATGGCTGTATCTATTGCTATGCACGCAATGTACACGAGTACTGGGGTTACAGTGCAGGGCTGGACTTTGAACGCAAAATTGTGGTAAAAAAGAACGGGCCGGAACTGTTACGCAAATTCCTGATGAATCCCAAATGGCAACCTGTGCCTATTTCACTCAGTGGTAATACGGATTGTTATCAGCCGGCAGAAAAACTATTCCGGCTTACCCGCCGTATGCTGGAAGTGTGCCTGGAATTTAACCAGCCGGTGGGCATCATTACCAAAAATGCAGGTATTTTGCGCGATAAGGATATTTTGCAAAAAATGGCAGCAAAGAACCTGGTATCAGTGCTGATGTCGGTCACCTCTTTTAATGAAGATCTGCGCAGGGTCATGGAGCCCCGTACCACTACAGCACAGCAGCGGTTACGTGTTATAAAAGAGCTGAGCGAAGTGGGTGTACGAACAGGCGTGATGCTGGGGCCTATGATACCGGGGCTGAATGAACACGAAATGCAACGGATCATGGAAGCTGCTGCCAAAAACGGCGCCATCTTCTCTGCGTATACTTTTATTCGTTTGAATGGTGCCATCAAATTGTTGTTTCACGACTGGCTGTATAAAAACTTCCCTGACAGGGCCGATAAGGTCTGGCATCTGATAGAAAAGGGACATGGCGGACAGGTGAACGATAGTCGCTATGGTGTACGCATGCGAGGTGAAGGAGAAATAGCAGAATTGGTACGACAACAGTTTATTAAATACAATAAAAAATATCACCTCAACGAAGAAGACTGGTCACTCGATTGTTCACAGTTCAAACGGCCGGGCGAACAAATGCGCCTGTTCTGATAGCTGCTGGTAATTATTGTAATGAGATCAAATAACTACTTTACCTGTTCCGGAAGTATACTTTAATATACATATACCTGCAAACACTTATTACCAATGTTTGTGTATACTTTTTACCAGATCATCCTCTTCAGGCATAATCATTGTCTGCCTGCTCTCTGTACCCAATAATGTTGATCCCTTTCTACAGACTATTTTTATACACAATTATCTTTCTGACAGATCGTTTCAAATAACAGCATTGTTATAAAATTGTAGATGTATAAACATGCAGTGGTAATCAAAAAGCCTTGTTGTGTTTTTTACACAATAGGCATTCATTGATCAGGCTGTTATTACATATCAAATAGTGCGTCATGGCAAACCCGTTGCTGTAGCCCATTTCAGCATTTTGGCGTTAACAGATTATGGGTCAGGCTATAAGTAAGAAGGTCAAAACGTATAAGTTACAATTGAAAAAGGTAGTTCTACGGATTTGTTACATGGCTTTTACTGATATCTTTAAGCCACTTTTAACGCAAAACCCTGTTTTTTTATGGTAACAACTCCCCGAAAAAAAACAATCAGTCGAGGACTGATGTTGTTGATCTGCGCCGTGTCAGTAGGCGTATTGCTAAACTCATGTAAACCTGACAATGCTCCTAAAGAAGATGGTGTATGGATCCCTATGCCAAAGGATACCTCTTCACTGGGTAAACTGAATCACTACATTCCGATTACTGACCTGGACAAATTCCGTGGCCGGTTTCGCAAAGATCGTGATACCCTTACCCGTAGAGTGCCTGACCTTGAATTTACACGCAGTGAAGCCTTTAACAAAAAAGCTTTGGTAGAAGTACTGAAAGATCCACGTTGTGTGGGTATCAGGATCTATTATGGCGTTAAAGAAAAAGGAAAAAAAGGCGAATTCCGTGTAATGATTGTTGGTGTAGATGAACAAGGAAAAGACCTGTATATAAAGAAAGGCTCTCTGATGGCTACCGGCGACGGTGATCCTGGTGAGGGCGGTCTGGAATACGGTCAGTGTGAGCCGCCTTGCGACAACACGCCACCAGATAGCACTTCCGGCCTTTAATATTTAATCCAGAGATTATTCTGCCTGATGACTACTACCCTGATTTTTATTTTAAGCCTGAGTATCGTTTTCGCTATGATAATCGGGATAGTAAGATTCCGGAACATTGATCCGGCTTACTATCCCTTTATTTATAATGTAACCACTGTTTTCATAGTAGAAATTGTAGTGCGGGTATTTACCGTTACCGGGCAGCCAGATGCATATATTATTTTAATCAATTGTTTTGCGCTGATCGATTGCTGGCTTTTCACCTGGTTATTTCACAACTGGGGTTTGTTTAACCGGAATCGGAAAGCATACCTGGCCATAATGACCGGTTTTGTGGTTGCCTGGATCGTACTTACAATCTTTGTAAAAGGTATCACAAAGTCCAATTATTATTTCCGGGTATTGTATTCCTTTGCGCTCATTTTCTTTAGTGTCAGTACCTTTAACAAAATGATTGTACAGGAGCGGGGAAATATTTTCAAAAACGCCCGTTTCTGGATATGCATCGGGATCATTATTTTTTACACATTCTTTACTATGATTTGTGTTACAAGTATATCCTGGCAAAGCGTAAGCAGGGTGTTCAGAAGAAATCTGCAATCTGTAAACGTGTTTACCAATCTTTTGGTTAATATTTTGTACGCAATAGCAATGCTATGGATTCCCAGGAACAAGCGGTTTACGAGTCTATTAAAATAGTATCAGGGATAGTAGGCATCATTTTGCTCTACTTCATTATTACCATTATTCGTTACCAGCGTCGTAGTCTCCGGCTGAACAAAGAAAAGATACAGGCGGAAATTGACACCCTCGAAAACGAACGCAAACGTATTGCCTCTGATCTGCACGATGAGCTAGGTCCTTTGCTCTCTGCTGTGAAACTGCAGATCAACAGCCTGGAAACAGTTAGTGAAGATGATCAGGAGGTGATTGATAAGTCGAGTGTACACATCGACAGCATTATTGGAAAATTGCGGGAGATATCCAATAACCTGATGCCAAATACGCTGATGCGGAAAGGACTGAAAAAAGCGATCAGTGAGTTTATTGATCACAGCCATCACGCATCGGGCCTGCAGGTAAAATTCATTTGCGACGAAGAGCTGAACCTCGATCAACAACAAGAGATCAATATTTACCGCATGCTGCAGGAAATACTGCACAATACTATCAAGCATGCACAGGCCTCTTACCTCATTATTAAGATCATGACAGAGCAGAACCGTTTACTGATCATGACTGCAGATAATGGTAAGGGTTTTGATTATTTTGGAAAATTAAAAGAAAATTCTGGTCTTGGACTTCGTAACTTGCAAAGCCGTGTAGAGGTAATGGGGGCTGAGATTTCCTGCCAGTCAGAGCTGGGAAAAGGAACGATGTACACGGTGGAGATTCCCATCTGATAATCCAATATAAGTACAGGTATGAGTGTAAACGGCAATATAACTGTAGCTATTGCTGATGACCATGAGATATTCCGGGACGGACTGCGCATGATGCTGCAAAAACAACCAGATATTAAATTGGTGGCAGAAGCTGCTGATGGAAAAGATTTAATTGACCAGGTAAAACTGCTGCAACCCGATATTGTGATCTGCGATGTTAAAATGCCACGCATGGATGGTGTTGCCGCTACAAGACATCTGCATGATCATTATCCTTATATAGGCATCATTGCCCTTACAATGTTTGATGAGGACGATCTGCTGATTGATATGCTGGAAGCCGGTGCTACCGGTTACCTGCTGAAGAATGCAGACAAGCATGAAATAGTAGAAGCTGTTAAATCTGTTTTTGACAAACAACCTTACTACTGCCGCCATACTTCACACAAACTGGCACAACTGGTAGCCAAAAGTAAATTCAACCCATACAAAAAGCAGGTAGAAAAAGCAGAGTTCAATGATCGTGAACTGGAGATCATAACCTATATCTGCAACGGACTTACCAGCAAACAGATTGCGGAAAAAATATTCCTGAGCGTTCGTACCGTAGAGGGGTTACGCATGAAGATCATGGAAAAGATGGATGTAAAGAATACTGCGGGAATTATTATTTACGCAATTAAAAATTACCTGTATATACCTCCACGTTCGTAGAGCCATTATGATCGGTTATTGTATCACGTGTATTAATTACATGCTGCGGGGTAAATTTTTTTCAAAAAAATATCGTTGAATTGTTGGCGATATTGAAAAAATATCTACATCTTTGCATTGTTAAAATATTGCAAATATGCTACGCACACAATTAAATATCGAAACAACAAAGTGGTTTAGTCACATAGGTGACGGTACCATTTGCGGGGCATACTTTGCTATTGATAAATAAGGAATGAATACCTTACAATACAGACCCCGCAAGCACTTGCGGGGTTTTTTATTTCCTCCCAGTGCCTCCGGAATGAAAAGAAAGTAAGCCGATTTTTAACTGTAGCACACTTATTATGAAGTTATACAGATCAATTTTTTGAAGATAACTATGTTGTGTATACGATCAACAAAATCCCATTTTGCATGTACGTGCATTGTGCAGGATAGTTATGTCCAGATGTTATCAGCAAACGAACAGCAGCAACATAATATAGTGTATAAACAACCGGTCTTTTAACAGGTACAGCCATGTGATCCTGTAAAAAGCAGGCCCGGTTGTGCAAACAGCCGGGCCCTTTTATGGTGAATAGAAAAAACAAAGAAGATGTTACGAAATGTATTTGGCAGAAAACTGCACAACACACAGGCATTGTTCAATGGTCACTTTATAGAAGTAAAATCCATGTATGCGTTGCTTTTTGACGCAATACCATGTGTAAGTTTTATTGGCGAAACAGATACCAGCAAAGCTTACGCACATATACAGGAAGTATACAAAAATGAGATAGAAACTGTATTTCAGCATGCCTATTTTGAACACGCCGATCAGAAAATGTATTTCAACAATACCATTTTCGTTTTCAAAAATAAAAGGCTGATAGAACTGGGCAATAACTATTGCCAGTTACTGCACAGCCCTGATCAGTATGGGTGGACCAATATCCTGATTGCTAACCTGGCGGGCTTCAGGGAAGCGAAAGCAGAAGAGAAAAACAAAGTGGTAAGGGTGATTGGTTTTGCGAGGCAATCAGATATGAATTAAACATTCCCTGTCCCGTAACCAGGGAGGGGAATTATCGGCCGGTAGCTCAAATGGTTAGAGCATGTGTCTTATACGCACAAGATTGCCAGTTCAAGTCTGGTTCGGCTGACATACCAGAGGAGGTATAAGTTGTCTTTAGCTTAATTGGCAAAGCGCTTCATTGTGGCTGAAGAGATCAGGGTTCGAGCCCCGGAGACAACCATTTATTAAACGTTGCGGATCCAAGAAAATACCAATAACTATTTCAAAAGAATGACAAAGGCATTGTGTTGTTGAATGGATTACATGGAACAGGGAAAACAATGTACCTGCGCTACCTGGTGGGAAAGATCAGAAAGAAAGTGCTTTTCATATCACCCGATATCGGAGGCAACCTGGCAGACCCGGAATTTATTGATCTGCTGATTGACAATCCTGATAGCGCGTTATGAGTTTGGCAAACTGGGATTGCAAAAGGCACAGCGTTTGTCGGATTATTGAGGATACGGCAACACCATAGAACATCCCATGACCATTGCAAAAAATTGCTAATCCACATGAAATGGCGTATAAGCCCCAGGTGGAAGTGATTGGATTCAGGCAGGGATTTGTGCAGAACTAACAGAATGATAATAAATGAATGACTGGTGTTAGCATCAGCGGAAAAGCTTCCTTAACAGGAAGAAGGATACGTAACTGTCAGTTGTCAATGAAGCGAGGGTTTCTGTATAGCTCCGCAGTGCGGCAGTAGTTACTGGCTGTATACTGTTGCAACAGCAGGCCGTGTCCTCTTAACCCTGCGGGTTGAAGGTTCGAATCCTTCTCACATACCGGATGTGATAGCTCAAGGGTAGAGCAGCAAGCAAAATGCGGGTTCGAATCCCGCTCTCCTCAACAGAGATAGCATAAATGGACATGCAAAGGACTGAGGATCCTTGTTACGGAAGAATGTCGCTTCCTTAAAAAAGGCATACCAAAAAGCCGGTGTTGGTGGCTGGCAGTGGTCTGTTTACAGGTTGCAGCAATTCAACCGGTGCTTTGCAGACATGCCCAAACAGCAATGCCGGGTACAGCTTGTACAATGCAGATAGCCTGAGTCGCGCAGGCTATTGTGTTGAGCAACCCGTACTACGCCATGCTGCCGGTGTATGTTTCCGTACCGCTTGAATGGCCGGCAATAACCGGCTTTAATTGAACTGTTTAAAAAGATGAACAATGAAAAGAATGATGGTGAACGATTACCAGGTAGCACTGGTGTTCAAAAGTGGTGTATATCGCCGGTTGCTGATACCAGGTACGTATTGGTTAGGTTGGAACGAAACAGCAAAGCTATACGATCTTACACAACCATTTGTATCACCCTGCGAACTGAATATATTGTTGCAGGATGAAGACCTGCGGAATGCATTGCATGTGATAGAAGTAAAAGACAATGAAATTGTATTGCTGTACGAGAATGGCCTGTTCAAACAGGTACTTACTGCAGGCAGGTATACTTACTGGAAAAGCGTGGTGAAATATGATTTTGTACGTGCTGATACCCGTGTGGTGGATATTTCGCCATCTATCGACAGGTCTTTGTTGTGCAACCGGCAGGTAGCGGCCTATGTGCGTAGCTATACCGTAGAAAGCTATGAAAAGGCATTGCTGGTAATAGATGGAAAATACGCAGGCATACTAAATAGTGGCGTGTATTACTGGTGGAAGAATAACACCATGATACAGGTGAATAAAACAGATATGCGCCAGTTGCAGATAGAGATCAGTGGACAGGAAATTCTTACAAAAGATAAATCGCCTTTGCGGATCAATGCTCATGCACAGTATGTGGTGAAAGATATTGAGAAGGCTCTTTTACAGAATAAAGAATATGATCGTCAGTTGTACGTGGCATTTCAGCTGGCATTGCGCGAATTTGTTGGTACGCTAACATTGGACGAATTATTAGAAAAAAAAGAAACCATTGCTCCTTTCATACTGAAGGAAGTGTATGCTAAGGCATCGTTGCTGGGTGTAGAGGTCAACGGCTTCGGTATCCGGGATATTATATTGCCGGGGGAGATAAAAGACATTCTGAACCAGGTACTGATAGCGGAGAAAAAAGCCCAGGCAAATATCATTATGCGTAGAGAAGAAACAGCCAGCACACGAAGCTTGCTGAACACAGCCAGGTTGATGGAAGAAAATCCTGTACTGCTGAAACTGAAAGAAATGGAATACGTGGAAAAGATAGCAGACAAGATCAGCAGCATCAGTGTGGGAAGCAACGGTGTATTAATTGATCAGTTAAAGCAGATCCTGATACCGGAAAGAAAGTAAGTGTGGTAAACAGGCTTACCTGTTAACAAGACTGATGTATAGTACTTGTACAAACATCAGTCTTGTTACAAAAAACGGCGGGATAATGCTGTAATAAAAAAGTTATGGCAAAATTAAAATTGAAAGCAAAAGAGATCAGGGCAATAGGTTATCCCGAAGGACCGGTGGTGAGTGTGGCCATGCAGGTAATGGAAAAGCATTATAAACATACAAAAGAGGAGAAGGCGATGGAGATATTGAAAGCGGTGCTGGCATCTCCTGCAGATTACCTGGATGATACAGTGCTGCAGTTGATTGCCCGCAAACTGGTTCCGGAACAGCCTATAGAGGGGCAGGAAATATCTTTGAATCAGCAGGGAGTACAATTCATTGTATTTGGCAGTAAGTTCATAGAGCCTGCGGCAATGAACCAGATGTACCAGGCAGCGAAACTGCCAGTGGCAGTAGCTGGTGCATTGATGCCCGATGCGCATGCCGGATATGGACTGCCCATTGGCGGAGTGCTGGCTGTTGATAATGCTGTAATACCTTATGGAGTAGGTGTGGATATCGGGTGCCGCATGTGTTTGTCGGTATTTGATATTGACCCGGCAATACTGAAACAATGTAACCACTACTTGTCGCAGTTGCTGCAGGAAAATACATTGTTTGGCAGCGGTCGTGCATTTGAAATATCTACTGATCATGCAGTAATGGACAGAGAGGAGTTTAAAGACACTACCCTATTAAAAGGATTGCAGCGCAAAGCGGCAAAACAGTTGGGCTCATCTGGTTCGGGCAATCATTTTGTGGAATTTGGCACCATAGAAGTAACGGAGCAGGATGCTGTGTGGGGCGTAGCGCCGGGCAGGTATCTTGGGTTGTTATCACATTCGGGATCCAGGGGACTCGGAGCTGCTATTGCAGGGTATTATACCAGGATAGCGCGCAGTAAAAGGCGCTTACCGGGTGAAACCTCTAACCTGGCATGGCTGACGCTGGATGAAGCTGAAGGAATAGAATATTGGCGGGCGATGAACCTGGCAGGAGATTATTCGGCTGCCTGTCATCAGGTGATTCATCAGAAAATTGCCCGGCAGTTTGGGCGCTCACCAATCAGCAGGGTGGAAAATCATCACAATTTTGCCTGGAAAGAATGGCATAATGGCAAAGAGGTAATTGTACATCGCAAAGGTGCTACGCCTGCCGGAAAAGATGTATTGGGTATTATACCCGGTTCTATGACGGCCAAAGGTTTTGTTGTGAAAGGAAAAGGAGAAATGGCTGCTATTGATTCTGCATCGCATGGTGCGGGCAGAAAGATGAGCAGAAGTGTGGCAATGAACAGCATTACACGCAACCGCCTGAATGAAATGCTGAAACTGTATGGTGTAACATTACTGGGCGGAGGATTGGATGAAGCGCCGGATGCTTATAAAGATATTGAGGTGGTGATGGAGGCGCAAAAAGCGCTGGTAGATGTAGTGGCATCATTTACGCCATCCATTGTAAAGATGGACGGCATTGTATCCGGCAGAAAACGTGGTGAGGAGGATAGTATTGCATAAGAACAACATGCGGATTTTGTAAGACAGGGGGGAAATAACCGGTACAAAACCATTGCCGGGCGATACAATTTTTATTGTTGTGTATAATGGTAACAACTTTGTAGCAACAGTGACCATACAGGCTTAACAATAATAGTTTTTGGTAAACAATTCCCCGTCGAAGAAACCTATGATGTAAAAGTGCTGTATATAAATCAGGGACTATCTCAGTAACTGTG
>LGYU01000027.1 GCA_001302245.1 Chitinophagaceae bacterium PMP191F
GAAGCGGGATGTTTGTTTATATAGTCTATGAAGTAGTTCAATAATCAATGTTCCGGATTCAGGGAACCGCTCACTGAACTGACCATTCTCTATTCACTATGGGAATATACCCAGTTCGGCGTAGCTGGTACCAACTTTATTGATAGCTACCACGTAAGCAGCGGTACGCATGTCGGGGATCTTTGGATTCGCTTTCCAGGCATCCATGATCTCGCGGGTAGCGGTGATCATCGTTTCTTCCAGACCGCTGCGAACCAGGTCTACTTCATCAGGACCATGCATGATGAACTCTTTTTCTTTGGTATCTACTTTTTTACCGGTTAAACCTTCAATCTGTCCCAGGATGTGTGTGTTCAGGTTTTCGGTAAATCTTTTCTCCATACGACCGTAACGTACGTGGCTGAGGTTTTTCAACCATTCAAAGTAAGAAACGGTAACACCACCGGCGTTGAGATACATATCAGGTACTACCAATACACCTTTCTTGATCAGGATCTCATCAGCTTCAGGGGTTAACGGACCGTTGGCAGCTTCACCGATGATCTTGGCTTTGATGCGTGGTGCATTTTCGCCATTGATAACGTTTTCCAGTGCGGCAGGGATCAGGATATCACACTCCATTTCCAGTGCATCGGTATTTTTAGCAAAGTTGGTGGCACCGGAGAAATTCAGGATAGAACCTGTTTTTTTACGGTGTTCAAATACCTGGTCTACATCCAGACCATCGTTGTTGTAAATAGAACCTTCATATTCTGCCAGGCCAACAATGATAGCACCGTGTTCCTGGAAGAATTTGGCAGAGTGGTAACCCACATTACCCAGACCCTGTACAACGATCTTTTTACCTTCTACGCCAACAGGCATACCCAGTTTGTCCATGGTATCTTTCATGTTACATACCTCGCGCAGACCGTAGAATACACCTAAGCCGGTAGCTTCGCGTCTTCCGCGAACACCGCCCTGTGTAACAGGTTTACCGGTAACACAACCCAGACCGTCAATTTCACCGGGTTTCATGCTGGTATAAGTATCAACGATCCAGGCCATTTCACGTTCGCCTGTACCATAGTCAGGAGCCGGAACGTCGATGCCGGGACCGATAAAATTTTTCTTGATAAGTTCTGAAGTATAACGACGGGTGATTTTTTCCAGTTCGTACGGAGTGTATTTTTTGGGGTCAATAGTGATACCACCTTTGGCGCCCGCAAACGGAACGTTTACAATAGCACATTTATAGGTCATCAAAGCTGCAAGTGCCATCACCTCATCCAGATTAACGCTCATTGCGAAACGGATACCACCTTTACAAGGCAGTTTGTGGTGAGAGTGCTGAACACGATAAGCCTTAATAACTTCAACCTTATCTCCGATCTTTACAGGGAAGTGCATGCGATATACGGCATTACACTGCTTGATCTGTTCTAATATTCCGGGATCCCATTGGGTAAACTGGGCGGCTTTATCAAAACTTTTTCCTACCGCGCCAAAGAAACTGTAATCTGACATGACTAAGCGAATTTAAGTTTTTCAATATTAAGCAATCGAATGATGAACATCAGCAATGTTAGTGAATGGCAAAGCAACTGTTGAATGATGAACTGAAAGTAAAGCTGGCGTTATTATATGGTCATCATTCATTGCCGGAATTACGAATTGTTACTTATAACACAACATGCAGGTTTTTGTTGTGGCCTGCAGATGATATAATTGTGTTAAGATGCCTGCTTTTCCAACTTTGATATCTTCCTGTCCAGGCTTATTACATACAGAAAAAGGCCTGCCAGGATGGTAACCACTACAGCAATCACTACATATATCTTTCCATCGGCACGCAAACCGGTTGGCTGGTCTGCTACTTTGGTTGCTGTATCCTGTGCCATGGTACATATAGTGAGCAGCAGGCAGATAATTGTGTTCAATATCTTTTTCATCCTTGATGGTTGTTTCTGTACGGAAAAGGTTTAGTAATGTATAATGTGCAGTAAGTTCTGGTCTTTATGACATGGAAGCTTCATGCTTCTTTTCTTCCAGTATGTTTACACGGATACGCAGGGTACTGATCCAAACGCCCAGTAATGTCCAGCCAATAACAGCAGGCCAGAATATGATACGCATGCTGGGATCAAGACTGTTGCCGCCCATACCAGGATTTCCTTCAGAGCCTTTTCCGCCGGGATGCAGTGATTCTACCAGTCGTGGCAGGATCATGATCATCGGTATATAAATAAAATAAGCAAATATGTTATATACAGCAGCTATACGGCCTCTTTTATCCATATCGGTAATTGAACTGCGCAGAACAAAATAAGCCAGGTAGATCAGTAAGGCTACGGCAGCACCCAGTTGTTTGGGATCATTGTTCCAGGGAGCGCCCCATGTATAATTGGCCCAGATAGCGCCGGTGATCAATCCCAGGCAACCCATTACGGTACCGGTCTGTGCAAATGAAAGTGCGTAATAATCTGTTGTGGCATTCGGCTTGCGCAGGTATTTAATGGAGTACACCAGTGAAACGGTGATCAGGATCAGTTGTCCGAACCACATGGGCACATGAAAAAAGAAATTGCGCATGGATTCATACAGGTTGCTGTCTTCATAAGCCACCTTGTGCGGTAATTCAACTAAAAAACCTGCTATAAATGTGTAGAGCAGCAGCGCGATGCTGAGTATTTTCCACCAGTACTGACGCATAAATTCCGGTCATTGGTTATCGGTTATTGGCTTCGCGGAAACTGAAATTCCGGGGGTGACAAAGTCAATAGAGCCGTTTAAGGGGGCAAAATTAGGGGAAAGGCCGAAAGTTCCTAAACAAATACAGAAAATTCATACTAACAGCCTGAATGTTAAATGATTTGCGGGGAAAGAGACGATTTATTGGCGGATTTGGGTATTTACCGGGCGTTTTTTGAATGGGGGGAAGGTTGTGGGTAATACGTTTTAAGTTACAAGTAGTGCGCTTGCATTGAAGGTATTCAACCTACAACTTAAAATCTATAACCTATAACTTGCATTAATCTTTCCACAAAAACGGGAACAATACCACTGCCAGTGCCACAATGAGCACATCGAAGCCAGCCAGCGATAATGCGATTTTCATTTGCCCCAGTTGAATTACATCAGAGAATGCTGTATTGGAAAGACGCATAAGTAGTAACAGTTGCGGAATGATCAGCGGAAAACCCATAATGGCCATCATAGCAGCATTTTGCTGTACACGGGCGGCAATAGCGGCCAGGAAAGTAAAAATAAGGCTCAGGCTTACACCACCCAGGCATACAATACCGGCAAACTGCCAGGGATGCTGTAAGGGGCTGCCCATCCATAGCTGGAACAGCAGCAGGCTTACCAGGCTCATCAGCATCATCAGCACAGCATTGAAGAACAGTTTTGCCAGCAGGAAATCGCGTGCTCCGGACACAGAATAGAAATACAGCATGCGGCCACGGCTTTCCTGTAAAAAGCTTTTGGCCACCGCATTTACGCAGATGAACAATTGTATCATCCAGAACAATGCGTTCCACACCTGACTTTCAGGATGTTCCATGGCCAGGTACAATACAAAGATGGTGGAGGCTACATACAACAGGATGCCGTAAAAAGTATACTGCTGCCGTATTTCCAGCAACAGGTCTTTTTTAAGCAATGCCCAGATGTGTTGTAATTGTTTTGACATGCGTACGCGAAAGTAAAGAAGGAAGTCGGAAGTCGGAAACAAAGGTACAAGGTTTAAGGGGCCAGGAGAGTAGGAAGCCTGGCTGAACGCTTAATGCAAAGCTGCGAACTGCCAGCCCCGGGCTACGAGCAAGAAAAGCATTGATCACTCATGACTGACGACCCACGCCTGCCGATTTCATTGTTTTTGCATCTCATTGGCTTAAATTACTGCTATGTTATTTACCAGGCTATTGCTTTTGATGATCATTACAGGCAACCTTACGGTTTCATGCAGTCATATAAACACAGAATACTGAACGTGTGATGCGTACCCTGTAATACTGATAGCTAACGGCTAATAGCCACCACCAAACAATTACCTTCCCTTTGCTTCAAAATAGCATTTCCGGCACAGTGGTTCATATACATCTTTCTCGCCCAGCAATACCTGCGAGGCGGTAGCAGTTTTGCGGTACGAGTAATTGGCAATATGTCCGCAGCGCATACAAATAGCATGCAGTTTGGTAATAAAATCAGCTTTGGCCAGCAAGGCAGGCATGGGGCCAAAAGGTTTACCGGTATAGTCCATATCCAGCCCGGCTATAATAACACGAATGCCTTTGAAAGCCAGTTGGTCGCAGACTTCAGGTAACTGGTTATCAAAAAACTGGGCTTCATCAATACCCACTACATCCACATCACTGGCCATCAATAAGATCGTTTGCGAGTTATCAATAGGAGTAGACAGGATGGCATTGGTATCGTGAGAAACGATATTCTGCTCATCGTAACGAACATCCACTTTAGGTTTGAAGATCTCTACACGCAAATTGGCAATACGCGCACGTTTCAGCCTGCGGATCAATTCTTCTGTTTTACCGGAAAACATAGAGCCACATACTACTTCAATACATCCACGCCGCTCGCCTGATATATTTGGTTCAATAAACATCGCAACGAAATAGGTATAATAATTGTTAACTTTACTATCAAACACTAACCCATAAAAGGTACCCGCTAATTATGGAACGTCTGTCAGAACTAATCGGCAAATTAAAAGAACAATTTGAACAAAGTGCCGATCCATCACAACTATTAGTTATCACCCGCCATATCCAGGCAGAGTTGGAACTGCTGTCGGCCACGTCCCGCAAGAGTTTCAGCACATCCAAGGTGGCAGTGGTAATGCCTTCTTCGCGGCCTGTTCAGGCAGCAACTGCTGCTATGCCCGTAGTGAAAGAACCTGTGGAAAAGGTACAGGAGGTAAAAGAAGAAAAGGTAAAAAACGGCATTTCCAGACAACAGGTTCCAGAACTCAGCTTTGATCCTTTACACGAAATACCAACACTTGCACAACAGGAATCGGCCCGGGAACTCAATGAAACTATGGGTTCGCGAGATTTTTCTCTTAATGATAAGTTAAAAGAAGAAGTGGTGGAAGTAGGTCATCGGCTTACTGATGTACCTGTTCGTGATCTGCGCAAAGCCATTGGTATCAATGACCGTTTTGTATTTGTGAACGAACTGTTCCGCGGCGATGATGTGATGTATGAACGCAGTATCAAAACCATCAACGGGTTCCGCATTTTTGCCGAAGCTGAATATTGGATTGAGCGCGAGCTGAAGGTTAAACTGGGTTGGGATGAATCCCGCCAGTCAACCCGTCATTTCTATCAACTGGTTAAAAGACGTTTTTCCTGAATATACTGTATAATCATGTCTGTTGCCCCTTTGTTGGCATGTACATAATGGTACGCCACCTGGCAGGATGATGTATATAATTTGTTGTTTTCCAGTAATTTATTGAAAGTCTGTTCCAGCTCCAGGGCGTTGGATACAGTAAAAGCGCCGCCTGCTTCCAGTAAGGCGATGGCTTCTGCGTATTTATCGTACACAGGGCCAAAAATTACCGGTTTGCCATATACTGCCGCTTCCAGGATATTGTGAATGCCATCTTCACCAAAACCACCTCCTACATAAGTAATGGTAGCATATTTGTACAGGCGCGACAGCATGCCTATGTTGTCAATGATCAATGTATTGGTGGCAGCCGGTAACTGGTAACCATTGGCTGATAGCTTTGAAAATCTCACGCTGTGTTTAAACAGCTTCTCAATATCGTGTAAATGCTCTTCATCAATCAGGTGTGGAGCAATGATAAAACGTATCCCGGGATGTGTGTTGGCATAATGATCTATTTCTTCCTCATCATCGGGCCAGGTACTGCCGGCAACGATCACCGGGTGCTGACCACAAAACTGTTCAACAATGTCAATACTGCTGAATTGATCGGCAATAGTGATCACGCGGTCAAAACGGGTATCGCCACTGATGGATACATTTTTCTTTACACCAATACCTGCCAGCAGTTCAACCGATTCCTGTGTTTGCACAAAAATATGGGTGAAGCAATCCAGCATATAACGGTGCAGGCGGCCATACCAGGTAAAAAAGGGCTGGCTTTTGCGGAAGATGCCGGAGATCAGCAGTGTAGGGATCTGCTGTTTTTTCAACTCGGCCAGGTAGTAATACCAGTACTCATATTTTACCCACAATACCATTGAAGGCCGGATAATACTGATAAACCTGCGTGCATTTTTTCGGGAGTCCATAGGCAGGTAGCATACATAATCTGCGCCCTGGTAGTCTTTCCTGATCTCGTATCCGGAAGGAGAGAAAAAGGTCAGTACAATGCGGCAGCCGGGGTATTGCAGACTGAGTGCTTCCAGCAGGGGGCGACCCTGTTCAAACTCGCCCAGCGAGGCACAATGCATCCAGATAGTGAATGATGAATCGTGAGTGATTTCATCGGGATTTCGGCTTCCGGGCTTCCGGATTTCCGGACCATTCCAAGCTGCCTCCAGCCGCTCAAACAGGCCTTCTCTTCCTGTTCTCCACAAACGGGCTTTAGGGTTCCATAGGGCTACCAATCGTATGGCGGTGGTGTAGAACCACAGAAAAATATTGTAAAAAAATATATGCACGTTCAGCTTTTGAGAAAGGCAAATGTCGGAAAATATAGGGGGTTTGTATAAAGGTTATAGCCTTAAGTTGTGTAATTGGAGCCACAACCTGTGGAATTCAGGTATTCTTAGCCTGTTTTAAGCGTAATCGTACGTCTTTATTATTACTTTTCGGTGTTGCCACTTCCGGGTTCGTGTTTTTTGCAGTAGGTTTGTGGCCGTTTCAAAGAACTAAGATTTATTGTGTATGCGGCCCATTCAAATGGTTGATTTAAAGCAGCAATATGCTGCTATTAAAACTGAAGTAGATACAGCAATTCACGAAGTATTAGACAGCGCAGCTTTTATTAATGGTAAGGCAGTAACAGATTTTTCTGCAGCATTATCCCGCTACCTGGATATAAAACATGTGATACCCTGTGCAAACGGTACTGATGCCCTTCAGATTGCCATGATGGCATTGGGATTGGAACCGGGAGATGAAGTGATCACGCCTTCCTTTACATACGTGGCAACTACCGAGGTGGTAGCATTACTTCGATTAAAACCTGTTTTTGTAGAAGTAGATGCCAAAACATTCTGTATAGACCCGGCGGCTATTGAAAAAGCAATTACGCCAAAAACAAAAGCAATTGTTCCTGTACATTTGTATGGCCAGGCTGCAAACATGGAAGCCATTATGCAGATAGCAGCCAAACACAATCTGTACATTATTGAAGACAATGCACAGGCTATCGGCGCCGATTACCGGTTCAGCAACGGTACGGTAAAAAAGACCGGTACCATCGGTACAATAGGCACCACCTCTTTCTTCCCTTCAAAAAATTTAGGTGGTTATGGCGATGGCGGTGCAATATTCACCAACGATGATGCGTTAGCCAACCAGCTTAAAATGATTGCCAATCACGGCCAGAGCAAGCGTTACTACCATGACCTGGTAGGCTGCAACAGCCGTCTGGATTCAATGCAGGCTGCCGTACTTAATGTAAAACTGCAACACCTGGATGCCTATATTGTAGCGCGTCAGCGTGCGGCTGATTTTTATGACAAGGCTTTTGCTGCGCATCCAAAAATCACCACACCGTACAGAGCATCCTGGTCTAACCATGTATTTCATCAGTATACCCTGATACTGGAAGGTGTGAATCGTGACGGGTTGAACCAGTTTCTTGCAGAGCATTCCATTCCTTCTATGATTTACTATCCCGTACCGGCTCACCGGCAGAAGATGTTCGATGCTTTCGGTGGATCGGGTTACCAGTTGGAAACGACCGACTGGCTTACAGAACGGGTGATTTCCTTGCCAATGCACACTGAGCTTGACAATGAGCAATTACAGTTCATTGTAAGTAAAGTACTGGAGTATGTAAATCAGTAAATACAGATAGTTTTTTTCAAAAACCTTTCCCTTATCAAAAAAATATACAAAAAATGAAAATTGCTGTTGTAGGAACCGGCTATGTTGGGCTGGTGACAGGCACTTGTTTTGCAGAAACCGGTAATGACGTGACCTGCGTAGATATAGACAAGTCGAAAGTAGAAAAGCTTTCCAACGGGCAGATCACTATCTACGAACCCGGTCTGGAAAAACTCTTCATCCGCAACCTGAAAGAAGAAAGACTTCGGTTCACTACCAGCCTTGAAGATGGAATTAAAGATGCCCAGATCATTTTCCTGGCTTTACCAACACCTCCGGGTGAAGACGGATCAGCCGACCTCAAATACATCCTGGGTGTGGCAGACCATCTTGGTAAAATTCTGAAAGACTATAAAGTAATTGTAGATAAAAGCACTGTACCGGTAGGTACTGCAGAAAAAGTATATGCTGCTATTGCCAAAAACTATAAAGGTGAATTTGATGTGGTATCAAACCCTGAGTTTTTGCGTGAAGGTGTAGCAGTAGACGATTTTATGAAACCTGATCGTGTGGTGATCGGTGCTACTTCTGAAAGAGCTAATAAAGTAATGGGCGAATTGTATTCTCCGTTTGTACGCTCTGGAAATCCTATCATTTACATGGATGTACGCTCTGCTGAGCTTACCAAATATGCCGCCAACTCATTTCTGGCTACCAAAATCTCTTTCATGAACGAGATTGCGCAGTTGTGCGAACGCCTGGGTGCTGATGTAGACATGGTACGTCGTGGTGTAGGTAGCGATGATCGTATCGGAAAACGTTTTCTTTTCCCCGGTATCGGTTATGGCGGTAGTTGTTTCCCCAAAGACGTACAGGCACTGGTAAAATCTTCTACTGAAGTAAATTACGAATTCCAGATCCTGAATGCGGTAATGGATGTGAATGAAAAACAGAAACTGCACCTGCTGCCCAAGATCAGAAAATATTTCAACAACGACCTGAAAGGTAAAAAGTTCGCCCTGTGGGGATTGGCCTTTAAACCCAATACAGACGATATCCGCGAGGCACCAGCCTTATACATTATAGATGAGCTGACGGCTGCCGGTGCTACTGTAGTAGCTTTTGACCCAGAGGCTATCAACAATGTACGCAACCTGATTGGCGATAAAATTGGCTATGCCGAAAATCAGTACGATTGCCTGGATGGCGCTGATGCACTGATCATTGCTACTGAGTGGAACGAGTTCCGCACTCCTAATTTCCTGAAAATAGTAACAGCGTTGAAAAACAAAGTGATTTTCGATGGTCGCAACCTGTTTGAAACAAGCGCTATTAAAGAGTTAGGTTTCTATTATGAAAGCATCGGAAGAGCAACTGCTATTCCTACTAACGGTACATTTCAAAAATAAACTGTAGCATGGCACGTAAAAGAGTTCTGATTACCGGCGCTGCCGGGTTCCTTGGATCACACCTGTGCGATCGATTTATCAAAGAGGGTTTCCATGTTATAGGAATGGACAACCTGATCACCGGTGATCTCCGCAATATTGAGCATTTGTTTAAACTGGAACAGTTTGAATTTTATCATCATGATGTTTCCAAATTCATTCATGTACCCGGTGAACTGCATTATATCCTGCATTTTGCATCTCCTGCCAGCCCCATTGATTACCTCAAGATCCCTATTCAGACACTGAAAGTAGGTTCATTGGGTATCCATAACTGTCTTGGTTTGGCCAAAGCAAAAAAAGCAAGAGTGATCATTGCATCTACTTCTGAAATTTATGGTGATCCGCTGGTACATCCGCAGAATGAAGAATACTGGGGTAATGTAAACCCGGTTGGTCCTCGCGGTGTGTATGACGAAGCCAAGCGTTTCCAGGAAGCAATGACCATGGCCTACCACAATTTCCATGGCCTTGAAACACGCATCGTTCGCATCTTCAACACATACGGTCCGCGCATGCGCCTCAACGACGGAAGAGCATTACCTGCATTCATCGGTCAGGCTTTACGTGGAGAAGATCTTACTGTGTTTGGTGATGGTTCACAAACACGCAGCTTCTGCTATGTGGATGACCTGGTAGATGGTATTTATCGTTTGCTGATGAGTGATTATCACTTACCGGTTAATATTGGCAACCCCAACGAGATCACACTGAAAGAATTTGCTGAAGAAGTGATTGCTTTAACCGGCACCAATCAGAAGATAGTATATAAACCTTTGCCCGTAGATGATCCGAAACAAAGACAACCGGACATTACACGTGCAAAAGAAGTACTGGGATGGGAACCCAAAGTAAGCCGTAAGGAAGGATTAAAAGTTACTTACGAATACTTTAAATCACTGCCCCAGGAAGATTGGTTTAAACAACCGAAAGAGTTTGTAAGCAATAAATAGGAACACCACATATTGCTGATTTTGAGATAGGAGGGATTTTAAGACTTGCATTGCAGCTCTTAAAATCCCTCAAGTATAAAATCCCGGAATGGCCAATATGTACGAAGCATTAGTGAATAAGAAAGCATCGCTTGCCGTAATTGGACTGGGCTATGTAGGCCTGCCGCTGGCGTATGCTTTTGCAGAAAGGATCAATGTAATTGGTTTTGATATCAACAGGCAGCATGTTGAAGACCTGCAGCAACAGGCTAAAACGAAAAAAGCGGAGATTGTTTTTACAAATGATACCGCGATGCTGTCCAACGCAAAGTTCTTTATCATTACTGTTCCCACACCGGTAGACAGGTACAATATACCCGATCTGAAACCTTTGATGAGTGCATCCGAAACGGTTGGAAAAGCTTTGACAAAAGGAAGCTATGTGGTATACGAATCCACTACCTACCCGGGTTGTACAGAAGAAGATTGCTTACCGGTACTGGAAAAATATTCCGGTCTGCACCTGGCAGAAGATTTTAAACTGGGGTATTCACCGGAACGTATCAACCCCGGCGATCAGCAACATACGCTGCAGACTGTAGTGAAAGTAGTATCAGGCTCTGATGACACGGCACTACAGGAAATTTCAAAAGTGTATGAGCTGGTAGTAAAGGCCGGAGTGTACAAAGCACCTTCCATTAAAGTGGCGGAAGCATCAAAGATTGTGGAGAACACCCAACGTGACCTCAACATTGCATTGATGAATGAACTGTCACTGATCTTTGACCGCATGGGGCTGAATACATACGAGGTGATCGAAGCGGCGGGTAGCAAATGGAATTTCCTGAAATTTCATCCCGGCCTGGTGGGTGGTCATTGTATAGGTGTAGATCCTTATTATCTTACCTACAAAGCTGCCTCACTGGGGTATGATTCACGGGTAATTGCTGCCAGCCGTTACATTAACGACGATATGGCCCGGTATGTGGCCAGAAAGATCATCACACATGTATTCAGGCATTCAGGCAACCCGCGTGTACTGGTAAAAGGTGTTACATTTAAAGAAAATGTACACGATATCAGAAATTCGAAGATTGTTGATACCGTAAAAGAACTATTGCTTTTTCATATAGAAGTGGATGTAGAAGATCCTTTTGCAAAAGCTGCAGATGTATACCGTGAGTATGGTTTACAGCTTTCGGAACATGCAGCA
Organism: Chitinophagaceae bacterium PMP191F; assembly: GCA_001302245.1. Taxonomy (GTDB): domain Bacteria; phylum Bacteroidota; class Bacteroidia; order Chitinophagales; family Chitinophagaceae; genus PMP191F. The sequence goes on from LGYU01000027.1 coordinate 11,568, forward strand.
GATAAAAAATACGATGCGGTGGTCATTACAGTACCGCATGCGCCTTACCTGCAACTGGATGATGCTTATTTTGCATCCATAACCAATGAAGAAGCATTGGTGGTAGACCTGAAAGGGATTTACAGAAACAATATTACAAGCAGAAAATACTGGAGTTTATAATAATGAGCGCATTTACAAAAACAATCATGGTAACAGGCGGTGCCGGTTTTATCGGCTCACACGTAATACGCCTGTTTGTAAACAAGTATCCCGCATACTTAATTGTAAACCTGGATGCATTGACCTATGCAGGCAACCTGGAAAATCTGAAAGATATACAGGATGCTCCTAACTATAAATTTGAGAAGGCAGACATTACAGATGAAAAGGCCATTGATGGTCTGTTTGAACAATACAAGTTCGACGGCGTGATCCACCTGGCAGCAGAAAGCCATGTAGACCGTTCTATTATGGACCCGCTGGCCTTTGTAAAAACCAATGTGCTGGGTACAGCCACCCTGTTGAATGCCGCCCGTAAATTCTGGCGCAATAACCTGGAAGGAAAACGGTTCTACCATGTATCTACCGATGAGGTATATGGTTCACTGGGAGCCGAAGGCTTCTTCACAGAAGAAACGCCTTATGATCCCCGGTCACCATACTCTGCATCCAAAGCATCTTCAGACCATTTTGTAATGGCCTATTATCATACTTATGGTTTGCCGGTGGTAATGAGCAACTGTTCCAACAACTACGGTTCTCATCACTTTCCCGAAAAGCTGATACCGTTAATGATCAATAATATCAAAAACAGCAAACCATTACCAGTGTATGGCAAAGGTGAAAATGTGCGCGACTGGTTGTTTGTAGAAGATCATGCACGGGCTATTGATGTTATTTTTCACGAAGGTAAAACCGGTGATAAATATAATGTAGGCGGCTTTAATGAATGGACCAATATTGACCTGGTACACCTGCTGTGTAAGATCATGGATAAAAAACTGGGCAGGGCAGAAGGGACTTCTGCGGGTTTGATCACGTATGTGAAAGACAGACCAGGGCATGATTTGCGCTATGCTATTGATGCTACCAGGCTAAATAAAGAGCTGGGCTGGAAACCTTCCCTGCAGTTTGAAGAAGGACTGGAAAAAACAGTAGATTGGTACCTGCAGAACGAAGATTGGGTAAAACATGTTACCTCTGGCGATTACCAGAATTATTATACCGATCAGTACGCGAAACGCTAATACAGGTTACAAGTTGTAGGTCATAAGTTATACGTGATAGCGCTTGGATTTACATTGACTATTCACTATTTACTATTGACCCGCTCACCATTCACACAACAACACACTCATGCCATTTATAGAAACAGGAATACAGGGATTAGTAGTATTTGAGCCGAGGGTATTTGAAGACAGTCGTGGTTTCTTTTTTGAATCTTTTAATGAAAAAACATTTTCAGACCAGGGCATCCCTTTGCCGTTTGTACAGGACAATCAGTCTAAATCCTGCTATGGTGTGATACGCGGTTTACATTACCAGCTTGATCCACATGCGCAAAGTAAACTGGTACGGGTGCTGGTAGGAAAGATACTGGATGTGGCAGTGGATATTCGTAAAGGTTCACCCACTTTTGGTAAAGTATATAGCATTGAATTATCTGCAGAAAATAAAAAGCAATTGTACATCCCCAAAGGATTTGCACATGGTTTTTCAGTACTGAGTGAAACAGCAGAAGTATTGTATAAATGCGATGCTTTTTACAGCAAGGAAAGTGAAGGCGGTATTGTGTATAATGATGCTACCCTGAATATAGACTGGCAGATACCTGCAGACAAGGCCATTGTATCTGAGAAGGATGTGGTGAATCCCACATTTGTAGATTGCAGAAATAATTTTGTGTTTTAAGTTATTGTTTTTGTAAAGGATCATAGTGGTTCAAAACCTTATAATATGTCAAAACCAGTTGTTCTTGTTACAGGTGCCAACGGTCAGCTAGGAAAAGAGTTGCGGGTTTTGGCTGATGCGTATGCCCAGTTCTCTTTTTTGTTTGTAACACGTGAAGAACTGCCTGTTGAACAACCTGAACGGGTAAAAGCATTTTTTAATACACACCGGCCGTCATATTGTATTAATTGTGCAGCGTATACTGCGGTAGATAAAGCCGAGGCAGAGAAAGAACGTGCGTTTGCAGTAAATGGTGATGCGGTGGGTATACTGGCTATGGCCAGCCTGGAAACAGGCTGTAAGTTCATTCATGTATCAACCGACTATGTATTTGATGGTACTTCCTCTGTACCTTATACAGAAACCACCCCTACCAACCCGGTCAATGCATACGGACTTTCCAAACTGAAAGGTGAAGCACTGGGATTGTTATATAATCCGGAAACGATCATTGTACGTACAGCCTGGGTGTACTCAGCATTTGGTAACAACTTTGTAAAGACCATGCTGCGCCTGATGAAGGACAGACCCGATATCAATGTGGTGAACGACCAGATAGGAGCGCCTACATACGCAGCAGATCTTGCGCTGGCGCTGATGCTGATGGTAAGCAAACATCAATGGGATGCTACCACGTGGCAGCCGGGTGTATATCATTACAGCAATACCGGTCGCATTAGCTGGTACGAATTTGCTGTAGCGATCAAAGAATTGTCAGGCAGTAGCTGCAATGTGCATCCTATCCCAACTTCACAGTATCCTACGCCCGCAAAAAGACCTTCTTTTTCTTTACTGAATACAGAAAAGATACAGGCTGCATATAACCTGCAGATCCCTGAATGGAAAGACGGCCTGGTGCGTTGCCTGGAGAGAATAAAAGAGCAGGGGTAATGTGCTGATGTGCGGATCTGAAAATGTGCGAATGGCAATAAGTTTACAAGTTAACAGGAATACTGAAGTCTGAGTGAAGAGACAAGGTTTAAGGAACAAGGTGCAAGGAAAGCCGCAAACCTGGCAAAACGCTGAACGCCTGATGCAAGGATGCGAGCAGAAATAGCAGTGATCATTCACGACTGGCAATTCACCATTGACCACTCACTATTCACAATATGAACCGGAATTGCGATATTATTTGTTTCACACTGTCAAGATGGGATGCAGAAATTTCATCTCCTTCTTTGTCACTGGCAAAAGTATTTGCACGGAATAACCGTGTGTTTTACATTGATCATCCTTATTCGTGGAAAGATTATTTTAAAGAACGTAAGCAACAGGATGTACTGCGTAGAAAAGATGCTTTGCTGCATGGAAAAAATATATATACCAATCCATCCAGTCTGCCTGCCAATTTAACAGCGGTAACACCTGAACTGACCTTGCCCATCAATTTTCTTCCTGCAGGATCTCTGTATAACGCACTTGCAGCCTACAATGATAAAAAGGTGCTGAAAGTGATCCGCAGGGTAATCAGAGATTACAATATCAAAGACTTTATTTATATCAATTTCTTCGATCCTTATTTTGTACGTAAACTACCTGCTGATATTAAGCCGCTGCGGAGTGTGTATCAATCTATGGATGATATTTCGCAGGTAGCCTATTCAAACAGGCATGGTACAAGACTGGAAGAAGAGATCATCCGCAACTTTGATTACACACTTTGTACGTCAAAAGAATTGACCAGGCTGGGATCAAGGTTTACACCCAATGCGCATTTTCATCCCAATGCAGCAGATGCTGATAATTTCCGTAAAGCTGCTACTGAGGTATTGCCTAAACCGGTCGAGTTGCAGAATATTACGCAAAAGATCATTGGTTATACCGGTAGTATAGAGTATCGCTCAGATTTTGAATTGCTGAAAAGAGTTGCTGAATACCACCACGACAAAATATTATTCTTCATAGGTCCTATACAAGGCACCGGTCCTTCTGACGTAGGGCTGGATAAAATGCCCAACGTAATTTTTGCGGGTCCGCGCAAGATTACTGAACTGCCCAATTACCTGCAGTATTTTGATTGTGTGCTGATCCCTTTCAGAAAGACCACACTTACCAAAAGTATTTATCCGCTGAAGATCAACGAATATCTTTCTGCCGGTAAACCCGTTATTGCTACACATTTTTCGGAAGATATCTATTCATTCAACAACGTAGCGTATGTGGTAGATTCAGATGAGGAATTTATCCATGCCATTGACACAGCCATTGCAGAAGACAATGCCGAACGCAGGAAAGCGCGTATGCAGGTAGCAGATCAGAACACCTGGGTGGCCAGGGTAGAACAGTTCTGGGACATCATTGAACCCGAACCGAAGGCTAATGTATAGATGAGTAAATATGCTGGTGTACAGATGCTGTAATTGCAGGACAGGCGACTGTAAAATAAAATGCGGATAAGTCATCAACTCATCCGCATTTTGGTAAACTATTTTATCTGCACATGTATTAAGGCATTCTTGACCTGGAAGAATCTTTAAACTCTCCTGGTTTTCCCGGACCGTTGGGACGGCGGAAAGTAGTCATACGGTAAACGATCTCCTTAATAACAGTATCAAATTTCTGGATCTGGTCGGGTTTGCAAAGTGTTCTTACCTGCTGGAAATGCCTGAAAGTAAGCATGTCCAGTTTTTGCTGCAGTTCAGATACATGATTATTCACTGCATATACCTGAGAATCAGTAGGGGAAGGTTGTTTTAGCAGGTCAAAAAATGCTTTTTTGGCTTCGCGGATGGAATCCATCAACGGACGCTGCTGGTTTACCATCGAATCGCGCAATTTCCAGTAGGTCTCTTCCTGCTGTTTGTCAAACTTCATTTCATTAACCATAAACAGTCCCATTCTTCTTTCCCGTTCGCCGGGTTTCTGGTTGTTGGGAAACGGTTCATGATAGGGCGGCCTTGTTGACCAAAAGAATGCAAGGGTTACAATATTGGTCAATAACAGGATCACCACCAGTAACAGAAGCCATTTTTGCCTCGGAAATTTCGTCATGGTTCAACCGGGTTTTCATCATACACAGGGTAGGTGCTGATAGGGTAATCAGCAGCCACCAGCTGGGTATTTTCAGCGGCAGCGGGTGTTTTACTTTCCGACTGCCACATTTGAAGTATAGCTGTAGCGTTAATAATCAGTACAATAGCTGCAAGCGCCAGCGCTAACGCTGGTCTTGTAAGCAGGCGGACCAATGGCCCACCGGAACTTTCCAGTTCACTATCCATTCTCGCTTTTAACCGGGTATAGAAGAAGGCCGGGGCCTTTGCACGTTGCATGCCATCCAATCCATCAAGGATGCTGTCTATTTTTCCCGGATTGTTTAATTCGGTTGGCATAAAACAGAATTTATGTGTAAACTAATCTATTTGACGTTAAACGGTAACAAAACATGCGTGCACTACTTATCATGTTTATTACTTTGTGAATAAAGTTTTCTCCAGCATTTTCCGCAGGTTTTGCCGCGCCCTGAATAACAATGACTCCACTGCCGAAACAGAGAGTCCCATAATATCTGCAATTTCCTGATAACTAAGTTGTTCTGACTTGTGCAAGTTAAATGCCACTTTTTGATTTTCGGGCAGTTTATCTATCACCGAAAACAACAATTCCGCCTGTTCTTTTTTGTCCAGGGCCACACCAGGATGGTGAAAATCTACCGGTTCGTGCAGCAACTGGTCTTTATTACCAAAAAGTCCGGTGATAAATGCGAAACGTTTTTTACGCTTCTTACTGCGGATATGATCAAGTGCCTTGGTGGTGGCAATACGGTACAGCCAGGTGGATAAACGGGCATCTCCTTTAAATTGATCGATGGAACGGTACACCTGTATAAATACTTCCTGCGCAACATCTTCTGCATCTTCATGATTCTGTACAATGCCTAAGGCAGTATTAAATACAATGTCCTGGTAGTTTTCCACCAATTGTTTGAAAGCCAGTTCATCTCCTGCTCTTAGTTGTTGTATCAGATCCAGTTCGTTCAATAAAAAGCCGGTTGTAAGTTTAGCGGTACAACTTACAAAAAAAATGTGAAGCATTTGCACCAAGTACGAAGGATATGGTAAGTAAATTGTGAATACAGGTCCGGTAGTGTTGAAACGTGGCTTTCGAGTGGTTCAGAATATATACAGAATCGGGCGGTACATTGTATAATGCAGTATGCGTCACTACGCGAGGAAATCGCTGCTCATGTTATTTCCCTTTTCCGGCAGCATCCTGTTCCCGGCCTGTTATACCATAATCTTGAACATACCTGCCAGGTTGTACGCCACAGCGAGGAAATAGCGTTGCATTACCATCTGACACCTGATGAACAATTTATAGTGATCGCTGCTGCATGGTTTCACGATACCGGGCATCTTATCGGAGATATGAAACAGCATGAAGAACAAGGTTGTGTACTGATGCGGCGTTTCCTGGAAGAAAAACAAGTACCTGCGTACATGTTGCAAAAGATAGCCGGGTGCATCATGGCCACCCAATACCCGCCGCATCCCCGTAGCCTGCCAGAAGAAATTATCTGCGATGCGGATACTTATCATTTTGGAACTTCTTACTTTAAGATCACTGATGAATTGGTGAGGCAGGAGCTGGAGATCCGGCTGCATTTTCGTTTTACATCCTGGCACCACGATACATTGACATTACTGCAAAAACACCGGTTCTTTACTGATTATTGCCGGCTATTGCTGGAAGCCGGTAAACAGCAGAACATTGAGTACCTGCAGAAAAAGATCATTACAGATCAGAATTAGTTGTCTGCTACCAGCGATCTGATAAAGTCTGCAGTTGAACGCCGCTGTGCTTTGGCGGCGTTTTGTCCGGCCAGCAAAAAGATAAAGTCTTCCTGGTTATTTTGTTTTGCCCAGTTGCGGATAGCTGTGGTAAGCAGATTTTGTACAGGATAGGGAGGAATGGTTATTCCTGCTTCTTCAATGCTCCTGGTAAACAGGTTGGGAATACAACGTGCCCAGCGACCTGTAAAAGACTGTGTTAATATAGTGGTTGAAGCATGCAGTACCGCTTCTTTGTAACAATCGGCAGCAGCACTTTCATTACTGGTAATAAAAATGGTACCGGGTTGCACTCCCTGTGCTCCCTGCTGCAGTGCAGTACGCATGGTTCCGGCATCATAAATACCACCGGCTGCTATAACAGGGTTATCGGTAATAGCAATAGCCTGTTGCAGCAATGTATATAATGGTACCTGTGGCAATGTTTGTTGCTGTAAAAATGTGCCGCGGTGACCACCTGCTTCAATGCCCTGCACGGCTATGCAGTCAATATGCTTATGGTTCAGTAATTGTACTTCTTCTATACAGGTGGCAGTGCCTTGCAATATGATATTGTTCTGGTGCAGCAGTGAGATCTCTGCATCTGCAAGTATGCCAAATGTAAAACTTACCACGGGTATCTTTTCTTCTATAATAACCGGCAACAGGTTTTTGTAAGAATGGAAAGGCAATTGTTCCAACAACAGTGGCTGATAAGATATATGGTGTTGTGCACTGAGTTGTTGCAGCAATTGCTGCATGGCATCAAAAACGGGTACCGCAATATGATCAGGGTAATCGTATACAAAAAGATTTACAGCAAAGGGTTTTGTTGTAAGTGTTTTAACCTGTTGTATCAGTTTCCGGGCTGCATCGGGTGATAATCCTCCTAATGGCAAAGAACCAAGTGCGCCTGCATTGGATGCCGTAGCAGTCATTTCGGGTGTGGTAATACCCAGCATGGGTGCCTGTACAATGGGATACTGTATGCCTGTAAGCGTGGTAAGCCTGTTGAGCAAAGTCATACGCTGTATTTAGATATGAAGGTACAGGTGATTGGTGAAGTAGCGTTCACTTATCCTTACCGGAATAAATCTGCAAGTGTTGTCTGTAACGTATCTGATGCAATAATTCCTGTGCTGGTAATGGCTTGTGTATAGTGTTTTGTATTTTTATGCTGATCATCATTAAATCCCCGTTATGCTGCGTTATTGTACCTGCTGTTTTTTAGCTGTATTACTGACCTTTACCGCTGTAGCGCGTCATCTTGCTCCCGGTTTTGATATAGCAGAATGCAAAGAACTGCTAAAGATAGGCGCGCAGTTTGGTGACAGTAACTATATTCAGAAAGTGCCTGCACCGGAATTGTATTCTATGGTGTATCAATCTGCAGTATGCGGGTTAGACAACCGGTGGGAACTCTGGAAACATAAACAATACCAGCAGGCGGTGATCAGTGTACGCGGAACAACTGCCAGTACAATAAGCTGGCTGGCCAATATGTATGCAGCCATGATACCGGCAAAAGGCTTTTTACAATTATCAGCTACAGATACTTTTCATTATGCATTGGCCGAAGATACGAAAGCGGCTGTGCATGTGGGCTGGCTGTTGTCAACGGCTTTCTTATCAAAAACCATTTTACCACAAATTGATTCCTGTTACAAAAGCGGGATAAAAGAGTTTATTATTACTGGTCATAGCCAGGGAGGTGCAATCTGTTTTTTACTGACGTCTTATTTGTATAGTTTACAGAAAGCACATCGTTTGCCTGCTGATATATGTTTTAAAACCTATTGCTTTGCAGCACCTAAACCCGGTAACCTGTACTATGCCTACGAGTATGAAGCTGAAACACAAATGGGATGGGCATTTAACGTGGTAAGCTCGGCTGACTGGGTGCCGGAAGTTCCCTTTTCTGTGCAAACGCTGAATGATTTTAATAACGTTAATGGATTTATGAATGCCCGCAGTACGATCCGCAAACAGAAGTTTCCCAAAAACCTGGTATTGAGATATGCCTACAACCAACTGGACAGGCCCACACGCAGATCGCAACGCCGTTTTGAGCGGTATCTGGGTAAGTATATGGCGAGATCAATCAAAAAGAGTATTCCCGGTTTTGTTCCTCCGAAATATTATAAAAGCAATGATTATGTACGCACCGGTAGTATAATAGTGCTTTTTGCAGATGCTGCATATTACAACCTGTTTCCGGACGACCCGAAGCTGATATTCAAACATCATTATCACCAGCCCTATTTATACCTGGCAGATAAATTACCGGATAGACCGGTTACGCAGTAGTAAAGGTTAGCGATATATGCTGCGCATCTGGAAGGTAAAATCATTCATGATCTGTCGAGTAAGCTCACGATACAGTTCATTGTAAGAAGGTGGATTGTTAAAAACGCCGTTGATAATAGCCCGGTCGCGATCACCCAGGGCGCGGGAATCGCCGGTAAATTTGCCTGTAAGACTTTCCCAGGTATAGCGGGAAGGGAAACGATTGGAATAAATACTTTGTGTACTGCCTGCTTTGATAATATTGCAATCCATCATGGCACGTGCTTCAATAACACGACGGGTTACCACGACTGAGGCGGTAACCGTTTGGCTTGATTTACCTGAAGGGATCTCTTTGGAAACAGTATAGGTATAGTTGTTGGAATACAGTTTCCCAAACCAGATATCGTAAATGGCAAGGTCCATAAACTGACCGGCATTGATGTTTTGTGCCGAAGCATCGTTGGCTGAAAGAAATTTATAATAGCTGTCGCGGGTAAGGTTGTTAAGATTCCATAGTACGTCATTCTCAAAAAAGTTTCCGTTGATATTGTACCTGCCAAACTTCTGATCGAATGTACGCACGACTACATAGGTAAAAGCAAGATCGTAGGTTTCTTTGAGCCTGTTGAACACATCTTTATATCCGTGTACATATTCATCGGCTTTTTTAAAATGCTGGTAGGCCTTTTGTGCATTTTTTTCGGTGCTGGAGCGGGTCATAAAATCGTTTCCCCTTTTATAATGCCAGGCTGCGGCAGCTTCTGCGGCACTGTCAACTTCTTCGCTATAACTTACTGGCTTAAAGGAAGGGATATTGGGCGATACTTCTTTAAATGCAGTATACATTTCCTGGATGGAGAGATAACTATCGTAGATCTGTGCCAGTCTTTCCCCTTCTTTGCCTTTCCCGTTACGGGCTTTTTCAATAGCGTTCTCATATTGCACAAGGGCCTGTTTGTAAGCATCTGGCAGTATCCTTAAAGCATCAGCATTGGTGGGATTTTTTTTAAGATAATCCAGGGCACTGAAAAAAGCCTTGTCGTACAATCCTTTTTCATACAGCTTCTGTGCAGAGCGGCAGCAGGTAAATAAAACCAGCAATAGCAACCATTGACAGGTATTTCTCATAAAAGCTTCGGTATGTATTGAAAGTTAAGCAAATGGAAGCATAAAAGTGTTGAACCACGGTTCTTTTTTTGTGAATGAACATCCCTGTCCGCTATCCAGCCTGTTCAAATTCGTTATAACCAGGTATTGACTGTTCTGAACCTGTGCCGTAAAATCAGTAACAATCTGGTCTTAAATATATTAATGGCCACTAGTCGGGTATGTGCTGATGGTATTTTGAAGGTTTCCCGGATGTAGAATTATTCAATAAACACGCAGGATGTTCATCTGAAAGTAGAGATGCTTTTTGATAGTATAAGCTTCAGAACTTCACGGCTGATAGGAATTTTTTCGGATGCAATTCCAGCGTGTTGCCTTCAATACTTTTTACTTTATTGATTGCTATGATATGTTATAGACGAATATCCTGGTAATACCCGGTGGAAATTGGATCCTGGCTAACAAATATGTCATTTGTCCTTAAAGTGATCGTAAATACCGCTCCTTTACCTTCTTCTGAAGTCACCTGTAATTCACCCCCGATCTTGTCCAGCATTTCCAGGATAATAACACTTCCCATCCGGCCGTTCTTTACAGCTTTATCTTTATTCAGGAAATTTTCGATCTGAAAAGTGTTCAGTCCCTTTCCTGTATCTGATACCTGGATCTGCAGCCCTTCCGCCATGCGTGTGGCCTCTAGACTGATCACTCCATTTTCTGTGTTCTTATTGGCATTATCTACCAGGTTCCTCAATATCAATACCAATATTTCCTTGTCTGTATAACATTGGATATCTGTTTCGTTTATGGAGAACTTATTGTTATTAACCTGCAGGATCTCTTTGAACAAAGAACTGATGTCTCCAAAAACCTGCTGCAGATCGAACTTCGTTTTCCTGACTTTGAAATGTTCCTGCTGGCTTGCAGCCCAGGAGAAGAACTGGTCTGTAAAACGGCCCAGTTCTCCAATCAACTGATTGAGGCCTGTTACCTGTTCCAGATTTTCCTCATTACTGTTATTCCAGTTCCTGACCAGGGATTTCCCAGCCATCCTCAATGAAAACAACGGTGACTTGATATCGTGTAATACCGTTGCTATTATCTGTTCTTTCACCTGGTTGCTTTGTCTTAAAGCTGTTTCCGAGCTTTCCAGTTGCTGTATCGCAGCATTCAACTCTTCTGTTCTGACTTCTACGATCTGCTCGATCCTGATCTTTTCTTTTTCCAGTTTGGCCAAACGTCTTCTTGAATACAAATATCCAAGAAAGATTATCAACAACACTACTCCTGCAAAGAACCAGCCTGTTTGATAGAAAAAGGGGGAGACTTTTATTTTTATGGCAACATTGCCATTGGGTGTGTCCTTGTTACTTCCTGCTTTGCGGAACATCAATTTGTAATCTCCGGCAGGTAATGTATTGATAGAAATGATTCCGGAAGCAGGAAGCGGGATCCATTGTTCGATATCGTTTCCAAGATTATACTCCAGCTTCAGGTTTTCTTTATTACCAAAAAAGGGGCAGGTGATCTTAATGTTCAGGTTCCGGAATGTCGGCTTAAGTTGAATGGTTTCATCGACATTGGATAATATTACCGGTTGTCCGTCTATTGACATTTCATCAATAAAAATTCTTTCTTTCGGAAAATCCGAAATAAGTCTGTTTGGGTAGAATTTTATCAGTCCATTGATAGATGGCAATATCAGGGCGCTATCCTGTAACCATTGAAAATTAGGATTGGCCCCTCCGTTAAATTCATTCGTTCTTAGTCCATTTGCACTATTGAACGTAAAACAGAAGAAGGGATTTTTCCTGTCAGTTACATAATCAGTTATTACATTGACCGGCACTTTATACAAACCATTATTGGTAGGCAACCAGAAATTGCCTCTGTTGTCTTCTATAAAAGAGTGAATGGAACTGAACGCTCCCCTTGGGCCTGGTGGCAGGGGATATACTTTATTGTGAGTATACAAAAACGAGCCTTTGCCATCAGTGCCGATCCATAACCGGTTCTGCTTATCCAGATAGAAATTGCGGACAGAAAAGGAATCAAGTATTGACCTGGAAATGGTATGGGATTGAATATCGTACCATTTTACTCCTTCCGTGGTTGCCAGCAGGTGTTCCCCGTTCTTTAAGGGTTTTAAAGCTAATACACGCAACCTTGCGGGAAATTTGTGCTGCCATACTAACTTTCCATTGGGGGTTATTTTGTATAAGGTAGAATGTGTGCATAACAAGAGCGTACCATCCTCAGCCACAGGAACAATTGCCATTAACCGGTTATCGAGAGGAAGGAGATCCTTATCCAGGATTCCTGTTCTGGCATCATAGCGGAATAGTTGGAATTCGCTTTCATAATATACTCTGTCCGCACTATCGGTATACATTGCCCTACTGCGGTTGTTGTAAAGGGGGGCATAGAATGATATGTTGTCGGGCCGTACTATAGCATTGGTCACAAGAATTTTGTCCTCTGATGTCTTCCCGATGGTATAATAGTTTTCAGGTCCCGATTCTGGTGGGATCTTAGCATAACTGAAATCTGAAACTTTGATGACGAACAAGCCTTGTGTTCCGGTGCCGATAAAATAAGTATTGATATCCGGTCGATACTGGATGCAAAGGGGTATTTCCAGGTTGAGGTTGCTTAAAATACAGCGGCTGTCTACTTTTCCGTTTTGGTAGGAGAGTTGGTAAAGGCTTCCCCCCGCATAGATGAATGAACCCTGTTCGCACCATAATGCATTGAAATTTCCTTGGAGGAAATCTTTATTGCTGACAATATCTCCATCAATATGCCCTGCCTGCCCAATTCCGTTATCCCAGCTTGTTATCCGGTTACCCGGCCATATCTGTAAATAGTAGTTATCATTGATCACCATACTGCCAACTGGTTCCGTTTCATATGGCTTTAGCCTGATGGCGGTTGATTTTCTGATAAACCAGGCATCATTTCCCAGGAAAAGGTAAATATCCCCGTTCCTCAAACCTCCCGGCGCTTTCAGAACCGGAATGCTTCTGCTATCGACGATAGTCTGCCATATACTATCCATGGTGGGACTATGGGTGATAAAACCTGTTGCAACGAAACTAAGGTTGGTATCCGTTAGTACAGGTAAATAGGAATACAGGGAGGAGGATGCACTTATTTTGATGTTTTGAAGATCGAGGCCCTGGGCCAGTATAGTTCCGGCAGTATCAGACATCATTGCCGAGATCCTTTCACTTTTAAGCCCCTTTATGATATCACTTCCATAGTGCTTGAATTCATTGTTGTCAAATCTCACAATGCCGGCCTCTGTAGACAGCCAGCAAAATCCACTTTTATCGAATTTAATAGACTTGACGCTGTTTTGAGGTAATCCATTATCTGAGGTATACTGTCTTACTACATAATTATTACTTTGTGGATATACCACCAGTTGTGGTAAAAGAAAGGATAAAAAGAGCAACCCACTTTTTTGCATCCATTTTAAATGAGAACGGTAATAGTTATTTAGCATAGAATGCGGTAAGTTCAAACAAAAATATAGAGTTTTTACAATAATGTGTATACGCTGATCGATAATTCTCTTTGAGAAGATCCATTAAAATATAAGAGACTGTCTCAAACTAATGAGCAGTCTCTTTTCATTCGGATCCCTGGTGGAATCAATTTTTGTTTATGCAACTCTCAGGCCTTCATTTTACTTTGATACTTCCTCTTCTTTTAAGTAATTCATAATTCCGGGGGGTAATGCTAAATCCGGCTATTGATCATTATTTCAGTTTTGTGATCTTATGGCCTGATGTATTTCCGTCAGCAGCAATGATGACAATATGATAGACCCCTTCCTCAAGATCGGAAATGCCAATACTTTCCTGCTGTGACCTGCTTTTCGCCTGTCTTATCTTCCTGCCGGTTACATCAAAGATCTGAATGATTTCAGTGCCTGTCATCCCCTGGATAGTGATAATATTCCTGGTAGGATTCGGGTATACAACAATGTTGGAAGCGGGCATTTTTATCTGTCTGATGGGGCTGTATTTCCATTTACCATCAAAATCAAGCTGCTTCAGCCTGTAGAAGTTCGTGCCGTTAACCGGATTGATATGTTTATACTTGTAATCTATTGAACTGACACTGTTCCCACCAGCAGCTTTGGAGGCCTGAAAGGCGATGGTTTTCCAGTTATTGCCGTCGGAAGCATGTTCAATTTCAAAGCCGAGATTATTTGATTCGGACCCGGTAGTCCAGTCAAGCACTACGGAAGTGGTTTCTTTTGTTGCAGTAAAATCTGTCAGGGTCACCGGCAAATTACAAGTGATGTTGAAAACAACGGTATCGGATCCGGTACATCCACCAAGTGGGGTAGTGATATTCCAGGCGAAGCGGTACAGGCCAAGTTGATCCAATGCATTGGCTGTAGTGGATTGACTACCTGGTGATGCAATGGTGGGGGTGGCCCCGGCTGGCCCATCGATCACAGTCCAAAGCCCTGTACCGGCGCCGGTTGCATTACCAAGAAGCGGCACGGAGTGGGTGCAGCCCGTGAGGCCGGAACCTGCATTGGCATTGATCTTCTCTTCCACATGAACTGTGAAAGTACCGGACAGGGAAGCCCCGCTGCAACCATATTCTGCTGTAAGGAAAGAGCCTGCGCCACCACTGTTGGCGGCTGTGATGCTGAACACATAGTCGCCGGGCCTGTTGAGATTCGAAATAGTGGTGCTGGGGCTGCTAATGCTTCGTAAATCAGTGGAAGTAAAAGTAGGACTGGCTGAGCCGGCTGGTTTGGAAACCACCGCAAAATTGTAGTAGCCATTGAAGTCCTGGAAATAGCTGGGGTTCACTATGCCCTTGTAGGCTGCCGGAAGCGGAACTGTTGCCGATATCACTGCGCCAGCGGCGGTATAACAGGTACTGACATCCGGAACCGCCACATTGGTACGGCTGTTATCGGAGATATGGATGTAATAATACTGGCTTACACCACAGGTGCCGTTGGATGAATAAACCGTAAATGAATAGGTGCCTACCCGCCATCCTCCCGCTGGTGGCGTTACTGTGGCCGTTCTGTTATAAGTTCCATCGCCCGATACCACTACAGTAGGAGCTCCTCCTGGTGGTATAACGCCCCTGGTGGTAACTGAAGTAACTACAGTGGCAGGGTCAGACGGGTCGATGCTGAAATAAAAGTTCTCAGGGGTAGTGGTGCCAGCCATGCTGTTGCAATGGATCTCCCCTCCGGAACCCACGTTAGTGTAAATTGTCAATTGTTCAGGGGCGCCGTGTCCGGTGGGCTGAAAATTAACCAGGCGTGGAGTGGTGCCGTTAAAGTTGTAAGTCAATGTAGGCGTTGTATAAGTTCCACAACTATTGGTAAACGTAAGTTGAAATTGATAAGCGCCCGTTACGGTAGCGCCTGTAAGAAAAAGCCGTCCTTCATCACTGATACGGTCATATGTAAGATTAGCGCCGGCTGGCTGGCTGATCACATTGATGGAGATGCTGTTGCCGGAAGCGGGTGATCCTGCAGCATCGGCATAATTGGTGGCCAATATCGGAGAACTCGCCGTAGGGAAAATAATAGCATTGGTTTGACCGGCAATCCGGCAGTCGTTGGTAGTGGCGGTATAGACCACGATGGGATTGGGTATGAATTTCACGATGGCTGTGTCTTCAAAACTACAATTGTTATCGAGAGAGGTGATCCTCAATATGGCATAATACGAAGGGTCGATAGTATGATTAGCCTTATTGACAAGTGAAAAAAACGGCGTGGCTGAAGCCGTATTGTCAAAGGCAGAATTGGTATTGACAGTGGTGCTGTACCTCAGCCAGGAATAAATATTCACTGCCCTCCAGGAACCTGTGAAGCCTGCAGGTATTACACCAGCCAGCGGCGTACTGCCAACTGTTGCACAAATATTGGTAATATCCGGACCCGCTGTAAAACCTGCAGGACGCGGATGTGCAGTAATGGTAACCGTAGAAGTGGCAGTACCGGTACCGCAATTCCGGGAAAGCTGGAAAACATAATTACCGTCAACAGTCATTCCGGTAATATCTGTCACCAGGGTGTTGGGGGAAACGATTGTGGGAACTACAGGTCCGGAAACAAACGTCCAGGTGGGTGTACCTGCTCCGGTTGTTCCGCTTTCTGTTCCTGTCAAGGTTGTGAATGAGCTACAGACGGTCGCATTTCCGCCGGCATTTGTTGAGCAATTCTGGGCAAGGGAGCTAGAAACAAGTAAACTTAAGCTGATGAGTAAAAGTGCAGATTTTTTTTTGGTTAAAAATGTTGTTTTTGAATGTGCTTTCTTGATAAGCATGTTCGTAGGATTTATATGGTGACGGTAGGTATCATAATTCATCCAGTTGAATGATGCCATTTTGCAATGCAAATTTGATAACGCCTGCAAGATTCCTGGCTCCTATACGTCTGGTTATGCTACTCCGGTATTGCTCCACTGTACGTTCTGAGAGATATAAATGGCTGCTTATTTCTTTGGTGGTCATTTGCCTGCATAACAATCTTATCAGCTCAATTTCTTTTCCGGAGAATTTGGTATTTGCTATAAGATGCCTGATAGTATGATCTTCGTCAGTGCTTGAAAAACGATTGAGGATATGTACCCGGGCTTCGCTGCAGAAATAATCACGTCCCTCCATCAATACGTGGATGGCCCGTATGAAATCATCATCATTCTCTTTTTTGATTACGTAGCCATTGATGCCCGATTGGAACATCTTTACGATCGTTTCTGCGGAATAAGTATAGGTATAAGCCAATACCCGTGCTAAAGGGATCTTGTATTTCAGCTCCCTCACCAGTATCTCACCGGTAGTGTCCGGTAAGGAATAATCAACAATAATCAGTTTAGGGAAGTGTTGCAAAGCTTTGCTCATACCACTGGCGCCGTCATGTGCCATGTAGAAATTTTCAAAAAGATCACCTATCAACAACTTTATACCATTTGCCACCATTTTATGATCATCTATGACCAATACTGAATTGTATTTTTCCGCTTTTTTTTCCATTAGTTAAGATGATTAATATTTAATTGCAATGAAAGAGCTGTTTTTATGATCCATTATTATCAACGCAGATAATTGTTATTGATCTCCGTTCTACGTTCAGGAAATCAACTCGTTCCTCTATATTGCTTATTCCAATCCCAGCTTCCCGGAATTACTGTTTCTCACCCTTTGCCATTATCATTATATCTGGTCGTTAATTTGTTGCCTGATTGAGGAAATGAGATATTGATATATTCGAACTGCGCATGCTTAATACTGTTTGAAATACATTCCTGAAGTATTGATTTTAACCGAATGAACTGATAATTGCTGATGAACTGATTCCTGTCAGATTTTTCTTGAAAAATGAAATGGAATTTTAAAGTACTGCTTAACATATATAATCCATTATCAGTTACAGAATTTAGTTCTGAAACAGCGTGTTGCTCATCCGATTCCAAGTGGTCGTGCGACAAAATTCTCAATAGCTCCATGCTGTATTCAGGGTGCCGCTCCAGGTCATCTTTTTCAGTATTGTTCTTTATCCGTATTGTCTTGGCCAATGCAATTGCATACAGTAAGGCAGGGCTGGTTTTATCATCTATCCTGTTGACGGCGAGTTGGTACTTCACCATATCTGCTGTATATTTTTGCCTGTTGGCCTGTTTTACGGCATTGAATATCTCATGGGTAAGTTTGTAGGCATTCCTGATTCCCGCAACGTTCTGCTTACCATTCATTGCCGGTAGGGAGTAACAAGTTATGATCAACGTACTTTCCAGTGCTGCAGCACTGATGCTGTCGTGATTGATCAAAGCCGGAACCCTTTTCAGATTGGGAAGGGATTTGTAGAATTCTTCCCTGTCGCTCTTGTGGTCCTTAGTGGACTCAAACAATCCAGTCAGGAAGCGTGCCAATTTAAAATTTACTGGCTGGCCCGGTTTATCACAAACAGCTTCCGGGTATACGGACTCATTGGTTATTTTTTTATCATATGACTGCCGGGCACTGCCCATCAAACAAAAAAAATCGTTTCGTTGTGCTTTTGATTGAACAACTATAGGCAAAAGGGCAATCAACAGAGCGATACGAATCATGCGGTGGCCGGTTATTGGATATATGTAGGCAAAACTAATGAATTACCTATATGGATACCTGTAGTATATAATATATTGAGGTATGTAATTGAAAAAATACTATACCAGGTTAGACTGGTATAAATTGCAATTCTCCACCAGATAAGTCGCTTTTTATTGCGATAAACCAACAGGATATAATTGGAAACCCTGATTGCATGCGGCATTTGCGTAAATGTTCCATAGCCGGGATTTTGCCGCATTGCCAATCCCCGATCCTTAGGATGTAATATTTATACAATACTAAATGTTTACCATTACGAGGTTTGTTCTGTGATTGCCTTCAGGTATTACGGTATCTGAGGGCAGATGCACATAATATAACTAGTTTTAATACGAAAACTATTTCGGACGGTAATCCATTTTCCTTTCTAATTCCATCTGCTTATGTACAAAGAATTGATTTGCTCTTTTGGGCTCGCAGGCATATTGTTGTCAACCCAGTCCCTCAAAGGACAATCTCCCGGCGGCGTACCTGCCGCAGCCTGGTACCGGGCTGATATTCTTTCAAACTTATACACAGATAACGGCACCACACAGGTCTCTGACAATAGCCCGGTTTACCGATGGAACGAAACTACCGGCAAAGGGTTTAACTTTTTACAGGCCTCTGCCGGCGCCAGGCCGGTTTACTCCAATGCTACAACCCTGGCCAACTTTAACCCAACCCTAACCTTTGATGGCAGTAACGATTTCATGCAGTTCACTGCCGGTACTGGTATCAATATAATAGACAGGGCTGATGGCTCCTTGTATGCAGCCGGCTTTATGAATGTACAGAAACGGAATGGCCTACTGGGCTTTCATTCGTCTATGGATTACCCCGGCTTACATACTTATGCAGCAAATTTCAATCTCCTGTTCTTTACCGGAGGACCCGGATACCAGGGGCAAAGTGCCGCGCCCATGGCCGCAAGATCTTTCTTCACGGTAGGTGCAGGATGGAAGAATGGTGCAGGCGCATCCGCTGCTTATGCAGGCGCTACCGTATCTCTGAATGGTAACAGGATAGACTATACAGGCAGCCAGCTTCAGAATGCGAACCTTTCCACCGGCGCCCGCGACCTGCGTATCGGCGGGGACGATAACTATGGGGCATTCAGCGGACAGTTGAATGAGATACTTGTTTTTGAGGACAAACTAACCATCGCACAGATGGACCAGGTGGAAACCTACCTGGCGATAAAATATGGCACTACCTACGCCAGCGGAACAAGGGATTACAAGAGCTCCACCAGTGCCACCGTCTGGAATGCTGCCGCAAATGCAGGCTGGAACTACAATATAGCAGGCATAGGCCGTGATAATAACGGAGCGCTCTATCAAAAACAATCCTGGAGCACCAATGAAGGAAGGCAGGTGCTGATCGGCGTTGGAACGCTCGCCAATACAAATGCCACCAACTCAGGTAGCCTTACAGATGGGCAGTATCTTATCTGGGGCGACAATGGCCTTGCCAAAACAGCCACTGTTGCCATTACAGGCATTACCGGCATCAGTCACCGCTTTGCAGCTACCTGGAAAGTACAGAACTCCGGAGCGGTTGGCACAGTACGCGTTGCATGGCCTAAAAGCCTGATCAACCTGAAACTGATCCAGAGTGCCGATGCAATATTCAATGCATCTGATATTGTTTCAGATATGTCTGCCAACGAAACTACCATCAATGGTATAATTTATAATTATGTTGACGTAATACTTTCCAATGGTCAATATTTTACTTTTGGCGCTAAAGTACCTTCTCCGGGTGGAGTAGTGGATGGGCTTCTTATGTGGCATAAAGCCGATGATGGCGTAGTAACTGCCGGTGCAAAGAATAAATGGCAGGACGTTTCCGGCAATGGCAGGGATGTTACCCAGAACAACAATGCAAGCTACCAGCCTTTACTGGTAACAGCTAACGCTTACAAGGCCGATAACAAAACATATAGTTTCAATTTCAATCCATTCTATTATTTCGACGGAACCAATGATTTCTTCTACAGGGAAGGCGATCTGTATTTCCCTTCCGTCAACAGCCCGGGCTCTGCTTACGGTGTGATGTTCAATTCCAACAGAGGCGGCTGGAACACTCCTTACGGTTGGGCAGACGATGACCCCAATTTCTTCAGGTGGGATGAACGATATGAATTATGGAGAGAGAACGGACGCGCTTTGATGACAACCGATATGGATGCCCGTACATTGCCTGCAAATATCGGCGGTATGTCCTGGCGTGGAAATGGTATCAATGGTGTTTATCTGAACATCAATGGTAAAACATACAGCTCTACTACCACACATATCGGCACCTTGAATGATAACAGGAATCCTCCCAATTTTGCCATTGGATCTGAAGGGCATAATGTACAGGCAAGCGGTAATGAACAGTTCCAGGGAGGCATGTCGGAAGTATTTGCTTACAGCGTGGATCACCAGAACTCTGGTGGTACTGAAAAGCAAAGGATCAATTCTTACCTCGCTGTAAAATATGGCATCACATTGAAATCGGAAGATGGAACAACAGTGCCCGACTACCTGAACAGCGCTGCTGCTGTAGTATGGAGTGCAGCAGCCAATGCCGGCTATAATAACAATATTGCCGGTCTTGCCAGGGATGAAAGCAGCGCCCTGCACCAGAAACAATCCCAGAGTAATGGCAACGGCCAGCAAGTGATCATCGGAACTACCGGCCTTGCAAATACGAATGCAATGAATGCTGTTGGGCTTTCAGAAGGGCAATGGCTGATCTGGGGAGACAATGGGCTTTCCAGGTCACCTTCCCTTGCTTTTAATTTCCCCAGCCGTCCGGCACTGAACCTTCGTTTTCCTGCTATCTGGAAAGTGCAGGTCACTTCAGCAGCACCCACCGTGCGTGTAGCCTGGCCACAGGGTATTCCAAATCTCCACCTGATCCAGAGCTCCGATAATGTATTTGATGATACCGATGTATTCACGGATATGACTCCCAATACCGTTACCATTAACGGCGTTGGGTACAATTACGCCGATGTGACGCTGGCCAATGGAAGCTATTTTACTTTTGCCGGCTACCTGATCGGTCCGGGAGGTGTTGGTGGCGCCGTAGTATGGTTACAGGCCAATGCAGGCACCAATACAACCATCGACAGTGCAGATGTAAGCTCCTGGGATAACCTGGGATCTTCGGGTGGTTCTGCCGGGCAATTGTTGACATACAACCTGCCATTTTTTAAGAACGCAGTCCACAACTTCAACCCCGCCCTTGTTGACGCAACGATCGACGCACATGGTTCGATGGTATTGACCAATGTATTCCCGGCCAATGCCCATCGTCCATTGTCTACGTTCGTGTTGCAAAGTCATCCGGATGTGGCCTCGGAGCGGACCATCGTTACCTATGGCACTACTGCCAATTCCGCCGGCGCATATGAAGCCCCCTGGTTCCTCACCAGCACCACCAGGCTGCCACGCTTATTCTGGCAGGATAATTTCGTGCAAACTGCGCCTATCAACGGCATTACTAGGATCAACAATATCCCTGCCATCAATTCTTACTATATGCCCCAATGGGTAAGCAATCCTTACACTGCTACCCTGAGCCTGAACGGGGCTACCGGACCGGTAACAGGGAATGTGAATGCGTCCCGCCCGATTGGAAGCCATCTTTATATCAACAGTGATGGAGGCAGCAATAACCTGTCTGGTGGTATCACTTCCGAGATCATCAGTTATGGCAGGGACCTGAGTACGGTGGAAAAGCAACAGGTGAACTCATACCTGGCCATTAAATATGGCATCACCCTTCTTGCAGACAACGGACTTTCCGTGAATAATTACCTCAACAGCACGGCGGGTGTGGTTTGGGATATCACCATCAACAACGGATACAATAACAATATTGGCGGCATCGGCAGGGACGACCTGGGTTCCTTATACCAAAAGCAATCCATGAGTGTGAACCCCGGCAGGCAGGTATTGATCAGCACCACAGGGCTGGCCAATACCAATGCAGCCAATATGGGAACTATTTCTAATAACCAATACCTGGTATGGGGAGATAATAATCTGGCCAAAGGACCAACTGTAAATATTACCGGTGTGCCCGATATCAATAAACGCTTTGCTGCTATCTGGAAAGTACAAAATACCGGTAATACAGGTACAGTACGTGTGGCATGGCCAAGTGGACTTACCAATATGAAACTGGTGCAAAGCCCGGACGCGGTGTTCGATGCTACTGATATATTTACAGATATGACCGGTAAACAGGTGGTAAATGGAATCGAATATGCCTATGCCGATGTTACATTGAACAATGGTCAGTATTTTACGTTCGCAGCTTATGTACAGGCGCCGGGCGGCGTAACCAACGGTCTGAGCCATTGGTACAGGGCAGATAAACTGACCGAATCCGCAGGAACCGGAACCAGCCTCGTAAAATGGACAGACTTCACTTCCGGTGTTGTTGCAGCCCAACTGGGAACAGGAGCGCTACCCCAATTCAAGACCGGTGACTCTGCCTATTTCAACTTCAATCCCGGTATCAATTTTACAAACACCAATCAGTCGCTCGGTAATATTACAGAATCTACCCTGTCATCTACGGACTTTGACATTTTCACACTGACGAAAGAGGGTATGAGTGGTACCCGGTTCTTTAATATAGGCATGAATAATACCACGCTTAATGGCACTAACTGGGATCAACCGGGCCTGTATACCAACGGTACAATAGCAAGAAGGGATAACACGGGAGGAAGCCTCGGTGCTCCAAATCCAGGGAATATTAACTTCCTGACCAATGTTTCCAGTATCATGTACCATCGTTTTACCAATACCTCCATGAGCAAGGGACTTAATGGTGATGCAATGGGTGCAACCTACACGCATACCGTCAGAGGACCTATGACAGGCGGATTTATGTTCGGATCCAATGCGGTAGATGTTGCCGGAGGTGATGATGCTGGTTTTACCGGGAATATCGGTGAGCTGATCATCTATGGAAACGGGGCCATTACCCCTGCAGAAAGGAACAAGGTTGATGCCTACCTGGCCATTAAATATGGTATTACCCTGCAAAACAGTAATAACTACACTACTTCCCAGGATGTGGTAGTTTGGAATGCCGCAGCCAACACCGGCTATTATAACAACGTTGCCGGTATTGGTTATGATTTCAACTCTGCCCTGCTTCAGAAACAGAGCAGGAGCCAGCATCCGAATACCAACGGGCAGGTGATCATAGGGCTGGGCGAAATTGCTCCTACCAATGAAGCCAATGCCGGTACGATCGCTGATGGGAAGTTCCTGGTATGGGGTGATAACGGCAATACGCAGGCAATGACCAATACTGCCGGTACCTATACCGCATTCAGCTATGCAGGAAGTATCAATAACGGACGCCGTATGAACCGTGTATGGAAAGTTCAGAATACCGGTATTACCGGTCAGTTGCTCATTCGCTTCCCGCAGGCTTCAGTAGGCACTACTACGCTGGCAAACGATGGTTGCGCAGACTATGCCATCATCTTTGCCAACGATGCGGCTTTCACCACCAATGTTTCCGCCGTTGCGCTGACATTGAATGGAACGAATTATGAGGCAGTACATAATTTCCCGAACGGAGCGAGTTATTTCACTTTCGGAAGGGTAACGCCTTTGAGTACGGGAAATGTCTATCTCCCGGCAAATGTTGAAACTACCGGAGAATACAATAATAATTGCGGAACAGGGGAATTTACCTATTTCAACAAAACAGGGAATGCAAGGCAAAAGCTACTGGGCGTGTCCGGCGTTTCCGCTCCGCAACTGAATAACCTGCAGGTATCCATCACACCCGAAGGAGTTGGATATAACAATGGCTCAGCTCATATTACCAACCTGATGCCACGCATTGCTTCGATAGTTGATAATAATGCTTCACCCGTTTCTGCAGGCAAACTCAGGGTCTATTACAGTGCGGATGAGATGAATGCAACCATTGTTCCGGGAGCAGTGACCAGTGGCTGGTTCAGGTATAATGGTAATGCAGATGATGTAATAACGGATGTTTACGAAGATGGCCGTTTCACTACCGGAAAGGCCCAGGCAATTGCTCCCGATGCATCCGGTGTGGAAGATGGGATACTATACGTGGAATTCTATAATGTACCCCTGGGCGCCAGTTTTGTGTACCTGTCCTCCACGGAAAATCTGAATAATGTGCTGCCGGTTACTTTATTGTCTTTCACGGCAAATGCAGGAAAAAGTACAGTAACCCTCAAATGGGCCACAGCAAGTGAACAGAACAATAAAGGGTTTGAAATAGAACGAAGCGCCGATGGCAACAACTGGAGCAGAATAGATTTTGTGGCTTCCAGGTCAGTGAATGGCAATAGCAGTAGCAGGGAAGATTACGTGTATGTAGACAAGGCCCCGGCTGCTGACAGGAATTACTACCGGTTAAAACAGATCAACTTCGATGGTGGTTATACCTATAGTGCTGTAGCGATGGTAAGATTCTCTTCTTCCCTTAATATTACTATAGCTCCCAATCCGGTGCACAATGAGCTGAGGATCGAAGGACTGAATGGAAAGAATAGAATCGATATTATCAATAGCGCTGGCCTGGTAGTAAGATCTGTATCGGTTGAAAAGGAGCAAACTATATTAATAAATATGTCGCGATTTGTGCCGGGCGTTTATTTCCTGAGCATACAAAATGAAGACGGTTTATTCAGCAGGCACAAGATTCTGAAAAAGTAATTATCAGGGTTAATATCAGTGGTGTATCAGGGCTAGTGGCGTGAACGCTGAAACTTTCATGAAGAAAGTAGATATCTTCAGGTCTCTTAGTAAACTTTGGTAGGTATTCTAATTGACAGGAGTTTATCATTCAGTTGTTATCGCTGCTGGCCCATTTTTTTTATGTTTCCATTATTACCTCAAAGACCAGATACACATAATGGAATGGAATTTCTCTAGCGTCGGATTGTTTTTCATTGAGCATAATAAACCCCGTTCGTCCAAAAATCATTCCCGGTCTTTTCAAGTGATAAAACGAAGGTCTGAAGCCGCATTAGCATCTGTGTGTGGTCAGTAGCGGAACTGCCGGCTCCCAGCCAATGGTACGTATCTGAAATGCTAAAAGTTCCATCAAGTGGTGAAGGGTGCATATACATGTAACAATAATATATGAACAAAACTTTATCAAACCTTTCATTGAGGATGGGCACAGATAATAGCTAATCCTGATTTTGAGTCGTTTACTACTTGCCCGACACAACAGTCAAGGTTTATTAACAATGTTTCTGATTGGGTGGCATCACTGGGAAGCCTTGCGGATCTCCTGACTATCTTAATACCTGTGGCTTCCAGATGCCTGAAAAAATAGTTGCTCAGGATGGATCTGGTTTTTCGGAGTACATATAGAGTTGAGCAATACTTTGGTATTTTCTACAGCAGCCCCGTTGCAGCGAATACGGTAGGAAATGTATCTCCGAGGTACAACTCCATTAATGGTTTTGTGTTTGAAGAAATTGGAGCCGATTTCATCATTCCTTAATGAAGAGGCCCCGCATTGCGGGGCCTCTTCATTAAGGATAATTCAGTTGATTTGTTACTTGTTGCCTGACCTGGATTCGAACCAAGACAAACAGAGTCAGAGTCTGTCGTACTACCGTTATACTATCAGGCAGCGATTCAAAAAATTGAGGCTGCAAAGATAATGCAGATTGACATTCAAAGTAAAAAAATCATGATTTTTTCTTCCTGTAAATAGTGTTTTTTGACTGAAAACAGGTTGATTCTCAGTAGACAGTGTGTTTCCGGGGGCATTTAGTCCGTTGTATTTGGTACCTTTGTCATCCCTTCTTATCATTTCCTCAACGTATCAAAATAGTGTGTTTATGCCCTGGAATCCCGATGTGTACAATCAATTTAAAGCTGAACGTTATGCACCGTTTTATGATCTGCTGGGCCTGGTGACCGTAAAAAATGACCTGTCGGTTATTGATCTTGGCTGTGGAACAGGAGAGTTGACGCGTAAACTGGCTGATGCATTACCAGGTTCGCAGGTTACCGGTATTGATACTTCTGCTGAGATGCTGGAAAAAGCAAAGACTTTTGCCACTGACCACCTGCATTTTTCACAACAGTCTATCGAAAATGCTGTTGCCGGTGGCAGTACCTGGGATATCGTGTTTTCTAATGCCGCCGTACAGTGGGTAGAAGATCATGAAACACTGCTTCCCCGTATTATCAGCCTGGTTAAAAAAGGCGGACAACTGGCCATACAGGTTCCTTCCAATCATCATCATGTTTCACACGTTGCCATACGTGAGCTTGCAGAGCGTGCGCCTTATCGGGAAGCACTTAATGGCTGGATCCGTACTTCGCCTGTATTGAGCATTGAGCAGTATGCCCGGATATTATTTGAAAATGGCGGACATAATATTAACGTGTTTGAAAAAGTATATCCGCATGTACTGGAAGATGCAAAAGCTGTAGTAGGCTGGACCTCCGGCACAGCACTGGTTCCTTATATGGACAAGTTACCTGCTGCCCTGAAGGATTCTTTTCTGAATGAGTATACAGCAACACTGACAAAAGCATTGCCCGGCTCACCGGTTTTTTACCCGTTCAATAGAACGCTTATGGTGGCCACCTTCTAATCCGTATGTTTCCGGATCTTTAGTATCACCAGTTTGGACGTGGGGGTGTTGCTTTTATCTGCTACACTGTCAATAGGTACCAGTACATTGGTTTCGGGAAAATAGGTAGCTGTACAACCTTCCGGAATAGGATAGGGTA
Organism: Chitinophagaceae bacterium PMP191F; assembly: GCA_001302245.1. Taxonomy (GTDB): domain Bacteria; phylum Bacteroidota; class Bacteroidia; order Chitinophagales; family Chitinophagaceae; genus PMP191F. The sequence continues at coordinate 38,557 of LGYU01000027.1, forward strand.
CAACGATGAATTTCCGGGCTACCCGTTCAATGCCATTGTGATAATTAAAAAGATCTACCACATCCTCCTGCTGAAGCTGGTGTTTGTTCATGTCTGCCTGGTTCATCAGTATTACACGCCGTTCATTGTAAATACCACGATAGCGATCGTTTAATCCATAAATGGTAGTATTGAACTGATCGTGACTGCGTATGGTTATCATCAGCAGCTCATCTGTAGCAAGACTGATATAATGTGGTGTGGCAATATTGAAATGTGCCTTCTTCTCAGGAGTATCAAACCAGCCTTCGCGGTTGCAGTTGGGCAGATAAAAACCACCGGGCATACGAACACGCTCATTGTATTGATCAAAACCGGGTATGGTGCGTTCAATATCATTACGGATATGATCGTAATGCTGCATATACCGATCCCAGTTGATGGTGCTGTGATGCCCCAGTGTTGCCTTTGCCATGCGGCAGATGATGACAGGTTCGCTCAGCAGATGTTCTGATATGGGAGCAAGCACACCTTTGGAAGATTGTATAACCCCCATGGAATTTTCGCAGGAAACAAACTGATCCTCATTGTTCATAGTGTCTTTATCGCTACGTCCCAGACAAGGTAATATCAGGGCTTCCTTTCCATGTATCAGGTGACTGCGGTTGAGTTTGGTAGATACATGCACTGTAAGTAAACAGTTTTGCAATGCCGCAGCAGTATAAAGCGTATCCGGGGTAGCGGAAAGAAAATTACCACCCATGCCAATAAACACTTTTCCCTTGCCTGCATGCATGGCCTTGATGGCAGCCACTACATCCCAACCGTGATGACGGGGAGGCATAAAATGAAAATTCTTTTCAATCCTGTCCAGGAATGCTTCAGAGGGCTGTTCATAAATACCCATGGTACGGTCACCCTGTACATTGCTGTGTCCGCGAACAGGACAGGTACCAGCACCGGGTTTGCCGATGCTGCCTTTCAGTAATAACAGGTTTACAATTTCCTTGATGGTATCTACTGCATTTTTGTGTTGTGTTAAACCCATGGCCCAGCAGGTAATGATCCTGTTCTTGTTTTGCAGCATACGTGCTGTTTCTTCTATCTGCGCCATCCCTATACCGGAAGCTTTTACCAGTGTTGGCAGATCCTGTTGCTGCAGGTGTTGGATAAACGCTTCATAACCGGCCGTATTTTTTTGAATAAATGCCTGGTCAAACACGGTACCCGGCGAGGCCTGCTCTGCGCGCAACAGTAATATTTCGATGGCCTGCAGCAACGCCATGTCACCATTGATCTTTACCTGCAGAAAAATATCTGTTAGTGCAGTATCCATGCCCAGGAAACCTTTTACCTGCTGCGGGTTGTTGAAACCCATTAAACCGGTTTCAGGCAGCGGATTTACAGAGATGATCACAGCGCCGTTGGCCTTTGCTTTTTGCAAAGCAGACAGCATGCGCGGATGATTGGTGCCCGGGTTTTGTCCCAGTATGATGATCACTTCTGCTTCATACAGGTCTTCCAGTTTTACAGATCCTTTACCAATACCCAGCGATTCACCCAGGGCCACACCACTGCTTTCATGACACATATTACTGCAATCGGGCAGGTTATTGGTGCCGTATGCCCTTACAAATAACTGGTATAAAAAAGCGGCTTCATTACTGGTGCGTCCGGATGTATAAAAGATCGCTTCATCGGGCGATGCAAGACTGTTTAATGAATGGGCTATTTTATCAACTGCTTCATCCCAGGAAATGGGTTGATAGTGTGTTGCACCTTCGGGCAGGTACATGGGTTGGGCAACACGTCCTTTGCGACCTATTTCAAAATCGGTAAGTGCAGCCAGTTCCTGTATGGAATGTTCAGAAAAAAAATCGGGCGTAAGTTTTTTGGCAGTAGCTTCTTCTGCAATGGCCTTAGCACCATTTTCGCAATATTCAGCAATACCGCTGCGCTCATCATCCGGGTCGGGCCATGCACAACTGGGACAATCAAAACCTCCTTTCTGGTTCAGATGGTGCAATGCCTTTAATCCGCGAAAAACACCTGCTTCACCAAATACCTGTTTAAAACTGGAAAGAATGGCTGGTACTCCGGCGGCGGCTTTTTTTACACTGCCCAGTTTCAGCCCTGAAAATCTTTCAGGATTTTCTGCGCCAGGAATGGGAGATGTTTCATTGCTCATACTGCAACATTTAAACATTAACAGGTAACAGTTCCTATCAGGAAGGTACGTATATATTGACCCGCCGGATGCCGGTATAGATATTGAACCGTTGCCGGCGTAAAAAACCGATCAGGGTGATATTGTGTTCAGCAGCCAGCGTTACGGCCAGGCTGGAAGGCGCACCTACCGCAGCAATGATCCTGATACCGGCCATGGCTGCTTTCTGTACCAGTTCAAAACTGGCCCTGCCGCTCAGCAACAGTATGGTATTGCTGACAGGAAGCAGGTTGTTCAACAGGCAATGTCCTATCAATTTATCCAGTGCGTTGTGCCGGCCTACATCCTCACGCAACATTATAAATTCACCATTGGTGTTGAACAGGGCAGATGCATGTAAACCTCCCGTACTTTCAAAAACAACCTGCTGTTGCTGTAAGGTATCGGTAAGTGTTTCCAATACCTGATCACTAACATGCAATTCATCGGTTATATGTGTAAAAGGAGATATTGTTCTGATAGCATCAATACTGGCTTTGCCGCATACCCCGCAACTGGAAGTGGTATAAAAATTACGTTCTGCTTTTTGCAATTGGGGTACCATGCCTGGTTGTAAGGTCACAACAATACAATTGTCATCGGCCTGCTGTATGGATTGGATAGCAGCGCTGTTCTGTATAATACCTTCTGTAAAAAGAAAACCGGCGGCCAGTTCTGCATCATTTCCCGGCGTACGCATGGTAACTGCAATATTTTTTTGTAGCTGCCGGTCATATACCAGCCGGATCTCCAGCGGTTCTTCAACAGCCAGTGCATCTTCCTGCTGTACCGCCCGGCCGGCCTGTACCCTGCTGATGGAGAATGTAGCAATCTGGCTGGATTTCATACCTGTTGTTTGTATAGGAAAGTTAGCAATAAAAGAGCTAAAAAATATTGTTTTAACCAACCTGGTTTCTGGCAGCAAATGATCACTGGCAATTTTGCTGGTATATTATACTGTATACCTGTTGCTGATGAATACCGGTCTGCAACTTTTCAGCTAAAATAATATCATCAGGCGTTCATGGCGCACATTGCCAGCACAGGCACCACCACCGATAACCTGTCGGGTGGAAAATGGGCGCGCAGGGTATGCAATGCCTCATTCATGTGTTTTTCAATTGTGTTGGTGCTGATATTAAGCCGGGCGGCAATTTCACGGTGTGATAATCCTTCTTCGCGTACCATTCTGTAAATGATACGGCGCTTTTGGGGAAGTGTCTGGATCACACTGTCATAGTCCTGCAGCATTTCTTTTAGTAGTAACTGGTTGTCTGCAGTACAGGTGGAATCCTGTTGTTGCTGGTAAACAGTATGGCGTAAGGTTTCACGTGCAGTTTTGCGCACATAATCAATAATGAGATTATGCGCATATTTACGCAGCAATGCTAAAATGGTATGATCGTCCTGAAGAGTTTCCAGCTTTTCCCATAACCTGATGTAACATTCCTGTATAATGTCATCGGCAATGGCATTGTCGCGGATGTTGGTCCGTACAAAACTGATCAGGCGATCCTTTGTTGAAAAGTAGATCTTTTCATACCGTTCTATCAGTGCCTTTTTATGATTGTTGGAAGTTGCCATGGAGATTATCAACCCGTGCACTTAATTAAACAGAACAAAGTTGTACATACTGTTCTGATATTGTCTGCTACCGGAGAGAATTAATAATTCCTTAATTGAATGCATTGTTGCATTGCACGCCTTGTATACTTGTTATCATATATTTTCTGCATTTGTTACTTGCTGTTGATACCGTGTTGTATGCTTGTCTGCCTTCTCCAATGTTAAGCCTGTATTAAGTCGTGATTGGGAATAACGGTAAACATCTCTGGCTTCGTGTAATACTATGTATGATTGAAAAAGAATTATTGCGAAGGTACCTGGATGGTAATTGTACCGCAACAGAGCTCCGGCTTGTTCAGCAATACCTGGCAACTGACCCGCAGGCAACAGATGTATTGAATGAACTGCTGCATACTTCCTGGGAAGCGGAGGAAACTGCTGTGGTGAGTGAGGAGGAAAGCATGCTGTTGTTGCAACAACTGCGAGATAAATTATACCCGCAAAGCAATGTTATACCCATACACAGAAAATTTTCCTGGTACCTGTGGCGTGTGGCTGCAGTATTACTGATCGCCGCATTACCGGTATTGTTCTTTATGCGTAGCCGGCAACCGGTACAGCAGGTTGTACAAGCGGCTAACTGGGACAGCGTGGTGAATACAGGCAATGCAGCCATTTATCTTATGCTTCCTGATAGTTCAACAGCCTGGGTAAGTCCTCACAGCCGCCTGTACTGGAATATACACGCTACGGCTGCACAAAGAGCTGTACGCCTGGAAGGTGAGGCGTTCTTTGATGTAGCGCATGATGCACAGCATCCTTTTATGGTGCATACAGGCAATATCGCTACACATGTACTGGGTACTGCCTTTAATGTAGAAGCCTATGCCGGTGAAAGTGCCGTAAGAATATCATTGGTACGTGGAAAAGTAGCGATTGAGAAAACAGATCTGCAACAAAGAACACAGGTAATTGAAACACTGCAACCTGGTGAAATGGTGAACTATCACAAGGCAGATAATAGCATCAGCAAAGAGTTTTTACGGATCAAAGATATTGAGCAATGGACAAAAGGCTATCTGGTACTGAACGATGTACTGTTACCGGATGCGCTGGAAAGGATTGCTGCACGCAGTAACATGACCATTATCTGCAGCGATAGAATAAAGAATAGTAAAAAGCGGGTGACCACTGTTTTCAGAAGTGAAACTACCGTGCAGATGCTGAACATCATCAGCTTTATTACGGGGTGTAAATACAAAACAACCGCAAAAGGACTGGAAATATTTTAACGGAATAGCAAAGAGGAAAAAAGAAGGCAGGATTGCTGCGAACAACCCTGCCGAATAAACCTCTTGTACAAGGTTCATTAAAAAATCAAAACAAAGTTATGTCGATTCATGCATTGAAAGCAGGAAAAACTACTGCAACGGGACTAAAACTGTTCCCGCCACTGTTAACCGGGCTGCTTTGCGCCATTTTATTGTGTGGAACCATAACAGGGTTTGCACAGGAGCGTTTCAGCGGGCTGACGGGTAAGATCAATTATTCCGCAACTGCCGCTGATGCAGCACAATTGATGGAAGCGCTGCAAAGCCAGACCGTGTATGTGTTCTCTTTTGAAAAACCGGTGATGGCATCAGTAAGACTGGGAAATATCCGTTTTGTAAATAAACCACTGGGAGAAGTGTTGATCTACCTGCAGGACAAACACAATCTCCAGTTTATGGTATCCGGTAAAAATATTGCTGTAAAAAAAGGTTCTAAAAAAGAAACTGCATCATCAGCAGCCGCACATGCAGGTATGATAACAGGCCGCATCAGTGATGAGCAAAGTAGCGAAGGCATCCCGTCGGTATCTGTAAGTATTGCCGGGGTAACTGTGGTGACCGATTCTGCAGGTGTATTTGCTATTAATGCACCAGATGGCAGCAATGCCATGGTGATAAGTTCTATGGGCTATATTACCAGAACCATACCTGCGTCTTCCGTGCACAGCCCGCTGAACATTTCCCTGAAAAGAGAGCAGGCGCAACTGGAAAATGTGGTGGTAACTGCCCTGGGTATCCGTCGTGAAGAAAGATCATTGGGTTATGCTGCACAAACAGTAGGAGAGAAGGCTGTTAAAGATGCAAAGACCAATAACTGGGTAAACGCGTTGTCTGGTAAAGTGGCTGGCCTTAATATTATGGGTGCCGGTTCTGGCCCGATGGGTTCTTCCCGTATTACACTGCGTGGTGAATCTTCGCTGAACCTTGATAATAACCAGGCATTGATCGTAATAGATGGTGTTCCTGTAAGTAGCAAGATCACTGGTACCGGTTTTTCTTCGCATTTATCCGCAGACAACCCGGTAGATTATGGTTCCAATGTATCTGATATCAATCCTGATGATATCGAAAAAATATCTGTATTGAAAGGCCCTGGTGCTACTGCATTGTACGGAAGCCGTGCAGCCGGCGGTGCTATCATTATCACTACCAAATCCGGAAGCCGCGATAAAGGACTGGGTATTACCTATAACTTCAATGCCAGCATGGACCAGGTAAACCGCTGGCCCGATTACCAGTATGAATATGGTGAAGGCCGCGTGGATACTTACTATTCCTATGGCGATAGTCCTGATGGAGCCAATACCAGTACTGCTGCCGGTGGCGGGCGTTCATGGGGACCTAAGTACAACGGTCAGATGTATTATCAATACAATCCGGCTGCTGTGGATGGTATACCTATCGAACGTACGCCCTGGAAACCGTATAAAAATTCACGCACTGGTTATTTCCAGACCGGGCATACAATCTCTAACAGCATTTCAATAGAAGGCGGTAACGATAAAGGAAGTGCACGTTTGTCGTTTACACACATGAAAAATGAATGGATCATTCCCAATACCGGTTATGAAAGGGTGAATGTGGCTTTGTCTGTAATGCAGAAAATAACAGACAAACTGAAGATCACCGGTAAAGTAAACTACGCACACAAACAGAGCGATAACCTGCCGATGGCTGGTTACAATAACCAGACGCTGATGTACTTCCTCATCATTGGTACTACTACCAATGTAAAACCTGAGTGGCATAAACCTTACTGGATGCCGGGCCTGGAACAGGTACAGCAACGTCGTCCTTTCTATGCAGGTCCTGATAATCCCTACCTGGGCATGTATGAAATGCTGAACAAAATGAAAAAGAACAGCGTAACAGGAAACATCTCTGCTACGTACGAGTTTTCACCCAAACTGGAACTGATGGTGCGCTCTGGTATTGATATGGGTGTGGAATTCCGCTCACAGCAACGCCCGTTCAGTATGACCAAGTATCCGCGTGGTATGTTCCGTACACAGGATGTGTTCAGCTATGAGATCAATACAGATGCCTTGCTGACATACAAGGATAAAATTTCCCCTACCATTCGTTATACAGTATCGGCAGGTGCCAATGCTATGCGCCAGACCTATGATTTTGACGGTATGTATGCTGATCAGTTATCTCAGCCAGGTGTATACCAGATATCTAACAGTCTTGATCCTGCTGTGGCCGATCCGCAGAGAAGCAAGAAAGCGATCAATAGTTTGTATGGCATGGGGCAATTGTCTTTTGATGAAAAAGTGTTCCTGGACTTTACCGGTCGTAATGACTGGTCCAGTACATTGCCTTATGCCAGCTGTTCATTCTTTTACCCCTCTGTTAGCACCAGCATTATCCTGAGTCAACTGGTACAATTACCTGCTGCCATTTCTTTTGCCAAACTGCGTTTGTCATGGGCACAGGTAGGTAATGACACCAGGCCTTACCAAACCAGTAAATACTATGATGGTATTTATGGGAACAGTTTTACCAATCCTGCAATTTTATACAATGCCAACCTGAAGCCTGAGATCACTTCCAGCTATGAAGCAGGCATTGATCTGCGCTTATTTAAAAATCGTGTTGGCATTGATGTGACTGCTTATACCAATAACAGCCGTAACCAGATCATTGCTATTCCGCTGGACCCAACATCGGGTTATTACAATAAAATGGTAAATGCAGGATTGATCAACAGCCGTGGTGTGGAAGTAAAGTTAACCGGCAAACCAATAGAGAATAAGAACTTCAGTTGGAATGCCACTTTAACATGGTCAATGAACCGCAGCTATGTACGCGAGCTGGCACAAGGCATTACCAGCCAGGTGATCTTTGCGCATGGTACAGACGTAACAGTTGAAGCAAGGGTAGGAGGCCGTATGGGTGACTTGTATGGAAAAGGGTTCCAGCGTTCACCGGAAGGAAAGATCATTTACACATCTACCGGTGTACCTGCAGCACTTGATCCTGTAGCCCGTAAATGGGGTAATGCATTTGCAGACTGGAAAGCAGGTTTGCTGAATGAATTTACTTACAAAAATTTCCGTTTCAGCCTGTTGCTCGACGGACAAAAAGGGGGCAACCTGTTTTCACAGACCAATCACAAGAACAACGAGTTTGGTAATACCAAAATTACACTGGCAGGACGTGAAGGCGGCATCGTAGGTGATGGGGTAGTGCTGCAGGCGGATGGAAAATACCTGGCCAATACAGTAAAGGTGAATGCACGTTCTTATTATGAGAACGTATATGCCCGCAGTAATGCAGAGATGAATATTTTCGATGCTTCTTTCTTAAAGATCAGGGAAGTGCGTATTGAATATAGTTTGCCACAGGGTTTTCTTAGCAAAATGAAGATCCGTCAAACGCTGATTGCACTGTACGGTCGTGAACTGTTCAATTTTACCAAATTCCCCGGTTTTGATCCCGAAGGCGGTAACCTGAACAGTGGTACGTTAACTCCGGGTGTTGAACTGGCACAGTTCCCCTCAACCCGTAACATGGGCATTAACCTTACTTTCAAATTCTAACTCATTTAAAAGATAAAGATCATGCTACACAACAGAATATATCCAATCGTAGTATGCTGCTGTATTTTGCTGGCGTCCTGTACAAAGAATTTTGAATTGATCAATACAGACCCGATACGCCCTACCACCATTACACCAGGTGTATTGCTGGGGCAGATGCAGTACCGTTTTGTAAACACAGCTATTACTACAGCCAAAGGTTTTACACATGAGCTGATGCAGGTAACTGCGCCGCGCGAAAGTACCAGTGGTGGCGTACACCGTTATGTAATTACAGCAGGATCAGCCAATGGGCTGTGGGACGGTTTTTATGCGCGTATGGCCGACCTGGAAGATCTGTATGCCATTGGTGACAAGCTGGGTGAGAATAATTACAAAGCAATTTCACTGATCTACAAGGCATGGGCTTTTTCCATTCTGACAGATTGTTTTGGCGATATTCCTTTTTCACAGGCTGTAAAAGCAAAAGAAGGTATTGTAACGCCTGTGTTTGATAAACAAAAAGATATTTACGTACAATTGCTGAAATATCTTGATTCTGCCAACAGCCTGCTGAACCCTTCAAGACCCTTAACGTACGGCGGCGACCTGGTATACAGTGCCAATTCACTTTCCGGCAGCACTGCACCCGGTATTGTAAAATGGCAGAAGTTCTGTAACTCCCTGCGTTTGCGTTTACTGTTGCGTATCATCAAACGCAATGGTGAAGTGAATGTCAATGAGCAGATCAACACCATACTGGCAAACCCTGCCAAATACCCGGTGTTTACAGCTATTGCTGACGATGCTATACTGCGTTATCCTGGTACCAATCCGTATTACAATCCTTACTATAATACGCGCGATCTTGACTGGCGCCAGGGCGATTACTATACACTTTTCTTCATCAACAAAATGAATGCAGACAATGATCCGCGTCGTACTGTATGGTCTACCACAGTAAAAGTGAATGGTGCGGATGTATACCAGGGCATTGAAAGCGGATACCCCAGTACTACGGTATATGTAACAGATAAAAACTCCAGCTACAAAGATGCTTTAAGAACATCTCCTTTGCTGGGATTGATGATGACGTATGCAGAACTGGAATTTATTAAAGCAGAGCTGGCATTGAAAGGTTTCAATACCGGTAATAATGCCAAGCAACACTATGAAAATGGTATCACCGCTTCCATTACACAATGGGGTGCGGCTGTTCCTGCGGGCTATTTTCAACAGTCTGGCGTAGCGTATAACACGGCAGGCACTGTTGATCAGCAGTTGCAGCAGATTATACTGCAGAAGTATTACGCATATTATTTCACAGATTGCCAGGCCTGGTTTGAGAAAAAAAGAACAGGCTATCCTGTATTACCCCGTGGCAGTGGTATTCCGGTAGAGAACCAGTTCCCCTCACGTTGTCTGTATCCTACTTACCTGCAGTCGCTGAACCCTGTAAACCTGCAAAATGCAGTACAGGCGCTGGGTGGAAAAGATATCAGTACCGTAAAATGCTGGTGGGAGCAGTAGAAGGCGTGAAATTGTCAGTTGTGAGTTGTGAGATGTGAGTGGTGTTTTGATCGCAGCTCACGGCTCGTAGCCCACAGCTCTGTATTTACTTACAATTTATAACCTACAATAAACAATATGAATATCCGGTTTCTGATAATACTGTTGTTCCCATGTTGTGTACACGGTCAGCAGGCAGTAAATGTGCAACAGTTTACAGTAAAAGAAGCAAAACAGGCTGTAGCGGTAGATAAAGATCACTTTTATGTGATCAATAACAGTACTATTACCAAACACCGCAAACAGACCGGTGAACAGACTGGTATGTGGGATGGAACTGCTGATAGCATAAAGCATATGAACAGTGGTATTATCATTAACGGAAAATTATATTGTGCCAATTCAAATTATCCGCAGTCGCCAATGGCCAGTTCCATTGAAATATTTGATCCTGTTACCATGAAGCATACCGGCAACCATAGTTTTGGTATTGGCTATGGCTCTGTTACCTGGATAGATGAACACGATGGTTACTGGTGGGTAGCTTTTGCACACTATACAGGCAGGGGGGGCAGCGAAGGAAAAGATAACCGCTGGAGTTGCCTGGTAAAATTCAGTAAGTCATGGCAGATGGTAGAATCCTGGATGTTCCCCGCCAATATTATTGAAAAATTTGGTACCAGGAGCAATTCAGGAGGTGTATGGGGAAAAGACGGACAATTGTACATCACTGGTCATGATGATCCCGAACTGTACGTATTGCGTTTGCCCGAAATTGGTTTTACCCTGAAGTACATTAAAACAATACAGGTTCCGGTTTACGGACAGGGCATTGCACTGGACACTACTGTTAAAGACAAAAAGATATTTTATGGATTAAGCCGGAACGATAATACTATTATCCGGTTTGAATTGAAAGACTAAAAATTCCAACTACAGGAAATAAGAGCATACTACAACTGAATCCTTTGAAGCACGTTTGGATAACGGGTACCCTATCTGGGGCGCCCGTTTTTATTTGTAGCAGAACTATATAAAACCATGTCCGGGAAAAATCAGGTGATAAAGAATGATTCCTGTTGCTTTTTTTGTTCAACCGGCAGTTCTTCTATCTCAGCAATAGTTCGTTCAATATTGGCCGATATGGCATCCAGTGGCAGATCATTCTGCATATTACCAAACGGATCTTCCAGTTCGTCCGCTATTGCCTCCAGTGCTGTGAATGTGTAAGCCACAAATGTAATGATAAACGGGGCATACCATCCCAGGCTATTGGCAAATCCAAGTGGCAATAAAAAACAATAGATGTAAATAGTTCGATGGAGCAATACATTATAGGAGAACGGAATAGGTGTACCGGCAATGCGTTCACACCCACCAATAATATCAGAAAATGCTGTAAGATGATTGTCCATTGCCACCTGCAGGACGGTATCAATAGTGCCGCGTTGTTTCCATTGATTGATCTGGGCGCCCAGTTGACGCATTATGATGACAGGTTTATATTCTATGCCTTCCAGTTTTTTTATAAATGCCGGAGAAAGTAGTCTGCTGATATCAGTTGTTGGATCAGTAGCACGCAACTGGTGATTCAATGCATATGCCATTGCAGACATCTGCTGAATGAAAATTGTTTTTTCTTCTTTATGCCTGGCATCATCCGGAATAAAATTATGTACCTGTTGTGCAAGCGACCGGGTATGGTTCAGCAATGCACCCCAGAGTTTTCTTCCTTCCCAGAAACGATCATAGCTCACCGTATTCCTGAACCCCAGGAATATAGCCAGTGCAATACCAAACAGTGTATATATATTGGTAGATAATTCACCGTGATATTTATCCAGGTATGATTTGAAATATACCACTACTGAAGTAAACAAAAACAATGCTGCAAGCCGGGGTAACAGTTTCGGTAATACTGATCCCCGCCATATAAAAAGCATCCAGAACCAGTTCGTCTTTTTCCTGATAATCATTCCTGTAAACTATTTATTGCCATTATGAAATTGTAGCTGGTAAATTAAAGAACGCCAGATATATTGAATATACTGGCGTTAAAACAATGTATGCGTAAAGCTATTTCTGTTACATGTTTATTCCAGTCTTTTCAGGCGGAACAATAATTGCTGAATGGCTTCCTGCGCATCATCAATAATGGATTGTGAAAAAGATTCGGGAAACAATGCCTTCCTGTGATCTTCAATATGTTTATAAAACCCTTCAATGTGTTTGATATGGTCTTTAGGGCGTACCGTTTCGGGTATTACAATTTCCAGGGTGCCGTCAAGGGCAAAAGTGGTTTCTACCAACCGGTCTGTAATATCAACAAGTGAATCAATTGCCTGGTCTAATGATATGTGTGCTTCATAGCTGCCTCGTCCTGTTATGGACCAGTGAATTAATTTCAGTGAACTTCTGAACGAAATCAGCTCTCCCAGGAAACCTGCTACTTTACTGTTGTTTTCTTTCTTTGCCATAGTAGAATGATTTTGTTATACTGTAATTTATTGAAAATTTAGTTATGCCATCCTTAAGATGTTGTATGAATAACCGGTATGGTATTGCAAAAAGCCCCGGCTGATATTCAATGAAGCCAGGGCGGTGTCCTTCACAGGTTAATATGATCAGGCATTAAGTTTTTTAAGTGCTTTGTTCATGTCAATGCCTTTGCCCAGTACCGGTAAAAAGATATCTCCTTTCTTTTCAATGCGTTTCAGGGCATTTTTAATGGTAAAATTTAATGGATGAAGTCCCTTTTTGACCTCTTTCCAATCCAGCGCCATGGATACGGGAGCGCCGGGTTTTGGCCGAAGGCTGTAAACAGAAGCCAATGTGGCGCCTATTTTATTTTGCAGGTAATCAATATAAATGTTTTTGTTGCCACGCTTGCGTAAAGAACGTTCCAGGCTTGTAAATTCCGGTAGCTGTTCCTGAGTAAGGTGTGCTATAATAGCTGCAAAATTCCTTGCCTGCTCATAATCATATTTTCCTCCCATAGGTATGTATATGTGTAAACCCGTGGCGCCGGATGTTTTACAATACCCCTTAACACCTGCTTTGTCCAGTATAGATTTGATGACCTGCGCACAACTGATCACTTCATCAAAAGTGTTTTTGGAAGAGGGATCCAGGTCCAGGATAGTATAATCGGGGTAATCAGGGTTACTGACCTTTGAACTCCAGGGATTGATCTCGATACAACCAAGATTTACAATGTATTGCAATGCCTTTTTATTATTGCATACAATATAATCCACTGTTTTGCCGGCACTTTCACTATACACGGGATAGGTGTCTACCCATTCCGGTACATTTTCACCCGCATCTTTATGAAAAAATGAAAAACCTTTAATGCCGTTGGGTGTTCTGAACAATGATTGCGGCCTTCCTTTCAGGTATTTGATAATGTATTTATACACTTGGTTGTAATACTCCAGCACATCGCCCTTGGTATACTTCTCATCCGGCCAGTATATTTTGTCGGTATTGGTTGCAATCCATTGTTCTGTTGTATGTATTGCTGTGGTTGCCATGGTTATTATTTACAGCGTGAACAGATCATTTTATTTCAATGCCGGCTTCTGCATGAACCTGCTTTGCCGGTTTATCATTTCTTAATCCCATAAATACCGGGTGACGCCTGTTGCCGTCTGCTGTTACCTCCGTGAATTTAAGATTGCAGACCAGTTTAGGTTTTACCCATGTTACCGGTGAATTTACTTTTACAGCTTCATCAAAAGGCGAAGCTGATACGATCAGCGGTTGTAATTTATCATACACCGTTTTCAGTATTTTATCTGTAAATCCTGTACCGGTATGACCAATATATACCAGCTTGTTTTTTTTGTATACACCTAGTATCAGGGCACCAAAATATTTACGACTGTTGCGTGGTGCTGTATAGCCGGCAATCACCGCTTCATCGGTCAATACATTTTTTATTTTAAGCCAGTCGCTGCTGCGTGTATTTTCATAATACAGGCTGTCGGCTTTTTTGGCAATCATCCCTTCCAGTCCCTGTTTCTTTACCTGTTTAAAAAAAGCCAGCCCTTTTCCGGTTATATGATCACAATACCTGATAATGTTGTTGTCGGGCAGCAAGTGCTGTAATATTTTCTTTCGTTCAGCAAGCGGTTCTTTTTCAAGCGATCGGTTACCCAGCTTTAAAATATCAAACACATAATATACCAGCGGTACATTCCCTGCTGTTTCGTATTGCTGCAATAGCTGGAAAGATGGTATGCCTTTTTTGTTCAATGCTACTATCTCTCCATCAATAACAACCTTCTGTTTTATTTTACTTAATTGTTCAAATACCTGCGGGTATTTGTTTTCAAAAGAAAGCCCGTTGCGTGAGTACAATCTTGTTTTTTTTCCATCAATCTCTGCTATTGCCCTGTAGCCATCCCATTTAATTTCAAACAACCAGTTCTTATCATCAAATGCTGTATCGTGCAATTTTGCCAGCATTGGATGAATATAATTCCTGAACTTGCCGGAATCTGTTGTTATGGCGGTATTCTTTTTCACCGGGCTTTTTTTTTAACAGCAGTAACGCTTTTCCTGGCTGCGGTGTATTTCAGAGAACTTTTCTTTGCATAATCTTCACTGTTGTATTCTTCATCGGTGGCGTATTTGTCGCGGTGTTTGATCAGCAACCAGCTATTGTCATCCTTTTTAAGCTTCACCAGTGCAAAACTGCCTTTCAGCTTACGGCCTTTCATTGTAAACTTGATACTTCCCTTTTTAAGATCGGCGCTGAATTGCTTATCGGAAATAGCGTCTTCGTGTTCATCAACCGGCTGATAAGTACCTTTATCCCATACATCCACATGTCCTGCTCCATAATTGCCTTCGGGTATATCTCCTTCAAAAGTGGCATAGGAAACAGGGTGATCTTCCACCATCATAGCCAGCCGTTTGTCTTTGGGGTTGAGGGAAGGTCCTTTGGGAACGGCCCAGCTTTTCAGCGTGCCATTCAGTTCAAGCCTGAAATCGTAATGCAGACGTGATGCATGATGGCGCTGTACTACAAACATCAGTTGATGACCTGTACCGGCAGTTTTTCCTTTCGGTTCTGGTGTATTGCGGAAATTCCGTTTGCGCTGATAAGTGCTTAATGACATCAGGATGCTTTTTTAGTTCTGCCAATGCTGGCTTTCAGTTGCGACATAATATCTTTTGCCTTGCCGTGCACCACTGTCAGCTTAGGTTTGGCCACAGGTTTGCCTTTTGCCTTGGCCTGGATGATCTTTAACAGTGAGGCAGTGTATTTATCTTTGTATTTATCAATATTGAATTTTTTGGGAGTAAGCTGTTGTATCAACGATAACGCCATTTTCAACTCGGCAGGTTTTACACTTGTTTTGGCAGGTACTGTAATATCCTTTGTACTTCGTAACTCTTCTGCAAAACGCAGCTTCATCAGGATGATAATATTTTCAAAAGGACGTATCATACACAAATGTTCGCGTGCGCGTAATACAAAGGTGCCGATAGCTGCTTTGCCGCTTTCTTTCAGGGCTTCACGCAGCAACGCATATGCCCTTTCACCTCCCTTTGAGGGTTCCACGTAATAGAAGGAATCGTAAAAAACGCTGTCTATATCTTCTATCTTTACAAATTCGTCAATGCCGATCACTTTGCTTTTTTCCGGGCTGGCTTTTTCAAAGTCTTCTTCGGTCAGCATCACGTAATTGTTTTTATACTTGTATCCTTTTACAATGTCTTCCCACTTAACAGGTTTACCGGTTTCTGCATTGATACGTTCAAACCGGATGTTGGCATGGTTACGCTTATCCAGCATATCCAGGTCCAGGCTGCTGCTTTCCACAGCACTGAAGAGTTTTACAGGAATATTCACCAGTCCGAAACCGATGGCTCCTGACCATATAGCACGCATAAAAACTGTTTTACCAGAGTTACTATAAAAAACAATGCCACGGCGCATCTGTTTAACGATGGCAATATCCGCAAACCGGTCCACAGCTGTTTTCAGTAGCGGGGTAGCATTGATAAACAAAAGTTTACAAAATAATAATATAGGCGCCGGCGCTGATATAGGAGGCATGTATTATTAATAAAAATTGTAACCGTTGTCACAATGTCTAAAACATACGGGGTTCAGCCGGTATGTTTTTTTAATATCTCTTTTTTCTGAGTTTCAACTACTTATTTCCATTTTTGTGCAATTGATGTTTTTAATGGGATAATATATAATACAAGAGTATGTTGTTCCTGTAAATGATACTGCCAGCCTGTCAAAAGACAGGGGCATGATAAAATAGAAACCAGCACTCATGTATCTGGTCTTCAGGCATTAAAATGTGTCTGACACACCCCCTGGTTCTTGTTGGTGTGAAATTTTGCATGTAATCTTGCGCTATGTCTACTATTATTGAAGAAAAGGGACTGTACGATTACCTGGCACAGAAGCAGGTAACTGACTTAAAGGAAAAAGTAGCACATTTTACTTTGAAAAAGGGGGCACAATTATATGGTGCTCCACAGCGGTTTACAAATTTATATGAGATCATCAGTGGTGCAGTAAAACTGGGCAGGTTATCGCCTAAGGGAAAAGAATGCATTTACGAGATACTGACCCCCGGCGAATTTTTTGGCAATCTCTCTGTCCTGAACGACAGACCTTTTAATGAGTTCAGCAAAACATTAACTGCTACAGAGATCCGGTCGTACGATATCAGTTTTTTCAAGGAACAACTTACCGACCCACAGGTTGCAGCGTGGTTTTACCCTAAAATAGTATCACGCTGGTACAAAACAGAATCCCTTCTTTTTTATATCCGTTCATTTGAACCACGCAAACGCATACAGCAGGTACATGCCGATATGCATAAGAAAATACCAACAGCACACAGCCGTGAGGTATTCCTGGACAAACTTATTTCTTACTCCGACATTGCTGATCTTACAGCTACCACACGTCAACTGGTTGCTGAAACGGTAAAGGAATTGAGCGCCGAAAGCTGATATACAAATCACTGATCACTTTGTAACAGGCCGTGAACGGTTAATGTGTTCACTGCTGATACCGGCTAGGCATTGCATAAGGATTTAACTGACAATGATTGAGTTGATATGGCAGCCGGCACTGCAACTGTCTTCCTTTCTTTATTAAACTTAATAATACCTGGTAGCAAAATGATAGTAGGATGCTCTGGAGATAATAGCTGGATACTCTGGGGATACTCTGGGGTTACTCCGGGTATATTCCGGACTTAACCTGAAGGAATGGGCAGGAAATACAGACGGAAAATAGATGCAGGTACCGGGAGCTGGGATAAAAAAATAAAAAGAGAATATTATAAAATGTGGTTCCGGATTATTGATTTATGTTACTTTAACCGGTACTTTAAAGATCGGTTTTATTCAGCTTTTTTAACAATATCTCCGCACTTTTTTATCACTCATATCGTTTTTATCTGATACCTGGTTTTCTGCTACTCCCGTGCTTGTTTCATCATCTTTAATTTTGTCTTCACAAACCGGTTCATCTTCAATTGTAGCATTATTACATGTGCAATGTTTGATTCTGACACCCGTAACGCTAACGTAATGATTTGGTGATTTTGGCGATATCATTCATACCAGATAATGCCGATAAATTTGCACCTGTTTTCGGGTTCGCTGCAGCATTTACTCTGAAAGCTATCAAAGCTTTAATAATTGTTTATGAAAAAGACTCTTTCGTTTTTCAGAGTATTGCTATTGTTATTACTTACAGGTTTACAGGTTACGGCTCAACAAAATACCAGTACAGATAAAAGACTGGCAAAATATGTAGTGCTGATCAGTATTGATGGCTTACGCCCTGATTTTTATCTCGACCCTTCCTGGCCTGTTCCCAATCTTCAATCACTCAAAAATAATGGCGTATATGCCAATGGGGTACGCGGTGTATTTCCTACAGTAACCTATCCTTCACATACAACCATCATTACAGGCGCCATGCCTGCAAAACATGGCATCTATTACAATACTATTTTTTCAGACTCCGGATCAACCAATGTGTGGTACCGCGAAGAACAGATGATCACCACAGAAACATTGTGGGATGCTGTTCGTAAATCAGGTATGACGTCAGCCTGTTTGTCATGGCCGGTATCAGTAGGCGCACCTGTTGATTACAATGTACCGGAGGCATGGATAAACAACGCTGCTTCTATCAACCCGCATGTAACACCCGGTTTGTTTGAAGAGATCCAGCAGAACGCTACCGGCAAACTGACGTATGCCGATATGAACCTGAACAACCTGGCCATTGACGAAAATCTCAGTCGTATGGCAGCTTATCTCATTAAAAGATACAAACCCAACTTTACTACTGTTCATATAGTATGTGTAGACCATGCTGAACATGAAACAGGTCGTAACAGCGAAGCGGTAGCAAAGGCACTGGCATCAGCCGACCATGCAGTGGGCAATATTTTACAGGCTATTGAAGCTGCAGGTATCAAAGACAGTACTGCGGTGATCGTTACCGGCGACCATGGTTTTGCAGACATACACACCAGCTTTTCCCCGAATGTATTGCTGGCGCAATATGGCATCATTACCAAGCCCGGTACAAAAGATGGTTGGAAAGCAATGTTTCACAGCAGTGGTGCTTCTGCATTCCTGCATCTGAAAAACAGTGCTGATGCCAAAACACTGAATAAAATACGCGCAATACTTGACAGTCTCCCCCAGAATATTAAAAAACTGTTCCGAGTTGTAAACCGTGAAGAATTGGATAAGATAGGCGCTGACCCACGCGTGGCATTGGCTATTGCACCGATAGAAGGCGTTGCCATATCCGGTAGCAGCAATGGTGAATTATTACGTCCTGCGCGCGGGGGCACACATGGTTTCTTCCCCGACTTTGCACATATACAAACAGGCTTTATTGCAAGCGGTGCAGGCATCAATAACAATATTGTCATTAACCAGATGGGACTGGAAGATATAGCACCTGTTATTTCAAAACTGCTGGCACTTTCATTCCAGGCACCCGATGGTGTATTGTTGCCCGGTATTATTAAAAGCCCTTCTATGCGTGGCTTCAGACCACCTGCTGTTAATGGCAACATCAATGCCTCACAGGCACCACAGGAAAAGTAACCCCCTTTATACGATACAAACAATCACTAATTAACAAGCAACTCTATTTAGTATGAGCAAAAAGAGCATTTTGTATGTATTGCTGCTGTTTTTATTGCCTGCGGTAATAACAGCCCAGGTAACTACCGGTACAGTAACCGGTACGGTAAAAACGCCCGATGGCAAAACGCTGGCGGGAGCATCAGTTACACTTACACACCAGCCATCAGGCTCAAAGTATGTTACCATATCCGGTAAGGAAGGTACTTTTACCCTGAATGGTCTGCGTATTGGCGGACCATACGTACTGGTGGTAGAATTCGTAGGTTTTAAACCGCAGAGACGTGAAGACTTTTCTGTTACACTGGGTGAGCCTTACGATTTCAATATCCTGATGAATGACATTCACGCTACAGAGCTGGAAGGCGTGGTAGTAAAATCTGCCAAACGTACTGCAGCTGCCGAAAAAAGCGGCGCTTCTACAGTGATCGACTCCAGGCAACTGGCTACATTGCCTTCTTATTCAAGAAGTATCACTGACTTTACAAAACTTACCCCCCAATCAAACGGTGGCAACTCATTTGCTGGTCGCAGTGGTTATTACAACAACCTGAAAGTAGATGGTGCAAACCTGAACAACAACTTTGGTTTAAGTACTGATCCATTGCCTGGTGGCGGTGCACAGCCCATTTCACTGGACGCGTTTGATGAGATCTCTGTAAACATTGCCCCGGTTGATGTACGTCAGTCAGGTTTTACAGGTGCCGGTATCAATGCTGTTACTAAAAGTGGTACCAACGAATTTCGCGGAACTGTATTCGGTTTTTACCGCGACCAGTCAATGAACGGTAGAAAAGCTGCTGATGTTGAACTGGCACAGGCTGCTTCTTCATCTAAAAAGAATATTGGTTTCAGCCTGGGTGGCCCTATCATCAAGAACAAATTGTTCTTCTTTATTAATGGTGAGTATGAGGTGAACTCCGGTTCACGTATTACCAGCTATGTGCCCAAAGGCAGTACCAATCCCGGTAACCAGTCTGCCACACCACTGGATTCTATGGCTAAACTGTCTAAATACCTGATGGACACTTATGGTTACAACACCGGTGCTTATGACAACTATCCTTCAGCCAAAAGAGATAACTATAAATACCTGGCTAAACTGGACTGGAATATTAACAATCACCATAAGTTGACGGCTAAATACAGCAACTTCATCAGCAATGAAGAACCTTCTTCTATCAATGGTACTTCAATTATTGGTGGTGGCGGCTTTGCGCTGACTGGCACTACAGCTTCTATCTCTACTTTGCCAAACAGCAGGCTGGGCAGCAGGGCAATGACCTTTGCCAACTCTGTTTATGGCTTTAAACATATTGTACGTTCTGGTACACTGGAGTTGAACAGTAACTTCCGTAAAATGTCGAACAGCTTACTGGTAACTGTTAGTAAAATACGAGATACTCGTGTAACTAACAGCTCACCATTCCCGTTTGTTGACATATTTGATGGAACAGCTACTGCCAACAACTACATGAGTTTCGGATACGAGCCATACAGCTTTAACAATGATGTTATCAACAACGTATGGAACGTTACTGACAACTTTAACTACTATGCGGGTAAACACACTATCACCGGTGGTATCTCTTATGAATATCAACTGGTAGGTAACATGTTTATGCCTGGCGCACAGAGCTATTATGTGTACAATTCACTGAATGATTTTGTTACACAGAAAGCGCCGATCTATTATTCTTATGCTTATTCAATGGTGCCCGGTAAATCTGCCGTGTATTCTGCTGAATTGAAATTTGGTCAGTTAGGTTTCTATGCACAGGATGAAATTAAAGTAAACCCGAAACTGAAAGTAACACTTGGCTTACGCGCTGACCGTCCTGTTTATATAGAAAGAGCACTGGAAAACCCCGCTATCACAGCGCTGACATTTCCTGACAAGAACGGTACCATGACGCACTATACTGGTCAGTGGCCTGCATCAAGATTCAACCTGTCTCCCCGTGTAGGCATAAGATGGGATGTGAAAGGTGATAAATCGCTGATCATCCGTGGTAGCACCGGTATCTTCAATGGTCTTAACCCGTTTGTATGGCTTACCAACATGCCTACCAACAGTGGTATGTACCAGAACAGTGTTGCACTGCGTAACACCAATGCTGATGAAGCTGCGATCCTGGCAGATATGAAATTCAATCCTGCAGTAGATGCATACGCTAACAAATTTCCACCTGTGGCAGGTGCTTCTCTGCCCAGCAATATTGTGCTGATTGATAAAAATTTCAAATTCCCGCAGATCTTCAGAACTGACCTGGCTATTGACAAAAACCTGGGCAGCGGTTTCAGCATGACCCTGGAAGGTATTATTACAAAAGATATCAATGCCATTGTAATGCGCAATGCCAATCTGAAAGATGCTACCGGTTTTGTAACAGGTCCTGATAACAGACCCCGTTATATGTCTACCGCTGCTGCTGACAGATACATTTATCCTAACGTAAGCTCTGCAGTTATTGTAGAGAATACCAAAAAGGGTTATTCTTATGCTTTGACCGCACAATTGTCAAAAGCATTCAGTAAAGGTTTCTATGGTTCAGTAGCCTATACTTATACCCGTGCAAAAGATGTTAGCGGCAACTCTGGTTCACAGGCTTACTCTGTATGGAACTCCAACGCAACTGTTGGTACTACCAACGATCAGGAACTGCATCCTTCTTCTGGTGTAGCAAGACACAGGGTTGTAAGTGCTTTATCATACAGAATTGAGTATGCTAA
The DNA here is from genome assembly GCA_001302245.1 of Chitinophagaceae bacterium PMP191F. Lineage (GTDB taxonomy): Bacteria > Bacteroidota > Bacteroidia > Chitinophagales > Chitinophagaceae > PMP191F. The sequence goes on from LGYU01000027.1 coordinate 60,564, forward strand.
CCACGCTGCAACTACCATTTCACTGATCTATGAAGGCGCTCCTTCAGGCAATATCACTTACAGAATCAATGGTGACATGAACGGTGATGGTAATAACCAGGACCTGATGTATGTACCAGTAAAAGCAAGCGACCTGAATTTTGAGCAGTATACTGCAACTGTAAATGGCGCAGTATATACATTTACTGCTGCACAACAGGCTGCTGCATTAGACAAGTTCATCAACAACAGCCCTTACCTGAGCAAACGTCGCGGACAATACACTGAAAGAAATGGTGCTGTAATGCCCTGGTACAGCAATCTGAACGCACGTATCATGCAGGATTTCTTCATTAAAGTGGGTGGCCGCAGACACACGCTGCAGGTAACTGCCGACATCCTGAACCTGCCCAACATGCTGAACAGGTATTGGGGTATCGTTCAAACCACCACTACTTCACAGCCGCTGGCTTTCAGAAGCTTTGATGCAAATGGTGCTCCTGTTTACCGTATGCAGAACCTGAACGGTGTATTGTACACTAAACCTTACCAGTATTCTTACAGCTCTTCCAGCACATGGAATGCTCAGATCGGCGTACGTTATATTTTTTAATCACAATAATCACTCTACAATATGAAATTATTTTGGTTTTCATCCGCAGTTATTGGCGTGTTACTGGCAACAGGCTGCACTAAAAATAACGACAGCGTGAAAAGCAGCCTGGAAAATGCACTACCTGCTATTGAGATCACCAGCCTGGGTTTATTGCAACAGGTAGGCCCTTTTGCCACCACAGATGCTATCCAGGTAACATTTGGTGGTGCACTTACAAAAACCGATGCGGGTGTATTTGATATTGCCTGGTATGATGGCAACACCAGAACAGACACCGTTCATTTTGATAGCTGGAATATGGCAGCAGCAGCTGCTAATGCCAACAATGCTATCAGCACTACTTTTATTGGCACTTCTTATCCCAATACCAATGCCTTTTCCGGCAACCTGGTACTGAAACTGTCAAAACTGACCTCTGGTAAGTCATATACGTTGCGTGCATACGCACGTACTACCAACAACCAGATGGCTACAGTATCCGTAACGAGGATGATCACTATGAAATAAGCGCAAGGAAAAAAGGAGTACATCCATGGTTAATTCCGTGGATGTATTTTTTATTAAAGCAACTTCTGAAAGGAACACTATATGAAAATTATAAACAGCATCATCGTTGCCTTACTGTTGTGCGTTACGCTACAGGCACAGCAGGCTTTTTCGCTGAAATGTAATTCTGTTGCCGAGCTGCAGCAGTTCCTTGCATGGAAAAGTGACCGCTACCCGCTGATCAGTGCACACCGTGGCGGACCTGAAAAAGGATTTCCTGAAAATGCACTGGAAACTTTTCAGAACAGTACGCGTTTTCAACCCGTGATCATTGAATGTGATATCACATTAACTAAAGATTCTGTACTGGTACTGATGCACGACGACAGGCTGAACAGAACATCTACCGGAACCGGACCTGTAAGTGACTATACTTACGAACAATTGCGTGATTTTAAACTGAAAGACAATGATGGTAATGTAACAGAGTTCAGAATACCGTTGCTGGATGATGTATTGAAATGGGGAAAAGGCAAAGTGATCTTTACGCTGGACGTAAAACGCAGTGTGCCGTATGCACGCGTGGTAGAAGCGGTACGTAAAGCCGGCGCAGAATCCTGCTCTGTAATTATTACTTACAATACAAATCAGGCAACTGAAGTATACCGGTTGGCGCCCGAACTGATGATCTCTGCTTCTATACAGAATACGGCAGACCTGGAAAGACTACATAATAATGGTGTACCAGATAACAGGCTGGTAGCTTTTGTAGGTGTACGGGAAGCCAGCGACAGTTTGTACAACCTGCTGCATTCCCGCAATATCCAGTGTATTGTTGGTACTATGGGCAACCTGGACAGACAGGCAGCAGCCAAGAACGATCAGCCTTATTACGATTATATTACCCGTGGTGCAGATATTCTGTCGACCGACAGACCTAAAGAAGCAGGTGTTATGCTGCAGAAATTTGTAGCAGATAATCGTTTGTTTTCGCAGCATGTAATAAGACCACGTGTAGAAAGCAATGCAGTAGCCGATACAACCATGAAGATAGTACCGGGCCGTGTAAACAGTAGGGAAGCACAGAAAAAGCCTTACCTGGTATTGATCTCACTGGATGGGTTCCGATACGATTATGCAGAGAAATACCAGGCAAAACACCTGCAGCAATTTGCAAAGCAGGGTGTACATGCTACAAATATGATCCCTTCTTATCCTTCACTCACTTTTCCTAATCATTACACACTGGCAACAGGTTTGTATCCTGCCCATCATGGGCTGATAGGAAACAGTTTTTATGATCCTGCTACGAATGCCAGTTATGGTATGAGTGATAAAAGCAAGGTAGGAGATGGCTACTGGTATGGTGGTACGCCTATATGGGTGCTGGCTGAACAGCAGCAGATATTGAGTGCCAGCTTTTTCTGGGTTGGTTCGGAAGCGCCGGTAAAAGGTATTCGTCCTACCTACTATTACAATTTTAATGACAGAGTGGGTATTGGTCAGCGCATAGAAACCGTGAAAAACTGGTTGTTGTTGCCGGAAGAAACACGTCCTCACCTGATTATCTTTTACCTGAATGAACCTGATCACACCGGGCATGCTTATGGACCTGATGCACCGCAAACCGCTGCGGCAGTACAGAAAGCAGATTCGATAGTGTATGAACTGCAAAAAGCTGTGGCTACAACTGGTTTGCCCGTAAACTTTGTGGTAGTATCAGATCATGGTATGACGGCGGTAGACCGTGAACATCCACTGGCTGTACCTGTTGCAATAGATCAGCAACAATTCATTATACCTTTTTCCGGTACTACGTTGGGATTGCATGCAAAGAATAAAGAAAATATTCAGCCTGTTTATGAGCAACTGAAAAAGGAAGCGAATGGTTATAGCGTATACCTGAAAGAAAATATGCCATCATACCTGCACTATGGCAAAAGTGATGACAGCCTGAACAGGATACCCGATATCCTGTTGTTGCCTGAATGGCCACGTGTATTTTCAAACAGAACACCGGGCATTGGCCATCACGGATTTGATCCCGTTGCTGTAAAAGATATGCATGCTATATTTTATGCCTGGGGACCTGCCTTTAAGAAAAACGTTACCATTCCGGCATTTGAAAACGTGCATGTGTACCCGATGGTAGCCAGCCTGCTGGGTTTAAAATGTACAGAGAAGATAGATGGTAAAAAAGAAGTGCTACAGAAAATTTTGAAATAAGAAGGATTACTGAAAGCCAATATCCCAAGGAGATACTGTAGTGGTATCTCCTTTTTTGGGTATAGTTCGCATTAAAATGGGGTTGGTATAGTTTTTTTAAGGTATGGTTATCACCTTAAAAACCAGAATTATGGCTAAATATTCAAAGAAAGCAGCCAAAAAAGTAAAACGGGCTATGCATGAAAAAAAAGAAGGTACACTTAAAAGCGGCCGAAGTGGCAAAAAAGTGACCAGCCGGAAGCAGGCAATAGCCATCGGTCTTTCAGAAGCCAGAAAAGAAGGGGCAAAGGTTCCTAAAAAAGCAACCAGGAAAAAAGTGGCTAAGAAAGCAGCAAAAAAGAAAGTGGCTAAGAAAGCTATGAAAAAGAAAGCAGCCGGAAAAAAAGCGGCCAGGAAACGCTGACAAGCATAAGGTTATAAAATGGTGAAAATGGTATGACTCGTACATACCATTTTCATTTTATTGCCTACAGTATTATAATAACCGATATTTCCATATAAGGATAAAATGGTATTATTATTCATAGCGGGGATATATTAACCTGTAATAACATAATTGAATAAACGAACTGGCATTACTTTGTATGGCATAAACACATAAACCTGATAATAAATAATAATTTGTCAGTTACTGAAATAATAGCTTACCTTCAGTTGGTGATTTGAAATTCTTGCATCATTCAGTGCAGATCAGTATCAATTCTTACTTCCGGTAAAAATTCTTCTCCTCTTTGCTTCTTGTTGTTACTTCAAATCATAATTCTCCTCAATTAAAAATTAGTATTATGAACATGTATGTTTCAAATCTTGGCTTTCATACAAGTGATGAAGATTTGCGTAAATTATTTGAAAAATTCGGACAGGTATCTTCTGCAAAAGTGATAACTGATAGGGAAACAGGCCGTAGCAGAGGTTTTGGATTTGTTGAAATGAACTCAGAAGGTGAAGCTCAGAAGGCCATTGATGGGCTTAATAATAAAGAAGTGGAAGGCAGACAGATTTCTGTAACTGTTGCAAGGGAGAAAACAAAACGTCCTGACAGCAGGTGGTAAACTGCTGTTTTATTAAGTAATAAGGTTGATCTTTTAAGTTAAAACTGCTTTGTAGTGAGGTAGTGTATAACTGTTATTGTCCTGTCATTAAAACAGTTTCGTTAAATTCTTTATGGCTACTATTTTACAAATTATCAATGCAGATAAAAACTTACGTCATTTCAGTCATGTAATAAAGGTTTCCGGCCTCAGTGAAAAAATAGCAGAAGTTGGTCCTTTTACGTTGTTATGCCCTGTTAACCTGGCATTTGGAAAGCCTGGTATATTAGGTGCTGAAGAGCTGGTAAAACCGTTAAATGCACAGTATCTTATTAATTTATTATCAGGTCATATCATTACCGGTAAAGCAATGTTTTCAGATTTTATGCCGGGAAGAAAGTTTATGACTATTGGTGGTATACAGATCACTGCCAGTGCTCAGAATGGAGAAGTATATGTAAACGGTGCTAAAATACTTGCACGAAATATACAAGGGAAGAACGGTGTTGTGCATTCTGTTGATTCAATGGTAAGCTCTCTGGAGTAATACTGCGCAGCATTGATTCCGGTATCATTTTTTAATATATTGGTTATGAACAAAGAAAGTATTATCCATTTTGTAGGATTCATTACGCAGCTTGAGCGTAAGTTTTTTGCCAGTCAATGGATTGCGTATGCCAGTATAATTTCACCTGGGCGGGCCCGTAATACAGATGTTTTACAGGAGTCGAATGTAAATGCAAGGTATAAATACATCTCGCAACATGAGTTTTCAGAAGAAGGATTCAGTTTCTCTTTTATGAAGGACAGGAGTTCTGAAAATTTTCCAGATCAGAAAGCCCGTGTAGTAATGTTGGGAGGATATATGCTGACCGAAACAGCACAGGAACATCATAATAAAAAAACGGATACCAGGATGTTGGTGTTTCTTGACCGTGACATGCATGATACAGAGTCCTGCTGTTCCATCTTCCCTCCATCTTCGCTAACCATTTATGAGCCATTTTATGAGAATTGTCTTTATGGATTGATCCTTGAGTTTACGGGTACTTCTGAAGAAATAAAGGTTTTTTCAGAAATATTGCAGCACCGGAAAGAACTTATTGAGTTTTCGATCTATAGAACTTGCAATATTGCCAGCGTAGTTGCTTAGAGCAAGAAAATTGGTTTTTTAAAGGGCTTTTACCCTGCAAAGTGGTTTATACGTTGCTTTAATAGTTAATTATTGTTCAAATTGCTATACCGGTGTGCTGATTGTTTGGTCAATCAGGAAACATGCGGTATATTTATTATTATACAGATTCACCATCACATCCGAATTGTTATTTCTGTTTCACACCAGTGAATATTTTTTAACCTCTTTTTTCATTTTGGATTGATCAATCACAGACCTGAAGAGTAAGTAAATACTCTGCAATAAGGTATTTTTTTATTTAACTGATGTAATTATGGCAAGATCAAAAGAGACAATTAGTAAGCGAGAAAAGGAAAAAAAACGATTAAAACAAAAACAGCTTAAACAGGAAAAGAAAGAAGATCGTAAAAATAATGCCAGGAAAGGGAAATCCCTGGAAGAAATGATGGCATATGTTGACGAAAACGGAAACCTGACGGATAAACCACAGGATCATCCGCGTGTACCGCTGCCTATAAAAAAAAATAACAGCATTTAATAAAGGCAGGTATTATTAAATTACAATTTGTCACGTTAAGTAGTAGGGTTAACACAATACTGCTCACATAAACCATAATAGTTATACTTCATTTTTACTAGTTCTGTTGTTAATTATAATTCAAACAAACTCTGAAGCAAGTTATGGCCTTTATAGATCGCATATTGCAGACACCTTCATATGGTTGGGCAGATAGTACAGGAAAACTGGTAGTTCCGGCTTCCGGTCAATTATTGCGGGAAGCCTTCTCGCGCATAAATATTTTTAAAACCCGGAAGAACTGGATTACTCTTATCAGTTGGGTAATGGTATTGTGCATGCTTCCATTTCTATTTATATTTATATCATTTTACTTTTCGTGGCCACTGCTTATTGCAGGTGTTATTTATAGTATGATCATAATGGGAACGCATGGTACAATATGGTTTCATCGCTACTGCACCCACAAATCATACACATTCAGTCATCCATTGTGGAGGGTACTTACCCAGAACCTGGTTATTAAAACGTTTCCGGAAGAGATCTATGTAGTTTCACATCATGTGCATCACGCAAAATCTGATCAGCCCGGAGATCCGTATAACTCCCAGGGAGGCTTTATGTATTGTATGCTGTCTGATGTAAATCACCAGAGTATTTCCAAAGAACTGACAGAAACAGATTACAGGAAGGTGTCAGGTTTTTTACGCCATACCGGTGTTCAGATAAATAATTTTCATCAGTATAACAGGTGGGGGTCAATTGCTACACCATTTTATACCATTTCATTGTGGCTGATCAATTGGGCTTTCTGGTATACAGCCTTTTACTTTTTAGGTGGACATGGACTAGCTTGTACTTTTTTCAGTGCAGCAATGTTATGGTTTGTTTTAGTACGGGCTTTCAATTATACCGGTCATGGCAAAGGTGAGGCACGGCATATTGAAGGGATCGATTTCGACAGAAGCAATCTTTCCATTAATCAAACCCGCCCAGGCCTGTTTGCAGGCGAATGGCACAATAATCATCACTTATATCCGGGAAGTGCGCGTGCAGGTTTTCTACCTTACCAGCTTGACCTGGCATGGGTTTATATATTCTGCCTGTATAAATTAGGTGCAGTTTCTCATTACCACGATTCAAAAAAGGAATTTCTAAGAAAATACTACAAAGGACTACAACTCAAAAAATAGGCGTATGGCTCAGGACAGCTCCATTGCCATACGGCCTGTACAATTTCCATGATATTTTATTACAACTTAGCAAACTTCTCAATACCTTCTACCAGTGCATCCAGGTTTTTGGTAGTAGTATAAACGTTAGGCGTAAGACGAACGCCTTTTAGGTTTTCCATATCTACCGTGGTAGCATGGATCTTATAATTGTTGAACAGGAAAGCATCCAGCTCCTGTACTTTTTTCCCTTCCACCCGTACAATAGCCAATGCACAGGAAAAACCTTGTTTCAAAGGTGTTCCTATTACAACACCTGGAATATCTTTTACCCTGCTGGTCCAGTAGTTTTTCAGATAAAACAATCGTTGCTCTTTGCGTTGTGCACCGATCATATCATAAAACTCAATGGCTTTGCCAATGGCCTGCTCAATAAAGAAAGGGCGGGTACCCATATTCTCAAATTTGCGAATGTCATCAACAGTAGGGTCGGGTGCTGCAAAAAGCGGGAACAGTTTTTTAACCTTGTCTTTTTTCACGTACAACATACCACTGCCAATACAGGCGCTGAGCCATTTGTGCAGACTGGTACCAAAATAATCAGCTCCCAGTTCAGGAATGGTGAATGCAAAGTGGGCAAAGCTGTGCGCACCGTCTACCACTACTTCAATACCTCGCTGATGAGCAGCATCGGCAATTTTACGAACAGGAAGTATTTGTCCGTTCCAGTTAATAACATGGGTAACGTTTACAATTTTGGTTTTGGAGGTAAATGCTTTGATATAGCTGTTGGCAAGATATTCATTGTCTTCACTGGGCAGATCCAGGTTCACCCAAACCAGTTTAATCCCGTCGCGCAACTCACGTTGTTTCCAGGCGTTCATGATATTGGGATAGTCCTGCTTGCTCAGCACCACTTCATCACCGGCTTTCAATGGCAAGCCAAAGATCACAGCTTCCAGTGCTTCGGAAGCATTGCGCTGAATGGCAATTTCGTCAGGGCTACAACCGGCAATTCTTGCCAGGTTGCGGCGCAATGGCTCGCGACCCTGGTCCAGGATGCGCCACATATAATAACTGGGGGCTTCATTGCTGAGATCATGATACCTTTTCATCGCTTCCTGAACGGTTTTAGGAGAAGGGGATACACCGCCATTGTTCAGGTTGATGATAGAAGACGATACTGTATAGGATTGCTGCACGTAATACCAGAAATCTTCGTCATTTGCCAGTTGATCCGGTGGAGTATTGGCTGCATTTTCCAGGGCTTTATGCAGGTTGCGGCTCCAGGCCGGCTGGGCAATGGAAGAAAGAACGGCGGATGCGGAAAGTGTGCCAAATGCATTCAGAAATGAGCGGCGGTGCAGAATTCCCATGAGTGTAGTTTTGATAAAATTAAATGTATCAAAAAGTAGTAAAAAAAGACTGCCGGACTGTGTAAGTGGTTGTAAAATATGCTGTATGGAGCCTGCAAAAAGCAGAAAAAAGCATATTTTTTTCAAAGCATTTGGGAGAAAAGATTGTAACCCTTATTTTTGCATCCCCTTTCAGGGAAGGATTGCCCGATAGTATAATGGTAGTACGACAGATTTTGGTTCTGTTTGTCTTGGTTCGAATCCAGGTCGGGCAACAAAAATAAACAAGGCGGCATTTTTGCTGCCTTGTTTATTTTTATCATTATCTGTAATGCAGTTCACACGCAGGATTAGCGTGAATACACCACATACAAACCCGTATAAACTTAAATACAGGGGCCCTCTTTAAGCGGCTTCAATTGAAATACTATTAACTTAATGATTTGAACTTGGCAAAAAAAAAGCCCCTTCCGGGGCTTTACCTGTAGTCAAAATAACTTTAGTATCTATTTTTATTATAACTGTTCGAGTTATTGTAACCACCGCCATTACCGCGAGAAGGTCTGTCTTCTTTTGGTTTTGCAACAGATACGCTGATCGTTCTGTTTTCTACACTGGCACCATCCAGTTCAGCGATTGCTTTTTTTGATGCAGCTTCATCAGACATTTCAACAAAACCGAAGCCTCTTGATCTGCCGGTTTCTCTATCCGTAATAACTTTAGCTGAGGTAACTTCTCCATAAGGAGTGAAAAAATCTTTTAAGTCTTCATCCTGCACGTCGAAGCTTAAATTAGAAACATAAATGTTCATTTGTAAAAATTAATTGATTAATAATTTCGAGGAAAGCAAGAAGTAAGAAACTAACTATAATGCAGGTAAGAAGGCAATGTAATTAATGGATACTAATGCGAGGCTCAAATTAACGACATGAAGATAGTTCTTATTTTTTACATTTCAATAAATAATATTAACTGGCCTGCCCCGTCTTTAACAATGACAGGCCAGTATGTAGTAAATTAATCAATTTAATAAGTTATCAATAGGAATGGCTTCCAGATAATGACTGATTGCATTCGCATCAGGTAATACCCGGTACTCTTCAATGGCTTTGCTGGATTTGTTGCAATACGCTTCTATGTAATAGTAGTCAAGCTGAAAGAGAAAAACAATAATGTCGGGGTAACTTCTTTGAGCCAATGCAACCGCATTGTTCATCACAGCGTGTTTTTTATCCTCCTCATTTAACAAAATAAATTCAGAAAGCTTCATAACGTTAATTTTAAAAAGTTAACTAATTAAAGGCTTACTAAAACTTTTAATGAAACTGACGGACGAAAACAAAAGGAAAAACAAAAGACTTTTATAAACTACTTAAGATCATAATACGTCAAAAGAAAGAAGGCATATTTGACTAACAAAAAACAGAGATTGTGCAAATATAAGTTTTTTTCTATTAGTAGCCTTTGTTGCACTGCAATTACAAGTTATTCCTGAAATAAATTAGCTTAATACAAATAATTAGCTTAACTTCAAACTACTGACTTTCTATTGTGTAATTTCCCGCTCATACACTCTTCTTATACACTATACCTGGTCAATTTAAAAATAAATTTAACATTATGCAATTGTTGATCAGCAATTTAAACAAACTCACCACCGCCTCGCACATAGTAGCACTTTTGGGGCCTTTTGGTCTGGTAACGTCAGCTATCCTTAGGATGAATTTGAAAAATGGTTATTCAGAAGGCATAGCTGTGGTTGAAATGGGATTCGAAGCCGGACATAGGGTTATTAGCAAGCTCAATAACATACGGTTTATGAATTATTACATACGAGTAGAAGAAACAACTTACGCTAACAATTTAGTCCGGATTAAGTAATTCCCGTAGGTACAGGTATTCTATTATTTTAGGGACGGTTTCTGCATCTCTTCAATTAAGAATTAAACTGCACTGCAAGGATTCTGTCAATTATATTCTATCGCAAGAAGGGTATATAGTATTTATTTGAGCTAATCATTAAAAGATGACAACGATATTTCTGAGAGAACATTTATGCAAAACGCATTATGACTGGGCTACCGGTTTGAATCATTCCATGGAAAACAATGAACCCGACCGAAGAGTTTTTGACCGCTTTAACGGCTTTCAGGTTTTATTTATTATTAATCATTTCGGTAAATCCCTTGGTAAACTGACAATCACTGAAGGGTTAAGAGTTGAAGAACTTATTTCAGCTCAATTGCCACGGGAAATAAAAAGTGAATTATCAGTTTTTAATTGGTTACGCGGAGTTTATTTATATTATAGCAATTGAAGCCGTACAACCGTAATGTGAAAAACTAAGCCATATTTATAATATTAAGACCTGACAACGTCTTTTCGCAAGAATTCTTTTTTGAATCCCCGGAATAAGATACGGCCACAAGCTTTGTACAAAGTATATATGTAAATCCGGGCAAGAGTTGATTGATACGGCAAAACCCAGCTTTCGCTGAAGCTGGATAAAGCCGATGATTATTGTGCCATTTGCCTGCTCCACATGTTTTGCTTCCCCTTTTATGTTCAGTATAATTAAACGCCCGAACAAGAACGAAAATCAAAAGGCTGTACAAAACAATGCAGTGACAAAACCAATTCCCCCGATAAAATAAAAAGCGTCTAACAAAAGGTCCAATTTAAAATCTCAATGCGGATAGTGTAAGCTAGAGACGCTATAGATTCCCATCGTTGTATTTAATAATGATATTAAAGAGGCTTTATCTTCCAAAAGCGTAATACAGCTTTTCTATAAGTTGTCGGTAAAAGACATTCAGAGAGCTGCAGAGCTATTTAGTCAGTTTATGAATAAAATGATTAGGCACCGACGGATATGTAAGTTTAGAAGTATCGCCACATTTTCGCCAATGATACACAGAAAACAATTGAACAGACCACGCAATGGCGGAGGTCTATGGAACGAAAAAAATGATTAAAATACCGAATGAGAAACGAATTTACCTGTAATGGTAATTCCGGCATGTATTCATAAGACCTTGAACATCAATTTTCAGTACTTCTTATAAAATTGCTATTTTTGCACTCTATATTATGAAACCGGCACAACATATATTATCTGCAACTACAAATAAACTTTGTAGAGGATGCCTGTTTCTCCTCACTTCTCAAAATACGGCCTTTAGCAGGTAAGCCCTCCGTTTATTACTCATTTTTCTGAAACGGAGGGATTGTATACTGAATCTTTTACGTTAACACTACCGGTATTTTGGCGGGTATATGCTGACATATATAATTGTCGGAAAATGCCTGTTAAATATGTTCCGGTAATTAAATTATCAGGAAATGAAACCAGTTATCACTCATACAGATTACCATACTTTAAAATCATTGGTCACCAATTATCCTTCCCATCTTATATCAAAAGAGGCTACCTTATTGGTAGAGGAACTTGGTAAAGCAGATGTGGTAGATGACCAGCAGATAGACCAGGAAGTGATCAGGATAAATTCTTATTTCGAAGCAGTAGATGCCGGAACAGGAAAAATACTGAAATTCACGCTTACCTTACCGGCGCTGGCAAATGTAAAGGAGCAGAAAATCTCTGTTTTTTCTCCATTGGGTATTGCCTTAATAGGTTTCAGAAAAGGAATGTCTGTACAATGGACATTGCCGGGAGGATTGAAAACCATTGAAATATTGAAAGTTGTCAACAACTGATATAACCAGAAAAGTAAACGCAGCTACCTGCAACTACAGGCAGACTGATAGCTGCACCAATTAAAAACGTACCAGGTATGCGTCAGACCTTTATAGCAGTTTCTACAACAGCGATAATAATGATCTTATTACTTGCAGTATATCTTAATCCCAATTGGTTTGTGGTATTGGGTATAGTGGCAACACTGACAGGATTGGGATATTATGATATGTTTCAGAAGAAACATTCTATCATGAGAATTTATCCTGTTTTTGGCAGGTTGCGTTTTCTGATGGAAGAGCTGCGACCGAAGATCTATCAGTATTTCATTGAATCTGATATTGATGGCAGACCCATCAACAGAATAGACCGTTCTACCATTTATCAACGGGCAAAACAGGAGAATGATACCATGCCTTTTGGCACCCAACTGGATGTTTATTCGGAAGGATACGAATGGATGTGTCATTCCATTGCCCCCAAAGATTTCAAACTACTGGATCATAATCCGCGGGTGATGATAGGAAATAAAGACTGCACGCAACCTTATTCCTGTAGTATTTACAACATTTCGGCCATGAGCTATGGAGCGCTTAGTTCCAATGCTGTTGAAGCAATGAATGCAGGTGCTAAGATTGGAGGGTTTGCGCATAATACGGGTGAAGGTGGTTTAAGTCCGCATCATTTAAAACATGGCGGGGATGTTATATGGCAGATCGGTACCGGTTATTTTGGTTGCCGTACTGCTGATGGCAATTTCAGCGATGAGCTATTCCGGGAAAAGGCACAGATACCGCAGGTAAAGATGATTGAAGTTAAAATATCACAGGGCGCCAAACCGGGTCATGGCGGTATTCTGCCTGCTTCCAAAAACACACCTGAAATTGCCGCCATAAGAAATATAGAACCCAATACACTGGTGGCGTCTCCGCCTTTTCATAAAGCGTTCAGTACACCCAGGGAGCTTATATTGTTCATTCAGCGACTACGCAATTTGTCCGGCGGTAAACCGGTAGGTTTTAAACTGTGTATCGGGCACAAAAGCGAATTCATTGCTATTTGTAAAGCCATGATAGAACTGGATATGTACCCGGATTTTATTACGGTAGATGGTGCTGAAGGTGGTACAGGTGCAGCGCCGCAGGAGTTTTCCAATTATGTGGGCGCACCTTTGCTGGATGGGCTGGATTTTGTACATAATATTCTCAATGGCCTGGATATCCGGAGGCATATTAAATTACTGGCCTCCGGTAAAATAACAAGTGGTTTCCATATTATCAGGGCCATGGCGCTGGGAGCTGATGCCTGCTATTCTGCAAGAGCTATGATGATGGCAGTGGGTTGTATCCAGGCATTGTTGTGTAATACCAATAAGTGCCCGGTAGGAGTGGCAACGCAGAATCCTAAACTGACAGTAGGACTTGTGGTGGAAGATAAAAAGACCCGGGTGGCCAACTTCCATAGAAATACCGTGGAAAGCGTGGTAGAGTTATTGGGTGCATCAGGTCTGGAAAGAAAAGAGAACATTACCCGTTCACATATTTACAGGCGTATCTCATTTCAATCGATGCTTACCTACCAGGAAATTTTCCCCTCCTACAAAACAGGGTCTTTCCTGCAGGAAATTCCGGAGCGTTATAAATCAGATTTTAACCACGCCACCCCTGACCATTGGGGACATTCCAATATCGGAAGCTGGAGTAGCTAGGATATAGTTCTGCTGATACGAATAACATAAATGCGGTATAATCTTTACGGGTAAATTCAGTACAGGCTTAGCCGGTCAGGATAAGTCAATGTGATGGTATTGTTATTGATAGAGCAAATGATCCTGATTTTCTTTATCTTTTACATTATTGAGCATAAAAGCTAAACCGTTACTATATGAGCGACGTGAAATTACCGGTAATGCCCGCATATATAAAAGTGGCAATGGTGCTGATAAGTATATTCATTATTGGTCACCTGGCTATTCACGGAAAAGAGCTACTGGCCCCCTTGATCATTGCTATGTTATTCGCCATACTGGTTTTGCCTGTGGCTGTTTTTTTTGAGAAAAGGCTGCGATTTTCAAGAAGCGCAGCCACTTTTGTAGCATTGTTTATCCTCATCGGCGGCTCGTTCCTGTTGTTGTTCCTGCTGGGATCGCAGCTTTCAAAACTGGGGCAGGACTGGCCGCTGTTTAAAGACCAGCTTTCTCATTCATTTGAAAATGCGCGCCAATGGTTCAGCAAGAAATTTCATATGAATGCTGATGCACAGATGAGCTATGTACAGGATGCTACTTCAAAGATCATCTCTTCTTCCACCGTGGTATTGGGAACTACCGTAATGTCGCTATCGTCGTTACTGATTTTCCTGGTGTTTATTATGATCTACACCTTCTTCCTGCTGTTTTACAGAAGAAGGATCGTGAAATTCCTGGTTACTGTATTCAGAGACGAACACGAACCGCTGGTATATGAGATACTTGAAAAAGTGCAGTATATCATCCGCAAGTACATTTCCGGTTTACTGCTGGAAATGGGTATTGTAGCACTGGCCTGCTGTATTGCTTTTCTGGCATTGGGTATCAAGTACGCGGTTTTACTGGGGTTGATCGTAGGCATATTTAATATCATTCCCTACCTGGGTGTATTTTCTGCTTTATTACTAAGCTGTTTTATTACTATTGCAACAGGTGCTTCGCTGGCAGTGGTAGGAGCCGTTGCCGGCATTATTATCGGTGTACATATTATTGATGCCAATTTCCTGTTGCCTGTTATAGTAGGTTCAAAAGTGCGTATCAATGCATTGGCAACCATCATTGGTGTGATCATTGGTGAAATGATGTGGGGCATTTCAGGAATGTTCCTTTCCCTGCCTGTTATTGCTATACTGAAAATTATCTGCGACAGGGTAGAAGGATTGCAACCGTGGGGATTATTGCTGGGTGATGAAGTAGATAGCAAAAAAACGCTTGTGCCAGTACCTGAAAAAAGTGAAGAGGGTAAAATCTGATCTTTACTAACTATTCAGAGAGTCGTTTTTTCCAATCTTTTTATAATACAATATTGTGTCTGTCAGGCCACCCAAAGGTTTGAAGGCATAATCCGGGATAATGCCTGCTTTGGTGTATCCATGCCGTTCATAAAACCCGGCGGCACCTTCATCTGCAGCGGTGTCAAGATTCAGTAGTGTACGGCCTTGTTCTACTGCAATATTTTCTGCTGCCTGGAGCAATGCGCTGGCAATGCCTTTGCCACGGTAATTGACATGTGTCATCATTTTGGCTATTTCTGCACGGTGTGGCTGATTGGGCGGACAGTCGAGTAATAAGGTAACTGTACCTGCCAGCACATCGCCGTCATAACAGCCTAGTACAACTCTTTCTCCACGGTCAGCTGCAGCCAATGATGTTTTCCAGAAAGCAGTTGCCTTTTCAGATGTCAGCGGATGCATAAAACTGACTGAACCACCATTAGCCACAATATGGATGAGCAATTCAGACAGATCTGCAATGACGCTGGCATCGCTGGTAAGCCGGGTGATCCTGTATGCAGGAACCATAATTGATGTATTTGTTAGTTGCAGGGATACTCTGTTGTAAGTGCAGGTATGTACCATCCGGGCTATAGCGAATTGCTGGCCAGATAAGGTGCTTACAAAAAGTATCAGCTACTTAAAAATACTAAAACCAGAGAGAAAGGTAAAGGGGTAAGAATAATACTGAATCATCAGCGGCCGGAAGCGAAATGGGAAGACTGGGCAGCATTGGGATGAAAAGAAAAATTGTCTTTAATAAAGTATTCTGCCAGCCTTTTAGCCATGTCTTTAAATGTTTCCGGAAACCGGATAGATAGCTGTGTTTCTTCCAGCCATTTCCTTTCCTGTTTTTTTGCAAACAGGATATATGTGTCAACATCAACGATCAGGGTCAAAGGAAGTACCAGGATGATATCATGAATCGCATTGAAATTGAAAATGATCTCAGACAACACCCTTTGCCCCTGATGTATAAAGTAAAAGGAGTTCTTCATGTTAATGATTAATAGTGTTATATGCCAGAAAACAACAATAATGCCATTTACTGTATTGCTATGCTAACCAATTGATTTAGTGTATGGTACTAATCCATACCGCTCAGGTTTGCAGTGTTTTATAATGCAGGATCAAAATAGGTTAAAGTATGGTGTAAAGTTTATAACAACGTTGTCTCTGAGCATTAGCACTTCAGATATGGAAGTTGCCATGAAAATATAAAACGCAATAAACAGACGCGTATAAATGATCTGAAGTTGTGGTAATCACAATTTTTAAAATATTAACAGTGTATTCCGGAATGCTATATGTGATGTAGTGTTGAATAAAAATACCGTGTTTGTATATACGAAATGAATATTTATGGCAATAAAAAAGTGCAGCGAAACATTTCGCTGCACTTTTTATATAAATATAAATAGAGACTGTAAAGTGGTTATACGGCTTTTACCAGGTAGTAGTTCTTTTTGCCTTTCTGTACCAGCAGGTACTTACCGTGTAACAGTAATGAACCGTCGATATTGAATTGAAGATTGTCAATCTTGTTGCGGTTCACACTTACTCCACCCCCCTGCACCATTTTACGTGCTTCACCTTTACTGGGGAAAACGCCGGTTTCGGCCAGGAAGCTCACAATGTCTGTACCTGCATTGATCTTGTCCAGCGCATAATCAAATTTGATCACACCGTCCATACCTTCCAGGTCATCTATGCTCAGCGATTCAGCAGGGGCGCTCTGGTTAGCAAACAGCTTTTCAGTGGTTTCAACTGCTTTGCGGTATTCTTCTTCTCCGTGAACAAAAGTAGTCAACTCTTTTGCCAGTGTTCGCTGTAACTCACGTGCGGCAGGGTTCTGCCGGTGTGTTTCAACCAGGTTCTCAATGGTATCTTTGGTAAGAAAAGTGAATATTTTGATCCATTTTTCAGCATCAGCATCACTGGCCTGTAACCAGAACTGGTAAAACTGGTAAGGTGTGGTTCTGGCAGCATCCAGCCATACGTTCCCTTTTTCTGTTTTGCCAAATTTACCGCCATCTGCTTTGGTGATCAGCGGGCACGTAAAAGCAAAAGCCTCTCCACCCGCCTTGCGACGGATCAGTTCGGTACCGGTTGTAATATTGCCCCACTGGTCGCTGCCGCCCATCTGCATTTTGCAGTTCTTATGCTGGTACAGCCAGTAAAAGTCATATCCCTGCATCAACTGGTAAGCAAATTCAGTATAGCTGATACCGGTTTCACCCTCAATACGTTTTCTGACACTGTCTTTGGCCATCATGTAGTTGACCGTAATGTGCTTGCCGGTATCGCGCAGAAAACTGATAAAGGAGATATCCTTGAACCAGTCGTAGTTATTGGCCATTTCAGCCGCATTGGGTTTGGATGGATCAAAATCCAGGAAACGGGCAAGCTGGCTGCCGATGCCGTCAACGTTTTTCTGTAACTGATCTTCACTCAGCAGGTTCCTTTCTTCACTTCTGCCGGAAGGATCACCAATCATACCGGTGGCGCCACCTACCAGTGCAATGGGTTTATGTCCTGCTTTTTGCAGGTGTACCAGCAACAGAATAGGCACCAGGCTGCCTATGTGCAGACTGTCGGCCGTGGGGTCGAAGCCGATATAGGCCGTGGTCATTTCCTTTTGTAATTGTTCAGCGGTTCCGGGCATGATATCCTGTAGCATCCCTCTCCAGCGTAGTTCCTCAACCAGTGTCATACAAATAGCTTTAAACGGTCAGTCCATAAGAGAAAACACCCAAAAACGTCAAAAAATCGACTTTTTTTCATTGTTTGTTAACCGTCGTAATGTGTAATTAATCTATGTAATCTCTTGGGTAATCAATGAATTGTGCAAATGTAAGGATTCATGCAGGTTTCCGGGCCAGATGCAATATTTTCGCCTTAAAATCGTTTGGCAATATTTGTGTCTGTTGCATAGAAGTGGTTCATTTTCAAAGCAGGAAAACAGTTTATCCACCATGCAGCCAATATCCGAATGAAATAGTCCTAATAAATGAAATTGCTTATTCCGAAAATTGGATCGATGAAAAGACTCCTTCTCTGCACAATGATAACCGGAGGTGTGTTGTGGCAGCATTCAGCTTTTGCGCAATTCCGTAAGTATTCCAATGAATTTCTGAATATAGGAGCCGGAGCCCGTGGTCTGTCTATGGGTAGTGCACAGGTAGCCACCGTTAATGATGGTACTGCCGGCTACTGGAACCCTGCAGGCCTGGTAAATGTGAAGGATGAACCGCAGGTAAACCTGATGCACGCTGAATATTTCGCCGGTATCGGTAAATACGATTACGCCAGTCTGGCCATACCGCTAAAAGATAATAAACGGGTGCTGGGGCTGTCATTACTCCGGTTTGCAGTAGACGATATTCCCAATACCATCTTTCTTATCGAATCTGACGGAACGATCAACTACAATAACATCACTAACTTCTCTGCTGCCGATTACGCCTTCCTCATCTCTCTTGCTCAAAAAGTTAAAGTAAAAAATAGCGATATCAATTTTGGCGGTAATGTTAAGATCATTCACCGCAAGGCTGGTGATTTTGCAACAGGCTGGGGATTTGGCTTTGACCTGGGTGCCCAGTACAAAGGCAAGAACTTCCAGTTAGGCGTAGCTGTAAGAGATGTGACCACCACTTTCAACGCATGGTCGTTCAATCTGAACGAAAAACAGCGTGAAGTATACTTCCTGACCGGCAACGAGATCCCGGTAAAATCAACCGAACTGACCGCACCCAGGGTGATACTGGGTGGTGCCTATACTTTTAAGATCAGCCGTAACCTGAACCTGCTGGCCGAAGCCAATGTGGACCTTACTTTTGATGGTAAACGCAATACCGTATGGGCTTCTGATGTAGTAAGTGTAGATCCTAAGCTGGGACTGGAAGCGGGCTGGAAAAATGTATTCTTTGTAAGGGCTGGTATCAATAATTTCCAGAAAGCGCTGGATGATAATGATACTACCAATACCAAAAAGATATGGATCTATCAGCCATCAGTAGGAGCGGGCTTCCATATTTCCAATGTGCAGATCGATTATGCATTCACCAACCTGGCCAATCAATCGAACCCGTTATACACACACGTGTTTTCGTTGAAAGTTGATATGAAGAAGAAAAAGAAAAAATAATCCGTAATCCCGTAGAGAACTTTGAAACGTTATTATATGAAGAAAATTTTTACGCTGTTGCTGATACTGTCTGGCCTTACCGGCTTTGGACAACAGTATTACAATGAGTGGGTGAAGTTCGGTCAGACCTATTATAAATTTAAAGTAGGACGTACCGGTTTATACCGCATCAGCAAATCTGTACTGGCATCGGCAAACATTGCCAATACACCGGTGCAGAACCTGGAACTGTGGCGCAATGGCCAGCGGGTTCCTTTTTATCCCTCGGTACCAACAGGTATATTGCCTGATGGTGGGTACATTGAGTTCTGGGGACAGATGAATGACGGTAAACCGGATGCTCCCTTGTATCGCGATCCTGCTTACCAGCATACCGATAAAGTGAGCATTATATCTGATACAGCACAGTACTTTCTGAGTGTAAATACCAACCAGTCTGGTTTTCTGATCAATGATATCACCAATAACCCCGGCGGAAGTTCCCTGACCCCGGAGCCTTACTTCATGTATACACTGGGTAATTATTACAAAGCAAAACTGAACCAGGGTTTTGCATCGGTAGTGGGTGAGTACATTTATTCTTCTTCTTACGACAAAGGTGAATTTTATTCTACAGCAGATATAAAACCTTCAGGACCGGTTACTACAACAATCAATAGTCTTTTCCCGTATAGCGGAGGTCCGGCTGCTACTATGGCATTTGGCGCGTGTGGCAATGCATTGAATGAAAGAAATATCCGGGTAACTGTGGATGGAGCAGTAGTGAAAGATACGGTAATGAACTATTTCAATGATCTGAAAACCGGGGTTGTGCTCTCGGGTTTATCATCCTCGGGTACTGTAAATGTTACATTCCAGAATAATTCTGCCGTTTCTACTGACAGGATGGTGGTGTCTTATTTTGAGATCAACTATGCGCGCCAGTTCAACTTTGCCAATCAATCAAATTTTGAATTTACACTGCCTGCAAAACCTGCAGGCTACCTGTTAAATATTACCAATTTCAATTACGGATCTGTTGCTCCTGTATTGTATGATCTTAATAACGGGGAAAGATATGTTGGAGACATTTCTACTCCCGGCACTGTAAAGTTTGCGTTGCCTGGCTCTTCGGCCATCCGTAAACTGGTACTGGTAAGTGAAGATGCTTCGAATATTATTGCAGTAAGCGACCTGGCCACAAAGAATTTTGTGAATTACGCAAATGCAGCCAATCACGGAGATTATATCATTATCTCTCACCCTATCCTGTATACAGGTTCTTCGGGCAATAACCCGGTTGAAGATTACAAAACCTATCGGCAGTCTTCGCAAGGTGGTAGCCACAAAGTGGTCATTGTAGATGTGAATGAGTTGATTGACCAGTTTGGCTATGGCATTAAAAAGGACCCGATTGCTATTAAAAACTTTTTGCGCTATGCACGCGCCAGTTTTACCATACAACCCAAGTTCGTGTTCCTGATGGGCAGAGGTATGACTTATTATGACTATCATAATAATGAAGCTATGCCGCTGGTAGACAGGCTGAACCTGGTTCCTACATTTGGTTATCCCGGCTCAGACAACATGTTGAGTTCTGTGGATGGTGCCAATCCTATTGCTGTAACGCCCATCGGTCGTCTGTCAGTAGTAGATGGAAAGGAAATAGAAGTGTACCTGGATAAAATGAAGCAGTATGAAAATGTGCAGCAGACTTCGCCAGCTACTTTAGCTGCACGCGAGTGGATGAAAAACGTAGCGCATGTAACAGGTTCCAGTGATATTTACCTGGGAACTGTGTTGTGTAATTACATGAACGTGTACAAACAGATCATAGAAGATACAGCCTTTGGCGGAAAAGTGTCGATGTTCTGTAAAACATCTACCAACCCGGTTGAAATGATGAATGCGGAACGCCTGGCCGGACTTTTTAATGAGGGCATCAGTTTCCTTACCTATTTTGGTCACTCTTCTTCTACTACGCTTGAATTTGATATTGATAAACCGGAAACCTATGCCAACGAAGGGAAGTATCCTGTATTCTTTGTAAACGGATGTAATGCAGGTAACTTCTTTACCTATTATGCACAACGATTTTCGGTTAATGAAACACTGTCAGAAAAATTTGTACTGGCACCCAAACACGGTACCATTGCATTTGTTGCCAGTACCCACTTTGGTATAGTGAACTACCTGAACGTTTACCTGAATAATCTTTATTATGAAATAGGACAGGTAGATTATGGTAAAACGCTGGGTGAGATATGCCGCGATGCTTTGACGAGACTGATCAATGTAGCTGGTATCAGTGATTATTATGCCCGTTCTCATGCTGAGGAGATCACCTTACACGGCGACCCGGCTTTGTATCTTAACGGGCAACCCAAGCCTGATTTTGTAATAGAACCATCTTCCATTAAAATATCGCCCACCTTTATTTCAGTAGCAGAAAATGATTTTAAAGTAAAGATCCGCATGGCGAATATTGGCAGGGCTATCAGCGATTCAGTATTACTGGAAGTAAGACGCCAGTATCCTGATGGAACCGTGGGGATTATTTATCGTCATAAAGTGAAAGGGATCCGCAATGCCGATTCTATTACATTATCGGTACCTGTTGTTCCTTTACGTGATAAGGGACTGAATAAGATCACTGTTACGATTGATGCAGATATGGCCATTGATGAAATGTCTGAAAGCAATAACACTGCTACTCAGGAATTCTATATTTATGAGGATGAGGCAAAACCTGCATATCCTTATGAATATGCTATCATTACTGATCCGATGCAGAAACTGTATGCTTCTACGGCCAACCCGCTCAGCACTTCCAGAAGCTATATTATGGAAATGGATACCACTACGGCATTCAATTCTCCGCTGAAGGTGAGCAAAACGATCACTTCAACAGGCGGTGTGCTGGAATTTACGCCAGGTGTTGTATACCAGGATAGTGTAGTGTATTACTGGAGGGTAGCTACGGTGCCAACTTCAGGACCTGACTACCAATGGAATGTTTCATCATTCACTTATATTCCCAATACAGAAGGTGTGAATCAGTCACATTACTACCAGCATCTCAATTCTACCGGAGACAGGGTTTTCATGAATAGTGCTAATAGAAACTGGACGTTTAGTTCTATTACCAATAATCTGTTTGTGCGTAATGCTACATATCCTACAGCGGCAGGACAGCAATCTAACTTCCTGGTTTCTGTAAACGGTCTGGATTATATCGGGCCGGGATGTAATTACGATGAGCTGATTTTTAATGTACTGGACCCGATTTCTTTCAAACCCTGGATAAATGATTTTTCAGGTGCAACGGGTTTATACAACAGTAACAAATCCAATTGCGGAACCCAGCGCGAATACGGCTTTATTTATTCATTGACAACTGCTACGGGGCGTAAAAATGCGATGGATTTCCTGAATATGATCCCCAATGGATTTTATATCGTGTGCAGAACCAATACCAGCCCTTATCTCAATCAGAATACATTTATTGATAAATGGAAGAATGATACGCTTACGTTGGGATCTGGTATATCACTATATCATACCATTTATGGCATGGGGGGATATGCTGTGGATATGTATACCAGCCGCAGGGCATTAAGTTTTGTATTCAAAAAAGGCGACCCCGCTTTTACCAAGTATGCAATTTCAGTAGATACGAGCGACAAAGTGAACCTGTCAGTTGATTGTACTACACCCGATACTGTTGGTTATATCACTTCACCTAAGTTCGGTCCTGCCAAAAGCTGGCACACCGCTAAATGGAGTGGTTCCAGTCTTGAAAATCCATCAATGGATAATGTAGCAGTAGATGTGATTGGTATTGATCCGGAAAATGTACCGACCAAACTGTTCACGATGGATCAGAACACACGAGTGCTGGATATATCAACGGTAGATGCCGTACATTATCCTTATATGCAGCTGAAAATGCGGGTAGCGGATTCTGTTAAGGCAACGCCGTTCCAGTTGGATAAATGGCGGATCTTATATACTCCGGCACCCGAGGGAGCCCTGGCGCATAACCTGTTCTTCAACATGAAGGATACGCTGGATGTAGGAGAACCGCTGAATTTTGGGGTTGCATTCAAGAATATCAGTAAAATACCATTTGAAGACAGCATTGCTGTAAAAGTATTTATCACCGATCGGAGTAACGTACAGCGACTGGTTAATATACCCAAACAAAAACCACTGGTAGTTGGCGACACCGTTAAACTGGTATTTACTATTGATACCAAAGATTACCTGGAAGACAATACATTATATGTGGAGTTCAACCCGGAGAACAGTCAGCCGGAGCAATATCACTTTAATAACTTCCTGTATCATACCTTCTATGTACGTCCTGACAAAACCAGCCCGGTAATGGATGTAACATTCGATGGACAGCACATTCTGAACAGGGATATTGTTTCCAGCAGACCTCAGATCCAGATCAAGATCAAGGATGAAGCCAAATACATGCTGTTGAATGATACGTCTATCAGCTCTGTGGAAGTGAAATTTCCTGACGCCAGTACACGTACCTATTATTTTGACAATGATACGCTGCGGTTTATCCCCGCAGTAAGTGGAAGTAATAACACGGCAAGTATTGAATTCAGACCTGCATTTACCAAACAGTTTAATCCTGATGAAGATGAATATGAGTTGACTGTAAAAGGTAAAGACAGAAGTAATAACAAGGCAGGTCAACTGCAATACCGTATTGCATTCCGTGTTATTACCAAACCTATGATCTCGAACGTACTGAACTATCCAAACCCATTCAGTACTTCTACAGCCTTTGTATTTACCATTACAGGTAGCGAAGTGCCCAGTAATATCAAAATACAGATATTAACGGTAACCGGTAAAATTGTACGTGAGGTTACCAAGGCCGAACTGGGACCATTGCATATCGGTAGAAATATTACAGAGTTTAAATGGGATGGTACCGACCAGTACGGTCAAAAACTGGGTAACGGTGTATATCTATACAGGGTAGTTACAACCTTGAATGGTAAGTCTATGGATAAGTACAAAGCACAGGATGACAATACAGATAAATTCTTTACCAACGGGTATGGCAAAATGTACCTGATGCGATAATGAATGAAATCAAAAAATAAACAAAGAGGCTGTCTTCGGGTGGCCTTTTTTGTTTTGTAAACTATTTGCAGAATGCAGTTTTTATAATTAAGAGGTGGAAAGCCTGAAACTCCGTGCAAAGCTTCATGCTTTGGGTTATGGGCAATGAATAATACAGAATAAGCCATCCGTATTTCCCATTTCTTATTTTTAATCTTTAGAGGGTTTTCAGGTATTCAATCACAGCTTTACGTTCTTCATTGGTAAGTTGATCACCAAAATAATGTCCGCGATTGCTGTAGCCCGGCAGGTCTGTATTGTAGATATTCTTTTTACCGGGTTGCTGAAGAGTGGTGAATTGCCAGCCGATACTTTTATAATCGTAGGCAGGTTTGTCAAAATCCCTTGACCAGTACCGCGGACGAAGATCGCTGTTCAATAAGGCTTCCAGTGTTGGAACAGAACCATTATGCAGGTAGGGTGCTGTACACCAGATACCATCCAGTGGTGGTGCTATGTAACCGGCAAAAGGCTCCAGCCGTGCAGGATGATCTCCCTGTGTAAACCAACTGTTGTTGAACCAGTTTACAAATTGAGGATTGGAGTAATTGCTTGTATACAACATGGAATCAGTTTGTATAACAGCCTGTGGTATCAGCAGGTTAGGGTAACTTTCATTAGCTCCGTATGTGCCATGACATTTTGCACAGTTATCCAGGAAAACTTTTTCACCTTCTTTGACCAGTTGCAGATCAATGGAACCGGGATATGCCGGAGGTTTTAATGTATACAGATATGCCAGTACGTCTGGCATATGACTATCTACTTCGCGTGATTCAGCTGTATCATTTACAGTAAGCAGGTTGGATGCCATCAGGAAACGGCCAAAATCACCGCGACCGAATCCATTGTAAAACATAGCATTCTTTTTACGCAATAACCACCAGGCTGGTACGTCTGTAGGAATTACTTCTGCCGGAATTTCAAGTTGTGATTTTTCATTCCATTTAAAGGTAACAGGATCACGATGTGCAGCCAGTATAGCGGCCAATCTGTCTGCAGCATTTACACCCTGTACTTCTGTTATCAGGTAAGGACCTATTGCTTTGGCAACATTGATAAATGATTTAGAAGCCTCATATTTGCGTGGAGCGGTCAGTTTTAATACGGACTCAAGACGTTGCAGGTTGCGCAGGTTCAGTTTGTCGTCCTCTGCAAAATTGATCATGGTATTGCCCATACCTATATACAGATGATCATCAAATATCTGCGCATGACATTGCAGGCAATTAGGTGCTACCAGTATTTCGCCATTTGTAGCAGTAACAGCAGTATAGTCGTGTGAAAGCTTTTCATTTTTACCGGTACGTTGCAGGTAATTCTTTTTGTCTTTGCCCAATCCAAGTATAAAGAAGCTATAGGGGATACCGCCTTTTACATAATCACCGGTAGTCAGGTAAGTAAAGCCTTTCTGCGGATCACCATTCATGCGTTGCTGGCTGGGAGGAATGGGTACCGGTTCTGTATCACGCAGTTCATTCAGCAGGGTGGTAAATGCCGTTCCGCTGATCACTATCACGATAAGGATGCCCCATTTTTTCATTGGTACCGTTTTCGATGCAGTATAAAATTAGTACAGAGCGAGGGAATAGTTGTAGGTTATAGGCAATAAGTTATAGGTTAAATGCAAACCGGAGGATAATTTTTTACTATTTAATTCATAGTCTGGAAGTTGGGTCAGGTATAACCTACAACTTATAACCAGTGTTTTACATGTTTACTTACCGTAAACTTCCAGCATCTTCTTCAGATCTTCCAGGGTATTGATCTCATCGGCCTTTTTGTCTTTACGCCAGCGGTTGATACGGGGAAAACGCAAGGCAACGCCCGATTTATGCCGGTTACTGGCTGCAATTCCTTCAAAAGCAATTTCAAATACCAGTTCAGGTTTTACCGTACGCACGGGACCAAATTTTTCTAGTGAATTGCGTTTTACAAAAGCGTCCACTTCTGCAAATTCCTTGTCCGTTAAACCGGAGTAAGCTTTGGTAAATGAAACCAGTTTATCGCCATCCTTTACGGCAAACGTGTAATCTGTATACAGGTTACTTCTGCGACCGGCGCCTTTCTGCGCATAGATCATCACCGCATCAATCACCAGCGGATCAATTTTCCATTTCCACCAGTCGCCTCTTTTACGACCTACCTGGTAAGCAGAAGATCTTCTTTTCAGCATTAGTCCTTCACTGTTGATGGTACGTGCCTGTTCGCGAATGGTGGCTAGCTCATTCCAGTCTGTAAAAGGAACAATGGGCGACAACTGTAGTAGGGGAAGCTGAACTTGCTGTACCAGTTTTTCCAGCATTACACGTCGTTCTTCCAGTGCAAGATGCCTGATATCTTCGCTATTAAATTCCAGCAGGTCATACGCAAAAATGCCGGCAGGTGCTTCCTGCAAATGTTTTTTAGTTACATTTTTGCGACCGATACGGGTTTGCAGAACGTTAAAGTTCAAGACCTGCCCATCTTTGAATGGCAGTATTTCTCCGTCAATTACCACACCGTCGGGCAGAAGTGGAGTAAGCGTTTCATATTCGGGAAATTTCTCTGTGATCAGTTCTTCACCACGGCTCCATACAAACAGGGTGTCATTGCGTTTGATGATCTGACCGCGGATACCATCCCATTTCCATTCAGCCTGCCATTCCTGTGGGGAGCCAAGTTCCTGCAAATTTTCTTCCAGTGCATAGGCCAGGTAAAAAGGGTAGGGTTTTGAATGATCAATGGCTGTGGCTTCTGCACTCAACAGGTCTTCAAATGTGGTGGATGCAGGATTCCAGTTACCACTGATCCGGTGAGCAATCACGCCGGCATCTGTATTCAGCGATCTTGCCAGCGCATTGACCATCAGCTTTTGTGACACGCCTACGCGGAATGTGCCTGACAATAATTTATTGAATACGAAACGTTCTTTGCTGGTAAGTTCAAGCCATGATTGTACTATAAAGGTTTTCTTTTCTTCCTCGGTTGCTTTTTCCAGCGCAATAAATTGCTCTGCATAATAATACAGCGGTTTGTTGACAGAGGGTGTTACAGAAAAAGTATCAGGTATCAATAGGGCAATGGTTTCTGAAAGATCTCCCACAGTATGATAGCTTTCCTCCAGCAGCCATATAGGAAGTTGTACCAGTTCAGCGCACCAGGTTTGTAGTTGTGTTGAATTGACTGTACGGCGCGGACGTCTGCCGCTGAAAAGTGCAATCACCCATACCTTGTCTTTATCGTCGGCATGCGTAAAATAATCTACCAATGCATCCAGCTTATCGTTGGTTTTGGTAGACATACTGAGCTGTGTTACCAGTTTGGCGAAAGACTTCATAATTTGAAAATTTGAAGATGTGCAGATTTGAAAATGGCATCCACTGCAATCAACTGATAGCATCTGAACATTAAGTACGCTAAGATCATGTTGTCCATTTTCAAATTTTCAAATTGGTTCATTTTCAAATTGTTCCTCCTCTTCCGTACCAAAAGCAGTCTGTACTTCGCCTGCTTCAATGCCCTGTTCATTCAGGTAGCGACTGAACGCGGCCTGAAATCCGTGTGTTACAAATACTTTTTCAGCACCGGTGGCTTTTACAGCCTGTAGCAAACCTTTCCAGTCTGCATGATCGCTGAGCGCAAAACCGGCATCTGCATTTCTTCTGCGCTGGTGACCGCGTACCTGCATCCATCCGCTACAGATCCCTACGCTGAAAGGTGTAAAGCGATTCATCCAGGGCGTTCCGTCGGCAGATGGAGGTGCAATGACCACGCTACCTTTATATTGTTCTTTTGGAATATCAGGAGTTACACGTTGTACAGTGGGTAATTCCCAGCCTTCTGCTGTTAATACCTGGTGAGTGTTCCAGATAGCTCCATGTAAAAAAATGCGATCGGTTACCGGCTCAATGGCTTTTAATACTCTTTGCGCTTTTCCCAGGCTATAAGCAATCAATACAGAGATTCTGCCGGTTACCTGGTTGGAACGTATCCAGTTTTGCATGTCCGTATAGATCTCCTGCTGCGGCTTCCAGTTGTAAATAGGCAAACCAAAAGTAGATTCCGATATAAAAGTGTGACAGGGTATTGCTTCAAAAGCCCCGCTGATGCCATCGTTCTCGGTTTTATAATCACCGCTTACTACCCACACTTCACCATTTTGCTCCACACGAACCTGTGAAGAACCAATAATGTGTCCGGCCGGATGCAGCGAAACTTTAACACCATTCATATAAATGGCTTCGCCCCATTCCAGGCTTTGGTAATGATTATCTCCCAGTCGCAATTGTAACAGCGGAGTTGTATAACGATGACAGAGGTAGTATTGATTGCCGGGGCGTGCATGATCGCTATGGGCATGTGTAATGACAGCCCTATCCACCGGTTTCCAGGGATCAATATAGAAATCGCCGGCACGGCAGTATAAACCCTTGTCTGTAAAATCTATCAGTGGCATATATCATTTACTTAAAATATTATGCCGAAGGGATGCTGGTAAGAAATACGAAGTACAGCAGGCTGAAAGATTGAGATCAAAGCATATATTCTGTCTTTCAACTGTTAGCAATGGGTTATTGCAGAACTTTAAACCTTCAGATCCGGAACAATTAATAAACAGCCTTTACAGCACCATCTACTTTACGGATAAAATACAGCTTTTTGTTCTCAAAATAATCCAGTGTCATGGTTTTGCGGTTCAGAACGGGTTGAATGTCAAAATCATTAAAGACCTTGTATTTCTTTTCACCCAGGCTGGAACTGAGATTTTTACCATGATCGCTTAACAGGTGACCAAAACGATACATGGTTTCATAGCCTCTGTACACCATATCGGAAGGATAGCCGAACAGGGCAGTTTTAAAATGCTCCTGCAGAGCTGTTACCAGTTTATTGGCGGGGTCTGTATAAAAAGGAGTGCTGTAATAAATTTCAATGCCCTTGTACACCGGTTTTTCAAAATCAACCATTTCCCAGGTGGGCATGCCAAATACAGTGCTGGCATAACTGCTGCTGACAGAAGCCAGTTGCTGACAGATGGTTTGTGCAAATGCAGCATCAAGACTGCCTACCAGGCAAACATTGGTCACATTACTGTCGAGATGTGGCAGTAATTGTTTTACCGTAAAATTATTTTCCAGGGTAACGTATTTTACTTTCAGCGGAACTGATGAAGTGGTCTTTGCTGCATCGGTTAAATACTCCTGCAGCCTGTCTTCCTGTACTCCTTTTTTTCGGAATATGATAATGTTGGATAACGCAAAATTCTTTTGCAGGTATTTATAAATGGCTGTACAATGTGTTGCCAGTGTCGCGTTCAGTACTACAAAATGCGGATTGTTGGTTACGCCGGCATCGTTGGGCAGGTTGGCATTTATAAAGGGAATACCCAGTGTAGCGGCAGTATGTGCAAGCAGTGCGGCCTCATTTACGGTAACATGCCCTATGATGAGGTCTGTATTTTTAAAATCTTCTTCCCGGGTAACAACTTCTGGTTTCTGGATGGCAGAACGTGTATCGTACACGTGTATTTCCAGTTGAAGCCCTTCCTTTTTCATGGAGTCAATGGCCAGTTGTGCGCCTTCCCAGAACTCTAAACCGGCATTGAAAAAGCGGGGAAAATTTTTGTCGTACCGGTAATTACCACCGGCGTCAAAAGCAGAGTCCAGGTATAAAGGGGCAAAAACAGCAATATGATAACGGCCTTGAACAGAATCGGCCTGTGCATGCGTAAAAAGTACCTGCAATAAAGCAAGCATGATGAGTACTGATAGCTGAATGTGCTTCATCCGCAAACAATTTTGAATGACCCTTCCCGGCAGAAACAATCACACATGGTATATTAAGCCACCGGGTTATACTATATCACGCAAGAACGTTGGAATACTTTTTTCATTGCAAACATGATACAGTACAACCCTTTATGGTATATGCTGTACAGACGGTTACTCCCATTCAATCGTTGCAGGTGGTTTGCTGCTGATATCGTATACCACCCTGTTAATTCCCCGTACGTTGTTAATGATGTCGTTTGAAATGTGTGCAAGGAATTCGTATGGCAGATGCGCCCAGTCGGCAGTCATCCCATCTACAGAAGTTACGGCACGCAGTGCTACGGTAAATTCATAGGTCCTTTCGTCACCCATTACCCCAACGCTTTTTACCGGCAGTAAGATAGTGCCTGCCTGCCACACCTGGTTGTATAAATTAAATTCTTTAAGTCCTTTGATGTAACGGTCATCGGCATCCTGCAGCAACTGTACTTTTTCCGGGGTGATCTCTCCCAGTATCCTGATTGCCAGACCAGGGCCGGGGAAAGGATGCCTGTTCAGCAGATCATCAGGAATACCCAGCTCACGACCAACGCGACGTACCTCGTCTTTGAACAGGAAACGCAGTGGTTCTACCAGTTCCAGGTGCATAATATCCGGCAAACCACCTACGTTGTGGTGCGATTTGATGGTAACAGAAGGTCCATGAACGGAAACACTTTCAATTACATCAGGATAAATAGTACCCTGCCCCAGTAATTCGATCCCTTCTATCTTTTTAGCTTCATCCTGGAACACATCAATGAACAGTTTACCGATGGTTTTACGTTTGGCTTCCGGATCGGTTTTGCCTTTCAGTTCATTGTAGAACAGGTTTTTAGCATCAATACCTTTTACATTCAGTCCTATCTGGCGATAAGTCTCCAGTACCTGTTCAAATTCATCTTTACGCAATACTCCATTATCTACAAAAATACCATACAGGCGGTCGCCGATGGCTTTGTGAATAAGAGTAGCTGCAACGGTAGAGTCAACTCCACCGCTCAGTGCCATAATAGCTTTACGATCACCGATCTGCAGTTTCAGTGCATTAACAGTATCGGTAATAAAGTGTGCAGGTGTCCAGTCCTGGGCACAACCACAGATATTTACGAGGAAGTTTTTAAGGAGTTTTTTGCCTTCAACAGAATGGTATACTTCAGGGTGGAACTGTACACAGTACAATGCCAGGCCATCAATACCTTTTTTAAAGGCTGCATACGGAATACTTTCTGTAGCAGCCAGCACTTCAAAACCTGCCGGCATTTCCAGTACAGAATCACTGTGACTCATCCATACCTGCGAGTTATCAATAACATCGTTCAGTAAAATGTCGTCCTGCTTTTTTTGCATCAGCGCACGTCCGTACTCACGTTTGTTACTTTTAGCCACAACACCTCCAAACTGTTTGGCGGTAAGCTGGGCGCCGTAGCAAACACCCAATACCGGTACCTGCTGGTTCAATGCCTGCACGTCTACTTCAGGTGCATTGGCGTCATTTACAGAAAAAGGAGATCCTGAAAGGATGATGCCTTTCAGAGAGGCATCGAACTGTACAGGTTTGTGGTAGGGAATTATTTCGCAATAAACATTGGCCTCACGTACGGCCCTGGCAATCAACTGAGTATACTGGCTGCCAAAATCGAGAATAAGAATCTTTTCCGTCATGGTGACGCGAAGGTAGGAAAGTTTGGGGACTAAGACATAAGGTAAAAGGAGCAAGGTACAAGACGCTTGTCAGAAAGCGGCTGCTATATTTAGTAAGTGTATTTCCTTGTGCTTTATGTCGTGTAACTTAAATCTTATATCTTAACCTGTAACCTTTTTATACTCCCTGCGTCAAATGATTTTGAAAAGAGTATTATTTCATTAATTTTTGTAACGCTAAAACCACCATATATGAAAAAGATATTGTTGTTATTATTATCAGCAACGGTTTTATTAGGGGCCTGCAGGTTTGTTACCGGTAAAAAGATCAAAGGAAATGGCAATGTGCAAACACAGACCAGAACCGAAACCGGTTTTACAGGTGTACATTCCAGCGGTTCATTTGATATTTATGTTGCAACAGGTCCCAACTCTGTGAAGATTGAAGCCGAAGAGAATGTTATACCTTATATTGAAACGTATGTGGAAAACGGCGTGCTGAAAATAGGTACCAAAGATGGTTTCTGGCTTAGTACACACCGTGATGTGAAGATATATGTTACTGCTCCTTCCTATACAGAGATCAGTTCCAGCGGTTCCGGGGATATTGTAGGCCAGGGAGTGATCAGCAGCACTCAGAAGATCGTGTTGCGTGTAAGCGGTAGTGCTGATATCAAAGCAGAGGTAGATGCACCGGAAATCAGTGCTTCTTCCAGCGGCAGTGGTGATATAGAATTAAAAGGTCAGACCAAAACCTTTAAAGGCGACGTAACCGGCAGCGGTAATATCCATGCACTGGATCTGAAAACAGAAGAAACATCTGTAAAGATTGTAGGTAGTGGGGATGCGGAAGTATTTGCCAGCGTAAAACTGGAGGTACATGTAAGCGGCAGCGGCGATATCCGTTACAAAGGCAATGCACAGGTAGATAGCCACATTGCAGGTAGCGGCAGTGTAAAAAAACTTGATTAATTACAGTAAATATTTCCTGATATAAGCCCTGGTTTTATGCCGGGGCTTTTATTTGCGTATCTGCTCTTCACTCAG
The DNA here is from genome assembly GCA_001302245.1 of Chitinophagaceae bacterium PMP191F. Taxonomy (GTDB): domain Bacteria; phylum Bacteroidota; class Bacteroidia; order Chitinophagales; family Chitinophagaceae; genus PMP191F. The sequence goes on from LGYU01000027.1 coordinate 93,559, forward strand.
CATCAGAAATTCACCATCTTTACCCTGATCCGGATATCCCTGTTTCTCCCCTTATCGTCTGTACAGGATATTTTTATGGGTCCTTCTTCAGGCAGAAAGAATTGTTTGGTACGGGCGTCTGCTGCCTTGTAAAACCGGTCGTTGATATACCAGTACACTTTACTCACATCATTGCTTACGTTGCAGGTAAGTTGCAGCGGTTCGGGATGTTTTTTGCTCATCAGATATTCTGCACCATTGCGGGGAAAGGTGATTGCCGGTGCTCCGTCTTTAAAGATCTTTTCGCAGGCAGGATTATGCGGTGGTATCATTTCATAAGCAATGCGTCTTTCTGCAAAAAAGCGCTGCATATCAGGAGTAACCACTTTATACCATTTCTTTTTATAACCTGTTTCGGGCATACAATGTTTACAGTAGGAGATTTTTTCGTCGGGCGATACCATTACTTCCTGCCTGTTGTTACAAGGCTGGGTAGAAGAGATAAGCGGGATAAAATAATCTGTAATTACATCCGGACACCGGTCGGTAGGTACCATTCCAGTTTCGGAGCATACCATACGACTGTCGCAGTCCTTTGGCATATCGAACCATTCCTGGTCGCTGTCATAATCAATGGTATTGAAAATTTTAAACAACAGCGGGGTGGCTACATTGGCTCCACTTAATTCCGGGATCCCCAACGCCGAAAAATTTCCTACCCACACACCAATGGTATAGTGTTTATTGTACCCGATGCTCCAGGCATCGCGTCTGCCATAAGAGGTGCCTGTTTTCCAGGCAATTTTGGGCATATGCTCAGTGCTTTGCCAGTTCAGCGGAAAATCAGGACGGTTTACTTTGGAAAGTGTTTCATTGATCATGAAAGTGGCTGCCGGCGTTAAAACTGATTTACCGGCTCCGTTGGTGCGAAGTGTATCTTCCTGCCGGTAAGAGGGTGCAATGTACCGGCCATCATTGGCAAACAAAGAATACATACCCGTCAGTTCTTCCAGGGTAGCACCGCATCCGCCCAGTATCAGCGACAGGCCCAGTTTGCGATGATCTTTTTTCACCTGTTGAAAATTACATCCGGCCAGTGTTTGTATAAATTTATCCTTGCCCAGCACCTGTAATCCTTTTACTGCAGGGATGTTCAGAGAATGCTCCAGTGCATATTCCATGGTCACATACCCGTTAAACTGTTTGTCATAATTTTCGGGAGCATACCCTTCATAATTCACGGCCACATCTGTAAGTACTGTTTTAGGTGTCATTAGTCCGGCATCAATGCACATACCATATAATAATGGTTTCAACGTACTGCCAGGCTGACGGATCGCAGCAGCACCGTTCACCTGTCCGCCATCAGTAGTATCAGTAAAATCGGCCGAGCCTACATAACTGATAACACGATGGGTATGATTGTCGATAACAATAACAGCAGCATTACGGATATTTTTCAGTGCCAGCGTACGTGAATAATCTTTTACCAGTTTTTCTGTTTTCAACTGGGTATTCAGCACAATATTGGTATGAATGGTATTGCCTCCCTGGCGTTTCAGCCGATAGGCCAGGTGCGGAATTTCGCGGGGTACTGTTCCGCGTGTAGCAGTAAGTGGCTCCTGCAAGGCATCAGCAATTTCCTTTTGTGTAAATACTTTGTCGGTGGCAAATTTTTGCAGCCAGCGGTTCCGCTCTTCAATGATCTTATCATTGTTTTTGCCAATTACCAGTGACGAAGGCCTGTTGGGAATGATTGACAGTGCGGTGATCTCTGCCAGTGACAGGTGATCGGGGTTCTTTTTGAAATACAGGATAGAGGCCGATTTTACACCCTGCAGGTTACCGCCATAGGGTACCAGGTTCAGGTACATCTGTAATATTTCGTCCTTACTGTACTTCCATTCCAACTGCAGCGCACGGAAAGTCTCGATCAGTTTATTAAAATAGGTTCTCCGTTTGGGTTCCAGTGCGCGGGCAACCTGCATGGTAATGGTAGAAGCACCGGAAGTGCGTTTTAACCGGAAGATGTTTTTGGCCGCAGTTCTGCCAATGGCAGCCAGGTTTACACCCGGGTGATAGTAAAAGTATTTATCTTCCTTTTCAACAATGGTTTTGCGAAGCAGGGGAGAGATCTCTTCCAGTTCGGTCTTCATGCGCCATTGCTGATCTTTGGTAAGATAGGCATGTATCACATAGCCCTTATTGTCTGTAACAATGGTTGAATATTCTATGCTATCGGGTACCGGGAAGCACCAATTCAGGAGTAAGAACAGCGGGAACATGGCCACACAGGTAATCCCGATCCGTTTCAGCCAATTGAAGATCTTCTGTTTCGAAGTCTGTGGATGCGGGCTGACAGAAGCCGTATTGCGCTTTTTCAGTAACCTGTTGAATATAGAAGTGTTTTTGAATGCCATTGTTATCCGTTCAGCCAATTACACAACAAAAGAACGAAAGGGAAACGGATTTCTGTTATGGATGGTGACCGAATTTGGTGATTTGGCTTTCTGTTAGCGTATCCCCCCAAGTACCACGGTTCAAACCGTGGCGTCCAACCAGCCGGCTTACTCATCAATTACCTTTTCAATATCATCCTTTCTGATAACTTTATACGAATCATCGTAAAATGTCAGAGGATTCTGATCCGGCATTTCAAAAAACAGAGCCTTGTTTGAAAATGAAAATGTTTAGGCATCAGGCAGTAATTCATGATCTTGCAATGCAGCGAGATAAATTTGCGTACTTGCTTTAAAAAGAAAATATAATTGGCTTCTTTCAATTAGATCTGCTGCCGGCGGTTTCCCCTATTGTAAAGATGATACATATGATTTTCGTGAAATTCCATGCCTTAAATAGTTGAAAGGATAAATGGATTTTCAGCATAAAAACCATAATATGGGCCAGTTAATTAAAAGAACCTTACCGGTTAACCAATGCGTCCGAATTAACAAATCCTTATCTGCAAAAATTTGAAGATGGTCTGTGCTGTATAGTATCTTTCTGTTACAAACCTTCACATATGGACTCTTCGGGGTCACCTGCCCGATGGCACGATATTCCTCCTTAGCTTATCAGTAATTGCTCCTGGTTTTTTACCAAACCTGTTGAACAATTAACCCCCTTTTTAATTTCATTTTGTATTTTAACACCCTATTTTCGACTACATATCTTAACCATTACCTTTTATGCGTAAACAACTGTTTGCCGTAACAACCGCGCTGGTTGTTATTTTTTTATACGGTTGCAACCGTTCCCTGGTTAATCTTGACTATACCAGTGCCAAAGAAGAAGTACAACCACTGGGCAACCTGGTATTCCGTTTCGACAAACAACTGATCAGCGATTCATTGCTGAACCAGTGGGATTCTACAGAATATATTTCCTTTGAACCTAAGATCCGTGGCCGTTTCCGCTGGGAGCATGCAGATGAACTGGTGTTTTCTCCTGCCGGGCCACTGCCCCCGGCCACTTCATTCAAAGCCAAACTGAACAACAAGATATTGCAGTTCAGCAGCTATGGCCGTATTGGCAAATCTGATAACATCTCTTTCTTTACGCCCTATCTCAAACTGGAAAATACCAACGCGGCCTGGGTATTGCAGGACGAACGTTCTACCACAGCAGTTCCACAGGTTGATCTGTATTTCAATTATCCTGTAGCGCCTGCTACTATAAAGGATAAAATGAAATTGTCAATCGGTGGCAAACAGGTTGACTATACTATTACAACACTGGCCAACGACAGCCGGGTTACCCTGCGATTGGCGGGTATCAAAGCCGAAGACAAAGACATTGAAGCCAAAGTGAGCCTCGATAAAGGCATTATACCACAAGGCGGTAATAATGGTACCAAAGAAGCGATTGAGAACAAGATCTTTATAGCCTCTCCATACAATCTTGCCATCAATGACGTTCGTGGCGAACACGATGGTAGTTCAGGTATTGTTTATGTGCGTACCAGCCAGCAGGTCAATACCGACAATATTGCTTCCCTGGTCCGTTTCAGCCCCTCTGTAAAATTTTCAGTACAGGTTACAGACGATGGTTTTTCCATCACCAGCGACCAGTTTGATGCTGATAAAAGCTATACGGTGACAATTGCCAAAGGCTTGCGTGGACGTATTGGTGGAGTACTGCGAGAAGAATACCAGGGAAATGTGGCTTTTGGTGAACTGGAGCCTTCGCTGAGTTTTGCCAATGGTAAAGCCGTTTACCTGTCAGACAAAGGCCGTAAGAACATAGAAGTACGTATTGTCAATATTCCGAAGGTAAAAGTGATCATCTCCAAAATTTATGAAAGCAACCTGTTACTGGCACAGCGTTACGGATATTATCCACGCGATGACAGACGTGGTACTGAGGATGAAGGCGATTATTATGATGGGGATGAATATGATCCCGGTGTTTCACTGGGAGATGTAGTGTACGAACAGGAGATTGATACCCGCTCACTGCCCAAATATGGTAACAGCCGCCTGTATACATTCAATGTAGAAGACAGGCTGCCTGATTTCAAAGGCATCTACCATATTAAAATACGTTCAACCACCGATTACTGGCGTAGCGACAGCCGCTTTATCTCCAAGTCAGATATCGGGTTGATCGCCAAAGAAGGCAATGACAAACTGTTTGTTTTTGCCAACTCCATTCAGACAGCACAGGCTGTAAACGGGGTAAACGTTGTTGTGTATGGGAATAACAACCAGGTACTGGGTATGGGAACTACCAATGCGGAAGGTGTGGCTGAAGTTGCTTATCCGCGTCGTGAATTTGCCGGTTTCCGCCCTGCTATGATCGTAGCCAAAACTGCTGACGATTTCAACTACCTGCCTTTCAATAGCACCCGTGTCAATACTTCACGTTTTGAAGTAGGCGGCAAGCGATTAAATGCAACAGGTATGGATGCCTTTGTATATGCCGAACGTGATATTTACCGTCCGGGGGAAAAAGTGAACTTCTCAGTGATCATGCGCGACCGCCAGTGGAAATCACCCGGTGAGTTGCCTGTAAAACTGAAATTCCTGATGCCCAACGGTAAGGAGTTTAAAACTTTCCGTAAAACATTGAATGCACAGGGTTCATTGGAAGGTGATATTGATATTCCGGTATCTGCCATCACCGGCAGTTATTTGCTGGAAGTATATTCTTCCAACGACGTATTACTGGCCAGCAAAAATTTCAGTATTGAAGAATTTATGCCCGACAGGATCAAGGTAACAGCCAAGCTTGATAAACCTTCGCTGGCGCCTGGTCAATCCACTACACTGGCCATCAATGCCATGAACTTTTTTGGTCCGCCTGCCGCGCATCGCAACTATGAAGCAGAGATCCAGGTAAAACCCCGGTATTTCAGTCCTAAAAAATACAACAGCTTTGATTTCAGTATCGAAAACCAGGCGTTGTCGCTGGATAAAGTAGTAAAAGAAGGCAGCACGGACGAAGGTGGTAATGCATCCGTTCTGTACAACGTTCCGGAAATATTTAAAAATGCAGGACTGCTGCAGGCTACTTTTTATGCTACCGTGTTTGACGAAACCGGCAGGCCGGTAAGCCGCAGCACTACGGCCAATATTTATACGCAGGACATGTTCTTTGGTATTGGTGGTGATGGATATTGGTATTACCCGCTCAACCAGAATGTACGTTTCCCGATCATTGCTGTTGACAAAAATGAAAATGTACTGAACGGTGCCAGGGCTGATATCAAAGTGATCAAACACGAATATCGTACTGTACTGATCAAAAATGGCAGCTATTTCCGTTACGAATCACAGAAGGATGATAAGGTAGTGGCAGCACAGCTACTTACTGTGAACGGAGAAAAAACGGAGTTTGGTTTTGTGCCACGTTCTCCCGGTCAGTATGAAATACGCATCAGTATACCAGGCGGCAACAGTTATGTAAGTAAAAATTTCTATAGCTATGGTGCATGGGGCGGAGAAAACAGTTCATTTGAAGTAAATACAGAAGGTAATATAGATATAGAGCTGGATAAAACTTCGTACGAAGCAGGACAAAGTGCCAAAGTATTGTTCAAAACACCATTCAGTGGTAGAATGCTGGTGACTATGGAAACCGATAAGGTGGTATCTTATCAGTATGTAAATGTTGACAATCGTACAGCTTCACTTGATCTGAAACTGGGCATTGAACATTTACCCAACGTATACGTAACTGCCACATTGATCAAACCGCACGATGTCAGCGAAATTCCTTTAACAGTTGCGCATGGTTTCCAGAGCATCAGGGTAGAAGAAAAGAGTCGTAAAATACCGATTGAGATCGTGGCGCAGAAATCCGTACGCTCGCGCACACACCAGCAGGTAAAGATCAAAGCAGCTCCCAACAGCTATGTTACGCTTGCTGCAGTTGACAATGGGGTACTGCAGGTCAGTGATTTCAAAACACCTGATCCCTACAATTATTTCTATGCCAGCAAAGCATTGGAAGTAAATGCATACGATCTGTACCCGTTATTGTTTCCCGAACTGCAGGCAAGATTAAGCAGTACCGGTGGTGACGGCGACCTGGAAATGAACAAGCGCACTAATCCAATGCCTGCAAAAAGAGTGAAATTATTATCATACTGGAGTGGTATCAAACAGGCCAATGGCAGTGGAGAAGCTACTTTTGAATTTGATATTCCGCAGTTCAGTGGCGAAGTGAGACTGATGGCGGTAGCCTATAAAAATGAAAGTTTCGGCAGCAATGAATCTGCCATGACCGTAGCCGATCCTATTGTATTAAGCACAGCATTGCCACGTTTCCTGAGTCCCGGCGATACAGTGACAGTGCCGGTAATCATTACTAATACCACTGCAAAATCAACTTCCGCATCAGCGATGCTTAATGTCAGCGGTCCGCTGCAGGTGATAGGTAGCAACAAACAATCGGTATCGCTCAATGCCAACAGCGAAAACAAAGCGCTTTTCCAGGTGGTAGCGGCTCCGGCGATCAATGTGGGCAAAATTGCAGTGGAAGTTCAGGGGTTGGGAGAGAAGTTTAATGATGAAACCGAGATCAGTGTACGCCCGGCATCACCATTACAGATTGTAACAGGTAGTGGTTCGCTTACCGGCGGCAGCTCACAGCATCTTGGTATTACCACGTCCGATTTTATACCTGGCAGCGTGGATTATCAGCTGGTAGTAAGTCGCAGCCCTGCGTTGGAACTGGGCAAACAGATGCGTTACCTGGTAGAATATCCGTATGGCTGTACAGAACAAACGGTTTCCGTTGCATTCCCACAACTTTATTATGGCGACCTGGCAGAAAAAGTATACAACAAACCTGCTATGAAATCGGGCGCCAACTGGAATGTGCTGGAAGCGATCCGTAAAATCAAACTGCGTCAGTTATATACAGGGGCTATAACCCTGTGGGATGGAGAAGGGTCTGAGAACTGGTGGGCGTCTGTTTACGCAGGCCATTTCCTGATCGAAGCTCAGAAAGCAGGATTTGATGTAGATAAAAATATGCTCAATAGTGTGATGGCGTATCTCAACAACAAACTCAAAACACGTGAAACCATTACTTACTATTATAACCAGAAAGAGCAGAAAAAGATAGCCCCCAAAGAAGTAGCATACAGTCTGTATGTACTGGCGCTGGCGGGCAAGCCCAATGTAGCAGTGATGAACTATTACAAAGCAAATCCAGCCCTTTTAAGTCTTGACAGTAAATACCTGTTGAGTGTGGCGTATGCAATAGCAGGGGATAAAGCGAAATTCAGCGAGTTGTTGCCAGGTTCCTTCAGCGGCGAGGTTTCTGTAGCACAAACAGGAGGTAGCTTCTACTCTGATATCCGCGACGAAGCCATTGCATTAAATGCATTGATCGATGTTGATCCGGGCAATGCACAGGTGCCGGTAATGGCCAAACATGTGGCAGACAAACTGAAACAACGTTACTGGTACAGTACACAGGAGTGTGCATTCAGCTTCCTGGCATTGGGCAAAATGGCACGTGCAGCGGCCAATGCAACGGTATCGGCCGAAATAAAAGTGAACGGTAAAACAGTTGGAACTGCTGATGCTGTACCTGTAAAACTAACTGCCAAACAACTGGGTGGAGCCAATATTGATATTGTCACCAAAGGTTCGGGCAGGTTGTATTATTACTGGCAGAGTGAGGGTATTAGTACCAGCGGTTCTTATAAAGAAGAAGACAATTACATCCGTGTGCGTCGCAGGTTCTTCGACAGGTACGGACGTGCGATCAATGACAACACATTCCGTCAGAATGACCTGGTGGTGGTACAGATCACGCTGGAGAAGAATTATAGCGGCAGTGTGGAGAACATTGCGGTAAGCGATCTGTTGCCTGCCGGCTTTGAAATTGAAAATCCACGTACCAAAGAAATACCTGGAATGGACTGGATCAAAGATGGTTCTACACCCACAGCGTTGGATGTGCGCGATGACCGCATCAACCTGTTTGTAGATCTGTATAGTAATAAACAAACCTATTATTATGCGGTAAGAGCGGTATCGCCCGGTATCTATCGTATGGGGCCAGTAAGTGCCGATGCGATGTACAATGGTGAATACCATTCTTACAATGGAGCAGGAGTGATCAAAGTAGTACAGCAATAGTAAACACCTGCATAAATGAAAAATGCCGTGGCAATCGCCCACGGCATTTTTGTTTGCAGCTGGGAGCTATAACAGGTAATAATTAATAAAGTTTTCATTGATTCTGGGTTTTGTGTCTATTCTGCTGTGCTGTTGCAATTG
>LGYU01000028.1 GCA_001302245.1 Chitinophagaceae bacterium PMP191F
CATGTCGTTCCATTTGATAAAAGGGCCAAAGCGGCCTTTACCCTTGGTAACGGGTTTCTCATCGTAAAATGCAACCGGCGCATCTGCTTTTTGTTTTTCCTGCACCAGTTCAATAGCCCTTTCCAGCGTTATTTCCAGCGGATCTTCTCCTTTGGGAATAGAAATGAATTGTTCTCCCGCCTTTACATACGGACCAAAACGCCCGATGTTCACCGAAATCTCCTGGCCTTCGTATTCGCCCAGTGTGCGGGGCAACTGAAACAACTGCATGGCATCTTCCAGGTTAATGGTTTCGATGCTCTGGTCTTTTTTCAGGCTGGCAAAACGGGGTTTCTCTTCATCATTCACATCTCCAATCTGGATCATGGGGCCATACCGTCCCATACGGGCCACTATCTTTTTGCCCGATTCCGGATCGATGCCCAGTTCCCGCTCTCCTTTAATACGTTCAGCGGTTTCCATAGTGGTATCCACATCCTGTTTAAAAGGCGTATAGAAGTCATCGATCATACTGTTCCACTTCAGCTTGCCGGCGGCTACCTCGTCAAACTCACCTTCAATGCGTGCCGTGAAACCATAATCCATAATATCATCAAAATGCTGTTTCAGAAAGTCTGTTACCACCAGGCCAAGGTCGGTAGGGAACAGCTTTGATTTTTCAGCACCTGTATTTTCCTGTTCTGTTACTTTGGTGATCTTTGTATCTACCAGTGTAAGAATGCGGAAATCTCTTTTGATGGGCTCTTTGTCGCGTTTTTCCACATACCCGCGTTTCAGGATAGTAGAAATAGTAGGAGCGTAGGTAGACGGGCGACCGATACCCAGCTCTTCCAGTTTTTTTACCAGCGAAGCCTCTGTATAGCGTGGTAAAGGGCGGCTGAAACGTTCTGTGGCCTTCATTTCTTTTAAAGGCAACTGTTGTTTCACGGCAAGCGGTGGCAATACTCCTTCTTCCTGTTCGTCTTCATTCATATCCTCATCGTCGCGGTCTTCACGGTATACTTTCAGAAAACCGTCAAACTTCAGTACCTCACCGCTGGCAGTGAGCTCTTCTTTATTAGTAGAGATCGCGATTTTTGCAATGGTCTTTTCCAGTTCTGCGTCTGACATCTGGCTGGCCATAGTACGTTTCCAGATCAGCTCATACAGCCTGCGTGTATCTGCATCATCTACAGTAGCGCTTTCCATATAAGTAGGGCGGATAGCTTCGTGGGCTTCCTGTGCAGATTCATTTTTGTTCTTGAATTTGCGGCTCTGGTGATATTGCTGGCCGTATTGTCCGGACACCTGTTTACGGATGTCTTCCATGGCTGTATCACTCAGGTTTACACTGTCCGTACGCATATACGTGATCTTACCGCTTTCGTACAGCTTTTGCGCCAGCAACATGGTACGGCTTACAGAGTAACCCAGTTTGCGCGATGCTTCCTGTTGCAGGGTAGAGGTGGTGAAAGGTGCAGCCGGAGAGCGTTTGCCCGGTTTTACCTGTATGTCTGTTACCGTATAATTGGCACCGATACAACCCTGCAGAAACTTTTCAGCATCTTCAATAGTATCGTATTTTTTACCTTCAGCTTTGAAGTGTACATTTTTACCACCCAGGTCCTGTGCAGTAAATAAGGCATCAATTCTGAATGAACTGACTGCTGTAAAAGCATTGATCTCTCTTTCACGCTCTGCAATCAACCTTACCGCCACACTTTGTACGCGACCGGCACTCAGGTTATTCTTCATGCTCATTTTGCGCCACAATACCGGGCTGAGTTCAAAACCCACGATCCTGTCCAGTACACGGCGGGCCTGTTGTGCATTGACCAGGTTCATATCCAGTGTACGGGGCGTATCAACCGCCCTTTTTATAGCAGGCTTTGTAATTTCATGAAAAACAATGCGTTTGGTAGTATACGGATCCAGTCCCAGCACCTCGCACAAATGCCAGCTGATGGCTTCCCCTTCACGGTCCTCATCCGTTGCCAGCCACACTTCGTCAGCTTTCTTGGCAAGTGTTTTCAATTCTTTTACCACCCGTTCTTTTTCTTCGGGTATAATATAGCGGGGCTGATAGTTATTCTTGATATCAATACCCATCTCATCTTTCTCCAGGTCCCTGATATGACCATAACAGCTCTTCACCTCAAAATCATCACCGAGAATTTTTTCGATGGTTTTGGCTTTCGCAGGAGATTCGACTATCAATAAATTCTTCGCCATACGTGTATTAAAAAGTTCAAAATAGACTTTACTGGTGGTGCAATTTTAATGTATAACCACGAAAGCAACAAATTGTCACCTGTAACCCTAACATACTGACTGACAATTTGCCTGTGTGTTTAAATTGCCCCGTGGCTATACCGGGCAGCTTGTTGCACAGGCATTTATTAATACTATCAATATAGTTTGTGCCTGAAAATCAATTTTTAAAATATATTTATTTGCATATATGTTTAAGTGATTTATTGACAGTCATCCAGGCTATGTATCCGATCTGAAAGTACAGGCATATTAAGTTTGCGCCACTTACCCAAATGTGGCGGTTACAGCTATAAACCTGTTCGCAGCAGCGGATCAGACCAGCCGGGTAAGTAATACAACGATGTTTACGGGCAGATAGTTTATACGCGGCTGTATTGCTGCGTTCTTTTATATGTTAACAGCATGACTTATTGTAAGTAAACTTGTTATTTGGACTTTATTTCTGCACCTTTGCACGCGCTTTTTCCATGCAACCAATTCAGAATATATACCCGCAACTGACAACGCCACGCAAGGTGGTGATCACTATGCACCAGAAACCGGATGCAGATGCCATGGGCTCTGTATTGGGGCTGTATCATTTTTTGGTACAGTTTGGTCATACCGTTACCGTGATTTCTCCTACCAACTGGGCCCGCTGGATCAACTGGATGCCGGGTAGCAGTGGAGTAGTGGACTTTGAGGCTGAAAGAGCAAAAGCCGAGGCATTGCTGGATGACGCTGAATGGGTGTTCTGCCTGGATTTCAATACACTCAGCCGTACCAAGAATATGGCAGAGTCATTACGTCGCCGCGATTTTACCCGCATACTGATCGATCACCACCAGCAACCGGAAGTAGCGTGTTTTGCCTATGGCATCAGCGATACCGGCAAAAGCTCTACCTGCGAAATGGTGTATGATTTCATTATCGGTTCGGGATATGGCGATCGTATTACCATTGCAATGGCCGAATGCCTGTATGCCGGTGTAATGGCCGATACCGGTTCTTTCCGTTTCCCTTCTGCCAGCGCCGATGTGCACCGTATGGTGGCCGATCTGAAAGACAGGGGACTGGAGCATACCAAAGTGCATGAAAATGTATACGACAACTTCCTGGAAAACAGGTTGCGTTTTATAGGTCATGTACTGCTGCACAGAATGGAAGTGTATTACGAGTTCAATACTGCGCTGATTGCTATTTCCAAAAAAGACCTGTTGCGTTTTGAGATCAAGACCGGAGATACCGACGGACTGGTAAACTATCCGCTGAGTATACAGGGAATAAAAATGGCGGCACTGGTAATAGACCGTGATGAGGAAAGAAAATGGAGTTTCCGCAGCAAAGGGGATATTGATGTCAATACATTTGCCCGTAATTATTTTGAAGGTGGTGGACACTTCAATGCAGCCGGTGGCCGCAGCAGCGCCCCGCTGGATGTTACAGTACAGGATTTCTTAAAAGCAATGCAAGAAAACGCCTCACAATTACAATAGACAATATGAAAAAAACGAAACTGGCATTATGTGCCCTGGCAGCGGTTTTACTGGTAGCCTGCTCCGGTGGCGGCCTGAAGAAAACCCGCAGTGGTTTGCTGTATAAAATTGTTTCTGATGGAAAAGGTCAGAAAGTTAAACGCGGCGACATTCTGAAAATCCACGCTGTTCAGAAAGTACGTGATTCTGTACTGAATTCCTCTTTCGACAAAGTTCCTTTCTTTGTGAAAGTTGACAGTGTAGGACCTGTATACGATCCGGGTGAAATCTTCACATTGCTGCGTAAAGGCGACAGTGCTGTGGTGGTAATGCTGGGCGATAGCTTATTTAAAAAACAAGGTGGTTTACCTCCTTTTATCAAACGTAAGGACAAGATCACTTTAAGCTTCCGCGTAGTGGATGTATTTACATCTGATAGCCTGGCACAGGCCAACCAGATGGCTGAAATGAACAAATACCAGGAAAAACAGGCCAAAGAATCAGAATCACTGAAAGGCCCCAAAGTAAAAGAAATTGAAGATTACCTGGCTAAAAACAAGATCACTGCACAGAAAGCACCTTTGGGTACTTATGTAGAGATCAAAGATCCAGGTACTGGTCCTCAGGCCGATTCCGGTAAGATCGTTTCTGTACGTTACACCGGTAAACTGTTTCCTTCTGGTAAAGAGTTTGAATCTAACATGAACAAAGAACCCTTCCAGGTTACACTGGGACAACACCAGGTGATTGCCGGTTGGGATGAAGGTCTGAAATACTTCAAAAAAGGCGGCAAAGGAACTTTATACATTCCTTTCTTCCTGGCATACGACAAACAGAATGGCCCCGGCGGTACGCCTTATGAAAGCCTGATATTTGATGTTGTGATAGAAGATGTAAAAGATGCTCCGGCTCCTGCTGCACCTCCGGTTCAGGCACCAATGCCCGCACCAGCAGAAAAACCTGCAAAGCCAGGCAATAAGAAATAAGATAGCTCGTTTAAATAGCAAGAAAGGCAGTCTGAATAAGGCTGCCTTTTTTATTGGGGTTAAATGTTGTTGCCGGTCACCAGGTACAGGTTATCGTCTTCCCTGCAAATATTCTTCGGATAATCTTTACTTTCTGTCAACCCTATTCCCGCCAACTTCTAACAGCTAACTCCTGATTCCCGTTTCCGCCTTCCCATACTCCACAAACAACTTCACTGTTTCCACTGCTTCTTTTACATCGTGTACCCGCAATATATTGGCGCCGTTCATTAAACTGATGGTATTGATAACAGTAGTTCCGTTCAATGCTTCTGCCGCTGTAACACCCAGTGTTTTGTAAATAGTGGTCTTACGCGAAAAACCTACCAGCAGCGGTTTATCCAGTATATGCAATGTGTGCAGTTGTTTCAGCAGCGACAGGTTGTGCTGACTGTTTTTACCAAAACCAAAACCGGGATCAATGATCACATCATGAATACCAGCCTCGCGACAGGCAGCCAGTTTATCAATAAAGAAATCCAGTACTTCACGGGCAATGTCCTCATACACGGGATGCTGTTGCATGTTTTCCGGTGTACCCTGCATGTGCATACATATATAAGGGACCTTTAATGCACCGGCTGTGGATAGCATATTATTATCCATATTGCCGGCACCGATGTCGTTGATGATCGATGCACCGGCTGCTACGGCAGCAGCAGCTATCCGCGCATTATAAGTGTCAATAGAAATGATAGTTTCCGGAAAACGTTGATGAATGGCTGTAATAACATCGGTTACACGACGCAGCTCTTCTGCTTCCGGCACGCGTTCACTGCCAGGGCGGGTGCTTTGTCCGCCGATGTCCAGTATGGCTGCACCATCCAACAGCATTTGTTCTGCACGATGCAGCACTGCATCTGTAGTGCTGACCCTGCTGGGCGCATGAAATGAATCGGGTGTAGCATTGATAATGCCCATCACCAGCGGGTTGTCGATCACCAGCAGTTTTCCTTTACAATTCAGTGTAAACATGGTGCATAGTTACAGCATTTGTTGCTTATTTTTGAGCGATAACGGTATGATAGGTGAGGTCGGGGAATTTGAAAATGGAACACCCTGATGGTTTGATGGTTATATTGTTTAATGGTTGTTGGCAACTGCCGGCTTTGAGCTACAGGCTGTGAGCAAATACAAGTCCTGAAGGATTGACAAGTTAACCAGGGATCAGAGAACCAAATTTCTTTTAATCAGGAATCCGGTAATTGCAGCACCAGAAACACGTAACCCGAAACTGTTTTCATTAACGCCTCACGACTCAGGCCAATGAAATTATCAGATTCAATCATGATGACTACAAACCAGCAATACGACGCGGCAGTACAACAGTGTAGAAATATCTTTATCAAGAAAACCGTTGACTACGGAACCTCCTGGCGTGTGCTGCGGGCCATTTCAATCGTAGACCAGATATTTATCAAAGCACAACGTATCCGTACCATCCAGGAAAAAGGTGCGCAGCGGGTAGGGGAAGATATTGCCGGTGAATTTATGGCGATGGTCAACTATGGTATTATCGGTTTGATACAATTGCAGCAGCCAGGTAGCACCTCCGAAGAAATACCGGTGCAGGAAGTAGAAAGACTGTATGATGAAAAAGCAGCTTTTGCCCGTAAGGTAATGCAGGACAAAAATCATGATTATGGCGAAGCATGGCGTGATATGAGCCAGGAAAGTTTTGCCGACCTGATACTGATGAAACTGATGCGCATGCGACAGATACTGGCCAACGATGGCAAAACCCTCATCAGCGAAGGTATTGATGCCAATTATGTAGATATCATCAATTATTCTGTATTTGCATTAATATTGATCACCGAAGGAAAGCATAAAGGGTAAAGATTTCGTGTTACGGGTTGGGATAAGAGATGCCAGATACGCGATAAAAGATGCGGGATGAAAGCAAACGTATAGCGGCGAAGGGCTTTTGATGGTAGCTCATATTAAACATTAATTTTTTATGAGTTACAGAAATCTTGAGATCTGGAAACTGGCAAGAGAGGTCGTCATCGAAATTCATCAGATGACAATGACGCTGCCAAAATTAGAAATGTTTGAACAGGGACAACAGATACGCCGATCAGTAAAAGCAACACTTGTTGAGGGATATGACAGCAGGAGGTATAAGAACGAATTTATAAAGTATCTTGTATATGCACATGCTTCTAATGATGAGACGATCGATCACCTGGAAACGTTGTATGAAACAGGTTCGCTTACCGGTGAAGAATTGTTCAATAGCTTAACAGGCTGGGCAGGATGCTGAATAGCTGTATCTTATCTCTGGAACAACAGCATGTAAGCTATAAGTAACCTATATCCCGTATCCCGGATCTCGTATCTGGCATCCTGTACATTATATCCATATTTCTTAAATTGAATCTGAACATGAAATTATTGCTGAACATATCACGTATCATCGTTGGGGTTTTATTCATCTTTTCCGGTTTGATAAAGGCGAATGATCCGTTGGGACTGAGCTATAAAATGCAGGAGTTTTTTGAAATATGGGGCTGGGGGGGGCTGGATAATTATACACTGACCTTTTCTGTATTGATGATTGCATTTGAGATCATTGCCGGCGTAGCCGTACTGGTGGGCTGGCAGATGCGTTTGTTCAGTTGGCTGCTGTTGCTGCTGATTGTGTTTTTCACATTCCTGA
Source organism: Chitinophagaceae bacterium PMP191F (assembly GCA_001302245.1). Classification (GTDB taxonomy): domain Bacteria; phylum Bacteroidota; class Bacteroidia; order Chitinophagales; family Chitinophagaceae; genus PMP191F. Next base: position 7,395 of record LGYU01000028.1, read on the forward strand.
CCGGGTATGCATTGTTCTCCGGAAAGATCAGGGAATGTGGTTGTTTTGGTGATTGTATTCCGCTGACAGCAGATCAATCTTTTATGAAAGACCTGATATTGCTGGTGCTGATCATATTCCTGTTTGTGAACAGGAACAAATTACAACCCTGGCTGAAGATCAGGAGCAGCCTGGTGGTATTGTTCTTCACTGTGATATTTTCATTCTCCTTTCAATGGTTTGTGTTGTTGCACCTGCCGGTAATAGACTGTTTGCCCTATAAAGTTGGTAACAATATTCCTGAAAATATGAAGATCCCCGCCGGCGCTATCCCGGACAGTACGGTGATCACATTTGTGTATGAAAAAGGCGGACAACAGATCGAGTTTACTGCCGATAAGTTTCCTGATGATTATGATGACTCGTTGTACCATTTCATAAAACGATACGATAAAGTAGTGCGGAAAGGAAATGCTGCTCCTAAGATCAAAGATTTCTCCCTGCAGACCTTTTTTGATAATGATACTACCCAGGCATTACTGCACCAGGATGAATACCAGTTGTACCTGTTTGTAAAAACAGATTATCACCGCGGTGATTGGCTGAATGCACTGGAGCTGCTTACACAGGCAGCCCGGCAGAAAAACATTCCCCGTTTCCTGGTAACCAGTATTCCTGCAGAAACATTGCGTAAAGATGCACCGGAAGCATTTCATAACTATGTACCATTGCGTTGTGACGCTACTGCACTGAAAACTGCGGCCCGCACCAATCCTGCCATATACCTGATAAAGAATGGTACAGTACTGGACAAATGGAGTTATGTGAATACGGAAAAAGCGTTGAAACGTGTTTCAATGTTGCCACCCAATACACCGTTACCAGCAGTAACTGACTCGTCCGCTACTTCATCTTCCATCCCAAAAGCAGAATAATTGGCCAGGTACATCATCAGGCGTTTGGTATACGGCATGCTGGTAATGCTGGGCGTGGTAATGGTAGTATTTTTCCTGTTCCAGGGTTTTGGTGATCCTGCAAGACTGGTAATGGGACAACGTGCAGATGCGCGTACGCAGGAAAACATCCGCAAAGAACTGTACCTGGATCAGCCGCGCTGGAAACAATTCCTGCTTTATCTGAACGATGTATCGCCCGTTGCTGTGCACAGCAAAGAAGAGATAGAACAAAAACAGTTAAAGGGCTTGTTTATTGGCAAACTCGCTTTTAAAGTACCCTATCTGCGTCGTTCATATCAAACACGTAAAGATGTGTGGAGTATGCTGATGGAAGCATTGCCGGGTACATTGATACTGGCAGTAGCTGCAATGCTGATAGCAATTGCGGCAGGTATTCCGCTGGGTATACTGGCAGCGGTGAAAAAAGATACCTGGATGGATACTTCTGCTGTGTTTGCCAGTGTACTGGGTATTTCTGCACCTTCATTCTTTATGGGCATCGTCATTGCTTACCTGTTTGGTTTTGTACTGAGCGATTATACCGGTTTACACATGACAGGTAGCTGGTTTGATATCGATGAAAATACCGGGCAGCGTTACTGGTCGTTGCAGCACCTGTTGCTGCCTGCCATAACATTAGGCATACGTCCGCTGGCCATTATCACCCAGCTTACCCGCAGTGCTATGCTGGACGTGCTGAACCAGGATTATATCCGTACTGCTTATGCCAAGGGGTTATCCCGTGCTACTGTTATCTGGAAACATGCCTTGCGCAATGCTTTGAACCCGGTGATCACAGCTATTACGGGCTGGTTTGCCGAACTGCTGGCGGGTGCTTTTTTTGTAGAATACATTTTTGGCTGGCAGGGCATCGGTAAGGTAACAGTAGATGCGCTGGAAAAACTGGACTTCCCCGTAGTAATGGGCTCTGTATTACTCTCTTCCTTCTTTTTTATACTGGTAGGCATCCTGGCCGATCTGCTGTATGGTATTGTAGACCCGCGTGTGCGTGTAGGGTAGTATAGATAGTTTATTGCACCACCGGCAAAAGCCATCAGTGGCTGGAAGCCACTGAATATGACTTCGACACTGCAAGTAGCGAAAAGCTATATGAAATTATAAGGACCACATCCGTTCAAACAACTTAGGGCAGATCCAAATGTCTACAACCAGTTTTTTAACTCGTTTACCAGGAAAATTTTCTTATCAATTGTAAAAATACTCATGATCAGGTAGTAGTATATGCAAACATATTGAACATTTAGTGTTAAAAGCCCGTCTGGCCAGCCATTAGAAAGGCTTAATGCGATCGACAAAACCATCCGGCAATATAATTATCAAACCATCCGCCATTTCTCCATTTTTCAATTCCCTTGCCGTTTATGCCGGAAATGCCGTTTTTGCCTTTCCTGTCTTGTCTCTTGCGCCTGATTTCCTGCCTTCTTGTTGGGACTTTCCTGCACCTTTCCTGCGTATTAAAGCGTACAAACTAAGGGTTTCAGCCTTTGGATAGTAATACAAGGACTTAAAAAGACTAAAGTATGGATAGACTAAAGTGGCTGAAAGCCACGGAATAAGGCTTTGCGGCTGTAAGTCGCGAAGAGTAAAGAGAGCAAAGCAGCTATCAGGAAAGGTTGCAAAGGGAAGACAACCTTTTGAAACAAGGTGAAAAGTAATCAGGATGTTGCCAAAAGTTGTCTTACAGCTAACCATCAAACAATCAAACCCTTCAACTGTCAGGAGTTCCATTTTCAAATTACCTCACCTTCTTCTCGCCAGGTTGAGATGGAAACGCGTATCAATTGTTAACAGATGGTAATATTGTTTACTGTTTTGCGACAACAGGGCCGGACGATAAGAAATACCGGCTGAAAAGAATTTTATTACAGAGTACTCCACGCCGAAGCTAAGTCCCCAGGTACGGTCAGTGCGGGTAAAACCAGCCAATGTATCCTCATAGCTGATGTGTCTGAAACGATACTGCACACCACTGATGCCAGCTGCAATATACAATCTGTTAAAAATGCGACGATGATACATTATTTCCCCATAAGTAGAAGAAATGCTAGTGCGTGTACCCGTATGCGCATAGTCGATAGGAGCAAGCGGAACAACGGCATCGTAGGCAACACCTGTATTGAATGATAATTTATGATCTCCCTTCTGGTAAAACAAACCAGCTCCAAACCCTATAAAGCCGCTTTTGGATGAAGGCTGTTGAGATTCATAATTGTAATATGCGTAGTTGTTCAATACCGGCAATATAAAACTGATGCCGTACCGTGATGGTGTTGATGTCTTTTTCTGTGCAATACTGTAAAATGGCAGTATTATAAAGCAAGGCAATAGCAATCGCAGGTAATACATGGCAGCGGGTTGGTATTTTCAGTGTGACATCTGTTTGTTGTAAAAGGTTGCCTGAAGCGGAACCATTAACAAGATGGGCGTACAAGAGGCTACTGCTCCAACCCGTAGCTTTCAATAAAACAATGGGGGATAAATTTTTTGGGCTGCTCTTTAGCCTGTTGCTGTTTCAACCAGGCCATATTACGGTAGTACTGCGGGGGAAATCCTATTTCTTTTTTAAAAAGTGCGGAAAACGAACCGATGCTTTCAAAACCAACACTGTTGCATACTTCGGTTACGCTCAGCGCTTCCTGCTCCAGCAGTACCCTCGCTTTGCTGATCCTTTTCTGCGTAAGGTACTGGTGAGGTGTAACCTTGTACACATGGGTAAACAGCCGGTGGAAATGGAACCTTGACAAACAGGCGCTGCGCGATATATCATCCAATGTAATAGGGGTGTCAAAATTGCCGTCTATATACAATTTGGCATCAATAATACGGCGGTATAATTCGCAGGTGATACGCATGGCAGGTCTTTATCGGTCGCTTAAAACACTTTAAAGATAATATATCCGGCGGTCTGTGAATGCATTTTCCGGTTTGGTTACATTATTAATTTGTTGTATCTTTTATAAGTTCATGGCGATGATAGTAGCAGTTATTATTGATTCCAATCATTGCCACATGCAAACACTTTTCTTTTCTGCCGAATCCGGCAACCTGCCACGTTACCACCCCGTAGCCGGCAGAAATACCACTGCTATGATACAACAACAGGAGGGTATTGTTGTTGAACTGGAAGCCGGCCTGCCGGGTATCCAATACAATGAACATGCTGTTTTGCCGGTAAACCTTCCTGAGCCCCTGCGTGAACCAGGCACCAGGGTTATATTCAGCGGGGAGATCAAACAGATCAGCAAAGCGGAGTTCTGGGCAGCCATGCCGGTAGTACTCACGGATATCTGTACATTATAAACAACATTAGCGATAATTTTGGTTCCTGGTATTTACAGGTTGCGTGGATTTTTCCATTCTTTCTGTAATCTTTCCAGTGTGCCCTGTATGCGTTCAGTTCTTGTTTCGGCACGTTTGGCAGTAACAACCCATTCCACGTATTCTTTTCTGTTGGTAAAAGAGAGCGACTGAAAAAAGTCAGCTGCCTTTTTGTGTTTTGCCAGCAATGCTGCAAGATCATCCGGCAAACGGACTGTTTTGTTTTTGGCATCAATATAATCCAATATAGGTCGCTCTTGGGAAGCGGTAGCAGCAGTTGTTGCTGCTTTCTTTTTACCGGTAGCAGTCTGCCGGCGCATGGCAAATGCAGACCAGGTATCATCAAAGGAAACCAGGGTGATCCATTGCAGGTCTGGTTGTTTTAACAGGGCTTCCCAGCCTTTATCGCGTGTAAGATCGGTTTGAATACCGGAAGTTCCCTTGGGGTAATAGATCCAGCATAGTACATCACCGGTCAGTTGTTTTAATACTCCGGTCAATTCCTTTTCTACCTGTTTTTTATTCAGTACAAACCAATGGATCTGCGAGTAACTACTGCCACTGGCCACCAGTTTAACGCCAGCAGGTAATTCGCCCAGGTGTTTTTTAAAGTCTTTGGGAGCATTGATGGTAAGCAACTGACTGCCTTCTTTGATCTTTAACTTCTGTGCAAGGGATGCAGGCATTTTTTATTTTAAAGATAGGGCAGAAAAGGCAGGTTCTGTTGTCCGATATTGCTTTTGTTGAATGGCAGGTGATGAATAAAGCAAAGGGAAGTTCCCGTTTGCAGATACGGAAACTTCCCTTTATCCTGTTGACCGGTTTACATACTCTGTATGCCCAGTGCTGCAAATGTTTTAGGACCTGCAATACCATCTACTTCCAGGTTCTGCTGTTGCTGAAAAGCTTTCACAGCAGCCAGTGTGGTACTGTCGAATACGCCATTCTCATCCGTTCGGGGTTGTATATTTTTGCTGTTGAGTGCCTGTTGTAATATCAATACGGCGCCACCACTATCGCCTTTGCGCAGGTAGGAACCGGTAGTGATCTTTTTATTGGCTACCCGTGGCATATTGACTTCTTCCTGTATGGCGCCATATACTTCGGGAGATACAATGCCTGTTTGTTGCAAACCATATTTCTGCTGGAAAGCTTTCACCACACCTTCTGTCTCATTACCAAAAATGCCATCCACTGTAATGGTAAAGCCAAGATCAAAAAGCATTTTCTGTAAGGTGGCAACATCACTGCCAGAATCACCTTTTTTGATGGTGTCATCATTGGTTGCTGGTGTAAGATCATTCAGGGCTTTTGGTGTTACAAATGCTCTTACCAGCGATTTTTTCCTTTCACGCAACATCACCTGTCCACCGTCGCTGTTATTGCCCAGTGAGGTATTGCCTTCCCATGCCTGGAAAGCAGTATGTGCCGGATCCAGCCATTTTACAAAAATGCCGGTATGATCACAAATACCATCGCCTCCCCAATCGTACAAAACAATATCGCCGGGCTGTGGCGATTGTGTAAAACGGTTATTTCTTTTCCAGTAATTGTAACCAGACTGGCATGATTGATAGCCTTTGGGTCTGTCAATAGCTTCCAGCGGATGCCCTGCATGATCGTATACGTAGCTTACAAAAATGGCACACCACTTTACACCATCCAGTCCGTACCATTCGCCAAATTTGGTTTTATTGGAACCGGCCGGTGATTCTTTGATGCCATTTTGTGCCGCAGCAACTTCGATGATCTTTTCACGTGACATAGTATAAGTTTAATGGTGAAAAAACACTTGTTGTAAGCTACTATAAATCATCACCTGGATTTTGTGTAAAGATTGAACAGCGGAATATCCACACACAGCGATGTGCTGAAGCGCCAGTATATCCTGTTGCTGTAATCATTAACAGGCGCTGCCGGGTTGCTGTTGTCTATTTTACGCAGGTTGGGGCCCATCTGTGCACCGAAATTCATCGATAGTGGTGATTTGGGAATGCCAATGGAAATAAATGCACCGGGCGCCAGTATATTCTTTAGCTGGATAGTAGGTACTGTTTGCGCTGAATCGTTTTTAAAACGGAAAGCAGTTACAGCACCGATATCGATCAGTGAAATGAACAGCGAGGTAGACCAGCCATATTTATTTTCTTTCCAGCCTGATTTGCCTGTGCCTAAAAAGAACACAGAATGTCCGCGACTGATAGAAATGCCTATCGGAGCTGTAACGCCATAAGTATTGAATGCCTGGCCGTCTTTAATCCCTTGTATAGATTCGTGACCAATGAAAAGACCTGCATAAGCGTTCAGTGAAACGTTGAAAGGAGATTCGCGTTTCACCCTTGAACTGCCCACGGGCAATGCAGCGGCTTCAATGGCCTGTGCTACCTGGTCGCTGGTTTTGGCGGTAGCAACGGTAGACATAAAGCTGCCGTATTTTGTAAGATTAGTAAGTGTGTTTTTGAAAGTAGTAGCTTGTTTATTCACGCTGTCAGCCTTCAGTAATTGTGAAATTGCTGAAGTGCTATTGTTTAGATTTAATATTGAGTCTACCTGTTTTTTTAATGTATCGTTTAGTTTGTTGCTTCCCAGCTTCTCCAGCGTTACTAATGCCTTGTTGTATTTGTCAACAAGTTTCTTTTCCTTCTTTGTCAATTGTTGTCCTATATCTTTTGCATCTTTTTCTGCAGGCTTTGTTTTGATTTCCTCATAAATATGTATTGCATCGTTGATGGCTGCCGAATAATTTTTGCGTATGATATCTACGGTAAGGTCTGATGTGGAATACGCAATGACGAAATATTGATGCAATAGCTTTTCCAGGTCAGGCAGTTTGTCTTTTACCACCGGAAGGGTGGTGGCCTTGGTAGCGTATTCTATCAGGTCAACCGATGCACGGAAATACCGGGCATATTGTTCAAAAGCCGCAGAATCTGTAGCCGGCTTGCTGTATTCTTTGATCATTTTGTTCAGGGCATCTGCTTTGGAGCCAAATTCCTGTACATAGCGGCGACATACATCATACGTGGAATACACCGTATCGTAGTCTGCGGCTATTTTTTGCAATACATCAATAAGCGTGAAGTTTTCAAAGTGTATATCATCATATTTGTTTTTGGCTTCTTCATATACCAGCCCCCAGTATATCTTAAAAGCCCTGCGGTTGTTCACCAGGTCCCTGATCTTTTTAATGTTCACCCAATATCCAGCGTCGGGTGAAGAAACTGTATCCCGTAAAGATGCGCTGAGTAATTGGATGGTTTGAATAGCACCTTTCGGATTTTTATTGGGCAATACATCCAGGTATTCGGCAGGGTAGTTGGCTAATATATCTGCGGGATGTGCCTGGTTTTCCAGTTCTATAGCTATATAACAACCGCTGCGTAAAGCTGCTTCGAGATCAGGGTGTCGTTTAAAAAAATCTTTGTGGTGGTCAATAATGCCGGGTAGGTTTCTGTGTATGGAAGCAATATCCTTTTTAAATGCTTCGCGCAGGTTCTGGATATATTTTTCGTAATCGTAAATGTCATTGTCAATAGCGTGTAACAGATTGGAGGTTTCGGGAAACAGTGTTCCGAAATCTTTGGTACTGTCAATGATATCTTTAAACTTCTGGAAAAAAGCAATACTCAGTTCCTGTTTGGTACGTTTTACCAGGAATTTGGCAAGCCCGTCGGCAATATTGGTAACATCCAGTCCACCAATGGAAGAAAAAGACAGGTCGCTGAAAATACCACCCAGGTCACTTTGTGCTTTTGCAACGGCATCACCCTGCAGTGCTTTTATATAATCATCCGTAATGATCGCCGAAAGAAATGTATTGTTATCTGTAGTAAAATGTGCGGGTATATTTTCTGCACTGGTAGCTGCATCGCCCAGGTAATATTTCATGATCTTCAGAAAATCTTCTCTTTTGATATTCTCCGGGTTGCCGCTCAGGTACAATGCATCGTGGATGGCAGAGCCGGGATGATATACTGCAGGCGCTGGTTCAGGTGAATCCGATGGGGTGGTTGCCGTACTGCTGCCGGCTATGTTAGTTGCAGCAGGTGTTGTACTCACCCTGGGATCAATAGTAACCATAATGGCTGCCATTGGTTTTTCTGTACAAGCGATATATAACTGGAATGGCCTGTTGAAATTTACAGCGCGCCCATTCAGTACAATGTTGAGTTTATTATCAGTCAGTAAAGGATTGACCTGTTTAAAAAAGTTGTCTTTTAACAGGCAGTCGATACTGCCATCCAGGCTTTTAATGGCGATCTGGATTTCTTTACCGTTTGTCTGGTTATCTAAAAAGAACTGCAGGCTTTGTCCCTGCGCCAGTGGAAGATCATAGGTATTGTCGTTTTTCAGTTCTGTGTTGCCCATCATAATATGCGGGGTACAGCTTTTGTCCACTTTCAGTGTAATAGTCTGGGAATAGCCCGTTATAATACAGGCAGATACTAAAAGAATAGAGAATAAGGTGAATAACTTTTTCATGCATTGTTGTTGTCAGTAATGAAATAATATTCTTTATATGGTTTCTGATCGCTGAATACGTTCGTGAATTTGATAACGTAGGTAAACGTGTCGTTTCCGCCGATCACCATTCCCAGCGGAGTATTGCCGGCATCCACTACCACGGCTCCTGAGTCGCCAGGTCTTGAAGGTGCTTTCTTTTTTTGTGTTACAGGATCTTTTACCGTAATGGTAAATACATCTTCTATGGTATGCAGCTTCCCATCCGGGTACTTGATCTGCGCATTGATCTTATAGTGGAAAATGGTAGCATCTACCGGTGGCGCATCAGGTTTATTGAACCTGCTTTTGAATTTTACGGCAGTACTTGTTAAACCATCAAAGGGTTTTACTTCACGATGCTGGGCGTTTATTGGTAAAGGATGATTGGTAATGGTGTTCTGGTCATTGCATAGCGCAATGCCTACATCCACACCATCAGTATCGGAAAGATAGCCATGTACTACTGAACCAATGACTGTATTGTTAACATCAACAATGTCTTTCTGCAGAATATCTCTGGTCCAGTCACTGTTATCTTTCAATACATGCCAGCACGATAACAGGTATTTATTGTTATCTTTTTTATTGGCAAGAAAACAGCCCAGTGTGCCGTGTCCCAGCGCCATTTTTTTGTTGCCAATAGCACCGCTAAGGGTTCCCAGGTGTACTTCATTGGTTGATGTTATTTCATACACAAGCAGAAATGTTTTTCCCCGGTCACTGGTAGTAGTACCGTATTTGCCGGTCAGATAGGTAGCTACCTGTTGGTTTTCTACATATACAGTAATGGTGGTTGCAGGATTATCCGACGGATCTATGGCCAGTGCAACAATGCCGGGTTCCTGGCGCAGCTTTTCTGTAAGATTTTCCAGCGCTGTTTCTATAGGTTCTTTTTTGTTAATGACTACCTGTTGCGGTGAAGTGCTTTTAGTGGAAGCCGGCGTAGTATCTGTTGCTGACGCGGCATCGGCCGGTACATCTTTTTCCTCAGGTTTAACACCTGCTCCACGTATAGCGACCAGTTTTTTCAACAGATCGAACCAGAACGGTGCACCCAGCGATAACATCAGCCCGGTAATGATCAGTCCCCAGAAGTTTAAATTAAAGGGTAACAGGCGTAATGCAATGTATTCTGCCTTGTCCCAGAAACCATAGGGCACCTGTCCTTCCACTTTCATCATATTGTTCTTACCGGGTGTAAACGATGTTATCTGTACAAAATCGGTTTCATAACTTGTATTCACCTGGTTTAGTAACACAATACGTTGCAGTTCCTGTGTTTTCAGAGATGATTGCAACGCTTTGCGTGCAGAATCATTAGACACTAATCTTATGCTATCCAGCGTTTCGCGTATAGACGTATTGACATCGATGATTTTGTAGATCTGTTCAGTATATTTCTGCGGGATCTCAACATCAGCACTTTTGGTCAGTTTGGATAAATTCCAGCCCATTCCCAACGCATAGCTGGCATCTTGTATATCATTATTAATATTGGCCCAGCCACTGTCAATAGTGGCCTGTGCTGCGGAGGCTCCGTTATTACTGAGAAATGCCTGGTACCGGGCAGTGTCTTTTGCCAGTTCCACGGCCATGTTCACCATTTGTGCACGGGCATCTTTGTCTTTGGAAAGCTTGCGGGCTATCTGTATGGTATCTACATTAAAGTAGGCAGCTATAATAAACCCGGTGGTAAACAGCAATACCTGCATTTTTCTTTTGTACCAGCCGGTTGCTCTGTCCTGTGTTTCATTATACCAGGCTTCCAGTTTCTTTTTGAAGGTGTCAATATCTCCTTCGGCATCGTGTGCTATATCACGCAGACGTTTCAGGGTTTGTGGTTGTATATGATGCGTGTTGAATTGCAAACAGAAACAGATCCGTTGCATATCCTCTGTGCCGCTGCCTTTGTCGCGCAGCAGTTGAACCATGCTTTCTGAAAAAGCGCCTGCTGACAGATAGGAGGGTTTGGTTTGCGTAAAGAACGTTTTTCGTTCTCCTGCTGTATCTACCAGGTATTTAACACCGGGTTGCTCATAAAATTTGCCGGCAAAACTGTTTTTAAAATCCGGGTATTCTTTTAAAAAGAATTGTTTGATCACTTCCCGTTTGTTTGCGTATTTCAGTTTGCCGTGTTCATCAACATAGCCATCGTTCAGCATTTTTTCAATGGAAACACGCAGCAGTCGTGAGCGGATACCCATCCAGGTAGAAAACATTTCACCCAGTATGGTAATTAACAGGCTGTACAAAAGGTAAACGAGTACGAGCCCGATAAATACATCAAGGACTACACTATTAAACATAAACAGTTTTTTCGCCTACTCTGATCCGTTTTCGGCTTCCCGGTTGTTAGTAAAAGGAGAGAGAAGAAGAAAGTTGTTATTTATCAGCACCAAACTGGTGAGTATCGATCCATTCGGCTTTGGTCATGCTCCACCAGTCGTCGGCAATACCACGCAGTACATATTCATAAGGAAGCCAGCCATAACCTTTTTCGCCCCATTCGGTACCCCATGAATTGCGGATCATAATGGCGCCCGTGGTTACGATCTTCCTGTTGCCGGGATTAACAATTTTGATATTGTCGTCGTATCCCACCGTCATTACGGCATGACCACCATCTACACTTTCTTTTTTATCGGGGAAAGGAATCTTACCATCATCGGCCAGATCCAGGGAAGAATAACAGGTAAAACCAAATACCAGTGGCAAGCCATTGCGCAGGCTGTCTTTGATCTTTTCCAGCAATTGAGGTTTGGTAACACCTGCACCATCCAGCCGGTAGTATAATAACGCCTGGAAATTTTGTGCATAGGAATACAAAAAGGCACTGGGTTCCTCATTGAACTTATGTTCCAGGTAGGGCCAGTATTTTTCGGGTGGAACACCAAACAGTGCCATGGCACCCATCATGGTGCGCAGGTAGGCACCGTCATCGGCATCCCAGCCCAGCAGGTTGCGGGTAGCTTTATACAGGAAAAGTCGTGAAGCATCTATGTATTTACCAAAGGCCCTGCGTTCAAAATATTCATACAGGGCAGTGCCGGCATGCGCGGTGCAGGAGCCCAGTTGCCCCTGGTCTTCAATAGGCGAACACCATTGCCGCAGATCTACTTTAGTTGGAACAGCCGTTTTGGCGCTTTTGGTTGCACCGGCGGTTTTTCTTTTACGCGTGTTGACCCGGCTCAGTATTTCATTAACAGATTCTTTGGCACCTCTGGCGGCTTGTTTAACGGTGAGATCGTCGGTAGAGGGGGTATTGTCGCGATAATCGGGCAGGTCTTTTAACCAGCCTTTTCCCTTGCGGGACGCAATACTTGACATATAGATATGGTTTATGGTTTGTACATCCTTTGTTACGGATCTCATGTCAACACCTTTACCAGAGAAGGATTAAAAACGGTAAAAGCATTGTGTTCTTTTGTGTGTGGGTCGCTGTAATGATCCGGAACTTATACAAGGTAGTAAGATAGCAATTTTCTCATTACCTGTTCGCGGATCCTGTGGTTTAGCCGGCACTTTTATTATTTAAACGCAGGGCATTTAGGGTTGCCGGCAACTGGTTTTCTCTATATTCAGCCGAACCGGAAACGGGTGTATATGCGTTTAGCAAAAGTCTGTAAGGCGCATCACATTGGGTTCTTGCCCATAAAGTTCAGCCTATAATCATCAGCAGAACAGGTGAAAATAACCTTTTTAAAGCAGGTGATTTTATCCGGAGATCCTTTTGCGCATATATCTGCAGGTGACGAAGCGTCAGCAAAAATGATGTTGAAATGACAAATTTGCTTTCTTCTGTACTGCGATCCCGGACGCAGAATATTATAGATGAAATTCAAAACATTGACCATAATGATTGACATGCTGAATAATGTTCCAGCCTGTTTGGAGCGTGTGGTACTGAAATTTACATGAACACATTACTGCGAATGACGGGGAAGATTGCGGCATGCCTTGATCTGCTCCTGCATAGCCCTGAACATGAGACAGTTAGACAGGTTGCAAACTGGCAGAAATTACCGGCTGACATACTAACTGACATTTTAACACCTTTGGCAGTGGCGGCATAATCATTGATAACCATAAGAGAACATTAAATTCAAGCAATTATGGGAAAGATTATAGGAATTGACCTCGGTACCACCAATAGCTGCGTGTCAGTGATGGAAGGTAATGAACCCGTGGTGATTGCCAATGATGAGGGACGCCGTACCACCCCGTCTGTTGTGGCTTTTCTGAAAAACGGCGAGCGTAAAGTGGGCGACCCGGCCAAACGCCAGGCCATTACTAACCCGCAGAATACTATTACCAGTGTAAAACGTTTTATGGGTCGTCGTTTTGACGAAGTGACCGAAGAGATCAGTCACTGGAGCTATAAAGTGGTAAAAGGTGACAATAATACCGTACGTATTGACATAGACGGACGTTTATATACCCCACAGGAAATTTCTGCCATGATTCTTCAGAAAATGAAGAAAACCGCAGAAGATTATCTGGGACAGGAAGTAACTGAAGCGGTAATTACCGTTCCTGCTTATTTTAACGATGCACAACGCCAGGCAACCAAAGAAGCCGGCGAAATTGCAGGTTTAACCGTTCGCCGTATTGTGAACGAACCTACGGCTGCTGCCCTGGCCTATGGCCTGGACAAAGGCAAACACGACCAGAAAATTGCAGTGTTTGACCTGGGTGGTGGTACTTTCGATATTTCTGTGCTGGAACTGGGTGATGGTGTATTTGAAGTTAAATCTACCAATGGTGATACGCACCTGGGTGGTGACGACTTTGATAAAGTGATTATGGACTGGCTGGCCGACGAATTCAAAAAAGATGAGAACGTTGACCTGCGTAAAGACCCAATGGCTTTACAGCGTTTGAAAGAAGCTGCTGAAAAAGCTAAGATCGAATTGTCTTCTTCTTCAGAAACAGAGATCAATCTGCCTTATATCACAGCTATTGACGGTGTTCCCAAACACCTGGTAAAAAAACTCAGCCGTTCTAAATTTGAACAACTGAGTGATAAACTGTTCGAGCGTTGCTTACGTCCTTGTGAGCAGGCGCTGAAAGATGCGGGTATGAACGCTTCTGAGATCGATGAAGTGATCCTGGTAGGTGGTAGTACACGTATTCCTAAAGTGCAGGAAATTGTAGAGAAATTCTTTGGTAAAAAACCCAATAAAGGTGTTAACCCTGACGAAGTAGTGGCTGTAGGTGCAGCTATACAAGGTGCAGTGTTGACCGGTGAAGTGAAAGATGTACTGTTGCTGGACGTAACACCGCTGAGCCTGGGTATTGAAACAATGGGTGGTGTAATGACCCGTTTGATCGAATCCAACACCACAATCCCTACCAAAAAATCAGAAACATTCTCTACTGCCAGCGATAACCAGCCCGGTGTTGAAATCCATGTATTGCAGGGTGAGCGCCCGATGGCCAACCAGAACAAGAGCCTGGGTCGTTTCCAGCTTACAGATATTCCGCCTGCACCCCGTGGTGTACCGCAGATTGAAGTGATCTTCGATATAGATGCCAATGGTATTTTGCATGTAACGGCAAAAGATAAAGGCACCGGTAAAGAACAGAAGATCCGTATTGAAGCCGGTAGTGGTCTTAGCAAAGACGAAGTGGAAAAAATGAAGGCAGAAGCAAAAGCCAACGAGGCTGCTGATAAATCTGCCCGTGAAAAAGTAGATAAAGTAAACCAGGCAGACAGCATGATCTTCCAGACTGAAAAACAGTTGAAAGATTATGGCGATAAAATCCCTGCTGATAAAAAAGCTCCGATTGAAAAGGCACTGAATAACCTGCGTGAAGCACACAAAAGCCAGGATATAGCTGCAATTGATACAGCTATGACTGAAATGAACACTGCATGGACAGCAGCCAGTGAAGAAATTTACAAGGCTACTCAAAATGCTGGTGGTGGCGCTGAAGCCGGTGCAGGCCCTAACCAGGGTGGACCTTCCAACAGTGCTGGTGGCAGTGAAAATGTAACTGATACCGAGTTTGAAGAAGTGAAATAACACGTATTGCCGGATACAGATCGGATTTGGCTGAAGGTGAAACCTTTTAGCCAATGCGTGAAAAGTTAACAATGATATGAATGATAATGAGCCCCTGCATATTTGCGGGGGCTTTTTTTATAACACGATGGTAGGATTTTGGGCAGGATGGTGCGGATGTGTTGATGTTTGATTGCCCCGCTGGTATCTCACCAGCCGCAACAGCTTAGAATCGCTCCATATAATGTGTGGGTATTCCGAATTCGTCTTTACTGTTTCATAAAATAAGGCGAAGGAAAATTTGTGTTGTCATGGTTCTTATATCTGCGGCGGGAGTTTGCCGACACACCGGGCTGGTGCTTCACCAGCGGGGCGGGTTTATACAATTGCGTGAATGATATAAGTGATTGTTTATCAGTATAGATGGGAGCGGTAGCATCCTGGCTGATCTCTCTGGTTAAGAGCCGGGAAACTGACCTGATACGAGCATGTCGCTAATACTTTTTATTTGTATTTTAGTAGCTAACCATTCCTTTAAAACCTGCCTATTATGATTGCTTTATCTATTTTGTCTGCAATTGCACTTGGCTTCTTCGTGGCACATGTTTTTTTGCTGTTCACTTCTTTTGGCAAAAAAGGGTTTCAGAAACAGCGTTATTTTATGTCGCACCTGACATTGTGGATCTTCGGTGCTATCATTTTCCTGGTAGCATTTTTGTTTGCTGGTAAAGGCATGTCTTCACTGGTAGATCTATTTGATACGCCACTGAAACAGGTATTGATACTGGTGATCGTAGCTGGCCTTTCGGCAGTAGCCCATACCATTGTTAAGCTTATGGTATTACCGGGTATAACGGCCAGGCAATAAATAGTATTTACATCCTGTAATGAGATAACAATGTGCAAACGGGCAACCGGCAACATTGCTGTATTGCTTATTTGCACATTGTTTTTATGGAATTATGCCAGTATCGGGCTGCTCATAACCGCTTCTTCAACAACTATTCTGCGTTCTTCCGGCAATTCTGCACAAGCCATTTCCCATACGGGTTGAAACACATGATCCGGGGCTGTATGCTTCATGGCGCTTAACCAGTTAATGCACTCCGCATTATTTACACCGCGTAACATCCAGCGGGAGCTGATAGCTTTTTCTTCAGGAGCAATAACCGCCAGTATAGATTGATTAATGGCCAGCAGTTCTGCATCGGTATAATGAACCCATAACACAGGTAATACAAAGCTTTCTTCCTTGGCCATGTGTTGCAGGTTAAAGATCATGAAATCAAGAAATGCTTTTGAAAGGGCAGAGGCTGCAAATTCTCTTTCTTTTGGATCTGCAGTATGTTGTACAATATTTACCAGGGTATTGAGCTGTTGTGCCAGTGCATGATCAGTTACATGTTCATCTTCAAAATCAGAAACCAGTTGCGGCGCATACTGTTCTATTTTTGGAAATAGCAGGTTGTCTTCATGATGGGCATGTTGCTCAAACATGTGCAGTACTGTGTTTACTTTTTCCAGGGCAATATTGGTTTCTTCTATCCGTGCAAAATGTGTTTGCTGCAGGGTTAATGCGGTATCGTACAACATGGCGCGAAGCGCTTTGTGTATCATGTTGAATACGTTAAATCGTTGCATAAAGGACAATGTTTAATAATTAATGATAGTTCCTGCAAAATTGCAGCATCGGGCAAAACGTGCACAGCAGTACCTACACCAGTTGTTGAATTGGATAGATCAACTGTGGTACAACGGTTGTAAAATGAAAATGATCGGCAGAGGACGTGCAGGAACATGTTGTTGCATTGGCAGTCCATTTATTGGAAAAAATAGTCTTTGGATGGAATGGTTTAACTGCAATCAGGTATTGTACATAGTATACCGGCAAAGGAGCAATGCTTACCCAAATAGGACTTATTGTGTGAGTAATCAGGTGATTACCCACCTGTTTTTCACAATAAGTAATTAATTTTACAGGCAACAAAATAATTGGCGCAAAACTTGCGTTTTACGGGTAACTTTTATCCTCCCCATTTACCCTTTCCTGTTGATACGAACTCGCAAACTCCAATAATCCTGACGGAAAGCTGTACGATTCATTCTAATTCTGAAACCAAATCGTTATCAGTATGCGCAGACTTGTGCTGTTATGCTTTCTATTGTCACCGGTATGTATTTTTGCCCAGCAACGGCTACATGTTAATTTTTTTGGCGGGATCTCTAATTATGAAGGCGATCTGCAGGAGAAGTATTTCACCATGCAGCAGTCTAACCTGGCCGTTGGCCTGGGATTACAATATGATCTTACCAGTCATCTTGCCGTTCGGTTTAGCTTTAATTATGGTAAAGTTGAAGGCAACGATAAACAAAGTACCAAAGAGGTATTACGTGCACGCAACCTCAGTTTCCAGACAAAAATTGCAGAAGTTAACCTGTTACTGGAGTACAGCCTGTTCGATATACAGGAAAAAAGAGCCACTCCGTATGTGTTTGGCGGGGTAGCAGTATTCCATTTCAACCCGTATGCGTATGATACGCTGGGTAATAAAATATACCTGAAGCCACTGAGCACAGAAGGGCAGGGACTGCCGCAATACCCGGATCGCAAACCTTACAATCTTACCCAGTTTGCCATTCCTTTTGGAGTGGGTGTTAAACTGCGTATTACAGATAACGCAATATTGTCGTACGAGATGGGATTTCGCAAGTTGTTTACCGACTACCTGGACGATGTCAGCACTACCTATGTGGATGCTTTCACACTTGCACAGGAACGCGGGTTGAAAGCCGTTGAAATGTCGTACAGGGGTGGTGAACTGAAAGGTGGTAATCCGGATTACCCGGCAGATGGCGTAGTGCGCGGTGGTGCTAAATATAAAGACTGGTATTATTTCACCGGCTTTACACTTTCTATCGGTATCGGCAAAAGAAGCTACAACAGCAGAAGCGGACTGGATTGTCCGCGGCCGGTGATGTAAGCTTACATGCAGTCTTGTCTGCAATATTTTATTGCACTCTTTCCATATTAACTATAGCATGCCTGCCCGTTGGTGTAAAATACCGGCGGCAGGCATATTTACATTACAGCACTGTTGTTTTTTGTTTTATCTTCAGGGAATTGTAACAACTTCCTTGCAGCCACCATACCAGATATTTTCCCTGGGCGACTCCGCCGTAACCATTGATTATGGCAATACCATCAGCGAAACACTGAATGAAAAGGTATTGAATATACAGCAATGGCTGCATACTCACCATTTTGAAGGATTGAAAGATATTGTTACCGCGTACAGTTCGGTTACGCTGGTGTACGATCCTTTTATTGTAAGGAAAAGTAACCCGGTTCACGGTACTGTGGCTGAATGGGTAACTGCTTTGCTGCAGAAAGCTGCTGCGCAGGCCGGGGAGCAATTTACTGCCGGTGAGCGGGTGGTGCGTATTCCTGTTTGTTATGAAGGTATCTATGCTCCCGACCTGGAAGAGCTGGCAGTACGTTCAGCACTTACTATGGCAGAGGTGATCCGTTTGCATAATGAACGCGTATACAGGGTGTACATGATCGGCTTTTTACCCGGCTTCAGTTACATGGGTGAAGTGGATCTGCGTATTGCTGTTGCCCGGAAACAACAGGCTGTGCCGGTAATGGCTGGCAGCGTTGGTATTGCAGGTATACAAACAGGCATTTACCCATTGAATTCACCCGGCGGATGGCATATCATCGGGCGTACACCTGTAAAGATGTTCGACAGGATGAACAAGGTACCTGCCCGGTTGCAGGCCGGAGATCATGTTCAGTTCTATGCCATTTCACCGGCAGCATTTGAAGAAGAACAATTAAAAAATTCCATAACAGGAAACGGGCTGATGTCATAAACAGCACAGCCCTGCACATGAAACATGTCAGTTACAGTAATTAAACCCGGCATACTGGATACGCTGCAGGACCCGGGCCGCTATGGGTACAGCCATTGGGGCATCAATCCCGGTGGGGTTATGGATACCTATGCCGCACGGGTAGCCAATATGCTGGTGGGCAATGACAGTAAAGAGGCGGTGCTGGAAGTGCATTTTCCTGCGCCACAATTATTATTTGAACAACATGCCCTGATTGCTGTAACAGGTGCTGATCTTTCTGCTACGCTGAATGATGAGCTGGTGCCGATGTGGCACCCGGTAGTGGTGCGGAAGAATACCGTATTGCATTTTCCCAAATGGCAGCAGGGCGCCCGTTGCTACCTGGCAGTACACGGAGGATTTAATATTCCGCGGTGGCTGGATAGTTACAGTACCCATCTGAAAGCGGGTGCTGGCGGTTTTGCCGGTCGTAAACTGGAAAAAGCAGATGAGTTGAAGTTTAAGGATAGTATGCTGTATGTGCCCGGTCTGTTGCCCGACGGAAAAGATTATCGTGTATTGAAATGGCGTGCAGGAACCGGCAAAACATACGAACATCCCAACGAGATCTGCTTTGTAAAAGGTCATGAATGGGAATTACTGACGCCTGCGGCACAAAAAGAACTGCAGGAAAATAATTTTAGCATCCATCCTTCATCCGACAGAATGGGATACCAGTTGCGTGGCGCACCCTTACAGGTAACTGAACACAAAGAACTGGTATCTTCCGGTGTGAGCTTTGGTACCATGCAGTTATTGCCAGACGGACAACTGATTGTGCTGATGGCAGATCACCAGACAACAGGTGGTTATCCGCGTGTAGGACATGTTGTATCGTCACACTTACCACGACTGGCACAATTGAGACCGGGCGATGCTTTACAATTTTCACTGACAGATATTACCACAGCTGAAGAGTGGTGGCTTGCGCAACAACAGGAGCTGCATATTTTACAGGAAGCCTGTTTTGAACACCTGAACCAACTGGTATGATCAGTATTGATGTGAACTGCGACATGGGAGAGGGCTTTGCTAATGATGCGGATATTATGCCTTTTATCAGTTCGGCCAATATTGCCTGCAGTTATCATGCAGGTGATAAAGATACCATGCGCCGCACGGTAGAACTGGCATTGCAACACCAGGTAGCGATTGGAGCACATCCATCTTACCCCGACCGGGAAAATTTTGGTCGCACTGATATGCTGGAAAAAGAACTGCAAGCGTCGGCGTTGCCAGGTATTATCACTGACCAGGTTTGCCTGTTGCAGGAAGTCTGCCATGAAATGGGAGCAGTGCTGCATCATGTAAAACCACATGGTGCTTTGTACAACAGGGCTGCCCGCGACCATGTAGTGAGTGCACTGATCTGTGAAACGATACGTACTATTGATCCCTCATTATTGCTGTATGGACTCAGCGGCAGCCGTACGCAGCAGGAAGCGGTGCGCAGCGGGTTGTTTTTTATCAATGAAGTGTTTGCCGACAGAACTTACCAGGACGATGGCAGTCTTACGCCACGTATACAGCCGGGTGCGCTGATAGATGAAGATGCTGTGGCATTACAACAGGTGTTGCAAATGGTACAGCAGGGAAGTGTAACGGCGGTTTCCGGTAAAAAAGTGCCGATACGTGCCGAAACCATTTGTGTGCATGGAGATGGCTCTCATGCGGTAGCTTTTGTAAAAATGATCCACCAGGTCTTTCAGCAGAACAATATTCGTATTGCTGCTCCTGATCGGAATAATCCCCAAATATAATTTCATATTTCCTGCAACTGTCAATGAGTAATAAAACATCTTCCTCTACGCGGTCGGTTCTTCTTGGTGCGGCCTTTTTGATGGCCACTTCTGCCATTGGTCCGGGCTTCATTACACAAACTACCGTATTTACCCAAAAGCTGCTGACCAGTTTTGGGTTTGTTATCCTGATCTCTGTTTTGCTGGATATAGCTGCACAGATGAACACCTGGCGTATCATTACAGTCAGCGGAACGCGTGCGCAGGATCTTGCCAACCAGGTGTTGCCGGGTGCCGGGCACATGCTTTCTTTTCTGGTGGTATTGGGCGGGCTGGCATTTAATATCGGCAATATATCCGGTGCGGGTATGGGTGTTGACATGTTGTTTCAACTGGATGCAGATCCGCAACGTCCCGTTATCGGCGCGTGTATCAGCGCTGCCATTGCATTGACCATTTTCTGGGTAAAAGAGGCTGGCGTTGCCATGGACTGGTTTACTAAAATACTGGGCGTGGTTATGATCGGGCTTACCCTGTACGTGGCTATCTGTTCGCATCCGCCGGTAATGGATGCGTTCAAACATACGTTTGTGCCGTTGCAGACAGATACCATGGCCATCGTAACACTGGTGGGTGGAACAGTGGGAGGGTATATCAGCTTTGCCGGTGCGCACCGGTTGCTGGATGCCGGTATTACCGGGCCGCAGCAATTGCCGCGGGTTACACGTAGCAGCGTGCGGGCCATTCTGATGGCTTCTTTAATGCGTGTGTTGCTTTTTCTGGCTGCACTGGGTGTAATCTGGGCGGGCAATCATTTGGATAGTGGTAATCCTGCTGCGTCTATTTTCAGTATAGCAGCTGGTCACACAGGTTATATTATTTTTGGTATTGTATTCTGGAGTGCGGCTATTACCTCTGTAGTAGGTGCCGCATATACATCTGTTTCGTTCATGAGAACATTGCATCCATTTTTTGATAAATATCAGCGAATGGTTGTTACAGTTTTCATACTATTTTCTACTTTTAGTTTTATATTGATAGGAGGAAACCCGGTAAAGGTGCTGGTGGTGGCAGGAACCCTGAATGGGCTGGTATTACCGGTAGCACTGGCGCTGATGTTACTGGCAGCGGTACGTTTACGTACCACACAGCAATACCGCCATCCGGTGTGGATGAGTATAGCAGGTTGGATCGTAGTGATTGTAATGTGTATCATGAGTATTCATACCTTTGCAACAGATCTTCCGAAATTGTGGAAATAAGAAAGGCATAACAGTATACAGAAAACTTATATTTGTTCCGGTAGCTGCTGCTATTTGGTTAATTTCCGGTTATTGTGCATAAACAAACCGTGCTGCTTATCCCGTTATCCATAATTTAGGTATAGTTTTTGAAAAATTAATGTTAACCGCCCGGTTCAATCACATCTTATATTATTCACAATAGTTCTTTCGTTTCATGTGCATCAAGAGAAGCCTGACTCAAGTGGTTGAGCAGGCTTTTTTGTTATATATCACTCCTTCACAGAAACAAGAGCGCATACGGATACACACAGGTAATGCCCATATATTCAGATCTGTTTTTTCCGGTTGCGGCAATCTGCGATAAATTTTTACATTTGCTGTCGGTTTAGCTTTTCATTTGAATACTTTCAAACCTTTCACTATGCCATCATTTGATATTGTTAGCAAGGTAGATGCACAGGCGCTGGATAATGCAGTGAATGTTACTACCAAAGAGATCACTAATCGCTTTGACTTTAAAGGCTCACATGTATCTATACAGCTTGATAAGAAAGAGTTTCTGCTGAAAATTGAAACAGAAGACGACATGAAGATGCGTCAACTGATTGATGTATTGATCAACCGTGCACACAAGCAGGGTATTGCCCCTGAGGCTTTTGATATGTCGAAAGAATCTTACCAGAGTGGCAAGCTGACCAAACAGGAAGTATCTGTACGGAACGGTCTTAAACAGGAAGATGCCAAGAAGGTAATAAAAATTATAAAAGACTCCGGGTTGAAAGTACAGGCGCAGATCATGGATGATATGGTGCGTGTAACCGGCAAAAAGATCGACGACCTGCAGGAGGTGATCAAGCTATGCCGCACATCAGAACTGGGTATTCCTTTACAGTATGAGAATATGAGAAGCTAGGGGTAAGTTATAAGTTGTAGGTTTTAAGTGGAATATAGCTGCGAGTTGATACAAGGTGTTAGCATGTCAGGTTTTAGCGAAAGCGGAGTTAGTGGTGTAGATGGAAATACAGCCTCGGGCCACAAGCCCATCTTATCAACTTCTCTCCTTGAACCTTGCGTCTTGTATCTTATTTCTTTCTCTGCCTTCGCTTTCCACATTTTATACCCGTTTATGTCAAAAAACATTTACGGACGGTATTTTGCCCTTTGCATTATTTCAAAATTCCCTATATTGCCATTAGTTGACGCAGGACAGTACTTTATTACAACGAAAGCCGTAAAAAAATCATTTGGTGCAACACGGATATTGCTGTAATTTCGCCGTTTTGTAAAAAATAATTTCTGTACGGCAAAATCCGTACTTCTTCTAAATCAAAGAGATATGAAAAAGGGCATTCATCCCGAAAATTATCGGTTCGTTGTATTTAAAGACATGAGTAACGGGCAAACCTTCCTGAGCCGCTCTGCTGCTTACAGCAAAGAGACTTTAAAATGGGAAGATGGTAATGAATATCCGCTGATTAAGCTGGAGATTTCAAGTACTTCTCACCCGTTCTTTACAGGTCAGAAAGTACTGGTAGACACTGCTGGTAGAATTGATAAATTCAAGAAACGTTACGAGAAGAAAAAATAATCTTAACTTCAAGATAAATTTTTTGTTTTTCATGGCTATACTTTCCCTTTCCCATTCTTGGGAAGGGGATTTTTGTTTATAACCCTGCCTGTTCCTTTCTCCAACAGGGATAATGAACCCTCACCAGTAAATACCCGGCACAACTATTTAGTGCTTTTTGTTTTACAACACCTGCTAAAAACAGTAGCTTTAAAACATGAAACCAGTATATCTTACTGATAAAGAACTACGTAGCCACTTATTTCCATTTGCAGAAATCCGCCCGGTAGCCGATATCAGGGTGGGGATCCTCACCATCAGACAAAAATGGGAGTTGTTATTGCAACAACCTGTACAATTGTTGACCGATGATACCGCCATTCCGGAAGAGGCCATTGTGTTTGCGGCCAATATATTACCCGGTCGTGCTTTTGTAGAATCGTTGCAGCAAAGTGAAGAGCCTGATTACACCAAGGTGAAGATACTGCAATATCCCTGGCATATTTTCCAATTGAATGATATGGCCCTGCGCGAAGATTTTGAACTGTTAACCAAAGGCAGGCAATCGGCACCAATCCCGGATTCGGTACAAACAGTAAATCCATCAGCCATTTTTATTGAAGAAGGCGCGGTATTGCAGCATTGTATACTGAATGCTGCTGCAGGGCCTGTTTATATAGGTAAAAATGCAGAAGTGATGGAAGGCTCCTGTATACGTGGCCCATTTGCTTTGTGCGAAGGTGCAGTGGTAAAAATGGGAAGCCGTATTTATGGAGCCACCACTATTGGTCCTTATAGTGTGGCAGGTGGAGAGATCAAGAACAGTATGATTATGGGATATACTAATAAAGCCCATGATGGTTACCTGGGCGATGCGGTGCTGGGCGAATGGTGTAACCTGGGCGCGGGTACTTCCAATTCCAATCTTAAAAATACCGTAGGAGATGTGCAGGTATGGCACCAGGCCAGCGGCAGTTACATTAACGCAGGAATGAAATGTGGTTTGCTGATGGGCGATTATTCACGCGCAGCTATCAACACCTCGTTCAATACAGGTACGGTAGTGGGTATCTGTGCGCATGTATTTAGCAACGGACTTACTACTAAACTAATTCCCTCCTGTACATGGGGACAAGAGCCGTATGAGTTTAAAAAAGCATTGCGTGATATTGGCAACTGGAAAAAATTAAAAAATCAATCGCTTACAGAAACGGAAATACAACGATTGAAACATATTTTTGGCAGAGATAGCGAAATATGAGGTTGGCAGTCTATAATCAATGTTGTGTAGTTAAGAGCTTTGATTCAGGGATGAGGAAACCTGCCGGGGGATTTACACCGTGGCTGGTGTATTCATCAGGCACTAACTAAACGACATTGAATCCAGAACGCTGACGTCATACCTCAGTCATCATTACAATAACCATCATCAAATTTATGCGTAAACAAATTGCAGCCGCAAACTGGAAAATGAATTGCACCTATCTGCAGGGAGAAAAATTACTGAATGATATTTTAAGTGCTAAAGTATCACTGACACCGGCACAGGAAGTGATCTTTGCGGTGCCTTTTCCTTACCTGATCATGGCTGGCAGTGAAGTGGCGAATGAACGGGGATATTTTGTAGCTGCACAGAACTGTTATAATAAAAAATCAGGTGCATACACCGGTGAAGTGTCCACCGAAATGTTACATTCAATTGGTATTAAATATTGTGTTATCGGGCACAGTGAGCGTCGTGAATATTTCCAGGAAAGTAACCAGGTACTGGCAGAAAAACTAAACCTGTGTCTGGAAAGTGAAATAACACCCATTTTCTGCTGCGGAGAGCCATTGAGTATCCGTGAAGCAGGTACGCAGAATACATTTGTAGAAACACAATTACAGGAATCATTGTTCCACTTGTCTGAAACCGATATTCAGCGTATTGTAATTGCTTATGAACCTATCTGGGCAATTGGTACCGGCAAAACCGCTACAGCCGCACAGGCACAGGAAATGCATGCGCACCTGCGTGCGGTACTGGCTGCAAAATATGGTGCACAGATAGCTGGCAATATTTCTATTTTATATGGCGGCAGTGTAAAAGGCAATAATGCAAAAGAACTGTTTGCCAATCCTGATGTGGATGGGGGCCTGGTAGGCGGCGCTTCTCTGAATGCAGAAGAGTTTGTAACCATCATCAAAAGCCTGAAGGTATAGTATACAGTATTGCAGCTATGTCTGCAGTGTTTTGCGATATTGAAAATGACGTGTGGATCTCTGCACGTCATTTTTGTTTATAATGATCCTGGTTCTTCTTCGCATTGTTAATACACTGGTAAAAATGGGTGTTTTGCTGGTGGGAGCATAAAAATTAACTAACTTGATAGAGAGGAGAACATGGGGTATGGAAACTATAGCAACACTGGCCCTGCTGCACAGTCAGCATATGGCCGATCGTCAACAATGTTCCTGTATTTTTGATGCTATCGGACAGGACAAAGACAGCGCTACACTTCAGCATTACATGCTTACCTTCTGGAAGAACGATCTGCAAAAACATATTGATGCTGAGGATCATATTCTGTTACCTTTTCTGCATCTTCATCGTTTCAACAGCAGTTATATCCACATTCTGCATCGCGAGCATGATACCATGCGTGTGCTGGCCCAGCGTTTACCACTGCTGAACGGCAATGGCACCAGCTTTTGTAAAACCTTTGCACGGATGATCGATGAGCATACCAGCTTTGAAGATGAAGTGCTGTTTCAAAAAATGGAGGAAATGATTGATGCACGCGACCTGGTAAAGCTGGAACAGGCTATGAAGCGTGAAACAGTGGGGATGGAGTAAAAGGCGCAAGGTACAAGGGTTAAGGTACAGGGTTTAAGGTGCAAAACGTTTGTGCTTATGGCATGTTTGAATACTTGCTATAAGCAGGGAAGAGTTGTGTAATTGCCATTACTCCTGAAATGCGCTATTTTTGGCGCAGTAAAGGAGTATACTACAGCATGGCGCTAAACAAAACTATTGCAGCCAACAGCATTTATCGTTTACTGAATATTGGTATCCAGCTATTGATCACCATTTTGCTTACCCGGCTGATGGGCATAGCAGGATACGGTTTAATATCTTTACTGATCGCCTCTGTAGCCATTTTTAACATGGTTACTTCTTTGGGACTTGATTCTGCGATCACCTACCATATAGCCTCCCGCAAACTTACGTTACAGCATATTTACTGGTTCATTGTCATTGTATTGCTGATACAGGTTGGTGTTACCATACTGGCAGATGTTGTTGCTGTCTATTTTACAGGAGCACACCTGTTGTCGTTTACGCTGCCGGTATTATTACTATTTGTGATCAGTACTTCTGTTACAGAAAAGATCACTGCCTTATTGAACGGTTTTCATTTTTATACATTGCTCAACCGGTGGATGGTCATCACCAATGCAGTGATGATGCAGGTATGGCTGGTATTGTGGTTCTTTGTGCGTGCGTGGCAACCTGAAAGCTACCTGCTGCTGTACGTTGCATTAACAGCATTACAAACCTTATTGTTGCTGATTATATTTCGTATAGCCAGTGGCCAGGCATTTACTTTTCGTGCACCGGCCAGGGAACAGCTACGTTTGTTTGCAGCGTATGCATTTGTAGAATATATCGCCAACCTGTTGCAGTTTGTTGCTTATCGTGCTGATTACTGGATACTGGATTTCTATTATGATAAAAAGGAGCTGGGTTGGTATGCGCTGGCGGTGAAATTATCGCAGTTTTTCTGGGTAGTACCCAACCTGGCATACAGCATTCTTTTCCCGGTTATATCCAACCAGTTACCGGGTTCTGAAACTTCCAATATCACCCGTGTGATCCGTATTATGAATCTTGCCAACCTGTTATTAATGATATTGTGTGCGGTAACTGCCGCCTGGATCATTCCGTTTGTATTTGGTGTACAGTTTGCTCCCAGTGCTTCATTGTTATTACTGTTGTTGCCCGGTGTATGGCTGTATAGTATCACTACTGTATTAGGTGCTTTTTTTTCGGGTATTTACAGACCGGAGATCACTTTGTATAGCGCAGCTATTTGTTTGTCTGTAATACTGCTGTTTGATTTTCTGCTGATACCTGGTTGGGGTAAAACCGGGGCGGCCATTGCCAGTACCATTGCCTATAGTATTACCACATTTTACAATATGTATCGTTATTGTACCATAGCCCAACAGCCTATAGCAAAATTATTGATCCCACAAAAAGGAGATGTGGAGAAGTGCAGGGAGCTTTTAAGAATTTGAAAATTAGAGAATGTGCTGATTTGAAAATGCTCTAATTGCGAGATGGTTAGAAGGATTGATTGTTTGATGGCTGGTGCTGCTCCAATTTGAAAATTCGATGATTTGAAAATGAAAAGGCTGATTGTTAAAAGGCTGGATGGTTTGATGGTTGGGGGGCAAACGTGTAAACGTCAGTCGAGATTAGCTACTGCTGTATTTGCCCGCCGCTGTATTCAGTGTTAAGTATTCAGCATTGTGCTTTTGATTGTATTCCACTTAAAACCTATAACCGCACAGGCATTCGGCGTTGAGCGTTTAGCCAGATTCAGCTTTTCAATTTATTCACCAGCTCAATATATTCCTGCATGGCAGTGTCTTGCGTTTTGCCTTTTAAACCAGCCCAGGCTTCGTATTTGGCTTTGGAAACAAAATCGAATGGATTGGCAGGAGGATCTACATTAACATCTCCTTCAGTAGACTGCTTGTACAGTGAGTACAATTGCAGTAAAGAGTCGTTACTGGGGCGCTCGGATAAACTCTTACTGTCTGCCGCAGCCTGTTCAAAGAGAGATTTCAGATCCATATAGGTGATTATTTTAATGCGAATGTAAAGGATTTTAGGCATAATGGATATAGAAAATAGCACAGAACAAGGTAGGACTGCCCGTAAAAAGGGATGCCGCCAAAAGGCGGCATCCGGATTATTACGGGTTACATGAGAGGGAGAAACTTACAGCAGATAATAATTGTCTGCTTTTATCTTTTCAGGAACGGCTTCGGTTTCGTGGATCATTTGTCGCAGATTTCGATCAATGGTACGCGATATGGAAGTCATAGGAGTGTCAGTTGGTTTGTTCTCAAAAGGATCCTGCAGATGCACCGCCATACGTTCTATCAGCAGAAAGAAAGAAGCCAGTGCTGTTACCAGCGGGATCTCAATAATACCTACATATTCAATAACGCTGAAGGGCAGCAACATGATGAAGAAGTACAGTGCAAAGTGCGTGTACATGGTGTAGGTCATCGGGAATATGGTATTCTTGATACGCTCACATTTACCCATTGCATCACACAAACGTGTCAATGTACGTTCAATTTCCACCTGTTGAAATTCATTGATCCAGCCTTCTTCCACAGCCAGTTTCAGGTCTTTTGCATGCAGGCTCAGTATGGCATTGGGAATATTGTCGTGTGTATGCAGGAATGCCAGTTCTTTTTTGGAGAAATGTTTTTCCTGTCCTGCCAGCGGTTCCAATCCACGGAGTGCCTGTGAAAGACTATAACACCATGCTGTCTGCCGTTTGATAAACCGCTCTGTGAAATGATCTTTTTCTTCACTGCTGAATGGCGTATTGGTAAAACATTGTATCTGTCGTGCCAGTGTGCGTGAATCATTCACGATAGCTCCCCAGATGATGCGTGCTTCCCACCACCTGTCGTATGCCTGGTTGGAGCGGAATGCCAGCAACAGTGACAATACTGTACCCAATATGGTAGGGATACCCAATGGTATGGTAAGACTGGTAAGTCCAAGATCTTCGCGTAGGAACCAGATCAGGGTAGTGTACAGCGAGATAAAAATGATCTCGTATTTGATCTTGGAAAAAATATAGCTGAATGGTATTTTTTGTTTCAGTAACATAGTATATCTCAATCTTTATGGTGAATAAATACAGCCTGCTTTATAGCAGCACAAAACCACGGAGCTCTTCTGACACGCTGTTTACGATCTGTTTTATACCAGCAATAACATTTGCCTGTTGTCCTGTTGTAACAAGCCACTTAATTTCTGGCTGTTCAGGAAGTAACGTTGCAGGTGATTCATTTTTCGTGTACTGTACAGGCTGTCTTTTAACTGGTGCGATACATGGGTAAGCGTATGCTCCAGTAAGCTATATTGCTGTATAATGCTGGCCGGAACGTGTTGTGAACGGGCCATGTTGACATTTCCTTGTTGTACATATACAGCTTCAGCAGTCTGCCGTTTGTAGGCTGGTTCAGCCAGCACCGGTTCCTGTATGTTTTTTCTACCGGCAGGCATTGGCTGTATGGATTCAATGCTAACTGGTAATTTATTGATGTACAGCAACGGTAGTTTACTACGCAGTAACATTTTAGTGGTTTCACTGTTGGAAGCATCATCATAATAGATAACCAATGTGGCATCTTTAGAATGTGCATAGTTTCTGAATACGGCGGGTGAGTTGCTGTAGATATAATCAAAATGAACTTCCTGTACCTGTGCTACGTGTCTGCTGCGCAATTGCTGTACCTGTTTTACAAAACCGGCATTATAAAAATTCTGTTGCCGGTCGCGCTTCAGGGTAATGATATCATTATAGTTATCGGGCAGTTCACATATCTCCAGGAAATTAACGGTCATTGGCTCCGTGTACAATTGCAAGGCCAGTCTGAATAATTCCAGCGAAGTATTGTTGGGCAGATGAGGGATGATAATGTTTTTCATACCATAGTTTTTTTCCGTTGAATAATGCACTGCTGTGCTTTGACAATACAAAACTATATTGGCACCATTAGAGCGGTTTAAGAGAGGTGTTAGAATGGGATTAGAATCTGCTAAGGAGTTGTTAAAGGGCTGGGAATCAATTAGGCGTGAGTTGTTAGTGAAAACAGTTTCTGGTTATGTGTTTCTGGTTTCTGCAATTGCTGTACACTTGATTAAAAGATACAGCGTTCCCGATTCTTGATTTACCTGTCAACTTCTCAAGCCTTCCAGCTTTGTATTTACTCGCGGCTCAAAGTACATTACTCGCAGCCTTTTTGAACCACGAGGGCACAAGACAGAGGAACACAATGGGGGCAGGTATTAGCAGTTAGCAAAACATATTTCAAACTTCGTATTTGGTATTTTTCAAGCTTCCACTTCTTTATTCAATATTCTACATTATTTCCTTGCATCTTGGCGACTTTGCACGCTTTATTTTTTCTGACTTCCGACTTCATGCTTAACCTTGCGCCTTCTCAGTTATCGGGAATAAGATCTCTACAGTAGTGCCTTTACCGGCCTGTGAGGTGAAACGCAGCTGTCCCTGGTGCATGCGAATGATCTTTTGCGCTAACGGCAAACCAATACCATATCCCTTAAAAAGAGCTGTGTTACTGCCGCGGAAAAAGGGTTCAAAGATATGTGGCAGATCTTCCGCTGTAATACCAATGCCATGATCGGTAACCTGTATGTGGATGGCTTCCGGGCTATCATAAATAGATACCTGCACTTCTTTGCCATGTGAATATTTGGACGCGTTCTGAATGATATTGGCAAGGGCCTGTTTCAACAACAGTTGGTTGGCTTGTATACACAGTATATCAGAGTTAACGGGCAGTGCCGAGAAATCGAGATGCACCTGATTGCCGGGATCACTGAAATCGAGCAGGCGTTTGGTTTCCAGTAACAATTCGTCCAGCCGTACTTCGGTCATAAATGATTGCTGACCATCAAAGCTAACCTGCGCCAGTTCCAGCAGTGAGGTGGTGAGTTGTTGCAGGTGACCGGCCTGTTGCTGGATCACTGCCAGTGAAGCCTGGTATTCCTGTACAGAACGTTCCCGGATCAGCGC
The DNA here is from genome assembly GCA_001302245.1 of Chitinophagaceae bacterium PMP191F. GTDB lineage: Bacteria > Bacteroidota > Bacteroidia > Chitinophagales > Chitinophagaceae > PMP191F. The sequence goes on from LGYU01000028.1 coordinate 38,462, forward strand.
CAGTTCCGCTTCTCCCATAATGGCAGTAAGCGGAGTACGTAATTCGTGAGAAGCCTTACTTACAAAATTGCTTTGCGTTTCAAAAGCAGTTTCCAGCCTGTCCAGCATATCATTAAAAGTATCGTTCAGTTCGGCGATCTCATCTTTGCTGGGAGTAGGCGGTAAACGCATGTGCAGGTTGGTAGCCGTGATCTTCTGCGCGTTGTAAATGATCCGGGAAAGTGGCTGAACAATTTCGCGTGACAACAATAAACCGGCTATGTATACTACCAGTACAATGAATAATATACCCAGTAATAAATTCTTCTGTACATTTTTCAATACATGCTGACCGGTTTCATTTTCGGCAGACAGTAATACAATATTGTCCTGCCCCTTGTGCGGATAATGAATACCCACATACCAGGTATCATCATGATGATAGTTGGCTTTTTTATTGCGCTTTATCTGTTGTATAAATGAAGCCGGCAGGTTACTCAACAGGGAATCATGCCTGCTGTCGAGCGGTAGCTGGAAAAAATATTCTCTTTCCTGTGGCAGTCGTTGCAGGTGCGTGTCGCGGATCTGGTTGTATACGGCGATATTCATTTCCCCTTCATCAAATTTTGCCTGCGCAGCAATGCCGGCACGTACTTCCAGGCGGTGCAAAAAATCATTATCGATATACTGACCTGTAAAAAAATAAATGAATATGCTGAGCAGCAGCAGCGCCAGTGCCGTAAGCAACGTAAACAGCGTGGTGATCTTATTCCTGATTTTCATATGGCCTACGCTTTCATAATATATCCCATACCAATCATGGTATGAATGAGCCGGGGTTCAAAATCTTTATCAATTTTACGTCGCAGATAATTTACATACACATCTACTACGTTGGTACCAAGATTGAAATCGATCTCCCACACGTTTTCGAGTATCTCCATGCGTGAAAGCACGCGGTTGGCGTTTTTCATAAAAAACTCCAGCAAGCGGTATTCGGTAGAGGTCAGTGTGATCTCTGTATTATGACGTTTGGCCTGGCGGGTAGCCAGGTTTAGTTCCAGGTCGGCCACCTGCAGCAATTGTTGATCCTGTTTGGGCGCACGGTTATTACGGCGACCAAGCGCATGAATGCGTGCAATGAGTTCGGTTAATTTAAAAGGTTTAACCAGGTAATCATCGGCACCACTGTTGAGCCCGGTAACAATGTTTTCGGTAGAGCCCAGTGCTGTAAGCATCAGTATCGGGATTTCCGTGCCCTGCTGGCGCAGGGTTTTACATACCTGGATACCATTGGTGTCGGGCAGCATAATATCCAGCAACAGTACATCAAAGGTCTGTTCCTGTGCCATCTGCAAACCGGTAGCACCGTCCATCGCCACGCTGACGTTCATACCGCTTTCCGTTAAACCACGCTTGACCAGCGAGATCACAGAAGCCTCATCTTCGATCAAAAGTATATTCATCATTTCCGGCACCGAAGCTACGGATTGACAGGCATAAAGAGATTAGAACGGCATTAGAAACTGATAGGGTAAAGTTAATAGTGGCAGTTAAAGGATTGTGAGACAGTTTTTTAACAAAAGGATGGGAGCTAATTTGAAAATGGAGATACCTGATGGTTTGATGAGCCGCTAAGACGTAATCTGTATTTCGCTAGCGCTTTGTATTCAGTTCGCCGCTAGTAGCTCAAGGCTTGCGGCTGTATTCCGCGTTAGAAGTTCTGCGTTCAGTCTCCAACTACCTATGCTCTGTATAACGATTCACCGGGATCGTATTGCGCAGCCACTGCATTTCCTCCGGCAACAGGGCAGGGGCGTGAAGGGCACCGATAATATCTTCCAGTTGTTGTGCATTGCTGATGCCTGTTACGGCAGACTGTACTGCACTGTTTTGTAATACAAACTGTAAGGCAGTTTGTGCTGTGCTTCGTTGTGGGCCTGATAAGGATTGAATGGCAGCAGCGGCTTTCTGTACGGCGTTTTCATCATAATGGAGATAAGGTGCAGCAGGCTTGTTCACCAGTAGTCCTTTGGCCAGGGTACCGCGAGCCAACACACCGATATGATGTTGTTGTAGTAATGGCAAACAACTTTCTTCCGGTCTTCTGTCCAGCAAGCTGTATTGCATCATGACCGTAACGATCTTTGAACGACGTCCATATTCACGGATAACATTGGGACGAATAGAGGAAATACCATAGTGCAATATTTTACCCTGTTGCCGGAGTAATTCAAAAGCTTCAATGGTTTCATCAATGGGATCATCGATCGTGCCACCGTGCAATTGATACAGATCTATATAATCGGTTTGTAGTCGGCGTAAGCTGTCTTCTACTGCAGTCAGGATATAGTCTTTGCGGGGATTCCAGTCCCAGCCACTGCCATCAGCTCGCCATTGATTACCAACCTTGGTAGCCAGGAAAACCCGTGTGCGTTTGCCTTGTATTGCTTTACCAATAGTTATTTCATTTTGCCCGTGGTTGTACAGATCGGCAGTATCAAAGGTATTGATACCGGCTTCCAATGCGCGGTGTAACAGGCGACTGTTGAGGGTATCATCAGCACCCAGCGACATACAGCCAAAACCAATGCGGGAGATGGGGAGATTCATGGGGCGAAGATAGGGGAAAGGAGCAATGCAAAAGGTTTAAGGTTCAGGTAAGACGAAGTCAGAGATCTGATGTCTGAAAGAAATACGAAATATCACATCCCGATTGCTTTGTGTTTCTTTGTGTCTCCGTGCGTGGTTCAAAAGCTAAATTCCATTACCTGACTGCTAACACCTTATTGCTTCTTCCGAACCGTTTGCACCACTACCACGGTATCTACGAGTACATACGTAAACGGCTGACCGCGGAAACAGGATTGTAATACCCTGGATATTTTTTCCTCACTCACATCCATAGTAACAGGACGGGAAATGGACATCTGTTCTTCGGTGTAACAAAAATGATAGCTGGTTTGCTGTTCAATTAGTTTAAAAATCTGTTTGAGCCGGGCGTTTTCCATGTGTAGTGTAACAGTTTGTTCATAATCGTTAGTGGGAGAGATTAACAGGCCATATAACATTACTGCCATCGGCAGCATTGTCAGTAATAACAATATCCATACAGGTGAATGATGGCGCGGCGGCTGGCGGAGTAAGGTTTCCTGGGCTGGCAATGCCGGATGCTGTTCAAAAGTTTGTACAGATTCATATTGCCGGTAACTAACAGGGGACATATAAAGGATATGAATTGATTTCAATACAACAAAATAGCGACTGATAAAGGGGAGTATAGGTATTCCGGAATAACACGCTGCCGGTAAATGATATCGGCGGATGTAGGAAAAAGCAGGCGATGATAAAATTCCCCGGCAGGTGTTATAACGGTAGGTTCCGTTTGCCTCAGTATGAGGGTAAGCTATTGAACCAGCCGGAACAGTACCGGTTCAATACGGGTTTTTCAAAGGGTTTGGATATACAGACTCCCCTCCGGTATTATTAAGACAATAAAACAACCTATTATAACTAACGCTTACCTGTAAATTGTTTGCATTAATTGATTGATGTCAATTGTGGCATCAGGTTTATATTGGTAAAGACTAAAAAACAACCCGAACACTGGCCGGATAAGGGTATGTATATTGTTGCGCCTTGTAAACAAGTTGGTGAAATTATTGAATTGTACTCCTTGATTAGGACAGGTAGGCTGGTTTGTTTCAGCTAGCTTTGTCCCAAAGCAACCTTAACTATAAAACCGCCTTAACATCGCCTTTACAGCCGTGGCTGCCCTGCTGGCCATGAGTTTTACCATGGACGCAACGCCTTATCCCGGTTGGAACCTGCTGACCGATTGCGAGTATGAGTTTGTATCCTATCTGCCCCAGCTGGATTGTGACGACCGCGAAGTAGTACTGGATGTGGATGGTGCGGTGGTAGTGACACCGCAGTGCAGCAGTTCTACCGTATTCTGTTATTACTGGGTGATTGGTAATCGTGCGAAAGGGGGATGGAGAAGCCACGCTGGCTGAATAAACAATAATATTTCTGATCTTTTCTTTTTTCAGAACAAACACATGATAGAAATACATGAAAGCTATTATGGGGATTTGTTTTGTTGCATAATGGTTTGTTTTATATGTTTTTATATATGCTTTTCTACAATCCTTAGAAATTGTATATTGACCTCTATTAAGTTGGCTATAAAATGTTTACAAAAAAACTATAAACTTTTAGTCATAAATAATTACTGCCTTGTTTTAATAGTAAATTAGATATAAGCATATGTCTGAAATGACAATGTTGTGTCTGTTTAAATCTATCCAATGCTCCTGTAAACACCTCCTTTATAGATATTTACCTTATCCTTCTTACGATTGCTTACCAAGCTCTAATTACAAATTTTTATTTGCCGATTTTTCGGCAAAATTTTTTATGTGGAGAGTATCGGGTATTCATTGCTTGTACCTGTAGTAATGTTTATTGAATTTCCCAGAGCTTCCTAAACCAGTTACGATTTTGGTTGTGTTATCGGTTAACCAGCCATCAGATATATTATACTACCGAAACAAGCTGTTATGCCAAAGAAAAGGTGTCTGTTCGTATACAACCAACTGCATTCACGTGATGTACCTGCATCATCAGCACTCAATATCATTTATATCCTTCCTTTTCGTTTGATTATTTTATTGCTTACGATTACTTTTTGTTTGCAGGCCCGGGCAACTGGTTTTGCGCAAACAGTTACTTTGGATATCAGTAATGCCCCTCTTAAAAAGATTTTCCGGGAAATAGAAAAACAAACGCCTTTCCGCTTTATCTATACAGAAGAGCAACTGGCACTTACGCGTCCTGTAAACGTACAGGTACACAATATGCTGGTGAAAGAATTGCTGGTATATTGTTTCAAACAGCAGCCTGTTTCGTATAGTATTGAAGACAGTGTAGTAATAATACGTAACAAAACAGATGAGGTCGCATCGGCGATGGATTCTATGGTTCAGTCAATACCGGAGATAGATCCCCTGGCCGAATTATTACATACTCCTGTGCTGATAGATACCACGCAACCTTTTATTGCCCTGGTGCGTGGACGTGTTACGGATGAACAGGGAAAACCTGTAGAGCAGGCAACAGTTACTATAAAAGGGAGTAATAAAGCCACCTACACGGATGCAGAAGGAAATTTTTCATTGAAAAATGTTGCGCGTAATGCTGTATTGGTATTTACCAGTGTTAATACAGAAGTGTATGAAGTGAATCTTGCAGGCAGGACTGTGGTAGGTATTGCACTCTCGAACAGGATAAAGCAGATGAAAGAGGTGCAAGTGGTGTTCAGTACAGGGTATATTACGCTAAACAAGGAACGGGCCACCGGCAGTTTTGTGAAGGTGGACAGCGAACTGATCAACCGGGGCGTTTCTGGCAGTATACTGGATCGTATTTACAATGTTACCAACAGTCTCGATTACGAGCCCAAAAATATAGGTTCCAGCAGGAACCAGAGCGCCATTACCATAAGAGGTATCAGTACTATCAATGCAGATGCTCGTCCATTGATAGTGGTAGATGGTTTCCCTTACAACGAAGATGGTAGTAGTGGGGGTAGCAGTATTGCGCTCAGTAATCTGAATCCAAATGATGTAGAAAGCATCACGGTACTCCGTGATGCCGCTGCCGCCTCCATCTGGGGGGTAAAATCGGGTAACGGGGTGATCGTGATCACCACCAAAAAAGGAAACTACAACCAGAAAGCACGTATCGGATTTAACTCCAGTTTTAATTTTGTAGAAAAACCACACCTGTTTTCACAGCCGATCATCGGCCCTGCGGATTATGTGGAACTGGAGCGGTACTTGTTTAACCAGGGCGCATATGATGGAAGTATCATTGATACTGTCAGCTATCCTTCTTTATCACCGGCTGTAGAGATACTGGCCAGAAAACGGAGTGGTGCTATCAGCGCTGCAGAGGCCGAAGCACAGTTGAATATGCTTAAAAATCATGATGTGCGTAATGACATCAATAAATATGTTTCACAGGTAGCGCTGCAGCAACAATATGCACTGAATGTTTCCGGAGGTTCTGCTACTTTTAATTATTATGCTTCATTAGGGTATAATGCTGCCTTTCAGACCAATCCATACAATCATGTCAGAAGTGGCAGTGACAGGATCACTTTTAACCTGACCAATACCTTTCGTCCTATCCGGTCGCTTGAGATCAGCACCTATATCAATTATGTATTAAGTGGTAATAAAGGAGCTGCAACTAACTTTTCTACAGGCATTCCCTACACTCAATTGGTGGACAATGCGGGAAAAGCATTGCCGGTATTGTCTTCTTTGCGTAGCACCTATATTGACACTGCCAGTTATCCGGGGTTACTGGACTGGCATTTTGTACCGCTGGAAGACCCGAAATACATTAAGCCTGTCTCCAGGCAAACCTATGCTCGTTTAGGGGGTAGTATCCGGTACCAGGTGATCAAAGGACTGAGTGCTGAGGTTAAATATCAATATACAAAGGGACAAAACAATAGTGAAACCTATTACGATCCCAAAAGTTATATGGTACGTAACCTGGTGAATAGTTATATGGCAATGAGTTCCGGTCAACTCACTTACCCGGTTCCGCTGGGAGGATTGATGCAACGGGGCAATAATGAGGTGACTAGCTATAACTTGCGTGGACAATTGAATTTTTCACATATATGGGGTGTACATGATGTCATAGCCATTGCAGGCGCAGAACTGGGGCAGGTACAGGCCAGTGGATGGTCTGGAGTACGACTATATGGATATGACAATGAAACAGGCACTTTCAGTACCCGCATCAATTATGATTCAGCGTATCGTACACGCCCTGCTATGGGACAATCCAGGATTCCTAATCCTATCAGCTATACAAGTACACTAAACCGTACAGTCAGCAGTTTTGCCAATGCTGCTTATACTTTCCGGGAAAAATATACTATTTCCGGAAGTGCCCGTTTGGATGGTTCCAATGCATTTGGCGTAAAAGCAAATCAACGGATCACCCCTTTGTGGAGTACAGGTGTATCCTGGAATATTTCCAAAGAAAGCTTTTATCATATTGACTGGTTACCTTTCTTGAAGATCAGGGCTACCTATGGTTACCAGGGTAATATGAAAAATAATGTTTCTGGTTATTCGACTATTAGCTACCAAAATAGGAATGCCCTATATAATATACCGTATGCTTTATTAGCCAGCCCACCTAATTTGCAACTGCGTTGGGAAAAGATCCGGATGATCAATGTGGGAGTTGATGCTACCACTAAAAATGAAAGGATTAGTGGAAGCATTGATCTGTATTACAAAAAGAGTATTGATCTCATTGGTAGTGTATTGGTGGATCCTACAGTTGGTGTAAGTAGTTATACAGGTAATAGTGCCAGTATAACAGGAAAGGGAATCGATCTGATGTTGAATACGAAAAATATTGTTAGCAAAAATATTAACTTGACAACCCGTTTTAACCTGAGTTATAATGCGGATAAGGTGATTGTTTTTAACAGGACAACTGCACCTGCGGCACTGAGCTATATAACAGGGATTCCTGTTATCGGAAAGCCTCTTTTTGCTCTGTATAGTTATCGCTGGGCTGGTCTTGATCCTATAAATGGTGATCCCAGGGGCTTTGTAAAGGATACAGTTGCTGATTATAATACTGTAATGAGTAGCACCAATACAAAGCCGGAAGACCTGGTATACAGTGGCAGGCTGAATCCATCAGTGTTTGGTTCCATACTTAACACCTTCTATCTGGGAAAATTACAGGTATCATTGAATATTACTTATAAACTGGGCTATTATTTCCGCAGAAACTCTGTTGATTACAGCAGTACGTTAAGTAAAGGAAGTATGCATGCTGATTATTTGGTGCGTTGGCAAAAGCCCGGTGATGAGCAATTTACCAGCGTGCCTTCTTTAACGGTTGGCGGAATAGCCAACAGAACTAATTTTTATAATAACTCAAGTATATTGGTGGAAAAAGGCGATCATATCCGTTTGAATGATATCCGTTTGAGCTATAGTTTTGACAGATCCAATATTAAAAAATTACCATTGAACCAGGTGCAATTGTACGCCTATGTTTCTAATATTGGTATACTTTGGCGTGCCAACCGGTATGGCCTTGATCCGGATAATAGCAATGGTCCACAGCGGCCACAACGAAATTTTGCTATCGGGTTAAACATGAGTTTATAGACACACATAAACCGCAGTATATGAAAAACTACCTTATCAACACTTGTCTATGCTTGAGTACCTTTAGTTTTTCAGCTTGTCAGAAATGGCTGGATGCCAAACCGGATATTTCTATTGGTATTCCTGCTTCTCTAAAAGATTTCCAGTTAATGATGGATAACACGGGAAGATTGAATCAAAGTTGGCCTTGGTTAACAGAAATAGCTACTGATTACAATGTATTCAACGATACTTATTTTCCCACTATTTCGGACCAGGCTAAAAATGCTTATACCTGGTCGCGAATATATCCTTATACTGCCTCGTTGGATTGGGGCAGCGGAGGAAACGCTCCTTATCAGAAAATACTGGTGGTAAATACAGTATTGGATGGCTTGGCTGACTTACAACCCGATGGTAGTGTAGAAGTACAGCAATACAATAACATTAAAGGACAGGCTTTGTTTGTGAGGGCCAAAGCTTTTTATGAATTGGCACAGGAATTTGCTCCTACATATGACGAAATAACTGCTGCAACAGATTTAAGCATTCCGCTGCGATTGGTATCTGATATCAGTGTTCCTTCAATAAGATCTACTGTAGCGACTACGTATGCACAAGTTCTTTCGGATCTGAAAATTGCCAAGGATCTTGTGCCGGTGAATCAAATTTATAAAACACGAGCCAGCAGATCCGCCTGTTTTGCTATGCTGGCCAGGGTATATTTGAGCATGCGGAAATATGACGAAGCCAAAATGGCTGCAGACTCCTGTCTTAATTTGTATAGTACGCTAATGGACTACAGAAAACTGAGTAGTGCAGCATCTTACCCATTCAGTCAATTGAATGAAGAGGTATTGTATCATAATTCTAATGTGAATGGCGCCGAAAATGGTAATAATTTGTTGATTGATACAGCAGTATATAATACCTATGCGCTAAACGATTTGCGTAAATCATTTTTTTTCAACGTAAAAAATGGACGTGGATACATATTTAAGGGAGGATATACAGGAAATTCACTAAACTTTAATGGTCTTGCTACAGATGAGGTATACCTTGTCAGGGCTGAGTGTTTAGCGCGCCAGGGGCAGACACAAGCCGCACTAAAAGATCTGAATACCTTGATGATTAACCGTTGGAAAGACGGCGCTTTTGTTGAATTTGCAGCAAACTCGGCAGATGAAGCATTAGCCATTATTCTAGCTGAACGTAAAAAAGAGTTGATAAGGCGTTGTACCCGTTGGACGGATTTGCGGCGGTTAAATAAAGAATCACGGTTTACTGTCACCATCAATAGGATGATTAATGGAACGATTATCAGCCTGGAGCCAAATAGTTACAGGTATACCTTCCCTATCCCGGATGATATCATTGCCATGACGGGCATGCAACAAAACCCAGGATGGCCCCAATAATCAGCTATTATCAATATCGTATAACTTTTTAATGAGGTTACATGACTAAATATTCAATTGCCAGGTGGCGAGTTGGTCTTTGTATACAGCAACCAGTACATGTTTATCAGTGATCTGTATTGCCTGTACTTTTTTTCCGTTGATATTGGGTATATAAAAACTGCCTTTATATTGGCCATCCATAGCCTTGTATACATCTACCACTGTATTGTTGCGGGCGTTATCTGTTAGTTCGTTATCTGCATGCAATGCTCCCAATACAAAAAGATAACCATTGCCTGCATTCATGCCATTCATGATCCTTTTTAAGGGTACAGCAGGCATGCGGCTGCCATTGTGCTTACCTGAGTCTGTAAAAGCACGGGAATATACCTGGTTGGTATTGATGGTATCAATGGTCTTTCCTTTGTACAACAGGTTCAGGTTGGTGTCTAGGGCGTAAAAAACATTCTGGTAAAACTGTGTATAAAAAATATGATGGCTATTATTATCATAAGCTAATAGCCCGTCTGAAGCAAATCCTGCATCTCCTGCCAGCTCTGTGATCACTTTTTCCTGTACCTTTTTGCCAGTGCGTGTATTAATGATAGCAAAAAGCTGTGATTGCTGTAGCGAATCGAATGTGCGTATTACCATCGCAGAGGGAGATATGTGTGAGATGCGGGTAATAAGAGGAGTAGGTAACCTGCTGATGTTAAAGCTGTCACTTTGAATATTGTACCGGATCAGGGAAGGCGAGTTTTTGGTAATAAGATTGATATAAGGCGAATCAATAAACAATTCACTGGATGTTAGTAATTGTGTACGTAGCGGGATGCGCAGAAGATGAGTGTCAATAATGGATAATTGAGTGTTCGTAGTGATCAATACACGTGGGTCTCTTGAAGTGAAAAACAAACAATCTGCACTAGACGGACATAAGCCCATAACAGGTACAGGCAGGGTAGTATCGTGGATGGCGGTAATGGCATCGGCAAGCCAGACCCTGGTAAAATTGTTAGGCTTTTTTTGTTGCGTATGTTGGCTGTATAAAATAACCAGCAGGATTAATAGTGCTGTGCTCAACATGCCGGATGTAATCAGTATTGTACGTTTCATTGAAGGTTTTTAAAGTTTAGGATATATTTTAAGAAATTTATATTTTGGATGTCAAAATACGCTACTCTCACTTGTTCTCTTCTATCTAATATAATCATCATGATTGTACTAGAAGAATATATAAATTTCCCTTCTCAAGGATAATCGATATATTATTTGATACTGTAAATATATCAGTCATCTTTACATAAAGATGACTGATATATAATTTGGTATTACATTATTCAGCTGTACGTACACCGAATCTGATCCAAACCACTTTGTTATTTTCTACCTGGTAGCAGCAAACAGGTTGGCTAATAGTAATTGGGCATTCTGATGAAGGGTTGTCTATAATCTCTCCAAAATTGCCTTCTGAAGTGATCAAAGTATAAGGTACTTTGAGTTGTTCGGGGAATTCAGCAAGACTAGTATTAGTAAAAATAGTAGCCTGATCATTATACTGTGCAGCTCCTGCTCCCAATGTAACTGTTTGAAGCGGATTTCCTACATGCACTTTAACAAAAGTATAGCAACCGTCGAGTAGATCCGCTTTAGCAACTTTGCCTGATTTAGAAGCAAAGGTGA